>CAWEBF010000001.1:0-32284 GCA_963807235.1 uncultured Acidobacteriota bacterium
ACCAGCCTGGGAGTTCAAGATGCTGGTTCCATACGTTTGTTTCTGCGCGCTTCGCGCGCTGGGACCGTCATGCGGGGGGCGATGAGGGTACGAGTCATCTATCGAGACGCACGACGGTCCAGGTGACGAAGAAACTGCGCGTCGGCGTGATCTACGGCGGCCGGTCCGGCGAACACGAAGTGTCCATCGCGTCGGCCGCGTCGATCTGCGGGAACCTGGACCCGGCCCGCTACGAGACGGTCCCCATCCACATCGCCAAGGACGGCCGCTGGTCGCTGCCGCCGTCGGTGCCCAAGGCGCTCTCGGCCTCGGAGGTCATCAGGCAAGGCGACTCGACGGCGCTTCAGGCCGTGGAGCCCACCAAGGCGCTGTCGGGATCGCACATCGACGTGGTGTTCCCGATCGTCCACGGTCCCTATGGCGAGGACGGCACCGTGCAGGGGCTCTTGGAGCTGGCCGGTGTCCCGTATGTAGGCGCGGGGGTCCTGGGCTCCGCCGTGGGCATGGACAAGGCCGTGATGAAGTCGCTTTTCATCGAGCGCGGGCTGCCCATCGTGCCGCACGTCACCCTCTACCGTTACGAATGGGAACGCGACGCCGCTGGCGCGTCGGAACGGGCAGCGCAGCTTGGCTTCCCGCTGTTCGTCAAGCCCGCGAACCTGGGGTCCAGCGTCGGCATCTCCAAGGTGAAGGCCATCGATGCGCTGGCGCCGGCCGTCGAGCTGGCGCTCGAATTCGACCGTAAGCTCGTGATCGAAGCCGGCGTGGCGAACGCGCGCGAAATCGAGGTCGCCGTGCTGGGCAACGACGACCCGCAGGCGTCGCTGCCGGGCGAGGTGATCGTCACCCACCCAGACGGCTTCTACTCCTACGACGCCAAGTACGTGGACCCGGACGGCGCGTCGTGGCGGATTCCCGCCGATCTGCCGGCCGACACCACCCGCCGCGTGCAGGCGCTGAGCGTCGAGGCGTTCCGGTCGCTGGAGCTCTCGGGGATGGCGCGCGTGGACTTCTTCCTGAACCGCGCCACCGGCTCGCTGTATCTCAACGAGGTGAACACACTGCCCGGCTTCACCACCATCTCGATGTACCCCAAGATGTGGGAAGCCTCCGGCGTGCCGATCGGCGCCCTGATCGACAAGCTGATCGCGCTGGCCATCGAGCGCCACGCCGAGAAGCAGCGCCTCCGGACCAGCGTCACCTGATGGGATGCCGCTTCTGGGGGGTCGGGCTCGCGCTGCTGCTTGCCGCACCACCCGCCGCTGCGCAGACCAGGGGCCTGTCGGCGGCGCCACTGGTCGCGCGCGCCTACGACGCGATCCTGGATGCCCGGTTCGACGACGTCCCGCAGTTGCTGGCCACGGCCTGCGGTCCGGCCCGAACCATCGCCCGCGACGATAAGGCCCCGGCGGAAGCCTGCGAGGTGCTCGAGGCGCTGGCCCTCTGGTGGCGGATCCGGCTGGACGTGCACGACCGCTCTCGCGATCAGGCCTTCGGCGGCCAAGTGGACGCGGCGCTGGCCGCCACGGAGGCGTGGGTCGCCCGCGAACCGCAGAGAGCTGAGGCCTGGTTCTACCTTGGCGCCAGCTACGGCGCCCGCTCCCAGTGGCGCAGCATGCGCGGCGAGCAGCTGGCCGCCGCGCGCGATGGCAAGCGCATCAAGGAGGCGCTCGAACGGGCAATCGCGCTCGATCCATCGATGCACGATGCGCGCTACGGCGCGGGCCTCTATCGGTCCTACGCCGACGTCGCCCCCTCGGCCCTCAAGCTCCTGCGCTGGTTCCTGCTCCTGCCCGGTGGCGACCGCGTCGCGGGGCTGCAGGCGATGGAACAGGCGCACACGCGCGCGCAGGTGTTTCGCAGCGAAGCCGGCTACCAGCTGCACCTCGTGTACCTGCGGGTACAAAAAGGAGCCCGAACGCGCCCTCACGCTCGCCCGTGAACTGCGGGCGCGTCACCCCCACAACCCCCATTTCTTCGAGATCGAGGCCGATATCCACGACGTGCACCGCTCCGATCCGGGCTCCAGCCTGCAGGCCTGGCGGAGCCTCTTCGACGCCGCTCAGAGCCAGCGGGTGGCGCTCCCGGAAGCGGCGGCGGCCAGGGCGCGCCTGGGGTCAGCCGTGCAGCTCGATCGCCTTGGTGACACGGATCTGGCCATCGACGAGCTGCGGTCGCTCCTGGCATCGCCCCCGGCCGCACCCATCGGCGTCGAATCGCGCGCGCGTGTGGCCCTGGGCCAGGCCCTCGACCGTATGGGTGTCCGCGACGAAGCCGTCGCGCAATACAAGCTGGCCCTCACCGCGGTGCCACCGGGCGATCCCCTTCGCACGGCCGAGGGTGCGCGCGAGGGGCTGCGCCGCGGTCCCGACTCCGCGACCGCTCAGGCCTATCGCGCCTCTCTTGAAGGCTGGCGAGCGCTCGAGCGCGGCGCGCTTCCCGACGCCTCGCGAGCCCTGGCCCGCGCGCTCTCGCTGCGGCCCGCCGACCCCGTCACGCGCTACCGGCAGGCCCGCCTGCAGTTGGCGGAACGGCACACCGTTGAAGGCGTTGGCGCATTGGAATCGGTGATCAGCGACCCCGCCACGCCGCCCCACGTCTTCGCGAGCGCCTGCTATCACGCGGCCCGTGCCCTCGAGCGGCAGGGGTCGGTGCCCCGGGCGATCGACCTCTATCGCCTGGTCGTGGGCGCGTTCGGCGTGGACCCGGTGCTCAAGGCCGATGCGCAGCGCGCCTTGAAGCGACTCGCGGCGTGAGCGGCGCGACGGATCGAGGTCACGCGAGGAGCGCCGCGCGCGAGGCACTGGCGACCGCACGCGCTGGTGCCGACACTTGACAGATCGGGTGAGATTGAGCGTGCCTTCGAGGTCGTCTTTTTGACAAAATTCGCGATTTTGTGCTTGACAGGAGAAGAATCTCACCCGTAATCTACATCTGGTATGAGGGTGGATGGCTCAGCCCACCAATTGTGACGGCCGAGCGGTCGTCGTGAGGTTGAGTCGCTAACTTCTAAGGAGAAGCAAATGGCGAAGAAGGCTGCCAAGGGCGCAAAGAAGAAGGCCGCAAAGAAGCGGTAATTCTTCACGAAGGCTTTATGGGGTGCTTGTTGAAGCACCCCATTTTTCAGCCTTCACGGGGCGCTTCGGCGCCCCTTTTTCTTTGTACGGCGCCCGCATCACTCACTCGTCTCTGACGCCGTCGCGTATGCGCACGCGCACGACGCGATCCCACTGCACGAGGCGGTCCACGACGTCCATGCCGCTCACGACCGATCCGAACACGGTGTAACGTCCGTCGAGGTGCGGCGCCGGTGAGTGCGTGATGAAGAACTGGCTGCCGCCGGTGTCGCGCCAGTCGAGCGCCATGCCCACCGTGCCCCGCAGATACGGGCGCTGATTGATCTCGTCGCGGATGGTGTAGCCGGGGCCGCCTTCGCCGTCGCCCCTTGGATCTCCGTCCTGCACCACGAAGTCGTGCACGACGCGGTGGATCGCCACGCCGTTGAACACGCCCTTCCGGGCCAGGGTCACGAAATTACGAACCGTCAGCGGCGCGTCCAGCACAGCCAGCTCGATCTCGATGACGCCCTTCTCGGTCTCGATGTACGCGCGAGGCGAAAACGCAGGCGCCACCATCGCGCGCCATTCGGGATCGTCCACCGCAGCACCCTGGGTGGCTGGCCGCATGCGTTCCGCGACGCCAGTCGTAGTGCCGCCTTCCTTCAGCAGGTCCGCCGCACGCACGCGCATCGCCCAGTCGCGATCGGCAAGCGCCGCCTCCACCAGCGGCTTGGCCGCGGAGGGGTCGATCCGGTGAATGGCCGCGAGGATGGCGGCGCGTGCCGTGTAGGCAGGCTCATTGGCCGCGGCCTGATAGGCGGCACGCAGCGCCTCGAGCGACCCGGCGGCCTTCAGTTCGCCCAGTCCCTGAGCGGCGGCCGCGCGCACCGCAAAGTCCTGCGCGGTCAGGCGCGCGCGCAGCACCCCCTCGGCGTCGGGGGCCTTCGAGGCCACCAGCGCCGCCATCACGGCTGTCACCACGCGATTGTCTGAATCCTCCAGCATCAGCGTGAGACGGGGCCCGCCGGTGGCCGTGGGCAGGCCGCCCAGCGCCGTCGCCTGGGCCGCGCGAACGGTCCAGTCGCGATCGACATCGAGGCCCGACAGCGTGACCATGAAATTCTCCGGCGCCACCCGCGCCAGCCCCCGCGTGGCTTGTGCACGGACAAGGGGAAGCCGGTCGAACAGCAGGTCGATCAGCGTCTCTTCTGAACGGCGGTCGGCGAGCGTGGCGAATGCCGTCACGCTTTCGCCGCGCACGGCCTCGTCCTCCGACGCGTCCGTCATCAGGCGCGAGACGAGCGGCAACGCTCCCGCATCGCCCATCGCGGCCAGCGCGCGGATGGCCTGGATCACGACCGCGCGGTCAGCCTTGCGCTCCTGAACCAGAGCGCGCAGCTGGGGAATGATGGACGTGTCCTTGGCCGCGGCGAGCCCGCGGATCGCGAAGGACGCCGTGTAGCGCCCCTGCGTCAGCAGCGTCGTGAGCGCCGGCGCCGCCCTGGGGTCGCCCACTCGCTGGAGCGCGTAGGCCACGGGCCACCACGCGGAAACGGGCGCACCGCGTTCGTCGATCACCGCCGCAGCAAGAGCGTCGTAGTTGCCCAGCCGGGCAAGTGCGTAGAGTCCCAGCCTCGCCGCTTCGACCGGCGGTGGCAGCGGATGGTCCATCGTGTCGGCGGCGATCGGCCTCAACGCGCCAGCGGCCACGTGCGCGCGCACCATGGCGCCCACTGCCGGCGCATCGGTCTTGTCGCCGATGAGACCCAGTGCCTCCGCTGCGCGGCCTTGCAGGAGCGGATCGGGGCTGCTCAGGGCCTCAAGCAACGCGCCGCGCGCGGCGGGATCGCCGATGAGCCCCATGGCGAAGGCTGCCATCTGCCGGACCTCGGCCTCCATATCCTTCAGGCGCTCGGTCAGGTAGGGCAATGCCTCAGAGAGACCGACTCGTCCCGCGGCCAGCGCGGCCCGGCGACGCACGCGGGCTTCCCTGTCCCGCATCAGAGGCAGCAGATCGGCGGGCGCCGCCGGACCCAGCACCGCCGGCTCCCGGGCCGTGGCCGCCCGCAGCACTTGCGGCGCGGGAGGATTGGGCTCGCGCAGGATGCGCTGATCCTCGAGGCGAACGATCCACGCCAGCTTCTCCTCCCACGCCGCGGCTGCCACGACGGCCGGAGCCGCGGGCGTGGCGACGGGAGCCGACGCCGGCGCGCACGACTGGGCGGCGATCACCGACGCGACGAGGGCGGCGCGCGCGAACACTCGATGGTGCGAAGCCGTGCGCATGTGAGAGTGAAGCTAAGATAGCATGCAGCCGACGGCCCACCCGGCGTCACTGCCTCTTCACGCATGTCATTCCGATCGATCGCGATCGATGGTCCCATCGGCGTCGGCAAGACCGCGCTGGCCGAGCGGCTTGCCGCCCGGCTCGACGGCACCACGATCCTCGAAGAGCGCGAGAACCCGTTTCTCCCCGACTTCTACAAGGGCCGCCCCGGCGCGGCGCTGCAAGCCCAGCTCTTCTACCTCCTGAACCGTCACCAGCAACAGACCGCTCAGCGGCAGTCGAACCTGTTCGCGCAGGTCAGCATCTGTGACTACGTGTTCGACAAGGACAAGATCTTTGCGTATCTGAACCTGGACGACAACGAGCTGTTCATCTATCAGCGGCTCTACGATCTGCTGGCGGCCGACATCCCGACACCGGATCTCGTGATCTATCTGCAGGCGCCGACCGAGGTCCTGAAGGCGCGGCTCGACGCCCGCACGGCCCTGCGAGAACCAGACGGCGAGACGCCTGGAGCCGGACGCCGACTACCTGCGCGAGCTGAACGAGGCCTACCAGCACTTCTTCTTCCACTACACCGCCACGCCGCTCCTCGTGGTGGAGACCTCGCAGGTAGAGCTGCACCGGAGCGACGAGGCGCTGGAAGACTTGGTCCGGCAGATAACGACCATGGGCCAGGGCACGCGCTACTACGTGCCGCGGCCGTGAGTCGAGTCCGGACTTGCACAGTTCAGAGTTCAGAAGGCAGACGGCCGTGAACTGCGCTTCCGGCTCGGCTTCCTGGACTCTGCACTCTGAACTTGCACCATGAACTCGCTGTGCTACAGTTCCGCTCATGGCCTGGTTCAAGAAGACCCGCAAGCCGATGGCCTCGCGACGGCCGAGAAACCGAGCCGGGTTCCCGAGGGCCTGTGGGTCAAGTGTCCCGGGCTGCAGCCAGCTCGATCTACAAGAAGGACCTCGAAGCGAACCTGAGCGTCTGCCCCAAGTGCGCCCACCACTTCCGATGACCGCCGCCGAGCGGCTGGCGGCGCTGTTCGATGGCGGGCAGTACAACGAGCACTTCGCCGAACCTGCGCTCGAACGATCCGCTGGGGTTCACCGACACCAAGCCGTACCGCGAGCGCCTGCTGAAGGCGCATCGAGGCGACCGGGCTCAAGGACGCGGTGATCGTCGCCACGGGCACGGCTCGACGGCACTCGACGTCGTGATCGCGGCGATGGAGTACACGTTCATCGGCGGCAGCATGGGCGTCGTGGCCGGCGAGAAGATCACGCGCGCCGTCGAGATGGCGCTGGAGCGGCGCCAGCCGGTCATCATCGTGTCGTGCTCCGGCGGCGCGCGGATGATGGAAGGCGCGCTGTCGCTGATGCAGATGGCGAAGGTGTCGGCGGCGCTGGCGCGGCTGGACCGCGCCCGGCTGCCCTACATCTCCGTCCTCACCGATCCGACGACCGGCGGCGTGACGGCCAGCTTCGCGATGCTCGGCGACCTGAACATCGCGGAGCCCAAGGCGCTCATCGGCTTCGCGGGGCCCCGCGTCATCGAGCAGACCATTCGTCAGAAGCTGCCCGAGGGCTTCCAGCGCAGCGAGTTCCTGGCTCGAGCACGGCATGCTCGACCTGGTCGTCGATCGCCGGGACCTGAAGGCCACCGTCGGCGCGCGCGCTGCGTTTCATGGGCGCCGAGCTGCGCCGCTCGCCCCAGGCGCGCCGGCCGCTGCCGTGGCGGCGCCGCGCGACTCGGCCGCCATCAGCGACCGCTGACGCACTCGAACGTTGCTCGACCGTCTCCTCGCGCTCGAAACGTTCGGGATCAAGCTCGGTCTCGAGAACATCACCCGCGCTGTGCGAAGCGCTCGGTCATCCGGAGCGCAGCTTCGTGTCGCTGCACGTGGCCGGCACCAACGGCAAGGGTTCGGTGACGGCGATGGTCCACGCGGCGCTGCGTGCCGGCGGCCTTCGCGCCGCGCGCTACACGTCGCCCCACCTGGCCGACCTCACCGAGCGCTTCGTCGATCGGCGACCGCGCCGGTCGGACGCCGCCACGCTTCGACGCGGTGGCCGCGACGTGCTGGACCTGGCCGACCGGCTGGTGCGCACGGGCGCGCTGCGCGTCACGCCGACCTTCTTCGAGGCGACGACGGCGATCGCGTTCGAGCTGTTCCGGCGCGCCGGGCGTCGAGGTGGCGGTCATCGAGGTGGGACTGGGCGGCCGGTTCGACGCCACCAACGTCATCACACCCGTGGCCGGCGCCATCACGACGATCGGCTTCGACCACCAGCAGCACCTCGGCCACACGCTCGCCGCGATCGCGTTCGAGAAGGCCGGCATCATCAAGCCCGGAATGACCGGTCGTCGCCGGGCGAGCTGCCGCCGGAGGCGATGACGTCGTCCGCCGCGTCGCCGCCGAGCGGAGCGCCACGCTGATCGAAGCCGCGCAGCGACACGCCGTCGACGCCGAGATGCGCGACGGCGCGCGCACGCGTCACCCTGCGCCACGCCGGCCGCGTCGTACGGACCGCTGACGCTGGCGCTGCGCGGCGAGCACCAGGTCCGCAACGCCGCCGTGGCGGTGCGCCTGCTCGAGGCGGCGCGCAGGCCGCGGGGTCGCCGTCACCGCGACGCGATCGAGCAGGGCTTGACCGACGCGGAGTGGCCCGCCCGGCTCGAGCTGCTCCCGGTCGACGGACGCCGCGGTGCTGCTCGACGCCGCGCACAACGCCGACGGCGCCGCGGCGCTCGCCGCCTATCTCGCGACGGTGGCACCCGGAGCGGCCGCCGCTCGTCGTCGGCGTGATGCGCGACAAGGACATCGACGACATCCTGAGGCGCTGCTGCCGCGCGTCTCGCGCGTCATCGCCACCGAGGCGCCGACGCCGCGGGCGCTCCGGCGCGCCGAGCTCGGCTGCGGCATCGCGGCGCCGCCGTCGCGCCGGGCACGGCCCTCGTCAGCGCGATCGACGACCCGATCGCAGCCGTCGACCGCAGGCGCTCGAGCGCACGACCGGTGTGCGTGGCGGGCTCGATTTTCCTCGTCGGCGCCGTGCGCGACGCGCCTGATGCCGCGTGCTACCTGCCGCTGACCGCCACTGCACGCTCCGATGACTCCGGCTGCCGTCGCTCGCTGTCTCGTCTGCCGGTGCGCATGCCGTCGCGCGGCCGTGCGTCGGCGCGCGCACCAGCGCCGCCTGGCACGCAGCCGTGCCGCGCTCGCCGCAGGCCGCCGCGGCTCGGCCGGCTGCCGGCGACCCGCCGCGCGCGCAGCAGACTGCCGAGCTGCGAATCGTCCGAGCAGCTCGGCCGATCACTGGCGATCTCAGCGGCAACGTCGAGCTGCCGATCCCCGGCAGCGACTCAAGTTCTTCGCCGACGAGGTCGAACTCTACATCGACAACGAGCGGCTGGTGGCCAGCGGCAACGTCGTGTTCACCGACGCCAGACGGCCGCATCGCCGCCGACGAAGTCGAGTTCGACATCGAGCAACGGCACCGGCACGTTCAAGAACGCGTCCGGCATCATGTCGCTCGGCGACCGGCGCCGACTCGCAGCAGTTCGGCACGGCCAGGATCCCGACGTCTACTTCTACGGCGAGACGATCGAGAAGCTCGGGCCCAGCAAGTACCGGATCACCGCGGCGGGTTCACCACCTGCGTGCAGCCGACGCCGCGCTGGGAGTCACCAGCCAGCAGCGTCGATCATCAACCTCGACGACTACGCGATCGCGCGCAACATGGTGCTGCGGGTCAAGGGCGTGCCGGTGCTCTACCTGCCGGTCGATCTACTACCCGATCAGGACGACGAGCGCGCCACCGGCTTCCTGATGCCGACCTACGGCACGTCGACGCTGCGCGGCCAGGCGTTGAGCAACGCGTTCTTCTGGGCGATCGGCCGCAGCCAGGACGCCACGTTCTTCCACGACTGGTTCACGCGGACCGGCCAGGGCGCGGCGCCGAATACCGCTACGTCGCCGCGCCGAGTCGACGGGCAACGTCCGCGTTCTACCGCTTCATCCAGAACGAGACACGTATCACCGACGACGGCGCAGACGCCACCGCTGCCCGGCCGACAACAGCTTCGAGGTCACGCGGCGACGGCAACCACACGCATCGGCGCCGCGCATCCGCGCCCGCGGCCGCGTCGACTACTTCTCCGACATCGTCACCCAGCAGCTCTACCACCAGAACATCTACCAGGCCACGCAGCAGCCGCCGGACGATCGAGGGCGGCCTCAGCGGCACCTTCGGCGCCGACTCTCGACGAGCGCGCACTACCAGCGCAACGAGGTCCTTCACCGACACGACGTCGTCCGACGTGTACGGCAGCACGCCGCGCGTCTCCGGCCAGCCGTCGCGCCGCAGCTGCTCTTCGGCACGCCCATCTACGCCTCGCTGAACACCGAGTACGCCTACCTGCCCTACCAGCACGCTGAACGACGGCATCGTCGACGTCCGACGACAGCTGCAGCCAGGTTCGACCTCGCGCCGACGCTGCGCGCGCCGCTGTCGCGGCTGACGTACCTGTCGGTCAACACCAACGCGTCCTATCGCACCACCTACTACTCGCGCAGCGCTCGACGCGAGCGGCAACGCTGACCGATGCGCCGCTGACGCGCCAATTCCTGGCGCTGCGGTCCGACGTCATCGGACCGGTGCTTCACGCAAGATCTGGGACACGCCGGCAGCGCGCATTCACCGAGCGCATGAAGCACGTCATCGAGCCGACGTTCGCGTCGACTACACCACCGAGATCGCCAACCAGGCGCAGTCGCCGTGCTCACCGACGCCTCCGACTTCGTCGTCGGCGGCGCGACGCGGCTCACCTACGGCCTGACCAACCGTCTCTTCTCCGCGCGCGGCCCGTCGACGGGCAGCGCGGCCAGACGCGCGAGTTCCTCACGGTCGGCGTGCAACAGACCTACTACACGAACCCGAGTCGAGCCTGTTCGACACGCACTACGTCGAGCTACTCCGGCCGCCCGAAGGCCGTCGACCTCTCGCCGATCGCCCTGACCGCGCGCTTCTCCCCGCCGCTCGCGTTCGACGCCAACGCCCGCGCTCGAGTACGACGTGTCCGGCAACGGCCTGCAGATCTTCTCCGTCGGGCGGCACCATCAACGGCGCTGCGCACGTCGGGCAACGTCAGCTACAGCCGCCAGCGGCCGAGCCCTGCGTCGACCGTCAGCAGCTACATTCCGGGTCGTCGTCGCGTGCGGTTCACGGAGGGCACGGTCACGCGGCATCTACGCGCTCAGCTGGGACATCGGCGCGCGGCTACATCGTCAGCCAGACGTCATGGCGTGGGACTACATGGCGCAGTGCTGCGGCTTCCAGGCCGAGTCTCAGACGTTCAACTATCCCCGCAGCTCGCGACATCCCGATTGCCGCGGACCGCCGCTTCAACTTTCGTTCGTCCTGGCGGGGCTCGGCACGTTCTCGAATTTCTTCGGCGGCGCGTTCGGCGGCGCAGCGGTGAGCGACGTGAAGGGACTGATTCTCAGCGGCGGCAAGGGCACCCGCCTGCGGCCGCTCACCTACACGAGCGCCAAGCAGCTCGTGCCGGTCGCCAACAAGCCGGTGCTGTTCTACGGCATCGAAGCGATGGCCGAAGCCGGCATCCGCGACATCGGCATCGTCGTCGGCGACACGCAGGCGGAGATCCGCGCCGCGGTCGGCGACGGCTCGCAGTTGGGGCGTGCGGGTCACCTACATCGAGCAGGATGCGCCGCGCGGGCTGGCGCACGCGGTCATGATCAGCGAGCCGTTCATCGGCGACGAGCCGTTCGTGATGTATCTCGGCGACAACCTGCTGAACAAGGGCATCGTGCCCTTCGTGCGAGGAGTTCGCGCGCGAGCAGCCCGCCGCGCAGATCCTGCTGACGCACGGTGCCCGACCCGCAGATGTTCGGCGTCGCCGAGCTGCGACGACGGCCGCGTCGTCCGGCTGGTCGAAAAGCCGAAGGAGCCGATCAGCGATCTGGCGCTCGTCGGCGTCTACATGTTCGGGCCGGAGATATTCGAGTCGGTCGACCGCATCAAGCCGAGCTTCCGCAACGAGCTCGAAATCACCGACGCCATCCAGGATCTGATCGACCGCGGCCTCACCGTACGCCCGCACATCGTCGAGGGCTGGTGGAAGGACACCGGGCAAGCTCGAGGACATGCTCGAGGCCAACCGGCTCGATCCTCGACACGTTCGAGCGCCGCATCGACGGGCCGGTCGACGCCGAGAGCCGCATCGAGGGCAAAGTCGTGATCGAGGCGGGCGCCGTCGTCGAACGGTCGTCATCCGTGGGCCCGGCGATCATCGGCGCGCGCGCGCGCATCGTGCACGCCTACGTCGGCCCATACACCTCGATCATGAACGACGTGGAGATTCAGCGACACGGAGATCGAGCACAGCATCGTGCTCGAGGGATCGTCGCTCCGCGACCTGCCGAACCGGGTCGACGGACAGCCTGATCGGCAGGAACGTGCAGATCTACCGCGAGCCGCTCAAGCCGAGCGCGCTACCGGTTCATGCTGGGCGACAATTCCGAGGTCGGCATCCGATGGTGAACGTGCTGGTCACCGGCGGCGCCGGCTTCATCGGCTCCAACTTCGTGCGCCACGCGCTGGCCACCCACCCCGACTGGCAGGTCACCACGCTCGACAAGCTGACCTACGCGGGCCGCGCGAGAACCTGCACGACGTGATGGACGAACCCGCGTCACGCTTCGTCCACGGCGACATCTGCGACGCGGCCGTCGCGGCCCATGGCGGCGTCCGACGTGGTGGTGCACTTCGCGGCCGAGACGCACGTCGACCGGTCGATCCTCGGCCGGCGACTTCATCCGGACCGACGTCGAAGGCACGTTCGTGCTGCTCGAGGCCGCGCGCGCGCGCGCCGCACCTGCGCGGTTCGTCCAGATCTCGACCGACGAGGTGTACGGCAGCTGCCGACGGGCGCCAGCGCGAGACCGACGAGCTGCAAGCCGCGGAACCCGTACGCGGCCAGCAAGGCCGGCGCCGATCGGCTGGCCTACAGCTACTGGGCCACCTACGACGTGCCCGTGGTGATCACGCGCGCGTCGAACAACTACGGGCCCGTACCAGTTCCCCGAGAAGGTGATCCCGCTGTTCGTCACCAACGCGCTCGACGACAAGCCGGTGCCGCTCTACGGCGACGGCCGCAACGTGCGCGACTGGCTGCACGTCGAGGACCACTGCGGGGCGATCGATCTGCTGATCGACGCCGGCGTGACCGGCGAGGTGTACAACATCGGCGGCGGCAACGAGATCATGAACGTCGATCTGACGCACCGGATCCTCGACGGGCTGGGCAAGCCGCACAGCGCTGATCGGCCGGTGGCCGATCGGCCCGGCCACGACCGCCGCTACTGGCTGGACACGGCGAAGCTCAGGTCCTGGGCTGCGCGCCGCAGGTCCCGTTCGAGGAGGGCTCGCGCGACACGTCGACTGGTACCGCGACAACGAGTGGTGGTGGCGCCCGATCAAGGAGAACGATCCGGCGTTCGGCGCTACTACGCGGCGCGGTACGGCACGCCACGCCGCCTGACATGACCCCGGAGCCCGGTGCTGGTGACCGGGGCGGCGGGATTTGCCGGCAGCCATCTGCTGGGGCATCTGTCCACGCCGGGCGACGTCGCCGGCTGGGCCCGAGCCGAGCCGCCCGCGGAGCTGGCGGAGCTGGCGCGCTGGGAACAGGTGGACCTGCTCGCGCGCGACGGGCGCGCGCGCAGCGATGCGGGAGCTGCGGCCCGCGATGGTCTACCATTGCGCCGGGGTGCCGCAGGTGGCGCAATCGTGGACAGCCGGCGCCGCGCGCTCGAGGGCAACGTGCTCGGGACGCACGGCTGCTGGACGCGCTGCGTCTCTAGGCCAGCCGGTGCATGCCTGGTCACGGGTTCGGCCACGGTGTACGCGCCTCGGACGAGCCCATGGGCGAAGACGGACGTCGGACCGTCGCCAGTCCCTATGCGTTCGAGCAAGCTCGCACAGGAGGCGCTGGCCCTGCGGGCGGCTCCACGAGGACGGCCTCGAGGTCGTCGTCACGCGCTCCTTCAACCACACGGGCGCCCGTCAGGTGCCGCGTTCGTGGCGCCCAGCATCGCGCGGCAGATGGCCTCCATCGAATGCGGGGCCATAGGCGCCGTTGATTCGCGTCGGCAACCTCGAGCCGAAGCGGGATATCATCGATGTCCGCGACACGGTGCGCGCGTACGCCGCTGATGGAACACGGCGCAGCCGGCCAGGTCTACAACGTGTGCTCGGGCGTGGGCCGCTCCATCCAATCGGTGCTCGACACGCTCGTCGCACGGTCGAGCGCGAAGGTGGGAGATCGAGCTGGGACCAGAGGAACAGCCCGAGCGACACCCCGACTTTGGTGGGCGACCCGACGAGGCTCATGAAGGAGACGGGTTGGGCTTGCGGAGATCTCGTTGGAGAAGATGATCGAGGACTTGCTGGGCTATTGGCGGGACCGGCGACCGTAGACCGGAGACTGGAGACTGACTTGGAGACTGGAGACTGGAGAGAGCCCAGACCTACCGCGCGTCGCGCGTATACTCAGCACCCCTGAGGCCGGATGACAATCGTTGCCCAACCCGTAGATGTCGCGCGCCGTGTCGCGGCGAGTGGACAGCGGTTTTACGTCAACATGGCGGCGGCGTGCCTGGCCGTTGCGGTGCTCGGATTCGCGCCGACGTATTGGATTCCGATGTTCCGGGGAACGCTGAACGTGTCTCCGATTACACACCTTCACGGGCTGTTCTTCTACGGCTGGACAGGGCTGTTCCTGGCGCAGGCGTGGCTGGTCAGCGGGCGCAGGCTCACACGGCACCGGGAGCTTGGCGTCGTCGGCGTGTCACTGGCAACGGGCATGTGCTTCGTCGGCCTTGCCGCGGCAATCGGCACGCTCAAGCGATTCGAGCCCACGCCGATGGCCGCCGCGTCACGTGCCTTCGCGGTCGTGCCGGTCACGGGGATCGTGTTCTTCGCCGTGCTGGTCGCGATCGCACTGGGTCAAAGTCAGACAGTCGGAAGTACACGAGCGACTACTGCTCGTGGCAACGGTGTCATTGCTGAACGCAGCCGTCGGCCGCTGCTTCGCGGTCTTCCTCGCTCCCCCGGTCCCTGATGGTCCCAGGGCGCCATTTGGTCCACCCCCGGTCGTGGATATCCCTGCTGCCCAGCACTGGTCGCGGATATCCTCATCGTCGCCGCAATGATTCACGACTAGCAGAACGCGAGGCCGGGTCCATCGTGTTTACTCAATAGCGGGAGGAGCGCTGGTCGCGGTGCAATTCCTGCGTATTCCCCTGAGCGCGACGAGCGCGTGGTCACGCGTCCGAGCTCCTTGTTGCGCTGTCTCCCTAGTGTCTCTCCGTCCTCCCTCCCGGACCTTTCAACTTGTCGGGCCAGTTGGTAGTTGGTGGTTGGTAGTTCCTCAGCTCAACGACTGACGACGAACGACTAACGACCAACGACTCCTGTGCTACGATTCGCGAACATTTGACGAAAGCAATCAAATGCAGGCCACAAAGGCACAGCAACTGGCTTTCTGGCGGGAACCGCCCACGATGCGCGACGTGGCGGACACGGTGCGCGCCGGACGCCGAGCTGACCGAGGCCAATCGGCGGGCCGACCAGGCGCCGTATCAGGAGGTGCGCTGCAAATCGGCGCTCAACCGCGTCTTTGGGATGCCGTTTTCATGGACGCTGAACCCGTATCGCGGCTGCACCCACGGCTGTCACTACTGCTACGCCCGCCGCTACCACAAGCAGTTCGAGATGAACGCCGCGACGAGTTCGCGTCGGTGATCCTGGTCAAGACGAACATCGTGGAGGTGCTGCGGCGCGAGCTGGCGCGGCCGTCGTGGGAACGGCGAGCTGGTCGCCATCGGCTCGGCGACCGACGGCTATCAGCCCATCGAGGGACATTACAAACTGACGCGCGGCGCGCTGGAGGTGCTGCTCGAGCATCGCAATCCGGCGAGCGTCGTCACCAAGGGCCGGATGATCGTCCGCGACAAGGCGGCGCTGGCCCGGCCTGTCGCGCCTTCGAGGGAAGCAGCGGTGTACATCAGCGTGCCATGCGTGGACGACGACGTGTGCGCGGAGCTCGAGCCCGGGACGGGCCTTCCGCGGGCAGCGCCTGCGGGCCGACTCGTGAGCTGTCCGACGCCGGCGTGCAGGTGCGGAATCCTGATGAGCCCAATCGTGCCCGGGGTTCTCGTCGAGAGCCGTCGCTCATCGAGCGCACTATCGAAGGCGCTGTGCCGGTCACGGAGGCGCGTCGCGGGCGGCAACGTGATGCACCTCGAGGAAGGCGCCCGCACACATTTCTTTCCTGGCTCGAGCGATCGAGCATCCGGAGTTCGTGGAGCGGTTATCGAGGGTTGTATCGCGGGAAGTCGGCGCCCGCAGCGTAGCACGAAAGAGGTGGCGCGGGTGATCAATGAAGCCCGCGCGACGGCCGAGAAGGAAGGCCCGAGCCTGGAGCCCGGAGCCTGTAGCCTGTCGTTCTACACAGCCTGGCACCGCTGGATCCCCCGATCGCCGGCCCCAAGCGGCTCCACGACGATCGCGCCCTCCTTCATCGACACCAGGAAACCCGACCCCGTCCTTCCACTGCCGGCTGAGCGGCAGCTTCAGGCGGTCGTCGATCACGCGCTTCAGGAAGCGCGCCCCGTACGCCACGTTGTGGCCCTCGGTCACCAGGGCGTCCAGGACGCCCGGCCCGATGACGAGCGACTTCCCCGCCTCATTCAGCGTGGTCGTGATCCGGTCGATGTGGATCTGCGCGATCCGACGGACCTGCTCGCTCGACAGCGGCTCGAAGACCACCACCTCGTCGATGCGGTTCCTGAACTCGGGCGAGAACCGCTTCTCCATCTCGCGGCGCACGTCGCTGTGCACCTGGTCGGCCCGCACTTGGCCCGACCGGAACCCGAACGGGTTCTGCAGCTTCTGGAAGTGCTCGGAGCCGACGTTCGAGGTCATGATCACCACCGCGTCGGACAGATACACGCGGCGGCCACGCCCGTCGGTCAGCCACCCTTCATCGAAGGCCTGCAGGAACAGGTTCAGCAGCATCGGGCTGGCCTTTTCGATCTCGTCGAGCAGCACCACCGAGCAGGGGTTGTCGCGCAGCTGGTTCGTGAGCAGCGCCTCCACGCTCGCTGCCCACGATGCCGCGCGGCATGCCGATCAGCTTGTCCACCGACACGGCGCCGTCCTGGTACTCGGACATGTCGATGCGGATCATCTTCTTCTCGTCGCCGAACAGAAACTCGGCGACGGCCTTGGCCAGCTCGGTCTTGCCGACGCCGGTCGGGCCAAGGAACAGCAGCACGCCATCGGGCCGATCGAAGCCGCCCTTGAGCGGTCCCTTGTTCAGCACCAGCCGGCTCGCCAACGCTCGGACCGCCTGCTCCTGGCCGACGATCCGGCCGGCCAAGGCGGGCCTCGATGCCCTCGAAGCGTTCGCCGACGTCGCGGAACACCATGTCGAGCGGGATGCGGGCGGAGTCCGACACGACGTGAACCACGTCGCTGGCGGTCACGTCCCAGCGCCGGTCCATCTCGGCGCGCACGGCGGCCGTGTCCAGCCAGCCGATGGCCTTGTCGGGCAGGTGCAGGTGCCGCTCGTATCGGGGGGCCAGCGCCAGCGCGGTTTCCACGGCTTCGTCGAGCAGCCGCACCGAGTAGAGCCGTTCGAGCCGCGGCTTCAGGCCGTTCAGGATGCCGCGCGTGTCGTCGAGCGTCGGCTCCGGCACGACCACCGTCCGGAAGCGGCGCGCCAGCGCTTCGTCCTCCTGGATGTACGACTTGTACTCGCTCATCGTCGTGGCGCCAATCATCCGCACTTCGCCGCGCGCGAGCCCGGACTTGAAGATGTTGGCCGCGTCGGCGGGCGCACCGATCGCCGAGCCCGCGCCGACGAGCGTGTGCGCTTCGTCCACGAACAGGATCAGGTTCGGATGCTCCTTGATCTCCTTGATCACCGCGTGAATCCGCTCTTCGAACATGCCGCGCAGCATCGTGCCGGCCACCACCGCGTTCATCTGGAGGTTGACGATGTGGCAGTCGCGCAGGCGGCCGGGTACCGTTTCGGGCTCGAGTTCGATCCGCCGCGCCAGCCCTTCGACGATGGCCGTCTTGCCCACGCCAGGCTCGCCGATGAGCATCACGGAGTTCGAGCGTTCGCGGTGGCACAGGATCTCCAGCACCTGCTGGATCTCGCGGTCGCGGCCGACGACGGGCGGGATCTTGTCCTGGCGCGCCAGCAGGTTCAGGTTCACGGCGAAGTTCTTGAGGGCGGCGGGCAGCTCGAAGCGCTTGCGCAGCTGCTCCTCGCGCAACTCGCTGTCACGGAAGTGCGTCGCGACGCGAGCCACGAGGGCGTCGGGCTCGACACCGTGGCGGCGGACGATCATCACCGGCACTTCCTGGCTCTGGTCCAGGATGCCGGCCACCACGTCTGCGGACTCGATCGTCTGACGCCCCGCGCGGCTGGCATGGTGGAACGCCGACCGCAGCACGAGCTTCGCGGCGTTGGACGCGCGCAGCTCTGAGACTTCTTCGCCGGCGGGCGGCTGAGCCTGCACGGCATCCTCGATGGCCTTCAATACCTCGTGCGGGTTCAGATCGAGATCGCGCATCGACTCCGCGAACGTGTCCCACTCCACGCGACCGAACGCCAGGAAGAGGTGCGCACTTGTGAATTCCGTATGTCCGCGCCGACGAGCTTCATCCATTGCACGATCGACGACACGTTGAGCCGATTCACCGATCCGGTTGTGTGCGATGTCCAGGTCGTCCATGACTGAGCCTCCGGGCCGCCCCTGGACGGGGGTGCCTGATCCTTTAGACAGGCAAATGGCGAGCCAGACTGACCAGGGGTGTTGTTGGGCTTATTCAGGAGGAATTCCGCCGCTTCTTTCTAGATTCGTCACCAGAAGTCGCCGTTCGTGTGGTCCGGCGGGGTTTCCTGGGACGCCATCGCGAGTCCCGGCGGCACCCTATAATGGGGCCATGCGGTGCGCCTGGACGGCGATTGCGCTTGCACTCGCGCTCTGCCCGACGGCAACGGCGCAGACGCCGCAGCCGTTCCCACGGTCGGGACAACCCGCACAAACGCCCACGCAGCCGCGTCCAGCCGAACCTGCTCCGGGGGCGTTGCGACCGCCCGCACCCGCCCCGACGCAGGCGGCACCGCCTCCCGCTCAGCCGTCCCCAGCGCGCCCGCAGTCTGCCCCGGCCGTTCCGCCATCAGCAGCGGCCGTAGAGCCGACCGCCCAATCGCTGGGCCTGCCCGTGTATCCCGCGGCGCAGTACCTCGGCACCTACGACGCCGGACGCGGGCAGAAGTACGTCCTCTTTGGGACCACTGCCGCATTCGCCGAGATCGTCACCTATTACCGGGCGCAGTTGATGGAGGGGGGCGACCTGGTGTTTCGTGAGCCGCAGACACACACCTGGGACGTCGGCCGCTTCCGTGAAGAGACGATGGTCTTCCCGCCGGGGGTCACCGTGAAGGACTGGACCTGGGCAGGCTCCAAGGGTTACCCGAACCCGCGGCCCAATGGGCAGCCGGCGCGGTTTCCGACGGTGATCATGCTCGTCCCTCAGCCGCCGGCCGTTGCGCCTGCGGCGCGCTAGAGATCAAAAACAAGGCAAAAGGCAGAGGGCAAAAGGCAAAAGGAAGAGGGGCGCGGGGCCAGAGGAGTATCATTCCGGCCCATGAAACGGTTCGCGTTCGTCGCGGCAGTGTGCCTCATCGGAGTCGGGTTGGCGTCGGGGCTGGCGCGGGCGCAGCGCGAGGAATACCCGCGTCCCCCCAACCACAAGCTGCTCTTCGAGAACATGTTCGTGCGCGTGTTCGACATCCGGATGGCACCGGGAACGTCCGAGGCCGTTCACCGGCACGAGCGCGGCGTCACCATCGCCCTGAGCGATTACGAAAACGAGACCACGGCCGTACCAGGTGGCCAGGTGAACCACGGCCGGACGACGTTCGGCGAGGTGCGGTGGGCCGAACCGGTCGTGCACGCAGCTCGCAATGTCGGCACGACGGAGCAACGCGTGATTCGCATCGAGCTGAAATAGGAAAACCGCGGCCATTCGATTACACGAGGAACGACTCCATGCATCCCAAGCGAGCTCCCAGGTTCGTCCTCACGTTGTGCGCCGTTCTGCTGTTCCCCGCCCTCGCGGCGGCCCAGGCGTCAATCGCCGGAGTGGTCCGCGACCCATCGGGCGCCGTCCTTCCGGGCGTCACGGTCGAAGCGTCGAGCCCCGTGCTCATCGAAAAGGTGCGCACCTCGGTGACGGATGGTTCGGGTCTCTATCGCATCGTCGATCTGCGGGCGGGGACCTATACCGTGACCTTCACGCTGCCCGGCTTTTCGACCGTCAAACGGGACGGCATCGAGCTGACCGGAGCGCTGACCGCCAGCGTGAACGCCGACATGCGGGTCGGAGCCGTCGAAGAGACCATCACCGTCACGGGCGAAACACCGATCGTGGACGTGCAGAGCGTGCGCCGCCAGGCGACGATCTCGAGCGACGTCCTGACCAGCATTCCCACGGCGCGCGGGTACTCGGGCGTGATGCTCCTGGTGCCGGCGATCCAGACGCAGGGCACTTCGCCAGCCAACGTGCAAGCGTCCCCCGGGATGGTCGTCTTCGGCACCCCCGGCGGCCGCAACGGCAATGAAGGACGCCTGCAGGTGGACGGGCTGGGCGTGGGCGCGGCGCGCAACGGCGGCGGCGTGTCGGGCTACAACGCCGACGTGGCCAACGCGCAGGAGATCACCTTCACCGTGTCGGCCGGGCTCGGCGAGGCCGAAGTGTCCGGGCCGACGCTCAGCATCGTCCCCAAGACGGGCGGCAATCAGTTGCGCGGAGCGGTGTATCTCGCCAACGTCACGAGCGGGATGGTGGGCAACAACTACAGCGACGAGCTGCGCGCGGCGGGGCTCGGCGTACCGGGCAAGCTGCTGAAACTGTGGGACTACACCTTGGGCCTGGGCGGCCCGATCAAACGGGACCGGCTGTGGTACTTCCTGAACCTCCGCAACCAAGGAGCGCACTCCTCGGTCTCCGGGATGTTCGCGAACAAGAACGCCGGCACGCCGAGCTGGTTCTACGAAGCCGACCCCACGCGGCAGTCGCGCACCGGCGCCAGCTACAACGTGGCCAGCGTGCGCCTGACCTACCAGGCGACGCCGCGCAACAAGTTCAACGTCTACTGGGACGAGCAGAAGCCGTGCACCGGCGCCACCTACAACTCGACCGCCGACGGCTGCCGCCAGCAGCCGGAAGACAACAGCTTCATCTGGGGCGGCTCGCCACCGCGGCGCCTGAAACGGCCACCTACGAGAACCGCTTCCAGCGCGTGCAGCAGGTGACGTGGAACTCCCCGCTGACCAACCGCGTCCTGCTGACCGCTGGGTTCGGCGACTACCTGACGCGCTGGGGCGAGCGACGAGATGCCGGGCAATCCGACGCGGTCGCTTGTGCGCGTGACCGAACAGTGCGCGCCGTCGTGCCCGCTGAACGGCGGCATCCCGAACCTGACCTACCGCTCGCAGAACTGGGCCTCGCACTGGATGGGCCAGCACAACTGGAACGCGTCGATGACCTACGTGACCGGCGCGCACAACATGAAGTTCGGCTACCAGGGCACGTTCTACGTGGACGACGAGCACATCTTCACGAACGACGAGCGCGTGGTGTACCGGCTCAACAACGGCGTGCCGAACCTGATCACGCAGCGGCTCGACCCGAACCTGCGCAAGCTGCGCACGCGCTACAACGCGATCTACGCGCAGGAGCAGTGGACGCATGGGCCGGATGACGCTTCAGGGCGCCGTGCGCTTCGACCACGCCTGGAGCTACTCGCCCGAACAGGTGGTCGGGCCCGACGCGCTTCCTGCCCAACGCGATCACCTTCCCGCGCACCGCCGGCGTGACCGGCTACAACGACATCTCGCCGCGGCTCGGCCTGGCCTACGACCTCTTCGGCAACGGCAAGACCTCGCTGAAGGTGAACCTCGGCCGCTACCTCGACGCCGCCAGCAACAACAACGGCAACTACTCGATCACCAACCCGACGTCGCGCATGGCGGGCAGCACCGAAGCCGGGCGTCCCGCCATCACCCGGTCGTGGAACGACGCGAACCGGAACTACGTGCCCGACTGCAACCTGAACTCGAACGACGCCAACGGCGAATGCGGCGCCATCAGCGACCGCAACTTCGGCACGGCGACGCTGAGCCGCAACTTCGACCCCGCGGCGCTCGAGGGCTGGGGCGTGCGCCCGGCCGATTGGGAGTTCGGCATTTCGCTGCAACAGGAGGTGCTGCCGCGCGTGTCGGTGGAAGTGGGCTACTTCCGCCGCTGGCTCGACAACTTCTTCGTGGACGACAACCTGGCCACGGTGCCCGCGGACTTCACGCCGTTCAGCATCACCGCGCCCACCGACGCGCGTCTGCCCGGCGGCGGCGGTCAAGTGATCGACGGCCTCTTCGACGTGGTGCCGGCCAAGTTCGGCCAGGTCAACGACTACTTCGTGAACGCCGAGACGTTCGGGGAGTGGTACCAGAGCTACAACGGCGTGCTGGTCAATGTCACGGCGCGGCCGTCGCCGCGGCTCACCATGCAGGGAGGGCTGAACACCGGTTCGACCGTGCGCGACCTGTGCGGCATCCGCGACGTGAACCCGGAGCTGAACTACATCACACCGGCCAACGCCAGCGGCCCGGGAAATGTCTACGCCAGCCCGGTGTTCCCCTACTGCCACACTTCCACGGGCTTCGTGACCCGCGTAACGGGCCTCGCCACCTACACGGTGCCGAAGGTCGAAGTACTCGTCAGCGGCACCGTGCGCAGCGAACAGGGGGCGCCGCTTGCGGCCAACTTCGTCGTGACCAACGCGATGGTGGCGCCGATTCTCGGGCGGAACCTCTCGGCCCCAGGCGGCAGCGTGACCGTGAACCTGATCGAGCCCGGCACGGCGTACGGCGACCGGTTGAACGAAGTGGACCTGCGGATCGCCAAGATCGTCCGCATCGCCCGTACCCGCACCAACGTCGGGTTCGACATCTACAACCTGTTCAACGCGAACCCGGCGTTGACCTACAACGCGGCTTACAGCGCTGCGCTACCCTTCCCGCGGCCCACCGGCGTGCTGACGCCGCGGTTCGTGAAGCTGAGTGCGCAGATCGATTTTTGAGGAGGTGATGGTGGGGAACAGGCTCCGGGCTCCGGGCTCCAGGCTTCAGGCCTGGAGGTGCGGAACTGCATTCGTGGGATGGCTGCTCTGCATTGCTGGCCCTGTGTACGCTCACCATTCGTTCGCGATGTTCGATACGCAGAATCCGGTCACGCTCACCGGAGTCGTGACCGTATTCGAGTGGACGAACCCGCATTCCTACATCGAGATCGACGTACCTGAAGGGAGCGGGGTCAAGCACTGGACGATCGAGCTTGGCAGCACCAGCATCCTGCAGCGCGGCGGGTGGAAGTTCACCACGATCAAGAAAGGCGACAAGATCACCGCGGTGGTGGGGCCGCTGCGAAACGGCGAGCCGGGAAGCCTGCTGGTTCGCGTGACGCTGCCGGACGGCAGGACGCTGGGCAACGGCGGGGGGGCGACGGGGATAGGAGGCGGTGTCCCGCCGCCCGCCTCGCCGGCACCGAAGTAGGGGCCGATGCGGAAGTCACAATTCACAATTCACAATTCACAAAGACGGGCCGGAACTGCAATCGCGATCCTGGTGCTCGTGGGGCTCGCCGCGGTCAGCGCTGCGGCACAGTCCGGCGCGCCGCCGGACATCACCGGGGCGTGGGTGCCGTTCGGCGCGGGCCGCGGTGCGAATCCGGCGGTCGCGCCTCCCGCTCCTGGGCCAATCGTGCTCAAGGCGCCGTACGCGCAGCAATTCGAGGCGCGGCGCCAGGCCGATGCCGAAGCCACCAAGCGCGGAGAGCCGCCGGTGAGCGATGCGGTGCTGTGTACGCCGTATGGCATGCCCCGGATGATGGCCGTCGCCTCCTATCCCGTGGAGTTCCTCCAGACGCCGGGGCAGATCACGATCGTCACGGAAGCCTTCAGTGAAGTGCGGCGCGTGTTCATGGATCAGGCGCAGCAGCCGATCGACGAAGTGCCGCCGGGGTATTACGGCCATTCCGTGGGCCGCTGGGAGAACGGCACGCTGGTGATCGACACGGTGGGCATCAAGACCACGGTGCCGGGTTACCAGAACATCCCGCACAGCGACCAGATGCGCATCAGCGAGCGCATACGGCTCGTGGCGGCCGACGTGCTTCACGATCAGATCACGATCAGCGATCCGGTGGTGCTGGAGAAGCCCGTGGTCTACACGTTGGCCTACCGCCGGATGCCGGGCTACAAGATGGTGGAGTTCGTGTGCGAGAACAACCGGGAGTACGTGGACGAGCAGGGCAAGGTCCGCATGCGGCTGCGCCGCTGACGACCGCGAGGACGGGGAGACAGATGATGCGACTAGCAGTATACGGTGCCACGGTGTGGTGCCTTCTGGCCGGCCACGGGATCGAGGCCCAGGCGCCCGCGGCGCCGCCGGTACCGGCGGCCACGAGCGCCCTGGCACCGGCCAACCTGGCCAAACCAAGACCCAAACCGCCGTTCGACCTCACCGGGGTGTGGCTGCACGCCAACAGCCCAACCAGCCCGTTCCGGTTCGCGCCGCCGCCGGGGTTCAAGCTGACGCCGCAGGCGCAGGTGCACTACGACGCGGCGCGCAAGGCGCAGGCCGAGGGAGGCGTGTATCGCGACGACATCGGCCAATGCTGGCCGGCCGGGCTGCCCGTGATCATGACGCGCGTGTGGCCGATCGCGATGATGCAGTACCCGACCGCGATCTACATGGTCAGCGAGTTCATGAACAGTCTGCGCGTCGTCTACTTCGACCGGCCGCATTCGGATCCGGACGTCGTGATCCGCAGCCACAACGGCGAGTCGATCGGCCGCTGGGAGGGGGACACGCTGGTGATCGACACGCAGTTCTTCATCGGTCACCATCACTGGATCGACTCGGGCGTTCCCGCCAGCGACGCCATGCACGTCGTGGAGCGTGTGAAGATGATGAACGAAGGCAAGACGCTGGAGATCGAATACGCGATCCGCGATCCAAAGTCTTTCGAGGGAGAGTGGAAGTGGACCAAGCGATGGAACCGCGTGGACGACCGTGACATCGCGGAGGTCTCGTGCTATCCCGATCTGAACGACCACATGCCGAGCACGCGCTCGAAAGGAAACATCCGATGACATCCACACGTTCCTGGCTCGGTTCAGTATGCGCGGCTGTGCTGCTCGCGGGCGGCCCGGCCGTCGCCCACCACTCGGCCGCCGGCATCGATCGCACCCAGAGCAAGACCGTCACCGGCGTCGTGAAGGAGTTCCGGTGGGGCAACCCGCACGCGTGGATCGATCTGGACGTTCCCAACGACAAGGGCGTCGTGGACACGTGGTCGATCGAGATGACGTCGCCCACGTTCCTGCTCCGCGCCGGCTGGAAATCCAGCACCATCAAGGCTGGTGAGAAGGTGAGCGTGACCGTGCGGCCCTTCCGCGACGGCACGCCAGGCGGGCTGTTCGTCTCGGTGACGCTGCCGGACGGCAAGGTGATGACGGAGCGGGCCCCGGCCCCGGCCAATCCGGTCGTCACGGCGCCGATCCAGCTTCCGAGCAACTAGCTCCGCGGCGCGACTCGTTGTCCCAGCAGCCCTCTCCCCGCGCCGAGCTGCAGGAGACGTTCGGCGAGATCGACATCTACGTCTTCGATCAGCTCCTGCGCGGCCGGTTCGACGGGCGGCCGCGCGTGCTGGACGCCGGCTGCGGCGACGGCCGCAACATCCGCTATCTCTTGAGCCGCGGGTTCGTCTGCTACGGAGTGGACCGCGACCCCGTCGCCGTGCAGCAGGTGCGGCGGCTGGCGGCCGCGCTGGCGCCGGGCAGCCCCGAGTCTCGCTTTCAGGTGTCCGCGCTCGACAAGCTGCCGTGGCCCGACGCATCCGTGGACGCCGTGATCTGCAGCGCCGTCCTGCACTTCGCGGACAACACCGAGCACTTCGGCCGCATGGTGCGTGAGGTGTGGCGCGTGCTGGCGCCCGGCGGCCTGCTCTTTGCGCGCCTGGCCTCGAACATCGGCTTGGAGTCGCTGGTGGGACCAGGCGGCCGCCGCGTCCGCCTGCCCGACGGGTCCGACCGGTTCATCGTGGACGAGGCGATGCTGATGGAGTGGACCGGACGCCTGCACGGGCGTCTGGCCGATCCGCTGAAGACAACGGTCGTTCAAGGCATGCGCTCGATGACTACGTGGAGCGTCACCAAGGGCTGATGGTCGTCGATTCGCCTGACACCGCACGGCTTCGGCGGCTTCACGGCGGGGTCAAGGTCGCAGTGGTGGTCATCGGCGTCGTCTGGGCCATGAGCGGCGCGTCGGGTTGTCTCCTCGATGCGTTGGGACGAGACGATCTGATCGACTACTACGCGTTCTGGCCTTTCCTCCTGACCTCGCCGCTCCTGCTCGGCGGGGTCCTGGCCCTCCGCCGCCTTTGGCGCCTCCTCAACCTCCACGTGCGCCGTGACGTTGCGGCCAGCACCAAATCGTCGGACGCCGTGCCGACGTCCGTCGTGCCCCTCCTGTATCCCACGCCCGCTCCCGCATCACCGGAGACCACGCGTCTGGAGGCGCACCAGGGCCGGTTCGCGCCGATTGCGCTGCCGATGCTCGCCGTCTGGTTGGCCACATGGTTCATGATGGCCAACGACGTGCTCACGTCCTGGGCGTTCGCGACGTTCCTCGTCACGTCGGTAGTGCTGGTCGTGCTCGTCGCCAAGGCCGGATCCAGCCGTGCACTCGACGCCAGCAAGCGCCACGACGTCGAGGCCCACCGTGAGGCATTGAAAGCCGAGGCCGAACGCACACGCGTGCCTCCCGTTCTCTACCTGCGCTCGTTCGCCGACGACGACAGCGCGGCACGAAGGCATGGCGCGCTGACAGAGGAAGAGCAGCTGGCAAAGGCGCTGGCCTGGATCGGCCCGCTGTTCGCGGTCGGCAAGCCCGGCGAGACGCTGCCGCAGGTCGGCGCTCAGCGAATCTACGTGAGCGACGACCAGTGGCAGGCGCGTGTCAGCGAACTGATGGCGCAGGCCAGGCTGGTGGTCTTGCGCACCGGGTCCACCGGCGGGTTTCGCTGGGAGGTCGAGCGGGCGCTGGCGGCCCTGACACCGGACCGCCTGCTCCTGGTGGCCGACGACGCGCGCGAGCTGCGTGCGGTGCTCCACGCGATTGCCGAACGCGTGGGCAGGCCGGTGACCGCGGTGCGGCTGCGCGGCCGCGCGATTGCGACCGTGAAAGGCCTGATCGTCTTCGGGGCCGACTGGTCGCCGCAGCCGCTGCGACTGGTCGGGGCGGGGTTTTACGCCAGGGACTCGGACGAGCCGCTGGTCTGCCGCTTCACGCTGGCCCTGCGGCCGCTGTTCGACCGGCTGGGTGTGACCTATGCGAAGCCGGGCTACTCCCCGACCAAAGTGGGGATCGTCGTGTGCCTGGTCGGCGCCACGATCGTGCTCGTGGTCTCCGCGCTTTCGTTCTGAACACTGAACTCTCCTAATCCCATCCGCCGGGGGCGCGATAGTGGAAACGAATCAGATAGACCTGATTGCCCGGCCCGTGCCTGGCGGTCTCGAGCAGCGCCTTGCGGCTCTCGAAGCCCGATTCCCTGGCCAGCTCGCTGGTGATGTCCTTCAGCGTGATTGGCTCGATCGAGTCCACCACCACGTGGCCCTCGTCCAAGGGGTAGGCGCCGCCCACCTTGACGTGCAGCCTCTGCCAGATGCGCACGGTGCAGCGAATGCGGCCGCGTCGAACGCCCTCACGAAGCTGCTTGGCGAAGACCATCGGTTCGGGTTCGCGTTCGCTACCCGCCGGCGGTCCCTGTACCGCCGGCGCGTACTGCCTTCAATGCCAGGCGCTCTTCCTTGTTCGGGTCGTTGACCACCTTGCAGTCGTCGTTCAGCACCATCGTCGGGTAGCTGGAGGCGCTGAACGCCGGCCACTGCGGCAGGTCTTTGTGGTTTGGGTTGCCGGTCCTGGCAAAGGCCGCCCACGCCGCGCTCATGCGGTGCTCCAACGCGTAGCGGTTCTGCATCGAGCCGGTCATCGACGCCGCCACGTCCACGTTGGCGAACACGAACGGGATGTCCAGCGTGTGATACGACTTCATCTGACCCAGGTGCACGGGCGAACGCCAGCTGAAGTAGTAGAGATACGCTGGCGCCTTCGCCTGCGCGGTCTTCAGCTCGCTCAGCAGCTGCGCGTTGGCGCGGCGCGTGTTGTCGGCGTTCATGATCAGCCACACGTCGGTGTTGGTGATGCCGGCGTGCTTGCCGCGATAGAGCGCCACCAGCTCGCGTGCCTTGGCGTCGTCGTTGCGGACGATGCGCTTCACGCGCGTCATCATCTCGTCCTCCGCCATCTGGAGCGGCGGCGGCGGATCGTTCCACGCGTCCTCGGTCTGGACCGAGCCGACCATTAGCGGCACGTCGGAAGAAAAGGCGGGCGCGTCAGGCGTCCACTGGTCGCGCGGCAGGGTGCCGCCATCCACCACCGGGCCGTTGCCCAGTCCCTGGATGCGCGGCTCGGCGAAGTAGGCCTCCTGCACCTTCTGCCACGGCAGCTGCTGCAGCTGATCGAGCTGATTCGGCTTCAGCCCCAGCTTGGCGAGGAACTGTTCCGCGCTCCTGGTCGCATTTTCGCGCGTCGCACCCCGCAGCGCGGATCCGCTCATCGCGATCGCCCGGTGGAAGAGCCCCTTGGCCGCGGGCATGGCCATCAGCGTCGTGACCTTGCCGCCGCCTCCCGACTGCCCGAACACCGTCACGTTGCCAGGGTTGCCGCCGAAGGCCGCGATGTTCTCCTTGACCCAGGTCAGCGCCGCCACGATGTCCAGCATGCCGGCGTTGCTGGCGTGGTTCCACTTCTCACCCGCGCCCAGGCCGGCCAGGTGCAGAAAGCCGAAGAGGTTCAGGCGATGGTTCACCGATACCACCACCACGTCTTCCTTGCGCGCCAGGTTGGTGCCGTCGTACAGCAGCCAGTTGCCCGACCCGCCGGAGAAGCCGCCGCCGTGCAGCCACACCATCACCGGGCGGTTGCCCGCACCGAGCGCCGGTGTGTAGACGTTGATCGCCAGGCAGTCCTCGCCCATCGGCTCGCGCCTGTCAAGGGCGAAGACCTCCGAGATCGGGCCGTCGGGATCCTGCGGCGAGCGGTTGCCCACCTGGAAGCAGTCGCGCACGCCGGTCCACGCCGCGGGCTTCACCGGCGGCATGAAACGGTTGGTGCCGGCGGTAGAGGCGCCGTACGGCACGCCGTAGAACTGGTTCACGCCGTACCGCACCAGCCCGCGGACGCGGCCGCTGGAGGTCTGCACGGGCGCCGTCATTGGCAGGCCGCGGGAGTCCTGCGCCGACACCGGCCAGCCGAAGGCATCGACCAGCAGCCCCGCCGCCGCCAACGAGCCATAGTTCAGGAACTCACGCCGACCGATGTGCCACTGCGTCATCACGGTCTCCAGTCTCTTCCTGCTTGCCACTCAGATCACTTTGCGGCCAGCTCGTCGTAGAGCTGGTTGAAGAACTGTGGATTGAACTGCCAGCCGAGATCGTCGATCTTGACTTGCGAGGCCAGCGTATCGCGGGTCGCTCCCGCCTTGATCGCATCGGACGCACGACTCACGAGCGACGCGAACTGCGCTCTGAACGCCTCCACCTCTGCGCGGCTTTTCGGCTCGCCGCGGCCGGGGATCGCCATCTCGAAGTCCAGCTTCAGCACGCCGTCCAGAATCCGCGTCCATTCCACCGCGCTGCCGCCATTGGCGAAGTCGACGATCGGCGTCGCGTTGGTGATCTGATCGCTGACCATCACGACCTTCGCGTCCGGGAAAAACACCATCGTGTCGTCGCCGGTGTGTCCGCGGCCGAAGGAATGCGCGTGGACTTCAGCGCCGCCGAGCTTCAGCACGTAGTCCTTCGCGAACGTCTGCGTTGGCAGCCCGGGGATGTCCTTCGTGCGCGGATCGCTGGCCATACGCGTCTTGAGCGCGTCGAGCGCGATGATCGTGGCGCCCGCGTCGATGAACGCCTGGTTGTTGCCGACGTGATCGGGATGGTGATGCGTGTTCAGGACGAACTTGACCGGCAGCGTCGAGACGGACTTGATCTCCTCGATCACGCGGTTGTAGTTGTCGGCGCCCGGATTCTTGGTGTCTACGACGATCACACCGTCCGGCGTGAGGCGAACGAGCGTGTTCGCGCCGCCGCCGGTGATCATGTAGAGATTCGGCTTCAGCATCCGAATCTTCTCGACGGTCTGTCCCGCGGCCGGACCGCGCCCGCCGCGTCCTCCGCCCTGTGGAGCCTGCGCTGGCATCGTCGCCACCGCGAGACCGAGCCACAACGACGTCGCCAGCAGTACCGTGCTACGCCACATACTCACTCCTGGGGCAGCGCAAAAGCGGTAACGGTCGTGCCCGAACCAATGACGACGTGCTGCCGCCCATCGAGCATGAAGGTCATCGGGGCCGCGCCCCAGATCGGCGCGCCGGTGGGAAAGAACCACAGGTTCTTCCCGGTGCGCGCGTCGAAGGCCATGAAGTTCCCCTCGTTGTCGCCGGCGAACACCACGCCGGACGCGGTGGACATCACCCCCGCCATCGTCGGCGTGGGATAGCGGAACTCCCACTTGCGCTCGACCGTGACCGGATCGATCGCGCGCAGCACGCCGTAGCTTCGGGCGGCGTCGCGCAGCACCGTGCCGCTGTTGGAGATGCGGCCGGGCACGATCTCCTCTTTCACCGGACGGTATTCAGCGCACGTCTCCCGCACCGTCACGAAGAACAGCCGGCGAGCCGCATCGTAGGACGGCGGCATGTAGTTGGTGCTGCCCCACTGATCGGGCAGGCAGCCCTTGCTGCCATCGTTGAGGACAATGGGATGGCCGTTGGCGTCGAGTTCACGAGCCCAAGTGGTGTCGCTGAAAGGCTTCCCAACGAGCAGCCGGCCGGTGGCACGGTCGAACACATAGAAGAAGCCATTCCGGTTAGCCACCATCACGACCCGTCGCGGCTGGCCGCCGATCGGCACTTCGGCCAGCACCGGCACGTGGTTGGAATCCCAATCGTGGATGTCGTGGGGCGTGAACTGGTGATGCCACCGCAGCGTGCCGGTGGCAGCGTCGATGGCGATGAGCGACGCGGTGTAGAGATTGCTGCCCCGGCGATCGTTGCCGTAATAGAGCGGGTTGGGGTTGCCCGTGCCCCAGTAGAGCAGGTTGAGGTCGGGGTCGTAGCTGCCTGTCACCCACGTGGCGCCGCCCCCGCGCGTCATCGACTCGGAGCTCGGCCACGTGTCGCTGCCGGGTTCGCCCGCGGCGGGCACCGTGTAGAAGCGCCACAGGCGTGCACCCGTGGCCGGATCGTACGCATCCAGGAAGCCGCGCGTGGGAAAGTCGCCGCCGGAAATCCCCACGATCACCTTGCCGTCGATCACGAGCGGCGCGGCCGTGGCCGCGTAGCCGATCTTGTAGTCGGCCATCGTCGTGTCCCAGAGCACGGCGCCGGTCTTGGCGTCGAGCGACACCACGTGCGCGTCAGGCGTCACCATGAACAGGCGGTCGCCAAGGATCCCGAAGCCGCGATTGACGGGCGAAATCGCGCCGTACGTGAGGTCGTTCGGCAGCTCGCGCCGGTATCGCCAGAACGGCCGCCCGGTGCGTGCGTCGAGGGCCCAGGCACTCGCGAACGGTCCGGTCAGGTACATCACGCCGTCGACGACGAGTGGCGTCCCCTCGAAGCCGCGCCGCGGCACGATCCCGGTCTGAAACGTCCAGCGCGTGGTGAGCCGGTGAACGTTGCCGGCCGTAATCTGGGTGAGTGGGCTGTGCCGCTGACCGCTGAAGTCGCCGGAGAACAGCGGCCACGCCGTTGGGCTGCGATAGCCCGCGAGCAGATCCTGATACGTGACGCCGGCCGCGGCGCGATCCTGGACCGCGGGTGCAGCGAAGCTGGCTGCCGGCACGCCGGGTCGAGGCGTGAGCACGAATCGGAGAAGGTCGTCCAGATCGCCGTCGCTCAGCTTGTCGGTCCCGAACGCGGGCATGACGGACGCGGTTTCCCGGACGACGTCGCTGAGGTCGCTCTTCAGGTAGCCCTGGAGCCGCTCGCCGGTGTCCATGACCTGCACCGAGAAGGCGTCCTCACTCTTGCGCACCGCTCGTATGCGTCGCCCGTCGCGCGTCACCAGCGTGACCGGCTCGAACCCGGCGGCCAGCGACGCACTGGGATTCCGGATCGCCAGCGTCAGCTGATCGCGTGACAGGCGCACTCGAGAGAGGTCGGGCCCCAGTCGTCCGCCGCGGCCGTTGATGCGGTGACAGCCGGCGCACGAGGTCTCGAACAGCCGCTCGCCCTTCTCGAGGTTCCCCGACACGGTGCCCACGGCCGGGACGCCGCTGACGCTGCGCAGGTACGCGACGAGCGCCCACAGCTGGTCGTCGGGGGCGGTGCTCGACGGCATGATGGTGTTGGGCACGCCGCCGCGGATGGTCTGGAACACCCGGGCGTCGGTGGCACCGGCCGACCACAGGCGCGTCAGGTCGTGGCCGGCGACGCCCTTGCCGTCGGCGCCGTGGCAATCGGCGCAGCGCTCGCGAAAGAGCGTCGCGCCGGCCCGCACCTGCGCGTCGTCCTGACCCGCGGGCGCAGCTGGCGGGGCCTGCGCCGCCATCCAGGCCGTGAGCCCGACGACCAGCGCCGCCGTGGCCCCGAGGAGAGCCGCCCGTGCGTTCTCGACCATCGTTCGTCGTTGCCTCGCGCCGCTGCGTCT
>CAWEBF010000002.1:0-74248 GCA_963807235.1 uncultured Acidobacteriota bacterium
ATCCATCTCCAAACACCTCCGGCGCCGCCTCAACACACAGGCCATGGAGGTCGCAGTTGCTCATGACCTCAGGGACCTTCAGGAGCCCCAGCCCAAGCGGCGATGCAGGTCTGAAGTGGGCACCTTCAAATGCCACCTGTCAAAGGGCGCACCGATGACTGGAAGTGCGACGCATCGATGAAGAGGGGCCATCCCATGTGGAAGCCGCGTGGCACTGGCCGGCCACCGGGTCCGGAAGTACGCGCGCCGCCGGAATGAACTACAGGTCCAGCTTGCGCGTGCTGGCGCTGAACTTGTCGATCTTGGCGCTGGCGACGGTCGGCACAGCGAGAGCAGCAGGATTGCAGTGGGCGCGTCCTGCTTCGCGGATACGTGCTGGTTGCCCTTCAGATGGCCTTGCGCGCCGCCGACGAGACCTAGGCTGGTTGCCGGTCGTGCTCAACGTGGCTGGCAATCGCAAGGCGCCGGCTCCAGCACCGTGTTAGGCAGAACGCAGTCTAGGCGAGGTCTGACGCATGAACAGGTTGACGCCCTCCAGCATCAACCCAATTCGCGGTTTATCCCCGACCTCTTCCCACTCCCCATGTGCAGCGTGGTTTCGAATCCCGGCCCAAGAAGTAATGTCCTTCACATCTTGCTTCGAAATCATCTCCGCGCCCCTCAACACCTTGGCATAGGCGTCAATGCCAGGCTTGGCGTGCCCCAGCGAAAGCGCCGCACCGTCAACCCAGTTCCTCAGTACTCCTCAAGAGATGCGCCAATGAGGACTGCCGCGGCGGCAGGATGATAGCCATCCGTATCGAGCATCGCCTGAGCCTGGCTCAGGATGTCCGAAACGACGTCGACCTGTGCCTGTCGTTCCGGCGACAATGTAGTGGAGAGACCTGCCCGGGTGTACTCGACGAACCAATTCAAGATCATCGACAACGTTGTGATCATGAATTCGGCATAACCCTGCGCTGCTTCGGCCTCCTTCAGGAAGGCGCTTTTCGGCCCGGCATACTGGCGCAAGAACTCGCACACCTGCGCCTTCGCGGCGTCCTGCGGCTGCCCGATTGGGCTACCGCCTCGACGGACCTCTTGGTAAGACTGGATCCGCTCTCGAAGAGCGATCGCCTGATCAATGACCTGCGCAGTGTTCATGGAACAAGGACGATCCTTCTTATCGCCGCGACTAAGCGGCGGCACTCCGTCCGCTGTAATCGCTTGTTAAGAGCCGGCACTCGCATTTCACCATCACTTGGGACCCAAGCCGACGGTCGTTGGTTAGCTGCCCGCGTCAGCGCCGTCACGAAACGTCTCCACGATAAGGATGATCAGATCTTCAAGGTGCGCTCGGGCAAACTCCAGATACTCATAGTCGCCCTGCAGACCGCCAATGCTTCCCACTCCCGTCTCACGCAGCAGAACGAGCTTCTTGCCCTTCGCGAGTGCGTAGGCCTTTTCGTCGATCACCCACTGAGTATCTCTGATCGATCTCTGCTTTGCCCTTCCAAGCCGATCACGTCGCGAAAATATCCCACAAAAAAAGGTCCGAGCGATCGATGCGCTCACGGACCTTCTTTGATAACGGCCGTGGCCCTTGGTTTTTCGCCTGTCAAGACGTGGTGAAGCCCTAAGGCCTGCAGGATACGAGCGACCGACGAGTTCAGGGTCTCGTCAGCTGCGAGAAACGACTGGCCGATGAAAGCTATTCGCGCCTGGTTGAATAGATTGAGGTACAGGGGGGTTTGAGCTGTCGCACCTGTGGTCGCGCTCGATAGTGCGACGAGCCTTGAGCGGGTACAACCACTGCGCCACGAAACTCTCTTAAGAATGCCGCCAATCGATCGCGCTTGTACTTGTGGCGCACTGTGGCACGTTCCGAGTGAGTGAGCAGTTGCTGGAAAGAGGATGCTCCCGTCTGCCAACTCATTGCCGCCAAGTGCAGCTTGCGATATCCGGACGGCCGGCGATCTCCACTAGCCATCGTTCGGCGATCGAAGCAGCCTGCTCCCTGATTTCTGGTGATACCACCGTTTTAGCCTTGTTCGGGTAGCGTCTGGCGCGCATGTCTGCCTTCAGAGCATCAACATCGTCCCTGAGGCGCTCGACGCGAAGAACCAACTGGTCGTCGAATATGAGACATTTCGGGTCCTACTCGGTCCGCCTCGACTTCTTAGTTTGCCTTCCTCTTGGACAAGCCCTCTTTTTCGCTGTTGCTCTTAGCTCCCCATGGCGTGCTCTTGCTCGCCGAATCCTTGCTCGACTGCCTCCAAACCCTTCGGAAGTCAGGTACGATTCGGAGGCCCTCCTCGTAGATGTAAACCGAGCTCAACTGCGGTCTTGAAATCGCGGTCGTAATTCTGCGGAGGCACCAGCCTTGCTTTGGCTAAAGTAATCGCGGAATATTAGCCCGAGAGAACCTACCCTTTCCCTCATTTTCGTTCGCGGTGGTACGCGAACACCGCAAGACGTTGAGCGTTTGTTGACGGCTGCTTCTCTTGAATCAGTTCGACCGGTGAGACGGGTCGGGCTCTATGGACTTGTGCGGCTGTGCGGGCCCAACAGGTGTCGCTGGCACACTTGGTTCTGGGAGTGCTCGGAGTTCAGAGCCGCGGCATCCATGCCAAGTAACGCAGAGCGCGGAGACCATGACGCGATGTCTCGTATCCGCATCCAGGGGCTTCAGGGTGTCATATACGACACGCGCCGCTTCGAAGGGATCCATCTCCACTCTTGGCGTTTCGCTCGCGCCACTGCTAGTCCTCCTTAAGAACTCGCGATGAGGGTGACGTACCAGTAGTGCGCAGACCGCGCTAATGCTATATCAGCCCGTTTCGATGCCGGCTTTCGCGTGTGGTCGGATGAGCGGGCCAAGGAAACAAGCGATTGTTGCGGCTGTTAACGCAATATGCCGGTCGGGATAATCCCATAATGCAGGTCGGCCGATTCCACGACTGCGATTGACACGTCGCGATAGTCGCGCGAGTGAAGACGGCGCGGACCCCGAGGGTGGTCGTGTTCGAGCCGGCGGACGCGTATGCCAGGCCGACTATCGACCCCGCAGGAAAGCAGGCGAGACGACGAATCCGCGCGTGTTCCTCCCAGTGCGTTCTGGTTGCCACTAGGTAGGCTGTCGTTTTGAGACCCTATAAAGGCCCGTGATGGGCCGGCTGTATGTTGAGTTCCTCGCAATGCCTGTTGAAAGGAGCTCGCTATGACCAGCACGACCCATCCGGTGGAGTCTACGGCAACGACGTTGTATGTCGCACTTGAGCTCAGCACCAAGGAATGGTGGTTGACGATGAGCCCGACCCCGCGCGCGCGGCCACGTCGCGTGCGGGTGCGGGTCGGCGATCGCGAGGGCATCGGGATCGCGCTGCAGGCCGCGCGGACACACTTTGGGCTGCCGGGCGATGCGCCTGTGGTGAGCTGCCACGAGGCCGGGCGTGATGGCTTCTGGCCGCATCGATTGCTGACGACGCTGGGCGTGCGCAACTTGGTCGTCGATTCCTCGAGCATCGAGGTGTCGCGCCGGGCGCGTCACGTGAAGACGGATCGGATCGACGGGGAGAAGCTGCTGCGCCTGCTCCTGCGGCATGGCGGCGGCGAGCGAGGGATGTGGCACGTGGTGCACGTCCCGTCGCCAGCGGTGGAGGATGCGCGGCACGCCAGTCGCGGGCGCACGACGATCCAGGCGGAGCGGACGCGGTATCGAAACCGGATTCATGCGCTGCTGGCCTTGCACGGCGTGCGCCTGCGTCTGGATGCGCAGTTTCCAGCGCGGGTGGCGGCGGCCACGGATTGGGCCGACAAGCCACTGCCGGCAGGGGTCCAAGCCCGGCTGCAGCTGATGTGGCGGTTGCTCGGGGCGGTGGACGCAGAGCGGGTGCAGGCGCGGGCCGCTGACGAACGCCGTCTCCGAACAGGCGCCGCGGTGCCCACCCCCGCCCAGCGGTGGTACGCCTGCGAGGCGTCGCGGCGCGCAGTGCCACGGTCCTCGCCGACGAGCTGTGGAGTCGCGACATTCGCAATCGTCGTGAACTGGGTGGGCTCACGGGCCTGGTCTCGGCGCCCTATGCCAGCGGGACACGCCACGTGGACCAAGGACTGACCCGTGGCGGACTGCCCCGCGTGCGTCACACCGCGGTGCAGCTCGCGCGCGGCTGGCTCCGCCATCAGCCCACCAGTGCGCTCACCCTGTGGTATCAGACGCGCTTCGGCGGGCGGGGAGTGGTCGCCTATCGGATTGGCATTGTCGCCTTGGCGCGCCGGTTGCTCATCGCGCTCTGGCGCTACCTGACCGTCGGACAGATGCCGGCAGGCGCCCTGCTGAAGGCGTAGCGGCCTCGGCGGTCGAGGCCCGCGCGTGACGTGACCCGTCGCCGCGGCGGGGCCAGCCCGTCTGGCCCGTTTTTGAGAAGGGGTCCGTCGAACGATGTCGTCCTGCGCTGACGCGCAGACAGGATCTGGTGATCGGCCGGAGCCGACACGCATAGAAGCTTGTGGCGAGCGACGCTCGCCCAGCACGCGGCATCGCGCGCGGTGGAAGAACGGAGACGTCACCTCCGCGGACCTCTGGCTGGGTAGGAGGTCCGCTCCGGTGACGTCTGCTCAACGGCGGGGACTTGACGACAGCCGGCCTTATAGAAGCCGCCTGGAAGATGTAGCCCCGAGGTACGCACTACACGCGCGGGCAGCGGAAGGGCAGGAGGCGAGACTGCTTTCCCGGCCGCAGCATCCGCGGCCGCTGGCTCGAACACGACCGCCCTCGGGGTCGCACCAGTACAAGAAAAAACCCGGTGGCAGTTGCCCGCCACCGGGTTCGTAAGTAACGCGGTCTGGAGCGAACTAGATATCCAGCTTGCCCGTGCTGGCGCCGAACTTGTCGATCTCCGCGCCGGCCATCTGGCACATCGCCAGCAGCAGGTTCGCGGTGGGCTCGTCCTGCTTCGCCGCCACGTGGCGGTTGCCCTTCAGCTTGCCGTTGGCGCCGCCGACGAGAACGGCGGGCGGGTTGCTGCGGTCGTGCAGGTTGCCGTTGCTCATGCCGCTGCCCCAGTAGAGCAGCGAGTGGTCGAGCAGGTTGCCGTCGCCGTCCTTGGTGGCCTTGAGCTTGTCCAGGAACTCGCTCAGCTTGACGATCTGGTAGGTGCCGATCTTGGCGTACTTGGCCAGCTTCTCGGCGTCGTTCCCATGGTGCGAGATGCTGTGGTGCGTCTCCGGGATGCCGATGTGGGCGTAGCCGCGGTCGCTGGCCTCGTGGCCGATCATGAAGGTGAACACGCGGCTGATGTCGCCCTGGAACGCCAGGTGCATCAGGTCGTAGGTCACGCTCATGTGATCGTCGAACGCTTCCGGCAGCCCGAGCGGCGCTTCCGGCGTGCCCGTGATCGTGTTCATCCGGCTTTCCATGCGGTCCAGCTGCTGCTCGACCTGCCGGATGTTGCCCAGGTACTCGTCCAGGATGGCGCGGTCCGATGCGCCCAGCTTGCTGCGAAGCTGCGTGGACTCGGCCAGCACTGAATCCAGCAGGCTCTGGCGCTCCTTGAGGCGCTTGGTCCGCTGCTCGGCCGTGCCGGTCTCCCCGAACATGCGCTCGAAGGTCACGCGCGGGTTGATGCCGATCGGGAGCGGGCTGAAGTCGTCGCGCCAGGAGAGGGCATTGAAGAAGGTGCAGGGGAAGCCGTCGCAGGCGCCGGCGGCCGTGCCCATGTCTTCCGTGCCGACCTCGATGGAGCGCAGCGGCGCGTCGCCCGTTACGGCGTCGGCAATGTGCTGATCCATCGTCTTCTTCGACTGGATCTTGCCGAAGGCGTCGCCCGAGTCGTCGCGCGCGCCCACGGGGCCGGTGCCGTTCAGGAACGCCGAGCTGGCGCCCAGGTGGACCGACTCGCCCCAGGGGGCCTTCATCTTGCTGACCGTGACCAGCTGGTCGCGGAACGGTTCAAGCGGCTGCATCACCGGCCTGAACTCGAAGTCCGCTCCAACCGTGGTCGGGTGCCACGTTTCCGGGAATACTCCGTTCGGCATGTAGATCGCGCCAAAGCGGAACGGTGACGCGGCAGCCGTCTTCGACTGCGCCGTCAGCGCGGGCACCATGGCATCAAGCAGCGGCAGCGCCATCGCAGCGCCGAAAGTGCCTTGCAGGAACGTGCGGCGAGACAAGTGCTTCTTGGTGATGATCATGGCTACTGAACCCTCGCTTGTGCGACCGTCGTGGTTGGAGTCTGCTCCGGTTTGGTTCTCATCTGGAACGGCGCGCTTTCGACGATGCTCTGCACGATCGCCGACAGCCGATAGTTGCTTGCCGCCGCACGCCTGGTGATGCCCCGCACCACCGGCATGTCCGACGCCTCGACCCCCCGACCCAAAGCATAAGTCAGAAGGCGCTCGGTGAGGATGTTCGCGAAGGCGTCGGGTCTGCTCAGGATGGCGTTGCGCAGCGCAATGGGACCGTCCACTTTCGTCCCGTCCGCCAGCACGCCGCCCGTATCCAGGGCCGATCCGCCCGGCCCGCTGGTCCGCCACTGGCCGACCGAGTTGAACTGCTCCAGCGCGAAGCCCACCGGATCGATGACGCGGTGGCAGCCCGCGCAGGCCGGGTTCTGGCGGTGCCGTTCCAGCTGCTCCCGGACCGTCTTGGGCACGGCCGCGCCCGCTTCCTTGTTGCTGTCGTCCAGCGTGGGGACGTTCGGCGGCGGCGGAGGCGGCGGCGTGTTCAGGAACGTGCTCAGCACGTACTTGCCGCGGAAGACCGGCGAGGTGCGCGTCGCCACCGACGTCAGCGACAGCACGCTGCCATGGCCCAGCAGACCGCGGCGGTTCGGATCCGTCAGCTTCACCTGCCGGAACCGCGACCCGTAGACGCCCGGGATGCCGTAGTGCTTCGCCAGCCGCTCGTCCACGAAGGTGTAGTCGGCGCTCAGCAGCTCCATCGAGCTGCGGTTCTCGCGCAGGATGTGCGCGAAGAGCATCTCCGTTTCCTTGCGGAACGCCTTGCGGATGTTGTCGTCGAAGTCCGGGAACATCAGGATGTCGGGCGAGACCTTGGCCTCGAGGTTCCGCAGCTGCAGCCACTGGCCGGTGAAGTTGCTGACCAGCGCGTCGGCGCGCTTGTCGGCAATCATCCGGCGCACCTGCGCGGCCAGCACGCCCGGCTCGCGCAGCCGCCCGGCCGTGGCCAGGTTCATCAGCTGCTGGTCGGGGATGCTGCTCCAGAGGAAGAAGGAGAGGCGCGAGGCCAGCTCGATGTCGCTGACCGGGTGCGCGGCGCCGGCGCGAAGACCGGCCGGGTCCTCTTCCATCCGGTAGAGGAACGAGGGGCTGGAGAGCACGCGCGCGAGCCCCACGCGGATGCCCGCGTCGAAGTCGCCGCCCGTCTTCCGTGCCTCGCGGTAGAACGACATCGGCGCCTCGACGTCGGCCGCCGTGGCCGGCCGGCGATACGCACGCCGCGTCAGGTTCGTGAAGATGCGGTTCGCGCAGGCCGTCTCATCCGCCGCCGACGCCGGCGTGCAGATGAAGATGCGCTCACGCGCGGGCGAGTTGCTGATGCCCTTCACGTCGTACGGTCCCTCGACGCCCACGACCTTGAGACGCGCAAGGCCGCCCACCATGTGGACCTCCTGGCTGTCGCGCAGCGAGGGCACCCACACGTCCTGGCGGTTCGACGGGCGATCCTTCCAGGTGTAGCCGACTTCGTGCGGGCCGGCGGTCACGAACACCCGGCCGCTCATGCGCGCATCGACTTCCTTCTGCGCCTCGTTCATGTCCTTGGCCTGCGTGGCGTGGTCTTTTGGTCCACCGACCTCGGCCGAGTACACCTCTTCGCCGTCCACGGTGACGACGAACGTCTCCGGAACCTCCTGGCCCTCGACGCCCGCGTAGCCTTCCTCGACGCCGCGCACCAGACGGCCGTACAGCTTGTAGAAGCCATCGGCGGGGAAGACGTGCGTCACCGACGTGCCTCCGCGCGTGCCGAGCGGCAGGCCGTCGATGTGTCCCAGCTGCGTGAACTCACGGCTGATCTGGTACTCCGTGGAGCCGGGCGGCGTGGTCTTGTCGCCGACCGCCATCGTGCTGACGCGCTGGGCCACGAGCAGGTAGCGCTCGAGCAGCAGCGGCGACGTGCGCAGCGACGCGGCGATGTTGTCGAACCCGAAGTTGGCGCCGTCGCTCGGCAGCAGCTCGTCCACGCTGATGTCGAGCGCCAGCAGATCGCGGATGGCGTTGCCGTATTCCGTGCGGTTCAACCGGTGCATGACGTACTTGCCCGGGGTGGCCTTGCCCTGCCACTGCCGATCGAGGCCGGAGGTCAGCCACGCCGTGAACGCCACGTACTCTGTTTCCTTGGGATGCGGCATGCCCTGCGGCGGCATGGCGCGCACGCTCAGCTTGCGAAGCACGCGCTCCCACATCACGCCGTTGGCCGTCAGGTCGTTCAGGTTGGCGCCTTCGAGGTTCACCGGCTCGTTCGCCGGCTGCGGGTTCCGGTTGCCGTGGCAGCTGATGCAGGACCTGCTTCAGGTACGCGCGCGCCCGCGGCGTCACTCGTCGCCGCCGCGCGCTGCGGTGCCGCCGCGGCCGGGGTCGGAGCGGCCGCCGCGGCCGCTGGAGCGGCCGGCGGCGCCTGCTGGGCCAAGAGAGCTGAGTTCGTTCCCGCCCCCAGGGCGGTGGCGCCCACCCACGCGAGGGCGACGCTCAGAGAGCACTTTCTTCATTTCAGGCGGCCTCGTCTTCAGCCGGTGGTGCCGGCTTCTTTCCCTTTTCGCTTTCGGCGAGCGGCGGCGGCTGGGGCGCCGGGTCGTTCGGGCCCAGACCCATCAGTTCGCGCAGCGCCGCGATCACTTCGTCCCGAGTGTTCTGCTTGCGGCGATACGCCGTCGGGTCGTTGTTGTTGCCCGCCGGGCGGGGCGGCTCAGGCTTCTCGGCCAGAAGCAGCGGCGTCTGGTTGTCGCGGTTCACGGCGTCCAGCTTCGCGCCCGCGGCCACGAGGGCCTTGATGATCGGCACCTGCTTCGCCGTCACCGCCATGTGCAGCGGCGTCGCGCCATCCGGTGCCTTCGCGTTCGCGTTGGCGCCCGCGTCGAGCAGCACCTTCACGGCGTCCAGCGGCTCGCGGTTCGACGCTTCACGGAACGGCGGAGCATGAAGGCGCTCGAAGCCGGGGCCTGCGGCCAGGGCGGCACCGCGTCCGCCGTTGAGCGCGACCATGATCGGCGTGCGGCCCACGTTGGCGTTGCCACGGCCGCCGCCGCGCGCGCCTTCCTTCTTCACCTCGACCGGCGAGAGCTCCAGCTGCGCGCCGCGCGCGATCATCAGCTTCAGCGCCTCGACGTCCGACGCCACCGCGGCGCGGAAGAACGGCGACGCGTTCACTTCCTCGCCGCAGCAGAGCGACGTGGAGTGCAGCTGGCCGGCGAAGTTCTTGTTCGGATCCGCGCCCTTGTCGAGCATCAGCTTGATCAGCTGCAGCGAGTCGATCTTGTTCACGTGGTCGGCGCGCAGCCGCGATCCGTCGCGTGCGCGCATGTCGCTGGTGGCATCGTGCATGTCCACCGCGAAATACAGCGAGCCGTCGTTCACATCGGCGCCCAGCTCGATGAGCGTCGCCGCCAGGTCGAAGCGGTCGTTCACCACCGCAACGGCCAGCGCCGTCACGCCGTCGCCGTTGGTCGCCTTCGGATCGGCGCCGCCCTTGATGAGCGCCTTGGCCGCGCCCTCGTGCCCGTTGCGCACCGCATACATCAGCGCCGTCAGGCCGCCCGTGGGGTGGTCGGCGTGCTTGCGCTCCTGGAGCGTGGTGACGCGCGCCTTGGCGTTGGGATCCGCCTTCGCGTCGAGCAGCGACTGCACCACGGCCTCATGGCCTTCGGCGGCCGCCCACATCAAAGCCGTCTCCTGCTGGAAGGCGGTGAGAGCGTTCGGCTCGGCGCCGGCCTCGAGCAGCATCTTCACGGCTTCGATCCGGCCGCTCTTGGACGCGGCCATCAGCGGCGTCTCGCCCTGCGGCGACGCCATCGTGGCGCGAGCGCCCGCGCGGACCAGCGCGCTCACGATCGCCGCGTCGCCCGTGCGGCTGGCCTGGATGAGCGGCGTGATGCCGTACTTGTTCGCCACGTCCGCCTTGGCCCCGGCGGCCAGCAGCGCGCGGGTCATCTCGACGTCGGAATGGTAGGCAGCCCAGAGAAGAGCGGTTGAGCCGTCCCTGGCCGGATCGTTGACCTTGGCTCCCTTCGCAAGCTGCGCGCGGACCGCCCGCAGATCACCGTCGCGCGCGGCCGTGACCACCGGGTTGTCCGTGGCGACCTGTCCCCACAGGACCGGCGATGTGACGGCGAGCGATATCAGAGATACCAGCAGCCAACTGGAAGTGCGTTGTGTGCGCATCTTGCCCCACTCCTATGGACCTAAGGTGCCGCCCGGCGGCAGTTGAGACGAATTGACGAGACCCGCAGCGATACACCTCCACTTAGCGGACGGCACACCGCGGCAGCGCGATCTTACATCCAGGGTCCCCGTTACCCCGAAATCAAAATACGGTCAAGAAGGACCCCTAAAGTGTACATCCGTATGGCAATACCGGATTGCCGTTATTCGATATCGGATCCGGTATCGATCGGGGCGGATAGGACTGTTCTTGAACAGTACCGGCGGGTGGGGCCACCCCGGCAGGGGCAGCCCCATCGTGCACTTTCGTCTCGGGGTCAGCGGGCGGCGGCGGCCCCCGAAGGCATGGCGAAGATGAACCGCTGCCCGTCCTGGCTCACGTTTTTCCACTGCATCGGGTTTCCGGGAAGCGGTCCGGGCAGCTGGAACAGCTTTCGAGGCGCCCCGGCCGTGAACGTCGGGGTGGTGGTGATGTCCACCGCCATGACCTCCCAGTCCCGGGTCATGTAATACAGCTCCTTCCCGTCCTGCCGCCAGGTCACCATCCCGATTGCCCCATCCTTGGTGATCTGCACCTGCGGACCCGGGTTTGCCTCGGGCTTGGTCGGATCGAACGGCCGGACGTACACCTCCCCGCGGTCGGGGTTGGCTTCGTTCGACAGAAAGGCGATGTAGCGGTTGTCGGGCGAGAAGCGCCCCTGGCCGGCGTCGAACTCCTCCCGCAGCCAGTCGATCTCCTTGCGATCGGCCGCCTTCTGGTTGCCGCCAATCGGTACCAGCACGACCACGCCGGTATAGAAGGTCATGAACTTGTTGTCCGAGGACCAGTCGGTCAGCACCATGCCGGCGCCCGGCGTGTAGCTGAACATCAGTTCGGCGTCGCCGGTGCCATCCGCGTTCTTGCGATAGATGCTCGAGATGCCCTCGCGCGTCGAGACGTACGCCACCTGCTTGCCGTCGGGCGACCAGATGGGCGCGTTCTCGGGGAACGTGTCGTTGGTGATCGGTGTGCCCTTGCCGCTGGCGAGGTCCATCACCCAGATGTCACCGTTGCCGGTCTGCGGGTCGTTGCGCATCACCAGCGCGCGCGTGCCGTCGGGCGAGAGGTGCGGCTGGTTGTAGAAGCCGGGCTGCGCCACCGGTACTCACGGCTTTGCCCGAGCGATCGAACACCGTGAGCGTCCGCAGCTGCGGGCGCGGGACGGCGATCACGAACTTCTCGCCGTCGCGGCTCACACTGGTCACGCCCGGCGCAACGCCCGCCACGATGTCGGCGGCGGGCCTGAAGAGGACCCGCGGCTTGCTGAAGGGCGCGGCTCCGGTGCCGACCTCGACCGACATGATGCTGCGGTCCGCGGCCAGGTAGAACAGCTCCTTGCCGTCCTTGCGCCAGAACCCCATGCCCGTGCCGCCCTGATCCGAGATTTTGATCGGCGTAGGAGCAGTGCCCGCCGCGGCCTTCGGATCGAAGGGCACCACGTACACTTCGTTGCGGCCCGACGAGTTCGACACAAACGCCATGAAGCGGTTGTCGGGCGAGAGACGTGGACCGGTGTTCTGCCACTTGTCGCGCAGCACCTCGATCGGTTTGCGGTCGCCCGCGAGCGCCACTGCGTACAGGCCGCCGCCGGTGAGGTCGTTCGAGAAGTAAGTCAGGTACTGGCCATCCTGTGACCAGTCGGTCAGCGTCATCGGCGCCGAACCCTGATGGATCAGCTCCTCCGCGCCGGTGCCGTTCGACGGCCGTCGATAGATGCCGAAGAAGCCCTTGCGCAGCGCCACGTAGGCGATCTGGCTGCCGTCGGGCGACCATGCGGGCGAGTTCACGCCTTCGCGCGTTTCGCTCGTCGTCATCTGCGTGCGGCGGGCGCTGGCCACGTCGATGATCCAGAGGTCGTTGGTCTCTTTTTCAAGATCCGGCTTGATCACCGCCATGCGTGTGGCGTCGGGCGAGAAGACCGGCTGGTTGTACAAGTCGCGGGGCCCGACCACGCCGACGCTGTTGCCCCGGCGATCGAAGATCGTCAGCTGGCGCGCCTGTGTCTCGAGAATCTGCGCGATGATTCGCGCGCGTTCAGCCGGGTCTCGCGGCAGCTGCGCGTGCACGAGCGTGGGGGCCAGGAGCAGGGCGGCCGCGAGGGCCAGCGGTGCGACGATGGACGACGTCCTCTTCATCTCCGTTCTCCTCAACGTCTCAGCAGTTCTGGGGACACGCCGACACCACCTTGCCGTCGGGCAGCGTCAGCATGCGCAGGAGCCCCGATTTGGAGCCGTTGCGCGCGCGGCTGGCCTCGGCGGTCACAGACTTGCCGATGGCGTTCTCGAAGTCGATCTTGTTGATGTCGCGGGCGCGGAAGAATCCCGGCGGCGGCCCTTCGATGGCCCATTCCTGAGGCCCGGTCGCGTCCTTGGCCTCGACCCAGACGTAAATGTGCGGGTTGCGCCAGTCGATCTTCGTGATGGTGCCGGTGAGCGTCACCCGGTCGTTGAAGTCGAAGAGAGCCGACATGTTGTGATGCGCCGCTGCGGAGCCGCCCAGCATCAGCGCGAGGGCCGCGGCGAGAGCAGTGGATCTGAGGCTCATGGGAAATTCTCCTTGTTCGTGGAATACGGAGTTTCCTTGGAGAAGTTCGCGAAAGGGGAACGACGAACATTAGACACTGAGTTTGGGCTTTTGGCTCTAGGCTCTAGGCTCTTGGCGAGGCCTGGAGCCTGGCGCCCGGAGCCTGGAGCCTGGACAACCTATGACGACGCGCGCAGCGTTCTTCGTATCAATCGTCTTGGCGTTGTCCGCCACTCAGGCGCGCGCCCAGAATCTCGTCATCTCCAACGCCCGCATCGTGGTCGGAAATGGGACGGTGGTCCCCAATGGGACCGTGGTGGTCCGCGACGGACGGATTGTTTCGGCCGGTCCGGGCCGCACCCGCGGGCGCGGCGGGCCAGAGGATCGACGCGCGGGGCATGACCGTCATGCCCGGCTTCATCGATGCGCACCGTCACATCATCAATGGCAATGCCGACCAGTGGTTCAAAGACCGCCGAGCAGTTGTCGGTTCTTCCTAGAGCCGAGAGCCCAGAGCCTAGAGCCCTCAAAATCGCACCGACACGTTCACGCCCTTGTGCGACGGGGCCAGCTGCGGCGTCAGGACCACGCGCCCGCTTGAGGCCCGGCCCCGGTACACGACGACTTTGCCCCGAATCAGCGCGTCGATGCCGACACCTATTCCCGCGCCGATGCCGCCGAAGATCCCGCCCATCATGAGCCCAGGTCCGATATGACAGGTGCCGCAGGCCGCCAGGCCGGCGGCGACGCCTGAGCCCAGCCCCCACGCCGCGCCGTTGGCCAGCGAGTCGTCGCGGCGATGCCGGATCGAGGTGACATCCCGCTCCTGCAGCGTTCTCATCTCCTTGCCGACCAGCAGCGTCAGGCTGTCGGGCGACAGGCTCGCGATTCGTCCCGAAAACGGCGGGCCCGTGGCCGGTGTGACGGTAACCTTTTCCCCAGCGCGGACGAGCACGCCGAGCTGGTCGAACGAGTTGGCCTGACCCTGGGCGCGGATCGGCGCCTGCAGAGCCGCCAACCCCAGCAGGATCAGGGTGGCGCCGGGCATTGAGCGGGTGGCCAGGACTGGCATCTGATTCCCTCCTGCCCCCCAAGGTGCGATTCCGCCGGAAACGGGCTCACAGCTGTCGTAATCTCTTCGGCGGGCAACGTTGCCCAAGCCCATCAGGGGGAGTGGATCAGATGACGAGATTGCTATCGATGACCGTTGCCGCGGCCGTGGCCCTGGCCCTGGAACTAGCACTGTCCGTGGGCGTGACAGCTCAGGCCCCGCAGGGCGGGGGCAAGCCCGAGCCCTTCTCGGTGGGCAATGCCCTGGGGCTCCCCATCGCCCCGGCGGCCGACGGCGCGTTCAACGCAATGTCGAAGAACGTGAAGGTCTACGGCGCCATCTATTCGGCGGAGAGCTGCTCCTACGATCCGACGCGCGATCTGATCGTGGTGCCCAACCGCGGCGTGGGGCAGAACGTCCAGACCAACAACGCCTGGGTGTCCTTCATCAATCACGACGGATCGGTGCATACCGCGCGCTGGATCGGCCTGCAGAACCCGGGCCCGCAGCGCGACAACCTGACCCCGAAGCTGGTGCTGAACGAGCCGCTTGGCAGCGACATCGTGAACGGCGTGCTGTATCTGGCGGACCGCGACGGCGGCACCACCCCGACCGATCCGCTGGTGTCGGTCGTCCGCAAGTTCAACATGAAGACGGGCGCGCCGGCGGGTGAAGTGCCCGTGCCGAAGTCCAACGGCTTCAACGATCTCGCCGTGGCCGGCGACGGCACCATCTACGCCACGCAGACCGGCACCGGTGGGCAGACGCCCGATCCGACGACGTGGCAGGTGTGGAAGATCACGCCGAGCGGCGAGGCGTCGATCCTCGTGCAGGGTGCGCCGCTGCGTCAGCCCAACGGCATCGCGCTGGATCCGAAAGGCAACATCGTGGTGGTGATGATCGGCAACGACGAGGTGCTGACGTTCACGCCCACCGGCATGCTGGTGTCCACCGAGAAGGCCTCGCAGGCCGGCAACGATGGTCTGGTCATCCGGCCCGACGGCACGAAGTACGTGAGCAGCGTCGTCAATGGCGGCGTGTCGCGAATCCGGCCTGGTCGGCCGTCGGAGCTCATCGCACAGAACATCCCCAATCCGGCATCGATGTGCTACGACGCGGGCGGGAACCAGCTGGTGATTCCGATGAACGCGAACAACGGGCTCGCATTCATCCCGTTGCAGTAGTTGGTCGTTAGTCGTTAGTCGTTAGTCGTGGGTCGTTGTGCAGTTCTGAGAAGAACGACAAACGACCTACGACCAACGACCAACTAGATACGGCTGACCTTCGCTTTCCGGCTCCGCGGCGTTATACCTACTAGCCGCAATGAGGACGCCTCGCGTGGTTCTCGCCGTCAGCTGCCTGCTCTTTGCCTGGACAACTGCGCCCGCGACAGCGCAGACGAAGACGGTGGAGCAGGCGCCGGCTCCCGCTGGCACGCTGCGCGCGCGCACGCAGGTTCAGTTACAGCCTCGGATGCCCAACCTGGTCGGCCTGACCTTCCAGGCCGCGCAGCAGGATTCGCGCGTGCAGGGGCTGAAGCTGCAGCTGATGCCGCGCGGCCGGCCGACCAAGGACGCGAAGCCCGGCGTGATCATCGCCCACGAGCCCGCCGCCAACGGCGCCGTCCGCGCCGGCATGACGGTCACGGTGTTCGTGGCCGTGGCCGAACCCGACGCGCCACAGAATCCCGGACCGGGTCCGGTCACGATCCCGGTGCTCCGCGTGCCCCTGGTCGAGGGCATGACTCTGGAGCAGGCCACAGAGGTCCTGGTCAAGCGCGGACTACAAATTCAACCTCGCGCGGTCGTGACTACCCGCGCGCGCCCGGGCACCGTCGTCGATCAGAAGCCCGAGGCCGAGACGGCGGTGAAGCCTAAGTCGCTCGTGGACGTGTTGGTCGCGCAGGCGCCGCCCGATCGTCCAGACCCCGAGCCCCCTCTCGAGGTGCCCCGCGTGCTGGGTATGGAGATGCTGCAGGGCGCGGCGCTGCTCTCCAAGCTGAACCTCGAGGTGCAGCGCCAGTTTGTGGAGGTGGCGCGGGTCGCACCCGGCACGATCGTCGATCAGAAGCCGGCGCCAGGGACCGCAGTCCGCCCGAGATCGACGGTGCTGATCGTGGTCGCCCAGGCGCAACGGGTTCTTCCAACACAACCACAACCGCAACCGCCATCGCCGCAGCCTCAACCACAGCAGCCTCAACCGCCGCAGCCTCAACCGCCGCAGCCGCAACTCTTTCCGATGCCGGATCTGGTCGGGCGCGCGTTTCCGGTCGCGGAACGCGACGCGCGGGTCACCGAGTTGCGGTTGCAGTTGACCCAGCAGATCGACGCCCGCGCCGGCGGCCTGCCCAATACGATCGCGCGCCAGTCGGTGGCACCGGGAGCCGGCGTCCAGATCGGTCAGGCCGTCACCGTCTTCGTGGCCTCCGGTGTGACGGTGCCTCGCGTCGTTCAACAGCAAGCCGACGCAGCCGCGGCGCGTATCGCCGCCGTGGGTCTGAACCCACGCCGCTCGGAGGAGACAAGCGACCTGACACCCGGCACCGTGCTGCGGCAAGTGCCTGAAGCCGGCGTGCTCGTGGCGCTTGGCGCGTCGGTTGGGATCACGGTCGCCGTGCCCAGGCGCGTGGTGATCCCCAACGTCGTCGGGCGCACCCGTGCCGATGCAATACAGGAACTGGGGCGACTGAGTCTTCGCGCGAGCCCCGCGGATGACGCGGCGTCACTGCTGCCGCCGGAGCAGGTGGTGTCGCAGGTGCCTGGCGCCGGCACCGAGGTGGTGGTCGGAGCCGCGGTGCGCATCGGCGTGGCTACCGGCATCGAGGTGCCCGACCTCTCGGGGCTCACGGCCGACGCCGCGCAGCGGGCGGTCGCCGAACGAGGGCTGTCGTTCGAGGATGCCGATCAGGAAACAGATGCCGTGCCGCCGGGGCGAGTGTTCCAGCAGCAGCCCGCATCGGGCACGCGCGTGACGCGGGGATCGCGCGTGCTCGCGACGGTGGCCGTTGCGGTACCGATTCTCGTCCCGAATGTGGTGGGCGTGTCCCGGCAGCGCGCCGTGGCGCTTCTCGAGGCCGCTGGCTTGCGCGCCGGTCCCGAGCAGGACGCGACGGCGTCGAGCCGTCTGGTGGAGCGGCAGGCGCCGGAACCGAACACCCGCGTGGCGCGTCTGACGCCCGTCACGCTCTTCGTCGCCGCACCGCCACCGCCGCCGCTGGCACAACAGCCGGCGCCGGTCACGCCGGTGCCCGCGCCGGTGCCCGGTCCAGAGCTGACGCCGGTGCCCGCGGTGCAGGAGACTCCTCCCGCGGCCGGTCCCGTGGCGCAACCCGGCGCCGCTGAGCAGCCGGCTCAAAGCGCCACTGGAGCGCCTGCTGCGCCCGTGGCCATCCCGGTTCAGCCGCTATTGCCGCCCTGGCTGTTGACGCTGATCGTGGCGCTGGTGACGATCGGCGTCTCGACGTACAAGCTCTGGTGGCCAGGCGCGTCGCCGCCGCCAGCGCCACCTCCTATCCAGACGGCCATGCCCGCCACGCCGCCGCCGGCGCTTGTCGTGCGTCCCGAGTTCGGCGACGCGACGGTGCGGCTCGAGGTGTCGGGCCGCTCCCTCATCACGATGGACGTGCGCGTGCGCGTGTCGCGCGGCGTCGACGATCACTCCCTCGACGTGGGCGGCTCCGCGCTGGTCGTCGAGGAACGGAGGCTGTATGAGTAGCACCCGCGTCACGGTTGGCGGCCTGTTCGGGATGGGACCCGGCGGCGTGTCGTCCGACCAGTTGCCGGATCTCGGCGACCACCGAGGCCTACGCGCGGCTGCAGGAACAGCTGCAGGACAAGGCCGGCACGGCCTGGAAGATGATGCAGAGCAACATGGGCCAGCATCTCGGCCGGCTGCTCGACATCGACGTGGTCGGGCGTGCTGGTGGAGGGATGGAACAAGACGCGCGAGCTGCGCAAGTATCGCGACGAAGCCGCCTATCCGCCCGACGAAGTCATTGTCGTCGCGCTGTCGAAGCACAAGCTCGAGTCGAAGCACACGCCGCATCTGGAGCTGGTGGTCGCGGACCGGCCGATCGGTAAACTGCACTTCCAGATCGACCTGGCCCTGGCGATCGACGGCGCGCAGCTGACCATCCAGGGTGGGCGCATCAAACGCATCGCCACGGGCAAGACATCGGGCACCGGCACGATCCGTTGCGAAGGTGCGATCGTGGGGCAGAAGGAACAGAAGCTGGGCGCCCTTCCGGGGACGATCGACCTGGGGAATGGCATACCCATTCCCGGGTAGATCAGCCAGGCCAAGGCAAAAGGCGAAAGGTCAAAGGCTGCAAATCCGGCAAGAACTTAGGAGGCCTGGAGCCCTGTAGCCTGGAGCCTGGAGCCGGGACCGGCCGAATGCTCATCCGATACCCGATCCACGTCAACAGCATCCCCACCAGCTCGGTCACGTACAACACTTCCACGTGCCCCATGCGCGTCGCGGTCCCGCCGATGCCCGGCAGGATGGCGCCGATCGGCGATGAGCACGTTCGCCCACATGCGGTGGCGCGTAGAAGGATCGCCGCTGTAGCGCAGCGCCGACAGCACCGCGCCGCCGATCAGGAACACCACGGCGTAGAGATTCACCACCGGGCTGAACATCCGCACCCACTGCCAGCCGAGCACGCGGCCGCTGACAGCCGATGCGTCTCGACGGCGGCATAGTCGATCGGTGACAGGTAGACCGCCACCGTGGCCACGCGCCACGTAGGTCAGGAGCAGCGCCGTCAGCGCGTGCGCCACGCGGCGCGAGAGCAGCAGGTACACCGTGCCTTGCGCGAGCGGTGCGCCGCCGAGGAGCGCGCCCGAGACGTACCACGCGCGGAAGACGGGCTCGCGCCACCCGAGCAGCGTCGTGGCCGCTTCCGTGGCCGTGCCGACGCCGTAAGTGGCGATGCCGATCGCCCACCACAGCAGGTGCAGGCGATCGGGAAAGCGGCGGTAGCGACGGTAGATCTCGAGCGAGAACGGGATAGCGAGGAGAGTCGTGAGGATGGGGATGAAGTGGACGAAAGAGGAACTCATGGCTTCAGGCTCCGGGCTCCAGGCTCCAGGGAGGCTCCGGGCCTGTGGCCTGGGGCCTGACGCCTGGGGCCTAGAACGCTCCTACGTTCACGCCGACCGTAAAGCTCCGGCCTCGAGCAGGCGCGAACTGAAAATGCTCCCGATAGTACTTGTCCGCCAGATTCTCGAACGCGAAGGTCACGCCCAGCCGGTCGCGGCCGCGCGTGAAGTTGATGCCCCAGGCCAGGCGCTGCACGGCGAAGCCGTCCAGCGACATCAGGTCCTGCGGGATGATGAACGGCGACTCCAGCAGCGTGCGCGCCACGCGCGTCACGTCGCCCTGGGATCGCACGCCGTATTCGGCCCACCAGCGCCCCTTCGGCTCGGTGTAGCGCCCCGAGAACACGACCTTGATCGGCGTGATGTCGTCGAACGGCGTGTCGTCGTAGGACGCGCCCGTGCGCGGGTCGGTGGCTTCGGTGATGGTGCCGCGCATGAACGCGCCTGACGCTGACAAGGTCACGATCCCATAGCGCGATACCAGCGGCGCGTCGGCGGAAAGCTCCAGGCCGTTGACCCGCACGTCGGCGAAGTTGACGGTCTGCACCAGCGCGCCGCCGGGCGTGGTGGCGACCACCAGGTCCTGCACGATGAAGTTCTTGTACTGGTTCACGAACACGTAGGCGCCGCCCGTGACGCCGCCGGCCGCGAATTTGGTGCCGACGTCGAAGTTCACACCCGTTTCCGGCTTCACGTTGATGTTGGGCGCGATGCTGCCGGTGGTGGCTGGCCCGGCGAAGAGCAGCTCTTCGAGGTTGGGATGACGATAGCTGCGGCCGATGCGGATGAACGGGTTGACGCGTCCCGACGGGTTCACCACCAGGCCGATGTCGCCCGTGAGCGCCTGGCGGGCCACGGTCACGCCGTTGGGATCGGGCAGCGAGCTCGGGATCGATCGCCGGCACCGCGCCGGCGACCACCGACGCGACGGAATAGCCCTCGGTCGCCTCGCTGTTCAAATTGTAGAAGTCGCCACGCAGGCCGCCGATCACCGACAGCTGTGGCCGCACCCGCCACTCGTCCTGGATGAACACCGCGACGTCGCGCAGGCTGGCGTCCGGCACACGGACGGGGCGCGCGATCGAGAGCGGTCCCAGCTGGAGAAACAACGGGAACACAGTGGCGGCCGGACCGCGCGGGCCGAGCGCCACCTGGCCCACCATCGACGTCCTGGTGGTGGTCAGGCGTTCGTCGCTGCTGCGATCGCGGTAGAAGGTCAGGCCGGTCGTGACCACGTGGTTCGTGGCGGGTGTCAGTACGGCCTGCAGATCGATGCCAGGCGTCCACACACGCTGTTCGGTTTCCGAGAGCACGTCGAGCCGCATGACCGCGATCGGAAAGAACGTGATCGCCGTGGGCGCCGGGAACTGCACCGGCAGCAGGTTCCGCAGCAGCCGCTCGGTGCGCTGGTAATAGGCGGTCAGCGAGAGGTTCGCCAGCCACGGTGTGACGGCCTGGGCCTCGTAGCGCCCCGACACCTTGTCGAGATTGCTGTGCGGCAGTGAGGTGGCGTTGAAGAAGTAGGGCTGGGAGAAGTCTGGGAACCCGATGTCCTTCATGTGGCGGCGCTGATAGCGACACGCAGGCTGCGATTCTCGGCCAGCTTGACCAGCCCGGTCGCTGACACGAAGTTGCCGCTCGCCTGCGAGTTGGGCACCGTGGCATCGGTGCGGACGTACGGCGCGTTGAACGGGTCGGGGAACGCGCCGAAGCGCAGGCCGGCGGCGCCGAAGTTGTCGTCGATGGTGTCGCCGCGTCGAATCCGGCCCGACGTGAAGAACGGGCGCGTGTCCTCCACGTCGAGATCGCCCGCCTCGTAGTCGTCGAACGCCTCCGCGCCACCCTGCACCCGTACGGCGTACTTGGGCGTCGTGACGCCAAGGGTCAGCGTGCCGCGGCGGCCGTTCTCGTTCGAGCTGTAGTAGCTGTTGAAGCCGTACAGCCACCGCGTGGCGGGCGAGAACGTGGGTTCGTTGGTGATGATGTTGATGGTGCCGGCCAGCGCGTCCGATCCGTACAGCAGCGTGCCCGCGCCGTTGACGATCTCGATGCGCTGCACCGCGTCGGGCGGCACCAGACCCACTTCGGCGCCGGTGCGATTGGTGGCCTGGCGGGCGGTGTTCAGGCGTTCGCCGTCGATCAGGATCAGCATGCGGGTCGAGTCCAGCCCGCGCAGGCGGGGCCGCACGCCGAAGGGACCGTTCCCGACCTGCGTGATGTTGGCCACACTGGCCAGCGCCTCGCCTGTCGAGACCGGGTTGGCCTGTTCGATCGCGGCGGCGGTCAGCGTTTCGACGTGCAGCGGAATCTGCCGGATCTCGCGGTCACTGCGCGCGGCCGTCACGCTCACGTCGGCGGTCAAGCCGCCCAGATCGAGCTGCACGGCCATCTCGATGGCCTGGTCCGGCAGCTCTGCGACAACCGTCCGGGCCGCTTCAGCGAAGCCGCTCCGGGTCACGACCAGCAGAAAGCTCCCGGCGCCCGGGGCGGTCAGCGAATAGCGACCGTTGGCGTCGGTCTGGGCTTCTGTTTCCTGCCCGGTGGCCGCGGCGCGCAGCACCACGCGCGCGCCCGCGAGCGGTGCACCGGTTCCGTCGGTCACGACGCCGCTGACCGTGGCGGCCAGGAGGGGAGCCGCCCACAGGATCAGGGCGGCGACGAATGACAACACTTGCGTACGCATCACGTTGACAACTCCACACGCCCGCACGACCGGGGTGGCGGTGTGCGGGCAATCAGACAACTGCTCGTCGCGAGGCCAAGCCTCGAGGGGGGACGCAGGCTTGCTAGGCTGGAGGCGGGCGCGGCAGGAAGCCGCTGATGACGACGTGCGGCAAGGCGCCGGCGAGCTGCGTTGGTCTGGGAAGCGGCCCACGGGAATCGATCGAGAGGCGCCGGCTTCGGCAGATGCGGGTGAACGCGATCGCCAGCGCCAGCCCCAGTGCCGCGCCAGTGATCTGGATCGCAACGGCGGAGACTTCAGCCGGCAACGGCGCCCCCGGTCGCACGGAGTCTGCCAGAGCCGGCCCATGGAGGACGGCCGCGAGCACCCAGAGTGCCGTGGCCCGGCGGCCTCGAAGCGACACTCCGTGCTTGTGCAGGAAAAAGAGGCCGCCGACGAGGCTGAACGCCAGCAGCCAGCGAAGGGACGCCTCGTACTCCAGCTGCCCGGTCCATGCCTGCTTGCCCAGCAGCCACACGTGAAAAGCGGCGAGCAGGGTGCCCGCGACGGCTATTACTGGGGCAAACACGACGGGGCATTGTACCGCGCCACCGTCGAGCTGGCTTCCGGCTAGTTCTTGGCGAGAATCGCGACGAGGTCGCGCAGGTCCTTCCGGCTGGCCTTGGCGGCTTCGAGCGGCGTGAGCCCGCGCTTGTTACGCGCGGCCTGGCTGGCGCCTTTGGCGAGCAGGTGACGGACGATCGCAGGCGAACCGCGGCCGGTGACGGCCACGTGCAGGGCGGTGTCGCCCTGATCGGTCGCCGCGTCGAGCGGAACGCCCAGGCTCACCAGCAGGTCGATCGCGCGCGTGGCGTCCTCCTCGGTACCCTGATCGTAGGAGGGCGCCGCCGGGCTGCCGTCGCGCCAACCGAGGCCGGCCGCGAGCATCAGCGTGGTGGCCTGATTCGCCAGTCGCGCCTGCGGATCGGCGCCGGCCGCCAGCAACAGCCGCATCACCTCGACGTCGCCCGACTTGGCGGCGCGCATCAGCGGCGTGGCGCCCTTGCCCAGCGCACCGTCGCCGAACGTGTGATGTCGCTGGAAGATGGGCGCCTTCAGTGCCGCGTTCGGGTTGGCCTTGCGCTCCAGCAGGCGGCGCACGACATCCACCGCCGTCAGCGTGCCCGAGGGCTTGGGGTTGGGCCGGCCATGGCCGATCGCCAGCCTGTGCATGTCCACCGCCGCGTACAGCGGCCCCATGCCGGCTTCGTTGTCCACGACGTTGGGGTCCGCGCTCGCGTCCAGGAGCTGCACGGCCGTGTCGTAGTGGGCGTTGATGATGGCCACGACGAGCGCCGTGGCGCCGTCGGGGTCGGTTTCGTCCAGCGTCGCACCCGCCGCGACCAGCGCGCGCGCCGCATCCTGCGCGTTCTGGCGCGCGGCGTACATGAGCGGCGTCCAGCTGCCCAGCGAGAGCACCGATTGGCCGGTGCGGCGTCTCGGAAACGCCTGCGTGGCCGAGCGCACGTCTGGAGACGCGCCCGCGGCCACCAGCACGCGGACAGCTTCGGCATGGTTCTCGGCCGCGGCCCAATGCAGCGCCGTTTCCCCGTACAGCTTCTCGGCGGCGTGCACGTTAGCGCCGGCCTCGATCAGGATCCGCAGCACGTCGGGCACGCCGGTGCGCGCCGCCGTCATCAGCACCGTCTCACCTTCGGGCAGCACGGCGTTCGGGTCCGCACCCGACGCGAGGAGTTGTTTGGCGATCGCGGCGTCGCCGTTCACGGCCGCGAGCTGCAGCGGCGTGACGCCGTAGCGATTGGCAGCGCGCGCGTTCGCGCCAGAAGCGAGCAGCTTCCGGACCGTCTCGCCGTTTCCAGCCCGGACGGCCAGATGAAGTGCGGTTGTGCCCGTGGCGTCAGCGGCGTTCGCGGGTTTGGCGGTGCCGCGCTGCGCGTCCGCTGCGATCGGCAGCGTGAGCATGACGCCAAGCAGGGTGGTGAGTCCCCACGAGGCCTGGAGCCCGGAGCCTGGAGCCCGGAGCCTGTCGAATAGCCGTCGTGTCATCCGTCGGCTACAGCGACACCCGCCCGTTACTTTCTCCGAATCGCTCGAGTCGCACGTCGAACAGATCCGCAACGCTCAGCCACAGGTTCGCCACCGGCGTCCAGTCGGGCGCCACGACAAAACGGTTGCCCTTGATCTTTCCGCCCAGCCCGCCCACCGTGGCGAGCGGCAGCGGATAGGCGGAGTGGGCCTGGCCGTCGCTCATGCCCGCGCCGAAGGCGATGAGCGAGTGATCCAGCACCGACCCGTCGCCGTCGGGCGAATTGGCCAGCCGGTCGACGAAGGTGGCGAACAGCTTCGCGTAGTGCGCGTTGATCTTCGCGTGCTGCTCCATCTTCTCGGCCTGGCCGCCGTGATGCGAGACGTCGTGGTGGGGCATGGCGATGCCCAGCTCCGGATACGTGCGCTGGCTGGCTTCGCGGCCCATCATGAAGGTGAAGATGCGCGTGATGTCGGCCACGTACGCCACGGCCAGCAGGTCGAACATCAACGCCGTGTGTTCTTCGAAGGTCGCCGGCACGCCGAGCGGGGCTTCAACCGCCGTCACGTCGCTCGCGTTCTTGGCTTCCGTTCTCTCGATGCGGCGCTCGATCTCCCTGACGTGGTCGAGGTAGTCGCCCAGCCGCGCGCTGTCCTGCGCCGGCAGGCGGCGCCGCAGTTCCGCGGCCTCCTCGGCAATCGAGTCCAGGATGCTGCGGTTCTCGCGCATGCGGGCCAGCCGCTGCGCGGCGGTGCCGGCGCGGCCGAACATGCGCTCGAACGCCACGCGCGGATTGATCTCCATCGGCAGCGGCGCGGTCTCGCCGGCCCACGAGATCGTGTTCATGTAGGTGCAGCTGTAACCCGGGACGCAGCCGCCGATGTAACCGGAGAAGTCCTCGGTGGCAAACTCCAGCGAGGGAAACGGCGTGTCCTGGCCGATCTCCTTGGCGAGCACCTGATCGATCGTGACGCCGAGCCGGATGTCCTCGGCCTCGGTCTGCTTGGCCACGACGCCGCTCAGCCAGCCCGCCGAGCTGACCGCGTGATCCGTTGCCGTCAGCGCGCCGGCGCGCGACAGATTCCCCACCACGTTCATTCGCGATCGGAACTTTTCGAGCGGCGACAGGATCGGCGTGAGCTCCAGGCCCGCCTCTGCCGGCTTGGGCATCCAGTGGGGCATGGTGGCGCCGTTGGGGAAGTAGACGGCCCCGAACCGCAGCGTCGGCTTCGCGGGCGTCTGGGCCAGCGCCGTCGCGGCGGGGACCATCGACTCGAGAAACGGCAGCGCCACCGCGCTTCCCATGCCGAGGAGGAACGTTCGGCGTGGGAGGGATGTCTTGGTGATGAACATCTAGATCCTTATACGCTAATTCACAATTCACAATTCAAAAGTCAAAAATCGGGGCCGGAACTGCATTTCCGGTCTTACTTTGTGACTTGTGCATTTGAATTTTGCATTGTGAATTTCATGATCCCCCGCGGTCCGCATCAAGAACGGTGCGCTTTCGACGATCCCATACACCACCGCGGAAAACCGGTATCCCTTCGCCGCGGCATCGCGGCCGATCTTCCTCACGGTCGGCATGTCCTCGTGCCCCAGGCCACGGCCGAGCGCGTAGATCATCAGCTTCTCGGTCAGCGTGCCCACGAACACGTCGGGGCGGCGGAGCAGCGCCTGCCGCAGCTCCACCACGCCGTTGACCACTGTGCCGTCGGTCAGCAGGCCCGACGCGTCGATTGCCGCGCCGCCGTCGCGCGTGCGCCACGCCCCCACGGCGTCCAGGTTCTCCATCGCGAAGCCGATCGGATCCATTGCTCGGTGGCAGCTGGCGCACGAGGGACTGGCGCGATGCACCTCCATGCGCTCGCGTACGGTCTTCGGCGCCGCGCTGGCGGCCGGTTCGAGGGCGGGTACGTTGGCCGGAGGTGGGGGTGGCGGCGTTCCCAGCACGTTTTCCAGAATCCACTTCCCGCGCAGCACGGGCGCGGTGCGGTCCGCGTGCGAGGTCGCCAACAGGATGCTGCCCTTGCCCAGGAGCCCGCGGCGCGCGTCGTCGGTCAACGAGACGCGGCGGAAGTGGCTGCCGTAGACGTTGGGGATGCCGTAGTGGCGCGCCAGCCGTTCGTTCACGAACGTGTAGTCCGCCGTCATCAGATCCAGGACGCTGCGGTCCTCGCGCATCACCGATTCGAAGAAGAGCTCGGCTTCGCGGCGGAAGCCCGTGCGCAGGTCGTGATCGAAATCGGGGAACTCGTCGGAGTTGGGCGCGATGGTCTGCAGGTTGCGCAGGTGCAGCCACTGGCCCGCGAAGTTGTCGACCAGTGCCTGCGACCGCGCGTCAGACAACATGCGCCGCACCTGCCCCGCGCGAACGGCGGGATCGCGCAGGCGCCCCTGCTCGGCAAGCGAGAGCAGCGTCTCGTCGGGAATGCTGCTCCACAAGAAGAAGGAGAGGCGCGTCGCGAGCTCCAGATCGCTCACGCGGTAGGCGCTCCCAGGGGCCGCGCCGGCCGGGTCGTTTTCCGTGCGGAACACGAACGAGGGGCTGGCGAGGATGCGGCGCAGCGCCAGCTGGATCCCGGTCTCGAAGCCTGATTTTCTCCCGGCCTTCGCGGTAGAACGTCAGCAGTCGCGTCACGTCGGCGCGAGTCACGGGGCGGCGGTACGCCCGGCGCGCCAGCGCCGACAGGATCTGCGTCGCGCACGCGGTCTCCGAAGTGGCGCCGGCCGACGGACGGCAGGTCAGGATGCGCCTGCGGCTCGGTGTGTCGCCGGGTCCGGTGGGGCTGAACGGGCCGGCCACGGTCAGCGTCTCGAGGTGCGGACGGCCGGTGGAGTCGTAGGTGCCCGAGTTGCTGCGCACGAACGGCCGCAGGCGGTTGGTGCCCGCGCCTGACTTCTGGATGAACGCCGCCGTCACCAGTCGCGGCCCGGCCTTCACCGGCACGCGCACTTTCAGCCGTGCATCGATGGCGTCGGATCGGTCGGTGATGCTGGCGTCGCCGCCACCGCCCGCGTCCTGAGGCCCGCCCACCGTACCGAGGAAAATCCGCGCGCCGTCGATCGCGATCTCGATCTGGTGCGGATGCTCCAGGCCGCGGATGGCCTCGAGGTTCGTGCGGAAGAGCGACAGCGTGAATTCGTATTCGCCGTCCAGCGGAAAGGTGTGCGGGACCGCCAGGCCGCCCACCGTGCCGAAGGGCAGACCCTCGATATGCCGATCCTGCGACTGGTCGCCGCGCACGTGATACGTCTCGGCGCCGGCGGCGGTGGCGGGATCGCCCATCGCCAGCGCGCTGACCCGATCGGCGGCGTCGAGATACCGCTCGATGAGCGCGGGCGACACCACCAGCAGATCGCCCACGTTGTCGAAGCCGAAGGCCGCGTCGTCGGCGGGCAGCAGCGACCGGACATCCACCCGCAGGTCCAGCAGATCGCGCACCGCGTTGGCGTACTCCGCCCGATTCAGGCGACGCAGCAGCGGCCGTCCCGGGTTGACCGGTGCCGCGCGATCCAGCTCCGCCTCCAGCCATCCCGTCAGCCGCAGCGCGGCCGCCGGCTCGGGACGCGGCATGCCGGGCGGCGGCATGGTGCCCGTCTTGAGCTTGCGGACAACCTTTTCCCAGCGTTCGGCGTCCGGGGCCACGCGGGCGGGATCGAGATCGGCCAGCGACAGACCGCCAGCCTGGGCGCGGGCGTTGTGGCAGGTCACACAGGTCCTGATCGAGCGTGCGCCGGACGGTTTGCGTCGCGGTGTCAGCGCCGGCGGCAGCCGGGCCTTGCGGCCCCGCGACCTGTGGTCGCGCGGCGGCCTGCGGCAGCGCGGCCGTCATCGTCACGGCCCAGATTCCGGCGGCGGCCCACGGCTCCCATCCCCTCATGTGTCGACAACCATGGATTTTACGCGAGCCCTCTCTACGGCGAGACGACCTCGAACTCCAGCGTTCGCAGCATCGTGTCCAGTTCCACCTGCAGTGCGTCCCGCGTGGCGGTCGCGGCCCTGATCTCGTTTCGAACCGTGTTCAGGCGGTCCTCCTGCCCCGCCAGCTCCCGCGTGTAGCGCCGCGTCAGCGCCCGTTCCTCGACGCTGCCGCGCAGAGCTTTCATGTTCTCGCGCAAGCGCGTCTGGTCGCTGACGATCCGGGCGTCCTGCTGTTCGAGCGACGCCACTCTTTCGCTGGCCGCGCTGACCTGCGCCTGCTTGTCCCATACCGGCTGCAGTGCCTTCCGCACGGCAGCGACGTCGAGGCCGCCCTCGGCATACAGGCGAAACTGCGCCTCGTCGAGGTCGAAGATACCCATGGACGCCTCGGCGCGGCTGCGCTCGGGCACGGTGAGCGTCGCTTCGCCTTTTGCCCCCACCTGCAGCCGAAAACGCATCGCCGTGCCCGTCGTTTCCGCCGGCTGGATTCCATCGAGCAGTGTCCACCCTGCACGCACGGGGTGTTCGATGATGATGGTGCGCGGCGTCGTGTCCTCGTTCCTGACCCGGTAGACCCACTCGCTGCGGCTCTCACTCTGAGCGGTCACCAGGCCGTTGTGCGCGCGTATCCGGACGATGCGAAGCGGCCGATCGGTGGGCCGGGCGTCGACCTGCACGGCGAGGTCGGACCCATAGGAGAGCAGCCGCTTTTCGTTCGGCTTCAAGGGCTCCACGATGCCTTCGCCGGCAAACGCGCCCGCGTCGATCACCGAGAAGGTGCCGCCGTCCAGCGTCAGGGACGACGTGTTGGTCAGCCACACGGCACGCAGCGGCCTGCCGGTGCCGGTCGCGCGGTTCCACACCGACACGCGTTCGGCCTCGATGGGCGTATTGACGATCGGCACGAGCGCGGACTGGTCCTTCCGGATGGTCACCGGCTGTCCGAGCCGATACTCGAACAGGTCGCCCAGTTCTCGAGCGTCCGCGTCCGACTGCATGCGGAGCGCGGCTTCGCCCGAACGGAACACGCCGCCGGCGGTGCCTCCGCCAGATCCCGTTCCGAGGCCGAGCCGCCGCCGCTGCGCAAAGTAGCGCGCTGCTGATCGACGAGGGGCGTAGACGCCCCGACCGTGACGGTCTCCGACAGCGCGCCGACGCGCATCGTGGTTTGGACCGTGGTGGTCGAAGCGGCCGTCACCGAAATCCCGTATGCGGCCGTGCTGAACCCGGCCAGCTCCGTCGTCAGCCGGTAGTTGCCGGGAGAGGCAGTGAGCACGTAGGCGCCCGAGGCATCCGCGACAGCCGTTGCCACCACGCGGCCGCCCGCGTCGAAGAGCTTGGCGGTGGCACCCGGCAGGACGGAGCCGCTCTGGTCGCGAGCGACGCCTCGAACGGTGCCGGTGGAGACCTGGATCGCGGCCGCGTGCGTCTGCGGGGTCAGCAGCGTTCCCTGCGACAGCGACACCACCGGGCGCCGCGCATAGTGGGGCTGCGAGAGCTCCTGGACGAACGACTGCGGCGCGCCCGCAACGAGCGACAGCTGCACGTCTGTCCAGTCCTCCCCGATCGTGTTGTCCACAATCGCCCACCCCTGCAGGCGCGGCTTGTCGCCCGCGGCTTCCGGCAGCACCAGGCGGTAGGTGGACTTCCAGATCGGCACCTCGCTGATGTAGCTGACGAACAGCCGCCGCGTGCCGGTGCCGCGTGGCATTCAGCACCATGCGGCGCACGTCCGCATCGCGCCCCGACGCGACGACGGCCAGATAGCGGCTGATCTCATCGCGCAGATCCTGCTCGCCAATCCGGATCGTGACCTCGGGCCCCATGACCACGCTGCGCACGGCGCCCGACGAGCCCACCACCGTCAGCGTATCCACGTCCTCGGAGCGGTTGTCGATCGTGCGCGTCTTGCGCTCCACGCCGAGCAGACGCCCCTCGATGGTCCCGCCGGGCGCCCGCACCTCCACGCGCGCGCCGCGGAGCGCGTTGTAGAACTGCAGCGCGTCGGCGCGTGAGCCCAGCGGCACGCGCAGCGCCCGCAGGCGCTGGTCGATGGGCGCCACCGAGTTGTAGTTGATGGCCGAAATCTGGCCGTTGTCGAGGTCCAGCGCGGTCAGCGACTTCAGCACGTCGTTCAGCTGGCCGCTCGTGAACTGGATAGAGACCTCGCGCGAGCCGCTCACGTTCCCGACGTGCTCGAAGTAGCCGACGCCGCTCTTGTAGAGGATCACCCGCCTGGCCGGCAGCTGCACGGGCTCGGGCTCTGGACCCTGTGCCCCAACCGACGACACCACCACCGCCGCGGCCAACGCCGATGACATGAACACACGAGCGCGCATGAAGCACCTCCGTGGTCGGTTTAGACCACCAACGATGCTTTTCGGTCCGTCGTCCGATGTCGGACCGTCGTGCGGCAAGTGCTGGCAGCTCCTTCTGAGCAAGACCCGTGCTATCGCGCGTCCCGCGATTCGCGCGTAGGACGTGGTGTACAATGCCGATCCGATAGCCCTGCCGTGGATCGCGGATCCACGTCGTTGGACGCGCGCGGATTGGTTCCCCGCCGTGTTCCAAAGCAGGTCACGGTTCCTGTCACGTGTGACCAACCGTGCGCGTCGCGACGGTTCGACGCCGTTTTTCGCGGCTCCTCTCGCGCCGCCGTCTGTGACGCGCTGACGCGCTCCGATCACTCCCATCAGGCTTCATACGATGTAGAGGCACGCGCGCATGTGCGCGCAAGGAGCGGGCGATCGTCATGGCGCATCTCTGGGTCTCTGATACCGCAAGCGAGTGGGTTCCCACACCGCTCGTGGAGGACTCGATCTCTCTGACGGCCCTTGTGCGGCTGCACCGCACGGCGGATCCGCCGAATGCGTGGGCGATTCTTTCCGCTGAGCCGCGGCTGCGGCTGAACGGCCTCCCCGTGCCGCTGGGCCTGGCGGTCCTGGAGGACCGCGATGAGATCCGCGTGCCGGGCCTCACCACGTGGTTTTCGACCGAGATGCGTGCGCGCGTCGAGCCGTATCCGCCGTCGGACGCGCGCGGTATTGTCCCCGCTGCAAGCAGGGGATTGACACCGGCAGCCCGGCGGTCCGGTGCCCGCTGTGCGGCCTGTGGCACCACGGCTCCGACGACCTGCCGTGCTGGACCTACGCGCTCACCTGCGCGGCCTGCACCCAGGACACCGCGCTCGATGCCGGCTACCGCTGGACGCCGGAGGGCCTCTAGCCATGGCGCATGCGGTCGTCGTGGGCGCCGGGGCCATCGGGTCGCACCTGCTCGGGCACCTCGGGCGCATGGCCGCGGTGACGGCGGTCACCGTGATCGATCGCGACCGCTACGAGCAGTCCAATCTGCTCGGCCAGAACATCTACACACCCGATGTCGGCAAGTCGAAGGCCCAGGTGCACGCGCGGCGGCTGCGCCAAATCAACCGCGACCTGCGCACGCGTGCCTTCGAGCAGCCCTTCGAGGACCTGCCGCTCACGTGGCTGCAGTCCGACGTGATCCTGGCCGCGGTGGACTCACGCCGCACGCGGATGGCGATCAACCTGGCCGCCTGGCGGCTGAGCGTGCCGTGGATCAACGCCGGCGTGGACGCCGACGGGATGCTGGCGCGCGTGCAGGTGTTCACGCCGGGACCGGGGACACCGTGCCTCGAGTGCGCCTGGAGCCCGCGGGACTACGAGCTCGTGGAACAGGCCTACCCGTGCCAGGCGCAGGGCGGCGTGCTGCCGCCCACCCAGGCACCGTCGGCGCTTGCGGCCCTGGCCGCGTCGCTACAGGCGATCGAGTGCGGGAAGCTGCTGGCCGGCGAGCGCGACCACGTGCTGGCTGGCCGGGACGTGATGGTGGATGCGCGCCACAGCCGCCACTTCGTCACCTGCTTTCGCCACAACCCCGAGTGTCACATGCCCGACCACGAAGGCTGGGCCGTGGCGCCCTACGACGCCGACCCGGCGTCCACCACGCTCGACGAGCTCCTGGCGACGGCGAGCGCGTTGCGCGGCGCCGGCGACGGGCCTGCGGATCGGTGTGGCTGGACAGGTGGTGGCTGCCGCCGTGACGTGCGAGCAGTGCGGCGCCCGCACGCCAGCCGGGTTCGTGTTTCGCGGCGAGCGCCGCCGCGCCACTCCTCGCTGCGCGTCGTGTGGCGGCCGCCAATCACCCGCGGGCTTCGACTTGCACGACGCGCTGGATCCGGCGGGCTGGCCCGACGAGGTGCGACAGCGTTCGCTGACCGAGTTGGGGTTCGTGGCCGGCGATGTCGTCAACGTGATCACGCGGCGACGTGACCCTGCATCTCGAGATTGGAGGCGGCTCATGGCCGATCGCATCCTGAACGCGTTCCTGACACGGCAACAGGAAGAGGGCCTGGCGTTGGCGGCGCAGTCCGACCTGCTGTCGCTTCAGCCCATCGACTGGACCGGCGATCGCTACGTGGCGGAGTTCCGCTGCACCGGGCCTGGTGGAGCGCGCCCCGGGCCATGTGGAAGAGGCCAGCCTGTTCCACGTCGGCCTGTGGTTCCCGTCCAACTACCTACGGGAAGCCGACCCTTTCCGCGTGCTCACCTGGCTGGGGCCGCGGCAGATCTGGCACCCGAACATCTCCTCCACGCTGCCGGTGATCTGCGTGGGCCGGCTCGCTCCGGGGACCGGGATCGTCGACCTCCTGTACCAGGTGTTCGAGATCATCACGTGGAACAAGGTGACGATGCGCGAAGACGACGCGCTGAACCGCGCCGCGTGCCAGTGGGCGCGGCAGCATCCCGAGCCGGTTCCCGGTGGATCGCCGTCCACTCAAGCGACGCGCGGCGGCGCCGCGCATCCACGACGTCCCCGCACGGAGCATCGGCGATGGCCAGACTGTCTGACTCGCGCATCGATCGGGTGCTCGAGTGCGTGCCGTCCAGCGTGGCCTGGCGCGTCACGAGCGACTGGCTGGAGCTGACGTGCCCGCTGCCTGCGGAAGTGGGCGGCCTCGACGACGGCCAGGCGCTGCGCGTGAACGCCTGGCTGCATGGCGCCTCCCGCCTGGTGCGTCCGCTCGACGCCGCGGTTGCCGTACGTGCGTGCCGACGTCGCGCTGGATGCCGGCGAGGGCCTTGACGACGCCGTGGCGTCCGCGTGCCTGGACCTGGCCTACGCGGGCCATGTGGCGCACGCCGGCACGGACCCCGTGACCACGGAGTGGGTGCCGCGCGCGAGCGACATCAATGGCTCCGAGACCGCTCGATTCTCGTCGAGCCGCGACATCGTGACGCGGGGCGGAACCTATCGGGCGCGTGTGGAGGAGTCTGGCGCCCGCACGCGCGTGATCGTCGAGCTGGGCGACTTGTCCGGCTATTCGGCCGCCGCCTTGCGTGCCGCATCGGAGCTGCTCGTCGCCGCTGGGGCCGCCGTGCCAGGTGTGAGCCCCGCGCTCAGCGAGCGCGGGGGCGATCTGGTCGCGGTGTGCGCGGCGCCGGTCCGCACGATCTCCGAGCGTCACCTGGCGCGCGCCTTGCTGGCCGTGGCGTCAGCCTGCGACACGTGCGGCCGAGAGCTGCTGGCGCTTCGCCATGACAGCCTGGCGGCCGCCTACCTGAGGTGCGCCTTCCCGGCGCACGAGAGCCCGCAACCGTACCTGGAGGAACAGTCATGCATGCAGCCGTAGCCGAACGTGGATTCGAAGTGAGCGACGTGACCGGCCAGAAAGTGCTGGCCGTCTCGGATGTCCCGGAGGACCTGACGGTCAACGACCTGATTCAGGGGCTGGTGGGCCGCATGCGGCTGCCCGCCAACGACAGCGCGGGGCGGCCCTTGAGCTACCACGCGCGTCTGGACCGCGAGGGGCGGCACCTGCAGGGCGCCGAGCGCGTCCAGGAAAGCGTGCAGACGGGGGACCGCCTGGTCCTGCAACCCAACGTGGACGCCGGTTAGGGGGAGGGCAGCGCGTGCGGTGCGCCTATCGTTTCGTGCTCGAAGTCCGGACGGCCGACGGGAGCCGCGTGCTGGTGCGCGAGGCGCTGCACCCGGATTGGGAGCCGGCCATCGAGGCCGCCCGCTTGATCGGGCTGCGCGCTCACGGCGTGTGGCATCAGCCCGGCGACGGCGAACCGATTGTCGTGCCGCTGTGGCACGAACGAGCCGGCGAACCGGTGGTGCGCGCCGTCCGCGTCTGCCTGGCGGGCGGCGGGCACGACTGGTACGCGGACGTCCCGGCAACGGGTACTTCAACGACGCGGCGCGTGCGGTCGTCGCCGCCCGCGTCGCGGCCGGAACACTCGATGCCGAGGAGCAGGTGCGGTACGGCGTCGCGGCGTATCTCGAACCGGTGCCTGCGACAGCGCCTGCGTTGTCTTTCACGACGCACCCGCAACCCCAACCCATCGAGGTGCGCGATCGCGGCTTCGCGGCGCTCGTGGCCGGGTCGATGGAGTGCGGCGACCACGATGCGACGGACATCGAGGTCGTGCTGCCCGAAGCCGTGCTCGAAGAGATGTGCGCGCTGACGCGCGAGGCGGGCGAGCGCGAAACCGGCGGCGTCCTGCTGGGGCACGTGTGCCGTGTGGATGGCCGCAACGACGTCGGCGTGGAGGTGACCGCGCACGTCGCCGCGCGGCACACAGTGGGAGACGCCGTGAAGCTCACTTTCACGTCCGACACCTGGACCGACGTGCGCGCCGCGGTGGCCTTGCGCAACGCCGGCGAGCTGCTGGTGGGATGGTGGCATTCCCATCCGGCGCACGCCTGGTGCAAAGCCTGCCCCGTCGAACGCCAGCGGGTCTGTCATTTGAGCACCGGCTTTCTGAGCGCGGAGGACCGCGCGCTCCATCGGGCGATGTTCGCATCCGCCTTCACGCAGGCGCTGGTCGTCACGCACTCGGCGGCCGGCCTCGAAACGAAACTCTTCGGCTGGCGCCGTGGTTCGCTGCAGCCGCGCGGCTTCCGTCTGATTCATGGGCTCCAGGCTCCGGGCTCCGGGCTCCAGGAAAAGCCAGGCGCCGGGCTCCAGGAAAGGAACGAGGTGCACGTGTGATGCGACGCCGACACAGACAGGACACGGAGGACGCCGAGCTTCGGGCCGTTCTCGATCGCCTGACCGACCTTTCGCCTTCGGGCCCGTCGCTGCAGGAACAGTGCGTGCTCGTCGAGCACGCCCGGGCGCGCGGCGCGGAGACGAGCCGCGCCGTTGACCACTGGCTGCTGTACGAGATCGACGAGCTGCGGCACGGCCTCAACGAGGCACAGGCACACCAGGCCGAGCTGCGGAAGCTGCACGCCCGGCTGACCAGCCCCCCGTGGTTCACCGCTGTCTTCCTGCGGCTGGTGGAAGGGCTGGACGACAAGGTGCTGGTGGCGCACCAGGGCATGCCGCGCGTGGTGACGCCGGCGCCGGACCTGGATCCGCGGACGCTGACGATCGGCGACGACGTGCTGCTCACGCAGGACCTGAACGTCGTGCTGCGGCCCCTGGCGCCCAGCGTCACACGCGCGTGCGAGGTGGCCGAATTCCAGCAGGTCCTCGACGACGGGCGCCTTGTCCTCAAGGCGCGTGAGGCCGAGGCGATCGCCCGTCCGGCCGGCGCGCTCGACGCCGCCGCGCTGCGCGCCGGCGATCGCGTCCGCTGGGATCCGGTGCTGGCGCTGGCGTTCGAGCGGCTGCCGCGGACGTCCGACTCCAGCTTCTTCCTGGCCGAGATGCCGGACGAGCGGTTCGAGGACATCGGCGGCCTGGACCACCAGATCGAGCGGCTGCAGTGGAGCATCCGCCTGCACGTGCACCACCCCGAGCTGGTATCGAAGTACCAGTTGCGCCGGGCCGGCGCGGTGTTGCTCGTGGGTCCACCCGGAACCGGCAAAACGATGGTGGCGCGTGCGCTGGCGCGCTGGCTCGGGGAGCTGTCGCCGGGCGGCCGGTCGCGGTTCATGCACATCAAGCCGGGCGCCCTGCACAGCATGTGGTACGCGCAGAGCGAGTCCAACTACCGGGAGGTCTTTCGCGTGGCGAAGGAAGCCGGGGCGCGCGAGCCCGGCGTGCCGGTGATTCTGTTCTTCGACGAATTGGACGCCATCGGGCACACGCGCACAGAGGGTCCCGGACGTGTGGACGACCGCGTGCTCACGAGCTTCATGTCTGAGCTGGACGGTCTGGAAGCGCGCGGCAACGTCCTGGTGGTGGCCGCCACCAACCGCCCCGAGTCGCTCGATCCGGGCCTGCTCCGGCCCGGCCGCTTCGGCGACCTGGTGCTGGAGGTGCCCCGGCCGTCGATGGCGGCGGCCCGCGCGATCCTCGAGCGCCACATGCCGGTGTCGGCGCCCTACGCCGGTGGCGCGGCCGACGATGCGCGCCATGACGTGATCGACGCCGTGGTGTCGCGGCTCTACACCCCGAACGGCGAGGGCGAAGTGGCGTCGCTGGTGTTTCGCGACGGCACGCGCCGGGCGATCCTCGCGCGCGATCTGGTCAGCGGCGCCGTGCTGGCCAACATCGCGCGGGTGGCCAGCGAGCGCGCCTGCCTGCGTGAGCACGCGGGCGGCCTGCCCGGCATCGGCCCGGGCGACGGCGTGGAGGCGGTGGCGCGTGAGATCGATCGGGCGATGCTGGCGCTGACGCCATTCAACTGCCACACGCACCTGTCGGGCCTGCCGCAGGATCTCGCCGTGGCGCGCGTGGAGCCGTCGGCGCGACAGGCGCGCCAGTCTCGCCGTGTGCTGAACGCCGCGTAGGAAGGACACCATGGTCGTTCCCAAGATCCTGGGCGCCGACGTCGAGCTGAGCAACTTCATCCTGGGCATGGCCGACCCCGACGGCACGGGACGCCTGGCGTCGCGCCGCCTGCTGGCGGCGATCCGCGGCGTGTCGTCGGGCGTCATCGCGACCGCGCAGGCGATCGACTGGGGCCGCAAGTACCTGACGACCAACGGCGCCTGCGCCTACATCGACTCGGATCATCTCGAGATCGCCGTCAGCGAAACGCGGAGCGCGTTCGACCACGTAGCGCACTGGCGGGCGATGCTGCGCGTGGCCCGGGAGGCGATGGACGACGTGAACGCCGATTTGCCGCCGGGCTGCCGGCTGCAGGTGCTGGCCAACAACAGCGACGGCCAGGGCAACTCCTATGGCAGCCACGTCAGCGTGCTGCTGTCGCGCGACGCCTGGGACACGATCTTCTGCCGGCGGGCGCACTACCTGGCCTACCTGGCGGCGTTCCAGATCTCCAGCATCGTCCTGACCGGCCAGGGCAAGGTGGGGGCGGAGCGCGACAAAGGCGCGGTGGATTACCAGATCAGCCAGCGCGCGGATTTCTTCGAGACGCTGGTCAGCCTGGACACGATGAATTTCCGCGGCATCGTGAACTCGCGCGACGAACCGCTGTGCGGCCTGGGCCGCAACGCGCACGATCCGCCGCTGGCGAGGCTGCATTCAATCTTCTTCGACAGCACGTTGTGCCAGGTGGCGACCGTCCTGCGCGCGGGGATGCTGCAGATGGTCACCGCGATGATCGAAGCCGGCTTCGTGAACGCGAACCTGGCGCTCGACGATCCGCTCTCGGCGCTCCACGCCTTCACGCGCAGCCCCGAGCTGACCGCCGAGGCCAGCCTCGTCAACGGCCTGCGCCGCCGCGCCGTGGATCTGCAGTGGGGGTTCCTGGCGGAGGCGACGCGTTTTGCCTCGAGGGGCGGCTTCGAGGGCGTCGTGCCCGACACGCCGCGCCTGCTCGAGTTGTGGGAAAGCACGCTGACGCTCCTGGACGCGCGGGACTTCGACGCCTTGAGCCGCCGCCTCGACTGGGTGTTGAAGCGGCGGCTGCTGCAGGGCCTGCTGGACCGTCATCCCGACCTGGGCTGGCAGTCACCCGCTCTGCGTCAGCTCGATCAGCTCTATGCCAGTCTGGACCTGCGCGACGGCCCGTTCTGGGGGCTCGAAGACGAGGGCCACGTTCAGCGCGTGATCGACGCCTCGGACATCGCCCGCGCCTACGCCCAGCCGCCCGACGACACGCGCGCGTGGACGCGCGCGCACCTGCTTCGCGCCGCCAGCGACCGCGCAGACCTGTTGGGCGCGGCCACGGCGGCGCGCGTGGACCTGGTGGACTGGGACCGCGTGCGGCTGTCGCTCCCCGCGGCGCGTCCGCCCTGGTATCGCTCGCGCACGGCGCACCTGCCGGTGCCGTTCGGGCATACGCGCGCCGACAACGAGCGGCACTTCGCGCAGGAGGGGATACCGCTCGGCGTCCTGCTTGACGAGCTGGACGCGACACACGACAGCGTAGTGGCCGTCGTGGCCAGCCCCGTCTACACCCCGCACACCTGGATCACTCACACAGGAGACGACCATGACCACACGTGAACGCCCTCTACCGGAGGTCGACGCGCCGCCGCCGGCGCCATCCGAGACGTCCGCCAACATCGAGGCATCCCGCGACACCGGCGATGCGTTCCTGCGCGCGGCCGACGCGGCCATGGCGCGGGCGCTGTCAGGCACGCCCGAGGCGTTCCTGTCCCAGAATCGCCAGCTGGGCGGGCAGTGACGCCATGCCCATGGTGATGGGCGGCGAGACCGAGTACGCGCTGAGCGCGCGGCGTGCTCCCGACGGCGCGTACGACCCGGGCTCGTTCCTGTCGCGGTTCTTCACGTACACACAGGCGCGGCTGGGCTACACGTCTACCTCCGTCCGCGGGCGCTTCCTGCGCAACGGCGGGTTGCTGTATCTCGATGCGGGCCTGCACATGGAGTGGGCCACTCCGGAGGTCACTTCACCCTTCGAGGCGGTCCGCTATCTGGAGGCGGGCGACCGGATCATGGAAGGCGTGGTGGCGTCGTTCCTGAAAGACAGCCCCGACGTCGCCGACGTGTTCTGCTCGCGCGCCAACGTGGACTACCTGTCTGGCACGCTGTGGGCCGCACACGAGTCCTACATGCATCGCGCCCGGCCCTCCGAGCTGGTGGCCGGCCTTGCCCCGTTCCTGGCGTCGCGTGTGGTCTTCGGTGCCGGCGGATGGGACTACCGCGCGCCCGCGCTGCGCTTCACCCTGTCGCCGCGCGCGCACTTCATCACCGTGCTGACCGATCGCGACTCGCAGTACGTGCGGCCGCTCTTCCACCTCAAGGACGAGCCGCACAGCGGCACGGGCACCCACCGCCTGCACGTGGCGTGCGGGGAAAGCCTGTGCTCGCAGACCGCCAACGTGCTGCGGTTCGGCACGACGGCGCTGGTGCTGGCGGCGATCGAGCGTGGCGCGACGCCCGGGCACGAGGTCGCGTTGAGCAATGCCGTGGGCGCCGTGCAGGCCTTCGCCGGCGATCCCGACTTCCGTACGGCGGCGCTGCTCGTCAGCGGACGGGCCGTGACGGCACTGGCGCTGCAGTTCCACTATCTCGAGCACGTGGAGCGACGGCTGAAGGAGCTGCCGTTTCCGTGGGCGGAGGAGGTGTGCGCGCTGTGGCGCCAGACGCTGACCGACCTGGCGGCCGGCGGCGCGCGCGCGACCATCACCCTGGACTGGGGGATCAAGCGTGCGCTGTTCAAGCTGTGCCTGGCGCGTCATGGCATCGCGTGGTCGTCGCTGCCGCTGTGGGACGGCGTGCTGCGCCGCCTGCAGTGGCGGTGGGCCCGCGTGTTCGGCGAGGATCAGCCGTTCGAGCTGGACGAACTGCTGCAGCCCAACGAGTTCCTGAAGGCGGAGATGGATCGCCTGATCCCGATTGTGGCGCGGCGCGGCCTGTCGTGGGATCAGGTGCCGGTGCTCGTGCGCGCCCGCCACGAGGTGTTCGAGCTGGATGCGAAGTTCGCGGCCTTGGGCGAGAACGGGATCTTCAACGCCCTGGACCGGGCCGGGGCGCTGCGCCACAAGGTCCGGGACCTCGACGTGGCCGGCGCCACCACGAACCCGCCGGCCGACACCCGTGCGAGCATCCGCGGCCGCGTGGTGCAGTATCTGACCGAGCAGGGCGTCCGCTACGGCGCCGAGTGGACGGGCATCTTCGACAAGGATCGGCGGCGCGAACTGGATCTCAGGGATCCCTTCGAAGCCGAGGAGCGGTGGCGCGACATGCCGCAGCCCGCCGAACCCGCGCCCGGCGCGACTAGTCGATGATCAGCTCGCCGGCCAGCCGGAACCGCGCCAGGCGGACCTCGGCGGTTTCCACAAGCTTGGGCGAGGGGCCTTTCATTGCGCCCAGCCAATCGCGCAAACGCGAGATGCCCTGGACGACCGCGCGCCGGCCCGCGTGCCTGCCGGTGATGCTGGACATCTCCGCTGCGATATCGTCGAAGGAACGAAACGCGGGGAACCCATCTGCGTCACGGGGACCCGAGGCCAGTATGCGCAGCAACACGGCCAGGCCGGGCGACAGCTTCACGGGCGCGGCCCCGTTGATCGCGACGAGCGTCGTCCGGGCGTCTCGGGGGGTGAATCGAATCGTCTCGGCTCCACGCACGGCGCGCTCCGTAAAAATCGGGTCCGCCCATTTGGCCTTTTGCGGAACGCGAACCGAGGGCGGGCTCGCCGGCACGCTTGACGGCGTGCGTGACGGCGGTTTGGGGGGCAGCGACTCGGGCGTCACCCCCAACTCGTCCAGAATCGCCCACACGCGGTCGGCGAGTTCCTCGGTCTCGCCGGCCGAGCGCTGCAACTCCACGACCGTCTGGGCCAGCTTGATGGTGCCCTCTGCGCGCGTCGCGATTGGAGTGGGACGATCCGCCGGGGGGCGGCGCGCGGAATTCGACAGTGCCACGGACCCTCCTTGCACGGCGTGGACGCGGGCCACGTTCCGGCCCGGGCGCGCACAGCCTGGGGCGCGCCGCCGCCACCCAGGGAGACTAGACCAGCGGGCCCTGAGAAATCAATCGATATATACTCCAAATACTTCGACAACTGCATGAACATGCAGTAGCATGCGATCGCTTTTCCTGGTGAGACGATGACGGCATCCACTCGACAGTCGCGCAAGGATCTCGAGGCGCAACAAGCGGCGTACCTGCGCGCCGAGCACGGGCTGCTGCAGGAGGAAATCGGACGGCTGCTCGGCGGCCTGTCCCAATCGCGCGTCTCGCGGCTGCTGCATCGCGCGGAGGAACGCGGCTGGCTGGTGCGCAGCTACAAATTCGTGACCGACGGCCTGCCACCCGACCGGCTGGCGGCGCTGAAACGATTCGTCGAGCCAAGCACGCTCGTGGACAGCCTGGCCCGCGTCGATTCGCGAACCGGCGTCACGGTGCGCGGCGTGCACGTGGTGGACAGCGGATCGTCGGGCCGCAATATCGATCTGCGCCTGGTGCGGTTCGGACGCGCCGCGGCCGAGCCGCTCATCGACCTCATTCGCCGATCCGACGTGCTGGCGGTGACCTGGGGTAATACGGTGAGCCACGTCGTGGACGGCATCGCCCAGGCGAAGGCGCCCCGGCCCGCGCCGAGGGCGATCCGCTTCGTGCCGGTGTGCGGGGAGCCGCTCGACCGCGGGTCGGATCAGGTGACCGCGTCGCACCTGGCCGAACGCCTGCACAAGATCATGGGGTCCACGGCGCCGCGGCCGCCCTCGTTGACGGGCGTGCCTGCGCTCATCCCGAGGCGGTTCAGCGGGTCCGACGCCGACGGCATTCGGAAGTTCGTGGCCCAGGCCGGCTCGTTCAAAGAGGTGTTCGGCAAGCCAGCTCCGCTCATCGACCAGGTGGATTCGCTCATCACCGCGGTCGGCTCGTCCAAGAAGCCGATGGGCTTCATTCATGATGAGCTGCTGAAGGCCGGCAGCCTGCCGAAGCGGAAGCTGACCAGCGCGGCCCTGGGCAAGCTGGTGGTCGGCGACGTGGGGGGTGTTCTTTTTCCGCGGCCGGGGCTCGACACGCGAGGCCGCGCCGAGGTGGAGGCGCTCAACGGGATGTGGACGGGCGCGACGTTGCCTCACTTCGAGCGGATCGCCAAGCAGGCGGCTCGCAGCGCGAGGCCCGGCATCATCGTGGTGGCGATGGGCGGCGAAGACCGCGCCGCCATCGTGGCGGAGGCGGTGCGCCACGGTCTGATCAACGAGCTCATCATCGACCGTTCCCTGGCGGATGCCCTCACCACGGCCCTGAAGAGCTAGACACTTTTCCAGTTCACCTGGAGCCTGGAGCCTGGAGCCGGAGGGCCTGTCGATCTCCACGAGTCTCGTTCGACGTCCTTATAGAAGGGGGACAGAACGATGCGATTCATGGTGATGGTGAAGGCCACGAAGGAGTCGGAAGCGGGCGTGATGCCCAGCACGGAGCTTCTCGCCGAGATGGGGAAGTACAACGAGGAGCTGGTGAAGGCCGGCATCATGCTGGCGGGTGAGGGGCTGCACCCCAGCTCGAAGGGCGCGCGCGTGCGGTTCAAGGGCAAGGAGCGCACGGTCGTGGACGGCCCGTTCACGGAAACCAAGGAGCTGGTGGCAGGATTCTGGATCCTGCAAGCGCGGTCCAAGGACGAAGTGATCGAGTGGGTGAAGCGCTGCCCGAACCCGATGGAAGGCGAGTCCGAGATCGAGATCCGTCAGGTGTTCGAAGACGAGGAGTTCGGCGCCGCGCTCACGCCCGAGCTGCGCGAGCAGGAAGAGCGGCTGCGGAGCCAGATCAAGCAGAACCAAGCCTAGCCCCGCCGGAGGCGGGGCAATCAGACACTGCACTAGCGAGGCGGAGCCTCGCTAGTGGCATCATCGGAGGGTGACCCCCTCCGACGCCCAACGCGCCGTCGAGACGGTGTGGCGGCTCGAGTCGCCCAAACTCATCGCCGCGTTGGCGCGGATGGTGCGGGATCTCGGCGGCAGCCGAGGACCTGGCGCACGACGCGCTGGTGGCCGCGCTGCAGCAGTGGCCCGAGCAGGGCATCCCGCGCAACCCCGGAGCCTGGCTGATGGCGGCCGCCAAGCATCGCGCCATCGACGGGCTCCGGCGGCGAACCCTGCTGGCCCGCAAGCACGAGGAACTGGCCCGCGACATCGACGATGGCCGGCCGGACCCGGTCGCGGACCTCGAAGCCGCCATGGACGACGACATCGGCGACGACCTGCTTCGGTTGATGTTCACGGCCTGCCACCCGGTGCTCTCCACCGAGGCGCGCGTGGCTCTGACGCTGCGGCTGCTCGGCGGGCTGACGACCGACGAGATTGCGCGCGCGTTCGTGGTGGCCGAGCCCACGATCGCGCAGCGCATCGTGCGCGCGAAGAAGACGCTCGCCAAGGCCGGCGTGCCCTACGAGGTGCCGCGCGGAGCAGATCGCCACGAGCGCCTGTCGTCGGTCCTCGAAGTCCTCTACCTGATTTTCAACGAAGGGTACTCGGCCACCGCGGGCGACGCCTTGGTGCGCCCGGCGCTCTGCGAGGAAGCCCTGCGCCTGGGACGTGTGCTCGCGCAGCTGGCCCCCGGCGAGCCCGAGGCGCATGGGCTCGTGGCGCTGATGGAGCTGCAGGCCTCGCGTCTTCGCGCGCGGGTCGGCCCGGGCGGGGAAGCCGTGCGGCTCCCCGATCAGAACCGCGCGCGTTGGGATCGCCTGCTCATCGGCCGGGGCCTGGCCGCGCTGCGGCGCGCTGAGGCGCTGGGCGGTCAATCAGGCGTGTACACGCTGCAAGCGGCGATCGCCGCCTGCCACGCGCGAGCCGGCAGCCTGGAGACGACCGACTGGCCTGCCATCGCCGCGCTGTACGAGAGGCTGGTCGAGGTGACGGGCTCACCGGTCGTGCGGCTGAACCACGCGGTGGCCGTCGGGATGGCCGATGGTCCGTTGGCCGGGCTGGAGCTGGTGGACGCGCTGACCGCGGAGGGCGCGCTGGCCTCCTACCACTACACGCCGAGCGTGCGCGGAGACCTGTTGGAGAAGCTGGGGCGACGGGCTGAGGCGCGCGCCGAATTCGAGCGTGCCGCCCAACTGGCCACCAACGCGCGCGAGCGCGAATTGCTTCGCGCCCGCGCACTGGCCGCAGGAGCCTAGGACACGCGGATCGACGGACTCTGATTGAGGTCGATGCCGTCTTGCTCTGGCGCGACGCGGATGTTGTTGGTCACTTCCCGCACGCCGCTGCTGCATTCAGCCAGATCCTCCGCCCGCCGCTTCTGCGCCCGGCTGTGCACCGTGCCTGACAGCGTCACCTCGCCCTGTTTCACGTGAACGGTGAGGTCGGAGGCGTCCAGGCTGTAGTCGTCGGTCATGCGGTCCGAGATCTCCTCCCGGATACGCTCGTCCGAGCGCTGATAGTCCTTGGGGCCACGACCCGCGAAGCCGTGGCGCGGACCCGACATGCCAGACTCGCCTTCGTTGCGGCCGGACGCAGAGTCGAAGCTCCGGCCGGCGTTCGACGGGCGCGAGTAAACACCCCGCATCTCACGCCCCGCGGTGCCGCTGGTCCAGTCGGTTTCGTGACGGCTGCGTCCCGAATCCGAGTACAAGTCGCGCGGCGTACGGGCGCTGGCCGCCGAAGCTGTACCCCTCGCCCTGCTGCCACGGCTCGCTGGAGCGGCGGCGGTCAATACCGTAGCGGCGGTCAGTGCCGCCCCACGAGCGCTCGTCGCGTTCCTCATACGGATGGCGGAAACGCGGGTCCTCGTCGCCAAAGGCCGCGCGCCGTTCGTCGTTCGAACGTTCGTTCCAGTAGCGGCGTCCGCCTCGACGGTAATCTTCGTAGTCTCGCTGTTGATCGGACATGTCCAAGTCCTCCGAGTACACGTCGCAGGCGCGGGACCTCGACGCGGGTTGCATCGATTCGATACTGGTCCGTTCCGATCTACTGCCAGCGAGGCTCCGCCTCGCTGGCGCAGTATCTGTCTTGCCCCGCCTCTGGCGGGGCGTAGAAAACTTGGCTCAATGTGGTCAGGAATTGCAGTGCCAAGTTTTCTAGCTCGCCGCCGAGGTGGCTGGTCGATCGCTGGATCATTTGACGGGGCGTGAATGGGAGGCTCCTCGGTGGGCGGCTCGATCCGCGGCTCGGGGAGGATGTCAGGCCGCTCCGGATCCTCCGGTGGGATGACCGGAGGCTCCGGCGGCGGCACATCAGGCCGCGGGTCAGGGGGCGTCGCGGGCAGACCCATCAAGGTATGGCGCGGCGACCCTGAATCACGCGAATGAGCACGACGGCGATCGCCAGGAACAACAGAAGGTGGATGAACCCGCCCATGGTGTACAAACTCACCATGCCCATTAGCCACAGGGCGAGCAACACCAGCAGGATGACGTTCAACATGATGACCTCCGGAAGCTAGACGACTCGCCTCAGTGTTGGGTGGTCGGATCGACGGCTTCGCGACCCTGGTGCACCTTTGCCTGCACGAAGTCGCGCGCGTCGGCCGCCATCCCCTGGGCCTTCTGCTGCACCTGGCCCATCGCCGCGCTGGCGCGTTCGGCCGCCACGCTCGCGCGTTCGGCCACCTCGCGATAGCGGCGTCCCAGTGCATCGCGCGCCGATCCCACGCCCTGGTTCAGATCGCCCCGCAGCTCCCGTCCGGCCTTGGGCGCGAACAACAGGGCCAGCACGCCGCCGCAGACCATACCGGCCAATAGTCCAGTGATGAATCCGGACGATGTCGACTGAGCACGTTCGTCATACATGGGTACATCTCCAATCATGACTACCTCCTCCACTTCGAAATGAACCGCGACGCCCGCCGCAGAGCGGTGGCGGCCAGCAGTGTGCCTGGCATCGTGACGGCCGCCTCGCCCAGGCGCGCGGCGCTGTCCGCCGTGCGATCCAACGCGCGCATCCCCACGCCCACGTGATCCGCCATGGTGTCCAGGCGCGCGTGGAGAAGGTTCAGCTGGTTGGCGGTGGCGTCTTGCATCCGCCGCCAGGCCAGCACCGCCGCAATGGCGAAGCCCATCAGCACGAGCGCTTGAAGCGATGATGCGATGGCGATCGCCATCAACGCGCCTTCAACCGTCGAGAGGTCCGCGGTCACTGCAACATCCCTCCACAATAAAAAGCACGCAGCATGCCAGAGACTGACCTCAGCCGCGTGATTCTGCCTGGGCATCAGGTGAGGTGGCCCGACCCCCACAAACGGTAGCTGCCTACATCGGCTGGCCGATCGCTAGCCGCAGGCAGTCCACAAGATGCCAATGCGTCCGCGTTTTCTGGCCGCGTCCTTGCACTTCAAGCTGGACAGGCACGGGTTGCCCCGTGCACGCCATGGCCGAGCGCCGTTCTTTCTCGTCGTTTGTTGCGTCTTCCTGGGACGCCTTGCGCGGCTTCCTCGTCGGGGCCGCTCGACCCAGCGCGGGTGCGGATCTCCACCAAGGCATCGTCGAGAGCTCGGCTGATTGCGTGGCGGTGCTCCATGCCGACAGCACCGTGGCGTCGATGAACGCCGCCGGACTGCGCTTGTTCAATCTGCCGTCTCCGGAGGCCGCGGCCGGCCGCTCGTGGCCGGAACTGTGGCGGCCGGCCGAGGCGGAGGCCGCCCGAGCCATCACCGATGCACAGTGGAGCGGCGAGGGCCGATTCGTCTCGCGGCTCGACTCGGGCCTGTGGTTCGACGTCATCGTCACGCCGTTGCGCGACGCGGCCGGAGTGCCGCGGCTCGTTGGCACCGCCCGCGACGTGACCGAGCACCATCTCGCCCAGCAGCGCCTGGCTGACAGCGAATTGCGGTTCCGGACGCTCGCCGATGCGATGCCGCAGATTGTGTTCACGGCATCGCCCAAAGGCCGGCCCGACTACTTCAACAACCGCTGGTACGGGTCCACCGGAGCGCGAGTACCGCCGGGACCGCGCGTGCCGGCTGCCGACGAAGGCCAGAGCGCCTCCGACAGTTGGAGACCGCATCTGCACGCCGCCGACGTCGAGTCCGCGTTGGCGGCGTGGTCACATGCCGTGGAAGAGGGCACCCGCTTCCAGGTGCAATGCCGCTTCAAGCGTGCCGACGGCGCCCATCGCTGGTTCATCGCGCGGGCGCTCCCCCTGCGGGACGATTCGGGACGGGTCGTGCGCTGGATCGGCACCTGCACCGACATGGACGATCAGAAGCAGGCCGACGAGGAGCGATCGCGTCTGCTGATCAGCGAGCGCGCCGCGCGCGCGGAGGCCGAGCGGGCCGCGCGGCTGAAGGACGAGTTCTTGAGCACGCTGTCGCACGAGCTCCGCACGCCGCTCAACGCAATCGCTGGATGGATCGAGGTCCTGCACCGCGACCAGCGCCCCGACACGCTGGACAAGGGCATGGCCGTGATCGATCGCAACCTGAAGCGGCAGGCCCTGATGATCGACCAGCTGCTCGACATGAGTCGCATCGTGTCGGGCAAGATGCACCTCGAGGTCGAGCGCGTCCGGTTGGGTCCGGTGATCGACGAGGCTGTCAGTTCCGTGCAGACGGCGGCCGACGTCAAGGGCGTCCGGCTGAACGTGGAGTCGCGCGCGCCGCTCGACGTGCGCGGAGACCCCGGCCGGCTCCAGCAGGTCGTGTGGAACCTGCTCCTCAACGCCGTGAAGTTCAGCCGGACGGGCGACGCGATTGACGTGGTGCTGCGGCAGGAGCACGCGCAGGCCCTCATCGAAGTGCGCGACGTCGGCCAGGGTATCCCGCCGGAGTTCCTGCCCCAGCTGTTCCACCGGTTCAGCCAGGCCGACGCCTCGGCTACCCGCCGGCACGCGGGATTGGGGTTGGGCCTGGCGATCGTGAAAAACCTCGTCGAGATGCACGGGGGCTCGGTCCACGCCTCGAGCGAGGGGCCCGAAAAAGGCGCCACCTTCACGGTGCGACTGCCGCTGGCGCCCAGCGATGGACCGCCGCTGGCGCCCAGCAACGGGACGGAGAGCCGGGGCGTGACCAACGGTCATGGCCCCTCGATAGCCTCGTCGGGCGGTGTGCTCGAAGGACTCGTGGTACTGGTCGTGGACGATGAACCCGACGCGCGCGACCTGCTGCAGCACTCGCTCGAGGCTGCCGGCGCCCGGACATCGCTGGCGTCTACCGCGGACGACGCCATGCAGGTACTGACGCGTGGCGCCGTGCCCGACATCATCGTGAGTGACATCGGATTGCCCGACCGCGACGGCTACGAGTTCATGCGCCGCGTTCGGCGCATGCGCGGACCAGTCGGCGAAGTCCCGGCCGCGGCCGTGACGGCCCTGGCGCGGAGCGACGATCGCCGGCGGGCGCTGATGGCCGGGTACCAGACACATCTGGCCAAGCCGATCGACCAGGGCGAGCTGGTGGCCGTCGTGGCGACGCTGGCCGGCAGAAACGGACGGTCGCGGAACGGCCATGGGTAAGCGCGCGAAAGTGATGACGGTGCTGGGTCTGCTGACCGAGACCTTCAACAAGTGGTGGGAGGATCGCATCCCGCAGGTTGCGGCCGCCCTGGCCTATTACACGGTGTTCTCGATTGCGCCGCTTCTACTCGTGGCCATCGGCATCGCAGGTCTGGTGCTGGGACGCGACGAGGCTCGTGCGCAGATCCTGGTCCAGGCGTCGTCGCTGCTGGGCGCACCCGGCGCGGTGGCCGTCGCCCGCATGATGGGGGATGCCTATGCCGCGCCACGCCAGGGGATGGTGAGTGCCGCGATCGGTATTGCCGCGATTCTGATCGGCGCCGTGGGCGTCCTGGCGCAGCTGAAGTCCGCGCTCGACGCCGTGTGGGACGTCAAGCCGAGGGACGTTTCCTGGCGCCAGTTCTTTCGGGGATACCTGGTGAACATCGCCCTGGTCTTCGCCACGGGCTTCCTGCTCCTCGTCTCGCTGGTCGTGACCGCGACCATCGGGGCGCTGACCTCGGGGTTGCGCGAACGGCTCGAAGGCCCGGACCTGCTGTGGTTGGCCATCGACGGTACCACGGGGCTCGCGGTCACCACCCTCATCTTCGCGCTCATTTTCAAGACCCTGCCGGCCACCAAGGTGACCTGGCGGGACGTGCGGGTGGGCGCACTGGTCACGGCCCTGCTGTTCACGGCCGGGCGGCTGGCTCTTGGGCTGTACCTGGGCCGCAGCGTCGGCGACTCGGCCTACACCGCGGCCGGATCGCTGCTGGCGCTGTTGGTGTGGGTCTACTACTCCTCACAGCTCATCCTCTTCGGCGCCGAGTTCACGGTCGTCTACGCCAGGCGCTACCTGCCCAGTCACGACAGAAGTCTCGCGAATGCGGCGGAGAGCGCGCTGGCACGCAGCGCCTCCTGACCGCTTGATTCAGGCATAGGACGTGCTTGGAGGTGCAGCATGAAGGCGATCGGAATCGTTCTCGTGGTCTTGGGAGTGGTCGGGCTCCTGATTGGCGGCGTGACGTGGACCGACCGCGACACGGTGGTTGATGCGGGTCCGCTCGAAATCACTACCGAAGAACGCGAGCGCCTTCCCATCCCACCCATCGCGGGCGGCATCCTGCTGGTGGCTGGGGTGATCCTGCTGCTGAAGAAGTAACAGTACGTATCAGCGGCCCGACTGTTGGCAACAACAGGCAACCAGGCAAACGGGTAAAACAAGCAAACCAGACAAACGGGTAATTAGGGGGAATACAGTCATGGCCGAAGCCACTACGTTGCACGACGCGTTCATCGACGAACTGCGAGACACCTACGACGCCGAGCGGCAGCTCACGAAGGCGCTCCCCAAGCTGGCCAAGGCGGCCAGTTCGCCGGAGTTGCGTCAGGCGTTCGAGTCCCATCTCGAGGAGACCCGCGTCCAGATCGAGCGCCTGGAGTCGGTGTTCGAGAGCCTGGATGAGAAGGTACGCGGCAAGCACTGCGACGGCATTGCCGGCATCATCGAAGAAGGTTCCGCGATCATGCAGGAAGACTTCGACGAGACCACGATGGACGCGTGCCTGATCGCGGCGGGCCAGCGCGCGGAGCACTACGAGATTGCCGCGTACGGTACGTTGGTCGCGTGGGCCCGCGCGATGGGGCATAGCGATGCGGCCGACACGCTGCAGGAATCACTCGAGGAAGAAAAGGCGGCCGACGAGAAGCTGTCGGCGCTGGCCGAGGGCGGGATCAATCAGGAAGCAGCCAATATTGCGCATCCTTCGGACGACGAGGAAGAGGAAGCACCGGCGCGCCGAGATGCCAAGGCGGGCGCGGTGCGGGCAGCTGCCAGCACCAAGAACGGCGGGGCATCCAAGAACGGCGGCATGAGGGCGTCGCGCCGTTAGGCGCGGTCGCCGTTTCGACGCGACGCGAGAAGCCGTGTGATTTCTGAGACCAGGTGGTCGGGATCACACGGCTTCACGATCACGGCGTCCACACCAACGTCCTTTGACTGCGCCAGCGCCTCGGCATGTCGAATACCCGGTGGCGACGATCAGCGGGATGTCGCGCGTCTCGTCGCGTTGTCGCAGGGCCCGGGCCACGTCGAGCCCAGACATCCGGGGTAGTTCCAGGTCCATGACGATGAGGTCTGGCGGGTTTGCCAGGGCCTCTTCCAGGGCGGCGACGCCGTCGGCAGCGGTGCGTACCTCGAACCCGGCGGCACGGAGGAACAACCGCCAGGCCTCGAGGGCATCGACGTAGTCGTCCACGATCAGAATATTGGCAGGTGTGGCCATTGGAGTACCCTACGCCTTCATCAAGTCACGTGCCAGACGGGGAACAGACGCGGAAGGCGTTGGATAAACTGGTCCACGACCTGCGGACGCCTCTCGGCGTCGCGATTGGATACATGCGTTTGCTGCGTGATCACCGCTTGTCCAAGCAGGAAGACCAGCAGCGGGCCATGTTACAAACCGTTGACGCGCTGGGTGCCATGTCCGGGTTGTGTCAGGATGCGGCATCGTTTGCGGCCTGTGCCGGGGCGGGGGATGAGACCATCGCGATCGTGTCCGCCGCCGAGCTTGCGGCCGAGGTGGGTGGACAACTGCCGCCTCCGCTGGCCTTTGCGGACATCGACAACGATTTGAGTGGCGGTGTTCGAGTACGCAAGGGGGGTGCCACGGCCCGGGCCGTGGCAGCACTGCTGAGTCGGGGGGGATTAAGTGGCGAGGGGACACCCTCCACCGATATCATCGTAAGGGTACGGGACGCGCATCTGAGTTTCGTGTCCGGCACGCCCGCGCAGCGCGAGGCGATGCGCCTCGGTGAATGGCGGGCGTTCGATCCATGGCGAGCAGGTCCGGGGTTGGCAGTGCCTCTCGCATGCCTCGAGGTGACCCGCGTGTCGGGTCAGGTATTAACGGAGGCAGCCACCACCACGGCTATTGCAGTGATATTGCCACTGGAGACCAGCCCATCGTGACCGCTCGACTTGCCATCGTTGACGACGACCAGCAGTTCACCGGATTCCTGTCCACGTTCCTCAGGACGCGTGGCTATCAGGTGGATTCGTACAACAGCGGCCGGGCGTTGCTCGATGGCCTGAAAGCCGGCGCGTCGCCGAACGTCATCCTGTTGGACGTGGCGATGCCCGATGTGGATGGGCTCGAGACGCTGCGCGCCATTCGCCAGACGCGTCCGTCGTCGCAGGTGATCATGCTGTCGGGCCGGCAGGCGCCGGCCACGATCGTCGAGGCCGTGCGGCTCGGCGCCGCCGACTACGTGCTGAAGCCCGGCGATCCCGAGGGCATGGGGGAGATGGCGCTCGAGGCCGCGATCCGCAATGCGCTCGAGCGCGAATCGCTCAGCGCGGAGGTGGCGCGCCTCAGTGCCCACGTGGCCGAGGATCCGGCGGGCGCGCAGGCGGCATGGACCACTGGCACCGCGATGGACGCCGTGACCTCCATGGTGGACCGCGTGGCCGACAGCGATATCGGCGTGCTGCTGCGCGGCGAAAGCGGCGTCGGCAAGGACGTGATCGCCCGCGAGCTGCACCGCCGCTCGCCCAGGCGCGCGCGGCCGTTCGTCAAGGTGAACTGCGCCGCGCTGCCGGCGGACCTGCTGGAAAGCGAGCTGTTCGGCCACGAGAAGGGCGCCTTCACCGGCGCAGGCAACCAGCGCATAGGCAAGTTCGAGTTCGCGCAGCAGGGCACGCTGATGCTGGACGAGATCGGCGACATGACGCCGGCGCTCCAGGCCAAGCTGCTGCACGTGCTGCAGGATCGCGAATTCACGCGGCTGGGCGGCAACCGCCCCATCGACGTGGACGTCCGCGTGCTGGCCGCCACCAATCACAATCTCGAGTCCATGATGCGCGCGGGCACGTTCCGCGAGGATCTGTACTACCGCCTGCAGGTGATCGAGATTCACATTCCGCCGCTCCGCGAGCGCCGGGAAGAGATCCCCGCGCTGGTGGAGTTCTTCCTCGCGAAATATTCGCGGCTCTATCACCGTCCGTCGCTGAAGCCCAGCGCGGCGCTGACCGAGGCGCTGTACAACAATTCGTGGCCGGGCAACATCCGCGAGCTCGAGAACGTGATGAAGCGCTTCGTGATCCTGCAGGACGAATCGCTGATTCTCGCGGAGCTGGAGCGCCCGCGCACGGCGCCGCCGGCGCCCGCGGCCGCGATACCGCCGGTGGAAACCACGTCGAACGGTGCCCAGGCAGTGGTGGCCCCGGCCATGCCCGTCGCGGCATCGGTCGGAGGGGCGGGCGTCGCGGTGGGGGAGGCCGAAGCGGTGGAATCCCCCGACGGAATCGACTTGCAGGAGCTGGCGCGGGCCGCGGCCATGCAGGCCGAGCGCGAGGCGATCTCCCGCGCGCTCGAACGGTTCCGCTGGAACCGCCGCAAGGTGGCGGAGTATCTGAACGTCAGCTACAAGACGCTGCTGAACAAGATGAAGGAGTGCGGGATTACTGAGCTCCCCGGAGCCTGAGAAGACCGTAGGTCCCGGCCCCAGGCCCCAGGCTCCAGGCTGCAGGCCTTACGGTCGGTCCGATCTCGGCTGCGTCGCGGCGATCTCCTCCAGGCGCTTGACCAATGCCTGCAGCTGCCTCACAACGTCCCTGCACTGGTCTCGCACTCGAATCAAGCCCTTGTCGTCCGAAAACCCCAGCTCCGGCGCCAGCGAGACGAGATATTGCAGCTCTGACGCCGACCCAAGGGCGACGTAGAGAAATCTTAGATAGTCTCGAATGGTGCCACGCGCACTTCCTTCAACGATGTTGCAGGCGACTGACACGGCTGCGCGTCGCATTTGAGCCCGCAGGCCGAACCACTCGTCTCGTGGAAACTCGCGTGTGTGCTGATAGATAGCTTTTGTGAGCGCGTGAGCGTCGTGGAATACCCGGAGCTTCTCGTAGTCTCTGCTCATGCGCATCTTGGAGGGCAAACCGCGCACCAGCTGCGTCAGTGGTCTTCGGGCCTGGGGCCTGGGGCCTGAAGCCTGGGGCCTGAGCTAATTCGTTCTCACCGCGCCGCCGACTACCGGCCACTCCAGCGTGAACGTCGTCCCGTCGCCTTCCACAGACTCGACGGAGATCGTTCCCCGCATCGCCTCCATGGCCTCCCGCACGATCGAGAGGCCCAGGCCCATGCCGCGCACGCCCAGCTCGTCGTCCAGCTGCGCGTGCACGCGCACGAACTGCTCGAAGATCACCCGCAGCTTCGACTCGGGCAGCCCCAGCCCGTTGTCGCGAATCCTCAGTCGGACCGCGGTCGGCGTCATCTCCCCCTCCAGCGTGACGCGGCGGTCGTTCTTGGCGGGGTCGCTGTACTTGATCGCGTTGGCCACCAGGTTCACGAGCACCAGCTCGGCGCGCCCCGCATCGGTCACGACCGACGGCAGCGTGTCGGCCACGTCGATCGAGACGCCGCGACTCACGGCCATCGACTGCAGCTGTTCGATCACGTCGGCCGCAAGCCGGCCGAAGTCGATCACGTCCTCGTGGGGCAGGCCCTCCGGCCGGCGCGTGAGGCGCGTCAAGCGTTCGAGCTTGTCCGCCACCTCGCCCAGCCGCACCACGTTGCGCTCGAGCGACTGGGCCAGGTCCGCGGTCTCTCCGTTTCCTTCCGGGACCACGATGACGCGCGACAGGACCTGCAGCACGCCCAGCGGCTGGCGGATCTCGTGGCTGATCAGGCGGCTGAAGCTGCGCAGCTGCGCCGTCTTGTTCTCGATGGTCTCCATGTAGCGCGTGATGAACGCGTCAACGGTCTTCTGCTGCAGGACCCGCACGGCCTGGGAGGCGCGGCTCATCGCCCGTAGCGCCGCGCCGGCGTCGGCGCTCACGCCCAGCTTGTCGATCTCGCCGGCGCAGAAGTCCTCGAGGATCTCGGCGAACATCTGGTACTCACGCAGCAGCTGGTGCACCGATGCGCGCTGATCGAAGCGGAGCAGTCCCAGCTCCGCGGCCTTGGTCATTACGGCGGTGTTGGCGGCGATGGGCTCACTGCCGCCGATGCGGAGGTGCGTCGCAATTTCGAGCACCAGAGCCGGGATGTGGTCCAGGAGCTGGTGTGTAGGAAACACCTCTGTGCGCTCCACACGGAGCAGCGCATCCAGACGCTCGAGCCAGAGAAGGGCCAGACGACGATGGTCCTGTTCCAGTCGAGACGCCAGATACTCGACCGTGTGGTGCTCAGCCATGTACGGAAAGCTGAGTATACCTTCTGCTGAGGTGGCCCGGGCCACCGTGGTACGCGCCGTGCACCTTCCAGAGTGAACGTTCCTAGCTGAACGTTTACCCCCTCCCCCCTGGTTCAGGAGAGCACCATGGAACACACTGATCGCAACCGCGCCGCTAACGACCCGTTCCCCTTCAGCGACGCTGAAGACACGTTCTGGCGCAACGAGTTCCGCACTCGCCCGTATGTGCGGCCAGGCGCATCCTACGATGAGTACCGGGACGCCTATCGCTACGGATGGGAATCACGCGCGGCGAACAAGACCGCCAAGGCGTGGGATTCCGTGAGCACGGATCTGGAGACGGGATGGGCAAAGGCCAAGCGCGCCTCGCGACTGGCGTGGAGCGAGGCCAAGGACGCCGTCCGCGACGGCTGGCATCATGTGGAGAAGGCGATGCCGGGCGATTTCGACAAGGACGGACGGTAGCTCGTTGAAAAACCCGGCCCTGGCCGTGCGCCGTGCACGGCCAGAGTCCCGGGCCGGCCGTTTTCCTGATTCCGGTCACCGTCATTTTGCGTGGCCACGCGGGTCGCCCCACTCACGCCACGGGCCGTAACGACGGCCATCGGGTGCACGTTCAGGCTGGCGGCCGCGCCAGTGAGCTGAAACGCCCGCCCTGTTTTCCCATGCGACTCTGATGCCAGGGCGCCGCGGTTTTAGGAAGGCTGAGCTTCAGAGTGTGGACGGGCCGGCACGATCGAGATGGCGCCGTTCTGCTCCAGCACCGCGTGCTCTACCTGGTCCGTGCGCGACAAGCCGTGCCGTTCTCGGGCGGCGGTCAACACATCGTCCATCGATACGCACTCAACGGCCATCTGGTTTCTGCGCGCCGAGCCGTGCACGATGAGCGGCAGCGGCAGCCCATCCAGAATCGCGTCCACCATTGGCCACTTCTGCTTGGCCTTCGCGAGTGCGATGTCGATCACGACGAGCGTGGAGACCACCACCAGTCCCGTCGACAGTCGGTAGTCGTCGCCCACGAGAGCCTGCTGCGTGGCGTCTCCGATGATGAGAATAAGGATGAGGTCGAACGTCGTGACCTGCGCCATCGATCGGTGCCCGGCCACGCGGAAGACGGCCAGCAGGAACGCGTACACGGCCGCGGCGCGTGCCACCACGAACGGCGTCGAGATGAGGCCCGCCAGCGCCGCGACGATCACGGCCACGAGCGCGCACACTCCCGCCCTCTGGAAGCGGTGTTCGATAAGTCGCACTCGTTCCGTCGCGAAGTGGCCTTCGAGGTTGGTGTGAGTGGTCATGCCCCGGCCCGTGCAAGGAGGGCTCCAGGCTCCGGGCTCCAGGCTCCGGGCCTGGTCTTCGGCTTGCCTCTCCTGATGCGGAGGCATGCGCCCTCGTTGAAGGAAGCGCACGAAGCAGTACGCGGGACATCTGAGATTCCTCCACGTCGCGCTCGGTTCTGGCTCGAGAACTGCGGTACCTTCGTGGATTTATCCGCCGAGCTCGGGCTGGCGAGCGGTGGGGACTGGCCGGCAATTCGATCCAAGTGTGGGAGCGTGGTCAGACAGGTCCAGAAGCTTGTTGAGAAGGTCGAGGCGTTGGCCAATGCTGAAGCGCGAACGGCTGGTCGATAGTCCGTTACCGGGCCTGGAGCCCGGAGCCTGGAGCCTGGAGCCCCTCAGTAACTAAAGAACACAACGAGATCGATCCCCGCCGTCTCGACCCGCCGCGTGAGCGACCGGTTCGCGGCGTTGCGGCCCTGCGCCACCGACCCTTCGAGCCGCAGGAAATCGCTGATCTGGTATTCGAGCTCGAACTCGCTGACGTCCTGCGTGCCGAAGCTCTGCCGGAACTTCGCGAACAGCTTTTCGCCGACCTGACGCCCGATCGCGACTGAGGGGCCGCTCCGCTCGTCTCCCACCGCGTCCAGTTCCACGAGGTCGAGATCGAGTGCGCGCTCCAACGAGACCGCCAGCGGCGTGACGACGAAGCCGCTGGCCATCCCCGCGGCGCGTTCGGCCAGGTCGCTCACCTCACCCTGGCCCAGCCGGTTCACCGGCTGGTTGAACACGATCAGCGAAAAGACGTCGGACTCCTCGAGCGGCGGCTGGCTGGACAAGGTCACCCTCGGGTTGCGCGCCGTGCCGGTCACGTTCACGTGGGCCACGATGCCCGAGATCACGCGCTCGGCCGTGACGTTCAGCGCCGGGTCAATCGGCTGCTGATTCCCGCGGAACACGATCTGGCCGTCGCGGAGCACCTCGAACCGCCGGCCCTGGAAGTCATAGGTGCCGCGCACGGTATTCACCGCGCCGACCAGCACGGCATCCTGGCCCGATTCGCGGCGGAAGGTGAAGTCGCCGCCGGCTGTGATGTTCATGTCGCCCAGTGAGACGGAGCTGCCGGCCGTACGAATATCGCGCCCGCGCAGCACCAGGTTGTCGGGAATCCCCACCGTGAGGTTGAACGCGATGGGTTGTGTCTCCTTCGCGGCCGCTGCCTGGGCAGCCGTTTGCTCCACCGCGGGCGCCAACGCCGCCGGGATCGCGTCGGGCTTGGACGTGATGACCTGGATGGGCGGCGCCTGATCGAGCCTGGAGGCGACTGGATCTGGATCGACGGCATACGCGCTCGAGGTGAACCGGTCCAGCAGGACGTCCACCTCCAATCGTCCCGACCGCACCTGCACCACGCCTTCCACCCTCGGCGCAAGCACGGTGCCGGACACGTTGAGCGACGAGTCCACCGCCAGCTCGCCCAGCTCGTTGTCCAGCACCTCGAAATCGGTGGCCGTCAGCGTGAGCTGGATGTCGCGAACGGCACGCTCCTCGAGATGCAGGGTCCCCGTCCCTTCCAGCACATGCTGGTCGTCGTCGAGCATCCGCAGCTGTGCGATGCGCACGTCGTTGCCGTCCAGGTGCGCCTGCATGGTCACGCCGGTGTAGGGCACCCCAGTGGACGTCACGGTGAACGCCCCTTCCTCGACCGCCACAATCCCCTCGGCGCGAGGCGAGAGACCGGTGCCTGTCAGGTGCATGTCCACCGTCAAGCGGCCGACCGCATTCGTCAGCTGGTCGGTGGCTGCGGCCAGCACAGCCAGGTCGATGCCGGAGCTGGTGACGTCCACCTGCAGCTTCTCGTCGGTCAGCGCGCCGCGCTCGATCGACACCGGTATCAGGCCGTGCATCTCCAGCTGCGAGCCCGGGCTCTGGATCAGCCGCGCGTCCACGGCTGCGCGGCTCGTGGCGTAGTCCACCTTGGCTTGCAAAGAATCGAAGCGGTATTCGCCCACCAAGCCGTTTGTGACAGCGAACTGTCCGGCGATCGTGCGTGCCTCGGAGGTGCCGCCAACCTCCGCCGCGACGTCCAGCATGCCGCCGAGCTGCCGATTGATCAGCAGCAGGTCGCCGATACCGTCCACGTCCACGCCAATGCCCCGGACCGTCAACAGGCCGGTGGCCTCCTTGCTGAGCGACAGGGTCCCCTGCGCCGCCACGCTCTGCATCCCGTTGACCAGCGTGAACCCGTTCGAAAACGTCACCAGGCCGTTGGCGTCGTAGCGCACCATCATCGGGGCGCCTTCGGGCAGGGCCCATCGCCCCGTGCCCGCCTCGATCGACAGGCGGTTCACGCGCACGTCGCGGTAGTCCGAGAAGAGCATCACCTGGCCCTCGCCGCTCACCGCGCGTCCCGCCTCCCGCGCCTCCGCTTGAAACTGGACGTCGTCCCCCGCCCTCTGCAGCGCGACCATCAGGGCCGGCACGTTCCGCCCGGCCACGGTGACCAGTGTGGAGTTGGTCTTCAGCATGCCGGTGAACGCGTTCACGTCGCGGCCGGGGATGCTCCCGTCGAAGGTCCCGTCGATGGTGAGCGCCTGGAAGATGTCGTCCACTTTGACGCTCGACGCTTTCAGCGTCGCCGCCATCGTCGGATCGGTGGAGGTGCCCGCCAGCGTGCCCTCGGCTTGCGCCCGGCCCGCCAGCGTCCGCCCGACCAGCGGGCTCAGGCGCGACAAATCGCCCATCGTGACCGTGTATTTCAGGTTCGACTCGCCGCGTTCCGCCAGCGCCACCGCGCCCATGGCCGTGACGTCCATCTGCGGCCCCATCGCCTCGAACGACGCCACATCGGCCTGGCTATTGGCGACACGTGCCACGACCCGTCCCTTGGTGATCTCCACCGGGCCGACAAAGGACTCCTGGAAATCCAGGCTGCCGCTGGCGTCCACGGCGTCCAGCGTAAAGGGCTGATCCAGGCGCGCAATCGTGCCCATCACGTCGAAGGCCCCGTTGAGGCCCGAGTCCAGGGTCGTCATCCCCGCCAGCACGGTCGCGTTCACGTTCGAGGCGGTGCCCCGCGCGGAGGTGGTCAGCGTCTGGTTCTCGATGTGCGCCGTCACGTCGGCGCGCTCGAAGCTGGAATTGAACGCCGTGGACGATTCGAGCGACGCCTTGGCGTCGAGCACCAGCGTGGCGAGCGACGTGCCGCTGCCGTCCACGGTCAGCTGGCCACTGAGGTCGCTCGCGTACGCATCACGCTGAAGCGACTCAATCTCGAGCACCTGCCCCCAGTGCTCCACGTTCGCGTGGTCGACGCGCCCATCGAAGCCGTAGCGGATGACTTCATCCACGTTGGAAAAGCGCCCGCGGCTCCCGCGCCCGATGCCGGTGCCTTCCACCGTGGAGGGGTCGAACACCATCGACGCGTCGAGCCGTGTGCCTGCCCCCTTCACGTCGTAGGTGCCCGCCAGGTCGCTCTCCAGCCTGGGCAGGGGCAGTTGTCGCGGCATGCGGCGCAGGTCCGCGTTGGTCAGCTGCCCGGCCAGCTGATAGCGCACGGGTCGAGCCGAGGGGGAGATGGTGCCGCGCGTGGTGGCCGTGGCACCGTACGCGGCCGCGCGCCCGTCCACGCCCAGCACGCCGCGCGAGAAGCGAACCCGGCTCGATGCCGACTGCCACTCGTAGCCCCAGATGCGCGAGCCGGTGGAGCGCACCTGCGCCGTGCCGGTCAGGCGATCGAAGGCGAAGCCCGCTCCGTCGAGTGCCAGGTCGATGGTGGCCTCCGCGGTCAGGCGGCTCGCCACGTCGCGGTTCGCCAGTGGCACGGCCAGGTCCAGGCGCTCGGTGGCCACGTTGCCGCGAAACGTGCGAGTAGGACCGCTGGTGTCCACCAGCACGTTGGCGCGCACGGTGCCCGTGCTTTGATCCGAGAGCGTCGTGTCCACGCGCAGGCGGTCCATCGGTCCCGACGCGCTCACAGCGCCCGACACGGTCAGGGGACGTCCGGCCAGACCGGGTACGACGCCGGAGAACTCCTCGAAGTCCAGCGGCGCCAGCGACAGATTGGACACCATCGTCCCCCTGTCGCCCGGTGCAGCCGGAACATACGAGAAGGAACCGTCCAGCGCGCTCCGGGGGGTGCGCAGGTGCAGGTCCTGGACGTAGTGGCGGCCCTGGCTCGTCGTCCATCGGCCCGACACCGACGACACCGCGAGGGCCGGATCCTCGGCCTGGAACGTCGCGCGATCGATGTCGAGGTCGGTCACGCCGGCGGCAAACGTCAACGACAGCTCGCCGTTGAATCCCCTGATACGCGCGGGCCACCGCACCGCGCCCTCGTTGGTGGCGCGCTCGATCGAGACCGTTCCCTCCCGCACCACCATGCCCGGCATCCGCAGCGCGCGGCCAGGCCCGCCCCGTCGCTCGGGAAGCCGCAGCAGGCTCGCGATGCGCCAGCGAGTGCCGTCGTGGATCAGGCGCACGCGTGGGCGCGTGACGGTGAGATCGCGGAACAGCAGGTCGTTCCGCACCAGCTCCCACGATTTGTAGTTGAGCCGCACCTCGTCAACCGCCACGACCTCCTGGCCATCCTGGGTAATCCGCACGTTCTTCAGGTACCGTTCCGGTGACCAGGTTGCCTTCGATGGCGCCGAGCGACAGCGTGCCGTTGAGGAATCGCGCGGCCTGGTTCTCGGCGACGATGCGGATCCTTTCGCGGAACCAGGACGTGTAGCTGACGGCCACGGCCGCGGCGACGAGCATCAGCAGGACAACCACCAGGATGCCCAACGCCTTCGCGAGCCGGATCAGCCAGCGCATGTCAGAACGCCTGACCCAGGCTGACGTGCACGCGCCAGAAACGCGATTCGGGCTCGCCTTCGATGATCAGGCCCTCCTGGTGGTTGATTTGACGCGCGAGATCCAGCCGCAGCGAACCCAGGGCCGTCGAGTAGCGCACGCCGAGGCCCGCGTCGTACAGCAGATTCCTGGCGGACCATCTCCACGCCGTGGCAGTGACGCTGCCGGCGTCCACGAAGCCCACCAGGCCGATGCCCTTCCACAGCGGCGGCGTGCGCCATTCCGCCGACATCTCGAGCATGGCGTGGCCGCCGATCGGCTCGCCTTCGGAGTTCAGCGGCGCGACCTCGAATCGGCCCCAGCCGCGGAGGCTGGTGGCGCCGCCCAGGAAGTACCGCTTGAAGAACGGCACGCTGATCTCGTTGATGCCGAAGCCGTCGATGGTGCCGATGCGGGCGCGCTGCGCCAGCACGCCCAGCCGTCCCACCGGCAGGTAGAACCGCACTTCGGCGGTCGTCTCCGTGTATCGAAGTCCCCGGGCAGCCAGCCGCCGGCGCGCTCCAGATGGCCGGCGATCGTGTAGCCGCGCTCGCGCTGCAGCAGATCCGCGACCGTGCTGCGGGTGGCGTCGATGTCGATCGCGCCCAGAATGCCCTTGCCAACGCCGGTTTCCGGATTCAGGCCTTGCGCGATCAGGTCATCGCGCACCAAGGGATCGGCCAGTGCCTCCGGGGTGACCAGGTATTCCTCGTTCTGGTGGATGAGCGCAAGTGAGACGCTGGAGCTGCCGCCCCTGCCCGTGACCACATCCCGCTCCGAGAGGCGGTAGGTGAAGGTGCCGCGGCCGCCCTTGGTGTCGAGGTCGAATGCGGGCTCACGGGCGTACCAGGCCTGCGCGGACAGCCGCAGCGACAGCCGCGGCGTGAAGACGTACGGCTGGATCAGCTCGGTGCGCAGGCCGCGATCGAGCGACGACCACTTGCCGTGGACCGTGCCTGTCCGGGCGCCGCCGAACAGGTTCAGGTGCTTCCACTCCGCCTCGCCACGGGCGCGCTCCTCCGACCCGTAGCCCACGCTGGTGCGAATCTGCCGCAGCTTGTTGCTGGTCACGGCCACGTTCACCGGCACACGTCCGTTCACCACCGTCTGGCCCACCAGTTCCACGTCCGCCAGCTGGAACAGCTGCATGTCGTACAGGCGGTTCTCGCTTTCCGTGGTGGCGGCCAGGCTGAACTTGTCGCCTGTCTTGAACGCCAGGGCGCGCCGGACCACTTCCTCGTCCACGCTCTCGTCGCCCTTCACCGCGATCTCACCGTAAGCGGCGGGATCGCCCGGATCGGCTGTCAACGTCACGATCACCGGCGTGCCGATCACCGGGTTCTCTGCAACGTCCACCTGCGGGAACGGGAAGCCCGCGTCCTGCAGCGCGCGCATCGCCATGCCGTGCGCGGCGCCAATCGACGCGTGGTCCAGCACGGTGCCGGCCTCGAGCGCGATGTTCTTCCGCAGTTTCTCCAGGTCCTCCGGCGGCAGCGCGTCGAACCCCACGAAGTCGAGCTGCGCGACGAGCCGTGGTGCGCCTTCATCCACCGTGATCGAAAGCGCCACGGCGTCCTGCTGGTCGTTCAGGTCCGCGGTCACCGCGGTGACGCGCGCGTTGCGATAGCCGTGATCCTGATAGAAGCGCACCACGCGCTTCAGGTCGTCGTCGAACGTGCGGCGGTCGAAGTACCGCTTGCGGCCCCAGAAGAACCGGCTGCTGACGCGCGTGCCCAGCACGGCCGTGATCTGCTTGGAGGTGAAGGCCTTGGACCCTTCGATCGCGAGCTTGGTGACTTTGATCAGCTGCGGCTGCCGTGTCCGCGCGTCCGGCTCGGTTGTCTGCGGCCGCGCCACCGAGACCGTCGGTGTCTGCGACACCGTCGGTGCCTGTGTCACCGGGGGCACAGTCGACGCACCAGTGGGCTCTTGCGCCAAAGCCGGGGCGCTGACACTCAACGCGCTGATGATGAGAAGCAGCCCGGGGACGAGGCTCGCGCTCCACCCGAGAAACTGCATAGAACAGGTAGGTTACACGGATCGTGCCAGGGATCGTCCACGCAACTACCCTGCCGGCCGAGTTGGAGGGTGCCGGCCCGACCTACTTTAGGCATGTAGAGTGCCATCGCCACACGACATCCCATCGGCGCCCCGCAGTTACGAGTGGCACGAGACGTGAAGAGCTAGATACTGAGCCGCCTTCCTTGCGAACTGCACGACGTGTCCTCCTGGGCGTTCTTATCGCCGGCGCCCTTGCCGTGGGAACCGGCTATCTGGTGCTCACCAGCTCGTGGGCAAGCGAGCGCATCCGCGCCTCGATGGTCACCTACCTGTCCGACAAATTCGACGCCGACGTGGCTATTGCGGAGATGTCGATCGACCTGGTGCCGCGACTGTCGATCGCAGGCCGCGGGCTCACGTTGACGCGGCGCACCGACACCGCCAGCGGCCCCTTCGTCACGCTCGAACAATTCCACGTGGCCGGCACGCCGCTGTCGCTCCTGCGCCGCCACGTGGATCTGGTGATGGTGGACGGCTTCGAGGTCCGCGTGAAGCGAGGTGGCCCGAAGAACACATCGGTCGAGCGCGTCTCGCACCAGGACGTGACGATCGGCGAGGTCACGGTTCGCAACGGCGTGCTGCTGATCCTGCCCAGGAACCCCGAGAAGCTGCCGCTGCAGTTCGATCTCGAGCAGGTGAAGCTCGAGGACTTCGGCTTCGACCGGCCTTCCACGTATCGCGCCCGGCTGACGAACCCGAAGCCGCGCGGGTACATCGACAGCACCGGCACCGTCGGTCCGTGGGACCTCTATGAGCTGAGCCAGACACCAGTGGCGGGCGGCTACACGTTCGACCGAGCCGACATGAGCACCATCAACGGCATCGGCGGCACGCTGACGTCCACGGGCAAGTTCGAGGGGCACTTGGAGCGTATCCGCGTGGCGGGTGTGACATCCGTCCCCGACTTCCATCTGGAGATGACGAAGCAGCCCGTACCGTTGGAGGCCAAGTTCCGCGCCACGGTGGACGGCACGAGCGGCGACACCTACCTGGAGGAAGTGCTGGCGACGCTGGGCACATCGAAGATTCGCGCCACGGGGTCGGTGGCCGGCGCGCCCAAGGTCAAGGGCCGGTCGGTGCTGCTGGACGTGCACATCGACGAAGGGCAGCTTCAGGACGTGCTGCGCCTGGCCGTGAAAGGTGAACGTCCGCCGCTGCTCGGCAGGCTGGGGCTGCGCAGCGCTTTCGAGCTGCCGCCAGGGGAGGCAGACGTGCCAGAGCGGCTGCGGCTCAAGGGCACGTTCACCATCACGGGCGGGCAGTTCACGAGCGACACGGTGCAGGACAAGATCGACGGCCTGAGCCGCCGGGGGCGCGGAGAACCCACCAACACCAACGTCCAGAACGTGCTGTCCACGTTCGGCGGCGCCTTTTCGCTCGGCGACGGTGTGCTGCGGCTGCCGCGGTTTCAGTTCGCCGTCCGGGGATCCACGGTGGACCTGAGCGGCACGTATGCGCTCAAGAGCGAGACGATGAACTTCGCCGGCACGCTGGCGCTCGACGCGCCGCTCTCGAAGACCACCACGGGCTTCAAATCGCTGCTGCTCAAGGCCGTGGATCCGCTGTTCCGTGGGCGCGGCGTGGGCACACTGGTTCCCATCAAGATTGCGGGGAGCGTGGAGAAGCCGGAGTTCGGAGTAAACGTGGGGCAAGTGTTACGTCGATCGACCGTGCCGCCCAGGCCTGGAGCCTGAGGCCCGGGAGGCGCCCTTCCGTCAGCGCTGCGAGATTCCGGAAGCGGTGCTCGCGGTCCACGACGGCGGATCGCTGGCCGGGAAGGAGTCGTCCAGCTCCTCGTCCACCCGCTTCGACGCGCGATTGCGCTGCGCCGCCGGCCGCACGAATTTCTGGATGCGGCGGCCACGGCCGCCAGGAACACGAAGCGGGAAATCATTCTCATCATGGGACGCGTCCTCTTTCAGGGCTTGTTCTCGTCTGTCGGATCCGAGCCTTCGGACTCGACGTCTTCTTCGGTGGGCAGCCGGGGGATGGGGATGGGATCCGGCGCGACCGTCTTGTCGTCGGCCGCGGCCGGCACCACCGGAGACCGGCCTTTGCCTGCGGGAACCTCAGGACCCCGGACCTGCTGATCCGGCAGGTTGTCCTTCCTGTAGGGCGCGTCTGGCTTGAGGCCGATCTCCAGCTTGTCTCTCCAGGTCATGGGGACACTCCTAGTCACCTGGGACAGGTGCAAACGAACTACGACTTCGGGCCGACCTCGAGGGAATTCACCACGTCGCGGACGCCGGATTCGGCGCGCGACAGGGTGCCCACGCGGTCCTTCATCTCGACGGTGGGCACGCGGCCTGTGATGGTCACCACGCCCTGCGACGCGTCGAACGTGATCGCGTGATCCTTCAAGGCCGCGTCCAGCTTCACAACGTTATTGAGGCGCGTCTCGATGGCGTCGTCGAAGTCGTTGGCGGTCTGCTCATGGCCGCCTTCCACCGTGACCTCGTTCGCTACCTGGGCGCCGGTGCCCACGGCCGCGCTGACCACGTCGCCGGCACGCTGCCGGTCGGTCTCGGACGCCACCACGCCGGTCACGTGGATCACCTTCGCGTCTGCGTCGTAATCGGCCTCAGCCGCCTGCAGGCCGGCGCCATCGAGGGCGCGGTCCGCCACGTCTTCGTAGTCGGGCTCGTTGCGTCCGCAAGAGGCGACAAGCGCGCCCGCTGTCAGCAGAGCTATCACTGTTTTCGTCATGGTTGTCCTCACTGAGGAAAGCAATCCCTCTCCATGTTGAAATAGCAAACGGCGGACCAAAGGCCCCAGGCGCTCGTATGTCCTTGGATTCAGGGAAAGCAAGCGCGAGCGTGGAGCGGTTCTGGCGCACCTCTACGGATGAGCGGGCATGCACCGATTTGGAACTGAACCGTGTCTTGGGCTGCCGATCAGTGGCCGCGAATTGCGCAAGACATCCGTGGCACGCATGATGCTGCCCGGTTATTAGACGCCCTGACTCCCGCCCGCGCGTCAACGGCAGAGTCCCATGATCAGAAGCAATCAGGACATCCTGGAACCGTCCGCGCGGCTGATGCCACGCACCGAAGACGAGTACGTGGGCTCGGGCAAGCTCCGCCATCAGGTGGCCATCGTTACCGGTGGCGCCTCGGGCATCGGCCGGGCCACAGGCGTGCTCCTGGCGCGCGAGGGCGCCGACGTCGCCATCACCTACCTTCCAGTAGAGCAGCCCGACGCGGAGACCACGGCGGAACTGGTCGAACTGGAGGGCCAGTCGTGCCTGCTGATCCCCGGCGATGTGCAGGACCCGGCGTTCTGCGACGACGTGGTCCGCGAGACGGTGCATAAGTACGAGCGGCTGGAGATTCTGGTCAACAACGCGGCCTACCAGCAGCGGCGGCGGTCCATAGGCGACATCGACGACGAGCAGTGGGACCGCACGTTCCGCACGAACATCTACGCGTACTTCTACATGGCCCGCGCGGCCGTGGCGTATCTGCGGCGCGGCGCGGCTATTGTCAACGTGGGATCGATCACGGGCGTGGAGGGCAGCGAGCACCTGCTGGACTACTCGGCCACCAAGGGCGCAATCCATGCGTTCACGAAGGCGCTGGCCAGGAACCTGGCTGGAAAGGGGATTCGCGTCAACGCCGTGGCGCCGGGGCCCGCGTCCACGAAGGCCTATGAGATCGCGCCGGCGATCGTGTTCCTGGCGTCGCACCGCGACTCCAGCTACATCACGGGCGAGGTGCTGAGTCTGAAGGGTGGTGAGACGACGGCGTAGTCGCGCGCGCCGCGTGCGCCGTCGTCTCGTCGAGCACTTACTCCTTGGCCGCGTCTTCCTCGGCATCGCTCAGCCGGTCGTCTTCGTCCTCAGCATCCTCGCCGAGGTGTGTCGTCGCGCCGTCTTCCTCGATGCCGAGCACGTCGCCGGGCTGTGCACGTTCCTCGATGGAGTCCGGGGTCGGGTTGTCGATGGCCATGTGTCACTCCTGGGTGTGATGTGCGAACGAATGGATGAGTGGTGGTCGCCTGCAGGGGAGTGCAAGCGGAGTGCCGTCCACCTTCGCGCTTCGCGCTACGGTGGACAAGTTTCGTCCAGGAGTGTGACGAGGGGTTGCTAGTCGGCCGTTGCGCCGCAGTCGCCGAGATACTTCGACGACTCCAGCCACTTCGGATCGGGGTAGTAGGCGAACACCAGCCCGTTGCCCTTCACCGTGTCGATCACTTCGCGGGCGATGCCGTCGCGCAGCGCGGGGCAGCCCCAGCTGCGGCCCAGACGGCCCTGAAGCTTGATCGCCTCTTCGCTGACGTAGGGCGCGCCGTGCATCACGATGGCGCGCTGGTAGGCGTGGTCGTTGAAGCCGGCGTCCAGGCCGTGCATGCGCAGCGAGTAGCCGTTGCGGCCCACGTAGGTGTTGTCGGTGCGGAACAAGCCGATGCTGCTCTGGTGCGTCTCCGGTTCGTTGGAGAACGACGTGGCCATGTTCATGCCGCTGCCGCTGCCGTGGGCTACCAACTCTTCGTAAAGCAGCGCCCGCTCGCGGAGGTCGAATACCCACAACCGCTTCTGCGTGGAGGGGCGGGAGTAGTCGATCACCGTCAAGGTCTGAAGGTCCTTGACGTCGCCGGAGCGGACCGCGCACTGCGCGGCGCTGAGCGCCATCTCGAAGACGTCGCGTCTGATGTCGCCGATGCTGTCCCCGGCCCAGGCCTTCGCGGCCAGCGAGAGAGAAGACGCGCCCGCCGCCATTCGCACCTCTGCCAGCGTGGCAAAGAGGAGGAGGGTCAAGCCAGCGAGGAGGAGAGTCTTTCGTGAGGGCAGAACCCTTTCAGTTTACGGATCGAACCCCCTCCTGCCAACCCCTAAACGCGCTATTGACTTTCGGATCCGGCTTTCGGCTTTCGGCTTCCGGCCTGAACCAGCTCTTCCTATCGCCGGCTCATCCGTGCGTCAGTCACGGTTCGCCTCGACGCGAATTGCTTGGTGTCGTAGGCATAGATGTCGTCGAACACCTCGACGTCGCCGTTACCCTTGGGCCACATCGTGAAATAGACGATGTGAACCGGCACCTTTTCCTTCAGCGCGACGTGCTGTTCGTCTCCGGAATGCATCGCCCTCTGGATCTTGTCGTTCGTCCACTCGGGCTTGTCGCGCAGCATGTACCTGGCTAGCTCCTCCGGCATTTCCAGGCGGATGCAGCCGTGGCTCAGCGCGCGGCCCTCTCGGAAGAACAGGGCGTCGGCCGGCGTGTCGTGCAGGTAGACGTCGTGCGGGTTGGGGAACAGGAACTTCACGTGGCCAAGGGCGTTACCGGCCCCCGGCTTCTGGCGGAACGCCAGCTCCTTGATCTCCTCCGGGTCGTCCCAGTTCACCGACGCGGGATCCACGGCCTCGGTGCCGCCGCCCACCCGGTGCAGGATCTCGATGTTCTGGCGCCGCAGGAAGTTGGGATCGCGCGCGGCCGACGGCGCCGTCTCGCCCTCGGCGATGCTGTCCGGCACGTTCCAGTAGGGGCTGAACACCACCGTCTCCATTTCGTCGCTGAAAATCGGCGTGGCGTTTCCCGGCTTGCCGACAATCACTTTCATTTCGAGCACCGGCTGGCCGTTCTCCCGCGCCGCCATGTAGTACGCCGGCACGTTCACCAGGATGTGGCGCGGCCCCAGGTCGTCGGGCAGCCAGCGCCAGCGCTCCAGGTTCAGCGCAATCTGCCCCGCGCGCGCGTCTGGCGCGCCCTGCGCCTGCTGCTTCTCGTTGATGGCGGTGAGCGTGCCCTGCAGCGCGGCGTACTCAGGATGCACCGGCCGCACTTTGTCCAGCCAGGCGCCCAGTGTCTCCTTGTCGCCGACCGCTTCCGCCAGCGTGGCGACGAAGTCCGGCGCAGTTCGCTTCGCCTTCCACAACGAGCTGATTGCCTTTGGCTGCGTGCGCCCCATCGCCACGTCTCGGCCCAGCGTGAGCAGCGCTGTCGTCAACTGCACGTCGAACCCGCGCCAGCGCCTGCGGGTCGTCCTTCAGCTGCTTCTCGACGTCGTCCTCCGCGTCGATGAGCTGGGCAAGGTCTTGCTCAATGTATTCCGCCTCGAGCAGGCCGTGGTTGGGCGCCGTGCGGATGACCATCAGCGCATCCTCCGGCTCCGCCGTTGAGTCATTCGTGACCCAAACAGGTGCGTTCGCGCGCTGTTCGTAGAACTGCCGCACGTCCGCCTGAACCGTGCTGGCCTTTCCATCTGGCGCTGCTGCAACGACTTGCTGGATGGCCGAAGTGACTTCCGGGGTTAAGTTCTGACTGCATCCAATCGCCAGCGTGGCGATCGCTGCGGCAACAACACCTGGGGTTCGCCTGCTCATACGTCCTGACTGAGCAAGGAGCGAGCCACGCCTTAGTTGAGTGAAGTCTCAACCGTATTCTTTGTCACGAGCGACTGGTTGGGATAGAACGGCGCCAGTTCGAAGAGTGCTCACAACTCGGCCACACCCAAGCCGGTGAGGTACTTGTAGGTTTCGTCGTAGAACGCAGGCGCACGTGTCGGATCCGACTCGTCACCCGACGGCACAAAGATGACCATTCCCTGCCGCGCGCGCGTCAACAGGACACGATACGCGTTCAGCAAGTATCGCCTCCTGTCTTCCTTGTGGATGGTCGTCCACGCGTCTCCTCTAAAGGAGTGGTAGTGCCACGTCTCGCCGCGCCGACGCAGGTCCCCATCCCAGCTCACGCAGATCCAATCGAGCTCAAGGCCCTGGACCTGAAATTCGGTTGCCGCGTCCTCCAGGTAATAGCTCGATCGCGTATCGTGCCTGTCGTTAAGGAACCACTGAACTGGATCGACATTCACGCGGACGTCAATCGCATGTGGCTTGAGTCGTTGCGCCTGCGAAGAGGCAACCAAGCCGTATCGTTCTGAACCGCGGGCGCGGCTTCGAATCCAAGCCTTGGCGAGCGCCAAGTCACGCGTGATCGCAATCGGATATCGCTGCGTGACTTCGCGGAGCAACGCTCCAGCCGAATTGGTATCACTGTCGAGAATGGCTTTCACAAAGGACGAGACCTTCTCGGATCGGAAGGATCTCATGGAGGTGCCGAGGTGAAGTCGTTCGTCCCATGCAACCGTCGCAACGGACTCAAGACGGTCGAGAGCCAGCTGCGCGGTGTACTCGGAATCGCCCAGGTGCGGCGACACGTGAACGCACCAGTGGGGAAACTGCAAGCGCACGGCTTCGAGCCACTCGCCGATTCCTGCCTCGCCAGTATGAATTTCCTGGCCTCCTCCGACGAGACAAACTACAACTGCCCAGTCTTCGTGCCGATCAAGATAGGAGATCAAGAATTCCGGTTCGGACTTGTCGAAGTTCGCGATCTTCTTCCGACGCTGCATGAAGTCGGCGGTCTTCGCCTTGGTCCACGCACGCTGTGCTTCATCGAAGATAACGACGTGGTCGTAGGGGGCGGTAGCGGTTCGGAGGCCTTCATCTCGGAAGTGGTGGATATTCTGAATGAAGGGCTTCACCCGTTGGCGGATAGCGCCCTTACGTTCAGTGTTGCCGACGCGCGCAAGTTCGTCCCGGGTCAGCGCTTCTTGCAGGACTGCCACAAGCGGGCCATTGCCAGAGAGGTATACGGCTCGCGCTTCACCGAAGTACGTCTGCGCGTTGCCACGTTCAAGCCGACCAGGGTCTTCCCGGCTCCTGGCACTCCGGTAACGAATACGATGGTTTTTCGACGCTCTGCGCGAGCGCGCTCGATAGTCTCCTCAACACCCACAGAAGTCAGGCGCAGGTTCCGGGCGCCGGCATCATGACGCGAGATCGCTTCGACTGAGTGCCTCGCATAGAGCGCACGGGCCGCCTCGATGATTGTCGGCGTCGGTTGATACGGGGCGGCCCCCCATGCCTCGCCGTCGATCGCTGGTCCGTCATTCGCCGCGAGCGCGTCCTGCAGAACGGCTCGAAGGTGGCGTGCGCCGCAACGGTACGGTGGCCGCACGTTATCCGAATACGCAGCCTGCCACTCAGCATCCGCGGCTTCTGCTTCGGTCGCGACGAGGATTGGAAGAATCGCGGCATCGTGGCTCGCCGCGTGAAAGTTTTTAAATCCAGGCCGTAGTCCCACGCCTGGTGGTAATCGGACAGGCGGAACTGCTTCTCGCCGCACTTGAACTCAATCGGGAACACCATCGACCCGGAAACCAGCACTGCATCGATTCGGCTACCGAGTCGCGGGACTTCGAATTCGAGATAGAGCGTACCGGCTAGCCCGCTGAGTGACTTCCGAAGGACCTCGAGTTCCTCTTCCCATGCTTGGCGTTGGTCAACTTCCAAGGCATGAGAGTGCGCCGCCGCTAGCGCACCGAGGACCTGGTCGGGTTCCGTTGCCAGGAAACGGTCCAGTCGCGCTGAATAATAGGCGGTTGCGCGGGGCAACGGACCGGTCACTGGCGGCGATGATATCGCAGAGCTTCGTTACGCATCGCGATACGTCGTCTTGCTGCACAGGACGACGTTTCCGCGGAAACGTCGTGGCCGGGCTCGCGCGCAAGCAGCTCTGCACCCGTGTCGAAAAGTTCGGCCTCGAGTGATCGGAAGCTGGCGGCACCTCGAATCGCCTACCGGTGCGGCTGCCAGCATCAGCCCGAGGCCGACGAAGATGCCAAGGCCGCAGAGCCAGGCCAGTCGTTGCGCATGAACATCGGGACGATGTCCACGCCGCGGCGCCGGCCTACTTCCGTTCCTGGATCGTGACCGGCGAGCGGAGTCGAAGCTATAAGGTCTCGGCGGCAATCTCGGCGGCTTCACCACGCATCGCCGCTCCCGCACCGCCCCCGACCAGCGCGCCGATGGCGGCACCTTGTCCACCGCCGGCGATCGCGCCGACCGCTGCACCGGCGCCCGCGGCGACCCCCACCTTCGCCGCGTCCTTACCCTTGTTGGCCGCGGCTTCCGAGCTGACGGGGGACGTCACGATTCGACCTCCGCCCGTCGCCGATCGTCACGCTGGTGAGCTCGACGGAGATGTTGGCCTTTCCTTTCACGCGCCCGCCTTTGTCGGCCTCCACGATGCGGCCATCGACCCCGCGCCCGCGGGTGCCACCACCCAATCTCCACTTGTGATCGGCACTTCGAGAATCGCGGAGAACACATCGCCAGTCTTCATCGTCTTCGTCGAAAGATCGCGGGTTGTGCGAACGGTGATCCTGCGGCCTGCAGCCAATTGGGCCACCCTGGGTTTTGGTGGCGGCGGCGGGGCCACTGGTTTGGGCGCGGGCGCCGCCGCTGGCGCCGCTGCAGACGCTGGCGCCGCCGAGGGCTGGGACGCCGCCGGCGCATTCTGCGCTGGTTGCCCACCCTGTGCCGGCTGGTCTTGCGAAGGCACCGCTTCGGCTGAAGCCGCAGGCTGCTGCGGCTCAGGCGCGGAGCAGGCGGGAACCATAATGGCCATCGCCCCGATGACCAACAGACTGCGGATCGTGCGTGCGTGCGTTGTAGTCGTCAAGGCATTACCTCCAGGTTCGTCGCGCCACCTATTGGACGGCGCTGTCGATGATCAGCGCCGCGCGGCGATTGAGAGCCAGTGTGGCTGGCTGCGAACTGTCGTACTTGAGCCGCTCCTCGCCGTAGCTGGTGATGGTCAGCCGCGACGAGTTGATACCGCGGCTCGTCAGGTAGTCCCGAACCGCCCGGGCGCGCCTTTCGCCAAGCGCCTTGTTGTACTGGGTCTGCCCTCGGGGCTCGCATATCCTTCGATGTGAAGACGAAGCGTGGGCCTGTCGTTCAGTGTCTTCAGGGCTCTCGTGAGCACCTAGGGCATCGCCCGAAGCACCGACCTGCCGAGGTCGAACTGGACATCGGCCAACACGTTGAGCGGGGCCACTTCGATCGTCACGGTGTCGGTTGCCGTCCACCACGCCCGTCGTCGGCCGTCACCGTGAGCACGACTTTTCCGGGCGCTGTCTGCGCGCGCCACTGTGTCGTGGCCGCCCGCGGGTCTGTGATCGTGCCCACGGCACCGACCAGCGAGCGGTCGGGCGTCACCGTCCGATCCTGACTGGTCACCCGAAGCGTGACCGTCTGGCCGACCTCGACGCGACACGGGTCACACTGCGCCCGCACGGTGGGTGGGCGGTTTGGCGGAGGAACGGGTGGCGGCGGGGGGCGCGGGGCCTCGACGACGGGGGCCGGTGGTGGTGGCGCCTCGACGCGAGGTGCTGGCGGCCTGGGCGGCAGAGGCGGCGGCGCCGTGAAGATTCTGACGCCGCTGTGGAACCCCAGGCGCAGTTGCAGACTGACGCCGGAACGTCCCTCGATGCCAAAACGATAGTTCGTCCCGATGCCGATCGACATGCCGCTCGGGTGCTGCCAGGTGAGGCCGGCAGCCACATTGACCCGCGAGTCCAACTCCGTGACGACCGGCGAAAGCGAACCGTCGATCCCGACGAGTGCCCCGGTTCGGTCACGATGGCGTCGCCTGTCGGCACTTCCCCGTGCAGTTCCGTCGTGAACCGGAGGCTTGACCGCGCACCGAACGCCGCACCCACGCCCCAACGCACCCCATCCGAGAGGCTCATGCCCGTCGGGTCGCCGCGCAAGACGAGGCCGCCGAAGCCGGCCAATTCGACCTGACGATTGATCTCCTTGCTGGCCACGAGGTCGGCGAAGTAGTCGAATTGACCCGTGCCGACGTTGTCCTCGCCGGCGGTCGGCAGCTTCACCGTTCCGCGGAACGCCATCGCCAACGGTGCGCCGGTACTCCGACAACAGGTTGACCTTCGTTCCGACGTACACGTCGCCGAAATTGCTGCCCGTCCATTCGTCCCGGACCAGCGGATACTCGTTGACGACCCCTGCGAGGCCTGAGGTAGCGGGCGAGAAGAGCGGACGCGTGTCGCGATCGATCGCCGTCACGGCACGGACGGCGCCAAAGATTTCCGTGCGGCTACCGGCTCCGATGGCGAACGTTCCGGGGTAGTACGACGCGTCGGTGGATCCCTGCTTGAAATCCATCTCCGTGCGGTAGGCGCCGAACGCCCAGCCACCCTTCAGCACTTCTGCCGTCGGGACGAACCACAGTCCGGTATCGCCCCAGAAGGACGTGACGGCCGGGCGAACATCCTGAGCGTTTGGCGAGTCCTGTGCCCACGCCGGCACGCCGAGCGCCAGTCCCGTCACCAGCACCACCGCTGTCGCCACGCATTTCATCTACTGCCGGCCTCGTTTCTTTTCGGACCCACGCCGTCGACACGGCGGTGGTGCAGAAACCGGGCCATGGTTTTCAGGCCGTATTGAGCACAGTCTGCTGAATTTCTCACAACCGGTTGTGAGTGCCTCGGCCTGCAGTGATCGAGGTCCCATCGCCATCTCGTGGTTCCGAGAGCCGGATGCTCGAGGCTTATCGCGCCACGGGGCGTGGGGGGCAGACCGCCGTACAATTCAGCATAGCCGGACACGACGGGAGTCGCCCGTCGCACCTCGAGCGGAGATGTAGATGGCTACTGAAGCAGAGATTCGCACGCGTGCGATGCAGGAATTCCAGATGGCGGTGGAGATCGGCCAGATCCGCCGCAATGGGATCATGGAGGCGCGGGCGGAAGCGCTGAATGCGGTGCCGGCGGGCCAGGCTGCGCTGCAGGTCTACAGCGAGGCGCTGCAGCCGCCGCGGAGGCCGCCTGCACGGCGGAATACAAGGTCGCTCAGCAGGCCTGTCAGATGGCGGAGATCGACGCCCACACCAAGCACGGCGACGCCAACGTGGCGGTGATGAGCACCCTGCAGGACGACAACGCCAAGGCCGAGGAGGACTGCCGCGCGGCGATGGACGAGTGCGAGCAGGCATACCAGGCGGCATGGCACGAGGCCCAGCAGATGGTGGGGCCGGCGGCCGACAAGGCGCGCAAGGCCGCGCGCGCCGCGCGAGAGAAGGCGCTGGCGGCCTGCGAGAAGGCCCGGGCGAAGGCGCTGGCTGCCGCCGACACCAAGTATCAGAAGGCGCTGTTCAAGAACAACGAGACGAT
>CAWEBF010000003.1:0-202461 GCA_963807235.1 uncultured Acidobacteriota bacterium
AGCAGGAATCTGGTGCTTGATGCCATTCAGCTCCAACGGCGCATAACGCCATTGCTCCACGGCGGCACTCGCAGCATTGTCCAGGAGTGCGCCGGCCGATCGCCCGACCTTCACGCCGGTGACCAATCCGTTCGCATCGACCGTCGCTTCCAGAATGACCGCGCCCTCGAGGTGGGCCGACACGGCGACCGGCGGGTAAAGGGCTCGACCCGGTGGAGCAGCGTCGGCGGCGCGATTTGTCCGCCGACTCGAACGGGCCCCCGGGGCGCCGCAGGGGCTGGAGGCGGAGGCGGGGTGTCAGCGGAACGCTCAGCGCTTCGCCAAGCACTCCTCCGAGCACGCCTCCCGGCTCACCACCCTCGATGCCGCCGGCGACACCTCCTCAAGCCCTTCGTCCTCGCCCTCATCCAGGGCCAGGGCCAATCCGTGCGGGCGCCTCGAGAGGCGCGACCAACCGCGCAGTGACCGGACGTAGGCGCCGTCGGAGCCGTCTTCCTGGCCGCCGGCGGCTGCCGGCGGTGGCGGCGGGGCTGGCAGGGATGGCGCCGGTGGCGCCGCCACGAACGCCATCATCGTGGGCACGGCCGGAATCCGGTCCGTGACGAACAGGACCGGCAGCGCCAGGGCCACCGTCAGAAGCAGCGGCTTCGGCCGCCGACGAGATCGCGATGGGCAGCGCCGAGTGGCTCGGCAGGTGTCTGGTTTGGCCGGTGATGACGTCGAACAGTGGGACCCTCCGTTGCCTCATCCAGTGCAAACCTACCGCCACCGGATGAGGAAGACCGTACCGTGCGAAATTCGGCCAGATTCCAGCAGCCGGCTGGCGGAGGCGCTGGAACTGCGAGATATCTCAGCGCGCCCAGCGAGAAAATCCCCGCCCCTGGGAGCACCACGCCGCGTCGTAGGACAAAGAAAAGGGGCGGGCCTGGTTTCCCAAGCCCGCCCTCGTTTCGTTCTCTATACAGACCCGTAGCCGTAGAGCCGTAGTCCGTTGAGCCTCTTAGAAGTCCCCGTGAAGTTCAGCCGAACGAAGCGCGGTGAAATCACCTGGGTCGGGTTGTTCCAGGTGCCGCCCTGCGCGGTGTTCCCGGCGGTGTCCTGGTAGTTGTTCTCGAACGTGGTTGCGTAATTCGTGTTGAACAGGTAGATCAATCGAGACCCGCATCGACGCGGCGTGCTGCCGAAACGCAGGATCTTGGCGATGCGCATGTCCAGCTGGGTTCGCCGCTCGTCCTGATAGAGACGCCGCTCGTCCAGGGATCGAGCAGATTGACGCTGGTCGTGCCCGTCGCACTGTTGTCCGAATGGCAGGCGACCGAGGGACGCCTGAATCACCGTTGTTCGGCACGATCCAGGTCGCCGTCCGCGAGTCGCCCGGCTGTGAGCGAAACGTGCCGCTCAGCCGCACGTCGATCTTTGGTACGATGTAGGTCGCCAGCCCGCGCAGGGTCGTCTGGAATGGCTCTTTGCTGTAGCAGGCCGTCGACTGCTGCAGGACACCCAGGATCGGTCCGACCGTCGGCTCGTTGACCTTGGTGATGCTGTCGCAGCGATCCACGACCTTCCGGCCCCGGGCCGAGCCGAGCTGAACCGTTAAGCCGTCCCTGAGTCGTGCGCTCACACTGACGTCGTAACCGTGCCAGTAGTCGGAGACATCCCCAAACTTGTTCTCGAGCGTGACGAGGTTCTGCGCCGGGCGCGGACCTGCGGCGAGTGTCTGCGTGTAGAACGTGATCGGGTAGCCGCCGCCGCCGGGCAGGCGCGAATCGGCGGGCGCGGTCAACGTGAACGCCTCGTAGTCGTTAGGGCCGCGCGCTTCGTCATCGGTGACGATGCCGTCCGTGGCGGTCGCGGGGTAGCCCCACCAGCGGCGGTTGTAGCCCGCCTCCAGGGACACGCGCGGGAGCACTTCATGCTGCACGTTGATGCCCCATTGCCAGTCGTTCTGCCGCACGCCCCAGCCAGCGAGCACCGCGGGATCGACTCGCTCGAGGTTCTGGGCGGTCCGGCCGAAGTTCAATTGGTCGCCGGTCAGTGCGCCGCAGGTATCAACGGACCCGGTGGCCGGGCTTTGCGCGCCGAAGTTCGTCAGGCTGCAGTCGATGGTGTTGTCGCTATCGTTATCCACCCAGCTTCGGTTGGTAACAATGCTGACCGTTCGGCGGGCCGGGTTGTTGTCGTCGAAGACGCCGTCGTTCACGGCCGCATCCAGATAGTGGCCGAAATTGAACTTGACCGCCGTCTTGCCGGTGCCGAACACGTCGTAGGCGATGCCGATACGCGGCGTGATGTCGTTGTACGTGGCGACGCCCGCCACTTTGTCGAACGAGATCGCGGTCGGATTGAAGATCGACGTCTTCGACGTCCCGTTGCCTTCAGCCGGGCTGTAGCTCCACGCCCGGTCGTAGCGCAACGCGCCCTGCAGCGTCAGCCGCCCGCTGGTCCACGTGTCCTGCACATAGAGCGCCGCCACCTTGGTGTGGTCTTCCGTCTCCCAGTCCGGCAGCCGGAAGGTGTACGCGTTCGGCACGCCGTTGTTGAATCGATACGCGAGCAGGTGATCGGGCGTCACGGTCCTGGTCGTCGCAATCAGAAAGCTTCCCTGGTAGCCGACCTTCAGGCTGTGCGAGCCGGTGACATAGGACGAGGACGCGCGCCAGTGATGCGGGTTGCCGAAGTTGTCCGAATAGGTCTGCAGTGCCCGGTAGTTGTAGTTGGCGCGCGGAGCCCACCGGATCCCCGTCGCGGGGTTGACGGCCGTGGACTGTTCGGTCACGCCGATCATCTCGCTGAAGATGCCGTCGGGCGGCAAGGCGCCCGGACCGCCGGCGTGGTAGTAGGACAGCCGCGAGTAGCCTGCCTCGAACAGCAGCCGGTTGGTCATCGGCGCCGTCCACGTCCCCTGCGTCAGGTAGTACGGGAAGTCGAAGTAGAGGGTGTTCGCCTCAGGCGACTGGGTGATGTTCCCTGACGCAATCCAATCCGCCTCGCGTGTGTGGCAGCCCTCGGTCTCCACCTTCAGCGGCGCGCCTTCACAGCGCACCTGGTACTCGTGGCTGAATGAGAATCGGTTCCTCTGAGACGCCTGCACGGTGGCACGACCGATGTACATCGTGCGTCCCTGGAGCTGCCGGCCGGTGACGCTGTTGTCCGGCCGCCAATGCCAGGCCGCCGGGTTGAAGGCATTCGCGTTCGCAACCAGGCCGTCGAGGGACGTCGACGTGTCCAGTCTGCGGTAGCTGCCGAAGTACCAGAGACGGTCGCGGATGATGGGACCGCCATGCGAGACGCTCGCGTCGTAGGCGCTGATAATGCCCGGAGGTTCGGTGATGTTCGCGGCGCGCAGCTCGTCGTCGAGGTTGCTGCCTTTCGACCACTCACCTGCGTTGTTGAGGAAAGCCTGCCCGCGGAACAAATTGCCGCCAGCGCGTGGCACGAGGTTCATCACAGGGCCACCGGTATCACTTTCCCCGAGGCCGCCAGACACGGTGACCGATACCTCGTCGACGTTGACCGAATCGAGAATGTAGGACGACACGCCACCGCCGTTGAACGCCGCGGCCACGGTCATCCCATTGACCGTCATGCGCCCTTCGTTCGTCGCGCCTCCGCGCGCGCTGAAGAACGTCATCGTCGGCGTCGCGGCCAGACCGTTGTTGTCGACCGTTATGCCCGGCGTCACGTTGAGCAGCGAGCCGACCGCACGCGTCGCCGGAATCGCCTGGATCGCGTCCGAGTTGAGCACCACTTCTCGTCGTACGCTCTGCACGTCGACGACGGGCGTTTCACCCGTGACGGTAATCGTCTCCTCGAGCGCCCCGACGCGCATTTCAATCGGGATCGTCAAGACGGTCGTTCCCGAAAGCTCGATGCCGTCGCGTTTGACCGTTGCGAAACCGGGCAGCGTAAACGTGAGGGCATAGGTACCGGGAAGAAGCTCGACGATGCGGTACTGCCCCGAGCCGTCGGTGGTGACGGTTCGGACTTTCTCGATGGGTACCGGGCTCACCGCTTCGACCGTGACCCCGGGCAGCACTGCTCCCGAACCGTCACGGACCGAACCGGTAAGAGTGCCCTGGGCGAACGCCAGCGACGGCAGCAGGACAAGGGCGAGTACGCGCACGAACCGAACTGCTAAGCGCATCGACAAGTCTCCTTGAGTAGACGGTTCACGACCCCGCGCCCATTGCCCTCGGTAGAACGGTATGACGGCTGCCGGCATTCCAACGAGCCTGGTGAACAGGCGTCGCCCTGACAGGGAGTGCCACCGCCGGTAGAACCTTGGAGCCGGAGAGGCCGCCCAAGGATCACCTGAATGGGGGGGAGCATCTCGCGCCGTGCAATAAAAGTCAATTAGGTTGCGGTTAGCGCCGGCAATCACAGGCGGAATCGTGAAGTGCCGGCCCCGGGAAGCGGGTGGCCGAGCTTGGCGGATTAAGGGACTTAATAAGCGCGTTAAGGGCTCCAGCCGCCAAGCCCCAGCCTCGGCTGAGGTAGGGTGAGCGGGGCTGACCCATGCAGTGAATTAATGTTATGGGTTGTTCCAGGAGGGCGCGATGAGAGCATCCATCGTCATGGCATCGGTGGTCGCCCTTGCGGTGATCGCCGCCGGCTGCGGGGACGACACGCCGCTTCCGACCAGCCCCACGTCGTCGAACTCTGCCAACACCACGGTGGCCGGCATCCGCGGCCAGGTGCGCGATACGCTCGGGCGTCCGGTCGACGACGCCCGCGTGGACATCGCCGATGGGCCGCTGGCCGGACGCAGCGCCACCACCGGGCGTGACGGCCAATTCCTGTTCGCGGCGACGCTGTCATCGACTGATTTCGCCACCCTGCGCATCACCAAGACAGGGTTCGAACCCACCAGTTTTCGTTGGGTCGGCCGCGACAACTTCTTCATCACCCTGCGGGCCTTGAATTTGCTGGACCTGTCAGGGTCCTACGCCATCACGTTCATCGCGGCGCCGGCGTGCTCGCAGCTGCCGCCGCCCCTGCGCTCGCGCAGCTTTACCGGCGTCATGAGCCCCGGGGAGAAGGTGTTCCCCGCCTTCACCGCGGAACTGGGAGGCGCCGAGTTGTTTCCGGCCTACGACAGGTTCTCGGCGAGCGTCGCCCACGATGCCGCGCGCTTCAGCGTATACAGCTTCGACGCGTTCAACTGGTGGCTGGAAGACCAGCCGATCATCGAGCGAGTAGGACCGAACGCGTTCCTGGCGTTCATGGGCACCGCCCATGCGCCGGCGCTGACCTCACCCGCGGCCTTCACGGCGGCGTTCGACGGGTCGATCAGCTTCTGCTCGGCGATGACGCCCCCATCGGGCAGCAACTTCCCGCCCACGTGCGCCGCGCCCGTCGAGTGCCGGTCCGATCAGCACCAGATCCGCTTCATCCGACACTGACGCCCAGCCCGAACCGAAGGGGCGAAACCCAGGCGTATGACCTGGGCTGTCACGGGCGTCTGGCCATGATCGCACCTGACATGTGTCCTCTTGCCCCGCTCCGCGGGGTGGGCATCTGTCACAGGAGTTGTCATGCCAGTGCTGTTTCTCGTTCTACTTGTGGTTGGCGCCGCCAATCTCGCCCTTCTCGTCCTGTTGCTTCGCCGGCTGTCCATCGACACTGTCGGGCAGACCCTGCGCGACGAGTTTCGGGCCAGCCGCAATGACCATGCGAGCGCCTCGCGCGAGCTGCGCCAGGAACTGAGCCTCGGCATCAGGGCCACCACTGACTCGCTGGTCAAGACGGTTGGGGAGTTGGGCCATGGTCAGTCCATCCACTTGCGGGAATTCCGCGCCGAGCTGACGGCGACCCTTGGGGACATGAGGACCGCGGTCGAAACGCAGCTCAAAGAGATTCGCGACGGCAACGCGAAGGAGCTGCAGCAGATCCGCAAGACGGTGGACGAGCAGCTGCAGAGCACTCTGGAGCGCCGTCTCACTGATTCGTTCAAGGTAGTCAGCGATCATCTCGAAGCCGTCCAACGCGGCCTCGGGGAAATGCGCACGCTGGCGAACGGCGTCGGGGACCTGCAGCGGGTGCTGACCAACGTCAAGTCGCGTGGCACCTGGGCGGAATACCAGCTCGAGGCACTGCTCCAGGACATCCTTACGCCCGAGCAGTACGGCAAGAACGTGGCAACCCGTCCCGACGGCGACGAGCGTGTGGAGTTCGCCGTTCGCCTGCCGGGGCGTTCCGGCGAATCCACGAACTGCGTCTGGCTGCCGATCGACTCCAAGTTTCCGCAAGAGCCCTACGCGCGCCTCGTCCGGGCTTCTGAAACGGGAGACCCGGAAGAGACCCGGAGCGCGTTGGTTGCCCTGACTCAGGCTGTGCGCGTGCAGGCCTATGCGATTCACCAAAAGTACGTGGCGCCACCGTACCACCACCGACATCGCGGTGATGTTCCTGCCCACCGAGGGCCTGTATGCCGAGGTGCTGCGCATCCCGGGCCTGGCGGCGGAACTCCAGAACCACGCGCGAGTGATGGTGGCGGGGCCGACCACGCTGGCAGCCCTGCTGAGCAGTCTTCGGGTTGGCTTCCAGACGCTGGCCATCGAGCAGCGCGCGACGGAGGTGTGGAACGTTCTGCGCGCCGTGAAAAGCGAGTTCGGCAAGTTCGGCGGCGTGCTGGGCAAGCTGCGCAAGCAGTTGGAACGCGCCACCCGCACGATCGACTTCGCCGACCAGCGCAGTCGCGCCATGGAGCGGCGGCTGCGTGAGGTGGAGGCGCTGCCGGATCGTGACGCGCTTGAGTTGCTGCAGCTTGCCGAGAGCGACGAGCAGTTCGACGATGAACTGCTGAGCGAGGGCAGCTTGCCGTAAGCATCAGACCACGTGCCTCGCGAGTGGCTGAGCTCGCGCCAGCGGTTAGGTGCGAACGAACTGAAGGACGTCGGCGATCACGCGGTCTTTGTGCGATGCGAGCAGTCCGTGCGGCGCGCCTTCGTATTCAATCAGTCTGCTGCCGGGAATACCTGCCGCCGCTGGCCGAGCAGAGGTGTCGATCGGAACCGTCTTGTCGTTGGTACCGTGGATGATCAACGTCGGCACGTGGAACGACGCCAGATCCGGTCGGAAGTCGGTGGAGCGCGAACGCCTTCGCGCACCCGAGTGTGGCGTTCAAACCAGCCTGCATCGACACGTTGCGCGACCACTCCAGCACCTCGTCGCTGACGGGCTGCGACGGCGTGCCGACCCCGTAGAAATCCTTGAAGAACCCGCTCCAGAACTTGGCGCGATCTTCCTTGATGGCCTTCCCGGCGGCATCGAAGACCGACTGGTCGACGCCCTTCGGGTTGTCGTCGGTCTTCGGCATGTAGGGGACGACCGAGGCTACGAGTATCGCTTGCTTGACGCCCTTGCCGCCGTGCCTCGACATGTAGCGAGCAACCTCGCCGCCGCCCATCGAAAAACCCAGGATCGTGGCGTCCAATGCGCCCACGTATTCGTGAATGACTGATCCAAGGTCGTCGGCCAGCGTGTCGTAGTCGTAGCCGCCCCACGGCTAATCCGACCGCCCGAATCCGCGACGGTCGTAGGCGATGGCACGAAGCCCGGCCCCAGCGACGGCCATCGCGAGATCGTCGAACGTGTCGGCCGAGAGCGGCCACCCGTGCATCATGATCACGGGCTGGCTGGTGCCCCAGTCCTTGACGTAGAGTCGCACGTGGTCCTTGGTCGTGACATGGGGCATGGGAATCTCCTATGAGCGGGAAACGCTGAGGCTGCCGCGACGCTAGGCTCGAAGAGCTTGAAGACGTCGGAGCAAGTCTCTGGCCATGTCCTTCTTGGCGATTCCTTTGCATCTTTTTCGAAGGATTCCCCACGCCTAGGGAGGAAACCCATGGCTGTCAATCGCAAGGAAATCGTCGAGCGGATCAACCAGAGCTTTGCCGAGAACAATTTGGAGAAGGTGTTGTCGTTCTTGTACGGATGACATCAGCTGGACGATGGTGGGCGATACGACGAAGAAGGGAAAGGATGTCATCCGCCAATGGATGGCCTCGATGAATTCTCAGCCGCCGCGGCTCACCATTCGACAGACCATTGCCGAAGGTGATTCGGTGGTGGCGCGCGGGGACATGCTGATGCAGGAACGGAAGAACGGCCCGTCGATCCCCTATAGCTTCTGCGACATCTACAGGTTTGCTGGGGACAAGGTCGCCGAGCTGACCGCGTTCATGATCCGCACCGACCAGGCTCCTGCCGGCGCTCGGTTGAACGAAGCTATCTAGGGGCCTAGCTTGGCCGCCTGGCCGCCGTGCATCGATTGGTTTCGTAGTCGATCGGTGACGGCGGCCTACTTGCAGGCGCCGCTCGCGAGTCTGATGGTTGAGACCCGGAATTCCTGAACGTCTCGCATCGTGCCGTCCTTGTTGCCGGGACGGTTACGCGCTACCGACTCCTGAGCCGGATCGAGCGCAACCCGCGCGCGCCGCCAGCGGGAGCAGGCCTGAAGCCGCCGCGAACCGTGAGCCCCTTGCCGGATTCGTACCTGATGCGTGGACCGGCTGAGTTGGCGATCGCGGGTTCGCTACGGCTCGGACCATCGGCCGATTGTCGTCACGATCGACCTCCCGACAAGCTGAGCGGGCCTGTCCTCGCCGCTGAGGTCGACGACCTCCGCGGCGCTGCTATATGCTCACGCCGACGGTCCCGCCGGCACTGACCGGGTTCGCGAGGTGTGAGATGAAAACCACTATCGTCGCGGCACTGTGCTTCTTTGCAATCATGGTCGCGGGCTGCGACGACTCGACGCCCACCAGCCCGACGTCCGGCGCCGCCTTCCAGAACTTTGCCAACCTGACGCCGGACGGCATTCGCGGCCAGGTGCGCGACACGCAGGGGCGGCCGGGCGACGATCTGGATCTGGCGAGGCGCTACGAGGTCACGTTCATAGCGGCGCCGTCGTGTTCGCAGCTGCCGCCCGCGATGCGCTCGCGCACCCTTACCGGCCTGATCACGCCGACAGGCACGTGGTGGCCGCACGACCTGCCGGTCATCGAGCGCGTGGGACCGGATGCGTTCCTGACGTTGGTGGGCACCGTCCAAGCGCCAGTGATGCCAGTGATAACGTCGCCCGCCGCCTTCACCGCGGCCTTCGACGGCTCGATCAGCTTCTGCTCCGCGATGACGCCGACCACGCGCGACCACTTCCCGCCCTCGTGTGACGCGCCCGTGGAGTGCCGGTCCGATCGGCATCAGATCCGCTTCGTCCGGCGCTGACGAAAAGCCAACCGCTCACGCCGTCGATACAATGAGCCGCGATGACGGCGGTCGGGAAGGTGTCGGTGGCGGCTTCCCTGGCGATGCTCGCCTGGATGGGCCGGTCGATCGTCACCGGCGAGATCCCCTTCACCGGCGACCTGCTGCACTTCCATTACGCCGTCAGGGACTTCTACGCCCGCGCGCTCGCAGCGGGGCACGGCTTCGACTGGATACCCGGGCTCTTTGGCGGCTATTACCTGGTTGGGGAAGGGCAGCTCGGAGGCTACCACCCGCTCCACTTGCTGCTGTATCGCATGCTGCCGCTGGACCGCGCGCTCGCCGTCGAGCTGGTGGCCGCCTATCCGTTCATGTTCGCGGGCACCTGGCTGTGGATGAGACGCTGGTGCGGCGAGTCCGCAGCGGCCTTCGGCGCCATGACCGCGACGTTCTGCGGCTTCATGCTGGTCCACGGCGTGCATCCGAACATGGTCGGAGTGGTGGCGCATGTGCCGTGGCTGCTCTGGACATTGGACAACGCTGCCGCGTCGCGCTCAGCCGCGGGTTTCGATCGGCGTGGCACGGCGGTCATCGGCTTGCTGATCGGCTCGCAGTTCCTCCTCGGGTACCCGCAGTCCGTCTGGTTCTCGGCTCTCGCCGAGTACCGCGTACGCGGCGCATCTGATGACGGAGGGGCGGCCTGTGCGCTGGTTCATCGCCCGGACGTGGATCGCGGGGATGGCGCTTGGCGTGGTGGTTGGCGCCGTGCAGATTCTGGCGACGCTGGATGCCACCTTTCGTTCGATCCGTCCGTCGTTCGACACGTCGTTCGCGACGCAGTATTCCCTGCGTCCCTTGCACCTGCTGCAGACCTTTCAGCCATATCTCTTCTCGGGACGCATCATCCGGTGGAACGAAGTCGTCGAAGCCAGTGACGAGTCCGGTGTGTATGGCGGCGGCGTGGCGTTCCTCCTCGCCGTGTGGTGGTTGGCCAGGCTGTGGGCAGCGCGGCGCTTCGACCGCTTCAGCGTGCATGTCGCGGCCTTCGGTGCGATAGCGCTGTGGCTGGCTACGGGCAGCTACGGAAAGCTGTACTACCTCCAGGCCTGGCTGCCGCTGGTCACCCGATTCCGCGCACCGGTGCGTTACACGGTGCTCGCGCAGCTGGCGGTGGCGGTGCTGGCCGCGCGGGCGCTGGCGGCCGTGATTGGTCGCGATACCGAAGCCGACCGCCGAGCCGATGGGCAGGCGCTCAAGGTGGCGTGGCTCGTCGTGGCCGTGGCTGCGGCGACCGCGATGTGGCTGTCGATGCGCGGCGAACTGCCCCACGGCGATCAGGCGCTGCTCGCAACCTGGATGGGCCCGCTCGTGCTGGCTGCGGCAGCCGTGCTCCTGTCGCTCGCGGTCCGCGGCGCCCGCTTCGCTGTCGTGGGACTGGTGCTGCTGGCAGCGGGCGATCAGGCGCTGTACGGCCTGGGCGGCGTGATCGGGTGGCAGGACTTCGTCACGCGCCAGCAGGCGGTCGGATTCCTGGATACGAACTCGTTCCTGCCCGAGGCCGGCGAAAGCCGTCTGCTGCGAGGGAACTTCCCCAACTTGTACCTGCTGAGCGGCCATCGGCTGCTGGACGGCTACGTGGCCCTGACGCCGTCCCGGCAACTGGACTATCACCAGCCGAATGCGCTGCGCGTGGCGCAAGTGGAGTACGCGCACGAGGACTTCTTCGCCGGCACGCCGGCGCCGCCGGGCGCAGAGAAACGAGATCGCGGCTGGTATCGGTTGCCGGGCGCGCTGCCGCGCGTGCGCCTGGTGGCCGACACGCGGGTCAGCACGTCACCCGCCACCGACATTGCGCACGTGGACGTGGCCGAGACGGCGCTGGTCACGCATGATCTGCGGCTCCGCGGGGGTCTTCCCGGTAGCGCGCGCCTCTCGATCGACAATCCGGGTGACATCACCATCGACGTGGACGCGCCCGTTGCCCAGCTGCTGGTCGTCTCGGAGTCGTTCCACGAGGGCTGGCGCGCGACAATCGACGATGCGCCGGCAGAAGTCGAACGCGTGAACGGCGACTTCCTGGGCGCGGTTGTCCCGATTGGCCCTCATGAGGTGAGATTCGCGTTTCGCCCAACGCATCTGCTGGTAGGAAGATATGCAAGCTTTGCCGGCGTGATTGCCGCACTCATCCTTCTGGGCTCACTCGCGTGGCCAAGGCAAAGGGCAAAAGGCTAAGGGCAAAAGTCAGGTCCGGAGCCTGGCGCCTGAAGCCCGTAAGGAGACGCAATGCGATGGTTGACGGTCGGCAGCTGGCTGGCGCTCGGCGGAGCCCTGATGCTCGTGGTGGGGCCGCTGGCGACGCGGCTGGGCGTGTGGAACTTCCTGGTCGGCTTCGCCTTCCTCGCGCTCGGCGCGCTGAGCATCCTGTTGTCGGTCCTGGCGCTCCTCGTGGGCGGGTTCCGAACAGGGGAGTGGATGCGCGCCCTGCCGCTGATTGTCGGCGGCCTCGCGGTGTTGGCCGTGCCTGTCGTCATCGTCGTGCGGTCGGGCGGCGCGCCGCCGATTCACGACATCACCACGGACACGGCCGATCCGCCGCGGTTCGTGTCGGCGCTGCCGCTTCGGGCGGCGGCGAACGCGGCGAATCCGCCTGAGTACGGCGGTGCGGACGTGGCGGCGCAACAGCAGCGCGCCTTTCCCGATATCCAGCCCCTGGTCATGACGATGCCGCCGCAACAGGCCTTCGACCGCGTGCTGACGCTGGTGGACGAGTTCGGGTGGGAGGTCACCGGTTCCGAGCCGGCCGAGGGGCGCATCGAGGCCGTGGACACCACCTTCTTCTTCGGCTTCAAGGACGACGTGGTGATTCGCCTGCGGCCCGCTGAGGGTGGCACGCGCGTGGACGTACGCTCCAAGTCGCGTGTCGGGGTCGGCGACCTCGGCGCCAACGCCGCCCGCGTCCGTCGTCTGCTCGAGGCGCTACGCCCGGGAGCTAGCGAGGCTGCGCCTCGCTAGGGCAGTGTCCGATTGCCCGCGCGTTCGCGCGGGCGTAGAAAACTTGACTCGCTGGTTGGCAATTCGGTGGTCAAGTTTTCTAGACGGGCGTAGATGTCGCCGTGCCGGTGCGGCGCGGCAGTGCCCAGCGCGCGCATGAGGGACGGGCCATCCATCCACTCCTGCGAGACGAGCCGGCTGGATTCGGCAAGCGACCAATTGAACCGGTACGGCCCCAGAGCCGCCAGGCGCGCGCAGCAGGCATCGGCCGCGTCCAATGCTCGGGGCAGGAACTCGAACGAGACCGTGGGGACGGCGTGCGACAGTCCATGTAACACGTCCAGCTCCGCGCCCTCCACGTCGATCTTCACGAACGCCGGCCGGCCGTGCTCCTCGATCAGCGCGTCCAGCGTGGTGGCCGCGACGTCGAACGTCTGGTTCCACGACACGTCCGCGAAGTCCGGAATCCCGCGCCCGCTGCTCGCGCCACTCGCCGGCCAGCGTTGACACAGTGGGCGTGCGCTCGCTGATCGCCAGCGTGGCCCGGCCCGGCGCTCGTGTCACCGCGCACTCGACCACGCGGACGTCTGGCCACCCGCCGACGAGCCGCCGCAGCACCCGCGCCACATGGGGCTGGGGCTCGACGGCCACCACGCGGCACCCCAGCGCCGCGAACGCGCGCGTACGGTTGCCCAGGTGCGCACCGATGTCGAACACCAGGTCACCTGGCTTGACGAACTGGCCGTACAGCGCTCGCAGCCGCCGCTGCCGGCACGGGATTCCGTAATAGACCGCGAGAGAGCGCGCGAGCCCGATCGCGCGATCGAACGCGCTCATGGGGTGCAGTCTCCAGTCTCCAGTCTCCAGTCTCCAGTTCTGCCAAGAGCCCGGAAGCCCGGAGCCGGGAGCCTGGAGTCTCATATACACACCACGTCCTCATGGCCGACGGCGATGCGCGACGTGCCGTTGGCGATGGCGTCGCGGCGGCGCGCGAGCCACGCGGCGATGGCGGCGGCATCGGCCGGTGACAGCTCCGCGGCGGCCAGGCCCCAGCCGTTCACGAGCTGCTGCTGCAGCGTTTGCGACTCGGCTCCCAGCTGCCAATCGCTCCGCGCGCGGTACACGCTGTATCCCTCGCGCTCGAATGCATCTGTGGCTGCTTGCACGGCGTCGGGTCCGGCCGCGGGGCCGAACCCCTTGTCCGTCTGCTGGTGGCGATTCACCAGCGCGCGCACCATCTCGTCCGCCGGATCCGGCGGCTCACAGGTGATGCGGCCGTCGTAGGTGAGCGCGAAGAGCGTCAGGGCGCGCAGCGCGCGACACCGCGCCGCCAGCCGGTCCAGCCAGTCGACGGACGTGAGATCGAGTAGCGCCGACGCCGTGACCAGAAGCGGTGCCTGCGGCGCGCCCGCGGCCGCGCCCGTGAACGCGGATTCGTCCAATCGCGCCAGGTCGACCCGCCTCGCGCGCACCGTGACACCGTGCGGCACGGCATCGCCGGCCAGTTCCCAGTCGCGGGTCGCCTGGTTCAGCAGCCGTTGGTCGTGGTCCACCAGCGTCCATCGCTGGCCGAAGGGCAGCCGCCGCGACAGGTAGCGCAGGTTCGATCCCGTGCCTGCCCCGAAATCCACGACGGTCACGGAAGGTGGCGAGTACCAGGCCAAGGCGTTCACGACCAGCGTGACCAGGCGCGTCGCACGGGCGGCGTGGTCCGCCGGCTCGCGCAGCGCCAGCCATTCAGCGCTGAACGCTTCCATGTGGGGGGCTCGCGGTGCGCAGCCGGTCCAATGCCTCCGCCAGCGTGGCGGCCGAGCTATCCCATGTCGGCAGCCGCTCGCGCGCCTGGCGCGCCCCGGCCTGAAGCCGCGCGCGAAGCGGCGCATCCTCAATCACGGATCGCAGCGCGGTGGAGAGGGCGGCTTCGTCGCCCACGGGCACCAGCAGCCCGGCGTCCGCGCCCACCAGATCCGGAATCGCGCCGGTGATCGTGCCGACCACGGGAATGCCCCGCGCGAGTGCCTCGGCGACGGCCATCCCGTAGCCCTCGTAGAACGTCGGCAGCACCATCACGTCGCTTCCGTCATAGAACTCGGCCAGGCGCGCCGCGTCCTGCGATCCGGCCAGGATGACGCGCGAGTCAAGGCCCGCTCGCTGCACCAGGTCCCGCACTGCGGCGGCGGTCGGGGGATGCATCTCCAGGCTGCCCACGCAGGTCAAACGCCACCGCAGCTCGCGGAGTCCCGCCAGCGCATGCACGAGCATCTCGTGCCCCTTGCGCGGGATGAACGTTGCCACGCACAGCAGTTCCACGCCGTGCCGGCCGTCGGATCCCTGCGCCAGCGGCGCCGGTTGTGTGCCGGGCACGACCACGAGGGCCGCTTCAGCCGCCACGCCGAAGGCAGGCAGCAGGCGCGCTGTCTCCGGGCTGGTCACCATCACCAGCGACGCCGATTGCAGTGCGCGGGTCTCGCTGTCGCGTAGCGCGTCAGTCACCTCGCGAGACAGGCCGGTTTCCATGGCCAGCGGGTGGTGCACCAGCGCCACCAGTCGCAGCCGCTGCGCCGCGTGCGCGGCTTCGTCGGGCAGCGCTCCGAACGCCAGGCCGTCCACGATCACGATCGCGCCGTCGGGAAGCCTGGCCAGCTGCTGCGCCGCGTGGTGCCGCGCTGTCGGCGTCGGCGTGGGGAAGCTCGAGTCCAACGCGGTGAACTCGACGATGTGACCCCTCGCCCGCAGCGCCTGTACGATCTGCCGGTCGTACTCGGAGCCGCCCGTCCGGGCGTCCAGCGGCCCCGGCACCAAAACCGAAATGGCAACTGGTGTGACGGGCGTGACGGGCGTCATTGTTGTTGAGGACCGTCGCTACCGCAGCCGGCCCTCGTACCCCGCCGACGCCACGTGCGACTCCTTGAGTGTGATCCGCAAGCTGTCGATGTGGGCCGCGTCGGCGCCGAGACGCCCTTCGCGAATTGCCGCCGCGACGCGATCGAAGATCAGCCTCGCCAGCACCTCCGTGGTGGTGTTGCGGCCGCCCAGCCATGGCTCCTCGTCAAGATTCTTGTAGTTGAATGCGGCCAGCACTTCATGGAGCGCCGTGGTGGCGAGGCCGATGTCCAGCACGATGCCGTTCTCGTCCAGGTCGGGCCGACGGAACTCGGCATCCACGACGTAGGTCGCGCCGTGCATCTGCTGCGCCGGTCCGAACACGGGGCCCTTCAGACTGTGCGCGATCATGATGTGGTCTCGAACGGTCACGGTGTACATGGGAGCCCTTTGGCGTGTCGCCTCACTCGTAGGTGACGGAATGGCAGATGGCGCTGTCGGCCGACGACGTCAGGCGCGGCATGGCATCCGGCAGGTGCTGGAACGCCGTCTCGCCGGTGAGCAGCGCGTCGAGTGCGGGATCCGACAGCAGCCGCAGCGCGGCATCCAGGCGGCGCCCGGTGGTCCACCGCGCACGCTGGCTGGGTGCAACCTGGCCCACCTGCGACGATTTGATCGTCAGACGCCGCGAGTGGAACGCCCCGCCGAGCGGCAGCGACACGGTCTGATCGCCATACCAGCTGAGATCCGCCACCGTCGCTTCCATTCCGCCCAAACCCAACGCCGTCTCGAGGCCCGCGCCGGTGCCGCTCGTGTGGATCACTACATCGGCGTCGCCCGTTGCGCCGGCGGGGCTCGCGAACACGACGCCCAGAGCGCTCGCCGCGTGGGCACGCGCCGGGTTGGTGTCCACCAGCTCCACGTCGCACAGCGGGATGCGCGACGCCAGCCACGCCACCAGGCACCCGACGGTCCCGGCGCCCACCACTGCCACACGGTGGCCGGGCAGGATGGTGGCGTCCCACACGCCGTTCAGCGCGGTCTCCATGTTGGCGGCCAGCACGGCGCGCCGCGCGGGCACGTCGTCGGGCACGACGTGCACGGCCTCGGCCGGCACCACGAAGCGCGTCTGGTGCGGGTACAGGGAGAAGACCATGCGCCCCATCAGCGCCGGCGGCCCCTGTTCCACCCGCCCGACGTTGGCGTAGCCGTACTTCACCGGCGCGGGGAAGTCGCCCTGCTGAAAGGGCGCCCGCATCCGCTGGTATTCTGACGGCGGCACGCGACCATGGAAGACGAGCGACTCCGTCCCGCGGCTGATCCCGCTGAACAGCGTGCGCACCACCACGTCGGATGCCGACGGCGGCGCCGGCGACTCCCGCCGGATTTCCCCGCGGCCGGGTGCTACTACCCAGAATGCGTGCGCGTCGATCGGCATGCGGCGCCCATCAGCATAGCGTGAGCGCCCGATGAGCCCCGCCGTCGCCGCGGCCCCGGCCACCGTGGGCGCCGGACTCTGCCTGGCGCTGGCGTGGGTAATGTCGGCTGCGCTGGCGCTCGGCGGCGGCTACGTGCCGCTGGCGGTCACCACCTTCATCGCGATGATGCTGGTGGCGCTGGCGGGCGTGGGCGCGCATCACCCCTTCGATCGGTTGGGCCTCGCGAACCTCATCACGGGCAGCCGGGCCGTGATCACCGCGTTGATCGCCGGCGCGATCACCCAGGCGCCCACGCGGGCGTTCACCTGGACGCTCGTGGCCATTGCGATCCTGGCGGCTGTGCTCGACGGCTTCGACGGCTGGGCGGCGCGCCGCCACCGGACATCGAGCGCGTTCGGCGCGCGGTTCGACATGGAGGTGGACGCCGTTCTGATTCTCGTGCTGGCCGCGCTGGCGTGGCGGTTCGACAAGGCGGGCCCGTGGGTGCTGGCATCGGGGCTGATGCGCTACGGCTTCGTGGCCGCCACGTGGGCCTGGCCGTGGCTGGGCGCGCCGCTCCCCCCGAGCCGCCGGCGTCAGACGATCTGCGTGGTGCAGATCGGGGTGCTGATCGGCACGATCGCTCCGATCATCCGCCCGCCGCTCAGCGTGCTGGTGGCGGTGGGGGCGCTGGCGATGCTGGCCTGGTCGTTTGCCGTGGACGTCAGATGGCTGAGGAAGACGCGGGCGTGAGCCTGTTACCTGCTACGATCGAGGGCTGAAGTCGGCGCTCCTTCCGGCCGTTACTAGTTACGAGGCTATTTGGTGTCCCCATTCCGTTTCGCCCAGCGATGGGCGACCGTCGTCGTCGCGGTTGTCCTGCTCAATCTCTCGCTGACCTTTTACAACGTCTGGCCCACGCCACGGATCCGATGGCAGGGGCATCTTTCGGCGGAACTGGCAGCGGTGATTGTGGGCCTGGCCGTGTGGCTGGGGGCCACCGGCACGACTGCGCCGCGGCGGCGCGTGATCAGAGGGCTGGCCGCCGTGTGGGTGGCCCTTGTCATCGGCCGCTACCTGGATGTGATGGCGCCGGCCCTGTACGGGCGTCCCATCAATCTCTATTGGGATGCGCGGCATCTGGGCGCCGTGGCGTCGATGATGACCGATGCGATTCCGGTCACGATGCTTCTGGGCATCCTGGCGGCGGTCGTTGCAGGACTGGGTGTGTCGTATCTGATCGCCCGGTGGGCGCTTGGCGCGGTGGTGTCGGCGCTCACGCACGCGTGGGACCGGCGGATTCTCGCCACGGCGGCCGTACTCGTGCTCGCGATGTGGGGCGCGCAGCGGCTCGGCACCGTATCGCTCGAGGGTCCGAGATTCTCGCCCACCGTGTCGCAGGCGTACTGGCGGCACGCGCGCATCCTGGGCACACAGCTCGTGTCGCATTCCGCGGCGGTGGTCACCTCGCGCGAAGCCACGCAGTCGGATCTCCAGCGTGTGCGCGGAGCGGACGTCTATCTCGTGTTCGTGGAGTCTTACGGCGCGGTCAGCTACGACCGCCGCGACGTGATGGATCGCATCGCGCCGTCCCGCGCGCGGTTCGACGCGGACGTGCGGGAGTCGGGCCGCCAGGTCGTGTCGGCCTTCGTGGACTCGCCGACTTTCGGCGGTTCCTCGTGGCTGGCGCATGTGACGTTGATGACCGGCGTGGAAGCGCGCGACGAGGACACGAACGTGCTCCTGATGTCGCAGCAGCGCGACACGCTGGTGACGACGTTCGCCCGGCAGGGCTACCGCACCGTGGCGCTGATGCCGGGCCTGACCAAGCAGTGGCCCGAGGGCGCCTTCTATCGCTTCGACCACGTCTACGACACCGCACAGATCGCCTACGCCGGGCCGCGGTTCGGCTGGTGGACCGTGCCCGATCAGTTCGCGCTGGCCCGCCTGGACCTGATGGAGCGGCAGCAGCGACCCGACGACGCCAGCGCGGACGCCGGCGGCACGCGCTTCGTGTTCTTTCCGACGACGAGCACGCACGCGCCGTTTGGGCCCACGGCGCCGTATCAGCCGGATTGGGCACGCGTCGCGTCGGACGATCCATACAGCGAGGCTGAGGTGAAGGCGGCGCAGGCGCGCACGCCGAACTACGAGGACCTTGGGCCCAGCTACGCGCACGCCGTGTCCTACGCCTACTCGTCGATCGGCGGGTACCTGCGTCAGCACGCCGATCGCGATCTGGTGATGGTGATGCTGGGCGATCACCAACCCGCGGCGGCGGTCTCGGGCGAGGGCGCGTCGTGGGACGTGCCCGTGCACGTGATCGCCAGCCGCCCGGAGCTGCTGGATCGGCTGCGCGCTCACGGCTTCCACGACGGGATGACGCCGCCGCGCCGCGCCATCGGCCCGATGCACAATCTGCTGCCAACTTTGCTCGATGCGTTCGGCAACCGATCACAGAACCGTGATTTGCCGGTGGTTGGGGTCGGGCCTAATTCAGTTACCGGTGAGTAACTGAATTAGGCCCGACCCCAATTCCACTTTTGGGGACGGTCGCGTATCCTGACGCTATGCGCCGCAAGGCTCCCGCGGCTCTGTTCGGAACCGCCCTCCTCGCGGGTCTGGTCGCGTTGGGATGGATGCGCGCGCCAGCCGCGCCCGCCCGCGTGACCATCTCCATCGTCGGTACCAACGACCTGCACGGCGGCATCGCCCCGGATCCCTGGGCCCGCGGCGGTCTGACGGTGTTCGGCGGGTACGTCGCAAACTTGCGCGCGGCGCGCGCCGCCGATGGCGGGGCGGTGCTGCTCCTCGATGCCGGCGATACGTTTCAGGCCACCACCGCCACGATGCGGGGACTCGAGTCGAACCTCTCCGAGGGCGGAGTCGTGGTGGACGCGTATAACGCACTCGGCTACGACGCATTGGCCATCGGCAACCACGACTTCGAGTTCGGTGCCGCGGACACCGGGCCCCGCCAGACCGATCTGCGTGGGGCGCTGAAAGCTGCAGCCGCCCGCGCGCGATTTCCGTTTCTGGCCGCGAACCTCATCGACGCTGCCACCGGCAAGCAGCTGGCATGGCCCAACGTGCGACCTGCCACGACCGTGGAGGCCGCGGGCATCCGCGTCGGACTCATCGGCGTGCTCACCTTCGACGGACTGTCGCGCACGCTGGTCGCCAACGTCGGCGGATTGACGACGACGCCGCTCGTGCCCGCGATCGCCGCGGAGGCGGAACGTCTTCGCGGGCAGGGCGCCGACATCGTCGTGCTGGTGGCGCACGCGGGCGGCCGCTGCGAGGACGCGTCTAACGCACACGACCTGTCGACCTGCGATCAGCGCAGCGAGATCTTCGAGGTGGTGCGGGGTCTGCCGCGCGGCACGCTGCAGGCGATCGTCGGCGGCCACACGCACGGCTCCATGGCGCACGTGTTCGAGGGCGTACCGATCACGTCTGTGCCAGAGGGCGGCGTCCAGTTCGGCCGCATGGACCTCACGATCGACACCACGACGCGACGCGTGGCCGGCGTCCGCGTCTATCCCCCGCGCAACATCTGCGCCCGCGAGAATCCGGCGACCGGCGACTGCCAGTCTGCTGCGAACGGCGTGCCGGTGCAGTACGAGGGGGCGACCGTGCAGGCGAGCGCCGCTGTGGCGTCCGCGATGGCGCCGGCGCTGGCCCAAGTGAAGAGCCTGCGCGCGCAGCCGCTCGGAGTGGTGGTGGACGCGGATATCGAGCGGATAGGCTCGCCGGAGTCGCCGCTTGGAAACCTTTACGCCGATGCGATCCGCGAGACCACCGGGGCGGATGCAGCGGTCAGCTATGGGGGCGGGCGTGGCGGCCTGCGCGCGGCCCTGCCACGTGGTCCGTTGACGTTTGGCGCCTTGTACGACACGTTCCCCTTCGACAACCGCGTCGTGCGCGCGCGCGTCACCGGCGCGCAGCTGGTGGAGACGCTCGAGAATCAGCTGACACAACGGCGCCGCGGGCTGGTCAGCCTCTCTGGTCTCCGCGGAGTGGTCCGCTGCATCGGGACGCGGCCGCGCGTGACGCTGACACGAGAATCCGGCGCGCCAATCACCGCGCGCGACGAGCTTCTGGTGGCGTCAACCGCCTACTCGGCCACGCGCATCATCTGGGAGCCTGTTGCCGGCGACGAGGGCGGCGCCCTGAGCGAGAGTGCGCCGCTCGTCCGCGAAGTGGTGGAGCAGTGGCTGCGCCGCCGAGGTGGACATATCGGGCCCGCCGCCTTTTACGACGCCGCCTCGCCACGCTGGACCGTCCCGGCGCAAGGGCCAAGCTGCGGTGGTTGAATGCAGCCTGGCTTCCTACCAAAACTGTAATCGGTAGATCCGCCTGAATGGATCTAGTCCGTCAACTCCTGCGCTCGCCCGGCCAGGCCCGCGCACTCCCCTACATCCTTTTTGTTCTCCCGATCAATTTCGGCGGCTTATTGGGGCTGGACCCGTATTGGATTTACGTCAGCCGCACCGTGCTCGGCGCTGGATTGATCTGGGCCATGTGGCCGCTCGTCAAGGAGATGCGGTATCAGATCAGCTGGGAGGCAGTCGTCGTCGGCGTAGCGGTGTTCGTGATGTGGGTGGCAATCGATTCGACGTACCCCCACATGTCGTTATTGCTTACTGCGGGTGGTGACCTTGCGCGCAGGGTTGGTGTCGGCTTCTTGGTTGGAGCGGGTGCTGCAGTAATACCCTGGAATCCGTTTGCCTCCGTCGGCGACGACACTGCGTTGGCGTGGTTCTTCGTGACCGTGCGAGTTCTTGGCTCTTCCCTGGTGGTACCCCCACTTGAAGAAGTGTTCTTTCGTTCGTTTCTCTACCGCTCCATTGCAAAAGCCGACTTCCAGTCCGTGTCCTGGACGTATTTTTCGTGGAGGTCGATGTTGACTACTGCCGTCCTCTTCGGTTTCATCCACGACGCGTGGCTCAGCGGCATCTTGTGTGCCTTCGGCTATCAATGGTTAGTCATTCGCAAGAATCGCCTCGGTGACGCCATTACGGCGCACGCCATCACGAACTGGCTGCTTGGTATCTGGATCGTTTGGAACGGCGCTTGGAGTTTGTGGTAGCGGGGCAGCTGTGAATGGAATCGATACTCTGCGCTCGCCCTGATTACGATTCCGTAATCGAACCTGGGCGTCCAGCGGATGCGGTATGAGCTAGACGGGTGGGTTGTGTGCCTGGATCTGTAACCGATCGGACACACGCCGAAATGTCAGCTGCCGTAGCTTTACCTAAGTTGGCCAACACGATGCCCAGGCTGGCCTGGGCATCATGCTAGGAGCCTCTTGTAGGAATTACCGATTGCCGGAGTCGAGACTCTTACGCTCGCGCAACAGTCGCCGCAATGGTCCCGCCAGTAGTGCGAGGCCAACCATTACGAGGCCCATGGTGCCTGGTTCTGGTGTGGGAGCAAAATTTTCGCTCCCTGGAGGAGGAAGAATCGGCGATTGGCCCGTCGTGTAGAAGCCTGAAGGCCTGAAATGCGTCCGTCCCGCTCCAACCGCCCTGGTTGAAGAGATACTGGTTTGAATTGCCTCCGGATCCATTGTTGGTCTGATTGGATGCGGACCCATTGGGCTGGAGGAAGCAAGCTGGGCAGTGAAAAGCCGGCCCCACGACAAAGACGATGCAAGCCGGGCCGGGTCGGCTATTTCGCGGCCAAATGTCTCGAGTCTGTCATTTCGTAGAGCTCCATTCGTCCACATTTCGAAGGTTGGAAGAACCATTGTTGGAGCCAATGGCTTGGGGGCCGGCGGAACGACCATCCCTGGAGAACAGCCTCGTACCATTCCCAGAGTTGAGTCTCGGATTTTGATCGCCGCCTCCATTCGCACTCCGGCAGGGCCCGCCGTTCTGGTAGCAGGCGAAGTCAGCAGCAGGAAGCGAAAGCGCCTCGGCTCTATCCGAAGCCATCAGCACCACCCCGACCGTAACGATACAAGCTGTCAATACGCTACGCATGAGTTGGCCCTCCGATTGGAATGCTTGGAAACATGTGGTCAACCTTTTGCACACCCTGTGCCGTTCCGAGAAACAGCGGGCTCGAACATCGCACCGGCTCAGATGGAACCAAATCTGACAGCCAGCGATCTTTTGTCTTCGCAACCGCACCAAGGAAGAAATCGCCGATGCACCAGAGGTTGACCCGGGCCGTCCGCACTGGTAGAGCTGCCACCATCCGCACTGGTAGAGCTGCAACTATCAGCACAGGTAGAGCTGCGAGTATCAGGGAGCATCGATGAAGCAAGGAACCTTCTCGAGCTTGGCGACCTCAGTGCCACTAGTGGCATTACTCGCGTGGGGTTGCTCCGATCCTGAATCGGCAAAGCGGAGCTTTCTCGAGCGCGGCTCGGCGTATATGGCCGAGGGTCGGGTTCGCGAAGCAATTACCCAGTATCGGAATGCGATTGAGCAGGATCCACGCTTTGGGGAAGCGCGACTCAAGCTTGCAGAGGCCTACCTGAAGGACGACCAGTTGCCTCGCGCACTGACGGAGGCCGTGCGCGCTGCGGACTTGTTGCCGGACAATCGAGACGCTCAGGTGCAAGCGGCTACCTTGCTGCTCGCCACGGGGCAGTTCGAGGATGCCAAAGCCCGGGTGACACGGCTCCTTGACGCGAAGCCGGACGACGTCGAAGCGCGCATCATGATGGGCCGGGCGATGGCCGCCTTGCAGGATCGGGATGGTGCCATCGCACAGGTTCGGCAGGCTATCCAGATCAGTCCCGACCGAAGTAGCAGCTACCTGGCCCTAGGGGCGCTCGAGGACTCCGCTGGCCGCTCATCGGAAGCCGAGGCGTCCATACGGAAGGCCATTCAATTGGCTCCCGATTCGGTGGATGCGCGTCTCGCACTGGCAACTCTCTATTCGAGGCACAACCGTCAGGCTGAAGCAGAAGAGGAACTGAAGCAGGCGCAGGCAATCGATCCCGAAGACGCTCTGGCCAATCGAAGTCTCGCAGCGCACTACGTTGCCACGGGGCGGCCGCAGCTTGCCGAGCCTCACCTGCGGACGCTCGCAAAGGGAAACGACGCGGCCAAGCTGGAACTGGCGGACTATCTCGCGGCCATGCGGCGACCGGATGAGGCCATGCCAATCCTGGAGGCGCTCGCGTCGGGAAGGTCACGAAGCGCCGAGGCCGCCGCGATCAGGATCGCCTCGGCCAGATTCGCGGACAATCGACGAGACGAAGCGAGGGTCCTCGTCGATCAGCTTCTCGAGAGCCGAGCGAACAACACAGAAGCCCGCCTGCTTCGCGGCCGGATTCTGGCCGCAGAGGGAAAGATTGCGGAAGGCGTCTCTCAAGTTCGTGAGGCAGTCGCGTCGAATCCGCAGTCGGCCGACGCGCAGGTTGTTCTCGCGTCGCTCCTGGTCCAGCAGAATGAACACGATCAGGCGGCTGCGGCGTTTCGCGAGGCGCTGCGGCTCAACCCTCGTCACGGACAGGCACAGCTGGAGTTGTCTCGGCTCGAACTGGCCGCCGGACGCACCGATGCGTCGGTGAACCACGCCGAGCAGGCGATTCGAATCAACCCTGAAAGTGTTGAGGCTTACCTCACTTTAGCCAGGGGGCTCACCGCCCAGGGCGAGCTTGCGAGAGCCGACCCGATCATGGAGCGCTTGGTCAAGGGATTCCCGAGATCCGCTGCGGTATTGTCCCAAATGGGGGAGCTGAAGCTTCGCAGCGGCGATGCCGAGTCCGCCAGGCGGTTCTTCGCGGACGCATCTGCTATTGAACCGAATTCTACGCAGGCTGTCGCTGGGCTTATCGCGATCGACCTCTCGCAGCGCAAGCCGAATGACGGCATCACCCGCGCTCAACAACTCGCGTCGCGCAATCCGAAGAATGTGCAGGCCTCACTGCTGCTGGCTCGCACGTACATGGCTGCGGGAAGCCCCCTTCAGGCGGAGGATGCCCTTCGTCGGGCGCTGCGCACCGACGGCTCCCAGGTCGAAGTCTATGCGATGCTCGGCCAGTTGTTCACGAGCCAGCGGCGGCTTGACGATGCGAGGAAAGAGTTCGAGGAGCTCGCCAGGCGTCAACCGCGTTCCGTCCAGGCGCATACGATGGTCGCGACTCTGCTGGAGGCCCAGGGCCGCGCCGACGAGGCTCGCAAGCGATACGAGCTGATCCTCACGATTGATTCCGAGGCGCCTATTGCCGCGAACAATCTTGCCTGGATGCAGGCGGAGTCCAATGGGAACCTCGACGTTGCCTTGCAGCTCGCACAGACAGCCAGCCGTGCCCTTCCAGACGATCCCTATGTCAACGACACCCTCGGCTGGGTCTACTACAAGAAGAACCTGGCAAACCTGGCGATCCCACCGCTGAGACGGAGCGTCGAGAAGGCGCCGGATAATGCGGTGGTCCACTTCCATCTGGGTTTGGCTTACGCCAAGGCCGGAGACACGGAAAGAGCTCGTAATTCGCTCGAGCGCGCGCTCAAGCTGCAGCCCAACTTCCCCGGCGCGGAGGAAGCCAGACGAGTGCTGAGCGGCCTGCGCAGCTGACGGTCGGAGAAACTGGCCAAAATGACTATCCATTCTTCTCTATCAAGTCGTCGAGCCGTCACGACGTGGCGGTATGCTTCTGGGGAACGTTGCTCCCAGGCTGTAGGACTTATGCGCACCATTGTGGCAGTCGCGTTGATCCTCGCCTCGCTTTCGTCTCTGACGGCGCTGGCCCAATCCGCCACGCCGCGCACGGCGGCCCCACAGCCTCCGCCGTCTGGGCCGGCGCCAAAGCCACCGGCGCCAAAGCCACCGGCGCCAGCGACCGGCGTGGCCACCGGCGCGGATTTCGTGATCGGCCCTCAGGACGTGCTCGGTGTCCTCTTCTGGAAGGACCAGGAAATGTCCGGCGACGTGACGGTGCGGCCCGACGGCATGATCACGCTGCCGCTCATCCGCGACGTTCAGGCCGCCGGCCTCAAGCCTGACGAGTTGGCGGATCGCATCCAGCAGGCCGCGCGCGAATTCATCGCTCAACCCTCGGTCACGGTTGTCTTGCGGCAGATGAACAGCAGGAAGGTCTTCATTACGGGCGAGGTCACTCAGCCTGGTGCCTATCCCCTCGCCTCGTCGATGACCGTGATGCAACTCATCGCCATCGCCGGCGGGCTCACCGAATTTGCCGAGCCCAAGAACATCTCCATCATGCGCGTGCAGGGCAACGAGACCACGACTCTCGACTTCAACTACAAGGACGTTGCGAGGGGCAAGAATCGCCAGCAGAACATTGTGTTGAAACCTGGCGACACGGTGGTGGTGCCGTAGGCGTGACGTGCCCGCGGCAGGCCTGCGCGTGCGTGATGGCGGCGCTGCTTGCCATCGTGGCCGTACCGGCGGTGGCCCAGGAGGCCCCGCCGCAGCAGCCTCCTCCGGTGCAAGCGGAACCTAGTAGAACCAGTAGAACCAATAGAACCAGTAGAACCAATAGAAGCAGTAGAACCAATAGAAGGGCAACCACGGCAGGGAGCGCCCGTACCGCGGACCGGGCGCCCGGGCCGGACGCCCCGAGAGCGACCGCCGGCGCGCCGGCCGTCTTCCCGGTCCCCTGGAGTGTTCGAAGGGAACCGCATATCGCGAGTGACCGAGCCTACGAGCCACGCATTGACGATGACGGCGAATATGCTGGCAGGCTACGACGACAACCTGACCGCCGGGTTGGGAACGGGCGCCGGGACAGTGCCCGCGGGAGCTGCGAGCGGGTCCGCACAATACGCGGATGCTGCCCTGAGCTATTTTCGCGGAAACGTGTCGCGTTCGATTCTGCTTGGGGCGAACGGCAACCTCCGCATGTACCCAGGCTACATCGAGCGTCCAGCGGCAGGTGGTGCGGCCGTCATCGAGGCCACCACCACGCTGGGCCGAAAACAGTCGCTCACAGTGCGAGAGCGCGTCGGGTACGAGCCTTTGTTCAATGCCGTGTCAGGCGTCGCCACCACGCCATCGCCGGGAATCGATGCGCCCATCCCAGTCGCGGGCCTGTTCGAGCGCCGTTCGTTCAGCTCCGATAGCTTCGCGGCCATCGATCGCAACTGGAGCCGTCGGGATTCTACGCGGCTGACCTACTCCTACCTCGCGCAACAGTTCGACGATGCACTCGGTGACAATAGCTCACACAACGCGACGGCGGAGTATCGAAGGAGGGTGTCGCGTGGGCTCAAGATTCGTGCTAGCTACGGGTACTCTGAACGGGGAGTATACAGACTACGCAGATGCGACGCGGCCTAACCGGCAACACACAGTGGAGGGCGGACCCGAGATTGAAACCGCGCTGTCCCGCCGCCGCCGTCTCACCTTGTCCTTCGGGGGAGGGGCCGCCTACGTTGAGGCGATCAGCTCAGTCGGGGACGCCTACCAATTCTGGACTCCGATCGCCAGCGCGACGGCGACCCTGGATCTCACCCCACACTGGAATCTGGAAGGCGCATACCGGCGCAGTTTCTCGGTGCTTCAAAGCGTGACGAGCGACCTTTACACCACCGACACCGTCGAACTCACGACGGGGGGACTGCTGACCCCCCGCACCGACCTGCGATTTTTTGGCACCTTCGCCAACGGGCTCACCCCGGTGGCGTCCGGTGTTGCCGACGACTTCCGTATCTATGGGGCCTCGACGCAGCTGCGGGTCGCTCTCAACACCACCATGGCGGCGACGGTCGCCTACTACTACTACAAGCACCGGTACTCGAATCCTGGCGCTCTTCCAGCGGGGTTTCCTGCGGAGTACGATCGCAACGCCGTGCGCATCGGGCTCACTGTATGGGTTCCGCTGGCGGGCACCTCGTCCCCCCCACCGCTGACACCCAGGTGAGTTGCGCGCATGCTACCAGGTAAGACCTACACCATCGAAGACTACCTGCGCATCGTCTGGCGCCGGAAATGGGTCGTCATCCTTCCGGTTCTCGTGGTCGGAGCCCTCACAGCGGCCGTCGTCTGGCGGCTCCCGAATCAATACCGATCGACGGCCCTCCTCGAGGTCATGCCGCAGCGAGTGCCGTCCGCCTACGTGCAGCCAACCGTCACGACCTCGCCCGAAGAGCGACTGCGCAGCCTGAGCCAGCAGATCCTGAGCCGGACACGCCTGGAAGAAATCATCCGCGAGTTCGACCTCTATAGCGAGGAGCGCGCGACCGGCATCATGGAGGATGTGATCACGCGCATGCGTGAGAACGCCATCACGCTCAGCGTCCCCGAGCGGGGAAGGGATGAGGGTGGGGCATCGTCGTTCAGCATCAGCTTTGTTGGCGATGACGCCGATACGGTGAGGCGGGTCACGGAGCGAATCACCTCACTGGTGATCGAGGAAAACCTCAAGGACCGGGAGCGACTGGCCGAAGGCACCGACGAGTTCCTGGAGACGCAGATGCAGAGCGCTCGCACGCGTCTCATCGAGCAGGAGAAGCGGCTCGAAGAATACCGCCGCCGCCATGCCGGTGAACTGCCGTCCCAGGTCCAGTCCAACCTGCAGGTCCTGCAGAACTCCCAATTGCAGCTGCAGTCACTCCAGCAGGCCCTGGCCCAGGACCGGGACCGCAAGTTCATGATCGATCGGCAACTCTCCGATGCCGCCCTGATGGATCCCGTCGTCATATTCCCCATGCCGGGTCAGGCTGTCCCGGCCGTCGAGCTCACCGTCGCGCAGCAGCTGGTCCTCGCGCGGGCAAGCCTGGCCGCGGCAGAAAGCCGGCTCACGCCCGCGCATCCAGACGTGCTCAAACTGCGAAGCACGGTTGCGCAGCTCGAAGCCAAGGCCGAGAAGGATGCCCTGGAGCGGCCTGGTGGCCGGGGGGCGGCGCAGGCGCAGCCGGTCGCGCCGGCCGAAGCGGCACGCTTGTCGCGCATCCGAGACATGCGGCTCGAGAGCGAGAACATCGAGCGGCAGATCCGTCCAGAAGCTGGAACAGCAGAGGCGCGTGGCTGGCGTCATCGAGCAGTACCAGCGGCAGCTTGCCGCCGTGCCGACGCGCGAGTCGGAGCTGATCGAGCTGACACGCGATCACGAAACCCTGCTCAGTCTCTACACGAGCCTGCTGGCGAAGAAAGAGAACGCCAGCATGGCGATGAACATGGAGCGGCGGCAGATAGGCGAGCAGTTCCGGATCGTGGATCCGCCTCGGCTTGCGGAGCGTCCGTTCAGCCCGAATCGGCCCCAGCTCCTCTCGTTGGGCCTGGTTGCAGGGCTGGCGATCGGCATGGCGCTGCTGGTGCTGCTCGAGTACCGCGACAAGAGCCTGAGGACCGAGGCGGATGTCGTGACGGTTCTGGCGCTGCCGGTGCTGGCCATGGTGCCGTCGCTGACCACGGCCGCCGAGCGCAGCATGCGTGAGCGCCAGCGGCGTCGTACGTTCTCGGCCGGCGCTGCGACGTCGGTCGTCGCAGGCGCGGCAGTGATCCTGTGGGTATTCCTGCGCTAGGCTCGGATACTCTTCATATGTACGAAGAATTCTTCGGACTCGCGGAGCGGCCTTTCGAGCTGACGCCGAATCCCAAGTACCTCTACCTGTTTCCGCAGCATCGCGAGGCGCTGGCGACGCTGAAGTACGGCATCTCCACCGCGCGTGGTCTGACGCTGCTTCTCGGCGAGGCCGGAACGGGAAAGACCACTCTGCTGCGCGCGGCGCTGCATGACGCGGCACAGGGCGACCTGTTGTGCGTCTCGCTGGGCAACCCGACGCTGACGCGGTCCGAGTTCGTGCACTTCCTCGCAGACGAGTTCAGCCTCAGCAGGGCCGCAGCCGCATCCAAGGTGGTTCTCTTGCGGGAGCTCAAGGAACTACTGGAGGACAGGCGGGCGCGCGGGGCCACCACTGTGCTCCTGATCGACGAGGCGCAGAGCCTCCCGGACGAACTGCTCGAAGAAGTGCGGCTGCTCGCTAATCTCGAGACGGAGACACGAGAAGCTTCTGCCGGTCGTGCTGGCCGGGCAGCCAGAGTTGGCCGACCGGCTGAACGAGCCGTCGCTGAGGCAGCTGAAGCAACGCGTTGCGATCCGATGCACGGTCACACCGCTCCACATCGACGCCGCCGCGGCATACGTGGCGGCCCGAGTGAGCAAGGCGGGTGGAACGGCCTCGAAGATATTCACGCGGGAGGCGATTCAACAGATATTCAGCCATTCAAACGGAATCCCGAGGACTGTCAACGTCATATGCGACAACGTCTTGTTGGCAGGGTTTGCGCGAGGGGAGAAGCCGGTGACGTCCAGACTCGTGGCCGAGGTTTGCGCCAGCCTCGATCTACGACGCGACGGCGACAGCAAAGCTGATGTCGTCGGGCTGGCCACGCCGGCGCCCCACCACGCCACCGGAGGCCGAGCCGCGTCGGACCGGTGCCACCGCGCGCAAGGCGACGAGCTTGGTCTCTTCGACGTTGTCGCTCGTGCGCGACGGTCGTGGCGGCGCTAGGCGCACCAGGAGCTCACACCGGAGACAACGATGGACTGGGTAGACACGGCTTTGAAACGAGCCGCCTCGGCGAAAAACGCGGCGGGCCGACCGGGCGCAATCGATCAGCTGCCAATCGGTACGGATAAGGTGTCCGGGCGCCACCTCGACCGCTTTCCCGTCGAGCCAGAAGCGGAGCTGAGGGCGCGCGAGCTGCCCAACGCCGACGAGCGGCGCCAGGCAGCCCGCATCGAGCAACCTTCTGTGCGCGTGCCGCCGCCGGCCGAAACCGCCCCCTATCGAACCGCCTTCTCGGCCAGCCTGGCGGAAAAGCTCGTGGTCATGACCGACACCAGCCCAATCGTCGTAGAGCAGTTCCGCAAGCTGGCCGCGACCCTGCACGAGATGCAGCGCACCCGTACGCTCAAGGTCGTGATGGTGGCCAGTGCCGTATCGGGAGAGGGAAAGACGTTCACCGCGATGAATCTGGCGCTCACGTTGAGCGAGTCGTTCCGCGATAGCGTCTTGCTCGTGGACGCCGATTTCCGCCGGCCCCGGATGCACGAACATTTCCTGGTGCCAGGCGTCCACGGCGTAACGGCCTCGGACGAGCCGTGGCGGCACACGGTTCCGATCACGCCCACCCTGATGCTGCTGCCGGCCGGCCGGCCCGTTCCCGATCCGATGCGCGTCCTGACTTCCGACCGCATGCGACGACTGATTGCGGACGCGGCTGCTCGTTTCGACTGGGTGATCCTCGACAGCCCACCCGTAGCGGACTTGCCGGACGCGCACCTGCTGGCCAGCATGGTGGATGCGGTGGTCCTAGTGGCGGCCGCCGGCCGCACGCCTTACACCGCCATTGCCAGGGCCGTTGACACGATTGGCCGGGACCGAGTGGCGGGGATGGTGCTCAATCACGTGGAGGACTCGGCTCTTTCCGTGACGCGGGAACTGGCGTGGTCCTATCTTGGTTCGGCATCTCCCGAGGCGGACGCCGGCCGGGATCACGAGTAGTGGGGCCACCGGCGGCGGACGCGAAGCCCGGCTACCTTGCCTGGCTCGTGCCCCTGGTGTGGCTCGCTTGGTGGTCGGTGTGGGCGCTGCTGACGCTGCCGTGGCGGGGTCTCGAGTCGGCCCCGCAGTGGCAGCGCGTGGAGTGGCTGCCATTCAGTTTCGCGCGGCCGCGCGACTGGGCGCTGAACCTGCTGTTCTTCGTGCCCTTCGGCGTGCTGGGCGCTGCCGTAGGGTGGAGATCTCGGCATATCGTGATCTCGGGTGCCCTTGTGGCGTTGGTCGCCGAGGCGCTGCAGCTTTTCAGCCGCTATAGGTTCCCGGCGACGACCGACGTAGTGCTGGACATAATGGGGGTGGCCCTGGGTGTGGCCGCGGCCGGTGTCTTTCCCTCGCCCCGCCGGTCTGTCCGGAACACAGCAGATACCTGATCTACCCGCGAAGGCCGCTCAGGACTCGCCGCGCCTCGTCGGCGCCGTCGAAGGTTGGCTGTAGCTTGAGCGCGCGTTCCAGCGAACCGCGGGCCTTGCCGGCATCGCCGGCCTTCGCGTAAGCCAAGCCCAGGTGAAAGTGCAGAAGGGGATTGTTCGGCGCCTTCTCGACGCTCTTCACCAGGGGCGGAATCGCGAGACTCGCCAGGTCTTTCTTGTAGTAGATCCACCCGAGCGTGTCGTTGACATCCGGGTCATCCGGGAGAGCCCGGCTCGCCGTCTGCGCGAGCTGGAGCGCAACATCGAGGTTCCCGTTCGTCTCTACGTGCATCCAGGCCAGATTGTTGGCGGCCACGGGTGCTTCGGGGTCGATGGAGAGGATGAGCTCGTAGCGCTGACGCGCTTCTTTCGTTCGTCCTTGTATGTCCAGGATCGTTGCCACCATGGTCTGGGCGGCGACTGAACGAGGCTGTCGCGACGCCAGACTCCTCAAACTCCTTCCTCGCCTCGTCGAGTCGCCGCTGGCGCAAGAATAGCTGACCCAGCATCGCGTAGGCCTGCACCAGGGAGCCGTCGGACTGCAAGGCGCGTTTGAGGGCCTCTTCCATCTTGGGAAGGTTGCCGGTGGAGCCATAGGTGCGAGCCAGGAGCATCAAGGCCTGCGTGTCCCTGGGGTTGCGCTGGACCAGCTGCTCAACGCGGACAATAGCGTCATTCGGTCGTCGCTGGGACAAGTCGATCGCCGACAGACCCGCCAGCGCCTCGATGGAGCCCTGGTCGATCGCCAAGGCCTGCTGAAACGACCGGCGGGCCTCTTCGACGTCTCCCTTTCGCAGCTGAAGCGCGCCCATCTGCGCGAGCACCGGCGCGGATCTCGGAAATGTCTGGACCAGTCGCTGCATGATCGGCTCTGCCCGCCGCGTGTCTCCCAGCGCAATCAGCCCACGCGTCAGCGTCAGGTTCGCATCCGCGTTTCCGGGCTGAATTCGGACAGCTTGCTCGGCAAGTGGCACGGACGCATCTGCCCGGCCAGCCGCTAGTTCCAGCCGTGCCAACTCCACCTGCGCTGCAGCGGCGCGCGGGTTGATTCTGAGTGCCTCGCGGAAGGCGGCGGCGGCCTGATCGCGTTCGTTCTGCATCAGCAGCAGCCTGCCGATCACGAACTGGGCCTGCGCGGACTGCGGATTGGAGCCCGCAGCCTGGCGCGCCTGAACCAGGCCTTTTTGGAGCTGCCCGTCGGCGGCCAAAATCCTGCTGCTCAGGAGAAGCGCCTCGGTGTTGTTGGCTTGGCGCGCGAGGACCGAATCGATCAGTGTCCGGGCTTCGTCTCGCCGGCCGTCCGCGAACTTAGAGAGGCCAGCCGGACCGTCGCGGGGTCTGCACTTCGCGAACGTCCTGACGACAGCATCTCCAGAATAGGCTCTGCTTCGGCCGGTCGTCGCATCGCTCGAAGGTAGTCCGCCAGGGCGAGCTTGGCGCGGTCATCGACTTCGGCGGCCTTGCGAAGATAGGGCTCGGCGAGTGCGGGCCGGTTCGTGCCGACGTAGAACGCGGCAACCGTGCGGTTGGCCGGCCCGCTTGCAGGCTCAATCGCGAGAGCCTGCTTCAATGCCTCCTCTGCTTCGCCTCGACGGTTGTGCGCCCAGTAAAAGTAGGCAAGCGTGAGACGCGCCTCAACCGAGGACGGCGCGATCTGGACGGCCTTCTTCATGAAGGCTTCGGCTTCGGCCGGACGGCCTCGAACGTCTTCCAGTGCCGCGAGGTTCAGATAGCTGGCGCTTCGGTCGGGGTCGATCTCAACCGCCTCCTGGACCTGCGCGATAGCGCCGTCGAGATCTCTCACGCCGGCCAGCGCCTTGCCCACGATGATGTGCGCATCCACGTCGCGAGGATTGGTCGCGAGCAGCCGTTCTGCTCGCGTCTTGGCATCGTCGAACTGGCCGGACAAGAGGAGCAGTCTGCCGGCCTGAAGCTGGGCTCTCCTATCGTCCGGCAGCAGATCGGCTGCACGCACCGACTCTGAAAGCGCTCGAACCGGCTGGTCGTCCAGCATGTACGCCTCTGCCAGCTTGAGGCGGGCCTCACCGAAGCGAGGGTCTGTCTGAATTGCGTTCTGGTATTCGGCAATCGCCTCGCGAACACGTCCTTCAGCGAGGTAGCGGGTGCCACTCTCGAAAAACGCCTGCTTTGTGGCCTCGGGACTGCGGCATCCTGCGACCAGCAATGCGGCAAGCGGTAGCATCGCAACCGCGCCCAGATTCGGAAAGTCATGACATCTAGAAACGAAAAGGCCCTGGGGGGCGGCTTGCGCCAGACCAGGGCCTCGAATAGGGCACGCGTTGTAGAAGTTCGAGCTTACAGCCCAACCCTCCGTCGCCTGGCGATCATCAAGAGGCCAACCAGGCCCGAGACCACGAGAGCGAGAGTTCCCGGTTCGGGCGTTGGCGCATATGCCGCGCCCGAGGCAAAGAAGGTGTCGGTTGCAACGCCCGCGCTAATCCGGGGAGCCAAAGCAGACTGGACATAGAAGGTCAACTCCTCGCACGCACAAGGGTCCAATCCACCCATGTCGGGCCCCATCAGATTCGTGTCCGTGTCGGCGAAGTTGACGTTCATCGCTCCATTGAATGTTATCGAGCTGCTCTCGTCCAGGGTGCCGCCTGCAGTTTCGCTCGTCACCAAACCCCACGACAGCATTTCCGATCCACTCCAAGAACCGGCCATGCTGAAGAACTCCACCGGAGTAATGGAGTCGCTGTCGTGCAGTCTGTAGAAGTAGGTGTACACCGTACCATTGAGCCTGACTTCGGAGTCCACCGTCATTGCGAATTCGGCGGGCCCGGATCCACCCCACGCGAAGGTCGTGTCGCCCTGCACCACCACCGCACCGCCAGCGTCCGAGCGATTCGTGACATCCAGGCGAAGAGCGTAGGCAGGGGAACTGAACACCAACAGGCAGAGGATGAAGGGAGCGATCGTTCTCATGTCCGTGACCTCGCCGTCAGCACGCTGATCTCAAACTGAATACGGAGTGAATAGCGCGAAGATACGATGGTTATACCGGGCTCCAATCGAGGTGTCAATGAAACAAGTGGTGCCTTTCTCGTGTGTCTCGTTATTGAACATGTAACTCATCCGCAAAAACTAAAGCTCGTCACCTTGGTTGTGGCGCTCAATCTCTTCCATTGTGAAAGGTAGGATATGGCCGAGATGGACGAAGAGAAATCGCGAGAGCAGATTGCCGAAACAATCGCGTCGTTTGTGCACCAGAGCGCGCCTGACGTTCGGGATGGAGCCGCGGACACCGACTCCCTGGAGCATCTCGACTCGATTGAAATGTTGAGGCTTATCGCTTTCGTCGAGTCAACCTTCGGTATCGTTATTGCAGACTCGGATGTTCGACCAGAACACTTCGAAACAGTACGCGCCGTCGCGAGGTACATCGACGCGAAGCGCGCGACTGACATCCGCAAGGATTGACCTCACCTGAGCTCGGGAGGCGGAAGCAATGCGAGAAACCGGTGTAATCCTGTCGGACACGACACTCCGCGATGGCGAGCAGACCTTCGGCATCGTCTTCACCAATGACGAGAAGCTGCGGATCGCGCGTCTGCTGGACCGGATCGGCGTGCAGGAGATCGAGGCGGGTTTCCCGGCGGCGGGAGGCTACGAGGAGAAGTATCTCGATGCCCTGTCCCGCCTGCGGCGAGAGGGACAGCTATCGTGCCGGATCCTCGGCTGGCACCGGCCCATCCTTGCCGAAATCGAGACGTCCGCCCAGCGAGGGATGGATGGATGCTGTGCTTCCGTTCCCACGTCGGACTTCATGATTGAACAGGTCCTGCGCAAGGACCGCGCCTTCGTGCTCGAGAGCATGGCGAAAGCCATGGCCCACGGCAAATCGATGGGCCTCTACATGGTCGCGGACTTTCAGGACGCCTTCAACGCCGATGCCTCCTTTCGCATGGACTTGATTGCGGCGGTGATTGAGGCTGGCGCCGATCGCGTGCGACTGTGTGACACCGTCGGACGCACCGATCCAGACACCGTTCGATCCATCCTGGAAGGAATCTGGCGCCGGTTCGACATCGACCTCGAGATTCACGCCCACAATGATCTGGGCATGGCCGTAGGCAACTGCGTCGTTGGCGTTCGCTCGTTTCTGGAGATGCGGCGAACGGGCGTGATCTCGCCCGAGCGGAAATGCTTCATCTCAACCGCCGTGAACGGCATCGGCGAGAGGGCTGGAAACACACCCTTCGAGGTCGTCGCCGCCGCTCTCGAGCTGACCCTCGACGTAGATACCGGTCTCGATAAGTCCCAACTCTACTCCTTGTGCAAGTACGTCGAGACCGCCACCGGGAGGCCCATCGAGATCAATCATCCGGTCGTTGGCGACAACATCTGGCGCCACTCCAGCGGGATCCACGTGGACGGCGTGCTGAAGAACGCCCAATCCTACGAACTCATTCAACCGGAGTTCGTTGGGCGGGACCAGTCGGCACGGCAGCTGGGTGTCTCGAAGCACAGTGGACGAGTCGCGCTGAAGACGACCGCGGAACGCCTTGGATACCAGCTCACCGACGAACAAATCAACTGCCTCCTTCCGCTTCTCGCCGACATGACCGTGGAAGCCAATCGCTACCTGACTGACGCAGAGTTGACGGACGTCATACAGGGACTCGTCTGCAAGGCGTAGAACCTGTGACGGCGACGCCCACGGGAAAACCACTGAGTTTGTGATCGTGGGCGCCGGGCAGACTGGCCAGATGGTGGGGGAGTTCGTGAAGAGGCAGCCGGACCTGCACTGCGTGGGTTACCTGGACGACGACCCTCGTCTTTCCGGTCTGGTCTTTCACGGATATCCAGTTCTGGGCGGGTCGGATCTCCTGGAATCGCTCCGCGGCGATGCCCAAATGGCGGCGTTGCCGGTCATGGGAGGGATTGAGGCGCGGCTTCGGCTGTTCCGGAGGGTCAAGTCGCTGGGATACGTCGTTCCGAGCATCATCGACCCGTCGGTGAATCGGTGCACCGATCTGGAGCTGGGCGAAGGCGCAGTCATCTCGCTCGGCGCGAACATCCTCACCTCCGTACGCATCGGCCCCTACGCGATGATTGGCACCGGTGTCACCATCGGACACAACATTACCGTCGGTGCAAACTGCATCATCGGTGGAAACACGGTCATCGGCGCATCGACGATCATCGGGCACAACTTTCAAGCGGGTACCGGTGTCACTGTCGCCGCCGGTCCCAAAACGATCGGGGACAACGTGTTCCTGTGTGCCGGCGCCGTGGTGTTCAAGGACGTTCCGGACAATGCGGTCGTCATCGGCAATCCCGGGCGCGTCATCAAGTACCAGAATCCCGTCGGAGAGCCGGCATGACCATCCTTGGCGCAGATCAGGCCACCAGCGGAACCAGTCGAAACCCATCCAGCAGGGAAGTGTTCGGACGTCGTCTCTTCGATCCGATGGAATCGGCCGCCGGCCCTGCGATTCTTGGTCCCGAGACGATTTCCTATCCGGACCTGCTGCGCCGGGTAGACAGGCTGGGGAGCCGCCTCCGCAAAGCGGGCGTCCGAGAGGACACCAGGGTCGGCATTTGTCTCGAGCCGACGCCCTCCTACGTCATCGCTCTCCTCGCTGTATTGCGGATGGGTGCCAAGGTCGTGCTGTTGAGTCCCGGTTGGACCGCGGAGGAGGTGCGCCGGTGCGTGACGACGACCCAGCCGGCGTTTCTGATCGCCGATCAGACTCCTCAAGGCGTGGAGCCGGGGCGTCCGGTGAGTCCCCTCGAGGAGTCGGCTCTGATGCTCGTGGATCTCGGCGGCGAGGGCCTTGATCCGAGCGCGCCCTCCGAAGCTGTTCTGATCTTCACGTCCGGCACCAGCGGGGTTCCCAAGGGGGTCGTCCTCTCGGCCTACGGGCTGCTCGAGAACGTGGCGGCGATCCGCGAATATCTGGCGGTTGAGAGCGCCGACTCCGCGTTGCTGTTCACCCCGACCTGCTATGCCTACGCCGTGTCCCAGGTACTCGTGCAGGCACTCGCGGCGGCGGCAATCTGTCCAGTGAACAAGGGGCTGAAGTATCCGATTCTGATCCTCGAGGCGATCTCGCAATTTGGGATTCGCGGTGTCTCCGCCAACCCCACGAGCTTCAAGATTCTCCTCGGTACACAAACCAGCTCCTCGGTCGACCTCTCGTCACTTCGTTACGCGCAGAGCGGTGGTCAGTTTCTTTCGCCGGAGCTGGTCGAGGCGATCCGGATGCGCTTCTCGAACTCGCGAGTGGTGAATCAGTACAGGTGTACCGAGAATTCACCCCGGATCTGCTATCACTGGGTGCAGGACGGAGAGCAACCGCTTCCGGGCTGCTCGCTCCCCGTCGGGACCGCAGTCCGCGGGACCGAGATTCTGCTCGCCGACGAGGGCGGGCGCGCGGTAGCCCCTGGAGAAACCGGTCAGATTCTGGTTCAAGGGACCAGTCTCATGAGTGGTTACTGGAAGATGCCCGAGCAGACTGCCTCTCGCTTCGTGGATGGTTGGTTCGCGACCGGGGACCTCGGCCGCCTGGACCCGGCTGGCAACCTCATCGTCGTCGGACGCCTGACCGATGTGATCAATATTGGCAACGAAAAGGTGACCCCCGGTGAGGTCGAGGCATTCATGCAGCAGCTCGCTTCCGTGGATGAAGCTGCGGTGTTCGGCGTGGCGGATCCGCTCTTCGGTGAGGCGGTGGAGGCCATCGTGGTTCTGAGACCGAACACCGCCGCCGACGAGGAAACGGTGACCCGGGAGATCCGCGCCCACTTGAGGGGCCTGGTGTCGCCGTTCAAGATCCCGAGGCAGGTTCACTTCCGGGACAACTTGCCCCGAACGCTGTACGGAAAACTGGACCGGAAGCGCCTCGCTGAGTGGGCGAAGGGTCACTGAGACTTGAGATGAGCCGGGGCCCGGCCAATCAGGGGACCCGCGATACACGGTACACAAGGTTCGGGAAGCGCGCCTTGGACCTGACTGTTGCAGTGCCCGCGCTTCTGGTCCTGTCGCCGTTCCTTCTGATCCTCGCCCTGCTGATCAAGATCGATTCACGAGGGCCTGTCTTCTACGGCCAGGAGCGCGTCGGACGCGACCGGAAGCTGTTCATGCTGTGGAAGCTCCGCTCCATGGTGGTGGGGGCGGCGACCATCGGCTCGGGCATCCACGTGGAACAGGGAGACTCTCGGATCACGCGGCTCGGAACATTCCTCCGCCGCTTCAGCCTGGACGAGCTGCCGCAGCTCTGGAACGTCGTGAAGGGAGACCTTTCGCTGGTGGGACCCCGTGCGGGGCTCAAGTATCAGGCCGACCTGTATGACGACCGGGAACGAGGTCGCCTCCTGGTAAGACCCGGTCTCACGGGTTGGGCCCAGGTCCGAGGCCGGCGCACGATCGACTGGCCGGCCAGGATTGCGCTCGATTTGGAGTACATCGAGCAGATGTCGTTCCTGAAGGACTTGGACATCCTCGCCCGCACGATTCCGACCGTGCTCGGAGGAGAAGGGCTGGTGTCGGGGTCGGACTACTGGGGCGAACGCGCACGGCGGCAGAAGTGACGGGGAATCATCCTTCCCTCGAGGTCACTGCAGACAGGTGTGGACCGGCCATGGGCTCGGCGCGCGCGGCCCGCTGGGCCGCGTATTCGCTGCAACCCAGGCTGGCGTTCTTCCTGAAGTTGACCACGACGAAGCCACGGGCTTCCAGGTAGGCAGTGAAGGTGTCGAAGCCGACGAACTCGTAGGGGAATCCGCCAACCCAGTCCACGTCGTCATACTTGACGCTCATACCCCGCCCGCGATCGGCTCGCCTCAGCGCCTTGATTGCGCTCATCGGCTGCAGTTTGATCGTGTACTTCGCAATCACGGCCGCACGGTTGAGGAACATCACTGCCGAGACGAATGCGCCCTGTAGTGAACGAGGCAACCGGTTGTAGAGACGTTTGACCAGCCACCAGACATGTGACTTCCAGCCTTGATCGTTATAGAGAGCGATGAACAACCTGCCGCTTGCCGTCTCCACGCGGCCGATGGCGTTCTCAATCGCGAGCCACATCGCCCCCGTATGATGAAGCACGCCCCAGCTGTAGACGACATCGAACGTCCCTAAGCCTTCCAGGTAGGCACGATCCAAGCACTGAGCCAATCTCGATCGTCCAGCCGTCATCACCAGGGAAGTAGCGCTGCTTCAACTCCTGTGTACACCCAACCGAGTCCCGATCGAAATCGAACGAATGGACGGTGGCGCCAAGGCGACGTGCGGCCAGGCTGAATAGCCCGGAACCGCTGCCGATATCGAGAAAGCGTTGCCCGCGGAGATCGGCAACGCCCAACATTTCCTTGAGCGACAGTTCCGCAGCCTGGATCCGTTCGGGGTTCAACTCGGACAGAAACTTCGCCCAGTTGGCACCGAACTGAAACCTTGCACCAGCTTCTATTTCTTTCGCCGCGTTCATCTAGAACTCCTCGTCGACGGACACGCATACAGCGTCAGCCCCGCCGGGGTTACAATCCATCGATTCTGACCTCGTCTATCCCGGGCTGCTATGGGCATAACCTACTTTGACGCACGCGTACTGTGCAGCGCTCGCCTTGGCGGTGCGTCATTTCGTGACACTCTCACAATCGCGCATCTCTCGCTCAACCTACACAAGCATGAGGTCGCCTCGCTGAGGGCGATGCATCCGACAACTGCTCGACCCGCCGAAGTCGATCCCCTGGAGGACTACGTCTTCGGCGGATACTCGGACGAGTTTCTCAAGAGTACCTCGGAGTATCCTCGCTCATAATCCTGGACTATTCCGACTATGAAGGCGCCACGATTGTTCACGATTTGAACCAACCGGTACCCCAGCATCTGCATGGCCGCTTTGATGCCGTGATCGACGGTGGGTCGTTGGAGCACGTTTTCAACTTTCCCGTGGCGATCGCCAACATCATGAACATGGTGAAGACCGGTGGCCATGTCTTCCTGAAGGCGCCGGCCAACAACCTATGTGGCCACGGGTTTTACCAGTTCAGTCCGGAACTGATGTTTCGTGTCTTTGAGCCCAGGCACGGATTCGAGCTCGAGCAGGTCGTGCTCCTGGAAGGGACCTTTCCGTCGGTTGAAGAGACGTCCTATCGAGGCGCATACGAAGTGACGGATCCGGAGCTGGTGCGCACCCGAGTGAGGATAGACAGCATTAAGCAGGGATTGGTTGACCGAACCCCCGTTATGCGACCGTGGCGGCGCCCTCCTCGGCTGGCGTTCGGTCCCTCCCCTTCTCGCACAGTCGATTCGCTGTCGACATCGATCGCCGCCCTCCACAAGCAATACGGCAGGATCGATGCGGTGGTCAACAACGCCTATCCGCGCAATGCCGCGGATGGCAGGAAGTTCGAAGACGTCACCTACGCCGACTTCTGTCAGAATGTCTCGATTCATGGGACTCGACACTAATGCGTTAAACCTGCTTGCCTTCGCCAAGAACCAGGGCGCCGACTTTCGACGAACGCTTTCGGTCGGCCGCGCGGCGGTGTCGATGCGGGACGAGGACGTCGCGGCGTTCCTGCGGTTGTTCGGCCGTCCGGATCTCGCGGGGTCGGTTCAGCGGCTGACGCAATCCAAGTACTACGAAGAGATCTTGTCCGAGGTGTTTGGCGCCACGGAACAGGCGGCCATCGACGCCTCGCGCTACGAGGGTGCCTCCATCATCCACGACATGAATCGGCCCCTCGACTCCGCACAGCGGTTCACGGCGATTCTGGACTTCGGCTGTCTCGAGCATGTCTTCAACTTTCCGGTCGCGATTCACAATCTGATCGGACTGTGCGAGGCCGACGGCCACATCCTCCACTACCTGCCGGCGAATAACTGCTGCGGCCACGGCTTCTATCAATTTTCACCGGAGTTGTTTTTCAGTCTCTATTCAGCGGACCGCGGTTTTTCGGGAACGAGGGTGTTCTTCGTCGAGTGGCAGGACGATCCGTCGGTGTGGTTCGAAATCCGATCACCAGCCGAGATGCGGCGCCGAGTCCTGGTGGCCAATCACTACGAGGGATATCTGCTGGTCATCACGAAGCGATTGGCGACTGCCGTGTCGCCGCTCGATCAGCCGCCGCAGCAGTCCGACTACGTCGAGACCTGGAAGTCCGACCTGGCTGGCGGGGTCGAGCGTCAGCCGGGTCCTGCCGTCACCACCGCGATGTTGCGACCGCTCAAGCAATCGATCAAAGCCCTGGTATCAGCGGTCGGGCTCGAAAGCGAGCGCCGGCGGCTGGCTTTGCGACTCAACTTCCGGAAGACGCACGTGCGCGGCAGACGCGACGACGTCGTGCCGGTGAGGGTGAGGGACCTTGTCGGTCGACCGTAACCAGCGAGGACTAGTGGACCGTACTCACTGAAGTACTACCAATTCGACGGGCCGGATTGCGATAGGCCCAGCGGATCGGCTTCGGGGCTTTGTTGTAGCGATGGATATAACGACGGATCTTGCGAGCCAGGTCGGCGACCCAGTCCACGCCTCGCACTCAGCGACGAGGAGTGCTGACTTCAACACGCTCCGCACTATTTCGACTGTTGCCGAGCCGCATGAAGACGTGGGTGGGCGGCCAACTGAAGTTGAGACGATATTCGTTGTCGAACCGCGAGTTCTATCGAAGGCTCCCCAAGTTGTAATCCCGCCACATCTGGAACGCCAACAGGGTCCAGACCCGACCCTGGGCATAGTCATCGCCGCGCTGAAATGTCTCGACGGCCCGCGCGACCACGTCCGGGTCGAGCAGGCCCTGGGCCTTGATACTCACGGGATCGAGATAATCGCCAATCAGGTGGTTCATGTCGCCTCGCAACCACTCCAGCAGAGGAATACCGAAGCCCATCTTGGGTCGATCGACGATTGCCCTCGGAACGTAGTTGTAGAGGATCTTGCGCAGGATGTGCTTGGGCCCGAGGGAACCGCGCCGCAAATGCAATGGCAGGCGGAACGCGAACTCGGCAATGCGATGATCGAGGAGCGGCTCGCGGCCTTCAATGCTGACCGCCATCGTCGCCCGGTCCACCTTCACAAGGATGTCGTCTGGCAGGTAGTTGTGCAGGTCCCATAGGCACATCTGCTCGGCAAACGAACCCGGATAGGCATCTGCGGTTTCGCGCAGGTGTTCTTGTCCGGATGTGAGACGGGCGAGATCACTCCCACTCCAGAAGGACATTGCTTCTTCGTACATTTCCCCGGGGGTGGCCGCGGATAGATAAGCGTGGATGCGCCTGGCGGGCCGGGTGAGCTGAGCTCTCAGAACCTTGCGCAGGCGTTTTGACAGCGGAGACAAGCTGACCCAGTCGTCCAGCTTGTCCGGGTGCACCCAATTCCCGCTGGTGACGATCGCCGACCTGAGCGGGCCGGGAATCCGGGCTCGCCTGGCGACATGGCTCAATGCTTCGGAATAGACGTTGTATCCGCTGAAAAGCTCGTCGCCGCCATCCGCTGACAGCACGACCTTGACCTGTTCGCTGGCCACCTGGGAGACAAGGTAGGTGGGGATACCGGAAGAGTCGGCAAAGGGCTCATCGTAAAGCGCGCCCCATTTTGGAAGGATGGCCTTGGCTTCCGACGTTTCGAGGACTCGTTCTGTATGGTTGGTGCCCAAATGCTCGGCCACCAGCCTGGCGTGCGGCGCCTCGTTGTGTGTTTTTTCGTTGAATCCGATCGTGAAGGTGTGGACCTGCGTGCCGAAGTGTTTTTGAAGGATGGCGGTGACCAGGGAGGAATCGATACCGCCAGATAGAAACATCCCTACCGGCACATCCGAGATCATGCGCAGCTTGAAGGCATCGATCATCAGTTCTTCGAGCTGCTCGGCGAGGCCTTCCTCACTGCCGGTGAGGGGGTCGTACAACGACGTCGAGGATGGACCAGTAGGGCTGGGCCAGCGGTTCGCCGCGGTCGCCCAATTCGAGGCAATGTCCCGGAAGAAGTTTGCTGACGCGTTGGTAGATGGTCCGCGGACCCCTGATGAAGCCAAAGCGGAAATAGTCTGAGAGTCCATCCCGATCGACTTCCGGCCGCCATGCCTTGAACGCACGCAGCGCCTTGAGTTCGGAGCCAAAGAAGAGCGTCGTTCCATCCCAGCCGTAGTAAAGCGGCTTCACTCCCAGACGGTCACGAATCAGGGTGAGCGTCCTGTCCTGCTTGTCCCAGAAAGCAATGGCAAACATCCCAATGAAGGTTCGGACCGCCTCCTTTCCCCACTGCTGAAATGCCGCAAGGATGACTTCGCTGTCGCCCGTGCCCACGAAACGGTGCCCAAGCGATTCCAACCGCCGGCGAATGTCGGCAAAGTTGTAGACCTCGCCATTGAAGACCATCACGAAGCGACCGTCGTGAGACACCATGGGCTGGTGACCATGGTCGGTCAGGTCAAGAATGGCAAGTCGCCTGAATCCCAGGCCAACGCTCTTCTCCGACCACTGTCCGCTGTCATCGGGGCCCCGATGATCGATTGCCGAAATGGCATTGGGCAGGTCATCTCTCCAGCAGCGTGCCTCCCCTCGTGTCACGAAACCTGTGATTCCACACATTGCATTCGTCCAATCCGAGGCGACTGCTTGCGTTGACGACTAAATCGGGGCTGGAGGGCGGACGGTCACGGGAAACGCCAACGACGTTGTCGAGCATCGATGACCGTCAGGTCATGATCGACGTTGAACGTATGGGTGCAGACGATTCCAGGCATCCAATCGGGGTCTATCCGCGAAACTTCGCGCTCGGCGTAATGACGGTCGTCGAGGTGCTCAACGAGGTTGATCGAGACCGCATATCCGTAGCGCTTGGAGCAGTCTTGGGCCGGACGATACAAACGGCCGTGCGAGTAGAACAGGCGCCCGGCGGATCGCGCACTCCGGATGTCGGATTTGACGGGATTGCGGGGGTGTGGCGTCCACGGGCCCAGAGGCGATTGGGCATGAAACAGGTGCAGTTCGTCGTTGAGGGAGGCCCCTGGTTCGGCGAGGTTCGTGAACATCCACCATCTCGTGCCATCGTGGTGGAGAGTGGCGTCGGTCGCGAGGATCCCCTGCATTGGCACCGCAGCGAGTTCCCACTCGTAGGGGAACGAGCGGCACCGGTAGACCTCGATGGTCTGGTTCTCCGCGCTTTCCGGCATCAGATACAGCTCACCTTCGTGCCAGAAGAGGAAGGGATAGGAAAGATGGTAGGGCGTCTCCAGTATCCGGCGGGGGGTGGACCAGTGACCGTTCTCGTCGAGCTCTACGACCGAGATCCAACCCTTGCCCCGCTTGAACACGAGCTCTTCGATGAAGATGTAGTAGCGCCCGTCCTTGAAGAGTGGAAACGGATCGGCCCAGCATCGATCCCGCGGTGGAGTCAGAACACGAAACCGGGGAACGGAGGCCTCGATGCCGTCCCCGGACCTTTTGAGGCTGTAGGCGACAAACCACTGGCGGAAGCTGATCGTGCGTTCGACGCGGTTGCGCAGGGCCCGGCCCGCCAGTCGCACCAGGTTCTTCGCCATCGAAGCGTTCCCGGGCGTGACACGCGGGGTGGCGGTAGGGGCGCGGTATTCCCTTTCCGCCGGTTCTGGAGTGAGCGCAGCGGGCCCGTCTTCCCAGAGGTGTTGGAGCTTGCGCAGCACGAACGCAGAGGATTTCCAGTGGTAATTATTCCGGTTGCGCCGTACCGAGATCTGATCCGTTTGCGCGGAGGAGCGGTACAGGACATCCCCGTTGTCGGGATCCTGCGTCAACCTCTGGAGAATGCTCCCGGTCGTCGGATGACCTTCCATCACCTCCCAGAATCCCTCGGGCCCCCCGCGATGCACGCGGTCGTCGCCCTGGTAGTACGACCAGACGCCGTGCCGTGCCATATCCAACGATTCCCCAGAGAGGACGCGGAAACCGAACCGCAAGACGACATCCAGGTCGAACCCGCGAACTGTGACAAGGTCCTCAGGGGCGAAGTCGTCAAAGGACTGCCTCTGAATGGGCGTGACGGTCAGCACGGGAGGATCGCACAGCCATTCCCCGATGTCGGCGACCGCAAATGCGTCAGGCGTCTCTCGGAATAGACGGTCGTCCATCTTGCGGTAGAGCGTATAAAGGAGCGCGTCGCGGCGTGCACCGATCCCTTGCGTCACTGGATCGGAATCCTTCGGCAGGGCGTTTTGGATCACGAGCACGATGCGAGCGAACTTGGAGGCTGCAATCTCCCGGATGATGCGGCACACCCAAGCTGGCTGGGACATGTCGTTCACAAGCAGACCGACGCGGAGCGGTGGACGGACTGGCGAAAGGCTCAAGGCAGACGGCTGCAGCCCAGAATGGCCAATTGATCCCGGTGTTCTTCGGAGTGGAGGCAGAACGTATTCATCTGAATTCGATTTGCTGAATCCAGAAGGCGGAGCTCTGGACTGATGAGAACGTAGCCCAGCTCCCGCAGTCGCCGAAAACAACGATCTTGGTTCGAGTCTCGAATCTCGATCATCAGCATGGGCCGTTTGTCGTGCAAGAGCGAACTCGCGCCGGTCAGGACCGAGTACTCGAAGCCCTCAACGTCGATCTTCACGAAGTCCGGTATCACGCCCACATCAGCAACAAAAGCATCCAGAGTTGTCATCTGAACCAGGAACTCAGAGATGGGTTCATTTCTGCCGTAGGACCTTGCCGCATTTCTCTCGCTTGTATAGGCCCTCGAGAAGGAGCTGTTCTGGCCGGTGAGCGTTTCGACGAAGAATGGCAGGCGTTCGGTCCTATCTCCGATGCCAATCTCGAAAAGCGAAATGGTGGGGTGCGCCCGGATGTTGTAGCGCAAGTAGGGCAAGTTATTAGGGGCCGGTTCAGCCACAAGCACTCGACCGAGCGTCCCAACCAGACTCGCAAAATAGAGTGCCGTATAGCCGATATGACCGCCCACGTCGAACACGACCGAGCCGGGATCGATGAGGCGGCTGTAGAGCGCCATCGTGTCCCGTTCGCGGTTTCTCCCTCGAAACCAATATCCCCGGTGGGCGAATGCATGTATGCGGATCCGCTCGTGGGTGAAGTGGTGGGCGATCTGGATGTCACCTGGATTCAAGTGACGAAAGGCCTTCAGGGCCAGCCGCTGGGCGAAGAGCCGCCCAGACTGAAGCATCTGCATCGACTTCGGCATGTGCACGGTCATGGGCGGACTGCAGTGACAGCTGCCGACGCGACGACTCCTGCCACGACCGCCTCGAGTTGTGCGGCGAGGCTTTCCCGGTTGAATTGATCCTCGGCCAAACGGCGCGCCGCGCGACCCATTGCTGCGAGTCTGTCGCGGTCATCGCAGAGATCCCGCAGTGTGGAGACCAGGCTCTCCGGACGCTCCGGCTCCGCGGCGAGGCCGGCCTGTGCCCGTCGCAGGACTTCTGCCTGCCAACCCCCGTAGTTGACGACAACTGGAAGTCCCGCCGCCAGAAAGTCGAAGAATTTGTTCGCGGAGTTCATTTCCAGGTACGGGAGCGACAGCCGACCGTCACGAGTCCGAGATCTGATGCGGCGAGCACAACAGGCATCGATCGCTTGGGCACGGAGGGGTAGAGTGGCCGCGGATCGGATCTGCTCGAGTTCGATGCGCTTCGCCAGGTGCGCTCTCTCTTTGCCATCCCCTACCAGCGCGATGAGAATTCGCGACTCGCCTTGACGGTCGAGTATCCGCGCCGCGTCGAGAAGGTAGTCGATGCCATTGACTCGTCCCATCGCACCTGGATGAATACAAACAAACTTGCTCTGCCATCCTCGTCGATTTCGCTCGGCCTCTCTTTCGGCGGCTGCTTCGGGCGAGCCGAAGAGCTGGGTATCGCTCGAGTTCGGGATGACACTTATCTTCCAAGGAATCAACGCCCCAGGTTTCGACGACGCGCGCCATGTCGGGAGAGAGCGCCACGACGGCATCCGCAGCCGCATAAACGCGGGCCGCCATCCGCCGTGCCACCCAGCGCAAGAGAGGGGATTTCAGAGCCCCAAGGGTAATAGGCACTTCGGGCCACAGGTCACGAACCTCGAACACGAATGGCACCTTGTGATGGCTCGCCACCTTCCGCCCGATCTCTCCGACGGTCAGTGGTGTCGAGCTCGCCAGGACGACATCCGGGCGGGAAAGCTGCCGGCCGGTTCGCATCGCCCAAACCATATAGCGTCGAAAGGCAATGAGGCGGCGAGTGTATGACATTCTCTGCGTGTACAGGATCGGGGCCATCCTGAGATCGATCCCCACGCTTTTCGCCTCGGCGAGATCCGATTCGGCATTGCGATCGAGACGGCCGCACAACATCGTGACGCGATGCCCACGCTGCACGAGGCGGCGAGCGTTCTCGAACGCACGGGCACTGCCCGCGGAGGATGGTGTGGTGAAATGCTGAACGATGTAGAGGATGTTGATCGTCCGATTCGCGTGTGCAGTAGAGGTCATCGAGGTCCGATTGTGCTCGTGCGCGCGTAGCGTGCCGCCGGGGCGCGGTTCTGATGCCACGTCGCGACCGTCTCCAGAAACACTTGCGTATTGCGCCGAATATCGAATCGCTCCCGGACGAGCGCCAGATTGAGTCTGATTGGCATGTTCCCTGAGGTCACGGTTGGACGCCGCCATGACCAGTGCCGCTGCGATGTCGTCGGGGTTGTCGCCGTCGACCAGAAGACCGTTCCGCCCGTGCTCGACCACCTGACGATTCGACGGGATGTCGCTGACGACGGGGAAAAGCCCGCATGCCAACGCCTCCACGAGCGACGTGCTGAGGCCGTCACTCCGGCTCAGACTCACGAAGACGTCGGACTGCTTCAGTTGGTGCGCGACGAGGGCTCTCTCGAGGCCACCGGTGAAGGTGATTTGGCTCTCGAGTCCACTCCGGCGCACGAGGTCTTCGAGGCTGAGCCGCTCGGTTCCATCGCCGACTATGTTCAAGTGAGCAGTCACACCGCTCGCGCGAAGCTGCCCCATGGCGGCGATCAGCCGATCGATGCGAAACAGAGGGCGAAGCCGTCGGGTGGACACGATTCGGACGATCTCTGAGGGCTGCTTGAGTCAACGGGTTCCCGGAACAGTTCGAGGTCGATCCCCCGTGGAAGGATGAGCAACCTATCTGGGTCAGCACCGAGCGTGCGCAGGGCATCGGCCATCGGCTCGGTCCAGGCCATCGTCCCCATCGCGCGCCGCACGGCGATCCTGGCCGCGGCGAGGCGCGGGGCCTTGACGCGGATCGGAAATATATCGGAGCCTGCGGGAACCGCGATGTAGCGTCCAGGTGCCATCGACGCAGCCATCAAGCCGTAGGACGTTAGGTAATAGGCGACGATCAGATCGAACTCACCCGACGCCACGAGAGCTCGCGCTTTCAGCCAGGAAGACGGCAACCGGCCCACGCTCCACGTCGCGCCGCGGCCAAGGCTCACGACAAACGGTCGATCGGTTGGCGATACGTCGGCGTCGTGGAGACTCGCCAGCACACACGACCCGGCAGCCTGCGCCAGGAACTGTCGCCACTCGATGGTTTGAGGCATCCGGGCAGGGCCGAGGAGCAGAATGTTGCGAAACCCGTCCGTCCTGTGTGCTGGCTGACTCATAGTGCTGACAAGCCAAGTCTTTCTCTCGTCGGAGCCAGCTCGTTCAAATGGGCCTTGACGCGGAGGATCGATCGGCTGCTTGAGTAGACACCGATCCGAGGGATTTCGAACGGCGACCAGCCCGCCGCGCTGACAGCGAACGCGCAGTCGAACCCCGAGGATGCTACCAGTTCGACTTCTCGGCGGCCGTACGCGCCTGAGGGGTAAGCGAAGGTTCGTATTCGACGACCGATCGCCTCTCCGAGTACATCCCTCGAATCGCGGACTTCCCGCTCGAGCTCGTGGTCCGACACGGTTGGGAGGTGCGGATGCGTCACGGTATGTGCGCCGATCTCGACCAGGCCGCTCGCGTGCAGCTCTCGAATCTCCCCGTCGTTCAGGAGGCTGCAGTTCTCCTCGATGTACCCGCGTGGCACATGGCGCTGGTTCTCCTCGATGAGATCCCAGACGGCCGGCCGGCACTGGGCCCATTCGTGGCGAGACACGAACCGGTTCATGTCTTTGTAGACCCGTCGCCTCGTGGCGTCCGTCAGCGGCCATGTCGTCCCGAGTAGAGACAACGTCCCCTCGGGCGCGAAACGACACACCGCTCGCAGCATACTCATCCAGAGCGTTGCGCCAGACGCGGCGACACCTATGCTCGTGGACAAGAGCAGCCACGGTAGCTGCAAACGTCGCATGATGGGCGCCACGATTGTGTAGTTGTTACGAAACCCATCGTCGAACGTCACGAGTACGGAACCCCGCGCGAGGCGCCGGCGAGCGCGTACTGCGGCCAGGTACTCATCGGCGCCTACCACTCGGAACTCGCCGGCAAGCATCTCCATCTGTGCCGCGAAGTCGGCCTCCTTGAGGTAGGAGCCGTCTGTTCGCCTTGTGACGCCGTGATACAGCAGCACGACGCCATCTCGGCGCGTGAGCCACGCGAGTGTGCGCAAGAGCAGCTGGGTCATGCTCGAATAGTGGCACACGATCGTGACCACGAAGTCGTCTGACCATCCTATCCGTCCTCATGCGCGACGACGCTTCGACTACGACTCACGATGAGCAGCCAAATCGATCGGAGTTCTGTCGGACCGATGGCTGTCAGGGCTGAGCCAATCAGGCAGAGGACGCCTCCCGCACACCCGGCGACGATCACCGCCCCGAGTGATGCGTCATAGGCGTCGCGGAGGAGGTACAGCGCAACAAGGGCTGGCGCTCCACCGACGAGCGACTTGCCCAGGGGCGTGAATAACAATCGCCCGCGAGGAAGCCCGCCATCCCACCGTGCTGCGAGGGGGCGCAACAACAGGTCCCGCACGAGAAGGGCGATTCCAGTTCCGAGTGCGAAACCGAGGGGACCGAGCCCAAGGCCGATCGCGAGAACGAGGCCTAGAACAACATTGCCGATCGCAACAGTGACGTCGCCGCCTGCGATCCACTTGATCTGGCCGCGGGCGATGAGAGCCATCCACACAGGCGCCAGAGCGACCTCCACGGTGGTCGGGGCCAGGACGGCGATCAGATAGCGGCTGGAGTCCGCGTATTCCGGCCCCACCCAGTGGCTGAGGAACAGGTCCCCAACCACGCACGGCACGAGGCAGAAAGGAACAGCGAGTGTGGATGTCACCGCGACAACCCGGTTGAGCGCGTCGAGGCTGCGCGCGGACTCGCCGCGCGCCTCCAGTTGCGTGAAGATTGGCGTGAGTGACTGGATCGACTGAATCAGAAAGCCGCGGACGAGCGGGGCCCAGCGAGTCCCGAGTGAGTAGTGCGTGACGACCGCCGCCCCATAGAAACGGCCGATGATCAGGTTGTTGGTGGAGACATAAATGACGCCAGCCAACTCAGCCACCATGGCGAATCCTCCGTATTGGAACAACTCGCGGCGCACCGCCCGGTCGCCGAAGTCCGGCCGTGGAGTCGCCGATCTGACCACCCCCGCCCGATTTGACAGCCACAGCAATAGGGGTATCGGCAAGAGCTCGAGTAGGAGAACCGACCCGCCGTAGGACGCCAGGCTCGGCACGAACACCGTGAATGTCAGAGCCACGAGAGCCAGGCGTCCCCACGTCGCCGCGACCCTGATCTGGGCGAGACGATGGGTCTCTCCGGTGGCGTAGATCGGGACTGAGATCATCGACGTGGCGTCCGCGACTACCGTTGCCGTGATGATCAAGGCGACACCGATCGTGCCATCCCGGATGAGCTCCGGCGATAAACCCAAGAGGCGACATAGCGGGTTTGCGAGCGCAAGGCCGATGACAAGAATGCCCAGGCGCAACAACCAGGCCCAGGAACTGCCCACCGCGAAGACGCGCTCCGCTTCAGCGTGGCGCCCCGCGTGATGGTGGAGGGTTACGAACCGTTGAACGGCCGCGCTGAGTCCACCTCGGAGCAGCGACAGGTAGTCATAAACCGATCCCGCCGCGACAGCGACGCCGTAGAGGTCTCGCCCGAGCCCACGGAGGATGAACGGCGTCAGTAAGATGGAGACCAGGACGCCCGACAGCTGTGCGAATACTGAAAAGCCTGCGTTCGCGAAGGCGATCAACGCAAGGCCGCGTCTGGGTGCAGGGCGCATTCGGGACGTCTGAGTCATGACGTGTGGACGATCCAGCAGCTGTCATGATTAGATCACCCTACGGAATCCCACGGCGAAGCTCTTGATAGAGGGCCACTGTCTCGCTGACAGTCCGCTCAATCGTAAATTCGTCCTCGATCTTCTTCCTTCCGGCCAATCCCATCGATCGTGCAAGTTCCTGGTTCGAAATCAGCCCGAGAATGCGATCCGCCATCGCGCTGTGCGTCTCCGATCGGCGTCATCAAACCAGTTCGTCCATCGAGTCACCAGTTCGGCGTTACCACCAGCCGTCGTGGCGACGACTGGCTTGCCCGCAGCCATGGCCTCCATGATGACATTGGAACAGCCTTCGAAATGAGTCGAGAGCACGAAGATGTCGATGTTGTTGAGGATCGTCCACACGTCATTCCTGACGCCAAGGAGCCTCATTCGATCGTCAATGCCAAGCTCACGAATCGTCGACTCAATACGGCCTCGGTCTGGGCCATCACCGATCAACAAGAAGTAGGCACTCGGAGCCTGAGCCACGACCAATTGGGCCGCTCTCAAAAACGTGACGTAGTCTTTCTGCGGCGACGCCATGCGCGCGGCCATGGCTACGATCGTGGAACCGGGTGGAATCCGCCACGATTCGACAGCCTCGGGATCCTTTGGCAGGCGTGGAAAGGCCTGAAGGTCGATTCCGTTGCGAATAGTTCGAATCTTCGATTCCGGGATTCCGAGCGACACGAATCCCGGAACGCATCGCGTCCGCGTTGACGGTGGTACAGGTCGTCCCGTAGGACAGCAGCCGGGTGATGAGCCGATGGTGCCACCGCAAATCGTCGATGGTGTTGCGGACCGCCGCCACGACGACAGGGCGCCTGGTCCAGAGCGCCGCGAGACGTCCATAGACGCCTGCCTCGAAGAGCCATGTCTGTACGATGTCTGGCTGTGACTGCGACAGAATGGTGACGAGCGCCTGACAGGTGGACAAGGAGGAGAACTTCGAGCCTTGCGGCACGAGCGTGAGTTGAATCCCCGCCTCGCGTAGCGGCGCCGCGTAGTCGGTCTTTCTTGGTCGACAGGCTCACAACCTGCAAGGACACTTGATCGCGCAGCAACCGGCCCACCTCCAGCAGCTGGCGTTGAGCTCCGCCCTGGCCAAGATGATCGATGATCCAGGCGACCCTCATCGGTGTCGCGACGCAGGGGTGCCGAGCTCGTCTATGAAGCTTGGCCCAGACGAATCCGGTGTCACGTGCCATTCGATCCGAGCCGTAGCGCCGCTCGAGCTCTGGCCAATAACGCTCCACCCTCTCACGAGCGGCTTGTCGGTCCTGTATCAGTCGGAGCACGGCCTCGACGTACGCCTCGATTGCGGCCGGTGTCACCACCGCGCCAAGCGCGCTGTCGTCGACGATGACTGACACGTCCCCTACATCGGCGCAAACGACCGGCGTCCCTACGCCGAGCGACTCCAAGACCACATTCGGCGTGCCCTCGGAGTCGGACGTCAAGAGCAAAACGTCCATGCCTGCAAGCAGGCTCGGAATGTCAAATCTCGGCCCGAGGAAATGGACCTGGCGATCCGGCAATGATGGCGCCAGGCGTCCGCGCGCGGCGGAATCGAAGCCCGGGCCGACAACGACCACGTGAAGTCCTTCCACGCGTTTCAATAGCCTCTCGACAACCTGAAAGAACCGCGCCACCTGCTTGACCGGCGCGTCGCGTCCGACGAAACCCACAAGCGGGCACGTCGCCATCGATATTGAGCTCGGCGCGGAGACTGCCTGGTTGCACGGCGGCTCGCAGCGCCCGAAAGTTGATCCCATTCGGGACTACGACCAATCGCTCGGGTATTGCACCCAGGTGCTCTATTGCAAACGAGGCCCCTGCCGTTGAATTTGCCACAGCGCAGGGGCAGTCTCGAAACATTCGTCCATACAAGAAGCGACGTAGTCGGCCCGGCGTCACCACGGTACCGCGGATACTTGGAAGCACGACACAGCCTGACAACCATTTGGCGGCCAGCCAGCAGTACACCGACGCAAGCAGACCGACGGCGTGCACGAGATGCGCGTCTGCAGACACAAGTATTCGGCGCAGAGCAAGGATTCGTGAAAATTCGAAGCTGGAACTGCGTCGAAGGGCCGTCACGTGATAGCCGGCAGCCGCGATAACAGGACCGTACGGCAACAGCTCCTCGGAGAGCGAAACGACCAGGCGGGGCTCGAGATCAGTGCCGCGGAACTGCTTCAGGAGCTCAACGACCTGGGTTTCTGCGCCACCGTGTACCAAGGAAGTCAGAACGACCACCACGTTCCGTTGGCTTCCGGGTATGTCTGGGCGCTTGGTCACCGGGGGGCTCCCAAAGAGCTGCGACCAGGGCCGGGCGTCTGCGAAGGAGGGAACGTTGTCAGTGCCCGGGTAATCTAAAGACTATTCCGCGGGCTTGCGTGTCATGAGAACGCGTACCCAGAATGTACGAATCGCAGGCAGGATGCCCGGTAGACTCCTACTGACTCGCGCCAGCTGTTGGATGCGTGGTTTAGGACTCACCTGCATATAGGCGAGCTCTTCCCAGCTCCAGACCCACCCAATCTTGCGGAAGAGCCGCCGGTACTGCCGACAGCTCCAGTACCAGAGGCTCGAATGAGCGTAGTCGTAGTTGCGGCGAGCGACCTCTGCGCTCGAGAGTCCCTGTTGGGTACTCGTTCCGGACGCCGACGAGCGCCCAGAAGCCATACCACGCGCGTCGCTTGAAGAGACGTAAGCCCCCAAGGGGTACCTTGTTATGAGGCTCGATAAGCTGCCACTTGGCCGGAATTACATGCACGCTCACCCCGCCGGGTTTGAGCACGCGGTAGATTTCGCGCCAGGCGCGTGGCTGGTCAGAGACATGCTCGAAGACCTGGTCGCTGAAAACAAAATCCAAGCTCGCGTCAGGAAGCGGAATCTGTCCCGACGGCTCGATGTGAAACCGCTGCCGGTCGGAAGGATCCCGAAGCTTGAGATAGTCGAATACATCGTAGCCAATCGCGGCTTTATAGCCCGCATCGAGAAGCTGGTAGACTCGCCGGCCGGCGCCACAGCCATAGTCGAGAATTCTCGCGCTCTTTGGGACCTCGATGCCTTTGGCCTCACAGAGGGCGATCTGACGAATATCTGGCATGGAAAACGGACCTGGATATCCCGCTCGTGCGCATCCTTATACTACACCGACGCAAGCAGACCGACGGCGTGCGCGAGATGCGCGTCCGCAGACACAAGTATTCGGCGCGGCGCAAGAATTCGTGAAAGTCGAAGCTGGAACTGCGTCGAAGGGCCGTTAAGTTATAGCTTGGGCCGTCGCGGCCGTACGGGCGCTGCTCATCGAATAATCCGAACATTGCGCGGCGCCGCCGGGACAACGGATGGACTCGGTCCAACCCGCCCGCACGCCGGCATGTTCAGCGCTTCAGCGCTGGGTCCCGCCGGGTTGAAGCTGAAAGTAGGATTCCTCTGGGAAACAAAGTTGGCGAACTGCGTTCCGTCCGTCCATTTGCTGGCTGGAAGTTCCCTGCTGTTGCGATCAAGCGCCGGGTGCGCGGCACGAAAATCGGCGAGCGACGTGTGACTGAACACTGCGCCGCCGGAATAGTTTGGGTTGTCCATGCTGACAAAGCCGGTGTATGGACCCCGGTAGTCCTTGATCCACAGGTTGCAGTTCGAGGCAGCCCTGGGTAGGTCAGATCCTCGATTACGAGGCTGGCCGCAATGTTGTTTCGGAATGTCCAGGCAGTAGTAGGAGTTCCGCCACTCTTGATTGTAGCTCGTCCAGAACAGGGCCCCATGCAGGAACAGGTTGTTCTCCACCGTCAGTCTCGAAGGGCAGCAAGGAGAGATAGATCTGAATCCTGCGAGTTGGCTGAGACATTTGATCGAATCACGCCACCCGTGCCACCCGCCGTCAGGTTAGTGATTCGGGATACCCCCACATGAATCGAGTCTTCTAAGCGTGTTGGCGCCAGCCACATGCGCGCCGTTCCATTGCGACTGGTGGATATACGCGGGCCGCACGACCTGACCCGATGAAGCAGAGCTACCGACAATCCCAAGCATGAACGCCCGCTTTCACTGCCCGCATTGCAACAGGACCGAGCCGTCCGGCCAGACGTGTCGTATCCTGGTCGTAACACCCGTCAGCCGCCGGATCCCTGGACAATGGCGTAACTAATCTCGAGATCCTCCGCCAGCGTATCGTTGCCACCCATCTCGACACGCCGCTGACGGAAGTCGGTGTGCTTGATGACCGTGCGCGCCGCCGTTGGTTCGACGAGCAGCCCGGCGCCAAGCGTCAGACTAGACGTGCTTGATGTCGATATTCTCCCACCACAAGCCGTCGCCTTGCACGATGATGTCGCCCCAGCGCGCGCGCCCGAAGTAGAGGTCGTCTCCGGTCACCGGGATGCCGTTATGGCACATGTGGACGTAGACCTTGTTGGCCGACGTGTCGTTCCAAACGTGCAGCGATGCAGCTCGACCTCGTCAATGGACGAGCGCTCGGTGAACGCGATCGGGTCACGTCCAACTCGAACTGCGTCTCGGATTCGGTGTCGAAGGGCGGTAAGCGATCCTCGACCGTAGATCACGTCCACGTCGACGGCTCACGCTGCGCCACGACACCGACGGTGAACTTGCCCGAATCGGCTTCGTTCCAGGCGATCTCGTAGGTGTAGGTGCGGCCGCTGGTCAGGCGGAAGCCCGCCGCCGACGGCTCCACCTCCAGCCCGGTCACCACCGCCCCGGCGTCGCCAATGAACTTCACGTAGTGGCCGGCCGGACACGTCTGCGACGGCCCATAGACCAACACCGCCTGGACGTAGTAGCCCGCGGCCACGTGTACGACGCTGCCGCAGGGCATGCCGGGGTCGCCGCCAAGGGCGAATGCGCGGGCCAACGTGCAGGGTTTGCTGGGAGCACGAGCTCGTCGGACTGCCGTCCGGGCGCACGAAGTGACTGTAGGTCAGGGACTTCGGCGGCCAGGGCCAGGGTCCCAAGGAAGATTAAAGAGAAGACAAAAGATCGCTGCATTTACTTATTGAATCCTTATTATGCTCGCCGACGATAGTGCTTATCGTTATTAGCATTTCGGACGATCACGGCAAATGCTCCAGGGGCTCGTTTTTGCGCGCCGGGAATGGGCCCGAAACTGCTGGGCCACGCGAACGAGCGTTCCGTCCCGACGGACGCCTTGGTGGCCATTTCAGAGAGACCGGTGGCCGTTGGCCCCCCCGCGGTCGGTCTGTATTTCCCACAAACGCACCGACAAGGAGGAAGTAGAAAGATGTAACCGTGTGTTCTTGGAATCTCGCACCGCTGAGGTCCAGGAGCCCAAGGCAGATGGTCGCGGCCAATAGACCCAACCCCAGTGACCGCTGCAGCGAGCCGGTGCCCGAGGCCCTTGCGCGCTTGAAGCACGTAAGTGCGATTGTCCCGAGGAGGCCCAGGTAGCCGACGATTCCAACAGCGCCCGTTTCGACTCCGATCTGAATGGGGGTCGCGTGGGCCGCCAGACGAATCCCTGTCAGTTGGAACAGCTGATTCTCATACGTGTGCAGACCCGTGCCAAAAATGGGATGGGCTGCAAAGATCGTTCGGGAACGTTTGCCACTGTATCACTCTTACGGCGGCAGAGGCATCAAGTGACTCCGTCAACCCCGCGTCGCCCGATGCCCCCACTGCTTGCACGGTCATCTCGGTTCGTTCCGTCGCCTCCTCCGGTGCCCATTGATATCCGAAGAAGAGGCCCACGGCGAGTAACAGCACGACGCCGCGGCTCGCCACCAACCCGACCACCATTGTCGTCGCCGCAAACGCCAGCCATGCACCCCGCGAGAGCGTGAAGACCAGCACCACCACCATCAGAAGTCCTACGGCCGTGAGGAACAGGGATGCGAGGCGACTCAGCTCACGCGTCCGTGCGACGAACAGGAGCACGAAGGCGTACATCGCAAGGTAGCCACCAAAGAGGTTCGGCTGATTCATCAGCAGGCCCCCTGGACGGTTGCCGAGCAAGTTGTTTGTTGTCAGAGCATCTCGCAGCCCGTGCAGCGACAGGGCGAGGCTGACAACTGAGACGCACGCGATGAGGAACCACACCTGGCCGCGTTCAGGGGTGCAACGCCGACCGAGGAAGAAGAGGGAGAAGGGGAAGATCCAGATCTTGACGTGGGCCAGTAGAGGCCAGGGCGCCTCGCCAAGTGCCACAACCGAGTAGACTGCGGACGCCACCAACACAACGGAGACGTACGCCAGCCAGCGAGGAATCGCTCCCTGCTCAGTCGGTGGTCGCGCCTGGGCGATGGCCACAAGGAAGACACCCAGGAACGCAGTCTGCCAATTGAGCGCCGGAACGCCAAGTCTTTCGAGCGGGGCCAACTGAAAGGTTGGAAGTAACAGGACGTACATGCCCACGAAACGCTCGTCGAAGGTCAGCAAGAGACGCGCCCAGTACACGGCGAGTGCCGCACCCACGAGGACCTTCGTCAGGGGGTACGGTGCGGCCAGTGCAACCACCGTCGCCACGCCAACGACTATGAATACTGTGCGCTGTCCCTGGTTCAGTGCCAGGGCGCCGCCTGTGCGCGAGCCCACGGGTCGGGAAGCCGTGGCCGTTGTCGGCGGTCGGCAGGTGCCGGCTCTTGCCCGCAGCAGGCCACAGCCCAGATGTTCGGACCGTTCTCGTGGCGACCTTTCTCACGACCGGGAAGTACACCTCAAGGCAGCCGTGTCCTCACAGCGTCCGTCATGCATGTGGGTTCCGGACCTGGTAATCACGTAGGTTGGTGATGCTGATGCAGAGTTCGACGTAGTCGATTCAATCGTGAGTCCGAGTCGGTTCAACTCGCGCTGGAGCAACCAGCGGGTCTGAAAGGTCTCGAATCCGCCGAACTGAACGCCAAACACATGATAGGCGGCACCGATGACGAGCGGCCGGATTGCCCAAAACACCGCACGTGGACTCCGCGGCGGAGTCCCATCAAGATCTTCTGAAGGTAGTATCCGACCGCCTGGGCCCTCAAGACAACGATTCCGTTTTTCGAAAGCACACGAGCCATCTCCGCGAGGGCGCGCTTGTTGTCGAGCAACGGTAGGACAACACGACAAACAATCACGTCGAACTGATTGGAGAGAAACGGAAGCCGTTCGGCTGCGGCGCGAACAAAGACCGGATCTCGACCGACGACAGGGCAGGGGACGGGGTTTGACCGGACGAAGAGCCCCACATCCGGTGCGATATCCACGCCCACGGCTGTGACCTCAGCGCCAAGATAGGGATACAGTTCCTGGCCTGCTCCGCAACCGATGTCCAAGACTCGTTTGACCGCGAGCCTCGAGGCTAACTCCCGGGCGATCGCGAATCGTTTTGGCTGCTGCCAAAAGAGGTCCCATTCCCCGCGCAAGTAGGTTTCGTACCTGTCGTCCATGCGTGTCCCTTAGGTAAGGTGTCAGCCGATTGTCATGAATCAATCGACGCCTGGAGGGCCGAGCGACTCACAGAGCGGTCACGGCTTTGTGCGGTCGCATCCAGGGCCTGTCGCACCGTGTCCACGACACGTGTCACATCGTCCTGCTCCAACCGATTGAAAAAAGGCAACGCCACGGTTCTCTCGGACACTGCCCTCCGACACAGGGAAGTCTCCCGGGTTGTATCCCATCCGTCTGAAGTAGGGCTGCAAATGAATCGGCTCGAAGTAGTTGGCGCACGCCACTCCGTGTGTGCGCAGATACTCCATAAAGGCTGTGCGCTGGCCGCTGGTGGCATGCCTCAATCGAATAACGTACACGAACCAACTGATGTCGGCGTTCGCCAGACTGTTGATCGGCAGCTCGATTTCATCAATCTCAGCCAGCTGCTGACAGTACAGCTCCGCTACGCGGCGACGTGCCGCTAGAAACTCGTCGATCCGTGACAACTGCGAGAGACCCAGGGCGCAGTTGATGTCGGACAGCCGGTAGTTGAACCCCAGCCGCTCGTGATGGAGCCACCCACCCATTGAGTCTCTGCCCTGGTTGCGCAGGCTTTTGAACAGCGCGTCAAGGGCCTGGTCGTTGGTGACGACGACGCCCCCTTCACCGGTCGTCATCTGCTTGTTTGGATAGAACGCAAACGTTCCGGCCGTGCCCATCGAGCCGCACGCGCGCCCCCGCCACCGTCCGCCCAACGCTTCGCAGGCGTCTTCGATCACGAACAGCCCGTGCTGGTCGGCAATGGCCTGGATGGCGTCCATGTCCGCGGGGACACCGAAGACGTGCACGGGGAGAATGGCCTTCGTGCGGGGCGTGATGGCAGCCTCGATGGCGCGCGGGTCGATATTGAGCGTCGTCGGATCGATGTCCACGAACACCGGCGTGGCACGCTCGAAGAGGATGCAGTTGGCGGACGCCACGAAGCTGAAGGGCGTGGTGATCACTTCGTCGCCCGGGCCGATGCCGAGGGCGTGCACGGCCAGGTGAAGCGCCGCGGTCCCGCTGCTGACCGCCGTGGCATGCCGGGCGCCAGTGTAGGCACAAAGTGCCTCCTCGAACTCCGGGACCCGTGGGCCAAGGCTCAGCTGCGGCGTTCGGAGGACGCTGACAACGGCCTCGATGTCCGCTTCGCTGATATCTGGTCGACTCAGGGGAATCGGCTGCACGACTAGACCCCTTCCGCCAGGCGTTCGTGCGGCAGATGCCGCATCAACTCCGGATAAGACGTTTGGAGGAAGGCCACGGCCTCCTCGGTGCTCGCTTCGATCGACTGTTCGGTCTCATCCACTGTCGGCACGATCACCCGAATGATTGCGGCGTCGGTCCGGTTGTGCCTGAGGGCGTCCAGGACAAGGTAGACCCGGCCAAGATAATCGTTGGTCACGATGCGACCGCCACTTTGGTGGTACCAGTAGAGGACGACTCGCCGTTCCAGGCCGTTGCTGATGACGAACTTGTTCACCTCGAACGGCGCATAGGGCGGTAACTCGAGTGCGATCTTGTCGCGCCTGGCGATGAACCAACCTCCACCAGGCAGGCAGTTGGTCGGGGAATGGATGACTCCGGCCCGACTTTGCGACTCATAAAAGCCGACGTACAGCTCTATCGGCATGCGTCGGCCCTCAGGCCGAGTAAAGGTGCGAAGCAGGTAGCTGCTGACCCCGGCTTCGCGCTCGATGATCTGTTCGAGCAGGATACTACGCCCGTTCCATGAACCGAGGCTGGCGGGAAAAGCCCAAAACGGACGAGAGAGTGGCACCGGTTCGCCCTGGCCAACCGCCCGCACGGCAACCGCCCCGCATACCAGCACCAATGCGACGATCATCACTCGCGTCGTCATGAAAACCTCGTGGCCTTCTTCACGAACCAGGAGAACAACAGGAGTAGGGTGGCGCCCAACATGAAGACGGCGAATCCGCCAACAGTGTGAAAGACCCCGAGAGCCGTATCGAGCGAGACATAGTGGGCTAGAAGGCCCGTAACCGTCACACGAGCCACGTTTGCGGCGATAGCGATCGGAACCACCATGACGATGATGAGTGCCCGGCTCCACGGCTTCCGTTCGAGCACATAGGCAAGCGGGACGCCGATTGCCAGCAGCGAGATCAGGGACCGAATCCCGCTGCATGCCCGTTCAACGTCGAGCGAGGCCTGTGCCAGATGGATGATGTTCCCCTCCCGAAAGACTGGGACGTCCAGCAATTGGAGCGTGTCCGTGGCGACTTGCGCAGCGAGTAGTTGGAGCCGAAATGCAACCGGGTTGAAGACCACTTGAGGCAAGGGAATCATCAGCAGTAGATAGCTGACTGGGAACGCCAGGCACCACAGCATGCGCCAGCCGGCAACGTAGAGGATCGCACCGGCGATCATCGTCACCATCGAGACCCGCTGCAGGAAGAGATCGACCCCAACAATGCCAACCGCGTAGACGACCAGCGAAAGAGTCATGACAAGCAGGCCCGCGTAGGCGGGTCGCAAGGGCACCTGTCGAACAGCGTCCTTGTTGAGCCAGGCGAGGACGCCGGCGATGATTGGCACGATGAAGCCATGCGAATACTCCTCCTCATCCCACCACTGATGGACAAGGGGAGGTATTACCGGCCAGTACGTCCACACGAACACAGCGAAGGCGGCAAGGGTAGCCAGGAGCAGGAGCGAGGTGCCTTCCCGCTCCTGGTCGAGAGTGGTTCCCGAATGCATTACGGCCGGCTTGGATGGCATCTACGCGAGGGCGTGCAGAGATTAGTGGAACGTCAGCCTTTCGGCTGCGACCGCTTCGCCGTCAGGTTGGTACTCTGGCACCAGTCCAAGCAAGGTCCGGCGAATGGCGGCGAAATCCATCTCAATCCCCATCTTCTTCAGCGCGCGAATGTGAGCGTCGAGCGCTGCCCTGGGCACCGCCTGACCCTCCAGTCGGTAGAGCTTCACCAACTCCGTTCGGTGTCGGATCTCATGCGGGAACGACAGCTCTTCGTACATCTTCTCCCCGGGCCGCAGGCCCGTGTACTTGATCTTGATCGTATTTTCAGCCAGGCCGGACAGGCGAATCATCTCCCGGGCCAGGCTCTCGATCCGGATCTGTTCGCCCATCTCTAGAAGGAAGACCTCACCGCCTTTGGCGATGGCTCCAGCCTGCAGCACCAGCAGGACGGCCTCGGGGATGGTCATGAAGTACCGCTTGACGTCGGGATGGGTGATGGTGACCGGCCCGCCGTCGGCGATTTGTTTCTTGAAGAGCGGAATGACGCTTCCCCGACTCCCGAGCACGTTGCCAAAACGGACGGCACAGCTCACCGTCGGCGAGCCTACACGGCTGCGAACCAGCAGTTCCGACACCCGCTTGCAGCAGCCCATAACACTCGTGGGATTGACGGCTTTGTCGGACGAGATGCAGACCACTTTCTCGACGCCGTGCCTCGCCGCGGCATCCAGCACGTTCTGAGTTCCAATGATGTTGTTGAGCACGGCCTCGTCTGGATTCGCCTCCATCAAGGGGACGTGCTTGTCGGCGGCCGCGTGGAATACCACATGTGGGCGCCTGGTTGCGAAGACGTGCTCCATCTTAGGGGCGTTGATGATGTCGCCGATGATTTCCTCGAGCTCGATGCCGTCGGCGTGCGGCAGCAGGCGCTGCTTGGTGGCATAGATACTGTTCTCGCCACGGCCGAGGAGGATGATCTTGCGGGGGCCGAACTTGAGAATCTGGAAACACAGCTCGCCGCCGATGCTGCCTCCGGCTCCGGTGACCAGGACGGTCTTGTCCGTCAGCAAGCGGCGCAAGCCAAGCTCATCCAGCTCGACCTTGGCCGATTCGCGGCCGAGCAGGTCCTCGATCTGCACCTCGCGCAGGTCGCTGATCGTTACCTTGCCAAGGAACAGCTCATCAAGTCCCGGCGCCACCTGGACCGTAGGACAGAACTGCCGGCAGTGCTCGACCATTTCCCTCAACCGAGCGCCCGAGATCGCCGATATGGCGATAACGATCTGATCGATATGTACTTTTTGCGCTAGGTGTGGCAGGGCGGAGCGGTCCCCTAGAACCTCGACGCCACGGATGTGCGAGCCCTTGAGCGCGGGGTCGTCGTCGATGATGCCCACAATGCGTTTGGACCCGCGGAACTTGCGCTCGATGTCCGACAAAATCGACGCCCCGAGATCGCCCGCGCCATAGACCACGACGTTCTGGGCCCGGCTCTTGGCCGCGATCACCCGGGTTTCGCTAGGTGAGACCAGCCAAGGCAGCAGATCAGGCGATCTCTCGCGCAGTGCGCGCGGCAGGATCCGGAAAGCGCTCAGCAGGACCAGACTTGACGTCCAGTCGAGCAGGATAATCGACCGCGGGAACCGGACCTGGTCCAGGGCCAGAAAGAGGTCGGTCATAAGAAACAGCGAGGCCAGACTCAACACCGCCGTCAAGGCCAGCAAGTCTGGCAGGCCGGTGCGCCGCCACATGGCGCCGTACGAGCCGCTGGCGACGAGAAGAATGACCTTCGTGAAGACGAGCGGGGGCAGATACCGGACCATGACGCCGCGGAAGGACTCCGGGATCGCCCCGTCGAACCGCAATACGAATGAAAGGTAGTACGCAAGGCTTATCAGGGATATATCGCCAATGCATTTGACAAGCCTTCGCGCCCGATGCGAACGGAGGCCGCGTCGGATCAGGCCTGTGATCATGCTTTGAACAGGCTTCATAGTCATATAAGTGCCATGTCTGTTGAGCTGGCTACGCATGCTCACGCCCTGTCAGTCCCATGGCGTGACTGCACGCGGCGTATTCACAATCTGAGCCAGGGCTTTCCGAGCCCTACCTGCGGACTTTAGTCGCCTCGATGAAGGTATTGCGTCGAATAATCCAGGTTTGACACTAGCAGCGGGTAGTCCTGGTTTGACACTAGCAGGCTGGGACGACTGACGTGTGACGATACGCTGTCACCTGCTCAGGCGCCGGACGAAGTGAACTTCACCGCGGCCGCGTGTCTTGCAGCTTCATCCTCGAGCGAACCTGCCGCACTTCCTCGGCGAGTGCAGGTTTCAGGCGCAACGCCTCTGCCAGTTCGCTTTGGGCGCGCTCGGGCATGCCATTCGCCGCGAACGCCTCGGCGGCATGCAGGCGGATCTCCGCGATCGCGGGACCGAGCTGAATCGCGTCGGCGAACAGCGTGGTTGCCACCGCGCTATTGCCAGTCAGGGTACTCGATCCAGGCGAGCGTGTCGAGCACCACGGCGCTGCGGGGCGCGAGGGCCACGGCCCGCCTGGCCAGCGGTAGCGCCTCGGCCGGCCTCTTGCGATGTGTCGCCAGGGCATAGGCCAGGTTGTTGAGCGCGATCGGCTGTTCGGGCTGCATGGCCAGCACCTGCTCGTAGCGGCGAATCGCTGACTCGTACTCGCGGTCCTGATCCTCCAGTCCGGCCAGCAGGAGCAGCCAATCGCTCACCTGGGGTGCGAGGCGCACTGCCTCTTCCAGCGCGCGCCGCGCTCCGGTGCGGTCATCCCGATCGAGGCGAGCCTCGGCTTGCAGCGACAGCTCGATGGCGCGTTCGGGCACGCCGCGGAGCAGCGCGGACGATTCGGCAATCCGGCGCATCGCAAAGAATCCCGGAAGTCCCGTGCCTGCGTGGACATCGCCTTCGATCTCTGCACGGGACATCGCCGGTCGCGAGAACGGTGCCAGGAGTGGATCGCCCACGATCACGGTCTGCCAGCTCAGGGACGGCGTTGCCAGGTAGAACGCCTCCGCCAGGTTGAAGCCCGCAACGTAGGCGGGGAAGAGGATCTCCGGTCTGACTGCACCCAGCAGATACGGCTCGCCGATCTGGCCCGATGCGCCCGTGACGCCGTCGCGAATGAGATCGCCGATGAGCGATTCGGTTGATCCCTCGAACGGCACTGGTGTCGTACCGCGGCCCCGCCTGGTTGCCAGGTTGCGGGTGGTTCCCGGAAGGTCCGGGCATCGAAGCTGGCGAGATTGGCGGCGATCGAGCCCGGGCCGAACGCCATCGACGCGGAGCGGGCCTGGTTCGCCGGGTCTGTGGACCCCCACGACGCATAACCGAGCACCGGGCCGACACCCCGCGCGGGCTTGGCGGTCGACTCGAGAACGACGCGATCCTGGTGCCCCTGCGCGGCGAGCCGCTGGGCGGCCAGCTCGAGCCAGTCATCGCCGGTGCGGTCGGTGGCCGGCCCGCGCTGATCGAGCACAATCTGCCCCTCTGGCCGTGGGGCCTGCGCCCGGTTCACCAGGCCGAGCGCCTGTTGCACCGTATACGCGTCCAGTCGTGTCACCAGGTAGATGTCGTGCTCGCGGTGCGTGAACCGGCGGGCGTCACCGATGGGGCGGCCGCCGAGGAAGAAAGGGTTGTCGACTCGGCCGCTCACGTTCAACTGCTGCCCGGTCAGACGCCGGTAGAGCAGTGTCAACTCGGAATCCACGCTGGCAAGGGTTCCGGTCAGGCCAGTCGTGCCGGCGATGCGAAGCGGCACGCCCTTGGTCAGCACCAGGTACAGAAGGCGATCCTGCAGCCCGCCACGCCGAATCGCCACCGCGAGGGGCCGTTCAATCGAAGCTTCGTACGCCGGTCGCTCGATCGTGTCCTGCGTCGAGGTTTGAATCCGCAGGATGTTGGAAGGGGGCAGTTTTCGCGTGACGGCATAGTGCTCGCCGACACGTTTGGACTCCTCGCTGCTCTCGTTGATGACGACGGCGACGTTTTCGGCCGACTGCGCCTGGAGCGTGGGAACGGTGCAATAGAGGGAGATCAGCGCACAAACCACCACGCCTGTGGCCAAGGAGCGGAGGCGGCTGACGCACTGACTCATCCTTACCATCCGTTACAGTCAAACTTGAACCCGCACTTCAGGCACTTCACGCAGCCCTTGACCTTCGCGAGGTCGTGGGACTCGCCGCATCGCGGGCAGGTGGTGTCGTCGAGTGCAGTCTCGGGCGCGGCGTTCGCCGGCTCCGGGAGCGGAGTAGACGGCTGAACAGACGCCCGGCTCATAGCTTTTGGTTTCCCTCGCGGAGCTTTTCGCAGACCACCAGCACCTCTTCCGAAAGAAAACGCCACGTCCAGAATCGTCCGGCCTCTCTGAGTCCAGCGAAACGAAGCTCTTCCTGCAGCTCTTCTTCAGTTACCGGGTATCGAGTCGGGGCTTCGTAGCGGAGCCGTCTTTTCAATCCGCGCCTGTATTGATACCAACGATTGGAGTAGGTGTTCGAACAAACCACCCAACGGCGACTCACCCTTGCCATCTCGCCAAGCATGACGCGCCTTTGTTGGGTTGGAATGTGCGGCAGGAAGCGCATGGACACCACGGCATCGAACGCTTCATTGCAGAACGGCAGAGCGTCAGCGCTGGCGCGGCCAAAGTGCAAACGTCGGTCAGCACCATGCAACCGGCTTTTTGCGACCTCGATCATTTCCTGCGAAATGTCAGCGCAGGTGACGTGAAATCCCCAATTCAAGAGCGCTTTTGAAAACCGCCCGGTGCCGCAGGCAGCGTCCAACACCGACGTCCCGCTGCCAAGGACTCGTAGCGCCCGGGAGAGAGCCCGCAATCCAGCACGTTGAAACAGCCGGTCGCCAAACGACGCGAATCGCTCTTGCTCATAGATCTCCGCCACTCTACGGCTTTGAAAATGCAGGCGCGGGTCGAATGAATCATTCATTGTGTCGCCTTAGAGAGACGCCTGACTCAGGCGCCTGAGGACAGCATGAGCCAATGAATGATCCCAACTCATGATCTATCGGACCTCCGACGCCGTCGAGTTCAGTCTCGGGCGAGGAGTTCGCCGGCTCCGAGAGCGGAGTAGATGGCGGAACGGCTGAGCTCATCGTCCAAATATAATCCGCTCGCTGCGAAACAGCGACACGGTCACGCGCATCAGCAGCGCCGCCGCGACGGCGCACGCCGCTGCCGCCGCGACGAACGCCAGCGGCCCCGGCGCGCGTCCACCGAGGACATTCGTCAGCAGCACGTACTGCCCGAGCATCGGCACGCCGAACATCCAGGGCTGGTTGTCGATCGGATAGATGGTGCCCAGCACGCCCACGAGCATCGGCGCCAGGATCAGGATGCCCATGTAGCTCTGCGCCTCCTTGAAAGAGCGGGCCAGCGAGGCGACGCACGACTGCAGCGCGGATGTGACGAGGCACAGCGGCAGCACCGCCGCCATCATGCCGGCGAAGTGCGGCATGCCGAACCGGAACCGCATGCCCATCTCCTGCAGCGGGATGAAGCGCAGCAGCGCGGCGCAGATGGCCGCCGTGACCGCCACCGCGATCATGGCCGTCAACGCGGCCGCCAAGGTTTTGCCGACGGCCAGCGCGCTCCGCGGCACCGGGTTGATGAGCAGCGCCTCGAGCGACCCTCGCTCGCGCTCGCCGGCGGTGGCATCGGTGGCGATCTGCATCGCGCCCGTGAATGCCGCCAGCAGGATCATCAGCGGAATCACCGCCAGGAGCCGCGCGGCTCGCTGCTGCGTGGTGGACACCTCCACTTCCTGCACGAGCACCGGCGTGGACACGGCGGGGCTGACGCCGCGCCCCACCAGCCGCAGGCTTCCGATCTGCGCGTTGTATTGAGCGAAGAGACGGCGCACGCGGTCCACTTGCGGAAACGTGTCCTGACGTGCGCTGTCGGCCACAAGCTTGATCGTGGCGGGCTTCGACGCGCGGAACCGCTCGGCGAAGTCGGGCGGGATGATCGCCACGACATACTCGTCCTGATTCTTGACCGCCTGCTCGGGCTCGGCCGGCGCGGGCGCAATCTCGACGCCCGACTGCTGCCGCAGCCACTCCACGAGCGCCGGTGCGTGCTGCGCGCCGACAATCGGGATGCGCACTTCCTCGGCTGCCCGCTGGCGGTCGGCGATGCGGTTCATCATGAACCCGGTGATCACGGGCCCGATGAGCACCGTCAGCAGCACCGACGCCAGCGCGCGCCTGTCGCGGCACGAGTCCACGAACTCCTTCACGAGGACCACCGCGGCCTGGCGCCAGGCTCTCCTCGACGTCATCGCCGCGCTCCAGTGGGCGTGCCCGCCAGGGCCACGAAAGCATCTTCCAGGTTCTCGTGGCCACCCTGCGCGCGCAGCTCGTCGGGCGAGCCGTGGGCCACCACGCGGCCACCTGCCACGACCACGATGGTGTCGCACAGTGCCGATACCTCCTGCATCACGTGGCTCGAGAACAAGACGCAGCGTCCGTCGGCGCGCAGCTTCCGCACGATTTCGCGCACCGCGCGCGTGCTCATCACGTCCAGGCCGTTGGTGGGTTCGTCCAGCAGCACGTTCTGCGGCTGGTGTACCAAGGCCCTCGCCAATGCCACCTTGGTGCGCTCCCCGTGGGAGTAGCCCGCGGCGCGCCGGTCCGCGATGTGCTTCATGTCCAGCAGCTCGAACAGTTCCTCCGTCCGCTGGGCGAGCGTGGCCGCGCTCAGGCCTTGCAGCTCGCCGAAATAGCGGATGTGCTCGCGCGCGGTGAGCCGCGGGTACAGCCCGTACACGTCGGGCAGCACGCCCAGGCGAGCCTGCGCCGCCAGCGGCTTCTTCGCCGCGTCGATGCCGTCCACCTTGATCGTGCCGGCGTCAGGCCGCATCACGCCGTACAGCATGCGCAGCGTGGTGGTCTTGCCGGCGCCATTGGGACCCAGCAGGCCCGTCACGCGGCCGTCGCCCGCGGTGAACGACACGCCGTTCACCGCCGTCACGCTGCCGAAGCGCTTTTCGAGCCCCGTGACCTCGATCACCGTGATGCCCCCGCCGAAGCCGCCGGCCTGGGACTGGCGAGCGCCGGCTCGGCGCCGGCGGGCGCGGGCTCGGGCCCGGCAGGTGTCAGGAAGAAGCCCGGCCGCTTCACTGTGCCGATGCAGGTGTCGCGCAGGTTGTCCACGCTGCCTTCCTCGATGAACTGCGTGATCAACCGGTTGCCGCAGGCCGTGGCCATCACGCCATGGCCCGTGCCGGGCATCGTGTAGTGGCGCACGCGCGTCAGGTGCTTGGTGACGGCCTGGCCCCACGAAGGCGGCGTCACCGGGTCCAGGTCGCCCGAGAGCACCAGCGTGGGGACGTTCGACGCCACGGGCTCGTAATAGGACGCGTCCACCTTGCCCTTGGGCCAGAACTCGCAGGCGCGCGCCTGTCCCATCATCAGGCCCGCGCCGAACACCGTGCCGGCCGACTCGCGCTGCAGGTCGCCGGACGTGTAGCGCGGACTGTCCTCGCTGCAGAGGACCGACAGCTGCATGCCCAGGCTCATGTTGTCGGTGAGGCCTTCGCCCATGAACGCCAGCGCCAGCAGCCCCTGGAAGTCGTTCTGCTCCGCGCGCTCCATCAACGAGGGCAGCACGGAAGAGGTGAGCGGAGAGTACAGCGCGCCGAAGATCATGCTGGCCACGACCGACGCGCGCATTTCCACTTCTTCACCGACGCCCGTCCGTGGATGCACCAGGCGCACGCGCGGGCGCTCGGTCTCCAGCCGGGCAAACAGGGCCCGCACGCGCGTACCCAGTCCGGGGTAGGCCGCCCGGCAGGCTGCATCCGTCTCGCAGTCGGCCAGGAGTTTGTCCAGCGACCGCTGCGCGTCGCGGGCGGCGAACACCGGCAGGCTCATGTCGGTCGGCGCCACGCCGTCCAGCACAACCGATCTGACGTGCGCCTCGTGCCGTTTCAGGTACACCAGCGCCGCGCGCGTACCGTAGGAGCCGCCGTACAGGTTCACCGCGTCGTAGCCCAGGAACGCGCGCACGTCGTCCAGATCGTCCATCGCGATCGTGGTCGTGTAGAGACGCGGGTCGCCGGGTAGCGCCGCCAGGCACGCCTTCAGCCGCTCCAACGCGGCCTCGTCCGGCTCGCTCATCTCGCGCAGCGACTCGCCGCCCGACCGGCAGTTCAGCGGGTTGGACTTGCCCGTGCCGCGCTGGTCCACCAGCACGATGTCGCGCGTGCGCTGCACGGACCGGAACGCGGACTGGATCAAGCCCGCCATTTGCGCCGCACCTTGTCCGGGGCCGCCCGCCAGGAACACGAGCGGGTCCGGCTTTACGTCCGAGCCAATCGAGGGCAGCACGACGATGTTGAGGCGGATGGTCCTGCCCGCGCGTTTCTCGCGATCCTCGAAAACGTCGTAGCCGCCGCAGTAGCCGTCCGGGGGGCCTTCTTCGGCCTTGCAGGGGCGGAGCCGATCCGTGAAATTCGGCGCGCTTGGACCGCTGCACCCGGCTGCCACGGCGGCGGCCAGGAGGCCCACCGCCCACGCACCACGCATCCACCGGCCCCGTGCATAGGTCTACTCACCCTCCGTGCGCAATCGTGGGTAGGATACGCGACGTGCGGCTTCACATTGCCCTTATCGTCCTGGCGGGTGCTCTGGTGTACGGCAACGGCCTCTCGGGTCCGCTGCTGTTCGACGACGAGAACTCGATCCTCCGCAACCGCTCCATTCGTCAGCTGACGCCGCTGTCGGGGCCGTTGAGCCCGCCGCGCGACACGCCGGTGGCCGGCAGACCCGTGGTGAACCTGACGTTTGCGGTGAACTACGCGATCGGCGGACTGGACGTGACCGGCTATCACGTGGCGAACCTGGCGATTCATCTGTTGGCCGCGCTGACACTCTACGGGATCGTGCGCCGTGCGCTGCGGCTGACGCGCGTGCCCAGGAGCCTGCACGAGGACGCCGATCTCACGGCACTGGCCGTCGCCGTGCTCTGGGTGGTCCATCCGCTCAACAGCGAGTCGGTCAGCTACCTGACCGAGCGCACCGAGTCGCTGATGGCGCTCTTCTATCTCCTGACGCTCTATGCGGCGATCCGGGCCGCCACCTCCACGCAGTCAAGCACATGGACCGCCGCGGCCGTCGTGTCGTCGGCGTTGGGCATGGCGTCCAAGGAGTCCATGATCACGGCGCCCGTCATGGTGCTGCTGTTCGACCGTGTGTTCCTGTACGGCTCGTGGCGCGAGGCGTGGGCCGAGCGGCGATATCTCTATGGCGGCTTGGCGGCATCGTGGATCGTGCTCGGGCCTGATCCTGTGGTCCGAGCCCCGCACGACCGTGGGCTTCGGCACCAACACGACCCCCTGGGTCTATTTCCTCAACCAGCTGCAGGTGATCACGCGGTATTTGTGGCTCGCGGTGTGGCCGCAAGGGCTCGTCCTCGACTACGGGCTGCCGCGCCCACTGGGGATCACCGACGTGATCGTCCCCGGCGTGATCCTGTTGGGACTTGGCGCCTTGACGGTGTGGGCGCTGTGGCGGAGGCCGCTGCTGGGGTTCCTGGGCGCGTGGGTCTTCGTCACGCTGTCGCCCACCTCCAGCGTCGTGCCGATCGCGACGGAGGTCGGGGCGGAGCGCCGGATGTATCTGGCGATGGCGGCGCTGGCCGTGCTGGCCGTGGTGGCCGTGCGATGGCTGGTCGTGCGGGGCAACGCGCGGGAGCGCCGGGCGCGCTGGCGCATGGCCGGCGCGGTGATCGGGCTTGCATGCGTGCTCCTGGGTGCGCGGACCGTCCTGCGCAACCGTGAATACGCGTCGCGGCTGACGATGGCGCAGGCCGGCGTGGATCGCCGGCCGCACGGACGAGCCCGGTTCATGCTGGCCGACGAGCTGATACGCGCGGGCCAGCACGAACAGGCAGTGAACCAGCTGATGCTGGCCGTCTCGGACTATCCCCCGGCGTATTTCGCGCTGGCTACCGAGATGCTGGCGGGGGGACGCAGCACCGATGCCGTGACGCATGCGCAGACCTTCATCAGGCTGGTGCCCGACAGCCCCGTGGTCAACCCCGCGCGCAACTTGATGGGCCAGGCGCTCTCGATCGAAGGGAAGCTGGACCAGGCGGCGGAGCAGTTCACGCTGCTCACCCAGGCCACGCCCCGCGATCCGGAGCCGTTCGTCCGCCTGGGGAACATCCGCGTGCGACAGCGGCGCTTCGACGAGGGGATTCGCTCGTATGAGTCGGCTCTCACGCTGCGGCCGAACGATTCCGAGATCCTCAAACAACTGGGCCTGGCCTTCAGCGCGTCGAACCGCTTGGACGATGCGGTGCAGGCGTTTTACAGCGGGGTGAACGCTCGCCCGAATGACATTTCCTTGCTCAACTTCCTGGGGCGCACCCTCGGCGCCATGGGACGGTACACCGAGGCCGTCGGCCCGCTGCGCCGGTTGGTGGAACTGGCGCCTTCCGACCCGCAGGCCCGGCAAAATCTGGCGATCATGGAGAAACTGGCCGCCGATCAGGCCCGCGCCGAAGCCGGGCCGGCCGCGCAGTAACGGCCCGATTCTGTTGACACTCTTAGGGGCTGGGGACGAGAATAATGCGGGTAGTCACAAGAGCCGGAGCACAGGACGGTCGCGGTCTGGCGGCCCTTGGGCTGTCGTATTCGTGTGGAGGAGTTTGATGCGGACCAAGTTTGTCGTTGCTCTCGCCGGAATCGCGCTGCTGTCGATCGCCACGCCCATGGTGGCCCACCACTCGTTCTCGGCGGAATTCGACGCCAGCAAGCCCTTCAAGATGACCGGCTCGGTCACCAAGGTCGAGTGGATGAACCCGCACACGTTCTTCTATATCGACGTGGCGGACGAAAAGACGAAGAAGGTCACGAACTGGGCGATGGAGATGGGAAGCCCCAACGGCCTCATGCGCGCCGGCTGGAGCCGCAACACCATGAAGATCGGTGACGTGGTGACGGTGGAGGGCAGCCTGGCCAAGGACGGCAGCCCGACGGGCAACGCCCGCTCGGTCATGACCTCCGACGGCAAGCGCCTCTTCGCCGCCTCCAGCCAGGGCACCACGCCGTAGTCGCGAGGCTCCGCCCCTCAGCAGAAGGTGGCGGGCTTCGCCTCGCGAGCAGTGTTCGATTGCCCCGCTTCGCTGGGCGGTGGGCCCGGCGTTCGCCGGGCCACGTCGTCTTCTCAGTCTCAGCTCGAAGGAGCTTCCCTTGAGAACAGAGTTTTCGTACCGCGCTCGTCGGTGCGGCGGCAGCGGTCGTGTTTGCCGCGTCGCTGTGGGTCGCGCATGAACCCGCCCGCGCGCAAGAGGGCGCGGCTCAGGGAGCCGGGGGTGGGCGCGGCCGCGGACGGGTCCTGCTGCCACCGATCCGACGCCGCGGCTGCCCGATGGCACCGTGAACCTGGGACGCGTGCCCGGCGAGAAGGGCACGTGGCGCGTGCCCTACATCACCAACATGGCGATGCGCGTGGTGGGCCCGGATGGCCAGCTGATTCCCGAGATCGTCAAGGTGCAGCAGGAGCAGGCCGCCGCCCGAGCGGGCGGCGCCGGTCGAGCCGGTGGTGGCGGTGGCGGCGGACGCGGCGGATCGAAGAGCGAACCGTGGATGCCCTGGATGCCGTGGTCGGCGGCGGTCTACGACTACAACTCACTGAACGAATCGAAGTACGACCCCGAAGGCTACTGCCTGCCGCCCGGCGGCCCGCGCATGATGGCCACGCCGTACCAGATGGAGATCATCCAGCAGCCCGAACACAAGCGCATCATGATGATCTTCGAGGGCGCCACGCACATCTGGCGCGAGATCTACATGGACGGCCGCAAGTTCCCCGAAGGCGACGCGATGAACCCCACCTATCTGGGATATTCAGTCGGCCGGTGGGAAGGCGACACGCTGGTGGTCGAGAACAAGGGCTTCAACGAGAACAGCTGGTTCGACTACTTCGGCCATCCGCACACCGATCTGATGTCGGTGGTGGAGCGGTGGACGCGGCCCAACAAGCAGACGCTTCGCTACGAGGCGACGGTGACCGACCCCGGCGCTTACACGCGTCCCTTCACGATCGCCTGGACCATCCCGTTCGACGGAGCCGCCGAGCTGCCCGAGGTACATCTGCCAGGAGAACAACCAGTATCTGAACCGGCTGACCGACGACTTCGGCCAGCCCATCTTCGGACCGCGTCCGCAGCCCGGCCTGAAGCCGCCGGCGGCGCGGGGGACGCAGGTAGCCTTGGCGCGCACCGCTCGATTCGTGCTCGCGCTTGCCGCGCTGCTGTCGCTGCCGGCAGTGGCCGGCGCGCAGTTCGGCCACCCGCTCAAGGGACAGTGGAGCGGGGAGTGGATGGTCAAAGGGCAGCCGACGCGGCTGCTGCTGAACCTGGATTGGGACGGCAAGGACGTCACCGGCGTCGTGAACCCCGGACCGAACGCGGCCACGGTGAAGTCCGTCACGTTCGACTACACGAACGTATCCGCCTGGGGCGTCAAGATGACGGCCGAGGGCAAGGACGCGTCCGGCAAGGTGGTGCCCATCTCCGTGGACGGGAAGCTCGAGAACATCGGCGCCTACCGGCGCCTGTTCCACGGCACGTGGGTGCAGGGCGGGCAGAAGGGCGAGTTTACGTTGACGCGCAACTAGTTCGTGGTTCGTAGTTCGTTGTTCGTGGTTCCGCCACGAGGCCCTGCGCGAGCAATCGTCAGGGCCTTTTCTTTCGGCAGGACTGTCAACGACCAACGACGAACCACGAACCACGAACGAGATGCGGCGCGCAGTACAATACGCGCCGCGCATGATTATCGACTGTCACGGGCACTACACCACCGCGCCGAGGCAGCTCCAGGCCTTTCGAGACGCTCAGATCGCAGAGTTGAAGGCGCCCCCGCCCTCGCGCACGAAGAAGCCGGTTGCGGTCACCGATGACGAGCTGCGCGCCAGCGTTCAGCCGCAGCTCAACTTCCAGCGCGACCGCGGCACCGATCTGACGGTGTTCTCGCCACGCGCGTCGGCGATGGCGCACCACATCGGCGACGGCGTCACCAGCCAGCACTGGGCCGAACACTGCAACGACCTGATCTACCGGGTCTGCCGGCTGTTTCCGCGGAGTTTTGTCGGCGTGTGCCAGCTGCCGCAGACGCCGGGTGTGGCGCCCGCCAACTCGATCGCCGAGCTGAAGCGCTGCGTCAACGAGCTGGGATTCATCGGCTGCAATCTCAATCCGGATCCATCGGGCGGGCTCTGGACGGGACCGCCGCTCACCGACCGCTCCTGGTATCCGTTCTACGAGACGATGGTGGAACTGGACGTGCCGGCCATGGTGCACGTGAGCGCGTCGTGCAACCCCAACTTCCACGCCACGGGCGCGCACTATATCAACGCCGACACCACGGCCTTCATGCAGTTCCTGACCGGCGACCTCTTCAAAGACTTCCCGACGCTGCGGATGATCATCCCGCACGGCGGAGGAGCGGTGCCCTTCCACTGGGGGCGCTACCGCGGCCTGGCGCAGGACATGAAGCGGCCGCCGCTCCCCGATCTGATTCGTGACAACGTGTTCTTCGACACCTGCGTGTACCACCAGCCGGGCATCGACCTGCTGTTGAAGGTCGTGCCGGCCGACAACGTCCTGTTCGGCTCCGAGATGGTGGGCGCGGTGCGCGGGATCGATCCCGAGACGGGCCACTACTTCGACGACACGAAACGCTACGTGGACGGCGCCGCAGCTGCCGGACGCCGATCGCGCCAAGATCTTCGAGGGCAACGTGCGCAAGGTGTACCCGCGGATCAATCAGCGCCTGGCGCAGGTGCAGGCATGAAACCCACCATCGTCCGGAACATCCATCGCGCCGACGCGGCGGTGATCACGTCGCTGGGGGAGCGCGGCGTGGCCACCGTGCACGAGGCGCAGGGGCGCTCGGGCCTGCTGCAGCCGTATATGCGGCCGATCTATCCGTCCGCGAAGATGGCGGGCAGCGCCATCACCATCTCGTGCCAGGCGGGCGACAACCTGATGATCCACGCGGCCATCGAACTGTGCCGGGAAGGGGACGTGCTCGTGGTCACCACCACGTCGCCGTCCACCGACGGGATGTTCGGGGAGCTGCTGGCCGTCTCGGCGCGCGCGCACGGCGTGGTGGGGCTGCTGATCGACGCCGGCATTCGCGACGTGGCGGACCTGACCAGCATGGAGTTTCCGGTGTGGGCCAAGGCGGTGCACGCACAGGGCACGGTAAAGGCGACGCCCGGGTCGGTGAACGTGCCGGTGGTGTGTGCGGGCACTGCTATTCGGCCAGGTGACGTGATCGTGGCCGACGTGGACGGCGTGGTCGTGGTGCCGAGGGCGTCGGCCGTGGACGTGGCGCGCGCCTCCGACGCGAGGATCGCCAAAGAAGAGCAGTCGCGAGCGAAGCTCCGCAAGGGCGAGTTGGGGCTGGACTTCTACGGGCTGCGCGCCAAACTGGCGGAACTCGGCGTGCAGTACGTCGACGGCCCTCTCGAGTAAAACGCCAAAAGTGAAATGAGGTCCCGCCCTATAATCGGGTGTCCAGAATTGTGGAATTGGGGTCGGGCCTAATTGCTCGACACGTGGCTCGAAATTAGGCCCGACCCCAATTCCACAATTCTGGACACCCGACCCCATTACGATTTTTGAAGGAGTGCACATGCGCATGCGTCTCGTCCTTGGCTTCGCCCTGGTTGCTTCGTCCGCGCTCGTGATGGCGTGTGGAGGGGGATCCACACCGCCGGCAGAAGAGACGGCCGCCCCAGCCGCGGCGCCGGCCGCCGACGCCTCGCACGAGGGCCACACCGGCGGCCGCGTGTTCTTCGTGAGCCCGAAGGAAGGGGCCACGGTGAAGAGCCCGGTGCAGCTCGAGTTCGGCAGCGAGATGTTCACGATCGCCGCCGTGCCGGCCGGCGAAGTCACCACCGTACGCGCGGGGACCGGCCACTTCCACCTGGGCGTGGACACCGACTGCCTGCCCGCTGGGGCCGTGATCCCCAAGGCGAACCCATGGATTCACTTCGGCGACGGCAAGAACGCGATCGAGATGCAGCTGACGCCAGGCCCCCACAAGCTGGCCGTGCAGGCGGGCGACGACAAGCACGCCACGATGACTGGGCTGTGCGAGACGATTAACGTGACAGTTACGGAGTAAGGGCTACAGGCGCCAGGCCCCAGGCTGCAGGCCCGTAGCCTGGAGCCCGGAGCCGGCGTGCGGCGGACTCTAGTGCTTCGCCGCCTCCATCGCCGCCTGTCCTCTCTTGTGCGTCGTCGAGAAGATGACGTGCAGCGACATCAGCGCCTGTAGCGGGTGCGCGCCGGCCTCGGCCAGCGGGCCTACATGCTCGCTGACCAGCCCACCCTTGCCGACGTTGATCATCGAGAGCGCCGCGGTGCGCTGCTGGCCGTGCAGGTCGTACTCGTCGGCCACTTTTTCGAAATCGTTGACGATGCGGTTCCTCAGCTCGGCGCTGTGGCGCGACTCGAACAGCAGCTTGTTCAGGCCGTAGGCCTCCGACGGCGGGTGCTTGTAGAACTGGAAGCCCTGGTTCTTGAACTTGAACCCGCCGAACTCCTCGCCGGCCTGCATTGGCTGCGTGCTGCGCTTGCGGTGCGGCAGGAACCGCATCATGCACAGCCCGTGGTGCCAGGTCGGGATGTAGTCGATCAGTTCGCCTTCTTGTTTGCCGATGGCGCCGAACATCACCGCCCAGCTGAGCAGCTCGGTGTTCCCCACCTCGTCGAGCTGCGTGCCGGTCATGTCCAGGAGCGCGTCGGTGTTGCCGGCCTCCCACTGCGACACCAGCCAGCGGTCGAAGTCGAACTCGGGATGGAGATACTTCGTCGTGCCGGGGAAATGGGACATCCCGCCGCTGGCGATGATGGCCACACGCTCCTTGCGTCCCTTGACGATCTCCGCCAGCGCCTTGCCCAGCGCCTCGCAGCGCCTCGGCGTCGGAAGCGGCGGCACGTAGACGTTGGTGAAGAACGGGATCACCGGGATGTCGCGTTTGCCGATCACGTACTCGAACGGGATCGAGAAGGCGTGCCCCAGCTCCGCGTCCTCGGAGTAGGCGATGTCGAAGTTGTGATCCACCACCAGCTTGTTCAGGATGTCTTCGGCCATCTCGCGGTGGATCGGCAGGTTGTGCTCGCGTCCGGCAAACCGTGCCATGGCGACGTTGCCGGCGATGATGGCGAAGGCCGGCACGCAGGTCACCGAGAACGTTTCCACGTGATCGGCGCCCAGGAAGAGGATGGCGTCGGGCTTGGTGTCGTCCAGCACCTTGCCCAGCTCGTTCATCGCGGCGCCGGCCTGCTCCAGCTGCGCGGGGTTCTCGTCCGGCGGACGGGTGAACATGTAGGGGGTGTGGCACGTGCCGATGGCTGCGACGATCTCGCCCATGACGCTACTCCTTCAACAGGCGCGCGAAGCGCGCCCAAAAGACACTGTCAGCAACCGCCCATCGCCCGATCGATTTTATCCAGGAGTGCCATGGTCTTCACGCAGCTCGACGCGCTGGACTCCGGCTCCCGGCCCTCGCGAATCGCGCCCACGAACTCGACGTCCTGGCGATCGAAGGCCGGCACGTTGTCGAGCGGCACGTCCTTGCCTTCGCTGTCGGTCATCCCGTCCCGGTACACCTTGTAGGTGTCTTCCTCGCCGATGTACCGGTAGAACCCGCCGAACGGGCCCTTGTTGTTGAACGACATCGCCATCGAGAAGAGCGGCCCCTTCTTCGACTTCATCGCGACCGTCAGATCCATCGGGATGCCCAGGTCCTTGTGGTTGGGTCCCTTCTGACCCCAGCAGTCCCAGTCCGCGTCGCCCACGATCCACTGCGCCAGATCGACCGAGTGGCAGCCGTGGTGCCACAGCAGGTTGTCCACCCACGAGCGCTGCTGGCCGTGCATGTTGAGGTTGGTCCGGCGGAAGAAATAGGTCTCCACGACCATGTGGTGGAGATGGAACGTCCCGTCCTGGATGCGCCGCCGGATCTCGCGGTGCGGGCTCGAGAACCGGCGCGTGTGCGTGACCATGCACACCTTCCCGGCCTTCTTCGCCGCGGCCAGCATGCTCTCCGAGTCCCTGAGGTTCAGCGCCATCGGGATCTCGACCTGGACGTGCTTGCCCTTGCCCAGGGCCATCAGGGTCTGGTCGTGGTGCTGGTCGCTCGGCGTCGTCAGGATCACGGCATCCACGCCGGGCCGGTCGACGCAGGCTTCGAGGTTCGTGGAGGTGAAGGGGATGTTGAACTTCTCGGCGAACGTCTTGCCGCTTTCTTCCGTGCGGCTCGCCACCGACACCACCTCGACGCCCTCGATCTTCGCGAGAGCCTTCACATGGATTTCGCCCATCGCCCCGGTACCCGCGAGACAGATTTTCATTGTGCCAGGATCTCTCATTTTAACGGGCTCCAGGCCCGGGCTCCAGGCTCCTTTGCCTTACGCTACGGGCACTTCCTCTGTATCAATGTCCCGCTGAACCGCCTCGCTGTATCGCGGGCCAGAGACCGTCCGCGGATTGATGAGGGCGTCGAGCGCGCGCATCGTCTCCTCGCTCAGGTGCACGTCCACGGCGCCGGCGTTTTCCGTCAGGTGCTCGATGTTGGTCGTCCCCGGAATCGGGATGATGTGCTCGCCGCGCGCCAGCACCCAGGCGAGCGCCACCTGGCCCATGGTGCAGTGGTGCTCGCCGGCGATGGCCGACAGCCCGTCGAGCAGCGACAGGTTGTGCGGCAGGTGTTCGGGTTGGAAGCGCGGCATGTTGTGCCGGATGTCCTTGGACGGAAGGTGCGAGAGGCTGCGCAGGCGCCCGGTCAGGAATCCGCGCGCGAGCGGGCTGAAGGCCACCACGGTGATGCCCAGCTCCTTGCACGTGTCCAGCACGGCCACTTCGGGATTGCGCGTCCAGAGCGAGTACTCCGTCTGCACGGCCGTGATCGGATGCACCGCATGCGCGGCGCGGATCGTGGCCGCGGACACCTCCGACAAACCGATTGTCTTCACCTTGCCCGCCTTGACCAGGCCGGCCAGCGCGCCCACGCTGTCTTCGATGGGCACTTTCTTGTCGCGCCGGTGCAGGTAGTAGAGATCGATGGTCTCGATGCCCAGCCGGGTCAGGCTTTCGTCGCAGTTCTGGACGATGACCTCCGGACGTCCGTCCACCTCGCGTTGGCCCTGGGCGTTGCGGAACATGCCGCCCTTGGTGGCCACTATCACTTCGTGCCAGCGGTGCTTCAGCACCTGGCCGAGCAGCGTCTCGTTGGCGCCGAAGCCGTAGAGCGCGGCGGAGTCCAGGTGCGTGTAGCCCAGGTCGAGCGCCTTCAGCAGCACCGGCATGGCATCCTCGGGCGCGGGCGGCGTGCCGTAGGCGTGCGACAGGCTCATGCAGCCGAAGCCGATGGCCGAGACGCTGAACGGTCCCAGTGGATCGCGTGTACATGCTTAGAGAGGCGTGCCGGGTGTAGCGGACCCGGTCAGCCAATCGGCGCCCTCCCGGTACAGCAGTTCCACGGCCGGGCCCCGAAGGCCCGGCAGGTCGCGCTTCACCAGGAAGCCAATCGACGACTGCAGATAGGCCAGGTGCCGGTAGCCCTCGGGAAACGAGACCAGCACATCGGCGTCGAGCGTCAGCCGCAGGGACGGATCCACGGGGTCCATCCGGTCCTTCTCATAAATGGGCTGTCGCCGCACGATGCCCCAGCGCCCGTCACGCTTCTCGATGAAGTCGTAGAAGCGGCCCGTGCACACCACGTCCACGCGCACGTCGTGCACCACCGCGCGCTGGTTGATCGTCATCTTCACCTGCGACACCGCGCGCGAGCCGCTGGCGCTGAGCTCGCAGGTGAATCCGCCCAGGAAGTGCAGGATGCTCACGCCCTTCTCGAAGCCCTCGCGGCTGACCGCGATGAATTCCCTGGCCGGCCCTTGAAACCACGTCGCCGTCATCCAGCCATCGTCGTGCCACACAGTGGCGAAGCGGTCCCAGTCGCCCGCATCCCGCCACAGCACCCAGTTCTCGATGACCTCGCGTATGGCGTGCCGCTCGGCTGCTGCCGCATCCATGGTGGCTTATCCGACGATGCGGTTGCGCATCAGGCCGATGCCCTCGACCTCGGTCTCCAGCACGTCGCCGTCCTGGAGATACTCGGGCGGCGTCCGGCCCATGCCCACGCCTTCGGGCGTGCCGGTGGCGATGATGTCGCCGGCCTCGAGGGTCATGCCCGCGCGACAGCCACTCGATGATCGACCGCACGGGAAAGATCATGTCGCGCGGTTGAGCCGTTCTGCTTCACGACGCCGTTGACGCGGCACGTCAGCCGCTTGGCCTGCGGGTCGCCGAACTCGTCGGCGGTCACGACCATCGGCCCCATCGGGCAGAAGCCGTCCAGGCTCTTGCCCTTGAAGAACTGCACGTGCCGCTGCTGCAGGTCGCGCGCCGTGACGTCGTTGATCGCCGTGTAGCCGAACACGTGCTCGAGGGCGCCGATCCGCCGCGATGTTGCGGCCCGTCCGTCCCATGATGACGCCGAGCTCCACTTCCCAGTCCACCTGGCTGGTGGCGCCGCGATCCACGGGCACGTCGTCGAACGGCCCGTTCACGGTGGTCGGCGCCTTGGTGAAGATGACAGGCGCCTCGGGCAGCTTGGCCTCGCGGCCGCGGGCCGCCGCACTCTCCCTGGCGTGCGCCGCGTAGTTGAGGCCGAGGCACAAGACGTTCTTCCGCGGCCGGACGATGGGCGCGTGCCAGCGGACGTCGGCCAGCGCGTGCCGGGGAGCGGCGCTCGCGGCGGCCACGGTTTGCCGCAGGTGCTCCCAGGCGGCCGGGCCGGCGTCGATGAGCGACAGCAGCGACGCCGCGGCCGGCCCGAGCGGCGTCCCGGCGGTCAGGGCCGCCAGATCGACGATCCCGTCGGGGCCGACGGCACCCAGCCGCACCACGGGGTCGGAGGCAGCGAAAACGACGCATAACGCATGGAAAACCGGCGCCGGGATGGGTCTGGGTCGGGCGCGTCTCGGAGTATACTCCGGCCACTTCGGGCCGGCCGCCAAGTCGCGGTTCGAGAAGGAGATTACCCCGATGACAGTAGGATTGCGGACCTTCTGCGCCTTCCTCGTGGCCCTCGTGCTGGGCGCTGGCCACGTCTACGCTCAGGCCGGTGCCACGGCTCAGATCAGCGGCACCGTTCGAGACGCAAGCGGCGGCGTGCTGCCCGGCGTCGACGTCACCGCCACGCAGACCCAGACCAACTTCTCGCGTTCCGCCATCACGGATGAGAACGGCAACTACACGCTGCCGAACCTGCCGGTCGGGTCCCTATCGCCTCCAGGCGATGCTGTCCGGGTTCCGGACGTTCGTGCAGACGGGCATCGTGCTGACGGTCAATGCCAGCCCCGAGATCACCATCGAGCTGGGGCTCGGCGAGCTGACCGAAACCGTGTCGGTCGAAGCCGCGACGCCGCTGGTCGAAACGCGCAGCCCGAGCCTGGGCTCGGTGATCGAGAACGAGCGGATCGAAGAGCTGCCGCTCAACGGACGCAACGCCACCGACCTCATCGCGCTGGCGCCTGCGGCCGTGCCGCAGCCGGGGCTCAACGCCACCAGCCGCAGCATGCAGGGCGGTCAGGCGTTCGCCGTGGCCGGCGGCCAGGCCTTCGGCGTGGCCTATCTGCTGGACGGCGCCACGCACAACAACCCGTACGACAACCTGAACCTGCCGCTGCCGTTCCCGGACGCGCTGCAGGAGTTCCGGCTCGAGACCAGCTCGACCACGGCCAACGCCGGCATGCACTCGGGCGCATCGGTGAACGCGGTGACCAAGTCGGGCACGAACCTGTTCCACGGCGACCTGTTCGAGTTCGCTGCGCAACCACCAGTTCAACGCCACCAACCCGTTCAACGCGCGCGACCCGGTGACGGGCGAGCGGCAGGGCGACGGCCTGAGCCGCAACCAGTATCGGCGGCACGTTCGGCGGGCCGATCATGACGGACCGGCTGTTTTTCTTCGGCGCCTATCAGGGCACGCGGATCCGCGAGACGCCGGCCGATCTCTTTGCGTTCGTGCCGACGGCGGCGATGCTGGCCGGGGACTTCACGCCGTACGCCTCGGCCGCGTGCAACAGCGGCACCGCGCGCACGCTGCGGCGCGCCGTTCGTCGGCAACCGCCTCGACCCGGCTCGCGTTCAGCCCCGCGGCGGTGAATATCGTCCGGCGGCTGCCGGCGACGCACCGATCCGTGCGGCCGCGTGAACTACAGCCGCAGCCGGCCGCAGGACGACACGCAGTACATCGGCAAGGTGGACGTGCAGCTGAGCCAGAACCAGTCGCTGTTCGGCCGCTACATGATGACGACCGACTAGTGACGCCGCCGCTGCCGCTGCAGCCGGAGAACATCCTGGTCTCGAGCCTCGGCGGGCGCGACAACATCGCGCACTCGTTCACGGCCGGCGACACGATGGTGCTGAGCAACACCATGGTGAATGCGTTCCGCGTCGCTTACAACTACACCGACATCCACCGCACGCACGAGCCGCTCGGCTTCTCCGCGCCGGACGTGGGGATCAAGACCTACAGCTACCTCGAAGACTACATGCTGCTGGCGTCAACAACGGCGGCTTCTCGCTGGGCGGCGGCACCGAGAGCGAGGCACGCTTCAAGACGCCGTCGATCAACTTCACCGACGATCTGACGGTGATCAAGGGCGACCACCAGTTCGGCTTCGGCGCCAGCGTGTCGTGCTGGAAGTCGCTGTCGCAGGCCAACGTGCGGTCGCCGGGGCAGTTCACGTTCAACGGCGCGCGGACACCGGTCTGCCGCTGGCCGACTTCCTGAGCGGGCAGCCTGAACTCAGCTGATCCAGGCGACGCCGAACTCGCTCGACATGAAGCAGCTCTATCTGGGCTGTACGTGCAGGACACCTGGAAGTTCTCGCCGAAGGCCACGCTGAACTACGGCCTGCGATGGGAGCCCGGCCTCGCGCAGCAGATCCGCAACGGCGCGATCTACAACTTCAGCGTCGATCGCTACCTCGCGGACATGCGGACCACGCAGTACACGAACGCGCCGCCCGGGATTCCTGTATCCGGGCGACGACGGCTTCGTCAACGACAAGGCCGGCATGAAGGACCACTGGCTGCAGTTCTCGCCGCGCGTCGGCTTCGCGTGGGATCCGACCGGCGACGGCCGCATGTCGATCCGCGCCGGATACTCGCTGGCATACGACTTCGTGAACGCGCAGTTCCACCTCAACACGTCGGTGGCGCCGCCGTTCAACGCCGAAGCGCGCACGCCCACCAACCCGGTGGGTGGCTTCGACGACCCATGGCGCGGAACGGGGAACGAGACTTTCTTCCCGTTCACGACGGGCCCGAACTCGCCGTTCCCGTTGACGGGGCCGTACATCTCGATGGCTCCCGGACCTCGGCGCCGCCGCGGCAGCAGTCGTGGAACGTCAGCTTCCAGCGTCAGATCGGCGACAACCTGGCCGCGTCTCGGCGACGTATCTGGGCACCTACTCCGATCGGCTGTGGAACGTGCGGCGCTCAACTCCCTGCGTCTACATTCCGGGTTCGTGCACGCTGCAGACGCCAACGGGCCCGCAGTTCTTCCCGACCCGTGCTCGACGCCGGCCACCCTCGACTTCCGCCGCGTGCTGACGATGCAGAACTACGCGCAGGGCCGGTACCTGGGCGTCGTGGACGAGCACATGGCGATCGGCGACCAGAAATACAACGGCCTGGTGCTGAGCGTGAACCGCCGCAGCGCCAACGGCGTCACGGCCGGCGCCAACTACACGCTGTCGAAGTGCACGGGCCTCCCGACGCAGGGCGGCACGACGCCGAACGTGAACTCCGGCTACGTCGAATCCCGACCATCCCGACTACGACCGCGGCCCTTGCGATTCGGACCGCCGGCACAACTTCAACCTGACCGCCAGCGCGCAGACGCCGCAGTTCGACAACAAGGCTGCTCGCTGGCTGGCGTCGGATTGGCGCCTGTCGGGCATCTTCCGCGCCTACTCGGGCTCGCCCTTCTCGGTGACGGTCAACGCCGACCCGGCGCGCACGGGCATCGGCGGCCAGCGCGCCAACCTGTCGGGCGACCCCTACGGCGACGGCTCGATCAACAACTACCTGAACCCGGCGTCCTTCACCACTCCGGCCGCTTGGCACCTACGGCAATGCGGGCCGCAACTCATTCAACGGCCCGGGCCAGCAGTTCTTCGATCTCGTCGCTGGTGCGGTCGTTCCGGTTCGCCAACACCCACCGCCTGGAAGCGCGCATCGAGTCGTTCAACGCGTTCAACTGGTTCCAGCAGAACAACCCGCAGAACCAACCGCGACAACGTGCAGTTCGGCCGGATCACGTCGGCGGGCGACCCGCGCATCATGCAGTTCGCGTTGAAGTATCAGTTCTGAGGGGCTCCAGGCTCCGGGCTCCAGGCTCCGGGCCTGCAAAGGAGCGGGCCGGCGATTGCGGTAGCGGTCGCCGGCCCCGTCTTGTACGGGCCGAAGGCCCCTGCGGAACTACCAACTACCAACCACCAACTCCCACCTATAATCCCGCCAGTGCTCGCTCCCGGCACTCGCCTCGGTCCCTACGAAGTCGGCGCGCAAATTGGCGCCGGCGGCATGGGCGAGGTGTACCGCGCCACTGATACCAACCTGAAGCGGGCCGTCGCAATCAAGGTTCTGCCAGCCTCTGTCGCATCGGATCCCGACCGGCTCGCGCGCTTTCAGCGCGAAGCGCGAGGTGCTGGCGTCGCTCAATCACCCGCATATCGCCGCCGTCCACGGGCTCGAGCGGAGCGCCGGCATCACGGCGCTGGTGATGGAGCTGGTCGAAGGTCCGACGCTGGCCGACCGGATCGCGCAGGGCGCCATTCCCGTCGATGAGGCGCTGGCGATTGCGACGCAGATCGCCGACGCGCTCGCCGCGGCGCACGACCGCGGCATCGTGCACCGCGACCTCAAGCCGGCCAACGTCAAGGTGCGTCCCGACGGCACCGTCAAGGTCCTGGACTTCGGTCTGGCCAAGGCCGTGGACCCCGCGAGCCGCGCAGTCGGGCAGCGTGTCGATGATGCCGACCATCACCACGCCGGCCATGACCCAGGCCGGGGTGGTCCTCGGCACGGCGGCCTACATGAGCCCGGAGCAGGCGAAGGGCCGCCCGGTGGACGCGCGCACAGACATCTGGGCATTCGGCGCGACGCTCTACGAGATGGTGACCGGCCGGCGCGCGTTCGGCGGCGACGACGTGGCAGACACGCTCGCCAACGTCCTGAAGAGCGAGCCTGATTGGCGCGCGCTGCCGGCTGGATTCGGGGCGGGCCGCACCGCGTCTCTTAAGCGTTGCCTGGCGAAGGACCCGAGGCAGCGCATCCACCACATCGCCGACGTGCGGCTGGCGCTCGAAGGCGCGTTCGACGTGCCGCCGGATTCCACACTCCCGCCACTCGCCGCGCCGGCTCCTCGCGCCCGGCTGGCCTGGTCGGCAGCCGGAATCGCCCTGCTCGCGGCGGCCGGGCTTGCAATCCCCGCGACCAGGCACGTCACCGAAGCGCCGGCCGCTCGTCCCCGCGCCCATTTGTCGCTGGCGCTCGACCAGGGCGTCGCTCCGACGTTTCTGGCCCTGTCACCCGACGGGCGATGGCTAGCGAGCATTCACAATGGGCAGGCTGCAGCTGCGCTCGATCGAGACCGGTGAAGTCCGTCCGATTACTGGTTCGCAGAATGGCCGGACGCCGTTCTGGTCCACCGACAGCCGGTCGGTAGCTTTTTTCGCCGATGGCAAGCTGAAGACCGTGCCGGTGTCAGGAGGACTCCCGCAAGTCATATGCGAGGGAACCGGGCTGGGCATGAGCGGCACATGGAATGCGGCGGGAACGATCCTTTTCGCGGCCGGTCCGACGAGACTGGTGCGAGTGCAGCCCGGCGGACGCTGCGAGGAGCTGCCGAAGCTGTCCGGTAACGTGCCGGTGTTTCTGCCCGACGGCGATCACTTCTTTCACGTGGTGATGGAAGCGACGAGCGGCAGGGCTCTACGTGTCATCCCTCGCGACCTCCAGCAGCCGCCGGCTGCTGCCCGACCGCACCAGTGCGGTGTTCGCGCCGGGCGCGTCGGAACCAAGCCGGGGCCAGTTGCTGTTCGTTCGCGACGACAGGCTTCTCGCTCAGCCCTTCGACAGCCGCTCATTGGAGCTGTCGGGGGAGCCGGTCGTCGTCGCGGAAGGCGTGTCGTTTACCGCCACCCCGCCGCAGATCGCCGCCACTGTCGACCACACCGGCACGCTGGCGTATGTTGCGAACGGCCGTCCTCCCCGGCGTCTCGTCTGGTACGACCGGACCGGCAAGGAATTGGAGACGGTGGCCATGCTGCACAACATCCCCGGGGGAGTGGCGCTGGCTCCCGGAGGCCAGCGGGTTGCTTTCAAACGTCAACGCGACGGCGACGTGTCGCTTTTTTCCCTGGATTTTCGACGTAATCAGGAAACGCGCCTGGCGTCGCCTCCACGGGTACCCATTGCGACCGTGTGGTCCCCGGACGGCCAACGAATCGCCTTTGGCTCTCCTTCGGAGTCTGGTTCGGGCTTGTTCATCAAGCCGGTCAACGGCGGAGCGGAACAGCCAGTGCAGTTGAGCAAGGAAGCGCAAAGTGTGTCCGATTGGTCGCACGACAACCGGTGGCTCGTGTACACGGAAACCACCTCCGAAACCGGCCCCGATATCTGGGTTCTTCCCGACCCGCTGTCATCGCAGGCCGGCCGCAAGCCGGTGCCGCTCCTCATCACGCCGGCCTCCGAAAGCCAGGGCAAGATTTCGCCAGACGGTCAGTGGATTGCGTACACCTCGCGGGATTCGGAGCGCCACGTCTACCTGCGTCAGTTTTCGGTGCCGCTGAAGGGCGAATCCGTGTGGCAGTTATCGACCGTGGGCGGGGCCGAGCCGCAGTGGCGCGCGGACAGCAAGGAGCTTTTTTATCTGGAGGGCGTCACGCGCACGCGGTTCAAGCTGATGGCGGTGCCTATCGGGAGCGGCGCCAGCCCCGCCGGCAGCCCGCGCGCGCTGTTCGAGGTTCAAACCAGCACGCTCGTCGAGCAGAACAACTCCTATGTCTACGCGCCATCACCAGACGGGCAGCGATTCTTGATCGACGTGTTCGCGACCGGCGCAGAGCCGTCGCTGGAGCTGGTGCTGAATTGGGCCGGGCGGAACTAGTTCAGTCTTCAGTCTTCAGTCTTCGGTCTACAGTCCCGCAATTCGGAGCCGAATACTCAGACCCGAAAGACTCGCTCAAGGGTCAATTCCAGCCCAGGTAAGAGTGGGGTCGTGAGCACGTCACCTTTGTCGAGTCGAAGTTCCACCGGGCGGTCGAAGCCATCAGCGAGGCGGCGATACACGCGCACGACGTCCACTTCGGGATCGACGATCCAATACTCGGACACGCCGGCACGCTCGTAGAGTCGTCGCTTGATCGTCTCGTCCCGTTTTCTGGTGCTCGGAGAGCCGATTTCCACGACCAGCTCCGGCGCGCCCTGCCAAGGATCTTCTGATGTCTCAGGTTGGGGGACGGCGTCACGTAGTGCTCTCCGTCGATCAACTCGTGCCGCTGCCCGTCGTCCGGGAACAGCACGAAGTCGTCGTAGGTGAGCTTCACGCCGAGCGGACCGCTGGGTGTGTCGTCGCCAGGCATGGGCTCCATTCTAAGACGTGGGGCTCGAGGTTGGTCGTTGGTCGTTCGTCGTTGGTCGTTTGTTGTTCTTCAGCGGATACGGCCTTAGAAGGCTTCCGTACAGAACTCGGGCCGGGAATCGCGCTCGCGCGACGCCCGGCCCTCATTGAACGACTAACGACGAACGACGAACGACAGTGCGTTAGTGAGCCAACGTCACCTGCTCCGCCGGCACCGGGCCGGCGCGGCGGCCGAGTCTCGTCCCGACCAGACCGGCCAGCGTGGCCACCGTGATCGTGGACACGATCGCGGGGAGCGCCGCGGCCCAGAAGAGCTCTTGCGACGACCATTGCTGCGCCAGCAGCATCCCGCCGACATAGGGGCCGACGATGCCGCCCGCGCGGCCCACGCCGAGTCCGGCGCCCACGCCAGTCGAGCGCAGGTAGGTGGGGTAGAAGGAGCCCGACATCGCGTTGAGGCCCGGCTGACCCCCAACCACGCACCACCCGGCGATGAAGACCAGAACGACCAGGGCGACCAGTGAGATGCCCGGCTGCCCAATGAACGCGATGCTGATCGCCGCGAGCGCGAACGTGAAGGTCAGCACCGGCACGAATCCACGCCGCGCGATGAGCCACGCCAGCCCGAACGTTCCGATTGTGCCGCCCACCTGCAGGACGGTGCCCACGAGCACCGCCGTCTGCTGCGAGTAGCCCATCCCCGTCACCAAGGTGGGCAGCCAGTTCGAGAGCGAATACAACATCATGATGTTCATGAAGTTGACCACCCAGAAGAGCAGGGTGACCGCGGCGCGGCCGTCGCGGAACAGGTGCACGAACGGCACGCCCGCCTTGCTCCCTTCGTTGGCGACGAACACCGTGCGCTCGTCGATGTTGAGACGCGGATCCAGCTGCCGCAGCCACTTCACGAGCGCGCCGGTCCGTTTTTTCTGAACGGCCAGGAACTGGAGGGACTCGGGGAGGCTGGTCGCCATCGCCACGGCGATGACGAGCGGCACGGCGCCGCCGAAGATGAACACCGACCGCCAGCCGAACGCCGGGATGCAGCCACGCCGCCACGAACCCGCCGATGGCCGCGCCCACCGTGAAGCCCACCGTGATGCACATCATCAGCGTGACGCGCGACTTCTTCGGGCTGAACTCGCCCACGAGCGCGGTGGCCTGGGGGATGATGCAGCCCAGGCCGATGCCGGAGATGAACCGCAGCCAGAGCAGCTGGGTGAGGTCCTGCGAGTAGGCCGTGGCGATCGTCAGCACCGAGAAGAAGAACGTGGCCACCACCATCACGGGCCGCCGGCCAATCTTGTCGGCCACCATGCTGAAGATCAGCGATCCGAGCAGCACGCCGAAGTTGGCGGCGGCAAACACCGGGCCGAGTGCCGGGCCCCCGATGCCCCATTCGCGGATGAGTGCCGGCGCCACGTAGCCCATCGCCTGGACGTCGAAGCCGTCCATGATCAGGCACAACATGGACAGCGTGAAGACGCGGATCTGCAGCGGCCCGATTGGCGTAGTTTCGAGCAGATCGCTAACGTTCACCTGGTGGGCGGGTCCGGGAGTGGCCATGGCCGGAGATACGTGTGACCAACGAGACGGCTTCCGTGCCTGGTCAGAATATTTGTTTTTGCCCCGCTCGCGGACAGCCATCTTCTCATCGAATCCAGCTGATCGCGGCAACTCTGGCTGAGAAGATGGCGAGCTCGCGGAGACCCGCATGGTTGCGATGTCCAGACGGCTTGGTCGCGCGCTCATCGCGGTCCTCTCGTTGACCGCCGCGCCGGCGTTTGCGCAAGTCGATCTCTCTGGCGAATGGGCGCCGGTACGCGGTGAGGACAACACCGGCAACCCCGAACTGGGCGACTGGGTCGGCCTCCCGCTGAACGACGCCGCCCGTGCGCGGTCGTCGGCGTGGGACGCGTCGATCTACACGCTGCCCGAGTGGCAGTGCCGCCCCCACGGCAGCGCGTACATCTCTCGCGGCCCGTCGCAGCTGAAGATCTGGAAGGACGTGGATCCGGTGTCGCGCGACGTCACGTCGTGGCGGCTCGAGTGGCTCCGCTCGGTGGAGCGCCCGATCTACATGGACGGCCGCCCGCATCCCTCGCCCAACGCCGCCCACACGTGGGCAGGGTTCTCCACCGGTGAGTGGATCGGCGACACGCTGCGCGTGCGCGTCACGCACCTCAAGGAGGAATACCTCCGGCGCAACGGCGTCTTCCACAGCGACCAGATCGAAGTCACGCAGTACCTGATTCGCCGCGGCAACTACCTGACGTTCGTCGTGGTGACGTACGACCCCGTGTATCTGACCGAGCCGCTGATTCGCAGCACCGAATACCAGCTGGCCGTGAACCAGCAGCTACCGCCGTATCCGTGCACGGTGGTCACCGAGATCGACAGGCCGAAGGGCGTCATCCCGCACTACCTGCCGAACACGAACAAGGACGTGGGCTGGTTCGCCAACCGCTACAAAGTCCCTCTGGACGTGGTGATGGGCGGCGCGGCGAACATGTATCCCGAGATCCGCTCGAAGATCCCGCGTTCGATGGGCGGCTTCGGCCCCGAGCCCTGAGTATGGCGGCGTCACTCGAGACCTCACGGCGCGTCGGGCGCACGTGCGTCGCGCTGGCCGCGGCCTGCGTGGGCGCGTGGCCGCTCGCCGCTCAGCAAGGGCCCGTCCGCCCCAGCACGCACACCCGGGCGCCCATGCTGCCAGGGCCTGCCCAGGGCGAGGTCGAAGTGTTGCCGGTGCGCGGCAACATCTACGTGCTCTTCGGCGCCGGCAGCAACATCACCTTCTCGGTCGGATTCGACGGCGCGCTCCTGGTGGACGCCGGACGCCCCGAGATGGCCGACAAGGTAATTGCTGCAGTGCGCCGCACGCACGCGGAGTGGCTGGATCTGCAGCGGCCCAAGCCGCTCGGGTTCGGCGCCGAGACGCGCTCGTCGGTGGCCGACCGTGCCATTCCGGCGCCGCCCAAGCCGATTCGCTACATCGTGAACACACATGCCCACGCCGAGGCGCGTGGGCGCAAACGAGCGGCTGCGCAACGCGGGCCGCACGTTCACCGGGGGCAACGTCGCAGGCAACATTGCCGACGCCGGCGATGGCGCCGCCATCCTGGCGCACGAGAACGTGCTCAAGCGGCTGAGTGCGCCCGCCGACGGTAAGCCCTCGCCGCATCCCGACGCCCTTCCCACCGACACGTACTACGTCGAGTCCTACAAGCTGAGCCACTTCTTCAACGGCGAGGGCATCCAGTTGATCAACGTTCCGGCCGCCCACAGCGACGGCGACTCGCTGGTGCACTTCCGCGGCAACGACGTCATCGCGCTCGGCGACATCATGTCCACGCGCACCTTCCCCGTGATCGACCTGGCCGCCGGCGGCAGCATCAACGGCATCGTCGACGGGCTGAACCGCGTGCTGGATATGGCCATCTCCGAGTTCCGGCTCGAAGGCGGCACGATGATGGTGCCCGGCGAGGGGCGCGTCGTGGATTCGGGCGACGTGGCCTACTACCGCGACATGGTGACGATCATCCGCGACCGCGTCCTGGATCTGGTGAAGAAGGGACGGACGCTGGACGAGGTGAAGGCCGCGCGGCCGACGATCGACTATCCGCACTTCCAGACGACCACGGGCCCATGGACCACCGACATGTTCGTCGAGGCCGTCTACAAGAGCCTGGGCGGCGGCAAGGCCCCAGCCCCGCCAGTGCTCCCTCCGACGCCAGCGTCGCGTCCGGCGGGAAGGCGCTAGCCGTGCGGAGTGCGGGCCTCGCCGGCGCACTGGTGCTGGCGATCGCGTGCAGCGGCGCGCGGCTGGCGCAGCAGGCTCCAGCCGCCGGCGCGTGCCGCCCACACCACGCGCCGCAGTCGCCGGTTGACCTGACGGGCCAGTGGGTGTCGCTCGTCACCGACGACTGGCGGTGGCGGATGGTCTCGCCGCCCAAGGGCGATGTGTTGTACCTGCCGGTGAACGAGGCCGGCCGCCGGATGGCGGAGCAATGGGACCCGGCGCGCGACGCGGCATCCGGGGAAGCCTGCCGCGCCTACGGCGCGGGCGGCATCCTGCACCTGCCTGGCCGGCTCCGCATTTCGTGGCAGGACGACACCACGCTGAAGCTCGAAACCGACACCGGCCAGCAGACGCGGCTCTTCTCCTTCGGCAACGCGGCGCAGCCGCCAGCCGAGGCCACGTTTCAGGGCTTCTCGCGCGCGGTGTGGGAGCTGCCGGGCGGCGGCGGGGGACGCGGACGAGGGCGGGGCGCGGCGGGTCCGCGGCCGGGCGCGTCGATGCGCGTGGCCACGACACGCATGAAGCTGGGCTACCTCCGCCGCAACGGCGTGCCTTACGGGCCGAATGCCACGATGACCGAGTGGTTCACCACGCTCAGCGAGCCCGATGGCAACACGTACCTGCTTGTGACCAAGATCCTCGAAGACGCGCAGTACCTGACCGCACCCTACGTGCGCTCGGTGCAGTTCAAGAAGGAGAACGGCACCGGCGGGTGGAACCCCACACCCTGCCAGTAGTCGCGCGGGAAACGGAAGGAACGAGACGCCATGCGATTGTGTCGATTCGGTGAGGGCCGGCTGGGGCTGGTCGAGGGTGAAGCCGTCCGCGACGTCACGGCGGCGCTCGACGTGCTGCCGGCGGCACGGTACCCGTTTCCGCACCACGACGCGCTCATCGCCAACCTCGACGCCGTGCGCGCGCGCGTGTCGCAGCTGGCGGCGTCGGCGCCCGTACTGCCGTTGGAGGGCCTGACGCTCCTCAGCCCGGTGGCGAACCCCGGCAAGATCGTCGCGGCGCCGGTGAACTACCAGAAGCACCTCGACGAGGTGCGGGACAACCCGGCGCTGCACAACAACACGACCGGTCACACGCTGACCATCCACAACGCCGGCGTGTTCCTGAAGGCCACCAGTTCCCTGGTTGGAGCGGGGCAGGGCGTGGAGATCCGCATGCCGGACCGCCGCACTGACCACGAAATCGAGCTGGCGTTCGTCATCGGCCGCGAGGCGTCGCGCGTGCCGAAAGAACGGGCCCTCGAGTACGTGGCGGGCTACGCCATCGGTCTCGACATCACCATCCGCGGGACCGAGGACCGGAGCTTCAGGAAGTCGCCCGACAGCTACAGCGTGCTGGGCCCGTGGCTCGTCACCGCCGACGAGATCCCCGACCCCGGGGCGCTGGACCTGGAGATCGCCGTCAACGGCGAGCGCCGGCAGCAGTCGAACACGCGCTATCTGATCCTGGGCGTCGCCGAGCTGGTGGAGCTGGCGTCGTCGATGTACACGCTGCACCCCGGCGACGTGATTCTCACCGGCACGCCCGAAGGTGTGAGCCCGATCGAGCCTGGCGACCAGATCACGGCCACCATCCAGTCGATTGGGGCGATGCAGGTGGCGGTGCGCGCGGCCGCAGGTACGCGGGCGGCGGCGTCGGCCGGCACGGCTGCCGCGGCTGCGGGTTGAGGAGCCTCGCTAGACATGGACACGCCCACCGAAACTCCGTACTTCATCAAGCCCGAGGTCACGCCTGAGCGGCGGGAGTTCTACGACCGCATCGGCACCAGGGACGCGGCCCCGTTGTGGGAGGTGCTGACCACGATCATCCCGGCCAAGCCCTCGCCTCGTGTCGTGCCCGCGTTGTGGAAGTACGACGACATGCGGCCGCTGTTGATGGAAGCGGGCCGGCTCCTGACACCCAAGGAAGCCGAGCGCCGGGTCCTCATACTGGAGAACCCCGGTGCGAAGGGGCAATCCAGGGCCACCGGAAGCTTGTATGCCGGCCTGCAGCTGATCCTGCCGGGCGAGGTGGCGCACTGCCACCGTCACACGCAATCGGCGATTCGCTTCGTGCTCGAGTCTACGGGCGCGTATACAGCCGTGGACGGCGAGCGGACCACCATGCACCCTGGCGATTTCATCCTCACGCCGGCGTGGACGTATCACGACCACGGCAACATGAGCGAGACGCCGACCATCTGGCTCGACGGGCTCGACATCCCGATGGTGAGCCTGTTCGACACCGGCTTCTTCGAGGCCTATCCCGGCGGCGTCCAGCCCAATGCGATTCCCGACGGCGATTCGTCGTCACGCTACGCGGCGAACATGCTGCCGGTGGACTTCGTGCCCACGCGGCCGTCGTCGCCCATCTTCAACTATCCCTACGCACGAAGCCGCGAGGCGCTGGCGTCGCTGGAGCGCAACGGGCCGGTGCACCCGAGCCACGGCCTGAAGATGCGCTTCGTGAACCCGGTGTCGGGGGGTACCCGTTGCCGACGATCGGCGCTTTCATGCAGCTCTTGCCCAACGGCTTTCGCGGAGAAGCCTACCGGCAGACCGACGGCGCCATTTACGCGGTGGTGGAAGGCCGCGGCCGCAGCACGATTGCGGGCGCGGCGTTCGAGTGGGGTCCGCGCGACGTGTTCGTGGTGCCCTCGTGGGCCCCGGTTGCGCACGAAGCCGACGGCGAGGCCGTGCTCTTCAGCATGTCGGACCGTCCCGCGCAGCAGGCCCTGGGCTTCTGGCGGGAGCAGGTGCCCGCATGATGCGGCCGTACCGGATCGGCCAGATCGTTCCCAGCTCCAACACCACCATGGAGACGGAGATCCCGGCCATCCTCCGCGCGCGCGAGGCAGTGGAGCCCGAGCGCTTCACCTTTCACTCCAGCCGCATGCGCATGAAGAAGGTGACCAGGGAAGAACTGGCGGCGATGGACGCGGACTCCGATCGCTGCGCGGCCGAATTGGCGGATGCCCGCATGGACGTGCTGGGCTACGCGTGCCTGGTGGCCATCATGGCGATGGGCAAGGGATACCACCGCGACTCGCAGCAGCGGCTGCACGAGGTGACGGTCCGGGAGGGCGGCGCCGCACCCGTGGTCACGAGCGCCGGAGCGCTGGTGGAAGGCTTGAAGGTGCTGAAGGCCAGGCGCATCGCGATGGTGGCGCCCTACATGAAGTCGCTGTGCACGATGGTGGCCGATTACATCGAGCACGAGGGGTTCGAGGTAACGGACCGTGTGGATCTGGAGATCCCGGACAACCTCGAGGTGGGCCGCCGAGATCCGCTGGCGCTGGTCGAGATCTACAAGCGGCTGAAGCTGGACGGCGTGGACGTGCTGGTGGTGTCGTCGTGTGTGCAGATGCCGTCGCTGGCCGCGGTGCCCCTCGTCGAGAAGGAGTGCGGCATCCCGGTGGTCTCGGCGTCGGTTTGCACGGCCTATCAGATGCTCAAGGAACTGGGTCTCAAGCGCGTGGCGCCGAATGCCGGCGCGCTGCTTTCGGGAGCGTAACTAAAAAGTGGAATTGGGGTCGGGCTTAATTGGCCGCCGATGGACGGCCAATTAAGCCCGACCCCAATTCCAAAAAAGAGGACATGGCTGAGAACAAAACGAAAGCCACCGCCGGCAGCGTCGAGGCATTCCTGGACAGCGTCTCCAATGCCACGCGGCGCGAGGACGCCTACACCCTCGTGAAGATGTTGAAGAGCATCACGAGGCAGCCCCCGAAGATGTGGGGCCCGAGCATCGTCGGCTTCGGCTCCTACCACTACAAGTACGCCACGGGCCGCGAAGGCGACATGCCCATGGCCGGGTTCTCGCCGCGCGCTGCGGCGATGACCGTCTACATCATGCGGGGCAACGCCCGCCACGACGACCTGATCGCGCGGCTGGGCAAGTGCAAGACCAGCGTGTCGTGCCTCTACATCAACAAGCTCGCCGACGTGGACCTGGGCGTGTTGCGTGAACTGATGGCCGCGTCATATGAGCACCTCAAGACCCATGGGCTCCACGCCGAGGTCACCGAACGGGCCAGCAAGCCCCGGGCCGGCGCCTCGAAAAAGGCGCGCGCGGCCAAACGCTGAGGGAACCGATGCCGTCGACGCTGCTCGAACGCATCGCCGCAGGCCGCACCGACCTCATCTTCGACTACCTGGCGCTTGGGCACCCCGCCACCTCGACCGACAAGGACGGCGGGCGCTTGAGCGGGTTTTGCCTTTATTACGGTGATGTCAGCGCGTTGAAGCTGCTCCTCGAGCGGGGCGAAACGCTGGCGTCGCTGGGTCCCAACTTCGACCTGAACGGCGCGGCCTTCTTCGGGCACTGGAAGATGTGCGAGTTCCTGCTGGAAAGCGGCGCCGATCCGAACCACCCGCTGCCCGAGACCGCGGAAACGCCCCTTCACGCCGCGTTGTGCACGCGCCGGCGCACCGCTCGCGACCTGGTGATCCGCGTGCTGCTGGATCGCGGTGCAAATCCGAATGCGAGGACCACCCCGGGCGTAGAAACCGGCAGCTTCATGCGCGACTGCCGCACCAAGGGCGAAACGCCGCTGCACCGCGCCGCCGCGTTCGGCGGGGAAGAGACGATCGAGATGCTGCTGGCGGCGGGCGCGTCGCGCGAGGCCCTGGACGCCAACGGCGATTCCCCGCTCTCGTGGGGCAGCTGGTACGCACGCCCGGACGCCATCCTCCGCAAACTTTGCTACGGGTCGTTCTTCATACGGGACGGGCGCAAGAGCATGGACGCGTACACACTGGGCGAGCCAGCACGGAAAGGCTGATGCGCGCGTGACCTGGGCTGTCACGCCCCCGTAAGATAGTAGGGCCATCGTGACCACCCACGCGTTCGATCTCGGCCGGCTCGATGCCGTGCGCTGGCTGCAAACCCTGCCGTCGCAGTCGATTGACCTGCTCATCACCGATCCCGCCTACGAGTCGCTGGAGAAACACCGGGCCGTCGGGACGACGACGCGTCTGAAACACAGCAAGTCGTCCAGCAACGACTGGTTCCAGGTGTTCCCGAACGCCCGTTTCGCGGAGCTGTTCCAGCAGGCCTACCGGGTGCTGAAACGGGATACGCACCTGTACCTGTTCTGCGACGCGGAGACGATGTTCGTGGCCAAGCCCGAGGCCGAGCGCGCCGGGTTCAAGTTCTGGAAGCCGCTGGTGTGGGACAAGGCCACCATCGGCATGGGCTACCACTACCGGGCGCGCTACGAGCTGATTCTGTTCTTCGAGAAGGGCAAACGGCGGCTGAACGACCTGGGCGTGGCCGATGTCATCTCCGTGCCGCGGATCCGCGGCGGGTATCCCGCCGAGAAGCCGCCGGAGGTGTCCGAAGTGCTGGTAAGCCAGAGCTCGCAGCCGCAGGAGGTCGTGGCCGACCCGTTCATGGGCTCCGGGAGCGTCGGCGTGGCCGCCCTCCGGTTGGGTCGCCGGTTCGTGGGCAACGACATCAACCCGGGCGCTGTGCAGTTGGCGCACGAACGGCTGCTGGAACTGGGGACCGGGCAGGTGGCGGGCGTGTCGATCGTCGAAGGCCAGCCCGATCTGCTCGAGATCGCGGATTCACGGCCATGACAGGCGCGGAATACGCCTCGGCCGTCGCCGACTACGTGGCGCGGCGGTTCGCAGGCCGGGATCTGACCGTCTATCGCGAAGTGAAGGTCGGCAAGACCATCATCGGGAAGAACCGGTCGATCGACGTGTTCTGCGTCTGCGCCAAGACCAACAAGGCCTTCGCGATTGAGTGCAAGTAACCAGGACAGCCAGGGCACGGTGGACGAGAAAATCCCGTACGCGATCGACGACCTGAAGGCGCTGCCCATGGCAGGCTGCATCGCTTACGCGGGGGAGGGGTTTTCCGGAGGCGTGCTGCACATGCTGCAGGCGTCGCCCCACGCCGCCTACTGCCTGCCGGTTCATACGCTGTCGAAGCCGGACACGCGGGAGCTGGATCAGCTCCTGGCCGCCCACTTCGGCTGGTGGGACGTGCTCGTGGAAAACAAACAGCCGGTGACGGTCGGAACCCGGCAGCCCACGTTGCTCGAGGACGAGCAACCCGTCTAGCAGCCGCCGCGCGCGGGCATCGACGAGAAGCGGGCACAGTTCGTGCCCAAAAGACAGAGGGTCGCCGGGGCGACCCTCTTGTCGTGCCGTTGTCGGCTGAACGACGAATTACGGCTATGACGAGCGCCGCCTCTGACGGATGGCCACGGCCGCGAGGCCGCCACCGAGCAGGAGCAGCGAGATCGGCTCGGGCACCGCGTCATAGGACGTGGCCTGCAACTGGAGACCGATCGGCGCGGACACTGAGGACGAAAAGATCACCCGCGTAAAGGCGGCTCCGCCGGCCAGCCCTGTCAGGTCGAGCACCGCGAGGTTGGCGACGTGAGCCGGCACCGCGAAGCTACCGAGGCTCACGGCTCCGTTGAAAGCCTCGAACGAGTAGATGACGTTTCCGGCAGGCGACACGTCCCAGATGTTCGCCGTGACGTTGGTGACGGCCTGACCGTAGTCGATCGTCAGCGACTCCCCGAGGTCAAGAGAGTAAAAGGCCCCGCCGCCGACGACGCCAATGCCCCGGCTGGCCTCGAGGGAAGTCCCGATCGCCACGTTCGCCGAACCCGTGACGGTCGTACTCCCAGAACGATCGACGCAACGCCCGCAGCCCCGGTGTCCGCCAAGGTGAGGTAATCCACCAGGATGGCCCCGGCCTGTGCCTTTCCGACGGACATGAGCCCGGCGACCAACCCCATCAATATCAACCGCGACATCTTGGACATTGCGTAGCCCTCCCGTTTCCCACTGCCAAGCCGATGGCCAAACCGGGAACAAAGCTGCAAATGCGGAACCAACCCGAGCATTCAAGGCCCTTGCAGGCTTCGCTCGCCAGCCGCTTTCAAAGTCGCCGCCCGGGCGAACGTTAATCGCCTATTCCTCGTCCGGCACAGAGTCTCGAGCGTCGAGAAACTGATGGCCCTGGCCCAGGTCCGAATCAGCACCACCGCGGCCAGTGCGGTGTCCCTCTCCCGGACGTTTCAGTGATCGACGGGCGCAAAGACCGCGCCTGGATTGAGCTGGGAGGTGGGTCATGCGGTGGCGGATCGCCCTGAGCTCGGCGGTAATGGTAGGCGCGATGGCGGGCGCCGTCGAGGCGCAGGAACTCTCGGATCGGTCGCCTGCCGCCGCTCGGTCGACTCGCGTCTCTCGGCTCCAGCCTCGATGGACAAGCACGACCTGGCCCTGGCGCGGCAAGGAGTCGAGATCCGCCTGTCATCGCGATTTGCCCTGGAGCAGGAGATCGTGCGCAGCCTGATCCGCGTGGCGCCGCACCGGGACAATCGCCTTCTGCGCGTCGAGGTCGACTCGCCGGACTTCTTTCGCAGCAGCGACGTGCCACTGGAGGGCGAGCTGGCGGCGCGGAATCACTTCTTCTCGTGGAAGTCGCTGCCGCCCGGTAGCTACGACCTGGTCGTGACCGTCCTCGGCAGCGAGGGGGTCCGGACTGTTCGCCACGTGACGTTCGACGTGATGGGCACCACGGGCCAGTTCGGCCGGTGACCGGCGCGCTCAGCGCTCGACGATGGCGTAGAGGCTCTTGTACCCGCGCAGGTACAGCACGTTGTCCACCATCGCGGGCGATGCGTCGAAGCTGTCGTCCAGCTGATTGGTGGCCAGCACCTCGAACGCGGGCCCGCTCTTGATCACCGCGGTCGCGCCCTCGCGGCCGGGCACGTAGACGCGTCCGCGCGCGCCCACTGGCGAGGCGAACACGTTGGGCACGCCCGCGAGGCGCTGCTGCGAGTAGTGCGGCTTGCCGGTCTTGGCGTCGAGCGCCGTCAGGATGCCGTTGTTCGACTTCACGAAGTACAGGATGCCGTCGTAGAGCAGCGGCGACGGCACGTAGGGCGTGTCGCGGTCCAGCGTCCACACGATCGCGCTGGTGCCGTCGATGTTGCCCTTGGCATCGGCGATCCGGATGGCCTTGAGGTCGTTGCCCCGGAACCCGCTCATCAGGATCAGGATGCCGTCCTCGAAGACCGGTGAGGGAATCGTATTCATGGTGAGGCCATCCGACTCCCACACCACGCTCCCGTTCTCGAGGTCGTAGGCGCGCACGCGCTCCATGGCCGGCACCACGACCTGCGGGCGGCCGTTGGCCTCCAGCACGATCGGGGTTGCCCACGTGTCGATCTCCTTGCGGGCCACGCGCCACAGCTCCTTGCCGTCGCGGGCGTCGATCGCCGCGACGAACGACTGGCCGTTCAAGTGATCCCACACGACCACGAGGGTGTCGCGATGGAGTACCGGCGTGGAGCCTTCGCCGAACTCGTTCCGCATCCGCTTGTCGCCGAGGTCCTTCTCCCAGAGCAGTTTCCCGTTCATGTCGTACGCGTAGAGGCCGAACGATTCGAAGTAGGCGAAGAGGCGCTGCCCGTCGGTGATGGGCGAGTTCGATGCCCACGTCCCGTTTTCGAAGTGCGAGGCCTCGTGCGGCTCCTGCTCGCGGGCAGTGCGCTCCCACACCGTCTTGCCGGTCTTGCGATCGAGGGCCATCACCACGAAACGGTGCATGCCGCGCTGGGGCAGCCCGCCGCGCGGCGTGTGCTGGGCCTCGCCGGTCACGCCGGCCGGCACGGCGCTCGTGACGAACAATCGGTCGCCCCAGACGACTGGAGTGGAGTTGCCGCGCCCCGGCAGCGGCGCCTTCCATGCGATGTTCTTCGTTTCGCTCCACGTGATGGGCGGATTGGCCGTGGTGGAGACGCCCTTGAAGTGCGGGCCGCGCCACTGCGGCCAGTACCGCTCGGCGTCGGAGGCCTGGCCGGTGACGTCAACGAACGATCCGAGTGCCAGCAGGGCGCTGCCGATGGTGAGGGTGACGGTTCTCGACATGATGCTCATGGGTGGTTACGTTGACGGAGAGGGCGGCGCTTACCGGGATGGACCGGCGGCGCTGCCCAGACGGGCCACGTGGACCCGCGCCACCATGTGCATGTAGCCGCCGGCCGCCCGGAACCGCTCGTTTGCCGCGGTTTCAAGCGCGGTGCGGGCCCGTGCGTTGTCTCCGGTGGCCTCGTAGTACAGCCCAACGTAGAGGTGGCCGTAGAACTGACCGCTGGGGCTCGTGCCCGCGGCGGCCATCACTTGCTCGATGGTCATCTTGCCGCGAAAGAGCTCCAGCACCTCTCGCATCGGCACGCGCGCGTCGGGCCCAACGGGGAGCAGTGCCGCCCGCGCGCGCGCCGGCGATTCGGCTCGTGCCACGCACAGGAAGTGCCACGCGGCGTTCTCCACGTCATCTGGGTTGACTGTGCGGTGCGCCTCGAACTGCTTCCGGCAGTCGTCGTACCGGCCGGCGTAGTACAGGGCGATGCCGCGCTGCCACAGTTGCGGCATGGCGCGCGGCGCGACCGCCACCAGCTGGTTGAACTTGGCGACCGATTCCTCGATGCGGCCGCGCTCGAAGTCGCCGACAGCGGCGTCGAGCAGCGCGCTCGGATCCTGAGGACCCTGTGCCAGGACCGCGACAACCGCCGCCAGCCCGATCGCGGTGACGACCAGCAGTGCCGCGCGCGCTCTACTTGCGGAGGTCCAACGCGACAAGCGTGTTTTCGTTTCTGACATACAGGATGCCGTCGGACAAAGCCGGGAACGCGCGAACCACCGCGGGCAGCACCTGCGCCCGCGCCAGCGGCTTGAACGCGGCCGGCGTGGCGTCGGCGAGCACCAGCTCACCGCCCTCGCGCATGATCACCAGCCGCGCGCCCGCCAGGATGAGGCTGCCGGCACGGAACTGCTCCTGCGACCACCGCACCTTGCCCGTGCGCAACTCCACGGCCCGCAGCGCAGGTCCGAACTCCTGCCGCCCGTGGTAGCCGTACAGGATCCCGTTTGCGTGCACCGACGTGGCGTAGTGGTTGGTCAGGCTCTCGAGGCCGGTCCACACGTCTACCAGGTTCGACCCCTCGACGCGCAGCACGCCGGCGCCGGGCCCGTACTCGGTCGAGACGAAGATCAGATCGCCGACGACGAGCGGTGTCGCCGCGTTCACGGAATTGGCGTTGCGAGCCCGCCACGGCCGCCGGAACGCGATCGGCGCCAGTGGCGGGATCCAGGCCGACCAGCGCCGAGCGGGTCAGGAATACTGCCAGACGCTTGCCACCAAACGTCGCGCCCACCGGCGAGGAGTAGCTGGCCTCGTCGTCGGTCGCCGTCCACAGCACCTTGCCCGTGGCGGCGTCGAAGGCGACGATGCCGGCGCCCTTCCCGCCGATGTTGGCGATCACGCGGCCGTCTTCGACGAGCGGCGATCCCGCGGAGCCGAAAAAGCCCTTCGCGACGCGGTAGCGCGTGGCCGTGTCTTCGCTCCAGCGCTTCTTGCCGTCGGCCAGGCCCACCGCGTGCAGCTGTCCCTGCGCGCCGAAGGTGTAGACGATCCCGTTGGCCACCACCGGCACGGCGCGCGGGCCCTTCGTCGAAGCCGAAGTCGTCGCGATACGTGGTGGGGTAGGCGTACCGCCATTGCGACGCGCCGGTCGCGACGTCCATCGCCTCGACCACTTCCTCGGCGCCGACCCGGTGGAAGAGGACGAGCTTGCCGGCGGCGACCACGGGCCCGCTGAAGCCTGCGCCGACTTGTTTCTTCCACACCGCTCGGGGACCGGTCGCGGGCCACGAGTCGGCCAGCGGTGCGCCCTTGTAGACGCCGTCGCGCCCCTCGCCGAGGTACTGGGGCCAGTCCACGGCAGCCAGGCCCAGACGGAGGCCGGGGAGCGTGGCGAGGAGTGCGGCCGTTGCCAGAATCAGCCGGCGCATGCGTGTGCCGGCAGTATAGCGGAGCGAGGTTCGCCACTCGCCTCCCGCTGGCTCGCCTCGCTCCGGCAGTGTTTGATTGCCCGCGCGTACGCGCGGGCGTAGACGTCGGCGGCCCATGTACCATGCGGGTATGCGTCGAACAACCGCCGCGGCTGTCGCGCTGCTGACGGTGTGCGGTGTCGTCGTGCGCGGGCAGGACTGGCCGCAGTTCCGCGGACCCGACGGGGCAGGGCCATGCCGAGGCGCGCGGACTCCCGCTGACCTGGAGCGAGACGCAGAACGTCAAGTGGAAGGTGCCGGTGGGCGGCGTGGGCTGGTCGTCCCCCGTGGTCGCTCAGGGGCGCGTGTGGCTGACGACTCGGTCGAGATGCCTGCGTCCGGCCGCGAGCGTGCCGGCCTGTCGCTGCGGGCTCTGGCCTTCGACGTCGAGACCGGCCGCCGGGTGGTGGACGTGGAGGTGTTCCGCCTGACGCGCCAGCGTCCGCTGAATCCCAAGAACAGCTTCGCGTCGCCGACGCCGATCCTGGATGGCGACCGCGTCTACGTCCACTTTGGCGCCGACGGCACGGCGGCGCTCTCGACCTCGGGCGAGGTCCTGTGGAAGACCCGTTTCGACTACGAGTCGCAGCACGGCGGCGGCGGATCGCCCGTGCTCTACAACGACCTGCTGATCTTCAACTGCGACGGCAACGACGTCGATGCGTTCGTGGTGGCGCTGGACACGCGCACCGGCAAGGAACGCTGGAAGCGCGATCGACGCCGGCCCGCCGATCAGGCCTATACGACTCCGCTCGTCATCAACGTCAACGGGCGCGATCAGCTGGTCTCGGTGGGCGCCTATCGCGCCGGCGCCTACGACCCGGCCACGGGCAGGGAAATCTGGCGCGTCAGCTACGACGACGGCTTCTCGAATGTGCCGCGGCCGGTGTTCGGGAAAGGCCTGGTCTTCATTGCCACTGGATTTCAGCAGCCGACCCTGATTGCCGTCAGGCCCGACGGAGAAGGCGACGTCACGCGCTCGCACGTCGAGTGGACGCTCTCGCGCGGGGCGCCGTTTACGCCGTCACCGCTCCTGGTCGGCGACGAGCTGTACGTGGTCAGCGACACCGGCGTGCTGACGCTCGTGGATGCCGCGTCCGGCCGCGTCCACTACCAGCAGCGCCTGGGTGGGAACTACTCAGCGTCGCCGGTCCTGGCCGACGGGCGCGTGTACTTCCTGAGCGAGGAAGGCGTGGCGACCGTTATCGCCCCGGGCCGCATGTTCACCCGCCTGGCCGTGAACCGGCTGGACGGCGCTACGCTGGCGTCGATGGCCATGTCGAACGGGGCGATCTACGTGCGGAGCGACTCGCATCTGTATCGAATCAGCTCGTAGTCAGTCCTCCAAGTCTCCAGTCCCTCTGTGCGGAACTGCAAACGCACAACACACAACGACAAACGACTGACGACGAACGACTAACGTCCGCCAGCGCGTTCGTCGGCGCGCGCACCTTTGAGAATGTGCTCTAGACCGCGATTCCCTTCGTGGCAGGCATACTTCGAACACCTGCTGGCAGTCGTCTCTCGTCAGGCGGCAAGCGTGAACGTCCACGGTCTGGTCCACGTGTCGGGAATAGGCGATCGTGACTGCCACTGCAACAGGTTGGGGCTCGACCGGCGTGAATCGTTCGGTGAGCGTGTATTCTCGCTGTTGTAGCGAAAGTTGTAGCCCATGTGCGTGCGGTCGGTGAAGTTCGGTCGTCTCGACGACGAGCGTGATTGCCGTCCCAGCGCGCCCGGGCGTCGCCGACGTTTCGCGAATCGCCCCGCTCACGATGGCCGCCCGTCGAGTGGAATGACGCGAGCCCGTGGATCATCTCGTAGCGGATCGCGACGAAATCAGGCGACTGCGTAATCTCATAGGAGTTGCCGTAGATGGCGGGCATCATCGAGCCGGAGGAGCCCGCGAGTGATACGGCGATGGTCCTGCGATCGAGCCACAGTTCGCCACGCCTTCACCTCTCGCGCGTTATGAAGTCGCGGTCCCACGCGGATTCGCGTTGAGTCCTTGCGCTGTCATCGGCGGAAGCTTGCCGTCAGGCGGATCGGAGGCGCATACGCCGGCTCGCGCCCCCCTGCAGATGTTCGTTCCAGTGCGTCGGTCCTGCGCCGGTCTCTGCGCCGCCGATGCCGCCGGCGATTTCGCGGCATTCACGGCCGATGGCGCTCTCTTGCCGACCGTGGCTGAGTTGGCGGTGGTGGGTCGGCCGCGCGTCCCTTGAACTCGTCGGGCCGCTCGAGCGGCGTGTTCAGCTTACGCCTTGTAACTCGTGTAGACGCCCTGGATATCAGGATGGCCTCCACGGCGTCTTCGGCGGTGTCCGCGCGCTGCTCTGCGCGTGCGGCGATGGAAGCAGCCAGCCCATCGCCAGCATCATCGTGATGATGCCGAGGCAAAGACGGACAGACGTTCTCATACAGCCTCCCGGGCGGCGAAGGGTAAACTAAAGTCGCCAGTCTCCGGTCTCCACTCCGGTTCCTCTGTGCGGAACTACCGACCTCCAACGACCAACGACTAACGACTAGCGACCAACGGCGGCAGCGCTGCGACCGCCGTTTCGAGACCGGCGAGCGCCGCCCGGTACGCTTCCGTCTGCTCCTGCGGCGTGGCGCCGGGTCCTCACGCGCCACGGGCTCCCACGCCGCCGGCGGCACGCCCGCTAACGTCGCATGGCGGCCGATGTACTCGCGCGGTCGGGCTCTGCACTCTCCCGCCGTCACATCGGCCAGCGCCGCGGCCACGCCTGACGTGCACGCCGAGCAGCAGCAGGTGCCGGTGCCGCCGGGATGCCGCCGCTTCCAGCCGCGCCGCCAACCCCAGTTCGTCGGCATCGAGCCGGTCGTTCACGCGGCCGAATTCGTCGGTATTCGAGACGCGTAACAACGAGACCTCTCCGACGCCCAGCTCCTGTCCCAGAATCCGGATGGCCTGGATGCGGGGCGCCAGGATCTCCCGCATTTGCGACTGCGCCTCGGGGGCAGCAGCGCCACGCTGCCGAGGAGGTTGCTGCAGTAGCCCACCTGAAAGCCCAGCCGATACGCTGCCAGGCGCGTCCGGTGGCAGTCGGTTGTCGGCCTCGCTCGCGATTGGCGATCCCTTACGTCCGCGGCTTCTCGCTGCCAGCCGCGATCGGTCCGGGCGTCGAACACGCGCCAAGCGACGGCGTGAGCGCCAGCCAAACGCAATTCAAGCCCAGGTAGAGGCCGGTGATGCCAAGTGTGACGAGCAGGAACCGTTTCACGCGGGTACGCGGTAGCATAGCAGCCCGATCCCGAGGCCAGTCGATGCATCCAGGCCAACTCATACGCGCACTTCATCAATACCGCGATCGTCACGGCGATCGTCGCGCGGCTGGTCCTGTGGCGTTACAAGGTCGGCGTGCCTGGCTGGCATGAACGTCGGCGGCGCCGCTCGAGCTGCCGATCCCGCCGGTCGGACGCTGAAAGCGAAGCCCCGAGGCACGCTCCTCGGATTGAGCGCCCTCGCGTGGGAACGGCGAATGCGATGGCGCATCGGCGCCGCCGTCGCGCTGGCTGTGCTGCTCTGCGCCCTGCCGTTGGCGTGCTCCAGGCGGCCGCCCTACGAGTGCGCACGCCGATGGACTGCTCGGGCAGACCGGTCAGTTCCTGATCGCGGCCGTGCCGATTGCGGCGTCTCCTGGCCGCCTATTCGTGGCGGAAGGTGTTGTCGTACAGCGTGGTGCTGCTGGCCGGCTGTCGCGCTGGCGATGCTCGCCGTCTCCATGGTGCAGCGCCTGGCGGTCGGGCGCACGCCGTCGCTCGACCAGTTCTTGAACGGCGTCATTTTTCTGCAGCTGACGGCCTGAGCGCGTTCGCGCCGCTGGTGGTGATGCTGGTGACCGCCCTGCCGCGCGTCCGCGGCGTGGCGCCGATGACGTTCGTGGGGCTGCTGGTGTTCAGCCTGGCGCCGCTTGGGGGAGTGGCAGCTGACCCGCGCCTTGGCGAGGACGCGGAGCGGGCGGCGAACTGGTGCTGAACGTGGGCCTCACAGTGGGGTTCATCATTCTGGCGCTTCCGACCGGATGGGTCGCATGGCGGGCGCTTGCGGCAACGGCGCGCGCGTTCGAGACCAAGCGCATGTCGGACAGCGAACTACTGGTCAACGTATGGTGGGTGATGTTCGTGTCCGCGTTCGCGATCGACTACGTAAACACGAACGGCTGGTCGTGGCTGCCGATCTTCCATATCGCGGCCGGGACGTGCGCTGGCGTTTTGCGGTCCTCTATCGGCCAGCTGCTGCGTCGGATCACGCCCGTGCCGCGGCCGCCCCGGCGCACGCTCCTGCTGCTTGCGCGTCTTCGCCGACATCTCACGCACCGAGCGGCTGTTCGACCGGGTAGCGGCCCGGTGGCGCTGGCTGGGTCCCGTCACGATGATCGCCGCGCCGGACGTGGTGGCCCGGACCGTGGATCCGAGCGACTTCCTGGAGTTCGCGACGGGCCGGCTGCACGCACGGTTCGTGAAGTCGGCCGGCGATCTCGAGAGCCGTCTTTCTCGTCTGGACGGCGATCCGGATCCCGACGGCCGGTATCGGGTCAACGAGCTGTGCTGCCAGTCCGACACGTGGCGGGCCGCGGTGGTCGGGCTGATGGACCGCGCGGATGCGGTGCTGATGGACCTGAGGGATTTCTCGAAGAAGCGCGCCGGCTGTGCGTTCGAGCTTCAGGCGCTCGGACAGCGCCTCGACGCCAGCCGCCTGGTGCTCACCGTGGACGACACCACGGATCGCGAGTTCCTGACCGCTAATCTTGGTGCTGGGGCGTCGCCGCGAATCGTCGAACTCACTAAAGGGCGCGTCACCGGCCGAGACCTGGACCGCGTCTTCGAGGAAGTTGCCGCGGCGGCTTACGGTGGTCGGTTAGTCGTTATCGTACGAATCACGAATACGAATTACTCAGGCAGCGCCTCGCTCTTCGGCTCGGGTAGCCACCGACTGGCGATCACCGCGACGACGTAAGCCGCCGTCCCCACGATGCCAGCCGCATAGGCCAGCCGGATCGGCACCGATCCTCCAGGCATGGACGTGACGAGAGACGTCGTCACCAGCGCCGCGCATGTGCCGATCATCCGGCCGCCCACGTTGGCGGCGAAGCTCTCGCCCGTGCCGCGCAGGTGCGTCGGGTAGACGCGCGGCAGATAGTTCCCCCAGAAACTCATTTGGGAAATGGTGGCCACGCCCACGGCAAAAATGCCCCACTGCGCCAGCGTCAGTCCGACCGACGGCACCAGGAAGTAGACCGCCGGGAGGATGAAGAGGCCGGGGATCTGGAAGATGTACAGCAGGCGCCGCCGTCCGATGATCACCGCCGCCAGGCCCGCCAGCAGGATGCGCCCGGTCAGCCCGCCGAACTCCTGGAACGACTGCACGACACTGATGGTCTGTTCCTGACGCCGGTACGCCCGAGAGCACGAACCTCCTCCAGGCCCGGCACGATGCGCGGCATTTGCTGGATGGCGCCGAAGGCGGCCGCGTAGAGGCACGCCATCATCACCGTAGTCACGATGGTGGTGGTGCGGAACTCTGGCGCGAACAGCTCCGCGAAGCTCGGCCGCTTCAGCGTGCCTGCCTTCTTCTTGGCCATCCACCCGGGCGATTCGGGCAGGAACGGCCGGATGATGATGAGGGGGATGGCGGGAATCACGCCCGAGATCAGCGTGTAACGCCAGGCAATCTGCTCGCCCTGGATCATCGGGAACGACGACTCGTAGGTGACGATCAAATAGTAGGCCCCAGTGACCATCAGCCCGCCGATCGAGCCGAACGCCTGCGTGTAGCCGATCACCTTCTCGCGCAGCTTCGGGTCGTCGAAGAGCTCGGCCAGCCACGCGACGGCCGCGACGAACTCGACGCACACCCCCACGAACGTGCAGCAGCGCCAGAAGAGCAGCTCATACACACTGGTGGAATACCCGGCGAAGAGCGCGGAGAACGCGTAAAGCAGGATGCTCCAGACCAGCACGCGCCTGCGGCCGAAGAGATCCGTGAGGTATCCACCCAGCAGACCGAAGATGCCACCAGCCACGGCAGGCACGTACTGCATAGTGCCCACCCATTCGTTGACGGCGAGGCTGTTGGGCGCCACGCTCAGCAGATCCGCGAGCGCCGGCCGCACGATGAGCGGCAGCATCAGCAGCTCGTAGGAATCGAAGGCGAACCCCAGCGCGGCGATCACGCAGATCAGCCACTGCACGGGGGTCATTCGGGAGTTGGCATCGGACTGTCGGTGGAGGTGGGCAGTTGGTCGTTAGTCGTGGGTCGTTGGTGTCGGCCGTAATCATACCCCCGCTATACTTAGGGCTTATGGCCGCGCCGACTGTCACCGCATCCGCATCCGAAGCCGACGTCCTCGCCGCCCGCACGCGGCTCGACGCGTGGGTACGGGAAGTGGTGGCCTGGCACTTCGACCCAGCAACCGGCAGTCCTTTCTGGCTCGATTACGCGAGCAAGCTGGGGTGGGACCCGCGGCGCGAGATCAACGGGTTCTCGGATCTGTCCCGGCTCGGCTCGTTTCAAGACGAGTGGCTGCGCGGAGGTCCCGTCGAGCGCTGGGTGCCCAAGGGCCTGGCCGGGAAGCCGGTCTTCGTCTTCGAGACCGGGGGCACGACCGGCATTCCCAAGACGCGCGTCGCCTGTGAAGACTTCCGCACCGACTACGAGATCTTCAGCGAGACGCTGCCGGACGAACACTTTCCGCGCGGGTCGAACTGGCTGATGCTCGGCCCCTCAGGCCCGCGGCGCCTGCGCCTCTCGGTGGAGCACCTGGCGCAGCATCGCGGGGGCATCGCCTTCTGCGTCGATCTGGACCCCCGCTGGGTCATCAAGCTGATCAAGAAGGGGTGGAGCGAGCACCTGCAGGCCTACAAGGACCACGTGATCGACCAGGCGGTCACGATCCTGCAGGCCAACCACGACATCCGGTGCATGTTCACCACGCCGAAGCTGCTCGAGTCGCTCGCGCTGCGGCTGGAATCGATGGGCACCTCGATCCGCAAGATGGGCATCACGGGCATCTTCTCGGGTGGCACGGAGTTCACGCCGCAGTGGAACCGGTTTGCGCACGAGGAGCTGCTGGACGGCGCGTACATGACGCCGACCTACGGCAACACGCTGATGGGACTGGCCGCCAGCGCGCCCAGCGGTCCCCACAACAACTACAAGATCGCGTATTACGCCCCGCAGCCGCGGGCCGTCGTGGAAGTGGTGGACTTCGACGACGAGCTGAAGGTCGTGGGCTACGGCGAAACCGGCCGGGTCAAGCTGACGACGTTGACCAGGGAGTTCTTCGTGCCCGGCTTCCTGGAACGCGATGAAGGCGAACGGGAACAGCCTTACGCGCGCTATCCCTGGGACGGCGTCAGCGGCGTTCGGCCGTATCGCGCCTTCGCCGCCACGACCACGATCGGCGTCTACTGACGATTCCGTAACTCGAGAAGTTTGGGGTCGGGCCTAATTCAGCACTCGGGTCGCACACGCATGCTCCAATTGCCCGTTCTCCGGTGGGGTCAACCCTATACCAGCATGGAAGTGGACCACGTCGTTCACTTCTCGACCGGCGAGCCCATCGCCACCGTGAGCCGCGCGAACGGCGGCCTGGTGCAGCGCGACATGCGCAAGGCGCAGCAGGCGCGCGAGGCGCTGCGCGCCATTCCGATTGACGATCTGATCGAGCGCGTGGGCAAGGCCGGGGAGTTCTACACCTCGGGCACGCTGCCGATGGGCGACGGCACGCAGACGGCGGACGAGTTCGTGCGCGCGCAATCGGCGAGCACGGGCCTGCCCGAGCACATGTGCCGCGCCAACATGCAGAAGAACGCGTTCGTGCTGCGTCAGATGCGCAACATCCTCACGTCGCTCACGCGCGGGCTCTCCTTCGACGTGCTCTCGACTGGCCGCGGTGAAGAGCGAGGCGTGCCGATCAGCTACCAGGCGCAGAGCCCGGTGCTGGGCCTGGTGCTGCCGTCCAACTCCCCGGGCGTGCACACGTTGTGGCTGCCGATCATCCCGATGCAAGTGGGCCTGGTGCTCAAGCCCGGGCCCCAGGAGCCGTGGACGCCGTTCCGCGTGGCCGAGGCCTTCTTCGCCGCCGGCATCCCGCGCGAGTCCATCTCGATCTACCCGGGCGAAGCGGACGTGGGCGCCGCCGTGCTGGACGCGTGCCCGCGCAGCCTGATCTTCGGCGGCACGGCCACGGTGGACCGCTATCGCGGCAACCCGCGCGTGCAGGCCCACGGCCCCGGCTTCTCGAAGATCCTGCTCGGCGACGACGTGGTGGACGAGTGGGAACGCTATCTCGACGTGATGGTCGAGAGCGTGTTCATCAACAGCGGGCGCAGCTGCATCAACACGTCGGGCATCTGGGCGAGCCGGCACACGAAAAAGATCGCCGAGGCGCTGGCCGCGCGGCTCGCCACGGTGGAGGCGCTGCCGCCCACGGACCCCAACGCTGGTCTGGCGGCCTTCACCGTGCCAGGCGTGGCCGAGGCCATCTCGCAGTCGATCGACGCCGACCTCACCGGCAATGGTGTCGTGGACGTCACCGCGTCGCATCGCGGCGGTGCGCGCGTCGTGAAGCAGGGGCGCGCCGACTACCTGCTGCCGACCGTGGTGCACTGCGAGTCGCCCGATACCGCCATTGCCAAGAAGGAGTACATGTTCCCGTTCGTGACCGTGGTGGAGTGCCCCGAGTCGAAGATGATCGACGCCATCGGACCGACGCTCGTGTGCACGGCCATCACCGGCAAACCCGATCTCCAGCGGCGCCTGCTCGACGCCGTGCACATCGATCGCCTGAATTTCGGACCCGTGCCCACAAGCAAGCTCAATTGGCTGCAGCCGCACGAAGGGAACATAGTGGAGTTCCTATTCAGGGCGCGTGCATACCAGGAAGCGCCGAGTGGAACCTGATGGCGGCTGGTTGGTAGTTGGTGGTTCGTAGTTCGTAGTTCCGCCAAGAGCTTCCGCATGCGGATCCTCTCCATCACTGCGGGCGCTGCCGGGATGTACTGCGGCAGCTGTTTCCGCGACAACGCGATCGCGGCCGAACTGCTGAAACGTGGGCACGATGCCCACCTGGTGCCGGTGTACACGCCGACGCGCACCGACGAACCCAACGTCAGCGAGCGACGGGTGCTCTTCGGCGGCATCAGCGTGTACCTGCAGCAGTCGTGGCCGGTGTTCCGCCGCCTGCCGCGCGTGCTCGATCGCCTGTGGGACATCCCGGGCGTGATCGGCGCCTTCGCGAACCGGTCCGTATCGTCGGTCAACCCGGCTCTGCTCGGCGAGATGACGGTGGCGACGCTCGAAGGCCGCTCCGGTGTCCTGGCCCGCGAGTTCGACAAGCTGATCGAGTGGACGCGCGACGAGCCCCCGCCTGACGTCATCAACCTGCCCAACTCGCTCTTGATAGCGATGGCGGCGCCGCTCCGCGCGGCCTTCCGCCGGCCCGTGTGCTGCACGCTGCAGGGCGAGGAGCTGTTCATCGACGGCTTGCTGCCGCCCTATCGCGAACGCGTCCTCGACTTGATTCGCAGCCAGGTGCGCGACGTGGACCGGTTCATCGCGGTCAGCGACTACGAAGCCGAGTTTCTGGGCGAGCTGTTGAAGATTCCGGCCGAGCGCATGTCGGTCGTCCCGCTCGGCATCAACGTCACGGGCTATGCGGCCGCTGCGTCGCGCGACGACGTGTTTCGCGTCGGCTACTTCGCGCGCGTCGCTCCTGAAAAAGGTCTCCACGTGCTGGCCGACGCCTACGTGCGCTTTCGCAAGCGGCTGCCGCCCACGGCCCAGGTCCGCTGCGAGGCGGCCGGCTACATGTCGCCCGCCTACGCCTCCTATCTCGACAGCGTGAAGGCCGCGTTCGCCGCCGGGGGAGTGGGTGAGGAGTTCACCTATCGCGGCACGTTGGATCGGGGCGAGAAGATCAACTTTTTGCGGCGGCTCGACCTCCTCTCCGTGCCGGCGACCTACGGCGAACCGAAGGGGATGTTTCTGCTGGAAGCCATGGCGTGCGGGGTGCCGGTGGTGCAGCCGCGCCGCGGCGCGTTCGTCGAGGTGGTGGAGCGCACGGGCGGCGGCGTGCTGGTCGAGCCGGACAACCCCGAGAGCCTTGCCGACATGTTCTTCCAGTTGTGGAGCGACCGTCCACGCCTGGAGGCCCTGGGCCGGCGCGCTTTCGCGGAGGTGCGCACGCACTATTCGATCGAACGTTCGGCCGATCGCCTGGTGGAGGTCTATCGCGGCGTGGCGGGCAGCCATGCTTGAAGTCGCGAACGTCACCAAGCAGTATCCGACGCCCAAGGGCCCGCTGACGGTGGTCTCGGACGCGACGTTCACGCTGGCCCCTGGCGAGGCCGCGGCCATCACCGGGCCGTCGGGCAGCGGCAAGAGCTCGCTCCTCTACATGCTGGGAGCGTTGGAACCGCCGACCAGGGGGAGCGTCCGACTCGAGGGCCAGGACCCATTCGCTCTCGCGCCTTCGGCGCTCGCCGAGTTTCGCAACGCGCGGATCGGGTTCGTGTTTCAGGACCACTGCCTGCTGCCGCAGTGTTCGGTGCTCGAGAACGTGCTGGTGCCGACGCTTGTCGCGCCGAAGGGCCGGGGTCCATCCGCAGGGGCCGACGACATGGCCCATGCGACACGCTTGCTGCAGGACGTCGGGCTGTCCGACCGCCTGGACCATCGGCCGGGCGCGTTGTCGGGCGGCGAACGCCAGCGCGTGGCCGTGGCCCGGGCGCTCGTCCGCCAGCCGCGGCTGATGCTGTGCGACGAACCCACCGGCAATCTGGATCAGGCGTCAGCCGATGCCGTCGCCGCGCTGCTCGTGGACCTGCACCGGTCGCTGCGCAACATCCTGGTGGTCGTGACGCACAGCGCGCGACTGGCCGAGATGTTTCCAGCGCGGTTCGAGATTACCAACGGCCGCCTCGAGCGGGTGCGCTAAGAGCGAGGCTGCGCCTCGCTCGGCAGTGTCTGTTGGCCCCGCTTCGCGGGGCTAGAACCCCACACCGATACTAAGTGCTACGCGCGAGTCGTGGCCCCAGAAACCCTCGTTCCGGATTTCGCGGTTCTCGTCGAAGACCGGCCCCGGGTACTTGACCATCCGATCTCCGATGTCCACGCGCAGGAACGCGCCGCGGCCGCCGAACTGGATCCCGCCGCCAAAGTCCATCGCCGCGAGTGTGTCGCCGCCGGCCAACTGGCAAGCGATCGGCGGCGGAAAGATCAGGATGCAGGGGAAGGGCGCCGGCGCCTCGGCCAGCGTCACGAATCCCGGACGAAGACGCAGGAACGGCCGCACCCACCCGAGCCGTGGTCCGACAGTCACGCCGAACAGCCCTTCGCGTTGGCTGGACGAAAAGGCCCGCCGATCCGGGAAGTCCTGCGGATACACCGTGAACTCCGCCTCAGCGCCCAGCCATGACGACGGGTACCACGCCACCCGGCCGCCGACGCCGATGCTCGTGTCGTCGAACTCGCCCGAGTTGACGAAGCTGGCGTGGACGCCGACGTCGAGAAACTGAGCCGTCGCGAGGGCGGGCAGGGCCAAAAGGAACAGGGCCAACGACGAGGAACACAACGCTTGCGTACGCATACAGTCTCCCAAGGGCACCGGCACTCCCCAGCATAGTGCGACAATCGGCGCGTGGCGATCTCTCGAGTCGAGTTGACCGCACGTGTCGCGTCCGGCGACGCGCCGGTCATCTTCGACGTGCGCTCGGCGTGGGAATACGGACGAGGCCGGGTCCCGGGCGCCAGGCACCTGCCGTTCTGGACACCGGGCTGGCCTCCGCTCGCGGTGTCGATGCCTGCCGACACGCCCATCGTCGTCTACTGCGGCTACGGTCCCCGTGCGTGGTGGGCTGCGTGGCGGCTCCGCCGTCACGGGTTCGCGAGGGTTGACTGCCTGCGCGGGCACATGCAAGGTTGGCGGCGCGCCGGGCTCGGCGAGGAACGCACGTGATCATGCGCCCGCACCACCTGGCGCTTCGCGGCCTGGCCCACTACTGGCGGACCAATCTGGCCGTGGTGCTCGGCGTCGCCACCGCGGTGGCCGTGCTGACGGGCGCGCTCGTCGTGGGCGAATCCGTGCGCGCAAGCCTGCGCGGCCTGGTGACCGATCGCCTGGGGCGGACCGATCACGCCGTGGTGGCCTCGATCTTCTTCCGCGAGGCGCTGAGCGACGACCTCGCGCGCGCCCCGTCCGTTTCGGCCACGTTCTCGGCGGTCGCGCCGCTGCTCGTTGCGCAAGGGTTCGTCACCGCGCAGGACACCGGCCGTCGTGTTGGCAACGTGGCGGTGTACGGCGTGGACGATCGGTTCTGGCGGTTTCACCAGATGGACGGCGTGTCGGGGCCGGCCGATCGCGACGCCTATCTCAGCCCCGCGCTCGCGGCCGACCTGGCTGCCGGCGAAGGCGCGACGCTGCTCGTACGGCTGCAGCGGCCATCCGCGATCCCCATCGAGTCGTTGCACGCGCGCAAGGACGACCTGGGCCGCACGGTCCGCGTCTCGGTGAAGCGGGTACTGCCGCCCTCGACGGTGGGCGAGTTCTCGTTGCGGCCGCAGCAGGGAGACGTGCGCGCCCTGTTCGTGCCGTTGGCCCGTCTGCAGCGCGATCTCGAGATCCCGGGCCGCATCAACACGATCCTCGCGGCGTTGGCGGGGGAGACCTCGCGAGTCACGGATCGTGCCGGTGCGCTCCGTGCCCTGCAGGCGGCTGTGGGCGAGCGCGCGGCCCTCGAAGACCTTGGGATGCGCGTCCGCCCGCTGGCGGGCCCTCGTGCCGTCGCCATCGAATCGTCCGCGGGCCTGCTTGACGCACGGCAGGAAGCCGCCGTGCGCGAAACGGTTGCCGCGGCTACGCCACCGGCGCGGCCGATGTTCACGTACCTGGCCAATACCCTGCGGATCGAGGGCCGCGAGGTGCCCTACTCGCTCGTGACCGCCGTGGACGCGTCCTCCGTCCCGTTGCCTCCGCAACCAGAGGGCGGGTTGCCGCCCATCGCGCTCAACGAGTGGGCCGCGCGCGACCTGGGCGCCCGCGTGGGCGACCGTCTGACAATGGAGTACTTCCTGTGGGAGGACCCCGGCCGCCTGATCTCCAGCTCCTCGGATTTCACCGTCGCGTCCATCGTGCCTGTTGCGAGCGGGGATCGCGACATGTCGCCGGAGTATCCCGGGATCAGCGATTCGACGACGATCGACGACTGGGACCCGCCGTTCCCCATAGACCTGCGGCGCGTGCGTCCGCAGGACGAGGCCTACTGGAACGAACACCGCACGACGCCCAAGGCCTTCATCCCGCTGGCGGTCGGCCAGCGCTTGTGGCGTAGCCGGTACGGCGAGGCGACGTCCATCCGCGTGCCGGTAGCCCCGGGCGCCAGCGTGGAGGACGAGCAGCGGCGTCTCGCGGCGGGGGTCCGCGCGCGCCTGGATCCGCTGGCCGCGGGCGTGTCCGTTCGGGACGTGCGCGGCGAGGCGCTGTCGGCCTCGCGAGGGGCCACCGATTTCGGGGAGTATTTCGTCTACTTCAGCTTCTTCCTGGTGGTCTCGGCGCTCATGCTCGCGTCGCTGTTCTTCAAGCTGGGCATCGAGCAGCGCGTCCGTGAGGTGGGCCTGCTGCGAGCGGTCGGGTTCCGTGTTGCTGACGTTCGCCGCGTGTTCCTCCAGGAGGGCGTCGTGCTGGCGTTCGCGGGCGGCGTAGTGGGCCTCGCGGGCGCCATGGGCTACGCGTGGCTGATCGTGACCGGCCTGCGCACGTGGTGGGTGGACGCCGTGGGTACCACGGCGCTCAGTGTCCACGCGAGCGCGGGATCGTTGGCCGGCGGCCTGCTGGGGGGCGTGGTCGCGGCGATCGTGTGCATCTGGTGGACGCTCCGCGGGCTCGCGCGTGTCACCGAACGAAGTCTGCTCGCCGGCGATCTGACCGTCGAGCTGTTGGACGCCGGTGGCGGGACGCGCGGACGCCGCACGTGGCTGGTGGCGCTGGTGCTCGGGAGCCTGGGCCTGGGTCTGCTGGCCGCGGGGGCCTCCGGCCGGATCGATGAGGCCGCCGCATTCTTTGGCGCCGGCGCCCTGCTGCTCGGTGCGGCGTTGTCGCTCGTGGCCTATTGGGCCCGTCGCCCGCCCGCGCGCATCGTGGCCGGACGGGGATGGGGCAGCGTGGGCCGCCTGGGGATGCGCAACGTGTCGTACCGACCGGGCCGCGCGGTGTTGTCCGTGGCGGTGGTGGCGGCGGCAGCGTTCATCCTCGTCACCGTGGGTTCCTTTCGTCGTGGCCCGACCCCCGCGTCAAGCGAGCGGGCGTCGGGCACTGGCGGCTACACCGTGATGGTCGAGTCCCTGGTGCCGCTCGTGCACGACCTGGGCACCGACGAGGGACGCCGCGAAGTCGGTCTGACACTGCCCGGCGGCGTGCAGGTTGAACCGTTCCGTGTGGCGCCCGGCGACGACGCCAGCTGTCTCAACCTGTATGCCCCCACGCGGCCCCGCGTCCTGGGCGCTCGCGCCAGCTTCCTGCGCGAAGGCCGCTTCGTGTTTCAGGCCACCGTGGACGGCAATGAGGCCGAGGGCGCCAACCCATGGCTGCTGCTCGAGCGTCGCTTCGACGACGGCGCCATCCCGGTGATTGCGGACGCCAACTCCCTGGCCTATGTGCTGCACACACCGGTGGGCGGTGATTTCGTGATCGACGACAACGGGCGTCCGCTTCGCCTGCGCGTCGTGGCGTCACTGCGAGACAGCCTGCTGCAGGGGGAGTTCATCATGGCGGAGGCGGCGTTCCTGCGCATCTTCCCGGCGCAGCAGGGCTACGGGCTGCTGCTGGTGGACGCGCCGGCCCCGATGGCTGCAGCGGTCGTGTCCATGGCGGAGGATGCCCTCGTGGACTTCGGCGGCGATGCCCGCCTGACGCGCGAGCGGCTCGACGAATACCACCGCGTGGAGAACACGTACCTCTCGACGTTCCAGACGCTCGGCGCGCTGGGGCTGCTGCTTGGCACGGTGGGCGTCGCGGCCGTGCTGCTCCGCAACGTGCTCGAGCGGCGTCGAGAGCTGGCGCTCCTCGGGGCGGTGGGCTACGGACCGCCGCACTTCCTGCTGATGGCCTTCGTGGAGAACGTGATGCTGGTGGGCGGCGGGCTGCTTGTCGGAGGTGCCTGCGCGTGGATAGCTGTAGCGCCCGCGCTCGTGGAACGCGGTGCGCGGGCGCCGGTTGGCGCAGGAGGACTGGTGCTCCTGCTCGCCGTGCTCGTCACAGGACTGATCTCGGCAATGGTCGCCACCCGGGCCACGACCGCAACGCCGCTGTTAGAATCGTTGCGTTCCGAGTAGGAGACCCATGCCCCTGACGAGCCGCGGAGTTGTGACGGTCCTTTTGTGCGTTGGCGCAGCGGCGGTGGCGGGGCTGGCGGATCTTCGCGCCGACGACTGGCCGCAGTGGCGCGGCCCCCAGCTCAACGGCACGAGCGCCGAGACGGGCTTGCCCCTGCGCTGGTCCGCCACCGAGAACATCACCTGGAAGCTGGCGATGCCCGAGCGGTCGGGTTCGACGCCGATCGTGTGGGGCGACACGATCTTCGCGAACGTCGGGGAAGGCGCGCAGCTGGCCCTGTGGGCCGTGGACCGGAACAAGGGCTCCGTCCGTTGGAAGCGGCCGCTCGGTGGCGGCAACCGCCGGATGATGAAGCAGCAGATGTCGTCGCCCTCCCCCGTCACCGACGGAAGCACGGTGTGGGTCATGACGGGGACGGGCGTGCTGAAGGCCTTCGGTCTCGACGGCACCGAACGCTGGGCGCGAGACATCCAGACCGACTACGGCCGGTTCGGACTGCAGTGGGGGTATGCATCGTCACCGTTGCTGCACGAGGACTCACTCTACGTGCAGGTGCTGCACGGCATGCACACCGACGACCCCTCTTATCTCCTGCGGATCGACAAGGCCAGTGGCAAGACGCGGTGGCGGGTCGAGCGTCCCACGCGCGCGCGGTTCGAATCGCCCGACGCCTATACGACGCCCGCGCTCTTGCGCCACGCCGGCGGCACCGAGGTTGTGATCACGGGCGGCGACGTGGTGACCGGGCACGAGCTGGCGTCGGGCCGTGAACTGTGGCGCGCCGACGGCTTGAACCCCAACAACGACGGGGCGTACCGGCTGGTGGCGTCGCCCGTCGTGCACGGCAACCTGCTGATCGCGCCGTCGCGCGAACGCCCGCTGCTGGCGTTTCGTGCCGGCGGCCGTGGCGACGTCACGCGGTCGCACTTGTTGTGGAGCTTCGATCGCGGTCCGGACGTACCGACGCCGGTGACCGACGGCACCTACTTCTACTCGATCAACGATCGCGGCATCATGTACTGCCTGGACGCGGCCACCGGCAAGGTCCTCTACGGGCCGCAGCGGCTTCGCAACGCCACTTACAGCGGCTCGCCCGTGCTGGCCGACGGCAAGATCTACATCACGGACGAAGATGGTGTGACGAGCGTCGTGCAGGCCGGGCCGAAGTTCGCGCTCCTGGCCGAGAACGATCTCGTGGACTACACGCTGAGTTCGCCGGCTGTCTCGGACGGGCAGTTGTTTATTCGCACGTCCGCATATCTCTACGCCATCGGCCCGCGCCGGAAGAAGTAGAACAAGGCAAAAGGCAAAAGGCAAAGGGCAAAAAGAAGAGGGGCCATGACGAATGTTCGAGCCGCGTCTCTCGTCGGTGTCGTGGTCTTGGCCGCGGCGCTCGAATCTCGCGCGGTGCTCGGACAGGCGGGGCAGCAGGCCGGCGACGACGCGGTGCGCATGGTGGCCGACGAGGGCCCGGGCCTCGCGTTCTGGCCCCGCTGGCGCGGCCCGTCGGGACAGGGGTTGGTGCAGGGAAAGGGCTATCCCGACCGCTGGTCCAATACCGAGAACGTGGCGTGGAAGGTGGCCGTCCCCGGCCGGGGCAATTCGTCGCCGATCGTGTGGGGCGACCGGATCATCCTGACCACGGCCTACGACAACGGCAGCCGATTGTCGGTGCTGGCGTTTCGTCGCACGGACGGCATGAAGCTGTGGGAGACGCCCGCGCCGCAGGGTCGTGTGGACGACAACTCGCATTACAAGAACGGGCACGCGTCGTCCACGCCTGCCACCGACGGCCGGCGCATCTACGTGTCGTTCGGTCCGCGGGGCCTCGTGGCGCTGGACATGGACGGCAAGATCCAGTGGCACAAGGACCTGGGCGCGATGGAGGCGTATCACGGCACCGCCGGGTCGCCGCTTCTCTACAAGGACCGCATCATCCTGTATCAGGACCAGTTCAACGGCTCCTTTGTCGCCGCCTTCGATACCCGCACGGGCAACCAGCTGTGGCGGACACCGCGCGACGCGAACACGGGATGGGGCACGCCGATCGCGGTCCACGTGGTGGACCACGACGAGATCATCGTGAACAGCCAGCAGGCGGTGCAGGCCTACGACCCCGCAACGGGGAAGGAGCTGTGGCGCTGCGGCGGCATGAGCTACGAGGTGATTCCGACGCCCGTCGTGGGTTACGGGATGGTGTTCTGCTCCTCCGGCCGCGCCGGCCCGACGCTGGCGATCAAGCCGGGCGGCAAGGGCGACGTCACGCGCAGCCACGTGGCATGGAGCACGCAGCGCGGCTCACCCTTCGTGCCGTCGCCCGTCCTGTATCAGGGACAGCTGTACATGGTGAACGACATGGCCAGCATCGTCACGTCCTTCGACGCCACCAGCGGCAAGACGCTGTGGCAGGGACGGCTGGGCGTGGCGCGGCGCGAGGGATTCTCGGCGTCGCCCGTGGCCGTGGACGGCAAAGTGTTCTTCACCAACGACGACGGCGAGACGTTTGTGTTGAAGGCGGGGCCGACGTTCGAACTGCTGCACGTAAACAGTTTCGACGAGCGCGTCCTTGCCTCGCCGGCCCTCGTTGATGGCCGTTGGTACTTCAGGACCGATCGATTCCTGTACGCAGTCGGCAAATAGTGGTCAAGGCAAAGGGCAAAAGGCGAAGGGCAAAAGGAAGACGGCTCGGTGGCTCATCGCGTCCCCATCGAAGGCACGCTCGATCTCCACGCCTTCGCGCCGCGTGACATTCCCTCAGTTGTCGAGGAGTACGTGAACGCCGCCCACGAGGTAGGGCTGATTGAGGTGCGCCTGATCCACGGTCGCGGAAAAGGCGTGCAGCGCGCCGTCGTCCACAAAGTGCTCGCCGGCCACCCGTTGGTGGAGGCGCATTGGGACGCTCACGAGAGCCATCTTGGCGCGACTGTTGTGAAACTGATCAAGGCCTGAAACAGGTAAAGGCAAAGGGCAAAAGGAAGAGCGACGGTTTGCTCCTTGCTTATGGATGGAGACGTCGAAAGCGGCCGCCTCGCGTAAACCGTTCGATATAAGAGAACGTCTGGTCGACTTCGCCTGCGACATCGTTCGAGCCGCGCAGTTCCTGCACACTCGAGGTCCTATCGGGCGCGCGCTTTCGTATCAGATTCTCGCCGCGGGCACGTCGGTTGGCGCCAACGCCCACGAGGCCGAGGGCGCGTCGAGCCACGCCGACTTCATCGCCAAGAACCGCATCGCGTTGAAGGAAGCCAAGGAAACCAGGTTTCGGTTGCGGGTCTGTCGCCAGTGCGAGTTGCTGGACTCGCGTTTCGACCCGCTGCTCAAGGAGTCCGAGGAGCTCATGTTAATCCTCGGTGCGATCGTTCACACCGCCGTTCGAAACAGCAGCGGAGTACGGCGGCGTTAGCCCCCTCTTCCTTTTGCCTTTTGCCTTCTGCCCTTTGCCTTTCAGAGTACTCCGGCCTACGAAGTAGGCCTGAAGTACAACACCATCCCCGCCCCGATCGACGCCAGGAGGAACCCGACGAAGAGCATCGGGTTGATGGCGGACTTCGGCGGGTGGATCATCATCGTGACGATCACGTTCACGATCGGCGCGCCTCCGAAGACGAGTGGCATGACGTAGATCGGAAGCCCGCCGGTTCGAAAGGCCAGGATGATGCACACGGCGCCGATGGCGCCCAGCGCCCCGGCCACGGTCGCCGTGATCATCCCCGCGGTATTGAATCCCGACAGGCTGTTCTGGCTGGTGAGCCCCACCACCGGCACGATCACGCCGATGAGGAAATAGGCCACCCCCACGCACAGGAGCGCCTTGAGCGGGTTGCCCAGCTGCGTCTGACCCTGGTGGAGCATGGCTCCGTATGCGCCCCACGACAACACGGCTCCCGCCACGAACACCACCCAGCCCATGCCCTTTGCCCTCGCTTCCATGTCGCGTTGTGCCCTGCAGTATACGTTGCGCCGAGTGCGCGGGGACCGTGGGGTATAGTGAATCGTGGCCGACCGTCTGACCGTAATTCAGCCTGAGAAGACCGAGGTGGGCAGCTATTTCGTGGCCACCTATCCGCCCTTCTCGGTGTGGTCGGCCGACGCCGTGGCGCGCGACGCGATGCCCGCGCTCAACGCCCCGCCGCAGGCCGGAGTGCCGCTCGGGCTCTACGTGCACATCCCGTTCTGCCGCAAGCGGTGCCACTTCTGCTACTTCCGCGTCTACACCGACAAGAACGCGCAGGAGGTCCAGGACTACCTGGACGTGCTGGCGAGCGAGTGGGACCTGTGGCGCGAGCTGCCCGCTGTCGCGGGCCGGCCGCTCGACTTCGTGTATTTCGGCGGCGGAACGCCATCCTTCTCTCGACCCGCCAGCTCGAGGGCCTGGTAGACCGCCTGGTGGCCCACACGCCGTGGACGCAGGCCGAGGAAGTGACCTTCGAATGCGAGCCCGGCACGCTCACCGAGGCGAAGCTCGCAGCGATCCGCCGCCTGGGCGTGACGCGCCTCAGCCTGGGCGTCGAGAACTTCAACGACGACCTGCTGGAGCTGAACGGCCGGGCGCACCGGTCGCCGGAGATCCGGCGTGCCTACGACTACGCGCGATCGCTGGATTTCCCGCAGATCAACATCGACCTGATCGCCGGCATGCTCGGCGAGACCGACGAGAACTGGCGCGCGTGCATCCGCGAGACGCTGGCCCTGGAGCCCGACAGCGTCACGATTTACCAGATGGAGCTGCCGTTCAACACGACGATCAGCAGCGACGCCCTGAAGGGCACGGGCCGATTCACCCAGGCGGTGGCCGACTGGGCCACGAAGCGGCGCTGGGTGCAGGAGGGCTTCGAGGCGCTGGAGGCCAAGGGCTACCACGTGCGCAGCGCCTACACGGCCGTGAAGGATGCGCGCACGCGCTTCATCTATACGGACAGGCTGTGGCAGGGGGCCGACATGATCGGCCTGGGCGTGGCGTCGTTCGGGCACGTCAACCGCGTCCACATGCAGAACCTGGATACGTGGGAGGCCTACTCTGCGGCCATACGCCGGGGGGACACGCCGCTGGCCCGCGCCTATCGTCCCACCGACGACGAGCGATTGATCCGCGAGCTGATCCTGCAGTTGAAGCGCGGATCGATCGTGCCCGGCTACTTCCAGGGCAAATATCACGTGGACGTGCGGTCCCGCTTCCGCAGCGAGTTCGACTCTCTGGCGGCCGAAGGGTACCTGGCCGCGGCGACCGACCAGGTGGTGGCCCTCACACGCGACGGGCTGCTGCGCGTGGACTCGCTCCTGAAACGATTCTTCCTTCCGCAGCACCTCTCAGTGAGGTACACGTAGCTGGGATGACCTCTCGCCGATGGTCTGAGTACCGGCTGCGCCGCCGAGTGAACTTCTACGAGACCGACTGCGCCGGCATCGTGCATTTCAGCTGGTTCTTCCGGTACCTGGAGGAGGCGGAGCATGCCATGTGGCGCGCGGCCGGCCTCAGCATCGCCCCCGCGGCCGGCGGCGTCGGCTTTCCTCGCGTCAACGCCTCCTTCGACTACCACCGGCCGCTCCGTTTCGAGGACGAATTCGACGTCGTGGTCCGCGTGGCTGCCATCGGCCAATCGAGCATGCGGTACGATTGCGAAATCTCCATGGGCGACGTGCGCATCGCCACCGGCACGACCACCATGGTGTGCGTGGTCAAGGACGGCTCAGGCATGAAAGCCGCACCTTTCCCCCCGGACGTCATCTCGCGGTTCGAGGTGGCGCCGCCGGCGCCCTGACATGACCCACCAGACGCTAGACCGCGACGCGCTGGCTGCGCGGCAGGGCGAACGCTTGTTGGCGGCGTTGCGCGAGCTGCTCGGGCGCAACGCCTTTTATACCCGCAAGCTCAATGCCGCGCGCATCGACTTGCGGCGCCTGCGTCTTCCCGAAGACCTGGGCCGGCTGCCGTTCACGACCAAGGCTGAACTGGTCGCGGACCAGGAGAAATACGGGCCGTGGGGCTCCAATCTCACGGAGCCGCTCAGCGCGTACACGCGCTACTGCCAGACGTCGTCCACCACCGGCAAGCCGCTCCGGTGGCTCGACACCAATGAGAGCTGGCAGTGGATGCTCGAGTGCTGGAAGGACGTGTACCGGGCGGCGCACGTGGGCGTGGGCGACCGCGTGTTCTTTCCGTTCTCGTTCGGCCCGTTCCTCGGTTTCTGGGCCGGCTTCGAAGCGGGCTCGCAGGTGGGACTGCACTGCGTGCCCGGTGGCGGCATGTCCACGCACGTGCGTTTGACGACGATCGCCGACGTCCAGCCGACGGTGGTGTGCTGCACGCCCACCTACGCGCTGCGGCTGGCCGAGGTGGCCGCCGAGCAGTGGCCCGAGGGCGCGCTGGCTGCCAGCTCGGTGCGGGCGTTGATCGTGTCTGGTGAGCCCGGTGGCAACATTCCGGCCACGCGCGCGCGCATCGAGGCGGCCTGGGGCGCACGCGTCCTGGACCACCACGGGCTGACCGAGGTGGGACCGATCAGCTTCGAGTGTTGGGAATCGCCGGGTTCGCTGCACCTGAACGAGGACGCATTCATCTGCGAGGTGCTGGATGCCTCGACCGGCGAGCCCGTGCCCGACGGCACGCCTGGCGAGCTGGTGGTGACCAACCTGGGCCGGCATGCCAGCCCGGCTATCCGATACCGGACCGGCGACGTCGTCGTGCGGCGGAGCGACGTCTGCGGCTGCGGGCGCACGTTCGCGCGCCTGGATGGCGGCATCCGGACCCGCAGCGACGACATGGTGAACGTGCGCGGTGTCAACGTGTACCCGGCCGCCATAGAATCTGTGGTGCGGGAGTTTCGAGACGTCGTGGAATTCAAGGCGGTGGTCACGCGCGCGGGCGCACTACGCCACCTGAACGTGGACGTGGAACTGGCGCCGGGCGCTGCTCCGGGCATCGACGTGCAACTGGCCTACAGATTCCGTGAGGCCCTCGGGTTGACGACGCCAGTGGTGATCGTGCCGGCGGGCAGCCTGCCGAGGTTCGAGATGAAGGCGCGGCGGTTCGTCGTCGAGGGATGAGTCAAGGGATGTCTGCGAGCGCGTCGCCGGACGTGGTGGTGATTGGCGGGGGACCTGCGGGATCGACCGTGTCCACCCTCATGGCGCAGCAGGGTCTGCGTGTGCATCTCTACGAGCGCGACCGCTTTCCCCGCTTTCATATCGGCGAATCGCTCATCCCCGAGACGTACTGGGTGCTGAAGCGGTTGAACATGCTCGAGCGCATGCAGCAAAGCCACTTCGTCAAGAAGTTCAGCGTCCAGTTCGTGAACTCAGAGGGGCGAGAATCGGCTCCCTTCTATTTCTGGGACAACAAGCCGCACGAGTGCTCGCAGACCTGGCAGGTCGTGCGCAGCGAGTTCGACCGGATGATGCTGGAGAACGCCAGGGCGCACGGCGTGGAGGTCCACGAGGGCGTACGCGTGCACGATGTGCTCTTCGACGGCGACCGCGCCGTCGGTGTGCGAGTCAAGGCCAGTGACGGCGGTTTCGAAGACGTGGCCGCGAAGGTCGTGGTGGACGCCAGCGGGCAGAACGGCCTCATCATGAACCGCCGCAACCTGCGCGTGTGGGATCCGCTGCTCAACAAGGGTGCCATCTGGACCTACTGGAAGGGCGCGTATCGGGACGAGGGCCGGGACGCGGGCGCCACGCTGGTCATCCAGACCGGCAACAAGAAGGGGTGGTTCTGGTACATCCCGCTCCACGACGACGTGGTGAGCTGCGGTGTGGTGGCGCCCTTCGACTACCTGTTCAAGGGGCGCACCGACTACGCCAAGACGTACGACGAGGAGGTGGAGCGCTGCCCCGGCGTGAAGGAGCGCGTCCGTAAGGCGACTCGCATCACCGGCTACTTCGCCACCAAGGACTACTCGGTACCGCTCGAAACAGGTGGCCGGCGACGGGTGGGTGCTCGTCGGCGACGCGTTCGGCTTCCTGGATCCGCTGTACTCGTCCGGAGTGCTCCTCGCGCTCAAGTCCGGCGAGTTGGCCGCCGACGCCGTCGTCGAGGGGCTGGCGAAAGGCGACACGTCGGAAGCCCAGCTGGGGAGGTGGGGCGCGACCTTCAACGAGGGCGTGGACCGGATGCGCCGCCTGGTCTGCGAGTACTACGACGGGTTCAGCTTCGGCCGGATGATCAAGCAGTACCCCGAGATGCGCGGCACACTGACGGATCTGCTGATCGGGGATCTCTTCGACGGGCGTGTCGACAAGGTGTGGGCGCCGCTCGAGTCGCTGTATCCCGCCGAGAAGTCGGTGCCGTTGTCGTGGAACGCAGGCCAGCCCGCGGCCGCCGTCCCCGAGAAGGCCAACGAGCTGACCTTGCCCGACGGCCACCGACCGTAAGATTCCCCTCGACCGTGGTCCTCGTCCACCTGGCGGTTGCGCTCCTGGCCGTCGTGGCGGCCAGCCGCGCGCTGCGTCCCTTGTGCCGCGCGACCGGACAGCCGACGGTCGTCGCCGACATGGCTGCCGGCATCCTGTTGGGACCCTCGCTGCTTGGATGGCTTGCCCCGGGCCTCAGCGGCTTGCTCTTTCCTCCCGACGCGGTCCCGCCCCTGACGCAGGTCGCACAGGCTGCCGTGGTGCTCTACATGTTCCTGGTGGGCACCGAGCTCGACTTCGACCACGCGCGCGCGCAGCTGCGATCGATCGCCGGCGTTGCCGTTGCCGGTGTCGCCGTGCCGGTGGTCCTGGGCGCGCTGCTCGCGCTCCAGCTCGATCGAGGGCTGATGCCCGTGGGCCCTCCGCTCTGGCAGGCCGCGCTCTTCATGGGCGTGGCAATGGCCATGACCGCGTTTCCGGTGCTGGCCCGCATCCTCGCGGACACGGGTCTGATGGCTACCGCGCTTGGCGCGCGTGCCCTGTCGTGCGCCGCCATCGCCGATGTGATTGTGTGGGCGGCGGTGGGCGTGGTGGTTGGCGCGTTCGAGCAGGGTGCCGATGCGGCCGCGTTCGCGCCGGTGGCAGCCGGCGCCTTCGTTGCGGGCATGCTGCTGGTCGTGCGGCCGCTCGTGGCGCGCGCGGCGCTCAGCCCGGTCGGGCGCGGGCCGCTGGGCCTGCCCCTTGCGCTGGCCGCCGTGCTCGTCGTGGCGCTCGTGTCCGAGGCCGCGGGCGTGCACGCTGTCGTCGGCGCGTTCCTGCTGGGTATCGGAATACCGCACGAGAGCGCGCTGGCCAGAACCGTGAACGCGAGGCTGAGCCTGGCGGTCGGCGTGGTGCTGCCCGCCTTTTTTGCGATCGCGGGCCTGCGAACGCAGATTGGCCTCGTTCAAGGCATAAGCGGGTGGCTGGCGTGTGTCGCGATTATCATGGTCGCCACGATCGGCAAATGGGGCGCGACCACGGTGGCTGCGCGGATCTCCGGCAGCGGGTGGATGGACGCGACACGATTGGGCGTGCTGATGAACGTGCGGGGGTTGATGGAACTGGTGGTGCTCAACGTGGGGCTCGATCTCGGGCTGGTGTCGCCGCCGCTCTACACGATGATGGTGCTGATGGCGCTCGCAACCACGGTGATGGCCGTGCCGCTGATTCGGCTGTTGGCCAAAGGGGTCGAGCTATGAAGATCCGGGTGCTCGTGGCGGCCGCTGCCATCGCAGCGTGCCTGTCGGTTGTGCGCGCGGCGGAGGAGTGGCCCCAGTTCCGTGGCGTCATGGCCGGCGTGGGCGTGGACCATCCCGACCTGCCCGACACCTGGAGTCCCACGACGAACGTGTCGTGGGTGGCCACGGTGCCCGGGTTGGGATGGAGCTCGCCGGTCGTGTGGGGCGACCACGTGTTCGTGACCTCGGTGGTCAACAGCGCGCAGCAGGAGCCGCCAAAGCCAGGGTTCTATCTGGGCGACTGGCCCGCGTCCACGGCGCCGCACCGCTGGATGGTCTATGACTTCGACTACCGCACCGGCCGCGTGCGATGGGAGCGCCAGGTCAGCGCCGCGCCGCCCTCACAGCCCAAGCACCTCAAGAACAGCTATGCCTCGGAGACCCCGGTCACCGACGGCGAACGCGTCTATTTCTATTTCGCCGGCACCGGGCTGTTCGCCTTCGATTTCGAGGGCAAGGCCCTGTGGTCGCGTCCGATTGGCGCGCTGAAGACGCGCAACAACTGGGGCGCCGCAGGCTCGCCGGCGCTGCACGGCGGGCGGATCTACGTCGTCAACGACAACGACACGCAGTCGTTCCTGGCGGCTTTCGACGCTCGCACGGGTAACGAACTGTGGCGCGTCAACCGCACGGAGGGCACCAACTGGTCCACGCCGTTCGTGTGGGAGCACGCTCAGCGCACCGAGATCGTGACCTCCGGGTCGGATCGGGTGCGGTCCTACGACATCAACGGCAAGCTGCTGTGGGAGCTGACCGGGATGTCCACCATCTCGATTCCCACGCCGTTCTCGCGGCACGGCCTGCTGTTCCTGAGCTCCGGCTACATCGGTGACGCGCTGCGCCCGGCCTACGCCATTCGTCCGGGAGCCTCCGGCGACATCTCGTTGAAGCCGGGAGAGACGTCGAACACGTCCATCGCGTGGTCGTCGCCGACGGCGGCGCCCTACAACCCGAGCCCGCTCGTGGTCGGCGACACCTACTACACGCTGTTCGACCGCGGGTTCTTCACGGCGCACGACGCGCGCACGGGCAAGGAAATGTATGCGCGGCAGCGGATCACGGGCGACGCCAGCGGGTTCACGTCGTCGCCCTGGGCCTACAACGGGCGCATCTTCGCGATGAGCGAAGACGGCGACACCTACGTGATTCAGGCCGGTCCCGAGTTCAAGGTGCTCGGCAAGAACTCGTTGAACGAGATGACGCTTGCGACCCCGGCGGTGGCCCGCGGAAGTTTGTTCATTCGGTACGGCATCGAAGCTCTACCGATTTACGAAGTCCAGGTGACGCGGGCCTTGCCCGTTAGTCGTTGGTCGTTAGTCGTTGGTCGTTGTTCGTTGGGGGAGGATCCATGAGAGTCATCTTTTCCGCGAGTCTGATCTTTGGCGTGGTGCTCACTGCCGCTCCGGCACTGGCCCAGCAGCCGGCGATTGCGAACCCGACGCCGGGCTGCAAGGCGACGCCGGCTGAAATCGAATCGGTACGCCAGGCAGGCATTGCGTTCTCGCGCGCCGGGGCCACGGCAGCCGAGCGCGTGGCGCTGGCCGATCCCAGCTACAAGCAGCACAACCCCGCGTTCGTCAAAGGCGGGCGCGAAGCAGGCTTGTCCGACTACGACTATTTCAAGTCGCGCTTCGGCGGCCCACCCCAAGCCGGGCGGCAGGGCGGCGCACCTCCGGCGCCGGCTGGCCCCACACCGCCGCAGGGTAATCCCCTCGAGATCGTCATGGTCGAATGCGACCTGGTCACCATCATCCACAAGAACTACAGGCAGGACCCGACTGCGGCACCTGGGACGTTCTACGAAGTGTTCACCTTCGACACGTTCCGCGTGAAGAACGGCAAGTTCACCGAGCATTGGGATGGCGCCGTAATCAATCCGCCCGCGCCGGCGGGGGGTGGGCGGGGGAATTAGAGCAAGGCAAAAGGCAGAAGGCGAAAGGCAAAAGGAAGAGGACGATGCGGCAGCGGCTTCGCTCGTTGCTCGCCGTTCTTTTCTGTTGCACGGCATCCTTTGCGGACGCACAGATTGCGGTGTCGTCCAACGACAACAAGGTCCGGCACGTGAACGGCGTCAACACGGTTGTCGCCGGCGTGCCGGACACGGCGACGGTCATCGACCTCGGCGCGTCGCCGCCTCGCGTGCTGGCCGAGCTGCAGGTGCCTGGCGGGTGGTCGGCCCCGCCGCAGAGCGTTGCGATCACGCCCGACGAATCCCTGGCTCTCGTGGCGTCGTCCACGGCGATTGACCCGGGCGACCGTACCAAGACCGTGCCCAACGACGTCGTGAGCGTCGTGGACCTGAAGGCCACGCCACCGGCGGTCATTGCCACCGTGCGGACCGGCACGAGGGCCTCGGGCCTCTCGATTAATCGACAGGGTACGCTGGCGCTCGTGGCGAACCGCGGTGAGGGTACGGTGTCGGTGCTGGGGATCGCGGGCCGCACAGTAACCGTGTTGGGAAAGGTGGACCTGCACGCCCGAGACAGCCAGCCGAGCCTCCCGGTGTTCGCGCCCGACGGGCGGACGGCGTACGTCACGCGAAACGGCGACCACAAGGTGTCGGTGCTGTTGGTGAACGGTGCCACCGTGACCTACGCGGGCACTGACATCTCCGCCAATCTGAACCCGTACAGCATGGTGATCACCCCGGACGGGGCGGTGGCCGTGACGGGCAACATCGGCAACGGGCCCACGGGCGGCGCCGACACGCTGAGCGTGCTGGATTTGCGCGCCACGCCGCCCCGGCTCGTGAACACGGTCAGCGTCGGGCTGATTCCCGAGGGCGTGGCGATGTCACGCGACGGCCGTCACGTCGCGGCCGTTGTGATGAATGGGTCGAACCTGGCGGCGACGTCGCCGTTCTTCAACGATTTCGGATTGTTGCGCGTGTATCGACTGGACGGGACCGTGTTGACGCACGTCGCCGAGACTCGCACCGGACACTGGTGTCAGGGCGCCGCGTGGAACCGCGCGGGCACGACGCTGGTGGTGCAGTGCGGCGTGGAACGCGAGCTGCAGGTCTTCACGTTCGACGGCCGAACGGTAGCCGCGTCCGGCCGGATCCCCGTCACCGGATCACCGACCGGGATCAGGACCAGCGAGGCTCCGCCCTAAGACGTCCTCATCCTGAGCGCAGCCTGCGCGCGCCGTTCCTCGCCGTGGGGGTCGTTCGCCACGCGGCACTCGCGATCGAACACCATGGTCGCCCGCATGGCCGGCGTGAACGCCGGCCACGGCGGCAGACCGCCGTGTGACGGGTTGCCTGTGCGGGCAAAGGTTACCCACGCGCGGCTCATCCGATCCGCCAGGAGCTGACGCTCCGCGCCGGTCCCGGTCATGAAGGCGATGTCGTCTACGTGGTCGAAGACGAACGGCAGCTCCATGCCGTGCATCGACCGCAGTTTGCCCTGACGCACCGGTGACTGCCACTTGAAGTAGTACATGAACACCGGCGCCCGGCCCTGGGCGCTCTTCCGTTCGGCGATCGTGTAGGCCGACAGCCGCAGCGGCGAATTGTCGGCCGTCATCACCGCCGCCAGGTCGCCAGGCGTGGCCGCGGGCCGGTTCTTGCGATAGAGGGCCACGAGACGCGAGGCATCGGCGGCCTCGATGCGGAGCGAGCGAGCCACGATCGCGCCGACCGCCCGATCGTCCGCCGGTTCGCTCGTCCAGTACCGAGTCCTCCGGATTGGCGTAGGGGACGCCCTCGGTTGCGTTGGAGCCGCAGATGATCGGCACGTCGGCCGCCAGGGCAGACGCGGCCGGCTCGAAGGGGTGCACCACGAGCGTTCGGCCGTCCCGGACCGGGACGAAGCGCAGGGAGATGTCGCCGTCGAGCGTCGGGGCGCCGGCTTGTCCACCGGCGCGGCCACCGCCACCCGTCAGCGCGGCGATGATCCGTTCTGCCGGCAGCTGCGCGAGCGCTTCGGCCTGCGTGGCCCGCAACCCCAGACGGCGCAGCAGAAGCTCCGCGCCCACCTGCCCGTCGGTCGGTTCGAGCGCCGTGATGGCGGTATCGGCCAGCGTCGACATGATGATCGAGCGGTGAAAGAGCCCTTTGGCCGCGGGCATGCCCCGCAGGATCGCCGCCTTGCCGCCGCCACCCGACTGCCCGAACACCGTGACGTTTCCCGCGTCGCCGCCGAAGCGTGCGATGTGGTCCCGCACCCAGCCCAGCGCCAGCACGATGTCCTGCATCCCCAGGTTCGATGTGCGCGCGAAGCGCTCCACGCCCATATCCGCCAGGTGCAGGAACCCGAAGGCGTTCAACCGATGCGTGAGCGTCACCACGACCACGTCGTTCTTTCGCGCCAGGGCTTCGCCGTCGTAGAAGATGGAGTTGCCCGATCCGGTCCGGAAGCCCCCGCCGTGCAGCCACACCATCACCGGCCGGCGCCCGGTGCCAACCGCCGGCGTCCATACGTTGACGCGCAGGCAGTCTTCGCCCATCGCGCCGCCGCCGGTCAGCATGTCGCCGATCTCGGGGATCATGGCGCGGAAGGGTTGGGGAGCCCGCGGTCCATACGCCACCGCGTCACGCACCCCGGTCCACGGCGCCGGCGGGTTGGGCGGCATGAAGCGGCCGCTGCCGCCGGTCGGCGCGCCATAGGGCACACCCTTGAACACGGCCACGCCCGGGCGCCACGCGCCGCGGATGCGGCCGTAAGCGGTGTCGACGACGGGAGCCGGCGATGACGCCTGGGCCCACGCCTTCGGCAGTGGTGCCCACATCGTTGTGCCGAGCGCCGCGGCACTGGTCAGGAAAGAGCGTCGGTTCATAGCAGGGTAATGATAAGGGCTCGGGCTCTGGGCTCTAGGCTCTGGGCTCTGAGGCCAGGCCCATCACGGAATACCATTGCTCAATGCGCCCGCAGACTAGATCCCTGGTTTTCATGCTCGTCGTCACCGCGGTCCCCGCTTTGGCGCAGACGCCTGGGCCGAGTCCTCGGCAATTGTTCGAGCAGGCGTGCCAGACCTGCCACGGCAATGCGCAGGTGCCCGGTGCCGCGGACCCGGCCGTGCTCAGGCAGATGACGCCCGAGCGGATCTACGGAGTGCTGACGACGGGCGTCATGCAAGCGCAGGGGCAAAGCCTGAGCGACCCGGCCAAGCGCGCGATCGCCGAATACCTGGGCGATCGGAAGCTGGGTGCGAGAGAGTCGGGCGCCCTGGAGCGGATGCCGAATCGCTGCGAGCCGTCGCAGAGCGCGCGCCCCGCATCGTCGCGCAATTGGAACGGGTGGGGCGCGAACCTCGAGAACACGAGATACCAGGCCGCGGCAGCCGCGGGCCTGACGGCCGTCCAGGTGCCCCGCCTGGTCCTGCGCTGGGCGTTTGCCCTGTCGGGAGCCACGGCGGTTTACGGCCAGCCGACGGCCGTGGACGGCCGCGTCTTCGTGGGCGCCGACTCCGGCTACGTGTACGCCCTCGATCAGCGCACCGGCTGCGTGCACTGGGCGTTCCAGGCCCAGGCCGGTGTCCGGAGCGCCGTGACAATCGGGCCCGTGACGGGGAGCAGGCAGGGCGCCTTCTTCGGTGATCTCAAGGGCAACGTCTACGCGGTCGATGCCGCGACGGGCACACTCGTGTGGACCAGACGCGTGGACGACCATGCGCTGGCGCGGATCACCGCGTCCCCCGTGATGTACCAGGATCGCCTCTACGTTTCGGTGGCGTCCTTGGAGGAGGGCGCCGGCACCAGCCCGCGGTATCAGTGCTGCACGTTCCGCGGCAGCGTCGTGGCGCTGCGCGCCGCCACCGGCGACGTGGCGTGGAAGACCTACACCATCGCGGAGCCTCCAAGCCCCACGCGCGTATCGCCCGCGGGCGTCCAGATGCACGGGCCATCCGGCGCGGGTGTCTGGAACACGCCCACCATCGACTCGCGGCGCAACGCGCTGTATGTCGGCACCGGCAACAACTACTCGCGGCCCGCGAGCCCGACCTCCGATGCGGTAATGGCGATGGACCTCGTCTCCGGCAAGGTGCTGTGGACACAACAGGTGCTGGCCGACGATGCGTGGATTCCCGCGTGCGCGGTCGGCGCGCCGCTGGCAGGCAACTGCCCCGAGAACATCGGACCCGACTACGACTTCGGCGCGTCGCCGATCCTGAAGACGATCGCGGGGGGACGGCGGCTGCTCATCAGCGTGGCCAAGAGCGGTGTGGCCTGGGCCATGGACCCCGACCGCGGCGGCGCGATCGTATGGAAGACGCCGCCGCCCGGCAAGCCGGCGGGCCCTGAAGGGGAAATGGTTTGGGGCGCGGCCGCCGACGATCGTCACGTGTACGTCGGGTTGACGAGCGGCGGCGTGGCGGCCTTCAGGCTCGCAACCGGCGAGGCGGCATGGACCACCCCGCTGACGCCTGTCGAGCCCACGCGCCGCGCGGGTCACAGCGGTGCTGTGACGGTCACGCCGGGCATGGTGTTTTCGGGGGGCTGGGACGGCGTGCTGCGGGCCATCGAAGCGGACTCGGGCCGCGTCGTATGGCAGTACGACACGATGCGTTCTTTCGAGACGGTGAACAAGATGCCCGCGCGCGGAGGCTCGATGGGTGCCCCTGGCCCGACCGTGGTCGATGGGATGGTGTTCGTCGGCTCGGGCTATATCGGCGTGCGCAGCGGCACGCCGGGCAACGTGCTGCTGGCATTCGGAGTAGAGTCGCGCTGAAGCGAGGCGAGCTACTGCCGCCGCATCGATGCGGTGACGATGCCCACCTTCTCGACCCCAGCCCCCTTGGCCGCATCGATCACCGACACGATGTCGCCATAGCGGAGGCTTGCGTCGCCCATGACGTATAAGGTCCTGTCGCGACGATCCGAGTAGATCTCTTTCAGCCGCGCCGGCAAGGCCTCGAGTGTCACGGGCGTCTGATTCACCGACAACGTCCGATCGGCCGTGTACTCGACGACGATCTGGCCGTCGGGTGGTTTCGCCGACGAATCGGTGGCAGGTGGGGGCAGATCGGCGTCCAACCCGCGCTGGGACAGTGGCAGTGCCGCCATGAAGATCACCAGCAGCACCAGCAGGACGTCGATCATCGGCGTCATGTTGATGGAGGCGTTGGCGGTCAGCGGCTTCGGCCGCGCGATCGCGCGTTCCTTGGGGGTCGCAGCCATCGGCGTCAGTCCAGCCTGAAGTTGACCGTGACGGTCATGATGACCGCCACTGGTTCGCCGTTGAGCCGGGTAGGGGTGAAGCGCCACTGCCGCACGGCGTCGAGTGCGGCCTGGCCGATAAACGGCACCGGCCGCAGGATCTCCGCGTCGATCACGCGCCCGTCCATTCCGATCGTCGCTTGAATGATGACGATGCCCTGGATCCTCGCGTCGCGCGCCATCCGCGGGTACTCAGGTGCCACGTCGTGGATCTTGGTCGGGGCGGTGATCGCGCCGCCGACGTGTACGGGTGCACGCTGTGCCGGCGCAGGGGGCGGGGTGAGGACGCTCAGCCGATCGTCTGCGCCGCTTCCGAGGGCGGCGCCGGTGAAGGTCGAGCCGGGCGCCACGTCGCCGAGGTCGGTCGGCGGGCGCGACCGGCGCCTCCGCCGTGATGCTCGAGGGCGCCTCCACTGGCGCGACGTTGGGATTCGGCTGTGGCGCCGCCTCTGTCGTGGCTGCCGGCGGGATTCGCGGTGGCGGCTCCGGCGGTAGCACCTCCGGGCCCAGCATCACAGCGGTGAAATCGTCGGGCAGAGGCAGCACGTCGGTGGCCACCAAGGGCACGACGATGAGCACCACCAACGCCACGGCATGGCCGGCCAGCGACAACGGCAGGGTCAGGCGCGATCGCGTGCCGATGTGGGCAGGCGGATCCGTAATCGTTCCGAACAGATCGCGAGGCATGTCCATCCTCCTCGCGCGCGGCGTCCTATCGATCCGCTACGCGCGTTCGAAGGACGACTCTTCGGATCCGATCGAAGTCGTCAGTTGTAAGGCTTTGACACCGGGGGAGGCGGGGGGTTCCAAGTTCGTAGTTCGTGGTTCGTGGTTCGTGGTTCGTGGTTGGTGGTTCGTGCAAAAGACCACCGACGGCGACCTTCATGTTCTTGCAACCTCGCCATGTCGATCGGCCGGCATTCCGGGGCGAACCATCTTCAGCATGGTTCCTGCAGCGCACGCTGTCGTGCCCAAGTCGTCGTTTCGAGACCTACGCGTCTGGCGGGAGTCGATGGATCTCGCGATCGAGATCTGTCGAGCTTCTAATGCCTTCCCGGCCGATGAACGCTTTGCCCTGACATCTCAATTGAAGAGAGCTGCCATCTCCATTCCTTCGAACATCGCCGAGGGTGCTCGACGGAGCCGGCGTCCCTTCGTTTTCCACCTCGAGGTGGCGTTAGGATCCCAGGCTGAGGTGGAGGTGCAGCTCGAACTCGCGCATCGGCTCGGCTTTCTGACGGCGAGCGAGTATGAAGCGATGCAGCAGAGGGCTGGAGTCGTGGGCCGCATGCTGCACCGTCTGGTCGAGTCCTTGAGGCTAGTTAAGGCCGCGGAGCAGTAACCACGAACCACGAACCACGAACCACGAACTACGAACTAGCGCGTGGCATTCTCGTCGGCGCGAGCCCCCGACAACATGCCACGTAGACTGTAATTCCCCTCGTGGCAGGCGTACTCGTAGATCTCGCCCTTGGCCTTCTTCCAGTAGATCGCGGCCGTCCAGGGGGCCGTCCACACCGTGGGGTCTTCGACGGTGAACTCGTACCGCATCGTGTCGTCCGCCACGCGCGTGAAACGCTCGGTGAGGTGCAGGTTCTGGTCGGACTGGCGGAACAGGCCTCCCATGTAATTCCCGTCCGGATGGAAGTTGGTCGTCTCGACCACCAGCGTGTCGCCGTCCCACCGGCCGCGCGACTCGCCGAGATACCGGCGATGCACCTTCGACAGCTGCTGCGCGCCCGTCGAGCGGGATGATCCGCACGTCGTGGATCTTCTCCATCTCGATCGCCACGGTGTCGGGCGCCTGCACGATCCGGTACAGGCTCATGTACGCCGCGAAGAGATCCGGCACGCCGTAGCTGATGCAGCGATCCTGCAGGCTCAGATCCCTCGCGCTCGCCGGCAGGCGCACGGCCGAGGCGACGCGTGCTGCACGCGTCTTCGTGAACTCGGGCGTGTAGGGTGGCAGCCGGCCGTTCGACGGCGACTCGATGAGCGACGTGCGCGGCTCGAAGAATCGATCCGGCAGCCAGTTCGAGCTGTAGGTGCCCGTGGCGCCGAGCTGGCGCGGCCGGTTCTGGTCGAGGAGAGCCAGATACAGCGCGTCGCCGAAGACCGCATCCGACTCCGGCCCGAACAGCGCGCCGGCTCTTTTCTGCAGTTCGGCCAGCTCCGCGTCGCTCAGCCGCGCCTTGTCCGCCAGTTCGCGAGGGCGCTCGAGCGGCGTGGCGCTGTTGTTCTCCCACACGCCCTGCAGGTCCGGACGGCCATCGGGCAGCCGCGGCACCTTCCATCCGGTCTGGGCGCTCGACACCGCGGCCAGCGCGACGAAAGCCACGCAGACGGAGAAAAGGGTCCGCATCGCCCCGACCGTTATGCGACCCCGAACGCCAATCTCATGCTCGTTGTGATTTCGCATAACGGTCCGCGCGCGAAGCGCGCCAAAAGATATAGGAGCTAGACAAAAGAGTTTGCGAAGAGAGCACTCTTTTGTCTAATTCCTTTTGATGTGTTCGGTGGATCGCTCGTTCTCGTTGCAGATGAACTCGATCATCTCCTGGTCCACCATGATCCGCTGGTTCACCCGGACGGTGATCGGCTTGGTCAACGCCTTCGGGTCGTCGATCGTGACGTCGATCTCCAGCGTGCCGAAGTTCGGCCGGCGGAACCGCTCCGTCATCTTCAGCGCGTCGGTGTAGGGCGTGCCGTTGACGTCATGCCACCCGGCCCGCTCATCGCCGTAGAAGTTCGTGGTCTCGACCACCAGCGTGTCGTTGCCCTCGTACCACCCGCGCGAGTAGCCGAACCACCAGGGCTGGGGATCGTTGTTCGGCGCCGGCCGCCCGTCCATGTAGATGTAGCGGAGCCCGTAGTTCGACTCATACGTGATCAGGATCAGGTTCTTGGTCTGGACGATCTGCCGCGGCTGCGGGTGGTTGTGGTACTGCATCAGGCCGATCGGCAGGCACCACACGTCCGGGTTGTCCTTCATGTTGTCGGCCATCCGCTTCTTCTTCAGCTGCTCGGCCCACGGCGTCATGGGCAGCGGGTAGCCGCGTCCGGCAACCTCGCCGAACGTCGACAGCGGGATGCCTTCAGGGGTCGTCGTGGGCGGGGGCGGGCCGCCGCGGCCGCGGCCGCCGCCACCGCCGCCAAACCGGTTCCAGATCCCGGAGAAGTCCACCTTGCCGTCGGCCGTCCGCGGGGCCGGGCCATCCAGAATCGGCTTGCCGTCCTTCCGCGGCACGTCAGGCGTTGGAAACGCCGGCCACTGCGCGTCCATCGACGGCGCGAACGCGAGACAAAAGGCGAGCGCGCCCCCGAACCTCTTCCACCCAATCATTCGAAACCCCCTAGGTGCTTTTACTGGAGCCTGGAGCCCGGAGCCCGGAGCCAGAACGTCTCTTGCCTTGCTCTCAATCGTAATACGCCGGCGACTTCTTCAGTCTTGCATTGGCCGCGAAGTCGTGCTCGATCCACAGCGCGGCCTTCGTCGCCCGGAGGTACGCCTCGATGCGTTCGCGCGAGGCCGCCGACTGCGCCACGTTGAACTCGTTGTCGGGGGGCGCCCGACGCAGCGTCCGCTCCGGAGGGTAGTGATACAGATCCCCGGCGATCACGAAGCGCCCTGTGGTGGCCAGGTTGAGCACCAGCACCTGATGGCCCGGTGTATGCCCGGGCGCGGCCTTGATGATCACGCGGCCGTCGCCGAAAACGTCGTGTTCGTCGGCCTCGATGAACCGCACTCGCGGGCTTTTCTCGAGCAGGTTGAAGAACGACGGGTTGACGCGCGGGTTGTTCGGCGTCCACATGAAGTCGCGTTCGGCACGCGGCGTCAGCCACGTCGATCCCGCGAAGGCGTTGAGGTTGGCCGTGTGATCGATGTGCGCATGGGAGATCGCGACATAGGTGATCTCGGCCGGCGTGTAGCCGATCTGCGCGAGCTGGCTGTTCAGGGTGCGGGTGACGACCGCGGCGACCGTCGGGTTCACGTTCGCCCGGGCGCCCTGAGGCTGTGCTTCGACCACGGCATCGGGAATGACGCCCACATCCCAGACCAGCGTGCCCTTCGGGTGCGCGATCAGAAAGCAGGGCACCGGCATCCTGATCTCACCGGCTTCGGCCATCGTGATGTGATACCGCTCCACGCCCTCGCGGTTGGGCGTCAGCATGCCGCAGTCGAGGACATAGAGGCGCGGCGTCGCAGGCGCCGGCGGCTTCGCCTGCGACCATGAGCGGCGATTGCGACGCCGACAGAGCACCCCAGCAGTGCAGCGAACTTCAACCACGAGTGCATGCGGTCCTTGTTGGCCTTTAGCCTTTGGCCTTTGGCCTTTTGTGTTTTCTGCACTACCCGAAGCAATAGACCACGCCGTCCGTGGATGCCACGACCACGCGGCCGCCGGCCAGCGCGGCCGACGACGTGATGCCGGACCCGGTGTCGAACTCCCACTGCTTGGCGCCCGTGGCGGCATCCAGCACGTAGAAGCGCCCGTCGCCGGACCCGATGTAGATCCGTCCGCCCGCGACGGCCGGCGACGCGTCGATGCGCGCACGCGTCTCGAAGGTCCACGCCTTCTTCCCGGACGCAGCGTCGATGGCGTGCACGATCTTGTCGCGGCCGCCCAGCACCACCCGTCCACCCACCACCGAGGCCGACGAGTAGAAGGGGAACTTGCGATCGGGGTTGGTATAGCGCCACAACACCTTGCGCGCCTTCAGGTCGATGGCGATGACGTCGTAGTCGAACGTCCCCACGTAGGCGCGGTCGCCCTCGATGACCGTGGACGCCCCGGTATAGGCGCCCGTCGGGACCTCGAAGACCTGCCGGCCGTCGGCCACGCGAATCGCGCGGAAGAGCCCGTCGCATCCGGCGATGTAAACGGTGTCGCCCACCACTGTCGGCGTGGCGTGCACCTGGCCCTTGGTCTCGAACTTCCACCGCACCGCACCCGTCTTCGCGTCGAGCGCGTAAAGGTGCGTGTCGTAGGAGCCGATGATGACGAGCCCGGCGGTGACGACGGGCGAGCCTTTGATCTCCGAGCCGGCTTTATAGGTCCAGACAGCCTTGCCGGTTTCGACGCTCACCCCGTGGACGAAGCCGTCGAGGTCGCCGAAATAGACCAGGCCACCGGACACGGCTGGTGAGGATTCGCCGCTCAGGTGCCCGCTGGCGTACTTCCAGCGCGGCTTGCCGGTGGCGAAGTCGATCGCGTGCAGCTCGCCGTTGCCGGCAACGACGTAAACGACGCCGGCCACCACGGCAGGCGACGAGTCAATCATGTCGCCCGTCTCGTGGCGCCACAGCACCTTCAGCGCAGCGGGCGGTGCGACGGGGGAGGTCCCCGTGAGGCGGGGCGTGCCGCGGAACTGCGGCCAGTCAGCGCTCGGCGGCGGAGCCTGGGCTGTCCCGCGCCCTATCGCTGCCACGAGCGCGGCAGCGACGACGAGCGCGCGTCGCGTCCGCATGGGCACCTACTTGACCGCGAGCGAGTAGAGCTGGTTGCGATTGTTGATGATGATGGCGCCGTTGGCCGGTGTGATGGTGCCGTAGACGGCGCTGCCCATGTTCATCTCGGCCAGTACCTCCTTCTTCTTGCCGTGCACCAGCGCCACCACGTCGCCGTCCTCGTCGCCCAGGTACACGCGCCCGTCCACGACGAAGGGCGACCCCCACACCGCCGCCAGCATGTCGTGCACCCAGTACTCCTGACCGGTGTTTGCGTCGAAGCAGCGCAGGTAGCCGCTGAAATCGGCCACGTACACCAGACCGTCGGCTACCGCGGCGGTCGAGATCATCCGGCGCACCTTGTCGTTGTGCCAGACCATCCCGGACTGGGTGATGTCGCCGCGTTTGGTCGCGTCGATGGCGTAGAAGTGCCCGACGCCCTCGCCGTGCTCGGGGTCCTGACCGTTGCCGATGTAGACACGGTCTCCGACGATCACCGGCGTGGCGATGACCTCGTTGCGCGTCCGCGGCCAGGTGGAATCCTTGGGGTTGGTGTCGAACTCCCACAGCTTCTTGCCGCTCAGCGCTTCGTAGCCACGCACCCAGCCGTCGCCCTGCGCCGACACCACCTGATCCACGCCGCCGATGCGGCCGACGGACGGTGTGGACCACTGGCCGTGCAGGATCTTCTCGCCGACCGAGTTGTCCTCCCACACCAGCTTCCCGGTGTCCTTGTTAAGGGCGATGATCGACGGGGCCTTCGGTGAGGGAACGTTCACGTGGCTTTCGTCCTGCCCGTTCGACGTGCTGACGTAGAGCAGGTCCCCGAAGGCCACCGGCGAGGAGTTGGACAGGTTGTGCGGATAGGCGCCCACTTCCTCCATCATGTCGAAGGCCCAGATCACGTCGGCGTCGGTGGCGCCCGTGAGCTTCTCGTCCTTGACGCCGTCGTTCTCGTTGTCACGGAACCCCTGGATGTCGACGCAAAACACCACGCCGCGATTGCTCACGTAGTACAGCCGTTCGCCGATCACCAGCGGGGAGGACGCCACGCCCTGGAACGGCCAGTCGTTGGCGCGGCCTGATTCCAGCTTCGCGTGCGCGTGCTGCCACAGGAACTCGCCGGTCGCCTCGCGGAACGCCATCAGCACCCCGCGATCGCCGCCCTGCTTCGGGTCGCGCATCAGCTCGTTGTTGGTGCCCACGAACACCATGCCGCCCGCCACGACGGGGTTGCCGTAGCTCTGCGAGCCCAGGTCGGCCACCCACTTCACGTTCTTCTTGGTCTTCACGTCCCAGTCGAGGGGCAGCCCCTTCATCGACGACACCATGTTGCGGCTGGGCGTGCCGCCCCACATGGGCCAGTCGCTGCCGGTGGATTGCGCCTGCACCGCCACGGCGCCGGCGAGCGCCGCGCCGCACAGCGCGACGGCCACGAGGCGCGCCCGAAGAGTTCCCTGGATCCGATGGGTCATGGCTGGTTCGTCCTCAATTCGCCGACAGCTGGAAGTTGTCGAGCATCGCGCCGAACTGGGCGTCGATGAACAAGCCTGGGGCTCCCTCGCGGTTGCCGTTCGGCTCCACTTTTTCGATCGTCCACGCGGCCGGTTCGGGCTGGCCGACGGCCCACGCCTTGCCCTGCGCGCGCACCGAGCCGTTTGCCAGGTTCTCGACGCGCAGCTTCAGGCGGTACCACGTGTCCGGCTTCCACTCGAACGGCACGGTGACGGTCCGCGTGGTCTCGGGCTCCCAGGCTTCGATCTTCAGCCTCTGGGCGTTCCCGTAGAGCACCAGCGAATACCGCTGCGCCGTAATCCCGACGTCGCCCTGCTGGCGCCTGCGTGTGGCCGCGCGCACGTCGGCCTGGAAGCTGTAGTTCGACCAGTTCGTCGGCCCGATGAACGCGCGAATCCGCTTGAAGATGGTTTCGTCGGGCGCCTTCTGCAGCACCTTCTGGCCGTCGAGCGTCGTGACGGCGATTTTGCCGGCCACGGCGTTGACCCACCCCGGGGGCGCCGCGCCGTCGGCATAGGAGTCGAAGCCCTCGGTCCAGGGCAGGGGGCGCACCACGCGCGCCCGAGCCTGACCGGTCACGCTGCCCACCGTGGCCTTGATCAGCCCCGCCTGCTCGACTGGGTCGGCGGCCACGGTGAACGTGCCGTCGGCCAGCGTGCCCTTCAGGCCCTCCAGAGCCCAGACGGCCTTGTCCTCACGCAGGAAACGGCCCTTGTCGTCGAAGAGGCGCGCCTTCAATTGAACCGTCTGGCCAGGCGTGAGCACCAACTCCGTGGGGGCCACCTGGACGTGCGCGGGCGCGCCCGTGCCTGTTTCGGCAGGGGTGTTCACGGCGAGACCGGTGGGGTTGGTCGCCCGCCGCGCGCCGATCGCGTAGACGGCATCGCTCGACACGAAGAAGATGCGTCCGCGCGAGACCGCCGCCCCGGCGAGCACCTGCTCGGGGGTGCCCTCGGAGCCGCAACAGCTGGCGACGCTGTTCGGCAGCTCCACGGAGCTCAGGATGTCTCCCTTGGTGGCGCTGGGGCGCACGATGAAGAACCTGCCGCCGTCGGTGCCCACGTAGATCTTGCCGTCGGCCAGGACCGGCGGGGCCTTCTGCGCGGAGCTGAGGGGCAGCGTCCACAGCTCCTTGCCCGTTGCGATGTCGTAGGCGTGCATGGTGGACCCGGCGTCGATCTGGTACACCCGGGTCCCGTCGATGACCGGCGACGAGAACGCGAACTCCGTGCCCTTGACCGCCCACCTGGTGGTCTTGATGTCGCCTGTGGCCGAGCCGTCGAGCGCCGCAATCAGTCCCAGCTCGTTGACGTCGATGTTCTCGTCGCCGTGCGACACGATGACCGTGTTGTCCTTCACCACCGCGCCCGTGTTGATGGCGCGCTTGGCGGCCACGAAGCTCCACACCTTCTCTCCGGTCTGCGGCTTGATGGCGTGGATGGCGCCGTCGCCCAGGCCCGCGATCAGCAGCCGCAGGCCGTTGATGGTGGCGATCATCGGCGCGGCGTAGGCGGTGTCGTACGGCCGGCCGCCGGGGTTCGCCACGTACATGACGTCGCCGGTGCGTTTGTCGAGGGCGATGAAGCGATGGCTGCGGTTGGCGCTGGTGCCCCAATTCGACACGGCCGCACTCACAATCACCAGGTCGCCGTCGACGAGCGGGCTCATCGTGCGGCCGCCGTGCGTGGTGAAGGCGGCGAATTCCTCGCCGAACGATCGCTTCCACAAGGGCTTGCCGTCGCGGCTGAGCGCGATCACCTCGGCACCGCCGCTGAGCGCATACACGTTGCCAGTTTCAGGATCGATGGCCGGGGAGGCCCAGCCCGACGCGATGCGTCGGCACGTCGCTTTGGAACAGGTTGAACCGGTATTCCCAGACCATCTTGCCGGTGTCGGCGTCCAACGCCATCACGCGTTCGCGCAGGTCCATGCCGCGGCCCGCGGGGTTCTGCAGGTAGACGCGGTTCCCCATCACCACGGGCGCCGAGCGGCCGCCGTAGGGCGCCCGCCACAGCATGCCGTCGCCGTTCAGCGCCCACTTGTCCAAAAGCCCGGTTTCGAGCGACACACCGTCGCGGTTTGGCCCGCGCGCCTCCGGCCAGTCGCCGATCGGCACGCGTCGTGGTCCCTGCGCCGCCAGCGGCAGCGCGACCAATTCCAACGGCCAGCACAAGCAGGCTCTTCTTCCACGTCTTGACCATGGCAAGGAGATCATAAGCGAGTGGCCAGGTTCCGGGTATGGCCACAGTCGGGGCATAATTCCCGGTGCCAACCCTCCAGGAACGATCACCCCTTTTACACGGACGGATCCACGTGAGACACGCCCTTGTGACCGGCCTGACGGCCGCTATCGTGACGGCCCTTGGTGTGGCCGACGCCTTCTCCCAGGCGCCGGCGGCCACCATTCAACTGCCCACCGTGGTCGTGACGGCCCAGAAAGAGCCCGCCGACCTGGCGAAGCTGCCCGTCAGCGTGACAGCAGTGCCCAAGAGCACGCTGATGAACGCCGGTGTGACCGTCGTGAGCGAGGCCGGGCAGTACTCCCCGAACACGTTCTTTACGGAGTTCACCGCACGAAAGCTCAGCAACGCGCGATATCGGGGCATCGGCTCCAGCCCGGCCAACCCCGGCGTGACGACGTATTTCGACGGCGTGCCGCAGCTCAACGCCAACACCTCCAGCATCGACCTGCTGGACGTCGAGCAGGTGGAGTTCGTGCGCGGGCCGCAGAGCGCGCTCTTCGGCCGCAACACGCTCGGCGGGCTGGTGAACATCGTGTCGTCGCGCCCATCGCTGTCCACGTGGACCGGCAGCTTCTCCGCGCCCTTTGCCAACGCGGGCGCGAAGGAGATTCGGGCCAGCGCCGGGGGGCCCGTGGTGTCCGGGAGGGTGGGGGCCGCGGTGTCCCTGGTCTACGGTCAGCGTGACGGCTTCACGACCAACGCGATCACTGGAAACGATCTCGATAGCCGGGAAGCCTTCTCCGCCAAGGGGCAGCTGCTGTGGACGCCGGCGGCCAACTGGGAGACCCGGGTCATTCTGAACGGGGAACGCGCGCGCGATGGCGACTATGCCTTGAACGACCTCGGCGCGCTGAGGTCCCGGCCGTTCACCGCCGCTCGCGATTTCGAGGGGTATACCCACCGGGATCTCTTCGGGACGACGATCCTGAACCGGCGGGAGGGCGGCCGCATCGCGCTCACCACGACCACGGGCTTCGTGTCGTGGAAGACCGAGGACGCGACCGATTTGGACTACACGCCATTGCCGCTCCTGCGGCGCAACAACGCCGAGGAGGCGTTCCAATTCACGCAGGAAGTGCGCGTGGCTTCCGCGGCCAACGCGCCGGTGCAGCTCTCCGACTCCCTCGCGCTTCGCTGGCAGGCCGGGGTCTTCTTCTTCACGCAGAACTACGAGCAGAACGCGGTCAACAGCTTCGCGCCGTTCCTGCTGTCGCCGTTCATTCCGTTCGCCGTCACCCAGCAGTCGCCGTTGTCCACGCTGGACGACGTGGGCATCGGGCTGTTCGGCCAGGGGACGCTGGCGCTCAGCGAGCAGGTGGACCTGACGGCCGGGTTGCGGTTCGACCACGAGCAGAAAGAGGGCGTGCTGACGACGTCGTTCTCGCCACAGATTGCCGCGGCCACGAACGTGTCGGCGGAAGAGGGCTTCTCCAATGTCTCGCCGCAGGTCTCGGTGGCGTATCGGCCCGACAGCCGCGTGACCGTCTACGCCGGCACTTCGCGGGGATTCAAGGCGGGCGGCTTCAACCCCGCGTCGCCGCCGGGCAGCGAGATCTACGGCCAGGAGCTGACCTGGCACCTGGAGGGGGGCGTGAAGACGGTGCTCATGAACGGGCGCCTCGCGTTGAACGCCGCCGTGTTCACGATCGACTGGGCCGACATGCAGTTGAACAGGCCGAACCTGCTCGTCCAGGCCAGTTCTATATTGCCAACGTGGGAGGCGCCGCCAGCCGGGGCGTGGAGTTCGAGGCGCAGGCCCGCTTGGCGCCCATGGTGGACGTGTTCGGCTCGCTGGGTTACACGCGGGCGCGATTCGATGACGACAGCACGTCGAGCGGCGTGCCTGTGGGAGGCAACGACATCCCCAACACACCGACAGCCACCGCATCCGTCGGCACACAGATCAGCAGACGAATCGCGTCGGACGTCGAGCTCTTCGGCCGTGCCGAACTCGTGTCCTACGGCTCATTCAAGTACGACGACCTCAACCTCGAAGGTCAGGATGCCTACGCGCTCACGAACTTCCGGTTCGGTGCCCGCCACCGGTTCGTGTTCGCGGAGGCCTGGATCCGCAACGCGTTCGATACGCGCTACATCCCGGTGGCCTTTGCCTACGGCCCGCTGGCGCCATCGGGGTACATCGGCGAACTGGGCAGGCCGAGGACGTTTGGGGTGACGGCGGGGGTGACGTTCTAGTTCGTGGTTCGTGGTTCGTAGTTCGTAGTTCGTAGTTCGTAGTTAGTAGTAGTAGGCTCCGGGGAACCGGAGTCGTCATGGATCCGAACAGCGACACCACTGCAACGGGATCCTCCGAGACGCGTGCGTCCGAGCCGCGGTTCATCGGACGCTACCGTGTCAAAGGGCTGCTCGGGAGCGGCGGCATGGGCCAGGTGTACCTGGCCCACGATCCGATGCTCGATCGGGAAATCGCCGTCAAGTTGATCGGCAGCGGAATCGACGACGCCGACGCGCGTCGCCGTCTGGTCCAGGAGGCCCGTGCCGCAGGACGCCTGCGACATCCGAACATCGTCACCATCTTCGACGCCGGCGAGCACGACGGCAGCCCGTACATCGCGATGGAGCACGTCGGCGGCGAGACGCTCCGCCGTCTGATTCGACGCCGCGCCGACCTGTCGCTCGCGCGTCGGCTGCAGCTGATCGAGGGCGCATGTGCGGGCTTGGCTCACGCCCACCGCGCCAACGTGGTGCACCTGGACATCAAGCCGGACAACCTGATGCTGGACGGCGACGGCGTGTTGAAGGTTCTGGACTTCGGCATCGCCCGCGTGCTGCAGAACGACGCGCTGATGACGATGCACCTGGCCGGCACGCTCATGTACATGTCCCCGGAGCAGGTGAGCGGCGGCCCGCTCGATCGGCGCAGCGACGTGTTCTCCCTTGGCTGTTCGCTGTTCGAGCTCGTGACGTACGAGCCGGCGTATGCCGGGAGCCCCGCCGCGCTTGCCAACCGAATCGCCTCCGGACCCGTTCCGCGCCTGGTGGAGGCGCTGCCCGCAGTTGATCCGAGGCTCGACGCGCTGGTCGGCCGCGCCATGTCGCTCGACCCGGGCGATCGGTTCGACGATCTCGACGAGCTTGGGGAGGCGCTGGCCCGGCTGCGACTGGAGTTCGATTCCGGGCTGGAGCCGATGCGGTTCGCGGTTTCGCTCCCTTCTTCGACGCCGCGCTCTGACGTGCGGGCCGCGAGCAGCAGAGCGTGGCCACATCGCGGTGTGGTCATCGGCATCGGCGCCATGGCCACGTTGGCAATCGCATTCGCCGTGTGGATGGCACAACCGGCCGCGCCGCCGCGCGCGCTGCCCGAGACGGGCGCGGTTGCCCCGAGCGCACCGACCGTTCGAGAGGCACAACCGACGCCTTCGCCACGGACAGCCGCATCGGCACCGCTCGTGAGTCCTTCGACACCCCGTTCGCCTACCGATCGCACGGCAATCGTCGCTTCGTCTGTGGAAACCCCGCGCGAGGAAGTGTGGCGCCGGCTGGCGCGTGGCGATCGCGCAGGCGTTGCGGAACTGCTCCGCGCGATCGAGCGCGAGGAGCCCGCTCCTCGCATCGCCTACGAGGTGCTGGAGGCGGTACGTCCCGCCGCACAGCAGGCTCGAAACGAGGCCGCGAGCTCCCCCGCGCAGCGCGAATCCGCAGCCTACCGGTCCGCCGAGGCAAGCGTTGCCCGTTCGAACGAGCTGGCGCAGGGCCGCCAGCCAATCGAAGCACTGGCGACCATCTGGCTGGCGCTGGATCAATATGCCAGGGCGGCGTCAGACGCCAGGGAAAACATGCCCCTCACGCCCGCCCAACCACCGGCGCCGCTGCCGGAGGTGACTCGAGGTGTGGCGCCACAACCCGCGAGTGCGGATGGTTCGCGGTCGGCGGCCGATACCGCCGTAGCCAGCAGCGCTCCCAGCGAGAGCGACAACGTCCTGACCGCACTGCGGCGGTATCACCAGGCATATACGGCGCGGGATGCGCAGGCCGTGCAGCAGATGTATCCGGCGCTGGGATCGGAGCAGGTCGAGCAGCTGCGAAAGAGTTTCGAGGCCGTGACGGCCTACGAGATCGACCTGCGGCAGCCTCGCGTCGAGGTTAGCGGCAACACCGCGACGGTCCGCGCGCTTGTGGCCAGGCGCGTCGTCCCGCGAGTGGGGCGACCAGTGACGAGCGAAGTCAATACGGAGTTCACTCTTCAGCGCGATGCGCGAGGGTGGCTCATCGTCGCCGTGACCGCGCGACCCTGACGAGTGCCGTCGACTCAGAACACGTAGTCCACGCCGATCACCGGCGTGATGCGGTCGCGCAAGCCGGCATCGGTCAGCGGAAAGAGCAGGTTGGCGCTCACGAGCAGGGTTCGCCACGGGCTGAAGCGAACGCCGGCCGCGCCCAGATAGAGATGGAGGTTCCCGGGCTGGAACTGCAGTTCGGTGTACTCGAACATGAGGGTCTGGGGCGTGGGCGCCGTCGAACCGCCACCGCCGCCACCGCCACCTCCGCCACTGCCGGCGCCGCCACTGCCGGTGCCGCCGCCCGACAGGGCGTATTCCAACGCCTTGTCGGCCAGGCTCATCCGCCCCGCGCCGCGCAGCGTCCGGCCAAGGACGTCGAACGACATCGTCATGGCCGGCGAGAGGCCAGGTCGAAGCCCACCGTTGCGCCGAACTCGTCGGGCAGGGCGACCACGTCACGTAGACCGCCTTTGCTCGAAAACGTGTAGCCGACGTTGGGATGCGGCGCGAACGCGGCCGCGGTTCATCGACGCGATGCCGAACACCTTCGTCTGCACGCCACCGGTCCCAAGCAGGTTCACCTCGTCGCCGGTCGGCAACGCGTCTCGATGCCCAGCGCCGAAGGCAACCCGGTGCTGGCCGGGTTGAAGGCGTACTTGGCGCGCACCACGATGTCGCCCAATGCCGGCCGCGACGCCGCCGAGATGGAAAGGTGTTCTCGTCGTGATTGGCGCCGTCGAACCCGTGCACGGTCGGGTCCTGCGCCGGTCGACAGCCGCTCGAATCCTCGGCGCGGATGCTGGCATCCAGCTCGACGCGCACGAAAGGCACCGCGACGCCGATGTCGAAGCGATCCGACACGCCGTAGGTGGCAAACACGACCGACGTGTCGCTGACGAGCTCGAGCCCGAGCGTCGCTTCGATCAAATCGCCTTCGAACGGCGGGGTGAGGCGCGAGCCGTCGGGCACCGGCGTCGCGCCCGAGCCGCGGCTGCAGCAGTCCGGCGTGGCTGCACGTAGAACCGACCTCGCCGCCACGCAGAGTTCAGTCCTTCCAACGTGTCGTAGACGGCGTGCTGATAGTCCGAAGCCCGCGCTGACCTTGCCGCGGCCGATCGTCAGCGCGCGCTCGGCGAACGAGGGCCCGAAGCTGTCGCTGCTGCGCGTCAGCGTCCCCAGCGCCGGGTCGATGGTGTAGGTGAAGCCGCCCGACGGCGAGCCCAGCGGGTAGGTGGACAACATCGTCAACAGTGCGCGGTTGACTTGGCGCGGCACCTCCAGCTGATCCGGCCCGGGCTGAAAGTGGGCGACGTGGTTCGGCTGATCCGGCAGGTTCGACGGCGCCAGCGTGATCGTGTTGCCGAGCAGCTCGGGCAGGATCGCGGAGAGCGGAGTGCTCTGCGTGCTCTGTGCGTGCGCAGATACTGCCGAGGCCAAGGCAAGAGCGGCCGCTAGAAGCGCCCTCGTGGAAGCTGGCCAGCGGAGCAGATGGCATTCGCCATGCTACAACCCACCAAGCGATCATTGGTAGGAGCGTTAGGAGCGTGGCGATGTCACCTGCGTTGCTGATCGCGTGTCTGGCTGATGCGTGCTCCGGCAGTTGCAGCGCCAGGGCGCGTCCGTCGGCGACGACCGTCGAGCAGGCGGATGCGCTGTTCGCCGGGCCGCGAGGATCTGTCGAAGGCCATTGGAGCGGCGAACTTCTGGGCCAAGAGGCTTGCGGCCGACGCTGCCGACTTCGAGGCGGGCTGGAAGCTGGCGCGGATCTGCTACTGGCTTGGGGAGCACGTGCCCCCCGCGGAGCGGCGCGGGCGCTTCGAGCAGGGTATCGAGGCCGGACGCAAGGCTGCCGCGGCGCAACCCAATCGGCCCGAAGGGCATTTCTGGATGGCCGCGAACATGGGTTCGATGGCCGAGGGCTTCGGCATGCGCGCCGGGCTTCGGTATCGTGGGCCGATCAAAGCCTCACTGGAAAAAGCCCTCGCGATCGATCCCTCCTACCTGAACGGCAGCCCGGACCGTGCATTGGGGCGCTGGTATTCAGGGTGCCGGGTCTTTTCGGCGGAAGCGACTCCAAGGCCGTCGAGCATCTGCAGCGCTCGCTGACCTACGCACCCCAGAGCATCGCCTCGCGCTTCTTCCTGGCCGAGACGTACCTGGAGATGGATCGCCGCGCCGACGCCCGCCGCGAGTTCCAAGCGGTGATCGACGCCCCCTTCCACCCGGATTGGATTCCGGAGGAGAAAGAGTTCAAGCAGAAAGCCGAGGCTCAGCTCAAGAAGTACGCTGAGCCCGCCGCAGAACGACGAACCACGAACCACGAACCGACGAACGAACATCGCGTAGGATCAGGCCCGAGATGAAGCGTGCGTCGGCTCCTCGGCGTCCTGCTGCTCATCACCGCGGGCGCGGCGGGGGCCGTCGCTCCCGCCCGGTTCGTCCGCTTCGCAGAGGCGCGGCCGATTCTGTCCGAGCTGTCGGGCAGGCTTCCCCCCGAGCTCAATGCGCTCACCCCGGCCCAGATGGAAAAGGCCTGGCCGGGCTGGATCGAGCGCCACGATCGCGAGGTCCGCGCACGGCTCGATCGAGGCGACGAGGACACGCTCGTCAACTGGATGCTCTTCGGCACGTCGTTCACGTCCAGACCGCGCGCGGTGCTGGGCGCCGTCGAATCGGGTGCGGCCGGGGATCGAGAGCTGGTGCTGCGGCGGACGATCGAGCTGATTTCGGCCCGCCTCGACGATCTGCTGAAGGCGCTGGCCGCCCCCGGTACCGACGAGCGCCGGCTGTTCGCCCGCGCGCTGCTCGAGCGGAAAGGGCTTCCGCTTCACGACCGTCGCGGGCAGAGAAGCCGCGCGAGAGTACTCTGCGCTCCGCGGTCGTACGCGTGGCCAGCGAACAGGACCAGATCGATCAGGAACTGGGCGCAACCGCCGGCCGCGACCCGATCGCCGAGTTCGCCCAGCGGTCCCGCCTGTTTCGCACGCGCGGCCTGTCGCTCGATACGTCGCTCGTGACCAACTATTCGGTCGAGCGGGCGCTGGCGGCGATGAAAGCACGCGGGCTGCTCGCGCCGGGCGCGTTGAGACGCGTGGCCATCGTCGGTCCTGGACTCGATTTCGCGGACAAGGACGTCGGCTTCGACTTCTACCCCCAACAGACGCTGCAGCCGTTTGCCGTGCTCGATGCCCTCGAGCGGCTGGGTCTTGCGCCCTCGCCCGGCGGTCCCGAGATCGTGCTTCTCGACATCAGCCCGCGGGTCGTCGATCACGTGACCCGGGCCCGAGCCCGGGCCGCCAGCGAACACCGGTTACACGCTGAACCTGCCGCTGTCCACAGGCACGCCGTGGCTGCCCGAGGTTCGCGCCTACTGGCGTACGTTCGGCGATCGGATCGGCGCGCCCGCACAGGCGCCAGTGTCGAAGGCGATTGCGGAGTTGGCCGAGCTGAGGGCCGTCCGGGCGCGGCCGTCCGCCGTTCGCCGGATGTCGGTGCTCGACATGAACATCGTGACCGAACGCCTCGACGGGGAGCCGTTCGACCTCGTGATTGCCACCAACGTGTTCATCTACTACGACGCGCTCGAACAGGCGCTGGCGATGTCGAACATCGAGGCCATGCTCAGGCCGGGCGCCTTCCTGCTTGCGAACGTCTCGGCGCCGAAGCTGAGCGTCGATGACGATGCGCCCGGTCGACACGACGACGACCCTGTACTCGCGCGCCCCCGGCGCCGGCGAGAGCACCCTCGACTTCATCGTCTGGTACCAGGCACACGCCGGTTGAGCCCGGCTGAATCCGCCGCTCGGATTCGGCCTTGACAGGCGGGCGCCCGTACCGCTACGTTGCGCCGATTTCATCCAAACCGGGGACACCGCACGCGGGGGACGCCTGGAAACAGGCAAGGAGGACAGCAATGCTGAACCTGGTCCAACGAACCACGCGGCCACTGATGGTCCTGTTGGTTTCGTTGCTGTTGCCGTCGGCGGCCTACGCGCAGGCAACGATCACAGGAGTCGTCAAGGACTCTTCGGGCGGCGTGTTGCCGGGCGCGACGGTGGAAGCCGCCAGCCCTGCGCTGATTGAGAAGGTCCGGTCAGCCGTCACCGACAACAACGGCCAGTACCGAATCATCGACCTGCGCCCCGGCACCTACTCGGTGACGGTCGCGCTGCAAGGCTTCAACGCCCTCAAGCGCGAAGGTATCGAGCTGTCGGGGAACTTCGTCGCGACTGTGAATGTCGATCTGCGGGTCGGCACGCTGGAAGAAACAGTCACGGTGACCGGCGAGTCGCCGGTCGTGGACGTGCAGAGTGCGCGGACGCAGCAGATCATCGACCGGGACGTGCTGGCCGCGATTCCCTCCTCGCGGAACGTCGCCGGCATCCAGGCGATGATTCCCGGCATGACCGCGTCTGGAGACTCCGGCGGCATCAACGGGACGATGCAGGGCGGAGCCTCCGCGATCCACGGCGGGCGCGACGAACGATTCGCGGATCTATGCCGATGGCATCAACATGGGGTGGGCCGGCAGCAGCGGCGGCGGAGGGCAGATGCCGCAGGTGGCCGCCGCCCAGGAAGTTGGTGATGACCCTGGCCGGCGGGCTCGCCGAAGCGGAGACGAGCGGAGTGGTCTTCAACGCCGTCCCGCGCGAGGGGTCGAACCGTTTCACCGGCCAGACCAACTACAGCGGCTCGAACGACTCGCTGCAGGGCAGCAACTACACCGACGCGCTCAAGAACGCGGGGCTGCGCGCCCCGTTCGAGCTCATCAACGTCTACGACGTCAGCGCCATGTACGGCGGCCGGATTCTGCGGGACAAGCTGTGGTTCTACGGAGTCTACCGTCAGGTGGGCGGCGAGCGGACAGTGCCCGGCATGTTCTACAACAAGAACGCCGGCAACCCGAATGCGTGGGCCGTCGATTTCGACCGGTCCAAGCAGGCGTTCAACAACAGCCTCGAGCGCCAGGCAACGATCCGGTTGACGTGGCAGGCGACACCGCGCAACAAGTTCAGTGGCCACTGGTCCGAGCAGTACAACGATGCCAACTACGGCCCTGCCGGGGGCACCGCGACGACAACGCCGGAAGCGTCGACCAGGACCTACTACATCCCGTCCCGTCAGCCTCATGCCAGTTGGCAGTCGCCGATCACGGGCCGGCTGCTGGCCGAGGCGGGCTGGGGGATGTATCAGGCCCGGTACCGGTTCGCGCCACGCAACGACGGCAGCCACAACCCGGCGATGATTCAGCAGCTCGAGCAGGCCGGCGAGATTCCGGGCCTGTTGTCGCGGATGCCGCGCGCCCCGGGCCAGGGCGGGTTCACGCACTCGCTGATCGGCAACCTGGCCAGCGTTCGGGCGTCGCTGACCTACGTCACCGGCTCGCACAGCATGAAGTTCGGCTACCAGGGCGGGTTCGGCAATCCCTCTCAGACCTATCAGAACTACACCCAGGTGGTTCAGGTCCGGACTTTGAACGGCGTTCCCAATCAGCTGACGCAGACGATCATCGGTGGGGCCCGACACCAAATACGTCCGCAATCTCATCCCGTTGAATCTCTATGCGCAGGACCAGTGGACGACTGGCCGGCTGACCCTGCAGGGCGGTGTTCGGTACGACTCGCTTACATCGAACTATCCCGACCAGCGCATCGGCGGACCTGGCTGGCCGTATGCGCCGCAGGAGATCTTCTTCCCGAGCCGGTCAACGCCCGGCTATGAGTGGAAGGACCTCACGCCTCGGGTGGGCGTCGCCTACGACCTGTTCGGGAACGGGAAGACGGCGATTCGAGTTCAACATCGGCAAGTATCTGGAAGCCATCACGGCCAGCAACAACGATCTGGACATGAACCCGATCACTCGAATGGTCGTGAACTCGACACGCGGGTGGACCGACGCGGACAGGGACTTCGTGCCGGATTGCGATCTCATGAACCGGGGACAGAACGGCGAGTGCGCGCCGCTCGACAACCAGAACCTGGGCCTGCCGGTGTTCACGCGAAACTTCGACCCCGGCTACGTCGGCGGCTGGGGCACGCGGGCGTACAACTGGTCGATGGGATTCGGCGTGCAGCACGAAGCTGGCGCCGCGAGTCTCGGCGACGGTCACCTACAATCGCAACTGGTGGGGCAACTGGTACGTCGTGGACAACCAAGCGACCAGCGCCGCGGACTACACGCCCTACAGCATCCTGGCGCCAACCGATCCGCGGCTCCCGGGCGGCGGCGGTCAGACGATCAGTGGACTGTACAACCTGGTCCCGGCCAAGGTCGGCCAGGTGAACGAACTGGCGCAATCCTACGAGAACTTCGGAGATCAGACAGAGAACTGGCAGGGCATCGACGTATCGGTTGTGGCGCGCCTCCAGAACGGGCTCACGGTGCAGGGGGGCACGAGCACCGGGCGCAGGCTGGCCGACGGCTGCGGCGTGCGGGCCCAATTGCCGGAGCTGGGCTCGAACGACACGGGACTGGCGACGAACAGCTCCGTGACGGCGAACGTCAACGCGCTCGGCGGTGGTCCGTACGCCCTTTCGGTGCGGAACCCCTACTGCCGGATCGAGGAACCGTACCGAACGGACTTCCGTGGGCTTGCGTCGTATATCGTCCCGAAGGTGGAGGTGCAGGTATCCGCGACATGGGCGAGTATCCCCGGGGACTCGCTCCGGGCGGACTACATCGCGACCAATGCGTGGATCGCGGCGGGGCCGCAGCCGCTCGGGCGACCGCTTACCGGGGCGGCCACTGTCTCGGTGAACCTGATCCCGCCGGCCACGTTGTGGGGCGCGCGGCAAAACAACGTCGACATGCGCGTCGCGAAGATCCTCCGCTTCGGGTCGACACGAACGCAGGTCGGGGTTGACGTCTTCAACCTGCTGAACGCCGACACGGTCACGAACTACAATTTCGGGTTCGTGCCGGGTGGCTCGTGGCTGACGCCGACGGCCATTATTCCGGCGCGGTACGCCAGAATCACCGCGCAGGTGGATTTCTAAGGGGCTCCAGGCTCCGGGCTCCGGGCTCCAGGCCCGGAGGCGTAACTGAGGCGGGTCCCAGACAACTGGGACCCGCCTTTTCCTTTGGCAGAGAGATAATCGACGGCGATGTCATCGACTCGAGTGCTCGCGTGCTGCCTGCTCCTCGCTCTCGCGTCCGGGCTGAACGCGGGCGCACAGCGCGGACGCGGCGCGGCCATCTGGTTCGAGGGGGCGCGGCTCATCGCCGGGGACGGGAGCGCACCGATCGAGAATGCCGCCTTCCTCGTGGAGGGTGACGCATTTGCCTGGATCGGGAAGCAGGGCCAGCGTCAGCCGCCGCAGGGCGCCATTCGCGTGGACCTGTCAGGCAAGACCGTGATGCCGTCGCTCATCGACGGTCACAACCATATCGGGCTCGTCAACGAAAAGGACGGGAGCAACAGCAAGGCGAATTACAGACGCGAAAACCTCATCGATCAGCTGGAGCGGTACGCCTACTACGGTGTGGCGGCCGCACTGAGCATGGGGCTCGAAGCGGATCAAGAACTCGCGTACCAGTTGCGTGACGAGGTGATCCCGAATGCCGCCCGCTTCCTGACGGTGGGGAAGGGGATCGCAGCCACTCCGATCGCTGGTCCTACCGGTGAACCCCGCCTGGGCATTCCATACGGCGCGCGATCGGAAAAAGAGGGGCGCGATCACGTCAAGGAACTGCGCGCGCGCGGCGTGCGGTTCGTCAAAATCTGGGTGGACGATCGAAACGGGGATGTCCCGAAGCTCCAGTCGAACGTCTATCGCGCCATCATCGCCGAAGCGCATTCGAGCGGCATGGAGGTGCTGGCCCATCTCAGTCGAACGTCGGGGCTGGCCGACGCCAAGGACCTGTTGCAGGCAGGCGTGGACGGCTTCGTGCATCTGGTCCGCGATCGCGACGTGGACAACGAGTATCTGATGGCGGTGAAGGCACACCCGAAAGTGTGGACGGGCCCGAACATGCCGGTTCCCCCTACGCGCGACACGATCGCGTCCCTGGCTGAGACGCTACCCGTGAAACAGATCGAGGGCATGCGCGCGCAGCTGGCTCAGCTCGAGGCGAAGGGCAACCCGCCCAACGAGCTCTTCGAGCTTCACTGCCGCAACCTGAGAAAGATCCACGACGCCGGGATGGTGATCGGCATGGGCACCGATGGCACCGGCGACGGCTTCGGCGCTCACGAGCAGATCGAGGCGTACACCCGCTGCGGCATGACGGCGATGCAGGCGATCGTCGCCGCGACGGGCACGAACGCGAGGATTCTCCACCTGGATCGCATGGGAACCCTCGCGGCGGGAAAGAGCGCCGATTTCAACGTGCTGGACGCGAACCCGCTGGAGAACATCACGAACACGCGCCGTATCTCGAGGGTCTACTCGAGAGGCAAGGAAGTCGATCGTTCAGCTCTCAGGGCACGGTTCGTTGGTCGTTAGTCGTAAGTCGAGTCGAAAGTCGTTACCCCTAGCTACGAACTACGACACTGACGAACGACGAGTCGCGCTAGCCGACAGTCCAGAGCGTGAGATTCGATACGTCTTTCACGAAAATCCGGTTGCCGGAGATCGCCGGCTGCGTCCACGTTTCGCTATCGGCCACCTTGTAGCGCTTGATCGCCTCGAACATCGCGCTGTTGCCGCGCGCGACCAGCAGCTCGCCGTCGTCCTCGAGGAAGAACACGACGTTGCCGGCCTTGGCCACGGCCGCGTTGCCGCCCTGGCGCGGTTCGGACAGCCACAGCGTCTTGCCGGTGGTGGCGTCCACGCTGTAATACTGCCCGGAGTTGCGCGACGACATTCCGATCAGGGCGTTGCCGACGATCACCGGGTTGGTGAACCGCAGCTGGCTGTCGGTGTTCTCCCACAGCGTCTCGGTGGTCCACTGGTTGTTCCGCCGCGCCACGGCGAAGGCCACGGTGGGCCCGCCGTTCCCGGACACGATCACCGACTGGCCGTGCACCACCGGCGTCATCCCGTTCGTGAAGTTCGCGCTCACAAACGGGCGCTCCCACAGCAGCGCGCCGTTGGCCAGGTCCACGCCGACCACCTTCCCCTGGGTGATGGTGACGAGCTGTCTCGTGCCACCCAGTTCCGCGATCATCGGCGAACCGTAGCCCGGGCCGTCGCCGTCCCAGCTCCAACGCACGTTGCCGGTGGCGGCGTCGAACGCGGTCAGCGCGCCTTTCATGTGACCGCCGACGTGAAAGATGACCGAGCTGCCCTCGACGATGGGCGAGAACGAATGGGTGGTGTACATCGGCAGCGGCTCGGACCCCGGCTTCTGCCACAGCTGCTTGCCGCTGGCGGCATCCCACGCGGTCACGATCCCCGTCATGCCGATGCTGTAGAGGCGCCCGTTTGCGAAGACCGGCGTTGACTTGGGTCCGGCCCCGTGCCGTGTCGTCGCGGAGTGCATCGTGAAGGCGGCCGGATACCCCGTGCGCCACAGCACCTTGCCGCTGGCGGCGTCGAGCGCCTGCATGGTTTCCTGGTCGTTCAGCCGCGCGAACACGTAGACGCGGTTGCCGACCAGAATCGGCGTCGCGTACCCCGTGCCGACCTCGACCTTCCAGCGCTGCGTCAGCTGCTCGGGCCAGGCACGAGGTTCGGTGAAGCTGGCCACCGCGCCGTCCCGGCTCGGCCCCCTCCACTGCGTGTAGTCGCCACCCTGCCCATGGCCCACCACGGCGCTGCCCAGCAACACGACCGTCACACCCGCAAGTCTCGCCAGATTCATAGTGATGTCCCCCACGTCGGAATTGACCGTATCCTACAACGGCTGGCGAGATTCAGCCCGCTAGCCGTTGTAGGCAGTGTCTTTTCGCCCGCAGTTCGTGCGGGCGGAGAAATCAACTGGGGGCCCCAATGCGCGCGTACCGCCCGATCGGCTTCTTCCGCACACCGTGGACGCTCGCGGCGGCCATTGTCCTGGGTGCCGCCACGCTTGACAGGTCAGGCGCCATCCGCCTCGACCGACTGGCCGCAGTGGCGCGGCCCGGAGCGGACGGGCATCTCGCACGAAACCGGATTGCTGAAGCAGTGGCCGCCCTCCGGCCCGGCGGCGCAGTGGTCGGCCGCCGGCCTGGGCAACGGCTACGGATCGATGGCCGTGAAGGGCAACCAGCTGTTCGTGCAGGGCCTGAAGGGACGCGACAGCGTGGTGACGAGCCTCGGCCGCGCCGACGGCAAGCCGCTGTGGACGCGGGTCATTGGTCCGGGTGGCGACAACGACCGGGGGCCGGGTCCGCGCAGCACGCCCACTGTGGATGGTGACCGGCTCTTCGTGCTGACAGAAAACGGCGATCTGGCCGCGCTGCGCGCAGCCGACGGCGGCGTGGTGTGGCAGCGCAACATCCTGCGCGATTTCAGCGGCCAGAACATTTCCTGGCTGCTCAGCGAATCGCCGCTCGTGGATGGCGACAAGGTGATCGTCACGCCCGGCGGCCGCAACGCGGGGATGGTGGCCCTGGAGAAGACGACGGGCAAGACCATCTGGGTCGCGAAGGAACTGAGCGACGAGGCCGGCTACTCGTCGCCGATCGTCGCCGACATCGGCGGCGTGCGAACGGTGATGACATTGACGTCGGCGGCCGGCGTCGGTGTTCGTGCGTCAGACGGCAAGCTGATGTGGCGCAACCGCTCGGCCGCCAATGGCACGGCGAACGCCACCACGCCCGTGTTCTCGAACAACACGGTCTTCTACACGTCGAGCTATGGTACCGGCGGCGCGCTGCTGTCGCTGACCCCGCAGAACGGTGAGGTGCGTGCGCAGGAGGTCTATTTCACCCGCGACATGCAGAACCACCACGGCGGCGTGATCGTGATCGGCAGCACGCTGTACGGGTTCCACAATTCGATCATGGCCGCGCTGGACCTGCCCACGGGAAAGTCGCTGTGGCGCAACCGCAGCGTGGGCAAGGGCGCCATCACCCACGCCGACGGCCGGTTCTACATCCTCGGCGAGGACCACGTGATGGGGCTGGCGGAGGCCACGCCGGCTGGCTATCGCGAGTTCGGGCGCTTCCCGATTGCCGATCAGGGATGGCCTTCGTGGGCGCATCCGGTCGTCAGCGGCGGGCGTCTCTACGTCCGCAACCAGGGCACGATCCTGGCCTACGACGTTCGCGCCCGATGATTCCATGACGTGCCGGCGCTCACGACCACGTTCATCGTCCTTTCACACGCCGCGTCGCTGATCTTCGCGATCTATACGACCCAACGAAGCGGCGTGAGGACTCAAGTGCTCCTGTACGCCTTCATCATCGACTACGTCCTTCGGCTGTCTTCGATCCGGCCGTTGTACTTCGGGTCACGCTCGGACAGCGGTTGGGTTCGGTCAGCCGCATCGGCACTGAGCCGGCGCCCGGCGAGGGGCGAGAAGCCGGAGCCGCTCGTGGAACAGAACTCGGGCCGCCACCTGGGCCTGTGGGGTCACCTCGGCCTGATGGCGCTTTTGTCGTATTTCGCGTTCGTCCTCGCCAACGTCGATGCCGATCGGCAACTGGGATCCGATCTCGCGACCGTCCTCGACGATCTGGACTGGGCGATCGTCCTCGGGGCCACCTACTGGGTGAATGCGCTGGTGACGCGAATCATCGTGATTGATCCAGGCCGGCCGCCGACGAAGAGTTTCGGATACAACACGCGCGAGCTCGGAATTCTCGCCGTTGCGGTCCTGGTCGGTGGCGCGGTGGTAGCGGTGCGGCAGATGAACGGCTATCCGGCCTCGGCGTGGTCGGTGATGGGTCCGCTTCTCGCCATTCGGACGCTGGGAGACCTCCACGCCCGCCTGAAGGCGGAAGGCCCGCACCCGCTTCGAGATTGGTCGTGATCGTCGGTATACTCCTCCTCGACGTGAGGAGGTCTATGCCCGTTCTCTACGCCCCGCCAAAGGCGGGGCAATCAAACACTGCCCTGGCGAGGCGGAGCTTCGATGGTCTGAGGCGGAGCCTCGCCAGACTGTGGTGCGCCGCCGGATTCGTTCTCGCGTTCAGCATCACTCCGGCCATGGCTCAGGTGGACTTCTCCGGTGAGTGGGCGCCGCGTTTCTGGGAGGACCAGCCCGAGCGCGTGCCGGGTCCCGACCTCGGCGACTACGCGGGCATTCCAATCAACGACGCCGCGCGGCTGCGCGCGGAGGCGTGGGACGCCTCCATCCAGTCGCTGCCCGAATGGCAGTGCCGGCCGCACTCGGCGGACTACATCTGGCGCGGCCCCTCGAATTTGCGCATCTCGAAAGAGGTGGATCCCGTCTCGCGCGAGACCACCGCGTTCCACGCGGAGTGGCTGCGCTCGGTGGACCGCGCCATTTACCTCGACGGCCGGCCGCATCCCCCGGAAGACGCACTGCACACTTGGGCCGGCTTCTCCACGGCGAAGTGGGACGGCGACATGCTGACGGTGACCGTCACGCACCTGAAAGAAGGATACCTGCGTCGCAACGGCCTGCCACGCAGCGACAAGGCGACGCTGACCGAGCACTGGATCAGAAACGGGGACCTCCTGACCGTGCTCGAGATCATCCGGGATCCGGTGTATCTCACCGAGCCGTTGCTGCGGTCCACCGATTACGAGCTGAACGTCAACCAGCAGATTCCGCCCTATCCGTGCGGCGTCGTGCAGGAAGTCGATCGCGACTCGCACAAGGTGCCGCATTATCTGCCGGGCACCAACCCGTACACCACGGAGTACGCCATCCGCGAAAGACTGCCGATCGAGGCCACGCGAGGCGGGGCGGAGACGATGTATCCGGACTTCGCCAGGAAGATGAAGACGCTGCCGCCGGCACGCAAGCCCGAGCCACCGCCGGCCCCCGCCAAACCGGCACCGCGCGCGGCGCGGTGAGGGATCCCGTGCTCCGTCCGGTTGCACTCGCCTTCTGTCTGACTCTCACGACGATGGCGCTGTCCTCCGCGCAGGACGCGGCGTCCGGCGCGACGGCGATCCGCGTTCTGCCGCTGCGCGGCAATGTCTTCGTGCTGCAGGGCGCCGGCGGCAACATCACCGCGTCGGTGGGGCGCGATGGCGTGCTGCTGGTGGACGCCGGCTCGTCGAACAGCAGCGAGCAGGTGCTGGCCGCGATTCGCCAACTGCAGGCGCGGCTGGACCTGCGCGACCAGGCGCTGCAGTTTGGCGCCGAAACGCGGTCGAGTGTCGCCGGGCGCAACATCGAAGCGCCGCCCAAGCCGATTCGCTACATCATCAACACCCACTTCGATCCTGAGCACGTGGGCGGCAACGAGAAGCTGCGGGCGGCGGGGAAGACGTTCACCGGCGGCAACGTGGCTGGCAACATCGCTGACGCCGCCGAGGGCGCCGCGATCCTGGCGCACGAGAACGTGCTGCAGCGTATGACCACGCCCGGTGCGGGCGAGACCGCCACGCCGGCGGACGCGCAGCCGACCGACACCTACTACTCCGACACGATGAAGCTGAGCCACTTCTTCAACGGCGAAGGGGTGCAGCTGTTTCACCAGCCGTCGGCGCACAGCAATGGCGACAGCCTGGTGATCTTCCGTGGCTCCGACGTCATCGCAGCCGGGGATATCTACTCGACGGTCAGCTACCCGGTGATCGACACGGCCCACGGCGGCACGATCGACGGTGTGATCAACGGCCTCAACCGTATTCTCGATCTGTCGGTGGCGGAGTTCCGCACGGAGGGCGGCACGCTGGTGGTGCCCGGCCACGGGCGCATCAGCGACGCGGCCGATGTGGCCTACTACCGCGACATGGTGGTGATGATTCGCGACCGCATCAAGTCGATGATCGATAAAGAGATGACGCTGGACGAGGTGAAGGCCGCCAGGCCGACCGCCGACTGGGAGCCGCGCTACGGTTCGCAGACGGGGCCGTGGACGACCGACGGCTTCATCACCGCGGCCTACAACTCGCTGGGCGGCGGTCGCCGGCCGGCTCCCCCGCGCGACGCGGTGGCGCGCGTCCGGCGCCCCGTCCTGCGCGTTGATCCGGCCCTCGACGTGAAGACCATGCGAACCATGTTCCGCCACGCCGCCTCAGCCGCCGTGGTGTGTGGCATGGTCACCATCGCCGCGCACGGACAAGGCCGCGGCGGCGCTGCCCCGATGCCCCGAGCCGCGGCGCCGGTGGACCTCACCGGCACCTGGATGCCGCTCATCACCGAGGACTGGCGCTGGCGGATGCGCGTACCGCCCAAGGGCGATTACGCCAGCATTCCCTTGAATGCTGCCGGCGTGAAGATCGTCGAGAGCTGGGATCCGGCACGTGATGCGGCCGCCGGCGAACAGTGCCGTGGGTACGGCGCACCCGCCGTGATGCGGCTGCCCGGCCGCGTGCGCATCTCGTGGGAAAGTGACACGGTGATGAAGGTGGAGACCGAGGCCGGCAGCCAGACGCGTCTCTTCACCTTCGGCACGCAGCCGCCGCAACAGGCGCCCGGCTGGCAGGGGACGTCCGCAGCCTTCTGGCAGCCGGCCGGCGGGGGCGGCGGCCGTCGTGGTGGCGGGGCGGCATCGCGCGGCGGCTCGCTGCGTGTCGTGACCACCAACCTGAAGGCCGGCTACCTGCGTCGCAATGGCGTCCCCTACAGCGCCAACGCGCGGCTGACGGAGTGGTACAACCGTGCCAACGAAGCCAACGGCGACGCCTTCCTCGTGGTCACCACACAGGTCGAAGATCCCACCTACCTGAACACGCGATGGGTGACGAGCACGCACTTCAAGAAGGTGCCTGACACGACGCCCTGGACACCCGGGCCCTGCGAGTAGGCCGGAAGTCGTTCGACAATTCCTCTCCCGAACCGTTCCTTCCGCTGCGGCGTCTAGTGGTGCGAGGCTGCCAATGCAACGAGCGACGTTCCTTCTGTGCTGCCTGGTTTGTGGTTCGGCTCTGGCCGCACAACGTACCGCCCAGCTCGTCGAGCAAGAAATCAGGCAGGCGCAGGCGGAGGTGCCGGCCCTCGCTGAGGTTCTTCAGCTCAAGAGCGGCATGACCGTCGCCGACGTGGGTTCCGGCGGCGGTGCCATGAGCCTGGTCCTGTCGCGACACCTGGGCGAGAGCGGCCGCGTCTATGCCACCGACATCAGACCCGAGATGCTGGCGGAAATACGAGAGCTGGTGGTTCGAGAGCGCCTTGCGAATGTCACGGTGCTGGAGGGAGGCGCACGATCGACGAATCTCCCGGATGGATGCTGCGACGCGATCTTCTTGCGAGACGTCTACCATCACCTCACGAGTCCAGCGGAAATCAACCGGAGCCTTCTGGCCGCGTTGAAACCTGGGGGCCGGCTGGCGATCATCGACTTCGAACCAGAGCCTGGTTCCAAGGTGCCGGACGGCGTTCCGGCCAATCGCGGTGGCCATGGCGTGCCGATCACCGTCGCCGTCGATGAGGTGCGTGCCGGGGGCTTGACATTCGTCCGGACACTCTCGCACTGGCCGCCTAACGATGAGCGAGCACGCCTCTTCCTTGCACTCTTCCGAAAGCCCTAGGCAGTGACTCTCGCGAGAGTGGTGGCGGAGATTGTCGGGCTCCTGGTTTCTCTGGTCCTTGTGCAATGGCTATCGTCCCGGCTCCTCGAGACCGAGGGCTTCTGGCCGTCGATTGTGTATTCGGCGATCTATCTCGGCGTTCGCGCCTTCTTCTTCGCGAGGCGGCCGCGCTCGACGAGCTAGACCGGGGACCCTTGGCCGGCTAGGCCCGGAGCCTGGAGCCCGGAGCCCGTACGATAGGACTCCATGGATGCGCTGATCAGGCAGCTCCTGGTCGACCTGGGCGAAGACCCCACACGCGAAGGGCTGGCTAAGACGCCGATTCGAGTGGCCAGGGCGCTTTCGTTCCTGACAAGCGGCTACGCGGCCAACATCGACGAGGTGCTCAACGGTGCGCTGTTCACCGTGGACTACAACGAGATGGTCATCGTGCGTGACATCGACTACTACAGTCTGTGCGAGCACCACCTCCTGCCGTTCTTCGGCAAGTGCCACGTCGCCTACATTCCCAATGGCCGCGTGATCGGGCTGAGCAAGATTCCACGCCTCGTGAACGTGTTCGCGCGGCGGCTGCAGATCCAGGAGCGGATGACGAGCCAGATCGCCGAAACCATCCGCGACGCGGTGGACCCCACGGGCGTGGCGGTGGTCTGCGAGGGCACGCACCTCTGCATGTCGATGCGCGGGGTCGAGAAGCAGAATTCGACGGCTGTGACGAGCGCCATGCTGGGGGCGTTTCAGACGAGCGCACGCACCCGCCTGGAGTTCCTCGAGCTCATCCGTCGTCCCGAGATCCCTGGTCCGACGGCCGCGACCCGGTTATCCTGCGTTGATGATTGACCGACGCGCCTGGGTCGTGGCCTGCGTGGTGGTTCCGTTGCTTGGCGGTGCGCTGGACGGCCAGACCCGACGCGCCCCAGCCCGTCGCCCCGCGGCTCCGCCTCCGCCCGCGTTGCGGACCGAACCCGCCGTCGTGAAATGCCCGCAAGTGCTCGGCGAGGGCGCGCGCACGAAGCGCCAGTATTGCGACGTCCTGATCGAACGCGACCCATCCGCCGGCATCCTGATCACGATCCCGGCTCACTCCGGACCGGCGACCCTCTTGTTCGACCTGCACAACCGGCACACCTACTCGGAGGAGGCCGTGAAGTCCGGCCGCGGCTACCATCGCTACACCGCGTCAATCGGCGTGCTCACGCTGGACAACACCCTGATCTCGCGTGCGGCGGTGCTGAGTGAGTTTCGGAGTCAGACCGACCTTGTCGATCGCATCCTGGGGGGCGGAGGCCCCGGCGGGTTGAAGGCGGTAGCACCCGCGGGTACCGAATCGGTGGCAATGCCGATTCCACAGGACGTCACCCAAATGAGCATCCTGGGCGAGAAGCTGGCGGTCGTGCGCGTGGAGGGCGGAGACGACTTCAGGGCGTCGGGGCGCCCGATCGCGATTGTCAGCAACGTGATGGTGGAGTACCGACCCGTCGCAGGGCGGGCTCCGGCCGCCAAGCCCCGCTAGGCCGCTCTGTCAGCCGTCAGTAGATGTTCGCCCGCGGTCGCGCGGTCTGGGGCGGGGGCTCGGGCTCGTCCTCCCAGTCCTCGTCTTCGAAGAGCGCGGCCGCACCGGCCTGCGTCGGGTCGAACATGCCCCACTCGTCCTGCGCGGGACGGGCGAGCTTCTGCTTCCGCTTGCGCTCGGGTTTGACGACCCGGTCGCGCGTGCGCCGCACGACTGCCGGTGCAATCTCGACCTCGGCGGGCTCGTCAGGCGCTGCCTGCATGGCGGGCTCGGCCAGCGATTCCAGCGCGTGGAGGCCCGCCCGGTGCGCGGCCGCGCCGATGAACTCGAGCGATTCGAGGTCCAGCGTGGGCGCCGGTTCGGGTTCCGGCTCAGGCTCCGGTTCGGGCTGGATGGCCACCGCTTCGATCGGGCCGCACGCTTTCAGGAGCACGTCGGCCAACGGGACCCCTGCCTGATCGTCCACCCACGGCCACGACGGTGCGATCCCATCGTCGACGGGATAACGGCTCGGCAAGGTCGCAACTGTCAGCGGGGTCGAGTCGATCAGCGGCGCCGCCGCGAACTTGGTCTCGAGCAGGTCCAGGTCCTCGAAGGTGTCCATCTCCACGATGGGCGCCGCTGGCTCCGGTGCCGCAACCGCGTCCGGTGCCCGGCCCTTGCGCGGCGGGGCCGAGATCTCGGCCAGTTCCCAGGGACTCAGCCCGGCGATTTCGGCAGCGTCGGCAAACGTGACACCCATCGCGCCGGCGGCGCTCGCGCTCGCGGACGCTGCGCTCGGTACCGTGGCTTCCACGACCACCGGTTCCGCGACCACTGGTTTCACGACCACCGGTTCCACGAGCGAGACCTGCTTGCCCGCCGTAGCCTTGGCGAAGGCGGGTGGCGGTAACGGATCCGGCTCGCGACGGTCCTCGTCGCGGCGCCCCACGAGCTCCAACAGCTGGTTGAGCGGCATCGCCGATGGGGCGCGATCGCTCTCTATGGCGGCCGAGACCGTCTGTACGCCGGTGTCTTCCGGCTCCAGTGGTTCGGCAGCCGGGGCCGGGCTGTCGACGGGCAGCGGTTCGATCCAGGCGATATGAGGCTCAGGAACCGCGCTGGCCGACGCGCGGCGCTCGACCGCGCGGTCGAGGTACAACGCCACTTCCCGGGCGAACACCTCGGGATCGCAGCCGCTCGACCGGGTGTCCTTTTCGCGTCGCAGCCCGCCCAGCACGCCCTGCGGCTTCTTCCTGGACGCGTGCGCCGACGTCGCGATCACCGGAATCGTCAACGTGTGGACGTGGGCCGCACCGTCACCAAGCTCGCGGAGATGACTGGCCAGCGCGGCCTCATCGCGCGGCGACAGCAGGGACGACGTCAGAATGAGGTCGGGAATGCGGCCCTTGAGGATGTCGAGACCCTCGGTGGCCGACCCGCTTTGCACGAGGTCGGCGTTGACGTGTGATCGCAGGAGCGACGCGAGCGCGGCGCTCTGTTTCCTGTCGTTGTCAACCGCAAAGATGAGAGACATGGGGGGCCCGTCCTTACAATCGAAGCATCGCCAGCACCAGCACCGTTGCCGCTACTACGAACACGGCCAGCGGGGCGTGGTCGAGAGTCTGTTCCCGTGCGGCCACAAACACCGCGCCGGCCAGGTGGCCGGCCGTTGACATCATCGAACCGACGCTCGTTGACACCTCGCCTCTCTGGACGACGGAGAGCAGGCGCTCCCGTACCCTCTCGTCGATCATCATCAGTCCGATCAACAGGACGACCAGCGCGGCAGCGGAGATCAGCGCGTCGCCGAATACTCGTCGCACGGCACGCCTCCTCGCATCCCTGCACCGCCGGGCGTCACGGCTAACACAAACGACGCCATGACCCCCACCACGCAAGGCGCGTTCCCGTACGCGGGCACACAACTGCGGCGCATTGCCGCGGCTGTGCCGAGGGATCGCGTGCCGCCGATCACAAAACCGGGATCGGTGTTACGAACGCCGCGGGCCGCTGCGCCAGCTGGCCGGCTGGCGCGGCCGCTCGGCAGCTGCACGGCCTGCGCGCCAGGCAACTGCACCGGCTGGCGCGCCAGCCCGGACACATCGCCGGCTGGCGGTCGAGATGGTAACGGCGATTGCAGTTTCTTCCTCGCCAGGCTCCGCGTCGATGCGGCTGAGGCACGAGCAGCGGATCGAGGCCGTCTCAGAATTCTGAGCCCGGATCCACACCCCGTTCGCGCGAGCGCCGTGGCCGTAAGTGACTGCTCCGGCGCCCGAATGGCGCATGAAGGCCGAACGCTGCGCAGCAGCGACGGTGCGGCGCCGGGCCGCCGTCCAGAGAGCTTCGCCGTCGCGTTCTGTCGCGCGGGATACGACTTCGTTATCGGGCACATGCTGGCACAGAGGGTGCACTGAGGGCGTCCCCAGAGGACCAATTGTGAATACCCGATCCGAACGAAGATGGGTCTCGCGGCTGGTCAGCCGGTGTCGGGACGCCTCCGGCTCGAACATCGTCGAGGCGGCACTCGTCACCCCGCTGCTCCTGCTGCTGACGTTTTCGATCATCGACTTCGCGTCGCTGTTTTACGCCTACCTGGCGCTTGAAAACGGGGTGAGCCAGGCTTCGCGCTACGGCGTCACGGGCAGCCTCGAAGCGGGCATGACCCACGAGGAGTCGATCATCGCCGCCATGCGCCAGGCCACGCCCACGCTGACCATCGACTCCGAGGCCTTCGAGTTCACGCACATGTCGCCGGGTTCGGCCGTGTGGGAGCCGGGCTCAGGCGAGCCCAGCGACATCAGCCGCGTGACGGTCACTTATCCCTGGACGATCATGACGCCGCTGGTCAGCCGCATATTTCCGGATGGCGAGATTGTGATCCGAGTGGAGTCGGCGATGTTGAACGAACCGAGGTTCGAATGACACGGCTGCTGCGGCGCGCACGATCGGAAGCGGGGCAGGGCATCGTGGAGATGGCCATCGTCCTCCCCGTTACCGTGCTCCTCGCCCTGGGCGTCGTGGAGATTTCCTACGCGCTCCTGCACGAGCACATCCTGAGCAAGGTGTCCCGCGAAGGGGCCAATCTCATCTCGCGCGACGTGTCGCTGCTCGACGCCGGAACGGCCTTGCAACGGATGGAGACGCCGCCCGTGGACTTCACCGACGGGTCGCGGGTGATCTTCTCGGTGTTGAAGAAGGGTGCGACCGTGGGCACGCCGAACTTCGATCGGATCATCCTGTATCAGCGTCATGCGGTGGGCCCGATTGCCGCCGCCAGCTCGTTGACGACTCAGGGAGCCGGTGCGTTCGGTCCCGGACCTGACTTTCAGGCGCTCAACTCCGACAACGACACGAATCTCCGGATCACGAACCTGCCCGCGAATCTGGACGTCGCGCGCGGCGGGCTCCTGTACGTGGCGGAGGTGTTCACCGATCACGAGGTGCTGACACCGCTCCACCGGTTCGGCGTCACTGTTCCCCCGAGGCTGCACTCCGTTGCCTTTTTCTGAGCGGAGACTCCAGGAAGGCTTGCGGCGATGACTAGACTGCGACGAACTCACTCGGGCGAGGCCGGTTTCGTTCTCGTCCAGATGGCTCTGGCTCTGCCGGTGCTGATGATCTTCACCGGCCTTGCGGTGGACACCGGCCGCGCCTATGTGGTCAAGGCCCAGCTGTCCAAGGCGGTTGACGGCGCGGCGCTCGGCGCCGCCCGCATGCTGAACAGCGGCGATCCCCGCGGCGAGGCGGGACGCATCTTCAATGCGAACTTCCCCGCGGACTTCATGGGGACGACGAGCGTCACGAACCCGACGACCGACGCCGACTTCTACGAGATGCACGTGGAGGAGGACACCGGGCTCAACATCGTGACCATCCGGGCCACGGCGGTGGTGCCGACGACCTTCATGCGGATCGGCAACTTCACCGAGCTCACCGTCTCCAGCTCCAGCGAGGCCACGCGCCGCATGGTGGACCTGTCGCTGGTGCTCGACGTCTCGAGCTCGATCGGGTCCCAGTGGGGCTCGATCCGCGACGCGGCTCGCAGCTTCATCGAAGCCTTCGACGAAGACGCCGACCGTCTGTCGCTCATCTTCTACGGTTGGGGCGCACACGTCGAGGTCCCGATGCCGGCGGGCCGCGGGTTCGACAAGGCGGCGATGATGGCCGAGATCCCCAACAGCCTGCCGGGCGGCACGACGCCGATGTCCGAGGGGTTGTACCGCGGGTGGGACGAGCTGCGGACCGTGACGAATGGCCAGCAGTCGGGCCTTCGCGTGATCGTGCTCTTCACCGACGGGTCGGGCAACATGGTCCCTGGCATCTGGGATGGCTCGGGCAATGCCAAGAGCATCTTCACGTCGGATTTCCCGCATCGCGACCCCGACCCGGACAACATCACGCGCGACAACCCGCAGATTCTGGGTCTTTACAACACGCGAGAGCGGGGCCCGCAGCCCGAGCTATACGGTGACGGTGCCCTACTGGGAGATGCCGAACGTCCACCCGAACATGCCGTGGATGCCCGCGACCAGCTCGCACCAGCACGGCCGCAGCAGCGGCATTCCCGGCTCGTTTCCGCTGCAGTCGGGGACGCTGACGGTGAACGGGGTGACCCAGTCCACGCGGCGCGGGCTGCGCGACTGGAACGCCGTGCAGATGAAGTATCCGGCGCACGTCATCAACATCCGCAACGCCGCCACCAACCTGACCGAGATCATCGCCAATGCCGCGCGCGAAGACGACGCGGGAGACTATCGCATCCGGATCTACACGATCGGCATGGGCAACCTGGTGCGCTTCCAGCTGGGGGCCATTCCTGAAACGTCCGAGAGCGTCCTGATGCGTGTCGCCAACGATCGGCGATCGCCGGACTTCGACGACTCGCAGCTCGAAGGCAAGTACTACTTCGCGCAGTCGACGGCCGACATCGGCCCCGCGTTCCAGCAGCTGCAGAACCAGATCATTCGCCTGAGCAAGTAGAGGCGCGCACGACGCATCATCACGCTCACGAGCCGCGACGGTCGTCCCGTCGCGGCTCGTGTCGTGTACGACGCGTTGCGCGCGGGCTCCGGGCTCCGGGCTCCGGGCTCCTGGCCTGTCTTGCTCCTTGCTCTTGCCAGAGCCCAGAGCCTAGAGCCTAGAAGCCGTTCAACGAGCCCAAGCCGTTCAACAACGAGACACGGGCATCAGCCACAAAAACCGGGGCCGCGTTACGAATGTGCCGATCGCCTGGCTCCACACGTCGGCGCGGAGCGGCGGTGACGGATACCTGGCGCCGTGAGCAAACGACATATCCACAAGCACTTGCAGTCGATGGCTCAGCGGGGTTCCTGCCCATGGCATAGCCGTTGCGCTTTGGAGGCTGTCGTCGCGGTCGTGCTGGGGAGCGTGGCCGCAAGTGGGACATACGAAGCGCGTAGCAGTTGAGACGCGCAGGAGGAAGGGAAGTCATGAAACTGTTCACTCTGCTGCGCAAGCTGCGCAAGAACGACTCCGGTCAGGACCTGCTCGAATACGCGTTGCTCGTGGCGCTCATCGCGCTCGTGGCCGTCGGCGCCATCACGGCGACCGGCACCGCCGCCGAAGCCATCTTTACGGACATCAGCACCCAGCTGGTCGCCCCGTAGTTCACGCGTAGTGGGTCGTGGGGCGGAATTCCATGGGAAGCCGCCTCACGCTTCCTGCAAGGGCGAGCGCACAGCGTCGCCGCAGGCGGGCGACCGATGAGCCCTCTGGGAGCAGACACATGCAACTCAAATTACTGAGCAGAGCCGCCCTACGACGCAGCCGATCGGACGCGGGACAAGACCTGCTCGAATACGCCCTGCTGGTTGCGCTGGTGGTGCTCGTGGCCATCGGCGCCGTGGACATGCTGGGTACCACCATCAACACATCTTTTTGGGAAATCATTGCCGCCACCGAACTCTGACGCACTCGTGCTCGCCATCGTGGCCCTGGGCATGGGCGCCGCGGCGTTCATCGACCTGCGGACCCGGCGCATCCCGAACCTGCTCACGGCCTCGCTGACCGCCGCCGGCATCGGCATCGCCGCGGCCGGGCTCGGCCGCATCGGGCTGGGCGCCTCGATTCTCGGATGCCTGCTCGGCCTGGCGTTCATGCTGCCCGGCCACGTCTTCGGAGCCACCGGCGCCGGCGACGTGAAGCTGCTGGCGGCCGCCGGGGCCCTGCTGGGCCCGTCCGACACCATCTATGCCTTTCTCAATACAGCGATCGCGGGCGGCGTTCTGGCGCTCCTCGTGGCGCTGCGCCGCCGGCGCCTGCAGCAAACCCTCGGCGCGGCCGCGCGGCTCGTGGCCGGCGGGGGCAGCGACGCCGCGCTCGAGATCGAACGTCCGTCAACGGACAACCGGTTCGCGTATGGCCCGGCCATCGCGATCGGGGTCGTCCTCGTCGCCCTGAACTGGTGAGAGTGACCCGAGGCGCAGCCTCCGTAGGTTGAGGAGCACGCAAAAGATATGGCTCGCATTCGCATTTTCGTCGTCCTGGCCCTGGCGGTCATCGCTGGCGGCACCTTCGCGTACGGGACCTACAACTACGTCCAGTCGATCCAGCAGAAAGCTGGGCCTGGCGTGAAGACCCGCACGGTCATGGTCGCCGCCACCGACCTCGAGCTCGGCGCCGAGCTGCAGGCCGACAACATGCGGGCGATCCAGTGGCCCGCCGACTCAGTGCCCGAAGGCGTGTTCGGGAGCGCCGACGAGCTCGTGGGACGTGGCCTGATCGAGCCGGTCGCGCAGAACGAAGCGTTCATGCCCCGCAAGCTGGCGTCGAAGGAAGCCGGCGCGGGCCTGCCGCCCATCATCCCCGAAGGCTTCCGGGCCTTGTCGGTCCGCGTCAACGACGTCATCGGCGTGGCCGGCTACGTTCTGCCCGGCACGCGCGTGGACGTCGTGGCCACGGTCAACCCGACCCAGCGTCCCGAGGACGTGACATCAAAGGTCGTCCTGTCCGACGTGCGAGTACTGGCTGCCGGCACGAAAATCGAGCGCGACGTCACCACTGACAAGCCGATTGAGACCAGCGTCGTCACGCTGCTCGTGGATCCGTCGCAGGCCGAGAAGCTGACGCTGGCGAGCACGGAAGGCAAGATCCAGCTCGCGCTCCGCAACCCCGTGGACAAGACCGCGCCGGCGACCGGCGGCATTCGGCCTGCCTCGCTGATGTCAGGCTCCGCCGCGCCGCGCCGCCTGCTGTTTGCGCGCGCCGGTTCGCCGGCCGTGTCCACTGCGCCCGTGGTCAGGTCTACGCCCGTCGAGGCGCCGTTCACCGTCGAGATCATCCGCGGCGACAAGCGCGCCCGCGAAGCCGTCAGTCAGGAGTAGCGAACATGAAGAGGACACGTCCAGTGTCGGGGCCCATTCGTACGCTGGCCGCCGGCACACCGATTCTGATCATCGCCGTCTTCGGCGGCCTGGTGCACGCACAAGTGCCGGCCGGCGGGGCGACTCCTGTGACGGCGGCCCAGCCAGTCCAGGCGGCAGCCACGGCCTCGCCGGGCGTCGAGGTGACCGCCGACGCGCCCGATGACGTGAAGCTCCTCGTCGGACGGTCCGCGCTGCTCGACGTCGGCTCGCCGATCGCGCGGGTGTCGCTGACGAGCGCCGACATCGCCGACGCGCTGGTGACCTCGCCGAGCCAGGTGCTGGTGCACGGCAAGGGCCCTGGCGCCATCTCCATGTTCGTGTGGAGCCGGGGAGGCGCGGTGCGCCGGTTCGAGGTGTCGGTGCAGCGCGACCTCGCGCGCCTGACCGAGCAGGTGAAGACCCTGTTCCCGACCGAAAAAATCGAGGTACGCGGCAACGGCAAGAGCGTCGTGCTGTCGGGCTCCGTGGCGACCAAGGACGTGGTAGACCGCGCCGTCAACGTCGCGTTGGGTCACGTCGAGAAGAAGGAAGACGTCGTCTCGCTGCTGCAGGTTCGGCAGGCGGAGGCCACCAAGCAGGTGCTGCTGCGGGTGCGCTTCGCCGAGGTCAGCCGTTCGGCGCTCACCGAGTTCGGCATCAACTTCTTCACCAGCCCCACCGGAATCAACAACACGATCGGCCGCGTGACCACGCAGCAGTTCGCGGCACCTGGCTACGCCGACCTGGCGTGGACCAAGGCCAACGGCGATTTCGGGTCGGCCGTCACGTCGGCCGAGGGCAAGTTCAATTTCAGCGATTTCCTGAACCTGTTCTTCCTGAGTCAGAAGTACGACCTGGGCGCGGTGATCAAGGCCATGCAGGCCCGCGGGATCTTCCAGAGCCTCGCGGAGCCGAACCTCGTGGCGGAAAGCGGGAAGGAAGCGAGCTTCCTCGCGGGCGGCGAGTTCCCGATTCCCGTCGTGCAGGGGTCGCAGAACGGGTCGGCGGTGTCGATCCAGTTCAAGGAGTTCGGCGTGCGGCTCAACTTCACGCCGACCGTCAACGGCGACCGCGTGCACCTGAAGGTGCGGCCCGAGGTCAGCACGCTGGACTACGCCAATGGCGTGAGCCTGCAGGGCTTCAGGATTCCCGCCTTGTCCACGCGGCGCACCGAGACCGAACTGGAGCTGCGCAACGGTCAGACGTTCGCCATTGCCGGTTTGATGAACAACCAGATGACGTCGTCGCTGCAGAAGATCCCCGGCATCGGCGACATCCCGATCCTGGGCCATCTGTTCAAGAGCCGCATGGCCAACAAGGCGCAGACGGAGCTGGTCGTGATGATCACGCCCGAAATCCTCGCCGATGAGTCGGCTGGCGTGACGACGGACCTGCCGCGTCTGCCCGAGCAGTATCTGCAGCCACTGCCCGAGAACCGCACGCGGCCCGAGCCGCCCCCGGCCTTCACTCCGGAGCGCCGCTCGAGCGTCAGCGCGCCCGTGCCAGGCGAGGCCGCCGCAGCCGAACGCAAGGCGCTCGAGTCGGCGCGCGAGCAGGCAGCGTGGGAGGCCCAGCAGCAGGCCGATGCCGAGAAGGCACGCGCGGCCCAGCAAAAGAAGGAACAGGCCGAGGCGGCGAAGGCAGCCGCGAAGCTGGCCGAGCAGCAGGCGAAGGAACAGAAGGAGTCGGCCAAGCTGCAGGAGGCCGAGCGCAAGCGCCAGGAGAAGGACGCGCGCGACCAGCAGAAGCGCGAGAAGGACGCGGCCGAGCGCGCCGCGAAGGTCGCGAAGGCCGCGGCCGCTGAAGGCGCGGCGAACGCGCCGCAGCCCGTGGCGGTGCCATGACCCAGTCGTTGTTCGCATCTTCAGTTCGAGGACATCATGGCGCGGCTGTCGTGTTCCATTCTTAGCGGCGACGAGGGGTTCAAGGCACAGCTCGCCAGTGTGCTGCGGGGCTCGTCGCTGTCCATCGTCTCCGGTGAGCGCGGGGCGCCTGGCGCCAGCTCCGATGTGATCGTGGTGGACGGCCGGGACGATCCCGCCGCGGCCATCGCGGCGGTCGAACACCTGCGCTCGGCCGATCCGACCGCCGGCATCTTCTTCGTCTCGTCCGACGTCCAGCCCGACGCCATCCTGCGGGCGATGCGGGCGGGAGCCAACGAGTTCTTCGCCTGGCCACCGTCGCGGGAGGCGCTGGACGAGGCCGTGCAGCGCGTGGCGTCGCGCCGGGCGTCGTCGTCGCCGCAGCAGGCGACGACGCTGGTGTTCCTCGGCGCCAAGGGCGGCGCCGGGACGACGACCGTGGCAGTGAACTGTGCGGTCGAAGTTGCGCGCCTCAGCGGGAGGCCCACGGTCATCGTGGATCTCAAGCCCGGGCTCGGCGAGGTCTCGCTCTTCCTCGGCGTTCGCAGCCGCTACACCCTCCTCGATGCGCTCGACAACCTGCACCGGCTCGACTCCGACTTCCTCAAGGAGCTCGTGGTCAAGCACAAGTCCGGCCTCGACATGCTGGCGGGCTCGGACCAGTTCGATCGCCCGGCGATGGAGGACATCCCGGCCCTCGAGGAAGTGTTCCGGCTGCTGGCGCGCCAGTATCGAGTACATCGTCATCGACGCGGGGTCGCAGGTGAACCCCACGGCGGTGTCGGCACTCTGCTCGGCAGACATGGTGGGCCTGGTGGCCAACCCCGACGTGCCGTGCGTGCGCAACGCGCAGCGGCTGATCGAGCGCCTCGCGCAGCTCGGGCCGTGCGGCGAGCGCGTCAAGATCCTGCTCAATCGGGCCGCCGAGCCGTACCCGATTTCGCCCGCGCAGCTGCAGAGCGCGCTGGGGCAGCCGATTTTCCACACGTTCCCGAGTGACTACAAGGCGGTGTCGTCGGCGCTGAATTCCGGCGTGCCGCTGGCGCTCAGCAGCAACACCGAGATCGCGACGCAGTTCGACGCGTTCACGCGCGCCATCATCAACCCACCGGCCGAGGCCGCCGAACCAGCAGTCGCCGGCCGGCGACTGGTCGGCGTGCAGCGGCTGGCTTCGATCTGGTAGCCCGACATGGCAACGGCTTTCCCCTCGGTTGCACCGCCAGCCACCCGCGCCGGGGCGCGGCCCACGACTGTTCAGCAGGCCCCGCGACAGCAGTACCTGGAACTGCGCGCGGCGGTGCATCGCAAGCTGCTCAACCGCCTGAACCTGGAGGCGCTGGCCCACGCCGATCGCGCGCGCGCTGAAGCGGAAATTCGCGCGCTGCTGGGACAGCTCCTCTCGGAGGAGTCCGCCGCGCCGCTCAACATGGGCGAGCGCGAGACGCTCTTCGCCGAGGTGGTCGATGACGTGTTCGGCCTGGGGCCGCTCGAGCCGCTCCTGCGGGACATGACCATCAGCGACATCCTGGTCAACACGCACCAGCACGTATTCGTCGAACGGAAGGGCCGCCTGAGCCGCGTGACGGCGACGTTCCAGGACGACGCGCACCTGCTGCGCGTCATCGACCGGATCGTCAGCCGCGTCGGGCGACGCGTGGACGACAGCTCGCCGATGGTGGATGCGCGCCTGCCGGACGGCTCGCGCGTGAACGCGATCATTCCGCCGCTGGCAGTTGACGGTCCGCTTCTGTCGATTCGCCGGTTTCCCGCGGAACGGCTGAAGGCCACCGACCTGGTGAGCCTGGGCGCGATGACGCAGCCCATGCTCGACTTCCTGTCGCACTGCGTGCGCGCCAAGCTGAATTGCCTCATCAGCGGCGGCACCGGCGCCGGCAAGACCACACTCCTCAACGTCCTCTCGAGCTTCATCTCCGAGGACGAGCGCATCGTCACCATCGAGGACGCGGCGGAGTTGCAGCTGCACCAGCAGCACGTGGCGCGCCTCGAGACCCGGCCGGCCAACGTCGAGGGCAAGGGCGCCATCCGCCAGCGCCAGCTGCTGGTGAATGCCCTGCGTATGCGCCCCGACCGCATCGTGGTGGGCGAGGTTCGCGGTGAGGAAGCCCTCGACATGTTGCAGGCCATGAACACCGGCCACGACGGGTCGCTCACGACGGTCCACGCCAACACGCCCCGCGACGCCTTGTCGCGTATCGAAACGATGATCGCGATGGGCGCGACGAACCTGCCGGAGAAGGCGATGCGGCACCAGGTCGCGTCAGCGATCCAGATCGTCATGCAGCAGACGCGCTACAGCGACGGCACCAGGAAGGTGACCAGCATCTCCGAGATCACCGGAATGGAAGGCGACATCATCACGATGCAGGAGATCTTCGTCTTCGACAAGCTGGGCGTCGGCCCCGACGGGAACATCATCGGACGGTTTCGCGCAACCGGCGTGCGGCCCAAGGTGTCCGAGCGGCTTCTCGCGTCGGGCATCCGGCTGCCCACCTCGATGTTCGAGGGCTCGGTGGAGGTGCGCTGATGATCCTGGCGCTGATCGTGTTCGTGCTCGTCACCGGCGCCATCGTGGGCGCTTACATGCTTGCCACGCGCCTGCCGGGCGTGCTGGCGGAGCGCCGGCTCGAGGCGCGGCTGAAGGATCTGTCACGCGTCGCCGCGGACGGCGAGGAGTCGGTTGTCACACAGCGGCCCACGAGTTCGATGCCTGGCGTGGACCGGCTGGTCCGGGGCACGCAGGCGGCGTCATGGCTCGCCAAACTGATCGACCAGGCGGGTCTGCAGGTGAGTCCCGGCACCATCGTCGTGTCGTGCGTCGCCGCGGGAGGCGTCCTGGCGTTGGCCGGTTTCCTCGCCCTCAGCAGGTGGGAGGCCCCCGCCGTCGGCTTCGTCCTCGGCTTGCTGCTGCCGATCGGATGGCTGCGCTACAAGCGCGGCGTCCGGATGAAGAAGTTCGAGGAGCAGTTCCCCGAGGCGCTCGACCTGCTGTCGCGCGCCATTCGCGCCGGTCACGCGTTCCAGTCGGCGATGGGCATGGTGGCCGATGAGTTGGACGCGCCGGTCGGCACCGAGTTCCGGAAGAGCTTCGAGCAGCAGAACTTCGGGCTGCCCCTCAAGGAGGCGCTCAATCTGCTGTCGGAGCGGATGCCGCTGATGGACGTCCGGTTCTTCGCGACGGCCGTCAACATCCAGCGCGAAACGGGCGGCAACCTGGCCGAGATCCTGGACAACCTCGCACACGTTGTCCGCGAGCGGTTCAAGATTCTGCGCCAGGTGCGCGTCCACACCGCGCACGGACGGTTCACCGGATACGTACTGTTGGCCCTGCCCGCGGCCCTGGCCGTGGCGCTCCACTTCATCAGCCCGGGCCACATCAAGACGCTGTTCACCCACCCAATGGGCCAGACCATGGTGCTCGGCGCGATCGTGATGCAGACCATCGGCTTCGTGTGGATCAAGCGCGTGATCAAGATCGAGGTGTAAGGTGACATTGCTGCTGCCCCTGATGGGGTTCCTGTTCGTCTCGTTGCTGGTCACCGCGATCGGCCTGGCGATGGCGCGCGGCGAGACGGCCATCGAGCGCCGGCTCGGCGAGCTTGGTGTCGGCGGCGGCTCGCTGCCGGCCATGCCGTCCGTCTCGGGCGAACGCGTGGTGAACGTGCTGAAGCGGCTGGGCAAGTCCGCGCCCAGGTCGGCGTCGGAACTGGGAAAGCTTCGGCAGCGGCTGGTGGCCTCCGGGTATCGCGGCAGCGAGGCGCTGCCCGTGTTCTTTGGCATCCGGCTGACCCTGGCGTTGGCGTCCTTCGGCGCGATCTCGAGCGGCCTCGTCGTGAAGCCGAACCTGATGCTTGCCCTCGGCGGCCTGGCCCTCGGCTACATCCTGCCGGGCATTGCGCTCGCGCGCATGGCCCAGCGGCGCCAGCACCGGATTCGCTTGTCGTTGCCCGACGCGCTCGACCTGCTGGTCGTCAGCGTGGAAGCCGGCCTGGGGCTCGATCAGGCACTGCAGCGGGTCGCTGAAGAGCTGGTGCACGCCCACCCCGAGCTGTGCGACGAGCTGCGGCTCATCAACCTGGAGCTGCGGGCGGGCAAGGCACGCTCGGAGGCCCTGCGAAACCTGGCCGACCGCACGGGCGTGGACGACCTGTCGTCGCTTGCCGCGATGCTGATCCAGACCGACAAGTTCGGCACGAGCGTGGCGCGGTCGCTGCGCGTCCACTCCGACACGCTGCGGACCAAGCGCCGTCAGCGTGCCGAGGAGGCCGCGGCCAAGACGGGCGTCAAGATGGTGTTCCCGCTGGTGTTTTGTATCTTCCCGGCCATCTGGGTCGTGACGATCGGCCCGGCGGCGATCAAGTTCGTGGAAGTGCTGTTCCCGCTGGCGGACGGGACGCAAGTGACGCCGCCCCTTACGGTGCCGTCGCTCGCGCCCCCCGTGCCGCTGACGCTTGCAGACACGGGCCTGTTGCCCGACCGCCTCGAGCAGCTGCTCCTGAAGACGCTGTACTCCGGCGAGCTGACCGGACTCGACATCGCCGAACGTACCAAGCTGACCTACGCCGTGCTGGATCCGCTGGTGATTCGGCTGCGGACGGAGATGCTGATCGAGGTGCGGGGTGCCAGCGCCGCATCGAGCGCCAGCTACCGGTACGCGCTCACCGATCTCGGCCGGTCGCGGGCGATCCAGTATCTGGAGATCAACCAGTACACGGGCGCCGCGCCCGTCCCGCTGTCGATGTACGTGGCGCAGGTACGTGCCCTGCAGAAGGCGCGCGGCGTGCTGGAGCGGGAGCGTCTCAGGGCGGGGTTCTCGCACCTGGTGATCGGCGACGAGTTCCTGGAGAAGCTGGGCCCGGCCGCCAACGCGAACAAGGCGCTGTTCCTCTACGGGCCTCCCGGCAACGGCAAGACCGTGATCGCCGAGGGCCTCGGCCGTGCCGTCGGCGGCGACATGTTCATCCCGTACGCCATCGACGTGGACGGGCACGTCATCACGATGTACGACCCAATCAACCACGAGCGGCTTGACACCGACGAGCAGTCGACGGGCAGCGTGCTCGCGTCGGCGCCGTGGGATCGCCGATGGGTGCGCATTCGGCGCCCTGTGGTCATGGTGGGCGGCGAGCTGACGCTCGACCAGCTGGATCTGACCTTCAACCCCATCTCCAAGTTCTACGAAGCCCCGCTGCAGCTGCGGGCCAATGGCGGCGTGTTCCTGGTGGACGACTTCGGGCGGCAGCGGATCCGGCCGGACGAGTTGCTGAACCGGTGGATCGTGCCCCTCGAAAGCCGCGTGGACTATCTGACCCTGCACACCGGGAAGAAGTTCGAGATCCCGTTTGACGTGCTGACCGTGTTTGCCACCAACCTCGACCCGGCATCACTGGCCGACGAAGCGTTCCTCCGGCGCATCCCGGTACAAGATTCCGGTGATCGATCCGTCGATGGACGACTTCATCCGGATCTTCGAGATCAACTGCCAGAGCCGGGGCTTCAGCTTCCGGCCCGAGCTGGTGTCGTATCTCTTGCGCCGGCACTACCAGCCCTTCGACCGGGCGCTCCGGTCCTGCCATCCGCGCGACCTGCTCGATCAGGCCCTGGCGCTCTGCCGCTACCGTGGCGTCACGCCGACGCTCAACGAAGAACTGCTCGACGCCGCGTGCGCGTCGTATTTCGTCCACAACGAGCTCGGTCAGGTAGCCCTGCCCGCGCGGCAGTCGCACGGCGTACGGTCGGCCCAGCCGGTAGGAGTTCAGTGACCGAGCCCCGCAGCGTCGCGCTCGTGCCGTCGGACCCCCGCGTCAGCGGCGCGCCGCCGCTCGACCGCGAGCGGTACACGGTGCTGCTGCTCGACGAGGATCAGCTCGAGCGTTTTCTGGCGCGTCCGCGGATGCGCGACGTGGCCCCTGTGCCACTCCGCGCCCTTCCCGCGTGGCCCCACGCGCCGCGGCTGACCGTGCGCCGCGCGGCGGTGACGCTGGCCGTGTTGGCTGCGGCTGCAACAGTCTGGATCCGTGCCTCCGGCGACGATCTCGAGGCGCCCATCGCGGCTGCCGCTCCCGTGGTGAGCCAGGCGCCGCCCGTCCCGACGGGCGCCGGGCTTTCGGTGCGGTTGATGCGGTTTGCCGGGGAGAACGAGACGAAGGCGGTTGCGAGCCGGCTGGTCAAGTCGGGTCTGCCGGCGTTTGCGTGGCAGGTCGAGGGTCCGTTGCCCGACCTGCTTGTCGGGCCGTTCGTATCGATCGACGAGGCGGAACGCGCGCAGCGTGAGCTGGCTGCGCAAGGATATCGACGCTCGCGTCTCCACGTGGACGAACGGCTGCGCTCCTCGAGATTGGCGCCCGCGTCCGCCACGCCAGCCGTGCTTGCCGTCGCCGCGCCCGGGCGTGAGTCGCTGGTGTTCGAGCTGTCGGCCGAGCCACGAGGCGTGAGCGGCGAGCGCGTCGATCTCCGCACGTTCGACGTGATGACCAGCCCCGCCGGCGCCATCGACGCGCAGGAGTGGAACATGCCAGGCGACGTGCGGCTGATCCAGCACGTGTCGGTTGAAGGCGATGCCCGCGGCGAGCGAGGCCTGACGGCTCGCGTGCGGCTGTCGGCCGGCGTCACCGCCGGCGTTCGCGTGGAGGGGTCCCGCGTCTACGTGGACGTGCAGGAGATGGCGCTGGAACAGGCAGCACCGCCGGCGCGGGCCGCACGCTGGGTCGAGGTCCCGGCCCAAGCCACGCCTTCGGCGTCCCGTGTGGCGGCCGAGCCGGCAGCCGCGCTCGTGGCTCCGCAGCACGCTCAGACTCTGCGGCAGCCTGCGCCGGCCGCCGACGTCCTGCGGTATCGCGAGGCAGTCGCGCCGGTGTTCGCGAGGTTCGAGAGATCCAGCCGTTCCTGCGCTCGGCCGTGGGGCAGGGGAGCCCCGACGTCCTCGTTGCCCTCGGCGGCAGCTTCGCGGAGCTGGATCAGACCCTTCGAGCTATCCCCGTGCCGCCCAACGCGCTGGATGCCCACAACCTGCTGAGCTCGGCTGTGCAACTCGCCCGGGGCGCTACCTCGCTCGGCTCGGCCGCTGAGCGCGCCGTCCAGGTCCGCGAAGCGACCGCCCAGTTCCAGGCCGCCCGCGCGCGCCTGCAGTAGGGCACCCTCCTAAAGCCCTCTTCGCCCCCAGACGCGCCACAGCCCAAGGCTCCCGAGGAACAGCACGCCCGTCGCCAGCACGTCGATGGCGTAGTGGGTGCCGCTCAATACGGTTGCGGCGATGAGCAGCACGTTGACGACGGCAAAGGTCACCAGCCACGCCCGATGGTGCCGAAACGCCCACGTCACCATCAGACCGCCTGCCGTGTGGAACGAGGGAATGGAGATCAGCCCATCAATGTTGTCGTAGCGCACGGCGAATCCGGCGCCCGACCGGAGCGCTCGAAGTGCTGAATAAAGCGCCCGTGCTCGAAGATTTGGGGGAAGTCGCCGTAGTACACGAACGGGCACGCCGTTGGAAGGAACACCGCGCCGAGGAGCGTTGCCACCAGACACACATGGAAGTGAAAGAGGAACTCCCACAGCGCCTCGCGGTTTCGGTAGAAGAGTCCGAGCACGACCGGCGGCACGACGAACTGCGGAAGCAGAGTCGAGTACGCCAGAGCCAGAGCCTTGCCGAGAAACGGAAAGCCAGTCGTCCATGCCGCGATGGCCGGCACGTAAATCCCGAAAGCCGCATCGGCCGCCGCCAGCCACGGATCGACCAGTGGGAGCGCCAAGGCCACGCCCACGGACTGGGCCGGTCCGCCGATGTTCGTGAAGAGCAGGAGCAGCGCGATAGCCAGCAGCGCATCGGGCACGTGCGCGCGCTTGGGCCGATACCCCGCCGTGCAGTACCACGCCCACACGATGAAGAGTAGGGCCAAGAGCAGCAGGTGGGAGAGGCCCGTTTCCCAGACGAGGGAAACGCCGCCGACCGGTGCGAGTGCGAGGGCCACACCAAGCACCGCCGCCTGCATGGCAGCCAGCCTGCGGGCGACCGGATTCAGCCGAAGCCGGGCCCAGCCGTCGGTGCGGGTGGTCGAGAGGGTGCCGGAGTCTTTCGCGAGGACTGTTGTGGCAGAGGGCACTTTGAACCTGTTGGCGATTGCAATCGAGATACCCGGCGGGCGTCCCGAGTCTGCTCACGGTGCGCCCTCATTGCACACACCGACCTGCAGATCCGTCATCGCAGTCACAGATTCGTGGGCGACGGCGTCTTGACGCCGTATCACGGCGATGCCGCCGTTCAGAACCCCGATCCCGAGATCCAAACGGCGCCGACGGCGATCGCCAGCACGCCCGTCGTGCCCATCAGGAGGCGATGCGACCGCGCGGCCGCGTGCGGCCCCACGCGGCCGAGGGCCCCGGCAAACGCCGACATGCTCAGCACAGTGCCCACGCCGAACGCCCCGACGTAGACCAACGACGCATACGTGGTCGGGAGCGCCAGCGCCGGGAGCACCCCCAAGAAGTGCGCGCTGCCGGCCACTCCGTGAAGCGTGCCGACGAGGAACGCGGCGTGCGCGTGACCGAGGCGACGTGCCCAGGCCGGTCCGGCGTGCACGGCCAGGTGCCGATGGTGCAGCGGGCCGTGTGCGTGCGGCGTCGTCTGCACCCGCGCCGCGCGCGCCACGCTCCAGAAGCCGAGCGCAATCAGGGCGCCGCCCACGAGCCGTTCCCCCACGCCGACGCATCGCCGATGGGAAGTACGTCTCGCAGGAGCACGGCCGTCACGGCCACCACCAGGACACCCGACGCGTGGCCGATGCCCCAGGTGCAGCCCGTCCGCCAGGATCGTGAGCGGGCGGAGAGAGCCAGAGGAGCCACCGCGGCAATGTGGTCCGGGCCCGACAGCACGTGATAGGCGCCGGCGATGGCGCCACTGATCAGCGTCAGGATCATTTCGGCGCCATCCGAATCGCGCCGTCCAGGCGGATCACCTCGCCGTTCAGCATCTCGTTTTCGAAGATATGGCGGACCAGGGCGGCGTATTCCTCCGGCCGGCCGAGTCGAGGAGGAAAGGGCACCTGCTGAGCCAGGGATTGCCGGGCGGCCTCGGGGAGGGCAGCAAGCAGCGGCGTGTCGAACGTGCCGGGCGCGATGGTCATGACGCGGACGCCGATCCTCGCAAACTCGCGGGCCAGGGGCAGCGTCAGGCCGACGATCCCGGCCTTGGACGCGGCATACGCAGCCTGGCCTATCTGGCCGTCATAGGCTGCCACCGAAGCCGTGCTCACGATCACGCCGCGTTCGCCGGCCCCGTTTGGGGCGTTGTCTGCCATGGCGGCCGCTGCGAGCCGCGTGACATTGAAGGTGCCGACCAGGTTGACCTGAATGACCTTGGCAAAGTCGTCGAGCGGATGCGGACCCTCGCGGCCCAGTACGCGCGCAGCCATCGGGATGCCCGCGGCGTTCACCAGGCCGTCGATCTGGCCGAAGGCCTGCCGCGCCTCGGCGATTGCCGCCGCCACCTCCAGTTCGCTGGTCACGTCGGCCCGGACGAACCGCGCCCGGTCTCCGTGTGCCGCGGCCCTGGCGGCGCCGCGGACGGCGTCGAGGTCGAGGATCATCGCGCGCCCGCCGGCGGCCACGACCATGTCAACGGCGGCGCCTCCGAGACCCGACGCGCCGCCGGTCACCACAACGGCCCGGTCGCGGAGGAGCATCAAAGAATTCTACATGCATCGGACGGGCGTCTTTCGTCCGTCGCGCCGTTGGAGTACGCTCCGTGGGATATACGTGAGATACAGGAGGCAGTTATGAGTCTTCGGATAGGCGATGTCGCACCGGACTTCGAGGCCGATACCACCGAGGGTCGTGTCAAGTTCCACGAATGGATTGGCAACTCGTGGGCGGTGATCTTCTCGCACCCCAAGGATTTCACCCCGGTGTGCACCACCGAGCTCGGGTACATGGCCAAGCTCAAGCCCGAGTTCGACAAGCGCAACACGAAGGTGATCGGGCTCAGCGTGGACCCCGTGGACAAACACAGCAGCTGGGCCAACGATATCAAGGAGACGCAGGGACACGCTCCCAACTTTCCGATGATCGGCGACCCCGACCTGGCGGTCTCCAAGGCGTATGGCATGCTGCCGGCCGAGTCGGGCACGACATCGGAGGGGCGAACGGCCATGGACAACATGACCGTGCGCACGGTCTACGTCATCGGCCCCGACAAGAAGATCAAGCTGATGATCAGCTACCCGATGACCACCGGGCGCAACTTCGACGAGGTGCTGCGCGTCCTGGACTCGCTGCAGCTGACGGCGAAGCACCGCGTGGCGACGCCCGTCAACTGGAAGCACGGCGACGACGTGATCATCGCCGGGTCGGTGTCCGACGACGAGGCGAAGAAGATCTACCCGAACGGATGGAAGAGCCCTAAGCCGTACATTCGGATAGTTCCTCAACCTGGGGCTTAGGGAATTCACAATTCACAAGTCACAATTCACAAAGAAGAAGGGCCGGCGGTCGCGAGACCGGCCGGCCCTCAGTTCCGGTTCTTCCCAGAGCCCAAAGCCCAGAGCCCAGAAGCCCTACGTCAACTCCCCCAACCATCCCCGCCGCGTCGTCCACTTCACGATCTCCAGGACCGGAACGATGGTGAAGGCGAGCGCGCCCGTCGAGCGCCCAGTCGGCGGGCGTGAGGCTGAAGGTGCCGAAGGCCCGCTGCAGGAAGGGCACGTAGACCACCGCGGCGAGCAGCAACAGCTCCCACGCCACCGCGCGATTCAGCCAGGTGTTCGCAAGCGGCGCGCGCACGATCGAGAGCCGATCCGATCGGGAGTTATAGGCGTTGAAGAATTGAATCAGCACCAGCGACACGAACGTCATGGCCATGGCTTCTTCGAGCGGACGGCCCGAACGCACGAGCCAGGTGAAGAGGCCCATGTTGACCAGGCCGGTCCACAGCCCGCCGGTCAGCAGCGACACGGCCACGGGCCGTGTGAAGATGCCGGTCCGCGGATTGCGCGGCCGCCGCTCCATCAGTCCGGGCTCCGGTGGATCGACGGCGAGCGCCAGCGCCGGCAGCCCGTCGGTGGCCAGGTTCACGTAGAGGATCTGCACCGCGGTCAAGGGCAGCGGCAGCCCCGCCAGCACCGATCCCGCCAGCAGGACGATCTCGCCGACGTTGCACGACAACAGATACGTCAGGTACTTCTTGATGTTGCCGAAGACGAGCCGGCCTTCCTCCACGGCCGCGACGATGGTCGCGAAGTTGTCGTCGAGCAGCGTCATGTCGGCCGCTTCCTTGCTCACGTCGGTGCCGGTGATGCCCATGGCCACGCCGACGTCGGCTTTCTTCAGCGCCGGCGCGTCGTTGACGCCGTCGCCCGTCATCGCCACCACGGCGCCGCGCTGCTGCCAGGCGCCCACGACGCGCAGCTTCTGCGCCGGCGTCACGCGCGCGTACACACCGATGGTCTCGACGTCGCGTGCGAAGTCCGCGTCGCTCGTGGCCTCGAGTTCCCGTCCCGACATAACCCGCCGATCGCCGAGCATGCCGACCTCCCGCGCGATGGCCACCGCGGTCAGCGGGTGATCGCCGGTGATCATGATCGGGAGGATCCCCGCGGCTTCGCAGATACGGACCGCGGCGGCCGCCTCGGGCCGCGGCGGATCCATGATGCCCACGAGGCCCAGGAGGGTCATCTGCCGCTCGGCATCGTCCCGCGTCGCGCTGGCTTTTTCGGGCGACGCCAAGGACGCGGAGGCCGACTGTGGCCATCTCGCGCTCGATCGACCGGACGTGCTCGGCGGTCTCGTCCGTCAGCGGGATGTCGCCGTCGTGACCGAGCGTGCGATCGCAGCTGGCGAGCACTTGTTCGACGGCGCCCTTCGAGTAGGCCACGAGGCTGCCGTTGGGCCACCGGTGCAGCGTGGTCATCTGGCGCCGCTCCGCCGTGAACGGAATCTCCTCGGTCCGAGGCTGCGTCGCGGGTCGCGGCTGCCAGGTCGAGCCCGGCCTTGGCCGCGGCGACGATGAGCGCGGCCTCCGTCGGATCGCCTTCGACGCGCCACTGTCCCTCGCGCTGGAGCAGCTGGGCGTCCGACGCGAGCGATGCCGCGCGCAGCAGGTCCACGACCGCAACTGACGGCGGCACGGCCCGGTCCGTCGTCGAGAAATTCTCCGGACGGCGCGTAGCCGATGCCCGACACGTCGACGCGCCGCCCGGCGGCAAAGACCTGACGGACGGTCATCTCGTTCTTGGTGAGCGTGCCGGTCTTGTCCGAGCAGATGACCGACGTGCTGCCAAGCGTTTCGACGACCGGGAGGCGGCGAACCAGCGCATTGCGCTTCACCATGCGGCGGACACCGATGGCGAGCGAGATGGTGACGACCGCCGGCAGCGCTTCGGGCACCACGGCCACGGCGAGGGCGATCCCGAAGATCAGCATCTCGATGGCGGGCAGGCCGCGCACCAGCCCGGCCACGACCACCACCGCGACGACAGCGAGTGCGGCCCGGCCGAGAATCCGGCCCAGGCGGTCGAGGTTCTGCTGCAACGGCGTCGGACCCGATTCAACCGTCTGGACCAGCTCGGAGATGCGGCCGAATTCGGTGGACATGCCCGTGGCGACGACTGCCATCTCGCCGCGACCTACCGCGACCAGCGTGCCGGCATAGGCCAGGTTCAGACGATCGCCAATCGGCAGGTCGGCATCGTCGAGCGCTCGAGTCTCCTTCTCCACGGTGGCCGATTCGCCGGTGAGCGCAGACTCGTCCACGGTCAGGTTCACGGCGGCCAGCAGCCGGCCGTCGGCGGGGACGCGATCGCCCGCGCGCAGGCGAACGACGTCGCCGGGGACGAGCGCGCTGGCGGGCACCACCGCTTCCAGCCCCTCGCGCAGCACCCTGGCAGTGGGCGCCGCCATCTTGCGCAGGGCGGCGAGCGCCCGCTCCGCCCGATACTCCTGCGCGAATCCCAGCAGCACGGCGAAGAACACGATGACGGAGATGACCACGGCCTCGAGGGTGTGACCCAGAAACCCCGAGACCACCGTGGCGCTCAGCAGGATCAGGATGAGCGCGTTCTTGAACTGGGCCGCGAAGGTGCGCCAGGCCGACGCCGTTCCAACCGCCTGGAGCTCGTTGGGCCCCCATTCATCGAGGCGCTGCTGCGCCTCCTGGCCGGTGAGCCCCGTTGCCCGGCTGCCGAGCGCCTCGAGCACGGCCTCGGATGTCTCGGTATGCCACGTGGGAGCCTTCGAGCTGCCGCCCGGCGAGACGCGTCCACGCGATGACGTCGACGCCGGGCCGCGCCCGGGTTGGGCTGGTGGCTGTGCGACGGCCCCGGCCGTCACCACCGGCCACCAAAGGCCGCCGTGTGAGGGCGGTGACTACGCCGATCTCTCCGAACCACGTCTATCCTCCGATGGGCTATCGCGCGTGCGTGCGCGCTCCAGGTCAGAACGGCGAACAACACCGCTCCGGCGAGCAGTCCTGTCGCGTCCGCGATCGTCTGCCAGCCGTCCATACGTACCCCCGGCTTGACCCTTCGACCTTCCGACCTCGCCTGTGCTTGGACGATAGGAAACGTGGAGACGATAGGCAAATAGAAAGTTATGAGGCAAAGATGAGGATTTAACTATGATCGTCGCGAGCCTCGGATCATGGACTGGCTGAACTACCACCACCTCTTCTACTTCTGGACCGTGGTGCGCGAAGGCGGCGTGTCGCGTGCCGCCGCGAAGCTGCGGCTCGCGCAGCCGACGGTGAGCGCGCAGGTCAAGCTGCTGGAACGCGCGCTCGGGGAACCGCTGTTTCAGCGGCGGGGCCGCACACTGGTGCTCACGGAAATCGGCCGCGTCGTGGACCGCTATGCCGACGACATCTTCAGCACCGGCCGCGAGCTGCTCGAAACCCTGAAAGGACAGCCCTCGGGGCGGACTCCCCAGCTCACGGTCGGAGTGGCCGATGCCGTTCCCAAGCTCGTCGTGCGACTGTTGCTGCGTCCCGCCACCGAAGGCCGCCACGCGATCCGTATCACGTGCCGCGAAGGTCACCCGGACCAGCTGGTCGCGCAGCTTGCCACGCATGCGCTCGACGTCGTGATCAGCGACACGCCCGCGGCGCCGCACGTGCGGGTGCGCGTGTTCAGTCACCTGCTCGGCGAGTCGGGGACCACGTTCTTCGCCGGCGCGCGGCTGGCCCGGCGGATGCGCCGGCGTTTTCCCGCCACGCTCAGCGGCGCGCCGACGCTGCTGCCGACGAGCGACACGGCCCTGCGCCGATCGCTCGACCTGTGGTTCGAGACCGAGAACCTGCGCCCGCTGGTCGTGGGGGAGTTCGACGACCCGGCGCTGCTGAACGCGTTCGGCGAAAACGGCCGCGCGGTGTTCCCGGCGCCGACCGCCATCGAAGCCGAGATCTGCCGCAGCTACGGGCTGTCCGTGGTGGGGCGGACCAGCGCCGTGCGAGAGCGGTACTACGCGATATCCGCCGAACGCCGGCTAAAACACCCCGGCGTCGTCGCGATCACAAGCGCCGCCCGAACGGAGCTGTTTGGCTAGGGCCCCGGGCTCCAGGCTCCAGGCTCCAGGCCTCGCCGTACAAGCAAAAGGCCGGCGGTCGCGAGACCGCCGGCCCTTCAGTTCCGGTTCTTCCCAGAGCCTAAAGCCCAGAGCCTAGAGCCCTGCGCCCGCCATCCCCTATACCTCGTTCTTGTGCGTCACCGGCTGGACGCCTTCCTTCTTGCGCGGCCCGCCGAGGCCCTGGATCTGGATCGTCGGCTGCTCCTTGAGCACCTGCTGGCGATAGAGCCGCTCCATCTCCATGTGGTGCTTGATCTCCTCGGGCGTCATCTGCGACTTCTTGCGCGCGGCCAGCTTCTCTTCGCGCGCGTTCTTGGCCACGCCCATGTCTTCCAGGTCGGTCTGCGCGCCGGCGGCCACGGCCTCGGCGTTCAGCACCATCGAGTGATCCTTGCTGTCGAGCGGCACGTGCTTGTTGCCGGCGAAGATTTCGTGGCGGCCGTGGTCCTCGTACCACTTGGTAAGGTTGGCCGTCATGTGCATCTTCTCGAGGATGTTCCGCCAGCCGATGCCGGTGTTGTAGGCGCAGAAGGAAATCTCGCCCTGCTGCGTGCCGTAGGGGATGATGCACATCTCCGTGCGGCGGAAGTCGTAGTTGAAGAGGTCCTGGAACCACATTCCGGCGATGAACAGGAAGTTCCAGCGGTCGGCGCGGCGCCTCTCGATATCGGTCATGGTGCGGTCGCCCGTCACCTTGCCGTAGTTCTTCCCGGTGGCGCCGAACGTCTTGTCGAACTTCTTCAGCAGGTCGGCGAGGCGGAAGTGCGTGGGCGCCTTGAACGGGTCGTAGTTGCGCATCAGCGCCAGCGCCATTCCGGTGACCGACAGGAACTTGCCGCGCGCGGCGTCGTTGACCTGCGCCACGTCCTTGGCGAGTTGTTCGGCCTTGAGGAACGCGGTGACCGGAACGGCCTCCTTGGTTTCCTTGTCGATCATCATGGCCATGCCGATGCCGCAGTTCGGGTGGCAGCCGCAGGTCAGCTGCCCCCACTCGCGATCAGGCCCGTGGACCACGTCGGCCCAGTCGGTGAAGGTGGACATGAACGAAATGGGAAACCAGTCGCGGATGGGCTCGCCGATGCCGGTCTGGTTCTTCACGTCGTGGGCGAGGTGCGACAGCGTGTAGCGCTGCGCGGCCCGGCGCTCCGGCGTGATTTCTTCGTCGCGGCCGGTGAACGACACCGGCTGGAACGACAGGAAGTTGATGCGCTTCGGGTTATCGATGGCGAACTCGATGACGCGGCCCACCTGCTCGTTGTTGACGCCGTTGACGATCGTGATGACGGGCACGATGTCCACGCCCGCCTGGTACAGGTTCTCGATGGCGCGCAGCTTGACGTCGAAGAGATTGCCGACGCGGCGGTGCGAGTTGGCGGCGTTGCCGATGCCGTCGAACTGCAGGTAGGCGTAGCGCAGACCCGCTTCCGCGGCGGCTTTGGCGAATTCGGGGCTCTTCGCGAACTCGATCCCGTTGGTGGCCGCCTGGACGCTGTTGTAGCCGACCTTGCGCGAGTAGCGGATGGCGTCGAGGAAGTACGGCGACATCGTCGGCTCGCCGCCCGAAAACTGCACCGACATCTGACGGCGCGGCTTGATGCTGACGGCGTTGTCGAGCACCTGCTTGATGTCTTCCCAGGAAAGCTCGTGCACGAAGCCGACCTGGTTTGCATCCATGAAACATGGATCGCACATCATGTTGCAGCGGTTCGTGAGGTCCACGGTAAGCACCGCGCCGCGCCCGTGCAGCACGGTGGAGGACCCGTGGTTGTGCAGCTTCTCGTCGTTGTGGGCGCGGATGTCGCGGCCCGGAAAGACCTCTTCGAGATGCCTGAAGAAGGCCGGGTCGATGGCCATCGTGTCTTCGAAGTGGCCATGGATGGGGCAGTCCTTCACCATCACGATGTGGCCGTCCTTCTCGAGGATCGTCGCTTTGATCTCCCCAACCTTCTCGTTGAGGAGGACGCTGACGTCCTTCTTGCCGTCGAGGATCGCCTGCCGCGCTTCGCGCGTGCAGGTGGGGCACAGAGAATCGGTTTGCCGCGGCCAGCCCAGCTGGGGCTTGGTCTTTTCGTACGACTTGAGCAGGGGCTTGTCCGACCATCTGGGGATGAACGAGGGGTTCTGGTGGATCTTGTTGGCCACCGAGAACACCTGCCAGGCGCCGTTGGCGGCCAGGGCGAGTCCCTTCTCGACGTACTTCATGGGCGCGTGCATGCCGGCTACTCCTTGCGCCCGGGCGACCTTGCCCCGGCGCGTCCTCTCAAGGGCGCAGCCCTTGGCTGGTTCGGCACTCGTGCCGAAACGCGCACAGAATAGCGGGATAGTCCGCGGTTTTCGGCCGGATTTCCAGCCGACTGGCCGTTCAGGGGGGCGGATGGGCGGCAGGACGGCTGGCTGGCCGTCGCCCGGCCGTCACGCCGGGCTCTAGGCTCTAGGCTTGGGCTAAGCCTGAGACTGGAGCCGGAGACCGGAGCCTGGAGACTGGCGACATCCATCTCCTTGTGAGATGGATTGCCTCCAGATCATTGTATTTCCCTTATACACGTCACCTGACGAGAATGATCCGACCATGTCCTCGATAGACACCTCAGGCGCGAGCTGTCCGCCTAGCGAGCCGCCTGCTCGGCGGCTCGCGACTGTATCTGGTCAACCGGCTTGGGCGCCGGTTGCCAAACAGGGTCTTTACGACCCGCGCGCCGAACACGATGCCTGCGGCGTCGGCTTCGTCGTGCACATGAAGGGCAAGCGCTCGCACGACATCGTGGACAAGGCGCTGCGCGTGCTCATCAACCTCGAGCACCGGGGCGCATGTGGCTGCGAGGCCAACACCGGCGACGGCGCCGGCATCCTGCTGCAGATGCCCCACGCGTTTTTCCGCGGCGTGGTGCCGTTCTCGCTGCCCGACGACGGCTCGTACGGCGCCGGCCTCGTGTTCCTGCCGCACGACACGGGCGATCGTCAGGCGCGTCAAGGCGCTGATCGGCCGCATCACCGAGGAGGAGGGCCAGCGGCTGTCGGGCTGGCGCGACGTGCCCACCGACGACTCGCTGGTCGGGCCGAGCGCGCGCGCGGCCGAGCCCTGGTTCGAGCAGGTGTTCATCGGCGCCGGGGGCGGCATCGCGGGCGCCGACGCGAGCCTGCGCTTCGAGCGCAAGCTCTACGTGATCCGGAAGCGCGTCGAGAAGGCGATCGAGACGCTGAAGATCAACGCCTGGCCAAGCGCACCTTCTACATCGTCAGCCTGTCGTCGCGCCGGCTGATCTACAAGGGCATGCTCACGGCGCAGCAGCTCCGGCCGATGTTCCCGGATCTGTCGGACCCGCGGCTCGACTCGGCGCTGGCGCTCGTGCACCAGCGGTTCAGCACCAACACGTTCCCGTCGTGGCCGCTGGCCCATCCCTATCGGCTGATCGCGCACAACGGCGAGATCAACACGCTGCGCGGCAACATCAACTGGATGCGCGCGCGCGAGGGCCTGCTGAAGAGCCAGGTGCTCGGCGACGACCTCAAGAAGGTGCTGCCGGTGATCAAGGAAGGGGGCAGCGACACCGCCACCTTCGACAACGTGCTCGAGCTGCTGATGATGGCGGGCCGGTCGCTGCCGCACGCCGTGCTGATGATGATCCCCGAGCCGTGGAGCGGCAACGACCTGATGGCCGCCGATCGGAAGGCGTTCTACGAGTACCACTCGTCGCTGATGGAGCCGTGGGACGGACCCGCGTCGATCGCGTTCACCGACGGCACCGTGATCGGCGCCGTGCTCGATCGCAACGGGCTACGGCCGTCGCGCTACTACGTCACCAAGGACGACCTGGTGGTGATGGCCTCGGAAGTGGGCGTGCTCGACATCCCGGCTGATGAAGTGCTGGAGAAGGGGCGCCTGAGCCCGGGCCGCATCTTCCTGGTGGACACGTCCAAGGGCCGCATCGTCGGCGACGACGAAATCAAGCGCGAGCTGGCCGCCGAACGTCCGTACCGCGAGTGGATCGACGCGCACATGGTGGACATCGAGTCGCTGCCGGCGGCACGCGCCGAGAAGCCGGAGCCGGCGACGGTCTTCGCGCGGCAGCAGTCGTTCGGCTACACCCAGGAGGATCTGCGGTTCCTGATCGGGCCGATGGCGCAGTCGGGCGAAGAGCCGATCGGCTCGATGGGCACCGACTCGGCGCTGGCCGTGTTGTCGGACCGGCCCGCGCGTGCTGTACGACTACTTCAAGCAGCTCTTCGCGCAGGTGACCAACCCGCCGCTCGACGCGATCCGCGAGGAGCTGGTGACGTCGATGGGCTCGACCATCGGCCCGGAGCGCAACCTGCTCGAGCCCGAGCCCGAGGCCTGCCGGCAGATCCACATCAAGTACCCGATCATCCACAACGAGCACGTGGCGAAGCTGCGCCACCTGCCGCCGAAGCTGCCGTTCCGCTCCACGACGCTCACGATGCTGTTCGACCCGGCGACGGGGGGCGCGGGGCTCGAGAAGGCGATGGACGAGCTGTGCCGCAAGGCCAGCGACGCCGTGAAGGCCGGCTTCGACATCCTGATCCTGTCGGACCGCGGCGTCGACGCGCGATCTGGCGCCGATCCCGAGCCTGCTGGCCACGGCCGGCGTGCACCATCACCTGGTGCGCGAGGGCACGCGCACCCGATGCGCGCTGGTGGTCGAATCCGGCGACGCGCGCGAGGTGCACCACGTGTCGCTGCTGCTCGGCTACGGCGCGGGCGTGGTCAACCCGTATGTGGCGTTCGAGACTATCGACGATCATGATCCGCCAGGGGCACATCACCGGCGTCGCGCGCGACACGGCCATCGAGCACTACATCAAGGCGCTCAACAAGGGCGTGTTGAAGGTGATGTCGAAGATGGGCATCTCGACGCTGCAGAGCTATTGCGGCGCGCAGATCTTCGAGGCCATCGGGCTCAGCCAGACCTTCATCGACCGCTACTTCACGCACACCATGTCGCGCGTGGGCGGCGTGGGCATCGACGTCATTGCCGAGGAAGTGCGGCTGCGGCACGAGCGCGCGTTCGGGCGGCAGCCCGTGCGCCCGCAGGAGCTGGAGGCAGGCGGCGAGTACCAATGGCGGCGCGACGGGGAATACCACCTGTTCAACCCGGACACGGTGTTCAAGCTGCAGCACGCCACCCGCACGGGTCGGTACTCGATCTTCAAGCAGTACACGCAGGCCGTGGACGATCAGAACCAGCACCGTGCCACGCTGCGCGGGCTGTTCCGGTTCAAGCCCGCCGGCCCCGCGGTCCCGATCGAGGAGGTGGAGCTCGGTCGAGGCGATCGTCAAGCGGTTCGCCACGGGCGCGATGTCCTACGGGTCGATCAGCCAGGAGGCGCACGAGACGCTGGCGATTGCGATGAACCGCCTCGGCGGCCGATCGAATACCGGCGAAGGCGGCGAAGATGCCGAGCGGTTCCTGCCGATGGCCAACGGCGACTCCAGGCGCAGCTCGATCAAGCAGGTGGCGTCGGGCCGGTTCGGCGTGACCAGCGAGTACCTGGTCAACGCCGACGAGCTGCAGATCAAGATGGCGCAGGGCGCCAAGCCGGGCGAGGGCGGTCAGCTGCCGGGCCACAAGGTCTACCCGTGGATCGCGAAGACGCGGCACTCGACGCCCGGCGTCGGGCTGATCTCGCCGCCGCCGCACCACGACATCTATTCGATCGAGGATCTGGCGCAGCTCATCTTCGACCTGAAGAACTCGAACCGCGAGGCGCGCATCTCGGTGAAGCTCGTGGCCGAAGGCGGCGTCGGCACGGTCGCGGCCGGCGTGGCCAAGGCGCACTCGGACGTCGTGCTGATCTCGGGCCACGACGGCGGCACGGGCGCGTCGCCCTTGACGAGCCTCAAGCATGCGGGCCTGCCGTGGGAGCTGGGCCTCGCGGAAACGCAGCAGGTGCTCGTGCTCAACAAGCTGCGCGACCGCATCGTCGTGCAGGTGGACGGCCAGATGAAGACCGGGCGCGACGTGGTGATCGGCGCGCTGCTCGGCGCCGAGGAGTACGGCTTCGCCACGGCGCCGCTGGTCGTCATGGGCTGCATCATGATGCGCGTCTGCCACCTGAACACCTGCCCGGTGGGCATCGCGACGCAGGACCCGGAGCTGCGCAAGAAGTTCACGGGCTCGCCCGAGTTCGTCGCAGAACTTCTTCCGGTTCATCGCCGAGGAAGTGCGCGAGCTGATGGCGCAGCTGGGCTTCCGCAGGATCGACGACATGATCGGCCGCGCCGACTGCCTGGACGTGCGGCCGGCGGTCGACCACTGGAAGGCCAAGGGCATCGACCTCACGCCGGTGTTGCACCAGCCGGACCTGCCGGCGTCGGTGGCGCGGCGCAAGGTGCGCGAGCAGGACCATGGGCTCGAGGGCGCGCTCGACAACGAGCTGATCGTGCGCAGCCAGCCGGCGCTCGAGTCGCGTACGCCGGTGGCGTTTGCGACGCCGATCCGCAACGCCGACCGCACCGTCGGCACGATGCTGGGCTACGAGGTGACCAAGCGATACGGCGGGCAGGGGCTGCCCGACGACACCATCAAGATCACGTTCACCGGCTCGGCTGGCCAGAGCTTCGGCGCGTTCGTGCCCCGCGGCATCTCGCTGACGCTCGTCGGCGACGCCAACGACGGCTTCGGCAAGGGGCTGTCGGGCGGCCGCCTGACGGTGTTCCCGCCGCCCGAGTCGGTGTTCAAGGCGGAAGAGAACATCGTGATCGGCAACGTGGCGTTCTACGGCGCCACCAGCGGGGAAGGGTTCGTGCGCGGCGTGGCCGGCGAGCGCTTCTGCGTCCGCAATAGCGGCGCCCACGTGGTGGTGGAAGGCGTGGGCGATCACGGCTGCGAGTACATGACCGGCGGCCGCGTGGTCGTGCTGGGCCCGACCGGGCGCAACTTCGGCGCCGGCATGAGCGGCGGCGTGGCCTATGTGCTGGACGCGGACGGCCTATTTTCCCGCCGGTGCAACATGGGGATGGTGGATCTCGAGTCGCTCGAGGACCCGGCCGAGGTCGACCTGGTGCAGACCCTGATCATGAAGCACGCGGCGGCGACCGGCAGCACACACGCCCAGCGGCTGCTCAGCGATTGGGGAGCACTGCAGCAGAAGCTCGTGAAGATCATGCCGCGCGAGTACAAGCGCGCGCTCGCGGAGCAGGCGCGCGAGGCGGCGACCGCGGATGTGGCGGTGGTCGCGGTAGTGGCGGCGTCGGGCCAGGCAGCAAGGGCTGCGCATGGGTAGACCCGACGGGTTCATCGAGATCCATCGCAAGAAGCACCCCACGCGGCCTGTCGAAGAGCGGTTGAAGGACTGGCGGGAGGTGTATCTCCCGTACGACACGGTGGATCTCCAGGATCAGGGCGCGCGGTGCATGGACTGCGGCATCCCGTTCTGCCATCAGGGCTGCCCGCTCGGAAACCTGATCCCGGACTGGAACGATCTCGTCTACAAGGACCGGTGGCAGGCGGCGATCGACCGCTTGCATGCGACGAACAACTTCCCGGAGTTCACGGGCAAGCTGTGCCCTGCGCCGTGCGAGGGGTCGTGCGTGCTGGGCATCAACGAGGACCCGGTCACCATCAAGTCGATCGAGGCCATCGATCATCGACCGCGCGTGGAACGAAGGCTGGGTGACTCCGCGCCCGCCCGCCTCGCGCACCTGGAAGAAGGTGGCGATCGTGGGCTCCGGCCCTGCGGGACTGGCCGCCGCCGATCAGTTGAACCGGGCCGGGCACGAGGTGACGGTCTACGAGAAGTCCGATCGCATCGGCGGGCTGCTGCGCTACGGCATCCCCGAGTTCAAGATGGAGAAGCGCTTCCTGGATCGCCGCCTGGCGGTGATGGAAGCCGAGGGCGTGGTGTTCCAGCCCGGCGTCAACGTGGGCGTGGACCTTCCGGTGGAACGCCTGCGCGGCGATTTCGACGCCGTGCTGCTGGCGGGCGGCGCGGGCCAGCCCCGCGACTTGCCCGTGCCGGGCCGCGACCTGGCGGGCATCCTGTTCGCGATGGACTACCTGACGCTGCAGAACCGGCGCAACGAAGGCGACGCCATCCGCGACGCCGACTTCGTGTCCGCCGAAGGCAAGCACGTCATCATCATCGGCGGCGGCGACACCGGCGCCGACTGCCTGGGCACCGCGCACCGCCAGCGCGCGAAGCTCGGTGCACCAGCTGGAGCTGCTGCCGCAGCCGCCGCAGGCGCGGGCCGCCAACAACCCGTGGCCCGAGTGGCCGCACGTCTTCCGTGTGTCGTCTGCGCACGAAGAAGGCGGGGAGCGCCTGTATCAGGTCTCCACGCAGCGGTTCTCCGGCGACGCCAACGGTCGCGTGAAGGCGCTGCACGCCGTGAACGTCGAGCTGGCGCAGACGCGACGGGCGCACCGAGTTCGTGCCGGTGGCCGGCAGCGAGTTCGAGATCCCCGCCGACCTGGTGCTGCTGGCGATGGGGTTCGTCGGGCCGGAAAAGGGCGCGCTGCTCGACGAGCTGGGCGTGAGCCTGACCGCCCGCGGCAACGTGGCGCGCGACGCGCGGTGGATGACCAACGTGCCGGGCGTCTTCACCGCCGGCGACATGCAGCGCGGCCAGTCGCTCATCGTGTGGGCGATCGCCGAGGGCCGCAGCGCCGCCGCCGCGATGGACGCCTACCTGATGGGCGAGACCAAGCTGCCGGCGCCCCTCGCGTAAGAGGGCGGTCGACTCGGCTCAGCTGTGGCGATTGGGGTATGCTGCCGCCCATGCCAGAGTTCGTCATCGAGCGCGAGATTCCCGGCGCCGGGAAGATGACCGAGGAGGAGATCCGCGACGTGTCGATCCGTTCGCTGCAGGTGCTCGGCGAACTCGGCCCGCAGATCCAGTGGCTGCACAGCTACGTCACCGACGATCGCATCTACTGCGTCTACCTGTCGCCCGACGAAGTCGACGATCCGCGAGCACGCGCGCAAGCTGGGCGTGCCGGCGAATCGCGTCTCGGCCGTCCGGCGGCTGATCGATCCGAAGAAATACGCCTGAAGCTAGCTACGGCCTCAGACGAAGAAGATCGTCCAGCGTGGCGGTGCGCCCGTCGCGCCACGGCGGTCGGCGTATGTCTCGGGCGTCAGGCGGCTCTGCGCCAGCGCCAGCGTCTGCTCAATCCGCTCGCTGTTCGCCCTTGCGGGGCGGGGAGCCGATCTTCATGCGGATGGCGGCCGCCGCGCTCACCAGGGCCACCGCGTCGCGATCGCGTGACTGGCGGCTGGCGCACCACGACAGCATCTCGAGCTGACGTGCCACCCCGCGCTGGTGTCCCAGCTCGCGGAAGGCCCGCAGCGCCTGCGTGAGCGACGCGCGGGCCGCGGCGTAGTCGGACGCGTCGACGTCGATGCGTGCGAGATCGGCGAGCACGCCGGCGATCCCCCAGCGATCCCCGATGCGCCGATAGATGTCGAGGCTCTGCGTGGTGGTAGCGGCGAGCGGCCTCGTGATCGCCATCGGAGTGCGCGACGTCGCCGAGCCCGTTGAGCGCGGCGGCGACGCCGCGCACGTCGCCGCGGGTCTCCGAGGCGCTGGCCACCTGCTCGCAGCAGTCTGCGCGCCTTTCGAAGTCGCCTTCGAGCTTGGCCGTCGTGGCCGTGTTGCTCCGCGCCAGGTCGGCGGCGACCGCGTCCCCAAGCTGCTCCCACAGCAGCACGGTTTCTTCGAACAGCGCGGTCGCGTCGGCATAGCGGCCGTTCCGCTGCGCCTGCCAGGCCATCGCCACCATCGCCGTGGCCAGCGCCCGCGTGTCGCCGAACTGGCGATAGATGGCGCAGGCAGCCTGCGCCATCTGTTCGGCCCGCACGTTTTCTCCAAGCAGGTCCGACAGCACCGCGCTGGCGAAGAGTGCGCGGGCCAGCTCGTGCGTCGGCGCTTGGCTGCCAGGCATCGCCAGGACGCGCTCCAGCGTGTCGCACCCTTCGGTGAGATGCTCGCGCTGTTCCCAGAAGCGGAAGAGCGCGCCCGCCAGTCGCAGCGCCCACGACGCATCGCCCGCGCTCACCAGGTAATGACTGGCGGCGCGCAAGTTGTCGTGTTCCGCGTCGCAGATCTGCAACCATGCGTCGCGCTGGGCCGGCGTCATGCCCAGCGTCTCCTCCTCCGCGAGCACGAGCATGTATGCGGCATGGGCGCGCTCGGTCGCGTCGGCTTCGCCGCTCTCGATCAGCCGGTCGCGTCCGTATTCACGGAAAGTCTCCAGCATGCTGAAGCGCGGCTCCGCGTCGTCGGTCAGCCGCTGCACCAGCAGGCTGTTCTCCACCAGCGACGTCACGCCTTCGAGGACCGGAACGCCGAGATCCTCGGTCGTGTTGCAGACGGCTTCGACGGCCTCGAGCGTGCACCCGCCGGCAAACACCGAGAGGCGGCGAAACAGCCGCTGTTCGGCGGGCGTCAGCAGGTCGTAGCTCCACTGGATGGTGCGGCGGAGCGTCTGCTGCCGTTCCGGCATGTCGCGGGGCCCGCCGGTGAGCAACTCCAGGCCGTGTTCGATCCGGCGCGCGCAACTCCGCCGGCGGCAGGATCTTCACGCGGGCGGCGGCAAGCTCGATGGCCAGTGGCAGGCCGTCCAGCCGGCGGCAGATGTCGACGATGGCGTCGGCGTTCCTGGTCGGTGAGCGCGAAATCCGGACGTCCGCGGTGGCGCGCTGGACGAACAGCGCAATCGACGGCGATTCGAGCAGCACCGATGGCGACGTGGGCGCTCCAAGCGCCGGCAGCGGCAGCGGCGGCACTGGAAACTCGTGCTCGCCGTAGATGCGCAGGACCACGCGGCTGGTGACGAGCACCGTGAGCGCCGGACACGCGTCGAGCAGATCGCGGACGAGTCCCGCGGCCGTCCGTCACCTGTTCGAAGTTGTCGATCAGCAGCAGGGTGCGCCCCATGCTGCGACAGGTGGTCGGCGATCGCCGCCACCAGCGGGCGTTCGCCGGTTTCGCGAAGCCCGAGCGCCGATGCAATCGCCGACGATCACCAGCTCGGATCGGCAATCGGCGCCAGATTGACGAAAGCGACGCCGCCCTCGAAGGCAGAGGCAAGGTCGCGCGGCGACCTGGATGGCCAGCCGTGTCTTGCCGGTTCCGCCCGGCCCGGTCAGTGTCATGCAGACGCACGGCGGGGTTGAGCAGCGTGGCGGTGACCGCTGCCGTCTCCGCGCTGCGCCCCAGCAACGGCGTCCGCTGCGGCGGCAGCGTGTGCCGCGCGCCTTCGTGGCCGCTGCCGCGAAACATGCGCGGTCGATCGTCGTCGGCGCCGCTCGGCCACGATCGACCAGCAGCTCGCGTTCGACCTCGGCCGCCGCCGGACGCTCGGCTTCCGGCTTCGCCAGCATGCGAAGCAGCAGCCGCTCGAGCGGGCCGGCAAGTGCGGCACGCGCTGCATGGGGTTCGGCGTGTCGCGCGAGGCAATGGCGTGCAGCATCCCCGAGCGTCGAATCGGCCTCGAACGGATGCGTGCCGGTGGCGAGCTCGTACAGGACGACGCCGAGCGAAAACACGTCACTCGCGCGTGCCCGCGCTCTCGCCGCGGGCCTGCTCCGGCGACATGTAGCGCGGCGTGCCGAGGATCATGTTCGCGGCGGTGTCGCTCGGCTGTCGCCACGCGGACGTGCGGCGCCGCGGGCAGCAGGCGCGCCAGACCGAAGTCGAGCACCTTCACGTAGCCGTCGGCGCGCAGCATGACGTTCTCGGGCTTGATGTCGCGGTGCACGATGCCGGCCGCGTGCGCCGTCGGCGAGCGCCTGCGCGAGCTGGGCGCCGATGCGCGCCACCGCGTCGATCGGCGAGCTGGCCGCCCGCCAGCGCGGCACAGCGACTGGCCCTCGACGAACTCCATCGCCAGGAAGCGGCGGTCGTCGAACTCGCCGATCTCGTAGATGGTGACGATGTTCGGGTGGTTGAGCGACGAGGCGGCGCGGGCTTCCTGCTCGAAGCGGCGGGTCGACGTCGGCGTTGTCCGGTGAGCGCCGGACGCAGCAGCTTCAGCGCGACCTTGCGTCCGAGCCGCGTGTCGTGCGCGAGGTAGACCTCGCCCATGCCGCCGCGGCCGAGCAGGCTGACGACGTCGTAGGCGCCGATCCGGCCGCCAATGAGCGGCTCCGCCGTTCGGCGTCGGCGATCCAGCACCGCGGCGTCCGCGAGGGCCGGAGTGCGCGATGAAGTCACCGGCCTCGTCGTTGGCCGCCAGCAGCGACTCCACTTCGCGCAGCAGCGTCGGATCGCCGTCGCAGGCGCTCGTCAGGAAAGCCGAGCGCTCCGCCGCCGGCACCTCGAGCGCCGCGTGATAGAGGCTGTTCGATTTCCTGGAAATCTCGGCCGCGTCATGCCGCGGCTCAACTCGCGAAACAGCCACGCCCGCGCCAGGCTCCAGTCGCGCCTGCACGGTGGCCACCGAGACATCCAACACCAGCGCCGTCTCCTCGAGGCTGAGTCCGCCGAAGATACCGCAGCTCGACGACGCGGCTCTTGCGCGCGTCCACGTCTCCAGCGCCTTCAGCGCATCGTCGAGCGCGATGAGGTCGGCGCTGTCCGCGGCCGGCATGCTGCTCGGCTTCGGACAGCGAAATGTGCAGCTGTCCGCGGCCCCGTTTCGCCCGGCCGCGCGAGCGCGCCATGTCGACGAGGACGCGGCGCATGATCTGCGCGGCGGTGCCGAAGAAATGCGCGCGGTTCTGCCACTGCACGTCCTTCCAGTTCACCAGCCGCAGGTAGGCCTCGTTGACGAGCGCCGTCGGCTGCAGGATGTGGCCCGGCCGCTCGCCGGCCATCTGGCGCGCCGCCAGCCGGTGCAGCTCGTGCTGGATCACGGGCGTCAAGGCCTCGAGCGCAGCCGCATCGCCGCCACTCCAGGCGACCAGGAGCTGGGTAACGTTTTGTGAAGCGTTCATGCCCGATGCGAGACGGCAAGCTTAGCAAAATCGGCCGATTCTCTCGCGATGAGCACTTTCGGGGCCGGATGTCGCCTTCTCCAACGAAGGAGACAACCCATGAGCCGTTTTGCATTGTTCGCCATCATCTTTGCCGTCGCGCTGGCGGCGC
>CAWEBF010000004.1:0-241128 GCA_963807235.1 uncultured Acidobacteriota bacterium
CTCGAGCGCCGACTGAGCGTGTGGAAGGGAGACAGTCGCGACAAGCGCGCACGCGCCCGCGACCAGCAATCGCCGGCGGTCACGAATCGTTGGCATTGTTACAGATGGTAACTCGTTAGTCGTTCGTCGTTAGTCGTTGGTCGTTGGTCGTTGAGGGAATCCTGGAGACCGGAAACTGGAGCCAACTGAGTAGGCGCTGGCGCGTTCGAACTGACCCGCACCAGCGCCCACAGACATCCAACCTTCAGGGCAGCGGTTCGGCGTCGATGCGCCTGGCCTCGGTAGTACCCTGCGCTGCGAAGATCACGGCGCCGGTGACCGGATCGCTGAACTCGGCCCGGACAACGGAGCTATAAGAATCCCCGGACTGGCTGAGCACGATGCGTTGCCGCAGCTTGTTCAGGAACAGCAGGTTGCCGCTCAGATCGGACACGAGTTGCACGGCCGTTGTGCTGTACGCGCGTCCCCCTTCGTGCACCCATCGGCCGTGAGCGGCGGTGAACGCGGCTCGCGCGTCGACGTTGCCTTGATAGCTCGCCACCAGGGTTCCGCCACGCTCGAATGTAAGCAGCCCCGCGAACGGCGGAATCCCGGGGACGGTCGTGGTTTCGAACCAGCTGCCGACGATTGGAGCGCCGGGGGCCGACGGCATGGCCTGTGGCTCGTCGCTCGCCATGGCGGGCGTCGTTCCCGCGGTAATCGCCAGAAGTAGAAGGGCCGAGATTCGCATCATCGAACGGCGGTTCATACATGCCTCCTTGAAGGTTGTCCTATTGCCTGAAGCGGAGAATCCGGCGAGGTCCTCGAAACCGCTGGTCAAAGGCGGGGTGTAGAATCGGCCGGCATCGCCTGGGCTAATGGACGACATCCAGCGCTGGCACGAGATTTCGCGCATCTTTGCGGAGGCACGGGACGTTCCCGGCCAGGACCGCGGAGAGTTCCTGGCGCGTGCGTGCGCGGGCGACGACGCGCTCCGCGCCGAGGTGGAGGCACTGCTGGCCGGTGACACCACCGGCGTGTTCCTGCGACCCACGGCAGCCTTGCCGACGCCAGGCGATACCTGGGGCAGCTACCGCATCGAGCGCGAGCTGGGACGCGGCGGGATGGGGGCCGTATTTCTCGCCTACGACGCCAAGCTCCAGCGGCGAGCGGCCATCAAGACGCTGAATTGGCGGACCGGGGACAAGCTGTCACACCAGCGGCTGCTGCACGAAGCGCGCAGCGCGGCCGGCCTCAACCATCCTGGCATCTGCACCATTTATGAGGTCGTGGAAGCGGACGGCACTCCATTCATCGCGATGGAGTTTGTGGAGGGCACGTCCCTGCGGCGCCTCCTCGACGACGGACCGCTTCCGTTGAGCGACGTGCTGCACTTCGGCACCCTGGCAGCCGATGCTCTCGCGTACACGCACGATCACAACGTGGTGCACCGCGACTTCAAGGCTGCCAATGTCATGGTGACCACGGCGCGGCAGCTCAAGATCGTCGACTTCGGCCTGGCCAGACGGGACGATTTGACGTCCACCAGGACACCGTCGTGCCGGCCGGCGTCGCGGCCGGGACCCCGCGAACATGGCGCCCGAGCAGGTGCGGGGCGAGCCTGCCAATGCACGCACGGACGTGTGGGCGCTCGGCGTCCTGCTGTACGCGATGGTGTCAGGAACGCCCCCGTTCGGTGCATCGACAGCTCCGGAATTGTTCAGCGCCATTCTGCGAGACGCCCCGACTGCTTTGCCGGCGACCGTGCCGGAACCAGTGAGAGCGGTGATCGAACGGTGCCTGGAGAAGGATCCGGCGCGTCGATACCAGCGCGCCGAAAACGTGGGCAAGGCACTACGGTCCGCCGAGTCACCCATGCCCAGGCATCGCTTCTCGCGCGGCATTGGACTGGCCGCGGCCGCCATGGCAGGCGTGACACTGCTCGCCCTTGGCTTGAACATGAATGCTCTGCGGACTCCGCCGCCCAGTGCACCCGCAGGCAGGGCGTTCGACTCGCTGGCCGTTCTGCCGCTCGAAGACCTCTCCGGCCCCGGCCAGGACTACTTCGCGCCGGGCATGCACGAAGCGCTGATCGTCGGGTTGGGAAAGCTGAGTGGGCTGCGCCGCGTCATCGCCCGGCCGTCCGTGCTGCGCTACGCGCGGATGGACCGGCCGCTTCGCGAAGTGGCCGCCGAGTTGGGCGTTCAGGCGCTGATCACCGGAACGGTGCTCCAATCCGGCAACCGCGTACGCGTCACTGCGCAACTGGTGGACCCGGAGACAGAGCGTCAGGTATGGGCCGAGAGCTACGAGCGCGACATGCGCGACGTCCTGGCGCTGCAGAACGAGATCGTCGCCGCCATCGCTCGCCAGGTACAGCTGCAGATCTCGCCCGCCGAGCACGCCACCCTGTCCCGGGCACGGCAGGTCAACCCCGAGGCCTACCGGGCGTACTTGAAAGGCGTCTTCCAGATCAACACGCTCACGCCCGTGGGCTTCGAGAGGGGCATGGCGCTGATGCGCGAGGCCGTCGCCCTTGATTCCGACCGAGCCGCTGGCGTATGCCGGACTCGCACGCGGCTACAGCCTGGCCGAAGTGTTCAGTCCCGCGACGGCCCTGGATGATGCGCCACGGGCCACGGCCGCGGCTCGCAAGGCACTGGAGCTCGACCCCGAGCTGGCAGAGGCCCACGCCGCGATTGCCACGGCCAAGTTTGCGAAGGAATGGGACTACGCAGGCGCCGAACAGAGCTACCGGAACGCGCTGCGAATCAATCCGAACTTGGCCGAGACGCACATCAGCTATGCACAGTACCTGAGCATCCTCGGCGACGAGGCCGAGGCCATCGCCGAGTGGCAGCGCGGAGTCGAGCTGGATCCGCTGTCGCCGCTCTACGCGGCCTGGTTCTCGGGAGCGTCCTGGGAGTTCGGCGGATCGACGAGTCCATCAGAGAGGCGCAGAAGGCTTTGGACATCCAGCCCGATTTTCCGGTGGCCCTGTTCGTCAAAGGGCTGGCGCTGCTCGACAAAGGGCAGCGCAACGAGGCTATCGCGACGCACGAGCGACTGAGGACGAAGTACCCGCAGCAGGGCTTCACATGGAATCTCGCCCGCACCTATGCGCTTACCGGGCGGGTGGCTGAGGCACGTCGGATGATGGCAGGCGTCCACGCGACTCCGCCCGCGGACCTTCTCCACCCGTGGTTCATCGCCGCTGCCTACACGGCACTCGGCGATCGAGACGAGGCGATGAACTGGCTCGAGCGGGCCTACGACCTGAGAGTCGGCTTTCTTCTCAACATCGCACGCGACCGGGCCGCGGGCTTCGACCTACGGCCGCTCCGGTCGCATCCACGTTTCCGCGCGCTGCTGGAGAAGCTGGATCTGACGCGCACCGGGCGCTCAACGAGCTGACGCGCTCCCGAGTTCCTGTCTCAACCAGGCGCGCGCCAGACGCCAATCACGTGCAACCGTGTCAGGGGAGACTCGCAGCACTTCCGCGGTCTCTTCAACGGTCAGACCACCGAAGTAGCGGAGCTCGACCACACGGACACGCCGCTCGTCCACCTTGGCGAGCCGCTGTAGTGCGGTATCAAGCGCCAGGACATCGATGACATCGGTGTCCGCCCCAGGGATCCGCGAATCCAGCGTCACGTGGATCGGTCGCGCGCCGCGTTTTGACGCAGCGTTCATGCGGACCAGGTCCACGAGCACCCGCCGCATCGTCCGAGTGGCCACCGCGAGAAAATGCAGCCGATCCTGCCAGTGAACGCTGCTGGCTGGCGCGAGCCGGATGAAGGCTTCGTGGACGAGTGCCGTCGCTTGGATGGCCGCGTCGGCCTTGTCGGCCCGCAGACAGCGGGCGGCGCGACGCTTCAGATCGGCGTACAGAAGAGAGGACACGCGACGGTACGCCTCGTCGTCTCCTCCTTGCCACGCCCGTAGTAGGCCCGTGATATCCGAAGCGTGGGAACCGATGGCAGTAGTCCCTCAGGCTCGTGCGCGCGGTATCGATCGCACCAACCCCTCGATGTAGCGCACGGCCTCCGGCAGCGGGAGGCCCTTCGTCCGACAGGCGGCCGTCGGCCACGCTCTCGTCGAAGTTCGGTTGCACCACTTCGATGTCGGCGAACTCCGCGTGCTGCAGCGCCTTCAACGAGTCGCGCGCCAGGCCCATCTTGCGGAGATGGTTCTGGATGCGCATGTAGTTGAGGAAGAAGCGCGAGCCCCCATCGGTACGCAGAAGGTCGCCAATCAGGTATCCCACGTTGAACTGGAGCGGGTTGCCGTCCGAGCTTCGCGGGCTTTCTACGGTGACGATCACGGGATACAGGTTCAGCGACTCGTGGCGGGTGGCGCGCAGGAACTTGCCGACGAGCTCTGCCTCCCAGAAGTTCAAGCCCGCCACCTGCTGCCATTCGGCCTTGGCGGCCTCGATTCCAGCCGCGTCCATGCCCCGCCACACGCCCCCCGACGGCAGCAGCACCGGAGCCGCGGTCGACACGCTGGGCGTGCCCGGATACAGAGCCAGGTGCGATCGGCAGAACCGCTGGAACCGCGGGTCGAACATCGATCCGGTCATCGCCCAGGTGGCGCCCAGCATCCCGGACCAGGCCCAGTGCTGGAACAGGTTCATCCACCCGCGGTTGTCGATGTGGTCGTGGTACTGGTCCAGGTCGAACTCCAGGAACACGTCCTCCATCAACTGGAGCATCTCGTTGCAGATGTAGAACCCGGCGCGGCGCTCCTCGGCACTCGGCGGCAGCCAGTAGTTCACGGGCAGCCGGCCCGAGACGCCGCGGAGGCAACAGGGCCGATTCGGGCGACAAGTCGAACGGCAGGCCGATGAGGCTCGGCATCTCCGGGAACATCTGCTCGTCGAGGAACCGCAGGTCCTTCGAGGCCCGCATCGTGCTCCAGATGCGGGTCAAGGCCCCGGAATACCGGTGCATCGCGTTGGGCGGCGACGGGCGCGGGCTTGGCCCACGCCTGGCTCAACCGGGTGAAGAGCTCCAGCTCGTCGAGCGCGCTGCACCGCCAACGGCCGGCCGGCCATGGTTTCGGCGGCGGTCTCCGCCGCACCCTTGGCGAGCGCCGGCCCAAACACCTCGTGCGCGATGTGGTGGCCCAGGGCACGGTAACTCTCGAACTGCGATTCGTCGAAGAACTGGTCGTTCGTGCTCTCGTGCGGAAACGCCGGGTGTTCCGCCGCATAGCGCAGGACGTCGGTGGGCTCGTTGCCCGTCAGCGAGCTCTTGATGTACAGCAGCGTGCCGGCGACGTCCTCGCGCCGTTGGCGGTCGTAGCGAATGCTGCCCACGGCACAGTGCCACTCGCTCATCGTGCGGTCCGGTCCAGGCCGGATCTTGCTGACGTCGATTTCGATGTCCACGCCGAAGTCCGCGCGGCATTTCTCGATGGCGTTGCCCAGGTCGCCGAACGTGACCGCGCCGTCCTGGCCGGCGTCGCACGCGATGATGAACCGGCAGCGGCGCCGTACCAGCTCGTAGATGCCGAGGTTCTCGAAGTGTCCGCCGTCGGAGAGGTACACCCATTCGCGGCGATCGGTGGTCATCCCCAGCAGCTCGTACAGCAACTCGCGCAATGACAACCCGCCCGACGGCCGTTCCCACACCTTCGGCCAACGCGGGTTGCGAAGCCACCAGCCCAACCGCACGTTGAAGACCGTCATCAGGAACGTCAACGTGGGCGACGAGTGGTAGCCCATGTTGGGCGACGCCGCCGCCCCGGACGTGGCCACGGCCATGCCCACCGTGAGGGATCGGTCGTCGCTTGCGTGGGCGGCCGTGGGCGCGTAGGCGTGCAGCCGCCTCGGCTGGCCGTTCAACGGCATGTCCTCCTGCTCGTCGGTCCGGTACTCGAAGCCGCAGTAGGCCGGCGTGAAGATGAACGACGTGGCCTTTCGCTGTTGCCAGGCCAGGTTCTGTCCACCCACGAGGTTCAACGCGACGTTGTAGATCGGATAGGGGCGGATCGGGCGGCTCTTCGTCCCGGCTGCGGGCGCAAGCGGCAGGTCGTCGTCGCTGTCGAAGCCGGTGAACGGATTGGGTGCACGCTTGCGCGACGCGCCCAGATAGCAGCGCACCAGCCGGTTGCGATAGAGCATGTGGAGGGAGAACTCGTTCAGGTCCACGAGCCACGACACGGCGAGGGCCACCGTGGCCGTACCGACGCACAGGCCGGTCAGCACGGCGAGATCGATCCAGCTCGTGTCGAGCGGCGCCACCTGCGCTGCGGTGGCGACGGCAAACGTCTGCAGCGCCATTTCCAGATTCTCGAGGGTCTGGAACGCCTCCAGCCGGATCGCCTTGTAGATGATGCCGGAGAGGATCAGCAGATACCCGACGACGAACACCACCGGCGCGATGCGGCCGATCCACTCGAGCAGCGCCGGTCCCGCGCCCGTCGAGGTCCGCTCGCTGCGGCCCACGGCCACGCCGGCGCCGGTCAACGTGGCCCAGAGGCCGCCGGCCACCGCGGTCACCGCGCCCTCATGCGCCTTGAACCACGGCGACAGGGCGCGAAAGTAGTCCAGCAGATGCGGCCCGGCCAGGGCGATCACGCCGACCACCGTCAGCATCAGCGCGAGGAGCAGCTGCACGCCGCCGACGCGCCCCCACCATTCGCGCGTCTCCTCCGACATCCTGCGGCCCGCCAGGCCCAGGTGCGTCGTCACGCACAGGAACAGGCTGGCGACGCCGAGCGGAAACACGAACAGCGAGACGCGCCACCGGTTGCCGCTGCTGCCGATGAAGTCCAACAGGATCCGGCTGCCGTACACCCACACCGCTGTCCCAATCACGCCGGCGATGAGCGCCGTGATCACGAGAACCGTTCCCGCTCGCAGCGCGCGGCGAACGTCCGGTCCGCTGGGGGTGTCGCCGGTGTCGAGCAGCGTGTCCTCGCCCGTTGAGGCGGCCTGCCGTGCGGGGCTGCCATAGACGAAGCCCCCCACCAGCCCCACCAACCAGGCAGCCGCGTAGGCCACGGCGCCCGCGAGCACGAACTGCCAGTCGGTCACGGCCGTGCTGACACCGGCGGCCTGCGCCCAGGTGACGCCGCTGGCGAAGCCGACGGCCAGGAGCGAGGGGATGACCGAGAACGCGTAGACCGTGGAGGCCTTCAGGTTGGACGTGCCGCTCTTGGTCCACTTGCGGTCGTCGACGGGCCGGGCCATGTTCAGCGTGCCGGTGAACGTCGGCAGGCTCAGGAGCGCTGCCGCCACGGTCACCACGATGAGGCAGCTGACGATGCCCAGGCTCACATGCCACGACGCCACCGACCAGAACAGGATGGCCACCACCCACGGCAGGATCAGCGGGGCCGCCAGCGACAGGCTCAGGATCACGAAGTTCAGGATCAGGTTGCGAACGCTTACGCCCACCGCCGCCCAGGTGTCGCCGCTGAAGAGGCCGAGCTTGGGTGTCAGATAGTTGCTGAAACCACGCAGGAATCGGACTTCCCGGGACTCGGCCTCCCCGAGGTCCAGGGCCTTGAACCCGCTGTCGGGCGCGTTTGTAATGAGGGCCTGGAGCCAGCCCCCGATGTACCCGCCGCCCGAAACCGTGGACACGTAGTCCAGGCTGGAGAAGAGGCCGAGACGCTTCAGCGCCTGCAGGATCCCCAGACCGAAGGTGGCGCTGCGGATGCCGCCGCCCGACAACGCCAGGCCGACGAGCGGCTCACCGCCGGGCTTGCCCAGGTGGTTGCGGCGCTCGTCCGCGTGGACCTGCTCGGAGGAAGCTGCTGTCTGTTCGGGCGAAGCGAGGGGCATGAACGAAGTGGCGTAATAGTAAGGTGCGTTCGGGCGTATTGAACTCATCAAGGGCGCAAGCCCCAATTTTCTCGCAAAGATAGCCCTTGATGAGTCCAGTGTCCTTTGGCGCGCTACGCGCGCTGGACCGTTATTCGGGGCGCTGAGGGGCATAGCCTGGGATCGAGCCTCACAACGGTCCGGGCGTGGGGTGCCGCGGCCGGGGTACTCGGTGTAATCTTGTGGGCCGTTCACAGAAATCTCAGGGAGACCGTCACATGCACGCACGTTTCGTGGTTCGTTTCCTTCTCGTGGCCGCGCTGGCGGCGATCGTTGCCTCGCCGGCATGGGCTCAGGCGCAGGCCGGCACCAAGTTCGAGCCGACGGTGGGTCAGCCGGGGAAGGACGTGGTGTGGGTGCCCACGCCCCAGGCACTCGTGGACCGGATGCTCGACATGGCCAAGCTGACGCCGCAGGACTACCACATGGACCTGGGCTCGGGCGACGGCCGCACGGTCATCACCGCGGCCAAGCGCGGCTCGCGCTCGATGGGCGTGGAATACAACCCCGACATGGTTGACCTGGCCAAGAAGAATGCCGCGGCAGCGGGCGTGGGCGACAAGGCCCAGTTCATTCGCGCCGACATCTTCGAGACGGACTTTTCGAAGGCGCAGGTGCTCACACTCTTCCTCCTGCCCTCGCTGAATCTGCGGCTGCGCCCCACCATCCTGAACATGGCACCCGGCACGCGGGTCGTCTCCAACTCGTTCACGATGGAAGCCTGGGAGGCGGACGAGACGGCGAACGTCGGTGGTGACTGCACCAGTTGGTGCACGGCGCACTTGTGGATCGTGCCGGCCAAGGTGGCGGGCACGTGGCAGGTGGGGGCGAACCCGCTGACCCTGACGCAGGAGTTCCAGAAGCTCAGCGGCACGCTGGGCACGACGGCGATCTCCGACGCCAAGATGCGCGGCACCGAGATCACCTTCACGGCCGGCGGCACCAAGTACACCGGCCAGGTGAGTGGCAACTCGATGAAGGGCACGACCGCTGCCGGCACGGCCTGGACCGCCACCAAGAAGTAGCGATTGCAGAAGCCCGGCCCCATTTACGCTTTCGTAATTCAACGCGTTTGGGGTCGGGCCTAATTCCTCGATGACGCTGCTGGCCCTGCTGGCCGCCCTCCTGCAGGCATCGCCACCGAGCCCGGCGCCGAGAATCGCCTCCGATCTGCGCGTCGGCATGCAGCTGGTCTACGGCTCCCAGGGTCAGTCGCAGCCGCCGTGGATCGTCGAGGCGGTGCAGGCCGCGGCACCGCTCAAGGTTGGCGCCGATTGCGCGCGCGTCTCGATTCGCCGCCAGCCGGCCCCCGCGCCACCTGACGACGCCCGCTTGTGCGTCGAAGCCGGCGTGCTGCACGCGATGGATCCCAAAACCAACAACTGGCAGCCGCAGCGCCCGATTGGACCGAACATGTCGCTCGTGCTCGCGCGCGGCAACGCCGGCTCGGTCCGCTACGAAACCGGCTCGACGGCGCAGGCCACCATCGGCTCGCTGCGCCTCCATGTCGTCGAGACCGTGGTCACAACGCTCGACGCGTCCGGCACCGCCATCCGGCGCCTCAGAGAGCGCTACGCCGTGTCGCTCACGACCGCCCTCGGCGGCACGTTCGAAGTGCCCGATCCGGCGGTGGCCGGTGGATGGCGCGCGCAGCAGGTCTTCGAGCTGGTCGAGATTCGCCTCCCGCAGTAGGCCGGGCGCACCCGCCTCACATGTCGACGGCATTCGGCGGCCTCGTGGGACTACTGGCCGGTTTCCTGCTGGGCCTCGGCCTCGCGTTCGTGCCCACGCCGGCCACGGCGACGATCGTCGGACTCTTCGCCACGGCCGGCGCGATCTTCATCGATCTCATTCGCATGACGGTGCTGCCGCTGGTCACTTCGCTCCTCGTCACCAGCCTGGGCTCGGCGGCGGGCTCCAGCGGTCTGGGCCGGGCAGGCGTGCGCGCCGTGATCGCCGGAGCCCTCCTCCTGATCGCCGCCATGACGCTGAGCCTCGTCGTGGCGCGGCCGCTGCTGCAGCGGGTGCAGGTGGACCGCGACGCCGCAATAGCGCTGCGCAACTCCTCGACGCCCGCCGAGGCCACGCCCGGCCCTGGTACGCTGCCGACTGTCGCGCAGTGGGCACGGGAACTGGTGCCGGTCAACGTCATCCGCTCAGCCGCCGACGGCTTGATCCTGCCGGTCGTGATCTTCGCGGTGCTGTTCGGCTTGGCGCTCGCGAAGGTAGACCCGGCGCGGCGCGACCCGGTGCTGAGCGTCGCCGCCGGCGTCGCCGAGGTGATGCAGCGGATCGTCGCCGGCCTGCTGCGTGTGGCCCCGGTCGGGATTTTCGCGCTGGCGGTGCCGCTGGCGTCTGGCCTGGGGATGACCGCGGCGGCGGCCGTGTTCGCCTATATCGGCCTGGTGGTCGGCCTGACCGTGGTTGCGACGCTCCTCCTCTATCCACTCGGCGTGATGGCCGGACGGCTGTCGTGGAGCGCATTCGCCTCTTACTGCGCTCCGGCTCAGGCAATCGCCTTCACCGCCCGGTCGTCGCTGGCGGCGCTGCCGTCCATGCTCGAATGCGCCGCAAGGGCGGGGTTGCCGCAGCGCGCAGCCGCGGTGATGCCGATCGCGCTGTCGACCTTTCATTTCGGGGCGGCCATCGCCCAGACGGTCGGCGCGCTGTTCGTGGCGCGGGTGTACGACATCGCCCTCACGCCATTTCAGACGGCCTCGATGGCCGTGGCCGTTTTCTTCGCCTCGATTGCCGTGCCCGGCGTCCCGGGCGGCAGCATCATCGCGATGGCGCCGGTGCTGCTCAGCGCGGGGCTGCCGCCGGAAGGATTGGGTATCCTGCTGGCGGTAGACGCGGTGCCCGACATGTTCCGCACCACGGCCAACGTCACCGGCGCGATGACGCTGACGGCCGTCGCGGTGTCCACCGACGACTGAACGATCGGAGTGACGATGACGACACCAGCCCGCCGGATTGGCTTCACCCTCGCCCTGGTCGCCGTGGCGGCCCTCTCGACGTCCCTGCGAGCGCAATGGACGGAGGCCAAGCCGTTCACCATCGAGCGGCTGGACCCCGCGCTCGACGCCATCATCGCGCCAAGCGCGAAGCTGGAGACGCTGGGCGATCGCTTCGCCCTCACGGAAGGCCCCGTGTGGGTGGGCGAAGGGGCCAACGGCTACCTGCTGTTCAGCGACAACGCCGCCAACGTCATCTACAAGTGGGCACCCGGCGTCCCGCTTTCGGTGTTCCTCGAGCGCAGCGGCTTCACCGGTACCGACAACACCAAAGTGGGCGCGCAGACCGTGATGGGCCGCGTGCCGATCCTGCTGATCGGCTCCAACGGCCTGGCGCTCGATCCGCAAGGCCGACTGGTTGTCACCGCGATGAACGACCGCACGGTGTACCGCCTGGAGGCGGACGGCAAGACGCGGACCGTGCTCGCCGACCGCTACGACGGCAAGCGCTTCAACGGCCCCAACGACATCGTGATCAAGTCGAACGGCGCCGTCTACTTTACCGACACGGTGTGGGGCCTCCGCGGCGCGGCCAACGACCCGGCACGGGAGCTGCCCTACAGCGGGTTCTTTCTGATCAAGGACGGCAAGGTGACGCTGCTCGGCGGCGATCGCGACGCGCCCGGCATGTTTCCCAACGGCATCACGCTGTCACCCGACGAGCGGTATCTGTATGTCACCGCCGGCGGCCGGCGGACCATACGCTACGACATCCTGCCGGACGACACGGTGGCCAACGGACGCCTGTTCGTGGAACACGGCTCTGACGGCATGCGCGTGGACACGCGCGGCAACCTCTATACGACGAGCGGCGGCACCCCGGGCGTCGTCCAGATCAACTCGCCGGAGGGCAAGCCGCTCGGACGCCTGCACATGCCGATCTACGCGGGGGAACCGCCGCCGCGGCCGTGCGCGACCAACGTGGCCTTCGGAGATGCCGACGACCGTGGTCTCTACATCACCGCGTGCACCCACCTGTTCAAGGTGCGGGTGCTGCAAGCAGGCGTGCGTCCGGGGCGCCGGGTCGGCTGATTTGAGGGTGTCGGGCGCATTTAGGCCCGACCCCAAAGTGCCTGGAATACAGAATCGTCAGTCAGGTGCGCCGAAAGCTAGTTCATCTCCGTTGACACCCGTGGTGTCGCCACACAAGATACGCATGAGCTTAATTGCTGAGCTTGCCCAGCTTTTCGGCCGTTAGGCCGGGGCCCGTCATACCACCTCCGTCAAGGAGATCAGCTCATGGTTCGTACCACGCTCCCCCTGCTGGCGGTCGCCGCCGTGGTTGCGCTTTTCGTCCCCGGAACTGCCTCGGGGCAGACGACCTTGAACCAGACCACGTGCGTCCCGACCGGAGGATTATCACCACAAAACTGTCTGGACGCCGCCGGTTTCAAACAATCCATCACGGTCACGTGCCCTTCGAGCATCAACAATGCGCTGGCGTCGATTACAGACCGCAACGGTCCGAATCGCATCATCATCAGCGGCTCCTGCCAGCAACAAGTTACTGTCACCGGTCACAACCGCCTCACATTCGAAGGACCCGCGACGATGACGCGCGGATGGAGCTTCAACAACTCGACGACTATCACCCTCAAGTCCCTGACCTTCGACCTTGCAACGGCCCCCGGCCAGAATATTTCCTTGAACGTCTCCAACGTGATTCTGGACGGGACGACGATCCAGAATTCGCAGAATTCCGACTCGGCCGTTGCTCTGCGGGGAAACAGTACGCTGAGCGGCTCCGCCACTGCGCACAGCACGATTACCGGAAATGTCGGGAGGGGCGTCGATATCAGCGCCGGGTCGGTGTTCAACGCCCTGAACATCACCATCAGCAACAACCAGCGGCAGGGTATCCACGTCAGGGGAGCGCTGAATCTCTTGACCAGCGTTGGGGTTTTGGAGACACCAGTCGATGTCTCGTTCAATGACAATGAAGGCATCGAGACCGAAGGCGGGATCATCCAGACGTTCGGCGGCGGAAGCGCGCAGATTCACCTCCACGACAACGGCGGGAACGGCTTGTCCGTCGGTGGTGGTTTCGCCAACCTCGAGGGCAACGTCCTGATTGAGAACAACGGCGACGGTGACACTCCCGGTGCAAGTGACTGTAGGCGGAGGCCTGTTGACGTTCGGGGGAGGAAACGCCGTCATCGATGGCCTGATTTTCGTCTTTCGCGGCAGCCTTTTCCTTGGAAGCGGCGGTCCGATGACCCATACCGGCGGTGTAGAGCTCGTTGTAGGGTCTATGGTGGGGGTGAACGGGGGAAGCACGGTGGACGGCATGACCTGCGACACCACCTCGTGGGTGATGAATTTCGATGGAGAAGCGACCATCACCAACAGTACCTGTCCACTCGACGAGCCGACTGGCGCTGAGGGTCCGCAAGGGCCTCCTGGACCGCAAGGAGAGCAGGGAGTTCAGGGGGTTCAGGGTATTCAGGGTATTCAGGGACCGATCGGCCCGCCCGGAGTATCCGGCCACCAGGTTGTCGTCACTTCGGTCGTCCAGACTCTCGCAAAGGACGCCCAGGTCACGATCGGCAGCCTCTGCCCGCTAGGCAAGGCGATATTCGGCGGCGGCGCTGGGGCCACGAACCCGGAGTTCACCGTCGTGTCGAGCGTCCCGGAAACATCGCCGCAGCAGCGATGGGCGGCAACGGTCAGGAGCAACGCCAACAACCAGACCGGCACGATCACCGTGCACGCGATCTGCGGCGTCGTCCAGTAGGGGCGAGTTCTGACGTCCAGACGACCTCCCGAGGCTTCGCGCCTCGGGAGATCAGATGCGGTGCTCGGTCATGGCCAGCGTCAGCGTCTGCTGGCCAAGAGACACGTAGACGTGGCCCGCGGACACCGAGACGGCGAGCGACACTCGCCGATCCAGTAACGCGCCCAACGCCTCGACCTCCCCTTTGTCGAACGCGCGGATCGGGATCTCAGCGGCGCGGTGGATTTTGGCGCCGGCCAGCTGACCCAGCAGCTGTCGCGTGTCGCGATGCGTGTAGACGGCGACGCGGCCCGCCAGCTTCATGCCGCGGTGCAGCCGGTTCGCATCCGGCATCCCCACTTCGATCCAGGCAGTCGTCCGGCCCGTGAGATCCCGTACGAGCAGCGCCGGCTCGTCGCCAGACGACACGCCCTCGGTCAGTTCTATGCCGTCCTGGAACTCCAGGCAGTAGGCCAGCACCCGCACCACCATGTACTCAACCGTCTCGGAAGGGTGCCGCGCGACGCGCAGGCTCAGCGTTTCGAACACGCCGCGGTCCATGTCGGACAGGTCGATGCTGAAGGTGTAGATCGTCGCCGTCTGTGCCACGGGCGTATACTACGCGCATGGATACGAGCCTCTCCCGGCGTGATTTTCTCAAGGCTGGCGGGGTTGCCGCCGCGACCGCCGCGCTGGGCTCGACCGCCGTCGAGGCCGCCGAGCCGACGCTGGGCCTGATTTTCCCGCCGCTCAACTATCCGATCCCGCCGGACGCCATGCGCCTCTATCCGAAGGGCGTGCGCTTCATCAGCAACGGCGTGGGCCTGCCGGGCGGCATGACCATCGAAGGCTACGAAGAGGCCATCCCCCGCGTGCTGCCGATGGCCAAGCAGCTGGCGGAACAGGGCGCGGACGTCGTCTCCGTCTTTGGATCGTCGCTGACCTTCTACAAGGGCCGCAAGTTCCACGAGGACCTGATCGCGCAGGTGGCGAAGGCGACGGGCAAGATCGCCACGACGCAGAGCGCCGGCCTGCTCGACGGCCTGAAGACGATCAACGCGAAGCGCGTCGCCGTGGCCACCGCCTACACCGACGAAGTGACCGCGCGCCTGAAGGTCTTCCTCGAGGAGCACGGCTACGTGGTGACGTCCACGCAAGGCCTGGGCTTCGTGTCCATTCCGGACGGTGCGGCCACCCACGACATCCTGTTTCAGTTGGGCGTGGCGTGCTATGGCCGCTCGCAGAAGGCCGACGCGCTCGTGTTGTCGTGCGGCCGGCTGAATACCCTCGACCTGCTGGCGCCGCTCGAGGGCAACATCCGCGTGCCCGTCGTGTCGTCCACGCCGCACGGCCTGATGAACGGCGTGCGGCTGCTCAAGCGCGTGAGCCCGAAGGCCAAGGGCTTCGGGACGGTGTTCGCAAGGGCGTAGCGGCTCCCTCTCCCGCGCGGGCTACGCGGGCGCGTGCTCCGTGCGCCCGTCGGCGTGGCGCGCAAACCGGCCCTCTTCGCGAGGGAACACGGGCGCATTCTCCGCGAACGGCCAGCCGCCGAACTGCGTGCGCCGGTAATCGGCGAACGCCTCCTCCAGTTCCGAGCGCGTGTTCATGACGAACGGGCCATGCTGCGCCACGGGCTCGGCGATCGGACGCCCCTGCAACAGCAGGATCTCCACGGGGCCGTCCACGGCCTGAATCTCAACGTCTTCGTTGGCCTGGATCTCGGATCGCCGCGGGGCATGGCACGTGCGTCTCGCCGACGCGCAGCGCCCGGCCGGAGAACGCGTGCAACGTGCGTGCGGTGTGCGCCCCGTCGGCCGCGGGCACAGTCCACGTAGCGCCGTCGGCGAGCGCAATCGACCAGATCGCGACGTCGGCTTCCTCGCGCGCCGCCCACGAGTTGGGAGGCGGGGCCAGCGGGGTGACGCCGCTCAGCGGCCCGGCGATCACCGTGACCACGACCGATCGCCCCTGCGCGTCTGTTGTGCGCAGGCGCGGGATATCGCCGTCCCAGAGCATCGTGAAGTAGGGCTCGACCAGCTTGTCGCGTGCGGGCAGGTTGAGCCAGATCTGAAAGAGCTCCAGCCGGTTGGGGCCTTTGGGGTCGAGCAGCGGAAACATCTCGGAGTGCACTACCCCGGCGCCGGCCGTCAGCCACTGCACGTCGCCCATCCCGAAGCGTGCCGTGGCGCCCAGCGAATCGGAGTGATCGATGTAGCCGGTTCGCACGATCGTCACGGTCTCGAAGCCCCGGTGGGGATGCTGCGGGAAGCCCGGCACCACGTCGCCGTGATACATCCGCCAGCCGTCCTTGCCTTCGAAGTCGGCTCCGATCGCCCGCCCCGCCAGCGACGCGGCCGGCCCCAACTGCTCGTTGCCCGCTGGAAAGTCGTCGATGTGGTGAACGCAGAACAGGAAGGGGTCGGCGGTCTGCCAGCGGCTGCCCAATGGGCTTACCTGGATGATGGGGTTGGCCATTCGTTCACGGTACGCCATCTCCTGCGGATGTCTCAACGTGAGACATTTTTCAGTCATTTGTTGAGTAGGCATCGACACGCCATGCTGATAGACTTCGCCGGTTCGTTTACAGGGACGGGCTCGGCGGGCGTCCCTGGCCGTGCCTGACTGCGGGGATCAGACCGGTGTCACCACCGACCGAGCGGGGAGATAGTGTGCCCTGCCGGTCGCGTCGTGATCGCACCGAGGAGGAGATCCTCTATGGAGAGAACTTCACGCAGGAACTTGCTGCGCGCAGTCGCGGCCGGCGGAGCTGCAGCTGCCGGCATCGGCGTCGCGCTGCGCACGGGCATCTCGAGCAATCCTGCCGCGCAGGGCCTCGGCCACTCGCACGGCCTGAGCGACGCCCCGACGGGCCCCCTGGGCAACGCGACCGTCAGTTTCGGTCACTGGAGAATCGATCCGCCGTGGGATCGGATGACTCAGCCGCCGCTCCCCGAAAGGAACGTCCACTTCATCACGCCGAACGAGGTAAAAATCAAGGCCGGCGGGGGTGTCAGCTTCATCATCGCGGGTCTGCACCAGGTGCAGGTGTTCGCGGACGGCATGCAGCCGGGCGACATCAACACCTCCCTGACCACGCCCATGACGGGACCGGCTCCGTTCACGGGCCTGCCGCTCATCAACGACCCGAATGGCCGCCTCTATCGTGGGCCCGACCCAAGCCTGTTGCCGCTGGACCGTGTCGAGGTGGTGAACTTCCCCCACCCCGGCGTCTATCTCGTGATCTGCGGCTTCCTATTCCACTTCCAGGACCTCATGCACGGGTACGTCCGAGTCGTATAGCCACACTGAGGGGCCCGACCGGGTCGGGCCTCTCTCCCTCCCTACACGGCGCGCGCAACCATCCCGACAGACTAGCGAGGCTCTGCCTCGCTAGTGTCCTGTGTTTGATTGCCCGGCTTCGCCGGGCGGGAGGCCGCGCAGCACGATGACACACGTGATCACTCGGATTTGCACGCTGGCACTAGTGGCCGGGGCGCTATTGTCGGCGTCGTGCGGCATGGCCGACACCGAGGCCACCGCCGCGGCGGCACACGCGAAGGCCCGGGAGAGCTGGAAGCTGACGCTCGACGGTGCGGAGCCGCTGGCGCTCGAGCGCATGGACATCTATCTGGTCGAGGACGACAGCGATCCGGAGGTGTTCAAATTGTACGGCGACGAGGTGACGCTCGTCGGAGTCTTCCCCACCAGTCTCCACGTCGGCTACGAGGAGGAGCTGTCGCGGCTGATCGGCAAGTCCATTGCGCTCGACGCCGAGGGCGGCGACCCGAGGGAACCGGAGTCCGCGTACGTGACGGTGGATGGCGCACGGCTTTCGGTGGTGGGCGGCAGCCTCACGTTCGAGAAGCTGACCGGCAAGTGGGACGGCGACGACGGCGACAAGACGCTGTGGGGCACGGTGGAACTCGAGGTCGAAGGCGACGACGGCGCCAGGACCCTTCGCGGGAGGTTCGCGGTTCACGCCGTGACCTGGGGATAGAACGGCAGTAAGCTGGGCGCGTGCGGCGGGGCCCAGTGCGATTTTTCGGTCTACGGTCTCCGGTCTCCAGTCTCCAGTCCTGGCGTTGCGGAACTGCATTATTGGCCATTGCTCTGGGAACGATGGCCTGCACGGCCCAGGCTCCAACCGATAAGCCGCCAGTGCCCGCCGCGAGCGGCGCCGACACGCACGCCGACGAAGCACGCGGCGTGGAGCTGGTCGGCTACCACGACCTGCAGGGCCGCGAATCGCTGGTCGTGACCACGCTGGCCGACGAACGGAACGGCGCCTGGGTCTACGTCGGCCACCACGAAAGCTTCTGGGACAAGAAGCCGAAGCTGAACTCGATCACCGGCAAGATGGAATGGAACGGGACGTCCATCCTCGATGTCGCGGACCCCGCGCAGCCGAAGCTCGTGTGGCACATTCCCAACGACGGCGATCGCAACTCGCGCGGCGTGTCGGTGGTCTACGACTACCCGTTCGACGGCTCGGGCCGCGACTACCTGATTCGCAACTCGGAGATCCTGACCGAGGGCGAAACGGGCAAGGACCTGAAGTACCAGATCTTCGACATCACCGATCGCGCCACCAACCCGTCGTCGATCTCGCTCGTGTCGGAGATCACGGGCACGCCCCCCAATTCGTGCGGGCCCGGGTGCGGCGGGCCGTTCATCCTGCGCGCGCACAAAGGCTGGTGGTCGCGCGAGACGGGCTACTTCTACGCGGCCTCCGGCGAACCCGGCTTCCGCAACGTCGTGGTGCAGATCTTCGACCTCAAGAACCCCAAGGCGCCGCGCTTCGTGGGCCGCGCGTGGCTGCCGGGGCTCAAGGACGGCGAGCCCGGCTATGAGGGCCAGTACTCGCACCACCCGATCGTGGACGAGACCGGCAAGCGCATCTACGTCGGCTATCGCAACGCCGGCGGCCAGGCCGCCGCGTTCGACATCTCCGACCCCGCGAAGCCGCGTCTGGCCTGGTCGATCGATTTGAAGCCGCCGTTTCGAGGTCCGCACACGGTGTCCCCGATCCGCTACGACAGCGTGCCGAACTACGGCGCGGGCGCGCTGCCGCGAACCTACGCGCTGGTGGTGGACGAGGCTGGCGCCGAGGACATCACGCCCTGCCCAGGCCCGGTGCGCTCGGCCAGCTACATGGTGGACATCACGGACGAGATGAAGCCGTTTCCGGTGGCCGTCTGGCAGGTGCCCGTCGGCGACTACTGCAAGAAGGGCGGACGGTTCGGCCCGCACCAGTCGGCCGACACGGTAAACGGGCAGATCAACCGCTTCACGGACAAGCTGGCGTGGATCGCCTATTTCAATGCGGGCGTACGCGTGGTGGACTTGACCGATCCGCTGCGCCCCACCGAGGTGGGCTACTACGTGCCGAAGGCCACGCCGCTCACCCACCCGATGGTGATGGGCCAACCGGCCGTGACGCAAATGAACGACGTGGACATCGACCACCGCGGCCTGGCGTACGCCAGCGACCGGGCGGGCACCGGCTTGTTCATCCTCCGCTTTACCGGCCAGCGTTAACGGAAGCCGGGAGCCGGAAGCCGGGAGCCTTTAACCGTGCCCATCGATCGCGCGTACCTGCTGTCGCTGCCCGAGCGGCTGGTTCGGTCGGTGGTTGCGCTCGGTGCCGGCCTCACCCGTGAAGTGGGCGAGGTCGCCTTGCCCGACTCGGTTCGTCAGGGGCAGCTCTATCAGAACCTCGTCGAAAGCACGTTGCGGTTCCTGATCGAACGGGTCGGCGGCGCGGAGGGCGTGTACGACGCGGAGACGCGGCTGCCTGAAGACTTCCTGGTCCGCCGTACGGCTGGTAACGCTCTCGAGGTCCTGGGGCTCGTGGCCTTTCGAGCCTCACCGGTCTGGGTCCTGGCCGCGCTGGCCGACGTGTGCGGCCTTGGCCGCCATCTGATTCCCCAGATCGCCGAAGCCTTGAAAGCCCAGAAGCTCCTCGACCAGGAGGCGAGCTTCGAGAGCGTGGACCAGTTGTTGGACGGCCTGGAGCGGACGTCGTCACGCATCGCCTCCACCGTGAACACGCCACCGCTCGACGTTGCCGGGCTGCGCAAGGAGTGGGACGCCATCCGGCAGGAGGCCAGGGCGCTCACGCCACAAAGCCTGCCCTCGGCGGAGGCCGTAACCGGCCTCTGGGAGCGCCTGCGATCCGAGGCCGCCCGTCAGGACGTGTCGGTATTCGAGGCCTCGTCGATGATGGCCGTGTCGGCGGTTCGCAGCGTGCCGGACCACGTGCGATGGCTCTCCACATCGACGACAGTCGGCGCGGGGCGGGTCGGGAGCGTCATGGCGGGTGAGCTTCTCGACCACTACCGCCGGACGCTGGACGAGGCGCGCGCCACCGGTTTCGCCGCGTATGCAAACGCACAACTCGGTCCCTACGTCAAAGCCGCCGCCGCCCTGTTCTCGCCAGACCGCCGCACGCTGACAGAGAGCCTGCTGGAACGAGGCCGGGAGCCGGAAGCCGGGAGCCATCAACCGGGAGCCGGAAACCGGAAGCCGGAAGCCTAAATCAACGTTACGCTCTGGGCGGCCGCTGCCACGATGTAGCAGCGTTCGTTGTTGTCGTCGGGATCGGCCGGCACTATGAAGAACCCGGGCCGGTCGGGCTGGTAGCCCTGCGTAGTCCCGACGACGGTCTCGCCGTCCAGGAACACGACCTGGATCTTGCGGCCCGCCGGGGGGCGCAACCCCTCGAAACTCTGCTGCTCCTGGTAGGCGGGGTCGCCGGCGAAGTCCTTCACGAAGAACACGGCTTTGAGATCGGCGACCTGGACGAGGACTGGTGGAACACCCGGCCCGGCGTCGGACGCGGTGACGTGAAACGCGCTCTTGGCCGGCACGAAGTCGCTCGTCGAGCCCTTGAGCGTCCGGCCGTCCCGGTACCTCACCACGATCTTGTTCTGCACGACGGGCCAAGTGTAGCGAGGCTTCGCCTCGCTACAACAGTGTCTTCTTGCCCGCACTCCGTGCGGGCGGTTGGCTGCGTCCCGCAGAGCTGGAGCCGGGCGATTGGCACACGTTATAGTGGCGCGCGGGTTCCACGACCACATGACTGGCGTGTTCATCAGCTATCGGCGCGAGGACGCGGCAGGCTTTGCCGGACGGTTGTGCGACTCGCTGGAACTGCAGCTTCCCACCGAGCCGATCTTCCGCGACGTAGACGGCCTGGTACCCGGCCAGGACTTCGTGGCCGCCATCGAGACCAGGCTCCGCCAGTGCCGCGTCTGCCTGGCGGTGATCGGGCGCGACTGGCTGAACGCACGCGACGCGGAGGGCCGGCGCCGGTTGGACCAGCCCGACGACTTCGTTCGGCTGGAGCTGACGGCGGCGCTGGCCAGACCCGAGGTACTGGTGATTCCGGTCCTGGTCGAGGGCGCCTCGATGCCGCCGGCGGAGACGCTGCCGCCGGAGATTCGCGCGTTGGCGCGGCGCCAGGCGATGGCGTTGCGCGACGACTCCTGGGAAAGCGACGTCGCGCGGCTGGTGCGCTCGATCGGACCAGCAGTGGGCGAGCCCCGACGGCTCGCGCCGCCACGATGGCCGTTCCGCGTCGATTGGCGGCTCGCCGCGGGCCTCGTGGTACTGCTCGCGCTGGCGCTTGTGGTCAATGCCATGCGCTCCGGACCGGACACCGACGCTGCGCCCACGAGCGTAGACAGCGCGCCGGGTATCGAACCGGCGCCAGGCGTCGAGTCGGCCGCGGCGGCGCCGTCGAGCGGTGGCCGCGAGCTGGCGATCCCAGCCGTGTCTCAGGTGGGATCACGTGGGCTGATTTACACGCTGATGTCGGCGCGGCTCGAGCCTGGCGGGTCGTCGGACACGCTTCGGCTTGGGATCGCCCTCGAGAACGATTCGGACGGCGCAGCGAACTTCTGGGACGACACGTTCCGCCTGGTCGTCGACGGCAACGTGCTGGCGCCCAACAGCCTCCTGAACGTCGTCGTCAACGGCCACGCCACCTCGGATGGGACCGTGACCTTCAGCGTACCGAGCGGCACGAAACGAGGCGTGCTGCGCACCACCATTCGGGACACGGCTGGCGAGATCCCGCTGGACTTCTCGGGCCGCGCCGCGGGTACGCCTGCCCCGTCCACCTCGCGCAGCGCGCGGGCCATCGTCACGTCGATCAGCACGGAGGCTCGTCCGCTCGTGACCCAACCCGCGATGTCAGCGACGCTGACCGGCGTCGGCACGCGACGGTTCGCCAACGTGCTGCGCGTGGAGCTGGCGGTGCGGATGGCCGCCTCCGGGCCCGGCGCTGTCGGCACGGGCGACCTCACGCTTCGGCTCGTGGTGGGTGAAGACGTGCTCGCGCCGACGCGGTTGCCGATCGGCGGCATCATCGAAGGCGGCACGACGCTGCGCACCACCGTGGAGTTCGAGGTCCCGACCAGCACCACTCGCGCGGTGCTGCGAGCCATGTCCGGCGAGGCGCGCAGCGAAATCCCCTTGGCGCTGCGGTAGCCGGAGAGCGCTCCGCCTCGCCGGTAGGCGACAATCGGATCCGTGACGTTCGATCCCGACGCCCTGCGCCGGAGGCTCGCCGCGCCGCTGCCAGGCTTCGAGGCGCAGCTGCGGATGGCGCCCCGCCCGCGCCCGCACTGGCCCGCCGATGGCCCGCCCCTCCGGGATGCGGCCGCGCTCGTGCTGCTCTATCCCGGGGACGGCGACTGGTGGGTGCCGCTGACCGTTCGGGCCTCGACGCTGCCCCATCACACCGGTCAGGTGTCGCTGCCCGGGGGGCGCCTGGACGCCGGCGAAACCATCGAGCAGGCGGCGCTCCGGGAGGCGTATGAAGAGGTGGGGCTCGCCTCTGCCGACGTCACGGTGCTCGGCCAGCTGACGCCGCTGCCGATTCCCGTCAGCGGTCATCTGCTGCACCCCGTCGTGGGGCTGGCCGCCTCCCGCCCGAGATTCCTGCTGGCGGCCGCGGAGGTGGAGCGGCTCATCGTGGCGCCCCTGTCGCGGTTGAGGGAGCCCGCGACGGTCCAGTGGCAGCAGCGCCTCCGGGAGCGCCCGCCCGGCGGCGTCATGGACGTGCCTTTCTTCGATGTGGAGGGCGCGCACGTGTGGGGAGCCACGGCGATGGTGCTGGCGGAGTTGCTGGCGGTTCTGGCCGAGGTCGACGCGGAGACTACCCCCTTATAGGCAGGGGCGGAGCCCTGCTGGTTTCGGGTATCATTCGCGCTCCAGTTCCCCATCGAACCGTACCCGCGCAGGAGAACATATGAAGAGACCGCGCCGTTCGTCGTTGGTCGTCGTCTCGTTGGCCTTGTTGATCACAATCGCCTGTTCCAGCGCGCCAGCCCCGGCGCCGGGATCGGCGGCACCCGCCTCGTCCGCGTCGGCGTCGGCGTCAGCCTCGGCTGCCGACAAAGAGTGGACGATGCCGAACAAGAACCTCTCGGCCACCCGCTATAGCGGGCTGAGCGAGATCAACACCGAGAACGTGAAGAACTTGAAGGCCGCCTGGACGTTCTCCACCGGCGTCCTGCGTGGGCACGAAGGCGAGCCCATCGTCGTGGGGTCCACGATGTACCTGGCCACGCCGTTCCCGAACATCGTTTACGCGCTCGACCTGACGAAGGAGGGCGCGCCGGTGAAGTGGAAGTACACCCCGAAGCAGGACGCGGCGGTGATCCCGATCGCCTGCTGCGACACCGTCAACCGGGGCGTGATCCACGCCGACGGCAAGATCTTCTTCAACCAGCTGGACACCAACACAGTGGCGCTCGACGCCGCGACGGGCAAGGAGCTGTGGAAGGTCCAGCAGGGCGACTACCGCCAGGGCCAGACCATCACCAACGCGCCGCTGGTGATCAGGGACAAAGTGATCTCCGGCATCTCGGGCGGCGAGTTCGGCGTGCGCGGGTTCGTGACGGCCAACGACGTGAACACCGGCAAGCAGATCTGGCGGATGTACAGCACGGGCCCCGAAGCCGAGGTCGGCTTCCCGGGGTCGGTCGAGACCTGGAAGGGCGACGAGTGGAAGCGGGGCGGCGGCACCACGTGGGGCTGGTACAGCTACGACCCCGAGCTGAACCTCCTCTACTACGGCACCGGCAACCCCGGATCCTGGAACCCGGACCAGCGGCCCGGCGACAACAAGTACTCGATGACGATCTTCGCCAGGAATCCGGACACCGGCAAGGCCGCGTGGGCGTATCAGAAGACGCCGCACGATGCGTGGGATTACGACGGCATCAACGAGAACGTGCTCGCCGACGTCATGATCAACGGGCAGACGCGCAAGGTGCTCGTGAACTTCGACCGCAACGGGTTTTCCTACGTGCTCGACCGCAAGACCGGAGAACTGCTGCAGGCCAATCCCTTCGGCGCCGTGAACTGGGCAACGAGCATCGACCTGAAGACCGGCCGCCCGGTGGAGAACCCGGAGAAGCGGACCTCGGCCAGCAAGAACACCAAGGACATCTGCCCCTCCGCCATGGGCGCGAAGAACCAGCAGCCGGTCTCCTTCTCGCCGCGCACCGGCTTCTTCTACGTCCCGACCAATAACCTCTGCATGGACTACGAAGGCGTGGAGGTGAAGTACCAGGCCGGCCAGCCGTACGTGGGCGCCATCGTCGTCAGCAAACCCGGCCCCGGCGGCAACCGCGGCGAGTTCATCGCCTGGGATCCCAGCGTCGGCAAGAAGGTGTGGGGCATCAAGGAGAACCTGTCCAGTTGGGGCGGCGCGCTGTCCACCGCCGGCGACGTGGTCTTCTACGGCACCATGGAAGGCTGGCTCAAGGCGGTCAACGCCAAGACCGGCGACGTGCTGTGGAAGTTCAAGACGCCATCGGGAATCATCGGCAACCCGATGACCTACGTCGGCCCCGACGGCAAGCAGTACGTGGCGGTCCTGTCGGGCATCGGCGGCTGGTCGGGCATCGGCGTCGCCGCCGAGATGGGCCTCGAGGATCCGACCGCCGGACTCGGCGCGATCGGCGCCTTCAGCGACCTGGCCAACTTCAGCAACCAGGGCGGCGTGCTGACGGTGTTCTCGCTGCCGTAGCCCTGTGGGTCGTCGTCGACTGGTGGCTCTCGCTCTGTGCCTCGTCTGTCCGGCGCTCGTTGCCGGACAGGCGAAGCCTGTCGCGCCGAAGGCGGCACCGACAGTCCGCGGCGAAGGCGGGTTCCGTGTCTGCGCCGATCCGCAGAACATGCCGTTCTCGAATGACAAGGGCGAGGGGTTCGAGAACAAGATCGCGACGCTCGTCGCCAAGGACTTCGGCGCCACCCCCACCTACATCTGGTGGGGCCAGCGCCGCGGGTTCATCCGGAACACGATGGACGCGACGCTCAAGGAAGGGCGGTGCGACTTCGTGATGGGCGTGCCGGCCAACTACGACCTGGTCAGCACCACGCGGCCCTACTACCGCTCCACCTATGTGTTCGTCTACCCCAAGGGCAAGGGGCTGTCGATCCGATCGCTCGACGACCAGGTGCTCAAGAAGCTCAAGATCGGCGTCCACCTGCTGGGCGACGACTACACGAATCCGCCGCCGGTTCACGAGCTGGGCAAGCGCGGCGTGGTGGACAACGTCGTCGGCTTCAGCACGTTCTACTCCGCCGACAACCCGCCCAGCGCGATCGTTGACGCGGTGGCCAAGGGCACGATCGACGTGGCCATCGTGTGGGGGCCTATCGCCGGCTACTTCGCGCAGCGCCAGCGGGTGCCGTTGGAGCTGGTGCCGATTCCCTCACGCAAGGGCGATCTGCCGTTCGAGTTCGACATCTCCATGGGAGTCAAGCGCGGGAACGAAGCGGCCCGTGCCAAGCTCGCTCAGGTGCTCGCCAAGCGGCAGCCGGAGATCGAGGCCATCCTGCGGGAGTACGGCGTGCCGTTGCAGCCACTCGCGCCGAGGACGAGATGAGGACATTGGGATTCGGCGGTGGTGTGCCTGGCCGTTGTTGCCTGGATGACCGTGAGCGCCTGCGCGCGTGGATGGAGCCGCGCCGCCGCAGGCAGCGCCAGCGGCGGCGGCTCACCGCAGGCGGCGCCGGCGGCCCCGTCGGATATCTACAAGAGCGTGTACGACGGCTGGAAGTGGTGGCACGTCTACTGCTACCGCTGCCACGGCACCAACGCCGTGGCCACCACCATGGCGCCGGATCTGCTTGACCCGAATCGCAAGATGGGGCGGGCGCCGTTCCTGAAGATCGTCCGCAGCGGCGTCCCTGACAAGGGCATGCAGGCGTGGGACAAGCTCCTCGACGACAAGCAAATCAACGACTTGTACATCTACGTCAGAGCCAGGGCCGACAAGGTGCTGCCGCCCGGACGTGTCGATGAGGTCGGCCCCGGGGGCGGCCAGTGGGTGCCTCCCGCGGGATGGACGGCTCGCTGAGATAACCACTCAGACGACACCGGCACGCCCCTGACGCGAGCACGCGCATGCCAGGAAAACCCTGAAGCGTGGAGACTACAAGGCGACGCCAGGCGAGTTCTACCGGCCCGCGGTTTGCCGGTTATCCATTCCAGGGGATCATTTGGGGGTCGGATCTAGGACTCTGAAATCGCGGCTCTGGTGCTGGCCGTCGACGCAAACGAAGTTCGCCGCCTCATCGGTGCTGCCCTTGCCAGTCCACTTCGCGGTCTTCGGATACGCGCAGAGCGGTCGCGACATAACCGTCCCGTCATTTCGCCGGAGCGTGGCCGGGACCGTGTCTGGCGCCATTTTCTTCTCAACCCAGTTCACGAGCGTTTCGAACAGGCGGTCGCCTGGCGGGTCTCCCACGGGGCTCGGCCCGTCACCCCCGTTGCAGTGAAGAACGCCTGGCGCCAGGAACAGGCGGGCGAACTGCTCCACCTGCTGCTGACCGCCATTTGCGGCGATGACGCGCTCGAAATAGTTGATGGTGCCGCGCGGGAAGATCTCCGTGTCGGCTTCGCCGTGCCACACGATCATCTTTCCACCGCGCTTTCGAAACCCGTCGAGCTTCGGGTCATCGGTTCCAATGACGTCTCGGAACTTCTGTTGCGAGGCCTTGAAGTCAGCTTCGAAGTCCGACTCCGACAGCGTGCGCCAGTCGAACTGCGGGTTTTGGCGAAGCCAGTATTGGAAGTGCGTCAGGGCGATCGGGAACGGATTGTTCCCGGCGAGGCCATTCAACGGAGCGCCGCGCTCCAGTCCGAACCACAAACGCTCGCCGGAGGCTGACGTCGGCCCATCCCAGATCTTGCGAATCGCTGCCGCCTCCTGCGCTGTCATGCAGGCTGCGGGGTCGTCGCCAGCCTTGCAGAGCAGCAATGCGGGATCGTACGTGCACTTGCGCGGGTCGTTGATGATTCCGTCCGCCACGCCGTCATTGGCGTCGCATGCGTTGACCGCAGCGCGGGTCACGGCAGTCAGCTTGGATGCGGTGATCGGACCGCCGGTCATCTTGTTCATCACGATCTGCGGCCAGAGGTCCGACGGGACGAACCGATCCCAGTTAATCGCCGGCGCACCGATGACCAACCCGTCGTACTCTTCGGGGAACCGCTGCACAGCCATCAACCCCTGTCGGCCACCAGTTGAGCACCCCTTCCAGTATGAATACGTGGGTGCCGAGCCGTAGTAGGCCCTGATAACGGCCTTGGCTTTTACCGCCAGCTCATGCAACGACCGCTCGGCGAAGTCGACGATCAGCTGCCTGTTCAGCGTGCCGTCGGGATTCAGAGCGAACGTTCCACCCGCCGACCCAGGATGTCCCGTATCGGTGCTGCCAGTTGCATAGCCGGCTCGTATGCCTACCGCCAGTCCGCCGTATGAGATTTGTCCCGCGTAGCCGCCGCCGCCTTCGCCACGGTAGCGCCCGTTCCACGTGTCCTTCGGCAGCCACAGCTCGATGCGAATCTGCGGTGAGACCGTCAGCGCAACCCGGCAGAACGCGGGCAGGTTCGTTCGTGTCTGACCACCCGAAGGCGCATAGTCTCCCGCCGGAACGTCCTCTGCTGCGGTGATCGTGGTGTCAGGGAGCTTCAGCGCCGTGAGTTCTGAGCACGTCGCGGCAGCCGCCATCGACGCATTCGCGATGCAGATGAGGGTTGCAGCGGCAAGCATCGTTACGTCACGAGTCATACAGCTCCTCTACGCGCGCGTAGTCTACACTCCGCTCGTCGACATTGGAACGGACGCCGGTGCGAGGTCGCGTCAGGGGACGGCGATCACGCCGGTGCCGAACTCGTACACCAGCCTGGCACCGCGCTCGGCCGTCTGCTGGACGAGTACAACTCCAACAAGGCCGCACACCAGCAAGAGCACGCGAGTCCACCGCGTGCGGCCGATACGCGTCCGGAGCACCGCGAGCCGGAGCCCCCCGAAGACGAGGCAATAGGCCATCGTCGCCAGGGCCCACTGGCCGTGGGCGGTGAGGACGGGATACGCCATGCCAGGGACGAGGACGCTGGACCCAGCCTGCAGTCCCGTCACGTAAGCGGCCACCGTCGCCAGTGCGCCGGCCAGGTACAGCGCCGTCGCCGCGACACCAAGCCAAGGGACACGCCCGAAGACGGTGTCGAGGAGGTCGATGGCCGCAGCCGTCATCACCAGCACGATCGGAAAGTGGACGATCAGCGGGTGGAGGTTCGGAGCCCAGGGGGGAATCAGCGACATCGTCTGGCGGCGCTCATGGAGCCAGCGGGGCGAGAGGGATGACCAGCACGAAGGACAGCGACCAGGGACTGGCCTTGTCCAGGAACCGCTCATCGCCGATGAGATCGCCGGCCCTGGGCAAGCCCGTCGCCAGGTAGTCGAGCGAGACTTCGGCCTCGATGTTTCGAAGCCAATGCCCTTCTGGAAGCCGGTTGAACACGTGAAAGGCCGTGTCCCACTCGAAGTCGAGCTTGTGGGTGTAGGCGCGGTCCGCACTCGGCGTTTCGGCCGGACTGAACTTGTCCACGACGTCGAAGTGCGACGACACCCACCCGCCCGTCTGTTTCGTGTCGAAGAGACTGATGTTCAACTCCGCCTCGAGCTCGACTTCGTTGCCGTCTTGGAACGGAGCGAAGCTGGCCTCGAACGTCACGCCGATGCGTGGCAGCGCCGTCGGGATGTCCACGGCGAAGATCATCTCGAAGACGGTGTCGCGCCGTGCGCGTTCGATGAGCCCGCCTTCGCTGATACGCGGACGAGCGGCCAGATTCTCGACGGTCCAGGTGGGTTCGACTTTCAGTTCTGGCGCGCACAGGACGACACAACGGGGCTCGCCCTGAGCAGCGGCGCGCGTGGGCACGACGAGCAGCCCGGCTGCCAGCGCGTAGGTGAAAGCGGCGCGCATCAGTTACCCGGCGACCCGCCAGGGTGACACGGTCGGCCACCGCTTCATGGCCTCGATCGCCCAGTCCGGCGTTCGATCCGTATGACAGGACGTACACGCGTTTGGTACGCCCAACTGCTTGGTCGTCACGGGTGAAATCACCTCGAACGTGTGGCTCCGTACGCTCACGTTCCCGACCGTTCGGGCGATGGCTGGCATGTGACAGGCCACGCAGCGGCTGCCCGTACTGGTCGCCTTGTGCTGGGTGTGCTGCTCGATCGTTCCGCGCGGTCCCGGCTGGAGTTGCGGCCCGTGGCACTGCAGACAGACGCCGTCGCCGGGCAGCCGCAGGTCTGCCTCGTGCTCCGTGCCGTGGACGTCGTGACACGCGGAGCACCGCACGCCTTTGAGCGACATCTGGCTTTTCACGTAGTCGTTTCCCTGCATGCGGTTCTTGTGCGCGCTGCCGTTGGCCCAGTGGGTGAAGGTCTCCGTGCCGAGATGGTGCTCCTCGAGCGCCCACACGTCACTCAGCCGATCGCCAGGGCGATACCCGACGGGCCAGTCGTAATAGACGCCGTCGAGCGGCTTCGTGCGTGGCTGGCCTTGAGAATGGCACTGGAGGCAGACATCGTCACCGCGGACGGCGTCGAGTCTGGACGGGTTCACGACCGTCGAGGCGACCGGAAACTCCACGTGGAGGCTCCCGGGCCCGTGGCACTTCTCGCAGCCGACATTCCACTCCGTGACGGTCTTTGTCTTGATGTCGTAGTTCACGGAGTGACAGCCGTCGCACAGGGGACCGGTCGGACGCTGCATCTGATCGGCGGGATAGTGTTCCACCCACCAATCCGTCCCCGGCTCTACGTAGTAACGACGCCACGCCTTGGCCCGCACGTCCCATTGGGCGGGAAACACGTAGTAGTCGTCACCCCTCCTGGTGAAGTAACGCTGCTTCCACTTGCTGCCGTACACGAACGCAATCTCTTCTTTGCGGAAGGTGACGAGCGGATTCGGCGTCGAGAAGTCGCCGATGATGGCGCTCTTGTCCTTCATCGGATCGCGGATCACGTTGGCCATCAACGTGCCCTTCCAGCGCGTGTAGATGTCCTGGTGACACGTGGCGCACTTCTCGGATCCGACGAACTGCTTCGTCGCGTCAGGAGGGGGTTCGGCCCGCCGGCTGCAGGCGGGCACACCCATCGAACCCAGGACAAGCACAGCCGCGCAGGCCCGCGCGTACGCGAGCGACGGGATCTGCCGGACCATCGGTAGATCTTATACGCGAGACGGTGGTCGAACTGAACCCGCGCCGTTATATGCTGACGGCTCTGCGACTGAGTCCCACGTATGTTTGACCCGCACGACGTCGAGACCGCCGAGTTTCCCTCTCCCCAACTGAACCTGGAGACTCCGCGAGAGGCGTCGTCCAAGGTGCACATCGACGTGGCCGCACTCTCAGATGCGGGGAAGGTGCGGGATCGCAACGAGGACCACTTCTACGTGGCCCGCGGCGGGCGTCACGTCACCACGCTGATCACCAATGTTCCGCCGGCAGACATCCCGTCGCAGTTCCAGGAAACGGCCTACTTGCTCGTAGTGGCTGACGGGATGGGGGGCCACGCAGGCGGTGAAGTCGCCAGCCGCCTGGCCATCGCCACTCTGATCAACATCATTCTTCATGCGCCCGACTGGATCATGCGCCTGGACGACGAGCACGCGGAAAAACTGATGAATCGTGCGGCGGCTCGTTACCGAATCGTCCACGAGACCCTGCAGGAGCGGGCCCGTCTCGACCCTGCGCTAAGGGGCATGGGCACGACGATGACGGCGGCCTATAGCCTGGGCCGCGACCTGTTTGTCGCACAGGTGGGGGACTCCAGGGCCTACCGGTTCCGGGATGGCACGCTACAGCTTCTCACTCGCGACCAGACGCACGCCCAGATGCTGGCGGACGAAGGGCTGATCCGCCAGCAGGACGTGGCGCGCCACCGGCTCCGCCACGTGCTCACGAGCGCGCTGGGTGGTAACGAGAGCCACATGCGTACCGAGATCGAACGCACGACGCTGGCCGACGGTGACCGCCTGCTGCTGTGCAGCGACGGTCTCACCGACATGGTCGCGGATGCCGAGATCGCCGAAGTGCTCGGACGGGAGACCCGGTCAGAGGAGGCGTGCCGCCTGCTCGTCGACCGGGCCCTGGCCAACGGCGGCAAGGACAACGTTACCGTGGTGCTGGCGCGATACGAGATGCCGGACTGACGAAGGCGCGCCGCTCCCGCTCCACCTCCGCGCGGCAGAAACACCCCTCCACGTGGTCGTTCACGATTCCGGCGCTCTGCATGAACGCGTACATCGTGGTCGGCCCCACGAAGCTCCAGCCGCGTTTCTTCAGGTCCTTCGAGAGCGCGATCGATTCCGCGGTCTTCGGCATCGTCTGCAACGTTGACCAGTCGAGTTTCTTGGGGCGTGACGCGGTGGCGGGCTCGAAGCGCCACACGTAGCTGGCCAGCGTCCCCTCCGCCTCGAGCAGTTCGAGCGCCCGCGCCGCGTTGTTGATGGTCGAGGCGATCTTGCCGCGGTGACGGACGATGCCGGCGTCCGCCAACAGCTTCTCGATGTGGCGATCGCCGAACCTCGCGACGCGGCGGACGTCGAAGTTCGAGAACGCGCGGCGGAAGTTGTCGCGCTTGCGCAGGATGGTCAGCCACGACAGGCCCGACTGAAATCCCTCGAGGCAGATCTTCTCGAACAGCCACCGATCGTCCACGGTCGGACGGCCCCATTCGCGGTCGTGGTAGTCCGCGTAGTCAGGCGACCCTGCCGCCCACGCGCAGCGCACCCGACCATCAGCCCCTTTGACGAGACCCGAATTAATTAGGCCCGACCCCAAATCCCCCAAATTACGAATCTGTTAGCGCGTGGAGGGACCGGCGGTCCGCGTCCGCGTCCCCACATCCTCGCCCTTGAGGAACTTGAGCAGCGGCGGATACAGCTTGTCGGGCGCCTCGAACTGCGGGTTGTGGCCGACGTTGGGGATGATGACCAGCTGGCCGTTCTGCACCGTGTCGGCTACGTGTTTGGCCTGCGCCGGATAGTTGGGCCCGTCCTTCTCGCCGCCGATGACGAGCGTGCGCGCCTTGATGCGCGGCCAGTCGTAGACCACGGGGTCGGCGTAGATGGCCTGCTGCTGGAGCGTGCGCACCATCGCCATGCGCGGCCAGTCGCCGCTCTTGATCCAGCCGTAGTGGATCTTCACGTACTTCATGTACTCCGGCTTCCAGTTCACGTAGTAGGCGCGCATGCCGCGCACGATCTCGCGCGTAGTCGCGGGCCAGCGACGCCTTGTAGGCCTCGGAGGTGTCGCGCCATGGCCTCGCTGCACGCGCATCGGTCAGGCCGATCTGGTTGATCATCGCCAGGCTGCCCACGGCGTCCGGATACGAAGACGCGAAGCGGCTCGCCACCATGCCGCCCATCGAGTGCGTCACGATGTCGGTCGTCGTGATGCGCAGGTGGTCGAGCAGCCGCTTGGTGTTCGCGGCGTGGGTGCTGATCGAGTAGTGCAGGATCGGCTTCGACGACCGGCCGTAGCCGATCTGGTCGGGCACGATCACGCGATACCCCTCGCCGCGCAGGATATCGATCGTTTCGGTCCACGCTTCGCCGAAGAAGTTCATGCCGTGCAGCAGCACCACGCTCCGGCCGTTGGCCGGGCCTCGAGGCACCACATCCATGTAGGCCATCCGGACGTCCTGGCCTTCCAGGTTGAAGGAGTGGTACTCGACCGGATGCGGATAGGGCACGTCCTCGAGGTTGATGCTCATCGGCCCCCAGTCGGCCGGTGGCGCGGCAGGCGGCTCCTGCGCCGCAGCGGTCGCGGCCGAGCAGAGAATGCCGGTCAGCATGAGGGCGATGGCCGTGTGTCGCATGCAAGCCTCCAGGCTACGTCGTCGATTTCCTCGGAATATTAGTCGGGATTTCGATCCCCTGCGCCACGAAGGCGCCGTGCAGGCGCGTGATGAACGCATGCTTGAGCAGCGCCTTGTCGGGCAGCGTCCTGGCCCGGAGCTGCACCGTGGCACGCAGGCCGGTCTCGCCGAAACTCGCGAACCGCACATTCGGCTCGAAGGTGGACACGGCCCCTTCTACAGACGCCTGCACCTCGCGCGCCACGCGGAGCGCCTCGGCCTCGACGGCCTGCGCGTCGCTCGAATAGTCCACGACGAAGTCCACGGACACGGTGACCTCAGGCGTCGGCAAATTGTGGTTCGTCACGGTGGCTTGCGCCAGCTTGGCGTTGGGCACGACCGCGATTCCGGTCGCCACTTCGAGCGACGTGGAACGCCAGTCGAAGTCCACCACGCGGCCCTCGAGGCCCGAATCCAGGCGCACCCAGTCGCCGATGCGGATCTTGCCGGCCATGGTGACGAAAAGGCCGGCGAAGAGATTCGACAACGGCTCCTGCAGCGCGAGGGCCACGGCCAATCCGCCGACGCCCAGCGCGGCCAGCATCGGCCGGATCTCCACGCCCAGCCCGTTCAGCACGACCAGCAGGCCGAAGATGACGACGAGCAGCCGGATGACGTTCTGGGTCAGCCCCGATACGACGCCGCCGGGCAGCGACGTGGACCCATAGGCGGCCACCAGGCCCGCCGCCACCTCGGCGATGGCAAGGGTGACCGACAGGATGGCGAACGACTCGATCGTGACGGAGCCGACGTACAGCCATCGTTCCGCAATCGCCCAGTAGCCGAGGGACAGCCACGCACCGGCCAGCACGCTCCACAGCGGAATACGCGATGTCAGCGCGCGAACCAGGATGTCGTCCCACTGTCCGTGGGTGGCGCCGGCCCAGCGCGTCAGGCGCCCGGCGGCGACAAGATTGATGAGGTGGCCCAGCAGGTAGGCGCCGCCGATGGTCAGCGTCGTCCAGAGCGCCGGCTCCAGCCACGGGAGCCGCTGAAAAAGTGCAGGCACGCCGCTAGCTTACTTGGTGCTGGAGGCCCTCTGGGGTTGGAGCCCGCGGAACACGGCCTCAACGAACTGCGCGGTGGACCATCCCTGCGCGCTGCCGTAGATGCCGTCGTATTCCATCGTGGGCTTGGCGGCCTGCACCTGGGCCAGCGTCATCCCCTTGGTGACCATGTCCTGGATGCGGTCCCGGATGATCGTGGTCATGTCCCGGTACTCGACCAGGTCGGCTTCGTCGGAGATGCGCCCGTGCCCCGGCACGATCATCGTGCCGCCTTCTGTCTTCTCGCCTGCGATGGCCATTTCCAGAAGACGATTCAGCGCACCGAGCACACCGGTGATGCTGCCGCCCCGCGAGGCATCGATGATGGGATAGCTGACGGTCGAGTAGACATCGCCGGCGGCGATGACATCGGAACGCCTGAAGAAGACCACGGCGTCGCCGTCGGTGTGCGCCGACGCCAGGTGCCGGATGTGGACGCCCTCGCCGTTATAGAAGAAATCCTTGTAGTCGCCGGAGAACGTGGACGTGGGCCACGCGGACACGGGCGTCGGCGCCGCGTTGCCGGCCGGCGCGCTCATCCGGTTCAGCGTCTCTTCGTGCGAGATGATCTCGGATCGTGCGCCCAGGCCAGCGCCCACTTGTGCCACGCCCCGGCCGGAGATCGGGGCGCCCGACGCGCCGACGCGTTCGTTTCCGCCGACGTGGTCGTCGTGGGAGTGCGTGTTGACGATGTGGCGCACCGGGCGCCGCGAAAGTTGCCGCAGCGTGGCCATCACGCGGCCGGCGTTGGCGCCGGTGCCGGTGTCCACGACGATCAACCCGAGATCGCCAACCTGTACCGTCACGTTGGAACCGGCACCGAACACGACGTGCACGTTGCCCTGCACGTGCATGGTGCGCAGGGGCGCGTCATCGGCGCCGCCTCGACCACCGGGGCCGCCCTGGCCACCGCGGCCCGGGCCCCCCTGCGCGCCGCCGACCGGCGACAGCGCGAAGGTGCCGAGGGCCACCGCGGCCCCGACGGCCAGACCACGCAGTGTTTGCGCTCGCATCCCGCTCACTTGCCCTTCCGCGGCGCAATCGGCATCGTCTTCACCTTCTCCACGTACTCCGGATACATCGTCTCGGCACCACCGCGCGTTGGCTCCACCGGCAGGCCGTGCTGCTCGGCGAACTCGGTCAGAAACGGGTTCTTGCCGACCATGTGGTGCGGCACGTAGGCGGGGTCGCGTCCCGGCACTTCGTCGTCGGCCTGGCAGAACAGCCATGCCTGGTACTGATTGGGCTGGCTGTTGACGTCCAGCAGCAGGTTCGTGGTCTTGACCAGCGGCTCGGACAAGAAGATGGGGTCCTCGGTGATGCTGAGCTGCGTCAGCACGTTGCCGTGGCGGAAGAAGAACTCCGTCATCCTGGCCTGCGCGCTCATGGGAACCCCGTTGCGCCGGTGCCACCCCTGCTTGATGTGGGTCGTTTCCACGCGCAGCACGCGGCCTTCCCACCGCCCCGTCGAAAACCCCATCCAGGTATGCGGCGCATCCTCGGGCGGGTGTGGCCGGCCGTCCAGCCAGATCATGCGCTCCTGCGCGTAGGTGCTGAGGAAGTGCCGGATCGCGATGACGTTCTGCGTGCCGGGGTCGATCTCCTCGGTGATCTTGACGCGGATCGGTCCCCGATAGATGTAGGGGGACACGTGTGCGCGGCACTGATGCTCGGGCAGCGTCAGCCGCGACGCGTCCCAGCTGTCGGCATACTGGCGGCCAGCCGGGTTGACGGGAATCCCCAGGTAGTCACCGAGCTCCGGACCCGGTCCGCGCTCGGGCTGATCCTCGTGGAACAAGCCGTTCCAGTCGCCATTGAGAGCGCTTTGGGCGAATGCGGGCGTGACCAGGCCGGAAGCAACGAGCGTGGCGGACAAGAGGACTGCAAGACGGAACATGGTCTCCCCTGGGTGCGGAACCCGGCTGATTTCAAAGACTTATACCACGCAGCCCATCAATCCGTTTATCCGCGCGGCTGAGTCTTCCGGGGCGGTCCAGTCGCGCACGAAGCTGCCTCATCGACAGCACGGGATACCCGTTGTGCAGAACGTTGAACAGCAGCAGCCATGCCGCGGTGTCCCACCAGCCGGAGACCAGCGTCCACAGCGTGATGCCGGCGATCACGATGAATATGATGAGATGGCCCGCCTCGGGATCCTGTGTCGCTCGAATCATCGTCTGCCGGGCGCCTTGTGATCTGAGAACAGCTGGGTTGACAGCCCAGAGGACAGGGCGCAGGAAACGCCGATACCAACGGACTCCGAGGTAGTCGTAAACGCGTCCGCCCTTTTCAAAAGGACGCGGTGCGTAATACGAAGCCGGCAGCCGGACCGACAGCCCATCCCATGCACCGCTTCGGGACTGTACACGACCCAACGTGGTCGCCCATGCCGCCAGAATCCAATTGACGCCGAATGCGAACGCGACTGTCTGGCCGCCATATCGGCCTGACAGTATGCCGGGCGGGTCCCCACCGTCCAAAGAACCTGCCATCAGGCACCCCGGGAGTACGCAGAATCTGCGAACGGGAGCATTCGTCCCGTCGTATTTGCACGAGAGCGGCCCGCGGCACGCCGCGTGCGTGGCTGCGGGGGTAAGATCCGGCCAGCGGCGGTTTGGTTTCCGGCGAAGGAGGAACGATGAAGGTCCTGCAGCAATCGCGTGAAGTCGGATTCGTCGGGCTGGCGCTCCTGGCCTTGCTCACGGCCGCGCCCCCGCCTTCACACGGACAAGCCGCCGCGCCGGCCGCGGCACGGCCCGCCGCCCAGGCCCCTGCCCCGGCGCAGGCGCCCGGCGCGCTGCGGCTTCCCCGCGGCGTGCAGCGGGTAACGGCCGTCGAGGGCATCACGGAATACCGGCTCGCCAACGGCCTTCAAGTGCTCCTGTTCCCCGACCCCTCGAAGCAGACCATCACCGTGAACGTCACCTACAAGGTGGGCTCGCGGCACGAGAACTACGGCGAGACGGGGATGGCGCACCTGCTCGAGCACCTGGTGTTCAAGGGCACGCCCAAGCACCCCAACATTCCGCAGGAGCTGACCGAACGCGGCACGCGGCCCAACGGCAGCACGTGGACCGACCGCACCAACTACTTCGAGACCTTCGCCGCCACCGAGGACAACTTGCGGTGGGCGCTCGACCTCGAGGCCGACCGGATGGTGAATTCGTTCATCGCCAAGAAGGACCTCGACAGCGAAATGACCGTGGTCCGCAACGAGCTGGAAAGCGGCGAGAACAGCCCCACCGGCGTGCTGATCGACCGCGTGATGTCCACGTCGTACCTGTGGCACAACTACGGCAAGTCCACGATCGGCAGCCGCAGCGACCTCGAGAACGTGCCGATCGACCGCCTGCAGGCCTTCTACAAGAAGCACTATCAGCCCGACAACGCCGTCCTGCTCGTGGCCGGCCGCTTCGAAGAACAGCGGGCGCTCGACCTGGTGGCGCAGTATTTCGGCGTGCTCCCGAAGCCGGCGCGCGGCCCGGAGAAGCTCTACACGGCGGAGCCGACACAGGACGGCGAGCGCAGCGTCACGGTGCGGCGCGTGGGCGACGTCCAGTGGGCGATCTCCGCGTACCACGTGCCTGCGGGCTCGGACCCGGAGTTCGCGGCCATCGACCTCGTCACGCTGGTTCTCGGCGACACGCCCTCGGGCCGGCTCCACAAGGCGCTGGTCGAGACCAAGCGTGCCAGCCAGACCTTTGGCGGCAACTTCCAGTTCCACGACCCCGGCCTGGCCTACTTCGCCGCGCAGGTCCGCACCGACGCGTCGCTGGAAAACGCCCGCGACGGGCTGATCCAGGCGGTCGAGTCTATTGCCGCCACTCCGCCGACCGCGGAGGAGATCGAACGCGCCCGCACGACGCTCCTCACCCAGATCGAGCTGGGACTCAACTCCGCTGAGCGCGTCGGCCTGCAAATCAGCGAGTGGATCGGCATGGGCGACTGGCGCCTGCTCTTCCTGCACCGCGACCGGCTGCGCGCGGCCACCGTGGAAGACGCCCGCAAGGTGGCGGCCAAGTACTTCAAGCCGTCGAACCGGACGATGGGCCTCTTCATCCCGACCTCGCAGCCCGATCGCGCCGAGATTGCGCCGCCACCCGACGTGGTGTCGATGCTGAAGGACTACAAGGGCAGCGCGGTGGTGGCCGTGGGCGAGGCGTTCGACCCGTCGGCGGCGAACGTCGAGTCTCGAACCAGCCGTGCCGCCATGCCGGGCAGCCTCAAGCTGTCGCTCCTGCCCAAGAAGACGCGCGGGGCGACGGTGGTGGCCAGCCTGACCCTGCGATTCGGCGACGAGACATCGCTCAAGGGGCGTGCGCCCGCCTCGCGAATGGCCGGCGGGATGCTGATGCGCGGCACCACCAAGCGCACCCGCCAGCAGATCTCCGACGAGTTCGACAAGCTGAAGGCGCGCGCCAACGTCGGCGGCAGCGGCGCCACGGCCAACGCGTCCGTGGAAACCACTCGCGAGAACCTGCCGGCGGTGCTGCGGCTGATCGCCGAGGTCCTGCGCGAACCTGCATTCCCCGCCGACGAGTTCGAGCAGCTGCGGTCGCAGCGCCTGGCGCAGCTCGAGGAGGACAAGAGCGAGCCGCAGGCCATCGCCGTGCAGAACCTGCAGGGGTACCTGCGCCCGTTCCCGCGCGACGACATCCGCTACATTGCGACCACCGAGGAAACGATTGCCGAGACGCGCGCGGTGACCCTCGACGAGGCGAAGCGCTTCTACACCGACTTCTACGGCGCCTCGAACGGCGAGCTGTCGGTCGTCGGCGATTTCGACGCGGCGGAGGTCACGAAGCTGGTCACGGAACTCCTGGGGTCGTGGAAATCGCCGAAGCCATTCACCCGGCTGAGCGACAGCTACCGCGACGTCGCGGCGGTCAACCGCACGTTCGAGACGCCGGACAAGGCCAACGCGTTCTTCCTCGCGGGCATCAACATGAACGTGCGCGACGACGATCCGGAGTATGCGGCGCTGGTGCTCGGCAACTACATGCTGGGCGGCGGCTTCCTGAACTCGCGGCTGGCGACACGCGTGCGGCAGAAGGACGGGCTGAGCTACGGCGTGGGCTCGCAGCTCCAGGCCAGCTCGCTCGACAAGAACGGGAACCTGCTGATCTTCGCCATCTACGCGCCCCAGAACGCCGCCAGGCTCGAGACGGCCATCAAGGAGGAAGTGGCCCGCGCGCTGCGCGAAGGCTTCACCGACGACGAGGTGAAGGCCGCCAAGGCCGGCTGGCTGCAGTCGCAGCAGGTCACCCGCGCGCAAGACAACTCGCTGGCGGGGCGGCTCAACACGCTGAACTTCATCGGCCGTACGGTGACCTGGGACGGGGATTTCGAGAAGCGCGTCGGGGCGCTGACACCGGCGGACATCCGCGCGGCGCTGACCAAGCACATCGACCCCGAGCGGATCTCGTTCGTCAAGGCCGGGGACTTTGCCAAGGCGGCGCAGCAGCCGGCCGCGCCGGCAGCTCCTACAGCGCCCGCGGCACCGCGGTAAAGGGCAGCGAGGCGCAGCCTCGCTGCAACAGTGTCTGATTGCCCGCCCTCCGGGCGGGCGGGTTTATCGCACGCGGATCACGACGCGCCGATTCCAGGGGTCGTTGACCCCATCGGCGCGTTCGGCCGCGTCGGGCGCGGACACCACGACGGCCGCCGCGGGCACGCCCAACCCCACCAGCGTGTCGGCCACCTTGCGGGCGCGAATGGCGCCCATCTTCTCCCGCTCGGTCAGCGTCTGGCCCCCGGACAGCCTGGTGGCCGCACGGTAGCCCACCACCTCCAGGCGCGTCGCTTTGACCTCGGCCACGTGCCTGGCCACGGCCGTCAGCGCGCTCGTGACGTGCACGCTCAGGAAGTCGTTGTCGAAGTCGAAATACAGCGTCACGTTGGCCGGGTCGGTCGTTTTCACCCACGACGGCGCCTGACCGCGCGGCGCCTGAACCGGTGGCGGCGCCTCGATCCCGTCTTCGGCGGGCAGCATCGTGTTGCAGGCGGGCGTCAGCTCGCGCATCACCGACACCTTCACCGGCGTGAGCGGAATGCCGCCACACACGCGGCCTTCGCCGACGGTACCTTCGACCAGGGCCTGATGCCCCAGCTGCGGTGGGTAGAAATCGCCGGCGACCCCGCTCTGCTGGCCCAGGTAGTACAGCTGCCCCTCGTGCTCCGCCAGCCAGCACGGCTGCGTCTTCGTGTCGCGGACGATCGGACACGTGAGAAACTGCCGCCGCTCACCAGACTTTGCTGCCTGCTGGGCCTCAGGCGTCTGCGTCGCGAGCGTTGCAACGATCGCCAGCACCACGACCGCTGCCTGATTGCGCATCACAGGACCCCCAGGAAGTTGATGAGATCCTGCTTCTCCTGCCCCGTCAGGCGCATGTCGAAGCGACGGTCGTAATAGTCCACCAGCTCGCGGATGTCCTTTGCCGAGCCGTTGGAGAAGTAGGGCGCGCGGGCGGCAAGCCCTCTGAATTGGCCCATCGTGATCGCGCCGATGTCGGCGCAATGGCCGGTCACGAGCGCCCGCCCGGGATCCGAGGTGTAGATCACGCGGCCCAGGAATGGGTGCGGCGGCGCGTCGGCCCGGCAGGTCAGCTTGAAGACAGGCAGGTCGCCCGCTTCGTTCCACACTTTGGCCTCCGTCCACGTCGGATAGTTCGTGGTGCCGAGGTCCACCCAGCCAGGCGCGAGATCCATGCCCGACATCTGGGCGTTGTGGCACACGGCGCACGAGCGCTTGGCAGGGTTGGCCAAGCCGATCGAGTTGATGTGGGCGACGTCCTTCACCCAGAAACGGCGGTTCACGAAGATGTCGTTGCCACGCGCCACCGAGGCGCGGAACACCGCCCGCGCATCGGCTGCCGGCGCCGCCTGCCACATGTCGAAGAAATGAAACGCCGGCGTCTTCACGCTGTTGAGGACATGCACCGGATTGCGGGCTACGTTGGCCGGACCGAGCGCCGCCGGACCGTTGGGCTCCACCAGGCTGCCGCCTTGGTTGTCCCACGCCTGCGCCATGTAGATCTGGTTCTCGAAGCTCAGAATGCGCTCGATCTGCGCCGCCGAGAGAGGCGCCGTGCCTCCCTGGTGATCGCGATAGGCGCTCTCCGCCTGCACCCGCAGGTTGGGCACGCGGGCGTCGGCCATGATGTTCATGCTCGACGGCAGGCCCGTGTCGGGATCCTTGTCCATCAGCACGCCCAGCTTGACGTTGAAGAGGCCATCCGGGCTCGTGACGTACTTGAGGTTCGCGGCCGGCCGGGGCCGGCGAAACACCGAGACCGTGGGCGTGGCGCTTCGCAGCCCGTAGGTCGCGTCGCGGTTCACGCCCGTTGGATCGCGCACGACTTCGATGGCGAACTCCGGCGTCACTCCGGCGGGCGGCCAGGGCATGGCCACGCGAAAGAGGCCACGATCGAGGAGCAGCGAGTGCGAGGAGGCCTGATCCTGCGGCAGGCTGGGGTTGTTGGAGCCGTCCACGGCCGCGAAGATGGGGTCCTTCCCGCCCGTCACACGCCATCGCTCGCGGATGGTCTCCACCGACACGCTCATGGCATTCGCCGGCTGGTGGCATGTGACGCACGCCCGAGCGTTGGAACCGATTGGCTCGAAGAACGGATGGCCCTTGGTGTCGATGGGACCATCGGCGTTCAAGACGCCCAGCCGGCCGAGCCCATTGGCGAACACGAGATCCTGCGGCAGCGTCACGCCGCTCCCGGCTTCCACCCAGGAGGTATGCGGGCGCTCTGATGGCACGCCCGGCGAAGTCGTCTGCGCGCCGAGGAATGCCGCCACACCGGTCGCCAGCAGGCCAAGCGTCAGAGCGGGAGCACGCATGCGCCCGTCATTTTAGTGCTACGCCAGCTGCACATGTCGGCGTTGCGCATCCGACATGGCGCGAGCGTACTTATTCGGCCGCTGGTTCGACCTTGAGCCCTGCCTGTGGGCCCTGTATATTCGCGGGCACCGGAGGATCCATGCCCGCAGCCAAGTCACGCTTCAGAATCATCACGGTCGCGTCGCTGCTGGCGTTCGCGGGTCCAGCCGCCGCGCAGCAGATCGATCTGGCCGGCATGTGGTCCTCGACGCGGGGCAACCACGAAGAACTGCCGCTTCGCGGCGACCCCGGAGTCGAGGTCGGCGAATACGTGGGCATCCCGTTGACGGACGGTGCCCGGCAGCACGCCGAGAGCTGGACGCCGACGATGCACTCGCTGCTCGAGTGGCAGGGCCGTCCCCACCCGGTCACGTATTCGATGCGTGCGCCGCGCCCGGACTTCCGGATGGGCCCGATAGTGGATCCCCAGACCGAGCGCCTGATCGGCTACACCATCACGAATCTCTTCGGGCGCGCGGACCGGACCATCTGGCTGGATGGCCGCCCGCATCCGTCGAAGTACGCCGAGCACCAGTGGCAGGGGTTTTCGACCGGTGAATGGGTGGCCGGAGCGCTCAAGGTCACGACCACCCACATCAAGTACAGCTTCGTGCACCGCAACGGCATTCCGCTCAGTCCCTACGCCGTGATGACGGAGTACTACTGGCGCCGCGGCGACCTGCTGACGCTGGCGATCATCGTCGAAGATCCGATGTATCTGACCGAACCGCTCGTGCGCACGTCCACGTTCCGATGGGACCCGAACCTGACGATTCAGCCGGCGCTGCCTTTCGAGGTCGCCGAGGAGTTGCCGTCGCTGGAGCGGGGCGAGGTGCCGGCGTATCCCCTGGGGACCAAGCACCGGGAGTACGCCGAGTCGAGAAAGCTCCCCTTCGAGGCGTCGCAAGGCGGCGCGCACACCATGTATCCGGAGTACATGAAACGGCTGAAGGAGCTGATGCCAGAGTCCACGTCCACTTCGGGCACACGATGAGGCCCGCTCGCGCAATCGCCCCGGCCGCGATAGCGGCCGCGGCCGTGGTCCTGGTCGCGGCCTCGACGCACCTGGCGGCGCAGCAGCGTGCCGTGCCGAGGCCGGTCAAGCCCGCCTACGACGACGGCATCGTCGAGGCGCTGGCGATCAAGGCCAACGTGCACCTGGTGGCCGGCTCCGGCGCCAACATCACCGTGCAGGTGGCACCAGAAGGCCTGCTGATCGTGGACTCCAGCGTGGCGGCGATGAGCGAGAAGGTGCTGACGGCGATCCGCACGTTCAGCGACAAGCCGGTGCGCCACATCATCAACACGAGCGGCGACGAGCATCACACAGGCGGCAACGAAAAGCTGTCGGTCGTCGGCCGCAACCTCAACGCCGGCATCGGTGGACAGGGGGGCCGCGAGCCCAGCCGCCTGGACGGCGCGCCCGTGATCGCGCACGAGAACGTCCTGCACCTGATGAGCGGCCTCAAGGGAGAGCCGGAGCGCATGCCCTACGGCGTGTGGCCCCACGACACGTTCTACACGGGCATGAAGCAGCTGCACTTCGGCGGCGAGGTGGTGGAGATGCTGCATGCGCCCGCCGCACACACCGACGGCGACGTGATGGTGTGGTTCCGCAAGTCGGACGTCGTGGCCACGGGCGACGTGTACTCCACCGTGACCTACCCGCAGGTGAACCTCAAGCGCGGCGGCACCGTGCAGGGACTGCTGGACGCGCTGAACCGTGTGCTCGACATCGCCGTGCCCGAGTTCAACAATCAGGGCGGGACGCTTGTGGTGCCCGGCCACGGGCGCATCAGCAACGAATCAGACGTGGCCGAATATCGCGACATGACCACCATCATCCGGGACCGGATCAAGCTGATGGTGGAAAAGGGTCAGACCCTGGATCAGGTAAAGGCCGCCGGAGTGACCAGGGACTACGACGCGGTGTATTCCACCCCGTCGTGGACCGGCGAGATGTTCAGCGAGATGATCTACTCGGACCTGACGCGGAGCCGGAAGCCGCCGTCAGCAGGCCGCTGAGATTCGAAGCAGGCTACACGCCATACCGGGCCGCAAGCGCGATCGCCACGCGCGCCGCAAGAACAACGGCCACGGTGACAACGATCGCCACGGTGTATTTCCGCGTCTTCCGGTCCTGTTCAACGCCCCGGGCGACCCATGCCGCCCATCGTGTCGATTCGTCAGCCATTACGGTCGCCGCGGTGTTGTCGCTCATACGGCATCGTGCTCCCAAGCGCGACCATGGGCCTGTGCAATAGCGCACAGACGCTCTTCGGCGCCGCATGTCAGACTGGAGGTGCAGTCACCCTCCTGGAGCCCCTCATGAACAGTGCTCGTATCCTCGTGCTTGCCACCGGTGTCTTCCTCGGCGTGCAGATGGCCTCCGCGCAGGACCTGTCTCGTTACCGAGGCTACGCCCTCGACAGCAGCCTCGAATCAGTGATCGCTTCCAGTGGTGCGCCTGCCGGCCGCGTCACGACCCTCCACCGGCGTCCGGCGACGATTCAAGAGCTGGAATGGCGCCGGCCCTACTACAGCGGGGGCAGCGTCGCGGCCGATTCGGTGCGAGAGATTGCGTTCAGCTTCTACAACGACGCGTTGTATCAACTGATCGTGAGCTACGACCGCGACAAGACCGACGGCTTGACGAACAAGGATCTCATCGAGTCGTTGTCCGTCACCTACGGCACGCCGATCGCCAGGTCGCCCGGCAACCGGGTCGGCCGGTCGACGGTGCTCGCCGACACCATGTTGCTCGCGCACTGGGAGGACGGCTCGGCGTCGGTCACGCTGCTCAAGGATTCGTACTCGCCGCAGTTTCAGCTGCGCATGGTCTCGAAGCCGTTGATGACCCTCGCCCAGGGCGCCATCCGCGAAGCAGCCAGACTGGACGCGATAGAGGCGCCGCGTGCGGCAGCAGCACTCCGCGACAAGGAAGCGGCCGAAGAGAAGGCGGCTCTCGGCAAGACGCGCGACGAGAACAAGGCCACATTCAAGCCGTAACAGGAGTCCAATGGATAGCAACCCCTCCGTGATTGACAAGAACGCGCCAGTGTCCGGCGGCGACCAGAACCTGTCGCAAGGCGCGGTCTGCCCCGGGTGCCACACGCCGCATCCGTCGCTGACGGGCGAAGGGATCGCAGCCGGTGTCGGCTGGCAGTGCGACAGGTGCGGCGAAAAGTGGGATGCCCGCCGCCTGGCGGCCGTGGCGTCGTACAAAGCCTGGGTTGCCGAGCGGGAAACACCGGCAACCGCCGGCGCGGCGCCCTAGCATCGCACTGCCGGATCGCCGGCCAACGGGCCGAAACGCACGCGGCCTGTGCACTCGGGAACAGCCGCCGTTCCCGTGGCTCGGTACACTGATTCTCATGCAAACCGAACTCATGAAAAGGGCCATTATCGGCGGCTGGGTCCTAGGCTTGGGCGTCCTCGCCTTCTCCGTCAACTTGACCTCTGTTGGCGGCTGGACTGTTCTCGTCGGGTTGGGGGTGCTTCCGCCTCTCGTCATGCTGAAGATGTGGAATCCGCCGGGACCTGCGACGACCATGTCCGAAAGCATTCGCGACGCCATCAAGTAAGCGCGCTGTAGCCCCCCGCGCGGCGCCTGCCGCAACTCGTCGCCTTCCTGGCATCGGAGATTCATATGTGGTTCGTGGTCGGCGCAATCGTCGTGTTGATCGCGTTGATAGTCGTGCCACGACTCCAGGTGGGCCATGGCGCCAACGCGCCGCTCGGATGGATGAGCGAGCAGTGGCTCAACGAATATCGCGCCTCCCACCTGGGATGAGTGCGTCACGTACCAACGGAGGAGACGACCCTATGAATCTCAGACCGCTCCACGATCGGATAGTCGTTCGGCGTATCGAAAGCGGCGAGGAAAACGTCGGCGGGATCATCATTCCGGATTCCGCCAAAGAGAAGCCGCAACGAGGCACGGTGGTCGCCGTGGGCAATGGTGTCATCAGGGAGGGCGGCGCACGCATGGCTCTCGATGTCAAGCCCGGCGATGTGATCCTGTTCGGCAAGTACACGAACCAGGAGATCAAGCTCGATGGCGAGGACCTCCTCGTCATGCGAGAGGACGAAGTGCTGGCGGTGATCGACACGGATTCGACGGAACGAAAGTAGCCAATGGCAAAACAGATTGTGTACGGCGATGCGTCGCGGCAGGGAATTCTTCGCGGGGTGGACAGTCTCGCAAACGCGGTCAAGGTGACACTCGGCCCGCGGGGGCGCAACGTCATCCTCGGCAAGGCGTTCGGGTCGCCCACCATCACCAAGGACGGCGTGACCGTGGCGAAGGAGATCGAGCTGAGGGGCGCGCTCGAGAACATGGGCGCGCAGATGGTCAAAGAAGTCGCCAGCAAGACCTCCGACGTCGCCGGCGACGGCACCACGACGGCCACGGTGCTGGCCCAGGCGATCTACCGTGAAGGCGCGAAGAACGTCACGGCTGGCGCCAGCCCGATGGCGGTCAAGCGGGGCATCGACAAAGCCGTCAAGGCGATCACGGCTGAACTCGAGAGAATGTCGAAGCCCGTCACCGGGCCGATGATCGCCCAGGTTGGAACCATCTCCGCCAACCACGACGAGGGCATTGGACGGATCATCGCCGAGGCGATGGAGAAGGTGGGCAAAGACGGGGTCATCACCGTCGAAGAGGCCCGCGGCATGGACACCTCGCTCGAGATCGTCGAGGGGATGCAGTTCGATCGGGGCTATGTGTCTCCCTATTTCGTGACCGATCCGGATCGGATGGAGGTCGTGCTGGAGAATCCGGTGATCCTCATCCACGAAAAGCGCATCACCGTGATGAAAGAGCTTCTGCCGGTGCTCGAGCTGGTCGCCCGTGCCAGCCGTCCATTGCTGATCATCGCGGAGGATATCGAAAGCGAGGCGCTGGCGACGCTCGTCGTCAACAAGCTGCGTGGCACGTTGCAGGCCGCCGCGGTGAAGGCCCCAGGGTATGGGGACCGCCGGAAGTCGATGCTCGAAGACATCGCCGTTCTCACGGGCGGCAAGGCCGTGACAGAAGACCTGGGTATCAAGCTCGAAAGCCTGACACTCGAGGACCTCGGTCAGGCCAAGAAGGTCACCATCGACAAGGACAACACGACCATCATCGAAGGCGCCGGCACCTCGGAGTCGATCGCGGCTCGCGTCAAGCAACTGCGAACGCAGGTCGAGGATACGACGTCCGACTACGACCGCGAGAAACTCCAGGAGCGGCTCGCCAAGCTGGTTGGCGGTGTCGCGATCATCAAGGTCGGGGCGGCGACCGAGACTGAGTTGAAGGAGAAGAAGGCCCGCGTCGAGGATGCGATGCACGCGACGAAGGCGGCCGTGGAAGAGGGCATCGTGGCCGGCGGCGGTGTCGCGCTGCTGCGGGCGGCGAAGGTGCTCGAGCAACTGACAGTGGACGGCGAAGAGCAGATCGGCGTCAACGTGGTCCGCAGAGCAGTCGAGGAACCGATGCGCTGGATCGCGACCAACGCCGGCCACGAGGGCTCGATCGTCGTCCAGCGGACCAGGGAGATGAACGGTGAGGAGGGCTTCAACGCCCAGACCGAGCGATACGAGAACCTGGTGGACGGAGGCGTGATCGATCCGACCAAGGTCGTGCGCTCGGCGCTTCAGAACGCCGCCTCGATCGCGTCGCTCCTTCTGACGACCGAAGCCGTCATTTCGATGATGCCCGAAGCGTCTCAGAACGGATCGTCGGCGATGCGTGGTTCGTCAGAGGACATGTACCTGACGTGCACGAGGGCCCTTACCGGTTGACCGCCTCACCCCAGCCAACGACGTGGGCAGCGCAGAGCGCCGCCGTACTCGGCGACGTCGCGCTGGTGGTGGGGCTCATCTTCGCCGTGGTGCTCGTGCCGGTCCTGGCCGTCCAAGGCATCGCAGCAGTCGCGGGACTGTTGATGGGCGCTCTTCGCGGCAGCGGCTGACCTCGCACTCCTGTTCCCTTCGATACACGCGAACCGCGCGCATCGTGCAATGCTCGACACCGTGACAGTTCAACCAGCGATCGGTGTCGCCGTACAGGTCACGCCAGGGGCCACCGTCGAGGCCTGTCTCGATTCAGCGGGCGTGCCCAAGACCACCGCCCAGTACGACCGCGGCGAGAGCATCTTCGCGCAAGGCGACGCCGCCGACCACGTCCTCTATGTGCAGACGGGCGGCGTGAAGCTGTCGGTGCTGTCGAAGACCGGCAAGGAAGCCGTGGTCGCGGTGCTCGGGCCCGGCGACTTCTTCGGTGAAGGGTGCCTGGCCGGACAGCGCGTCCGGATCGGCAACGCGACTGCCCTCACCCCGACGGTCGTCCTGCGCGTCGGCAAGGCATCCATGGCGCGCTTGCTTCACGGCCAGCCGGCGATGTCCGACCGGTTCATTTCGCACATGCTGGCCCGTCACATCCGGATCGAGGACGACCTGGTCGTGCAGCTGCTCAACTCGAGCGAGAGACGGCTGGCGCAGGCACTGCTGGTGCTGGCCCGCTACGGGATGCAGGAGGCGCCGCTGCGCCTGGTGCCGCGGCTGTCGGCAGCCGCCCTGGCGGAGATGGTTGGCACGACTCCAGCGCGGGTGACGTTCTTGCTCAACAAATTCGACAGACTGGGCTTCATCGATCGCAGGGGCAAGGGCGCCGTGACCATCGACAGTTCTCTGCTCGGCATAGTGCTGCACGACTGAGGGTGGAAGCACGCCGCCGAATGGCACGATACGGGAGGCTGAAACCGCGGATCCCTGATAGTCTTAGCCGGATGAAAGCGTTGCCGGTGGCCGCACCACCCGTGTTCGATGCGGAGGCCTTTCTCAGCGCGTCAGGGCCGGGCACGAAAACCGTGAACGTGAAGCGATCGGCGACGATCTACGCACAGGGCAACCCGGCGGATTCTGTTCTCTACGTGCAGAAGGGCACGGTCCGGCTCTCGGTCCTGGCGGGGAGTGGCAAGGAAGCCGTCGTCGGCGTGATCGGCCCGGGCGATTTCTTCGGCGAAGGTGCATTGGCCGGCCAGCCGATCCGCCTCGGGACGGCAACCGCCATGACCGCCAGCACCATCCTGGTCGTCCCCCTGCCACAGATGAAACGGCTGCTCCAGGAGCAGCACCCCCTGTCCGACCGCTTCCTCGCGCACATGCTGGCCCGCAACAGCCGCCTGGAGGCCGACCTGGTCGATCAGCTGTTCAACAACAGCGAAAAGCGCCTGGCCCGCACGCTGCTGCTGCTCGCGCGCTACGGCAAGCCCGACGGCCCGCGACACGTGCTGCCGAACATGTCTCAAGAGGTGCTGGCGGAGATCGTCGGCACCACGCGCTCGCGTGTCAACGTCTTCATGAACAAGTTCCGGAAGCTCGGCTTCATCGAATACAACGGCGACATCATCGTGCACCACGCCCTGCTGAGCGTGGTCCTTCACGACACCCCGTCCACGCGCTGAGACTCGCGTTACGCGCAGCGGCCCCAGGCTCCGGGCTCCAGGCTCCAGGCCTCGAGTGGAGTTTCTGAATTCTGAATTCTGAATTCTGAATTTCAGGTTACCGCCCGCCCTCGAGCAATGTGCTCTAACGCGGCAACGTCTTCACCACGGCCTCGATGAACTGCGCTGTCGTCCACGGACCCGTGGTGGCGCCGTAGATCCCGTCGTAGTCCAGCGTCGGCCGCGCCGCGACGATCTGCGGCAGCGTCATCCCCCGCCCGGCCATCGCGGCGATGCGATCGCGGATGATCGTCGTCATGTCCCGATACTCGACGACGTCGGCTTCGTTGCTGATGCGTCCGTGCCCCGGCACCACGCGCGTGCCGCCTTGCTGGTTGAACCGGGGAATGGTGATGTCCACGATCCGGTTCAGCGCGTCGATGACGCCTTGCACCGTTCCGCCGCGGGCGACGTCGATGCGGGGGTAGCTATCGGTCGAGAACACGTCGCCGGCCGCGATTACGTCCGAACCGCGGAAGTAGACCAGCGCGTCCCCGTTGGTGTGCGCAGCCGGCTGATGGCGCAGCTCGATGCCCTCGCCGTTCATGAACATCGTCTTCAATGCACCCGTAAACGTGCTGCTGGGCCATGCCGCAAACGGCATGGGCGCCACGGCCCCGGTGGGCGCGCTGATCCGCGCCAGCACCTCCTCGCGGGCGACGATGGGCGCCGCCACGATCGGGATGCCGGAGTTGCCGGGGGCGTTCTGCGCGGCGAAGTTCAGGCCGGCGGCCGATAGCGCCGCGTTGCCGCCGATGTGATCGGCATCGGCGCTGGTGTTGACCAGGTAGCGGATCGGCGCCGGCGTGAGGCGCCGCACGGCGGCGAGCAGGCTGTCGGAACCGGCGCCGTTGCCCGAATCCACCAGGAACGCGCCCTGCTCCCCCGCCTGCACGACGACGTTGGCGCCGTTTGCGACGATCAGATGCACGCGTCCCTGGACGTGCAGCACCTCCGGCTCGCGCGCGGACGCCGGCTCAGGAGTTGAAGGCGGCGCCACGGGCACAGCGGCCGCTGCTCGGGCATTGGTGGCAGCGACCGCGGCTGGGGCGGCGGCCGCAGCGGCGACGGCTGCCGGGCCGGCCTTCAGGGCCAGCGCATACTCCGGGTACATCGTGGCCGCGCCGCCGCGCGTGGCCTCGAACGGCAGGCCGAACCGCTTCGCGAACTCGTCGTGCCGCGTGCCGACCGGGAAGCTGGGCACCCAGCCGGTCGGGCGCGGCGCCATCTCGTCCACGATCTCGAAGGGCACGGGAGACGGCACCGTCTGCGCCGGCGCCCAGGCCCACGTGGACGTGCGCACGAACGGCTCCTCCAGGTACACCGGGTCATCCACGATGGACAGCAGCACCAGATAGCGGCCGTGGCGGACGAAGAACTCCGTCATCGTGCTCTTGATGCTGGCGGGGGGCCCGTTGCGGTTGATGAAGGCCGCCTTCATGTGCGACGTCGTGACCTTGAGCGCGCCGCGCTCCCACGTGCCTGTCGAGAAGCCGTCCCAGGTGTGCTCGGCGTAGGGCGAGGGATGGGGCCGGCCGTCCATCCAGATCGTGCGGTCGGCGTTGCCGAAGAGGTTCGTGATGCGGTAGGCCACAAGGCCGCTGGTGGCCGGATCCACCACCTGCAGCATGCGGAAGTTGGGCCCCGGCCCGCGCATCGAGTACTGCGCCGGGTGGGGGCGCGCCTGCTGCTCGGGCTGCGACAGGATGGAGGCATCCCAGGTTTCGGCCTTGAGCTTGCCCGCCTCGTTCAGCGGAAAGCCGGCGTAGTCGCCCAGCTCCGCGCCGGGTATGCGATGGATCTCGTCTTCGTGCCGCGCGTGCGCGACCCACTCGCCGGCCAGGTCCACCGGCGCGTCGGCCCTCGGCCCGGCATCCTGCGAGTGGAGAAGATCAGGGGCGCAAGCGAGTGCGGCGACCAACACCACCAGCGCCGCCCGTGCAGTTTGTGAATTGTGAATTGTGAATTGTGAATTTGGCGCGGGCCGCGCGGCTTCCATGGCCCGTCGATTCTATCGTCAGCGAGTCTTCGCGCCGAGGCCTCGGAAGAGGGCGCCAACGAGGCCTTGAATGACGCGTTTGGCTTCCTGCTTCAGGCTGCCCGGATGGATCGGACAGAGGGCGCTGGGCACGTCGTCCCCTTCCTTGAAGTACTCGACGTAGCCGTCGCACCCGTCCACGGCCCGGTGGTACGACAGGCGGCACATCTCGACACGCTGCAGCCCGGCGGGCTGCTCGAACCCGTGAGACGGCAGCTGGCGGGCGGTGCGCCGCATGAAGTCGGCCCAGATGGGCAGCGCCACCCGTGCACCGGACGCGCCGTCCCGAATCGACTCCGGCTGATCGAATCCGACCCATACGCCCGCCACGACCGCGGACGAGAAGCCGACGAACCAGGCGTCGCGCGAGTCGTTGGTCGTGCCCGTCTTGCCTCCGATGACCCCGCGGACGCCGTGGGCCCGCGCGGCGGATCCGGTGCCGCGGTTCACCACGTCCTGCAGCATCGTGACCATCTGAAAGGCCGTGGTTTCCGGCAGCACGCGCGTGCGCTCGGCGTGCACGTAGTACACCTGGTCGCCGCTGCTGTTGACGACAGAGACGAGACCACGCGGCTTGACGCGATAGCCGAGCGAGGGGAACACGGCGTAGGCCGCGGTGAGATCCATCGGCGTCACCAGGCCGCTGCCAAGCGCCAGCGACGGCACGTCGGGCTGGTTGTTCACGCCCACATTCCGCGCCAGTTGCAGCACCGGACCCGAACCGATCTGCTGCTGCACCAACACGGCGGCGGCGTTGTTGGACTCGATCAGCGCCGCGCGCAGCGTCAGCGACTCGGGCATGTTCGCGCGCTGGTCGCGCGGCATCCACACGCCTTCGGGGGCCGCCACCGCCACATCCCGCAGGCCGCCGACAACCGACACGGGCGACAGCCCGCTGTCCAATGCGGCGGCGTACACGAAGGGCTTGAAGGCCGAGCCAGGCTGCCGACGGCTGCGGGTGGCCCTGTTGAACGGCGTGGCCGCGTAGTTGGAGCCGCCGACGACGGCCAATAAATTGCCCGTTGCGGGGTCCATGGCCACAAGCGCGGCCTCGAGCCCTTTGACGCCCACGCGCTTCAACCCGTCGCGCACGGCCGCTTCCGCCGCATCCTGCACCGCGGGAACAAAGGTCGTGTGCACGATCCAATCGGGCGGGTTGTCGCCGCCGTGGATCGCGCGGAACTGTTGCCGCAGGAACTCCTTGGCGTAGCCGTGTCTGGCCGCCGCCACGGCAGGTGGTGGCCGCACCACAATCCGCTCCGCGCGCGCGTCACGTTCCTGGCTTGCCGTGATCTTGCCTTCCTCGCGCATGCGGGCCAGCACCACGTGGCTCCGGCGCCTGGCCGCCTCGATGTGGTTCCAGGGCGAGTAGGTGGCCGGCGCGCGGATGATGCCGGCCAGGAGTGCCGCTTCTCCCAGCGTCAGGCGCGAGGCAGGCTTCCCCAGCGCCGCGCGCGACATGGCCTCCATGCCGTAGAAGCCGCCGCCCATGTAGACGCGGTTGAGGTACAGCTCCAGGATCTCGCGCTTGCTGAGCATGACCTCCAGCAACACGGCGAGCGCGGCCTCCTTGAGCTTTCGCGTGTAGGTGCGCGTGTTCGACAGGTAGAGCGTGCGGGCCAGCTGCTGGGTGATGGTGCTGCCGCCCTGGCGGCCGTCGCCTGGGCCCACGTTGTAGAAGGCGGCGCGGCCCAGCGCCAGCGGGTCCACGCCAGGGTGAAGGTAATACCGGTGATCCTCGACCGCAATCACCGCGTCCTTGGCAAAGGTGGCGATCTGGTTCAGTGGAACGTCCTGGCGGGCTTCGTCCAACGGAAACCAGGGGCGGCCGGCGGCGTCGTGGAACACCGTCCCGCCGACGCCGCGGTTCAGGCGATAGATGGCCCACCCGTTGCGGACAGTCCAACCGGCCCCGAGCACCAACGCCACCAACAAAGCCGCCGCCACGAGTCGTCGGGCCCAGCGCCTCCTCCACACACGCGCCAGGGCGCGGGGCCCCACTGCCGCCAGGGTCGCAAGCCTGCGGATGCGCGACGGGGCGGGGGGGACAAGGGGGTCGGTCATCGTGCGATTTGTTAGACGGACCGTTCAGTCAGTCGGTCGCTTCCCATTGCTTCGATTGAGCTTATCGCGAACCTATGCGCCTTGCGCGTACCATACGAAGCATGGAAGTCCGTACGTTTCCGAACTCCCGGCGCCCCGGCGTCGGGCAGAAGCCGCGACGCGAGGGCACACGCCCCCTGCTGCCCCAGCACGCCCGCCACTGTCCCGTCCTCGAAGCGGGCAGCGCCCTCGGGTTCATGGTCTACGCACCGCTGGAACCGAAGGAGTCGCTCTACCTCGAGTATGAGGGCGAGGGGAAATACAAGTTCGTCTACTACCTGCAGACAAAGGACGGACGCCCGACGCCGCTGTTCCAGGTCACGATGAGCTTGCCCGCGGGCAGCATCGGGATGGCCAAGGAAGAAGTGACGTTCGTGGGCGTGCCCATGCTGTCGCGCGAGGCCGCGCTGGCCGTCGCGCGTGTGTTCTGGGTTCCGGAAGACACCGGCACGCCGCCCGGCGCCATCGCGCTGCGCGGCGCCACGAACTTCCAGACGCCCGCCGGCTGGGACACCGTCTACACGCCCATCTTCAACATGATCGAGCGGCCGGTGGCGCCGATGCTGGTCGTGCGCGTCGAGACCGACTGGTACGCCCACGAAACCGAGTTCCGCTACGTGCTGCAGGCCGGCGAGGGCATCTCGGTGTCGCCCACTCTGCCCATCGGCCAGGTGCTCTTCGTGCCGCGCGAGGAGATCACGTTCCGCGACTGCACGCCTTCGGAGATCGAAGCCATCGAGGCGTCGCGCCAGGCCTTCAACCATCACAAGGCCGCCGCCAGCCAGCCGACGTCGTACGGGCTGACCTACAGCCCGCACTACCTGCGGCAGGCGCGGGCGCAGCGCTCCGAGGGCGAGGACAAAGGCCGCTAGACGGAGCTAGCGGCGGAGCGCCTGGTCGATCGCGTCGAGCTGCTGGTTGAGATCCGTCCAGCGGCCCTGCTCCGCTGCAACCGTGCCCGCGAGTTCGCTTTCTTCCACGCGCAGCCTCGACAGGCTTTCCCTGCCGGCGGCGATCGTCCCCTTCAAGCTCCTTATCTCTCCAGCCACGGCCTGGCGTTCGCCGGAGTCTGAGCTTTGCGTCAGGACGCCCTCCAGGTCGGCCAGCCGGCCTTCCTGCTCAGACTGTTCGCGCTCGGTCCTCGACAGGGTTTGCCGCAGCTCGAACAGTTGCCGCGACAGCGTATTGAACCGCTGCTCCTGAATCTGCAGCCGGCCTACCGTCAGCTGGACTCGGGCGCTGGCCGACGTCAGCTGCTCGATGGCGCCGCGTAACGCCCGCACTTCGACCAGCAGCGTCCCCATCACGTCTTGACGAGCGGGCTCCTGCCCTCGCGCAGGGGCGCTGAACACGGCTCCGAACGCGAACGCCGCGAGGACGACGGCCGCTGCCACACCGAGAACCTGGATTTTCGATCTCATGCCAGTCTCCTGTTACAGTCTGCCCATATGTCGCTGCAACTCTTTCGCGTGATTATGCCTGTGGACGACCTGGAGTCGGCTGCCGGCTTCTATTCAACGCTGCTCGATCAGCCGGGCATGCGCATCTCAGGCGGGCGGCACTACTTCAGGTGCGGCGACGTCACACTGGCGGTGTACAGCCCGCGGGGCGACGGCGACGCGCGTGACCCGCGGCCGAACTTCGACCACGTGTACTTCGCCGTAGACAACCTGGAAGACGTGTTCGCCCGCGCGAAGGGGTTGGGCGGCCTTGCGAAGGACACCGGGGACGGCAGGCTGCCGATGGGTGAGATTGCGACGCGCCCATGGGGAGAGCGCTCGTTCTATCTCCACGATCCGTTCGGGAACCCGCTCTGCTTCGTGGACGTGAAGACCCTTTACACGGGTCCGCCAAAACCCTAGACCAAAGACTGAAGACCTCTGTCAGGCGTTCGGACTGCCAGACAACAGCGGCTCGAGGGGCCGGCTCTCTGCCCCGTTCTCCGTGCAGACCGCGTAGGTGCCCGCCGGGCTCGCGTAGAGCGCCACCCCGGCGTACTCACCCTTGGCGCTTAGGACGTAGAAGCTGACGTTGAAGTTTGGCTCGCCGCGGCCGTTCAGCAGCCGCCGCTCGATCGTCGCGGCCTTGATGCGCCTGAGCGCATCCATGCCGGCATCCTTTGGACTCATCCCCCGGCGCATGTTCTCCACGATCACGAACGAGCAGAGGCCGTAGACGTTCGCTTCTCCGCGGCCGGTGGAGCCCGCGGCGCCGGCGTCGCCATCGACATAGAGGCCAGCCCCCAGCAGCGGTGAATCGCCCACCCGGCCCGGAATCTTCCAGGCCAACCCGCTGGTGGTGGTCACGCCTGCGAGCTCACTCCGCGGCGAGAGGGCGTTGCAGTTGATGGTCCCGTAGAAGTGGTCCCGGTCGATGAGCCCCTCGGCGACCATCTGAAGACCCGCTTCGAAGCCAGCGGCCGCCCGCTTCTGGGGGTCGAGATAGTGCTGTGGATCGGTTCGACGCTTCCATTCGAGCCACAGCTGTCGTGACCGCGGCGTGTTGAGATCCGTCTCGATTTCGAATCCCAAGTTGCGAGCAAACACCTGCGCGCCGGGCCCGACGAGCAGGTGATGGTCGGTTTGCTCCATCACGGCCTTCGCGACGAGCGACGGCGTCCGGACTCCCTCCAGGGCGGCCACTCCGCCCGCGCGCTTCCTCGGGCCGTGCATGCAGCAGGCGTCGAGCTGCACGACGCCATCGGCGTTGGGAAGACCGCCGTAGCCGACGCTCGTGTCCTCGGGGTCGCGCTCCACGATGTTGACGCCGGCTATGACGGCATCTAGAGGATCGGACCCGCCGACAAGGAGCCGGAACGCCTCTTCCACGCACGTGCGGGGGCCGCCGTTCTTGAACCTGTGCCCGTTCCCCGATGCGATGACGATCGGCCGGGCCGCGCTGCTTCGCACGGCTGGCGCCTGAGCCGAGGCCGGCTGGCCAAGAGCGTTGGCGGCGACGCTCGCGAGCGCCCCCGTGCGGACGAACTCTCTCCGAGTGACAGTGGACATCAGCGCCCCCAAAGTCAGCGTGAGCTAGACGGCGGGCCGGAAACCGGCAGCTTACCGAATAGTCCTCGCGATCCTGAAACCCACGTTATCGCGCCGGCCCGTCGGAAGACTGTTGACCGTACCGCGTGCGGCAGATCGTGCGAATGCAGCGCCGTACGGGAAGGCTCCGCCTCGTCGTGTACGCGCATCCCCGTCGGAGACGCGCAGCACGGGATCTTCACCGTCCTCATGGACGTCTGCTGTCTGAAAGCGCTCGACTCGATCCTGCGTCCACTCCCACACGTTTCCGTAGACATCGAACAAGCCGAGCGGATTCGGTTTCAGTGATCCGACCCGGTAGGTGCGCTGCGGATCGGTGGGATCGACTGGATCGTCTTTTGTCCGGGGAGGACGCCGCGCGAACCAGGCGTATTCGCCCAGCACGTCCTCTGACTCGCCGAAAAATCGCGCCGTCGACGTACCGGCACGGGCCGCGAATTCCCACTCAGGTTCAGTCGGCAGCCTGTAGCCCAGGCGTCCCAGGTAGTTGCGGGGCAGGGTGAAGCCGTCGCGCAGCACGCCGCTTGGATAGACCCATTCAGTCTCTGGCAGCCCGTCTCGCGCGCTGAGCCAGTTGCAGTACATGGCGGCTTCGTACCACGTCACCGCAATCGCCGGACCGTCGTCGCCGGGACTGAATCGACCGAGCACCTGCGCCATGCGATCCGGCTGCCCCTGGTACTGATAGCCGCGTTTCGCGTCCGGGACGGCCTCTAGGAACCGGCGGAATTGTGCGACGGTCGTTTCCGTCGTGGCGATCGCAAACGAGCGTGGAATCGTAACGGTGTGTTGAGGTTCCGCCGGAGAATCTATCGCCGGCTGCCGTCCTTTCTCATTCGCTGGCGAGCCCATCCGGACCGAGACTCGTTCTCGTACAACGACCATTGTCTGGCCTTCAGACGTGACGAACTGGCGCCGCTCTGTCGAACCCGCGGTGCCCAGCGGCGACAGTTGGGCGGACACGCTGCCGGTGAGGATGACCGACAGGACGATGACACTCCTTGACGTGCTGAGCATCAGCTTCACCCCTGTCGAATACTACTGAATCCCGTGCCCGTATCAGTGGCGCCGATGTACAAGGAAACGGGCGGGTCGAGAGACCCGCCCGTTCATGCCTGAAGCCCGGAGCCTGGAGCCCGGAGCCCCCTACAGATCCAACCGTCCGGGTCCTCGCGCCCAGCTTCTCGATCTCCACGCCCGCGATATGGCCCATCGCCAAGAGCAGGTTCGCCGTGGGCTCGCCCTTGGCCTGGATGTGCCGGTTGCCCTTCAGCCGGCCGTTCGCTCCGCCGACGATGAGCGCGGGCGGGTTGTCGCGGTCGTGCTGGTTGCCGTTGCTCATCCCGCTGCCCCAGTAGAGCATCGTGTGATCCAGCAGGTTCCCGTCGCCGTCGGGCGTCGCCTTCAGCTTGTCCAGGAACTCGCCCAGCTTCACGATCTGATACATCCCGATCTTGGCGTACTTGGCCAGCTTCTCGGCGTCGTTGCCGTGGTGCGAGATGCTGTGGTGCGCGTCGGGGATGCCGATGTGCGCGTAGCTGCGGCTGCTAGCCTCGTGGCCGACGAGGAACGAGAACACGCGGCTGATGTCGCCCTGAAAGGCCAGGTGCATCAGGTCGTAGGTCACCGACATGTGGTCGTCGAAGGCTTCAGGCAGACCGACAGGCGCCTCGGGATTGCCCGTCAGCGTGCCCAGCCGGCTCTCCATCCGATCGAGCTGCTGCTCGACCTGGCGGATGTTGCTCAGATACTCGTCGAAGATGGCCTTGTCGGAGGCGCCCAGCGTGCCGCGCAGCTTGGCCGTTTCCTCGGTCACCGAGTCGAGCATGCTCTGCTTTTCCTTGAGGGCCGCCTTGCGCTGCTCAGACGTGCCCGTCTCCCCGAACATCCGCTCGAAGGTCACGCGCGGGTTGATGCCGACCGGCAGCGGCGTGGTGTTGTCCATCCAGGCCAGGGAGTTGAAGAACGTGCAGGGGAAGCCGTCGCAGGCCCCGGCCGACGTGCCCATGTCCTCGGTGCCGACCTCGAGGGACCGCAGCGGCGTGTCGCCCGCCACCTTGTCCGCAATCCACTGGTCGACGGTCTTGGTCGACTGGATCTTGCCGAAGGCGTCGCCCGAGTCGTCTCGCGACCCGACAGGTCCGGTGCCGTTGAGGAACGCCGAGCTGGCGCCCAGGTGGACCGACTCGCCCCACGGCGCCTTCAGCTTGCTGACCGTGACCAGCTGATCGCGGAACGGCTCCAGCGGCTGCATCACCGACTTGAACTCGAAGTCGGCGCCCACCGTGGCGGGGTGCCACGTTTCGGGATACACGCCGTTCGGCATGTAGATCGCCCCGAATCGGAACGGGCGCGCCGCGCTCGATTGGGCCGTCAACGCGGGAACCATTGCATCCAGCATCGGCAGCGCCAGCATGGTGCCGACGGATCCACGCAGGAACGTCCGGCGGGACAGATGCTTCTTCGTGATGATCATGGCTGCTGTACCTTCACTTGTGCGACCTGGTTGACGGTTTCGCCCGGCTCCAGCTTGGTTCGCATCTGGAATGGCGCGCTCTTGACGATTCCCGTGATGATGGACGAGAGCCGGTAGTTGACCGGCGCCGCCCGCTTCACGATGCTCCTCACAACCGGCATATCGGACGGCTCCACGCCGCGGCCCAGCGCGTAGGTCAGGATGCGCTCGGTCAGCGTGGTCACGAAGGCTTCGGGCCGGCTCAGGATCACCTGGCGCAGCGCGGCGGGGCCGTCCACTTTCGACCCATCGGCCAGGACGCCGGCCGCGTCGATCGGCGCGCCGTCGGCGCCCGCGTTGCGCCACTGGCCGATCGGGTTGAAGTTCTCCAGCGCAAAACCCACCGGATCGATGATGCGGTGGCACCCCGCGCACGCGGGGTTGCTGCGGTGCAGCTCCATCTGCTGCCGCACCGTCTTCGGCGCCGCGGGTCCCTTGGCGCTCTCTTCGAGCGTCGGCACGTTGGGCGGCGGCGGAGGCGGCGGCGTGTTGAGGAACGTGGTGAGGATGAACTTGCCGCGCAGTACCGGCGACGTGCGGGTCGCTACCGACGTCAGCGACAGCACGCTCCCATGCCCCAGCAGCCCCCGGCGATTGGGATCCGTCAGCTTCACCTGCCGGAACCTGGACCCATAGACGCCCGGGATGCCGTAATGCCTGGCCAGCCGCTCGTCGACGAACGTGTAGTCGGCCGTCAGCAGCTCCAGCGCGCTCTTGTTCTGGCGCAGGACGTGGGCGAAGAAGAGCTCCGTTTCCTTCCGGAAGCCCTTTCTGATGTTGTCGTCGAAGTCCGGGAAGAGCAGCAAATCCGGCGTGACGCGTGATTCAAGGCCCCGCAGCTGCAGCCACTGGCCCGTGAAGTTCGACACCAGCGCATCGGCCCGCGGATCGGTCAGCATGCGGCGCACCTGGGCCTCCAGGACACCTGGCTGACGCAGCCGCCCGGCCGTGGCCGCATTGAGCAGCTGTTCGTCGGGGATGCTGCTCCACAGGAAGAACGAGAGCCGAGACGCCAGCTCGATGTCGCTGATCGGGTGCGCGGCGCCGGGACGCGCGGTGGCCGGGTCGCGTTCCACGCGATACAGGAACGACGGGCTGGCCAGCACGCGGGCCACGCCGGCACGGATGCCGGCGTCGAAGTCTCCGCCGTTGGCACGCGCCTGCTTATAGAAGGACAAGGGCGCGTTCACGTCGTCGCCGGTCACCGGCCGTCGATAGGCGCGCCGCGCAAGCGTCGAGAGGATGCGCTCGGCGCAGGCCGGCTCGTCGGCCGCACTCACCGGCTTGCAGACGAACACGCGCTCGCGGCTGGGCGAATCGCTCACGCCCTTCACGTTGAACGGCCCGCGCACGCTCACCGTCCGAATCCGCGGCATGCCCCCGGCCAGGTGCACTTCCTGGCTGTCGCGCAGCGAGGTTTCCCACACGTCCTGGCGCTCGAACTGCCGCTCGCGCCACGTGTAGCCCAGTTCGTGCGTTCCGGCCGTGACGAACACCTTGCCCTTCAGCCGCTCTTCGACCTTCGTCATGAAGTCGATGGCGTCCTTCGAACTGGCCGCGTGGTCCTCGGGACCGCCGATCTTCGCGGTGAACACTTCCTCGCCGTCGACCAGGATCACGAACTCGTGCGGCTTGTCCCACCCCTCCACGCCGGCGTAGCCGTTCAGGATCGTCCGGTTCAGACGGGCGAAGAGCTCGTACTCCGCGTCGGCCGGGAAGACATGCTTCACCAGCGTCCCGCCGCGCGTGCCGAGCGGGAGCCCGTGGACGTGGGTGCGCTGCGTCACTTCGAGGCCAATCGAATAGTCCGTGGTGCCGACGGGCACCTTCGGGTTGCCGATCGCCATCGCGCTGATGCGCTGGGCGGCCGTCAGATACCGGTCGAGCAGAAAGGGCGATGTCCGCAGCGACGTGGCGATGTTGTCGAACCCGAAGTCGCCGCCGTCGCTCGGCAGCAGGTCCGCCACGTTGACGTCGAGAGCCAGCAAATCGCGGACCGCGTTGCCGTATTCCGTGCGGTTCAACCGGTGGGCCACGAAGCGGCCAGGGTTGTTCCGCGCGGCGGCCGCGCGATCCAGCGCACCGCTCAGCCACGTGGTGAAGGCCACGTAGTCCGTGTCCTTCGGATGCGGCATTCCCTGTGGCGGCATGGCGCGCACGCTCAGCTTGCGCAGCACGCGCTCCCACGTGGCGGCGCTGGCCGACACGTCATCGAGGTTGGCGGTCTCGAGATTCACCGGCTCCGACGACGGCTGCGGGTTGCGGGTGTTGTGGCACGCCACGCGGTCCTGCTTCAGCATCGCGCGGTGCTGCGCCACGGGGTTGACCGCGGGCGGCGGGACGCGCCGCGGCGCCGGCGGGGCCGTCGCGGCCGATTGAGCCGACAAGCCCGCGGCCGCCACCCAGACGAGCGCTGCAAGGAGTGCGACGGTCTTCATCGAGTGCAACTCCTCAATTCGCATTAGCCGCGGCGGCTGGTGCAGTGGGCGCCGCCGGCCGGCTTCTCATCTTTCTTGGGCTCGACCTTCTTGGTGCCGGCCAGCGTCTCGGCGTCGGCGGCCGGCAGGCCCATCAGCTCGCGCATCAGCACGATCACTTCCTGGCGGGTCGCGCGTTTCTCGCGAACGAGGTTCGGGTCCTGGGCATCGCCGCGCGCGGCGCCTTCCGGCTTCTCGGCCAGCTCCAGCGGCGTCAGGTTGTCCCGGTTCTTCTCGTCGAACTTCGCGCCGGCGCTGACGAGCGTCTTGATCAACTCGGGCTTCCGTGCCTGCACGGCCTGGTGCAGCGCGGTCGAGCCGTCGGGCGCCTTGGCGTTCACGTTGGCGCCGGCAGCCAGCAGCACCTTGAGCGCCTCCACGGGCTCGCGATTGGAGTGTTCCCGGAAGGGTGGCAGGCCCAGACGCGTGAACCCGGGGCCACCCGCCAGGCCGGCGCCGCGGCCGCCGGCCATCGCCACCATGATCGGCGTCTTGCCGACGTTCGCATTGGCGCCGCGTCCCGTCTCTCCGGTCGCGGCCTTGAACTCCGCGGGCACCCACTCGATCTGCGCGCCCCTGGCGATCATCAGCTTCAACACTTCGACGTCGGAGGCGATGGCGGCGCGGTAGAAGGCCGACCCGTTGGCAAAGTCGCCGCAGCAGAGCGACGTGGAGTGCAGCTGGCCGACCACCTGTTTGTTGGCATCGGCGCCCTTGTCCAGAAGCAGCTCTACCAGCTCGAGTGCGTTCAGTTTGTTGGGATGGTCGGCGCGCAGCCGCGATCCGTCCCGCGCCCGCATGTCGGTGGTGGCGTCATGCATGTCCACCGCGAAGTACAACGAGCCGTCATTCGCATCGGCGCCCAGGTCCAGCAGCGTCCTGGCCATGTCGAACCGGTCGTTCACGATCGCGATGTTCATGGCCGTGGCGCCGTCGCCGTTGGTGATGTTGGGATCGGCGCCGCCCTTCATCAGGGCGCGCACGGTGGACTCGTGGCCGTTGCGCGCGGCGAACATCAACGGCGTGAACCCGCCGGTCGGGTGATCCGCGTGCTCGCGCTTCTCGAGCGCGGTGACGTGCGCGCGCACGTTCGGATTGGCGCCGGCCTCGAGCAGCATCCCCACCACTTCGGTGTGGCCCTCGGCGGCGGCCCACATCAGGGGCGCCTGTTGCGCGTAGGCGTCCGTGACATTGACCTTGGCGCCGCGCGCCACCAGCAGCCGGACGGCATCGGCGCGCCCCGTGCGCGACGCGGCCATGATCGGCGTTTCCCCGTCGGGGTGGGCCAGCGAGACATCGGCACCGGCGTCGATCAACGCCTGCATCACCGGCGTGTCGCCCGTCCGGCTCGCCTGAAGCAGCGGCGTCACACCGTACTTGTTCGCGACGTTCACCTTGGCGCCGGCGGCCAGCAGCGTCCGCACGGCGGCGACGTCCGAGTGATAGGCGGCCCACAACAACGCGGTGGATCCGTCCCGCGCCGGCTCGTTTACATTGGCCCGCCTGGCGATCTGGGCGCGAACGGCGGTGAAATTGCCTTGTTTGGCGGCGTCGACGAGCGGGCTATCGCCGGCGGCGTGCCCGAGCCCACCAGGGGACAGCGTGACGAAGGCGAGCAGCGTGACCCACAGCCAACCAGCGTGCCTGCGTACGAATCTGCATCTAAGACCCCCGAAGCACTCGATGCGTCTACGTCAGAACGACGTACGAACGCGGCTTCGCGGATCCTACACCCCTTCGCAAGTCACAGGCTATAAAGAATTTAGAGGCACGGACCCTTGCGGAGCGTGCAACGGCGGCGACGATTCATGCCGACGCCGAGATCACGTTTCGCAAAGGTCCAAAAGGCCGGGAGGCGTCACGGGCAGGTGTCGGCAACACGCGTGACGGTGGAGACGTTGATGCCCTCCGCGCCGCCAGCGCCCATCAGGAGCCCGGTCACCGACATCCGCTTCCCGGCGTTGGCGTCGAGCCGCCCCATCACGAACTTCAACTCCATGGTGCGGTCGCCCAGCGGGCGCGTGGCGTCGGTCGGCGTGGTGCCGGTCTTCTCGGTGCGCTCGGGCGCGGTGGCGCTGGTGATCGTCCAACCGGCGCCGCCCTTCGTCAGGCAGCCGACCATGCGGACGAGCGTGCCGGCCGGCAGATCGGTGGGGCCATCCTTTGAAACAATGGCGACGTTGGCCACTTCTGCCGGCACCAGCTCCGTCGTGCCGGCGGGAACGCCGTTCGACCGCAGGATCAGCGCTACCAGATCGGCGTAGGTCGTGGGCGACAGCGTGCCCGCCTGGCCCGCACCGTTGGGCATGTTCTTCGACACGAAATCGAACAGGTTGCCCACGGTCCGCTGAGCGTAGCTGTCCCAGAACTTCTGCCCGGAGAGGGGCCGATTGCCCTCCGTGCCCAGCGTGTGGCAGTTGCTGCAGGTGGAGCTGAACACCTGGTTGCCGCGCGTGGCTTGTGCTTCGGTGTAGATGCCGTCCCAGAGCGTCTTGGCGGGGGGCGCCTGCGCGGTCATCATGGCGGTGCCGACCGAGGCCACGAAACCTACCGTAGCCAGAACGACGATGCGGTGAACCGTGCTCATGTCGAAATGCCTCCCGTAAACCGAAGAAAGCGCGCCGCGGCCGTATTGTAGTCAACTCGCGCGCCCACCGCATGCCAAGCGTATAGTAGCCGGCGTGCTCACCAGACGCGACGTCCTGGCTTCGCCCCTCTCGCTCGTGGCCCTCCAGGCCCGCCCGGCCGGCGGCCGCATGACCCTGGGCCTTCACCAGAACACCTCGGCCGGCGCCGGTTATCGCCGGTCGCTCGAAGGCTGGGCCAAGGCCGGCATCACGAACGTCGAGCTGACGGCCACGCTGCTCGACGAGTTCCTGAAGACCGACACGCTGCCGGCCGCCAGACGGGTGTTGACGGACAACGGCCTGACGCCGGTGTCGGCCGCATCGGGCGCTGCCGGGATCTTCGAGCCGAACCCGAACCGCGCCGCCGCGCTCGACACGCTGAAGAAGCGCTGCGAGATGTTCGCGCAGCTGGGACTCACCCGTATCTATCAGCCCTCCATCGCCACCGCGAGGTACACGGCCGACGACTACAAGGCCGGCGCCGCGAACATGCGCGAGGTCGGCGAGATCGCCAGCCAGCACAAGCTGACGTTCATGGTCGAACTGGTGCGCAACTCGACCTTCATCGCCACGCTGGCCACGCAGCTGCGCATGACGCGCGAGGCCGCGCATCCCGCCATGAAGCCGCTCTTCGACTTCTACCACTTCCTGTCCGGTCCCAGTAAGCTCGCCGAACTGGACGATGTGCGCGCCGGCGAGATCGGCCACGTGCACTTCCAGGACCTGCCCAACATTCCGCAGGAGCTGATGGAGCAGACGACGCGCGAGATCCCCGGCGACGGTGTGGGGCCGCTCGACCACGTCCTTCGCACGCTCCAGGCCAAGGGCTACACAGGCACGCTGTCGGTGGAGCTGTTCCTGCCCCGCTTCCAGCAGGGCGATCCGTTTCAGATCGCGTCCGAGATCAAGAGCAAGTCCGAAGCCGTGATGCGCCGCGCCGGCGTGCTCTGATCGTGTGATCGAAATCACGTTCGCGGCGTGACCCGCATCACAGACCCCTCCGTCACCAGCTGACACCATGGCGACACCTTTCAAGGAGGTCAGCCATGACGAAGAGTCACAACGGTCGGACGGGGAATCGAGTGCTCCTGAGTGTCGGTCTTGCCCTGGGCCTGGCGCTGCTGGCAGCGGTCAGCCAGGCAGGGTCGTCGTTGACGCAGAACCACATCCGGTTCGGAGTTGCAGTAGCCCTGCCGGGCGCGGTGCTGCAGGCCGGCCACTACACCTTCGAGATCGCCAATCCCGACAGCGGTGGCGACGTGGTGCGGGTGTGGACGCGGGATCACGCCCGCGCGGTCTTCGCCGGCTTCACGCACCGTATACCCCGTCCCGCGAATATGCCGCGCACGCAGGCGCTGTCGCTGGGTGAGCCGCCGGCCGTTGGCGCGCCGCAGCCGATCCTTGCGTGGTTTCCCGTAGGCGACAGCAGGGGCTACGAGTTCGTCTATCGGTAGACCCGGGGCCGCGGGCCCGCGGTTCCGTCCCGGGACGACGCGCCACGCGCGCCTGTGGTGAGTCGTCCTTTTTGGCGTTCTTTGAGGAGGGATGCGGGCTCATTCCGAATTGTGTGAATGTCCGGCTAATTTTCGAGTACAACGCGATAGCTGAGTCGGCGAGGCCCAGCTCAGCCAAAAGCCGACTGCGGGGATGTGATGTCATCGAAGCTGTTCGTCGCGGTCTTGGTCGTGGTGCTGGCTCACGCCTCGCCCGCCTCGGCCCAGAGTCAGTGCCCGCAGCCCGTGGCGCTATTCGAGTCAGTGACGAACAACGTGCAGGTCGTCGCCGTGTCCGCTCAGGCACCGATCCGGCCGGCCCGCCGCACGGCCGTGTGCGCGGGCGACCGCGTGAGCGTCGGCGACAACAGCAGGGCCGTCCTGCTGGTGCTGTCGTCGAACACGCCGCTGGCTCTGGATCAGAACACCGTGCTGGTGATCACCGCGGCCACGGCTGGCCAGGGCGACACTATCGATCTCCTCGAAGGCGCCCTGCTCTTCCTCACGCGTGTGCGGCGCGCATTCCAGATTCGCACGCCGTTCGTGAACGCGGCCATCGAGGGCACCGAGTTCGTGGTGCGTGTGCTCAACGACCGCACGGTGATCACAGTGTTCGAGGGAGCCGTGCGAGCCAGCAACGACTTCGGGAACGTGCTGGTGGGCCCGGGCCAACAGGCCGAGGCAGTGAAGGGTCAGGCGCCTCAACTGCTGGTGACCGTCCGGCCTCGCGACGCGGTGCAGTGGGCGCTCCACTTCCAACCCGTTCTGGCGGGCGACACGCTCGAGCAACTGGAGGCGGTGCCGGCGGCGAGCCAGGACGCACGGTTCTTCGCACGACGGGCGGCGCTACTGCTCGGCGCCGGGCAATTGGACGAGGCGCGCGCGGACCTGGACCGCGGGCAAGCTCTGGATGCCGCCAACGCGGACGTCCTTGCGCTGCGCGCGATCGTCGCCGTGGCGCTCAACGACCCCATCGGGGCGCTGGACAACGGCCGTGCCGCGGTAGAACGCGCGCCGCAGTCGCCATCCGCACGGCTGGCACATTCCTATGCGTTGCAAGCCGGTTTCCGTCTCGACGAGGCGCGCGCCACGTTGGAGCAGGCCGCGCGCGACAACCCGAAGGACGGCGCGGTATGGGCGCGGCTGGCCGAGCTGCGATTGATGCTGAGCGACATCGGCGGCGCGGCGGATGCGGCCGGGCAAGCCGTCGCCATGGCGCCGCTGAATGCGCGAGTCCACGTCGTGCAGGGGTTCGTGGAGCTGGCGCGGTCGAGCCCCGGACCCGCACGGACAGCCTTCGACCGCGCGATCGAGCTGGACAGCAGCGACCCGCAGGCGAGGCTCGGCCTTGGGTTGGCCAGGATTCGCACCGGCAACCTCGCCGAAGGCCGCAGCCATTTCGAGATGGCCACGGCCCTAGACCCGGGCAACGCGCTCGTACGAAGCTATCTCGGCAAAGCCTATTTCGAGGAGCGACGCGCACCACTGGCTGGCGAACAGTTCGACCTCGCCAAGGCTCTCGATGCCAACGACCCCACGTCCCGGTTCTACGACGCGATCCGGAAACAGACCTTGAATCGGCCGGTTGAAGCGCTGCAGGATCTGACCGAGGCGATCCGCCTGAACGATGGTCGCGCCGTATATCGCTCCCGGTTCCTCCTGGATCAGGACCTGGCGGCACGTAACGCCAGCCTCGGGCGGATTTACCGCGACCTGGGCTTCGGGCAGCTCGCGCTGGTACAAGGCTGGCGGTCGCTCGAAGCCGATCCCGGCGATCACTCGGGACACCGGTTCCTGGCGGATACCTATTCCGTGTTGCCGCGGCACGAAGTCGCCCGCGTCAGCGAGCTGCTGCAGTCGCAACTGCTGCAGCCGCTATCGGCCACTCCTGTGCCGCCGCGGCTCGGCGAGGCCGACCTGTTCTTTCTCGCCGGCACCGGTCCCGACGCGCTGGCCTTCAACGAGTTCAACCCGCTCTTCACCCGAGACGGCGTGACCGCCCAGCTCAGTGGCGTCGCCGGAGGCACCGGCCTGTTCGCGGACGAAGCCACCGTGTCGGGCCTGTGGAAGCGCGTGGCGTTCAGCGCCGGTCAGTTCCACTACCAGACGGACGGGTTCCGGGCCAACAACTTCCAGGATCGCGACACCTACAACGCCTTCGTCCAGACGCAGGTCACAGGATCGACGTCCATCCAGGCCGAGATCAGAGGCGAGGATCTCAGAGTTGGCGACATCACGTTGCTATTCGACCCGCGAGCGTTCTCGCCGGCTGAAAGTACCCGAATCGAATCATCGACGGCCGCCTCGGCCTCCGGCACACATTCAATGCTCGTTCACAAGTGGTTGCCTCCGTTTACTGTAACGATCTAGGACACGATCTCTCACGACTCTCCAGCCAGCGCTGCGGTGCCAGCGAGCGTGAAAATCCAACAAGACATTCGTGGCTGGGTCGGGGAAGTTCAGCCACTATCTTCGGGCTGGCCGGCTGGCGAGTCACTCCGGGCAATCGAGATTCTGAGAGTCGAACCGCAGAGAGATTCGACTCGACGTCCGACTGCCCTTCCCACCGTTTGTGGTGACGCAGTTTCGAACCGAGCCGATCGACGGATCAATCCTGAGTCAACGGCGGTCTATACGATGCTAACTGCCCGGCGCTACCGCGATCTGACGTAACACTGGGTCAGCCGCTGCACAGGTCGAAACAGGTTATACAGCGTCAGCAAGGTGAGTCCCAAGGTCGGCATTAGTTGGCGTCCTTTCCAGTCGACTGCGATCCGCGCGGCGGCCTTCAGGACCTTGGGCCGGCGCGGCGTGCCGCCAAAGCTACCATCGAACCGACAAGGTGGCGGGTTTCAACCAATTGTTACAACGATGAAAACGGTGTGGCGCGCACGAGGTACGGAGTAGCCATCGACCAGGCACGATGCTCCCGTCAGTTGGCGTGGCGCAGAGTTCTCAGTCCGCGAAATTGAGCGTACCGGTCGAATTTCGACCCTGTGGCCGGCAACCTGTCGTTCGATGGTTTCCCAATCGAGAGACAGGTCGCCCGTTCGTACGCTCTACTGGACACCCTCTGCGAAGATGTCTGTCAGTCTGTCGAATACTTGTTCGAACGGTTTGATCGTCGTCCCGGGAAACGTCAGAGCAACGTCGTCGCCTTGCGAACCCACCGGGTGCCGCTGGCGTCCGATTCTTCCTCGATCTGGCTGGTTTGCGGGACTCTCGGTGACAGGAATCGCTCAGCGCGGGCGGTTCGAGTCATTCGCGTTCGCAAGGCCGGACACGATCGATTCTGGGTGACTCGATGCAACGGTCGGGCTACCGATTGCCGCGGCGGTACGGACGCGTGACCGTGGAGGTGAAGAACGCGACGGACGAGAGGTTCAGTTTTCAGGACACCGACCCCGCCAACCCGCAGGTTCGACCGGCGCGGGTGGCAATGCTCAAGTTTGTCTTGGGACTCGTAGCATGAGAACGAACTCTCTCAGGAGGCATTCATGGCCGAGACTGACGAACGCATGCGCAGACGCTTCATCACGTTGCTGTTCGATACGAAGACCAACACGATCCTCGGCAAGCACGGCGTTGGGTCAAGGGGGCGGAATTGAGAAAGATCCACCAAAAGGACCCGAGGAAGTCGACACCCCAGGAAAAACCCATCCCGGATCCGCCCGGCGACCCCAATCCTGAGTATGTCTGCATCAATGGCGTCCTGCACATCTGCATGAATCTGCCTTCCGGCCGCGCGTGCTGGAATCTCGGAGCTGCGTGCGAGTACAACGACTAGAACGCCCTGCTCGGGCCGGAGGTAAATGTGACCAGCCAGCGATTCGTCAGCGTGATCACGAGCGTGTCACAGCGCTGCCTCCGAGCCCGGCTTGGGCCGGGCTTCCTGGTCGCTGCGGCCACCCTGCTCCTCGCCGGCTGCGCCAAGCCGACCTCTGAACACCATCCAGCCCGGCACCGGTTATCCGCGACAGCTGCTGGCCGTCGACGGAACGACCGATTTCGCCGCCGTGGTGTGGGACGCAGGCTCGGGCAGCGAAATGACCATCTACACAGGCCTGTTCGGCACCCGTTATTTTCAGATCCCGGTCGACGCCACACCCGGGCCCCATCAGGTCGCTATCAGGAACAACGGTGGGACTTCGGCCACCATCGAAGTGATGGTCCTGGATTCGCAGCCCTTTCCAGCGCCCCGGATCGAGGACATCGGTATCGTCGAGGCCTCTGGCAGTCCGTTATCCATCGGCATGACCGTGTCGGCAGCCAACCTCGATGTCAACGCGACCCTCGAGGTCCGTGAAGTGGTTGCCGGGGTCGGGGCCGCTCGAAACGTGCCGATCAGCGTGTTCTGGAGCGGCCTGCCCATCGACTACCAGCAGGCGCACCAACCAGCGACCTTCGGCTACCCCGTGTATCACTACGCCCAGGTTGCCGGCGTAGTGGAAGGGGTGTCGTGGGGTTCGACGCTGGAGGTGACCGTGGTCAACAACGACGGCCAGACGGCCAGGGGAACCATCACGTTGCCCGCGAGAGCAGAAGACCTCGACGGCGACGGCGACGGCCTGCCCGACGTCTGGGAAGAATCCGGCTACGAGGCGCCGTCGGGGGTCACGATCTCGCTGTCCGACTTTGGTGCGAACAAGTGGCGCAAGGACATCCTGGTCGAGACGGACTGGATCGCCGCCGCGAAGCTCCCCGACACAGTCTTCAGCACGCTCGAGACGCTATTCGCGGAGGCCCCGGTGCTCAATCCCGACGGCTCCCGTGGCATTCACGTCTTCGTCGATCGCGGACAGAGCCCGGGACTCAAAGGGGGCGAGACGCTGGCCAATCACGATTGCCTCACGCTGGAGTTTCCGGCACCAGCCGGGATTTCGGGTTGCACGATCATGTCGAGCGTCTTCGACTACAAGGCCAACCATTTCGATCCCGATCGCCTGAAGCTGTTTCACTATGCCGTGCTGGGCAGGAAGGACACGCTGAGCGCGAGCGGTCGAGCAGAGCTCCACGGGAACGACTTCTTTCTGACTTGCTGGGTTCGTCCTCCAGCTCCGGGAACTTCACGGTGCAGCTGGTGACTTCATGCACGAGCTGGGGCACAACCTGGGCCTCTCGCATGGCGACTTGATGTCGAACACCCAGGACTACGTCTTCAAGCCCAACCTGCCAAGCATCATGAGCTACCGCTACGGCGCGGGCGTAGACGTGACCTGCGACTGCAACAAGATGGGGTGATCACCTTCAGCCAAGGAACGTTGAAGACGGTTGAGCGAAGCTTCGGTCGATGAGACCCCCGGGATCTGCGACGAAGGGCCGCGGACCTCGATCAGGATGGCATGGTGGCCTCCAACGCTGGCCCGATGAACCTCAATCCATTCTGCCGTGGCCAGGATTCGACATGGACATGGTGGACGACTGGGACGACTTCGATCAGTGGGGCCACCTGCTGCTGAACTTCGTGGGAGGCGCGGAATGGAACAACAACTGACGCGTCTGGCACTCGTCTCGATGCTGCTGGTGACCGCATGTACCGGCGAGACGTTCACGCCGCCCAACCAGCAGACCTCTCCGCTGCTCGGCGGGGTGCCGCGCCCACCCCTGAACCTGCCGCTGCCGCCGCCCAGCGTTCCCGCGGAGCCACCCTCGCTGCCGGCGGGCACCCAGCCCTCGCTGGCGATCCTGGCGGACGGGAAGCCGTTTCAAGGCGTAGCCAATGGCAACGGCAAGATTGTCGCCAGTGGAGGTGCACTCGACCTGTTCGAGGGCAGCGGCCGTATCCTCAGGGTGCTGTACCGTCTGCCGCCCGGTCTCCCGCCGATCGCCGCCCCTGCTGGATTTGGAAACTGGAGCATCACCGAGCGCTCCACTCCAGGGGGACCCGCCAGGCAGCTCGTCGTCAGCGACAAGGCGGGGGTACTGCTCGCTGAGCTGTGGATGATTGCCGTTGAACCGATCAGCGTTCAGGCCGGGACGGGCGTGTCGCTTCGACAGCGTCCCCACGCGGGCTCTTCGAATCTGACCGCGGTGCAGACCGACGTCGTGCGCCAGGACGGTACGCTGACCGAGTTGCCGGTGGGAAAGGCCCTCCAGGTGAACGCCGGCGGCGCGTCGTATGGCATGTTCGTCGAGAACAGCCATTGGGCTCGGGTGGCCGAGGGTGGGACCTTCATCGCCCGCTACCTGCTGCACGTCTGGGTGGTTCGCGGCCAGTAAATCATCCCGTTCGCCGCACCAGCTCGAATACCTCCGCGGCGTTCTCCACGCCCTTCAGCGTCAGAGTGGACACGAGGCGACGCGCCTCGATGGTCGAACTCGCGAGGTCGGCAGCCACTTCAGACGATGCCAGCACGCGCGTGCCCAGTTCCCTGTTGGCATCGCGGAGCCGGGCGGCCACGTTGATGGCGTCCCCGAACGCGCTTCCGATGCCGCGGTCCGCGTCCGCGTGTACGGTCACGGAGCCGACCGTCACGCCGATCCGCGTGGGCAGCGTCTCGCCGCCAGACTGCGCTGAATTGAATTCGGCCGCGGCCCCGGCGATGGCCAGCGCGGCATGGCAGGCCTGCGCCCGCAGCGCGCGGTCCGCGTCGGAGCCTGGCTCGTCGCCCGCCCGCCACAGGCCGATGAAGCCGTCGCCCTGAGGCGACAACGCGGCGCCGCCACGCACCCAGACCGGCTGCGCCAGCGCCTGGACGTAGCGGTTCATCACGGAGGCGTACTCCCTGTGCGACAGGCGTTGTCCGAGTGCGGTGGACCCGTCGGCGTCGGTAGCGACGCACACGGCCCTGGCCTGCTCCACGCGTACGGTGGGCGGAGTCAGCAACACCAGCACCAGCGCCAGGGGCGCCTGCACGGCCAACGGCACGACGAGCGGAAGCACGATGTGCTGCTGCGTGAAGAGGAGGTACGCAACGCCGGCGTAGGCCGCGAATGCTGCGACGATCACGCCCGCGGCGTGGGCGCGCGCCGTCAGACGCCCCGCGGTCCAACGGACGATGCTCCGCACCCAGTACCCGGCTGCGCCAGCGGCGCCGACGAGCAGCAGCACGAGCACGCTGACGGCAGGCGCCGGCGCTCGCAGGGCCGTGCCGCTCAAGAGATTGGCCGCAGCCGTGGCGTGCAGCTCCACGCCGGTGAAGTCCACGCCCTCGTCGTTCTCGTAGATCGTGTGGTGCGTGTCCTGCTGGCCGGCGTCGGCAAGCGCGCTATGGCCCAGCCCCACGAACACCAGCGCGCCGCGCAGCGAGCAGGGCTCGACTCCGGAACCGTCGCCGGCCACGACGTCGCTGTAGGACCACGTACAGATCGTGCCGGGAGGGCCGTAGAAGTTCAGGTAGGCGGTATCGGCGGGGGTAATGGGAGACCCCGTTCCCGCCAGGGACATCGTGTGCCGCCGGGCGGCCGAGGCAGGCAAGGTCAGTGTCCTGCCGGCTCCCGGAATGTCCTGGACGGCCCAGAACCACGTGACCACGGCCGTATCCGGCAGCGACGCCGGACCCATCGCGGCGGCCGCGCGCGCCAGCTCAGGAATTGGATCCCGTGTGCGCCAGAACTCGGTGTCGCCGCTGCGCACGACCTCCAGGCGCTGCGCCAGCACCACGTTGCCCGCGCGGGAGATGGCACGCGCCAGGACGTCGTCCTCCGCTGGCGAGGCGCTGTGCCGGAGGAACTGCACGTCGAAGGCGATGGTCGCCGCGCCGCGGTCCACCAGCCGATCGATCAGCTGGGCGTGCGCCGATCGAGGCCAGTCGCGTACTGCCGGCGGCAAGCCGGCGCGCACGGACGCGCTGCGGTCCAGGTTGACGACCACGACGCCCGCCGGCGGCGCGACGGGGCCGCGGGCAAGGAACAGCGAGCGAAGCCCGATGCTGTCCTCGAGCGCCGCGACGGGAGGCACGACGGCGCCGATCATGCCGATTACTCCCGTCGCGAGCCCGATTGCTACTGCGCGTGCAAGACGGCGACTCAACATGCCCGCTCACGGCCGCTTCGCCGGGTTCGATGCGAGTGCCTCCATATCGGCCTTCGCGTGCCGCCCCAGGCCTGCCATGTCCAGCCGCATCGTCTTGCTGTCCCACGATACGCACTTGCGGCGCTTGAGCAGTTCCAGCTTGCGGCTGACGGTCTCGCGCGAACAGCCAATCATCTCGGCCAGGTCCTGGTGGGTGCGGCGCGGGAATGGCGACCAGGCGGCCGTCCGAGGCGCCCTCGTGGCGGGCCAGCTTCCCGAGGCACCAGGCCAGCCGCGCCAGCGACGAGGGCGCGGACACGGCGCGCAGCTGCTCGTTGGCCTCGCGCAGCGTGAGGACCACACGCGCCACGACCTTGCGCTCGAACAGCGGGTTCTTTCGCAACACGCTCGAAGGATGCGGCCGGTATGACGATGAAGTGACTGGGTTCGACCGCGATCAGCGACGCGGACCGCGGAGCCCGATCGAAGAGCGCCAGCTCGCCCACGAGTCCCTTCGGGCGCACCGTGCCAAGGACGATTTCCGCGTCGCCTTCGCCAGCCACCACCACTCGCGCACGCCCCGACGTCATCACATAGCAGCAATCGGCCGCCGAGCCCTCCTCGAATACCCGGGCGTCCTTCCGCGCGTTGAGCGACCGCGCCGTCGAGGTCAGGAGCTCCAGCTCTTCGGCCGACAGCTCCGAGAATAGTGGGACCTGCGCCAGGGCCGTTTCAACGCGGCGCGGTTCATCGGGGCAGCCATTGTCGCCTAACGTGTTGAAGGCTAACACGATGCCCACGATTGAGGGGTCCGCCCGCGGGCGGGAGCGCCTTACCGGCCGGTGACGGCCAAGCACTGTGCGAGGCCGAGGATCAGCGCCACCGCGCCGGCGACCCGCCGCCTGACAGCGTCCGCGCTGGGGAGCCCAGCCGCCCTGCCGAGCGCGGCCACTCTCTTGACGAAGTGGCCGCCGACGGCAGGAGCCGGCCCGGGCGCAACAAGGCGCGGTTCGGGCGGCGTCATGAAGAGGGGGTCCGCGTCCGAACAGGCGCGAAGCGCTGCCAGCATCTCGCCGGCGCTGGTATATCGGGCCGCGGGGTTGGGGCTGAGCGCCCGCTCCACTACGTCCACGAAGAGCGCCGGCAGATCGGGTCGAACGTCCTCCAGGCGCAGCCGGATGCCGCTGGCGTGCGCGGCCCGCAGTTCGTCCCAGGACTCGCCATCGATGGGGAACCGGCTGGACACGACGTAGAAGAGCAGCACGCCCAACGCATAGATGTCGGAGCTGCGTGTCGCCACCCCGCCCTCGAGCAGCTCAGGCGCGAGATACAACGGCGTTCCCGCGGCGGCGCCCTTGCGGGGCTCGTCCAGCAGCTCACCGGCCGAGAAGTCCATCAAGATCAGCCGCCCGTCGTGCGTCTGGCGCATCACGTTCTGCGCCTTGACGTCGCGGTGGATGACCCCCGCGGCGTGCACCGCGGCCAGCGCCCGGCACAGGTCCCGGCCCCAGGCCATCGCTTCGCCGGCGCTGCGCGGACCACCGCGCAGAATGACCTCGTTCAGCGTCAGACCATCCACGAAGTCCATCCAGAACCCAAGCCGGCCGCCGTGCACGTCGGCGCCGTGCACCGTCACGATGCTGGAATGCCTGGCGCGCACGAGCATCCGGGCTTCGTGCAGCATCTTCGCCTTGTCGGCAACGTTGGCTCGCAGGAGTTTGAGGGCGACGTCATGCGCGAGCCACGAGTCGCGAGCGAGGTACACCTCGGCGTTGGGGCCCTCGCCGATCTTCCGCACCAGCGTGAAGTTGCCCCACACGTCGCCGGGTTCGAGCGGCCGGTCCTCCGCCTGGTCTTCGGTTTGGCTCCTGATGGTAAACATGTGCCACTTCCCTTCGTGGAAGGGAGTGTGACTCTCTGCGCGACGTGTGTCGGTGACGCAGATCACGCCGGGTCTGTGATCGCGATCACATCCGGGGGGGCGGATTGGGGTGCGCGGCGGCCTGCGCGGGCCGCCGGCGGGGTCAGACCTTCGCGGCTCGGAGCGCGGCGAGCACTCGGGCGTCCCGGAAGGGCACGCGCCGCAGGCGCACGCCGGTAGCGTCGAAGATGGCGTTGGCCACCGCCGCGATGAGCGGCTTGCAGACCGTCTCGCCCGCGCCGTAGTGCGGCAGGTCGGGGCGGTTCGGGTTCGGGTCGCCGTTGACGATCACCACGTCGATCGATTCGGGCGTGTCAGCGTGCGTGAGCGTGGGATAGCTGGCCCAATCCACGCTTGTCACCTTCTCGGTGTCGAACCGCACCTCTTCATGGAGGGCGCGACTCAGCGTGTGCAGCATGCCCCCTTCGACGGTGCGCCTCAGCCCCTCGGGATTGATCACCAGGCCGCAGTCGTGCGCGCAGACGATGCGCTTGGCCCACACGTGGCCGGTCCGCCGATTCACCTCGACGTCCACGATCTGCGCCACCACCGTCTGGCTGCGCACCGCGTACGCGAACCCGCGGCCGGTCAGCACTTCACCGGTGCCCACGCGCTTGGGCGACGGGCGGGCGTCCCAGCCGTACTTCTCGGCCGCGGCCTTGACCACGGCGATCGAACGCGCGCGCCTGAACCCATTGTCGTCGGTGGTGCTGGCGGTCAGCAGCTTCATGCGGAAGGCCACCGGATCGGCGCCAGCGGCGGCCGCCAGTTCGTCCATGAACGACTCAGAGGCAAACGCCGCCTGGGGCCCGTTGGGATCGCGCAGGTTGCCGGTGCGCAGCGGCGTCTCCCACACCAGCGGCAGCCCGACGACGTGCGCCACGTACCGCCGGTTCGGGATCGCGTACATCTCGGAGGGCAGTGCGCCACCGCCGCGCGCGGGCGTGGCCTTGTGCTGGCCGCTCAGCTGCGCGATCAGCACGGTGTCGGGCTCGTTGTAGCCCAGGTGATTGTGATCGGCCACGCGCGCCTCGAACTCCATGGCCGTGAGATTGCCCTCGGCGTCCAGGCCGCCGCGCATCTTCACCGCGAAGGCCGGGCCCTTGGTGTCCCAGGCCGTTTCTTCCTGGCGCATCCACTGCACGCGCACGGGCCGGCCGATCTCCTTCGCGAGGAACGCGGCCTCGAAGCCGGCGTCGTCGGCCGCGGTGCGGCCGTAGGCCTGGGGCCCTTCCATCCACACCACGCGGACACGGTCGCGCGGCATCTGCAGGAACCGCGCAACGCCGTCACGCAATCCGTACGACTTCATGTCGTTGGAGTAGATGGTCATCTGATCGTTGGACGGGTCGGCCATGGCGTGCGCCGGACCGATCGCCACGTGACCCTGGAACGGCACCTCGTACTCGGCTTCGACGCGCTTGGCGGATCCCGCCAGTGCCGCGTCCGGCGTGCCCGCCACGGTCGGCATGCCCATGCTGGTCGGCATGGCCGAGCGCATGTAGTCGAACAGGTTCTCGGAGGTGGGAAACGGCGCCGTCGCGGGCTTCTTCCACTCGACCTTGAGCTGCCTCGCCGCCTGGATGGCGTGCTCCTCGCGCTCACACACCACCGCCACGTAGTTGCCCTTGCTGACCACTCGAACGAACCCCGGAATCGACTTCACGGACGACTCGTCGATGCTGACGAGCGTCGCGCCCGCAAACGGCGGCCTCACGTTGCGCGCGTGCACCATGCCCGGCAGCTTGACGTCAACGGCCCACCGCAGCGAGCCGTCCACTTTGGCCGGAATGTCGTCCCGCTGCGGCGACTGCCCCACGATCTTCAGATCCTGGACCGCCTTGAGTGGCGCCTGGCCCGTGGTGGCGTTGATGTTGTCGCCGCGCAGTGTGACGTTGAAGCGGCGCCCTCCGATCAGCTCCCCGTACGTCACACGCTTCGAAGGCTCCGCGGCCACCGACACCACGCCGGCGCTGACCGCGAGTTGACCTGCCGGCACGCCGAGCCGCGTCGAGGCCATGTCCAGCAGCACACGCCGCGCTTCCGCCGCCACCCGCCGCATCGGCCAGCCGTCGGTCTGGATCGCATCCGAGCCGCCCGAGCCGCCTTGATCCACGGTGACGTCGGTCGTGCCCATCACCACGCTGGTGCGCTCGTAGGCGATGTCCAGCTCGTCGGCCATGATCTGGCGGAACGCCGTGCCGGTGCCTTGCCCGAGATCGGTCTTGCCCACGTAGAACGTGGCGGTGTTGTCGGGGCGCACGACGATCCACGAGTCCAGCTGGCGGAAGTCGAGGTCGGGATAGGGACCTGGGCCGAGGCCCGCCTGCGCCGCGGCGCGCACAGGGTCGGCGAGCAGATCCGGCACCGCTCCGAGACCGACGACGAGCAGACCGGACTGCTTGATGAAGTCGCGGCGGGTGCTCATGCCACCACCCCCTGCTCCGACTCGGCGGCAGCCGCCGTCGCGGTCTTCGACGCGCGCTTGATGGCGGCGTGGATGCGGTAGTAGGTCATGCAGCGGCACAGCGTGCCCGCCATGCCCTGGCGAATCTGTGCGTCGGTGGGCGACGGGTTGCGATCGAGCAGCGCCTTCGCCGTCATGATCTGCCCGTTCTGGCAGAACCCGCAGGCCGGCACCTGCTCCTCGATCCACGCCTGCTGCAGCGGGTGCAGCTTGCCGTCCTTCGAGAGGCCCTCGAGCGTGGTGATCTCAGCCGACCCGACCGTGGACACGGCGCGGATGCACGACCGCACCGCCTGATTGCCGATGATGACGGTGCACGCGCCGCACTGTCCCAGTCCGCAGCCGAAACGCGGGCCCTGGAGGCCGAGGTCGTTGCGCAGGACGTACAGAAGAGGTGTGGCCGGCTCGACGTCCACGCTGCGCGCCGCGCCGTTGATCCGAAGGGTGAAGTTGGCCATGCGCGGCCAGTATAGCTGGACGCGCCGACGGCGTCAGCGCCTGCTCATCACTTTGGTCCTTCCCTTCGGCTCGCGGGCGGCACCACGCCCTTCATGCGGGCATAGACCACCATCTGCCCGTAATGGTTGTAGCCGTGGTACGCCACGCCCGCGGCCACTTCGATGCGCGGCTGAGAACCGAAGTAGGTGCGCACCGGGTCGAGGTGGTTCTTCAGCGTCAGGGACGACATGGCCTTGCGCGCGTAGCGGATCGACGACTCGAGATAGGCCACGATGGCATCCTTGCCTTGGACGTCGCCCGGGCCGTTGTCGTTGACGCCGGGGCCATAGGGCGACTTCTCCTCCAGCACGATGGCGGCCGTCATGAAGATCAAGGTCGCCGCGTGCTTGACCTGCTCGCCGAAGGTGCGCACGCCCTCGAAGGCGCCCCCGCTCGGGCGAAAATCGTAGGCGTCGGCGGGCATGGCCCTGGCCAGACCCACCAGGTCGTTCTCCACGAGATCGACCTGTTTCAGGAACGCATCGGCAACGGGATCGGCCATGGCTGGAGTGTAGACTGGGTGGTCTGCAGCAGTTCCATCTCGCCATCCTGTTCGCGTTGGCAGCCGCGTCCGTGGGCGCGCAAGCCCCGTCGTCGGCACTCGCCCCGTTGCAGGGGCGCTGGGTCGTCACCGGTGCTGAGCACAACGCCAAGCCGCTCGACGCCATCAAAGGCGGCGTGATGACCATCAACGGCGACGCCTTCGAGATACGCACCGCCAGCGGCAACATGCTCAAGGGCACGCTGCGACTGGACGCGTCGAAGAAGCCCGGCCACATGGACGGGAAATAGCGCCTCGAATCGCCGGTCACGCCAGTGAGCGCGTTCCTTCACAAGCCGCAGTCGGTCTTCCTCCGGCGGGCGCTCTTCCAGGTCCATCTCTGGACCGGGATCCTCACTGGGCTGTACATCGTGGTCGTATGCGTCACGGGCGCGGCGCTCGTGTTCCGCATCGACTTGCAACGCGCGCAGCACCCGCACCTGTTCACGCCCAGCGCGCCAGGGCCCACGGCCCCGGCCGCCACGATCCTCGAGAGCATTCGCGATGCGTACCCCGGCGATCGGCTCTCCGGCATCGATGCACCAACCACCACGCGCCCCACGTATCTGGCCTACGTCGTCCGCGGGCCGCAGTTCCTGACCATCCTGGCCGACCCGGTCACGGGCACCGTGCTCGGCGAGTTGCCGGAGCGGTCGTTCGTGCGCACCGTGCAGGACCTGCACTTCGACCTGCTGGGCGGACGAACGGGACGCGTCGTCAACGGCTTCGGCGCCCTGGGCCTCCTGCTCATGTGCCTGACGGGCGCCGTCATCTGGTGGCAGGGTCTCCTGAACTGGCGGCGCGGATTGATGATCGACGTCCGCCGATCGTGGAAGCGCGTGAACTGGGACCTGCACAGCGCCGTGGGCTTCTGGACGCTCGCGCTCATCGCCATCTGGGCCGTCACCGGCGCCTACTTCGCGTTTCCGACGGCCTTTCGCAACGCCGTGAACCGGGTGTCGCCGATCAGCGTCGCGCGTTCACCGCAGTCGGATCCCTCCGGCAAGGGGCTGCAGCCTCCCTCCTGGCGCGAGATGGTGGAGATCGCCAGCCGGCGCGTGCCGGGGGCAGCCGTGGCGCGCGTCGTGCTGCCGTCGAGCGATCGCGGAGCGTTCCTGGTGCAGTTCTCGGACGTGACGCCGACACCCGCGGGGTCCCCGAACCTCACCTCCGTGTACCTGGACCAGTTCACGGGCGCGGTGCTGGAGGCTCCAACGCCGGGCGCGCGAACCGCGGGCGATGTGATCATGGCGTGGGTGGCGCCGCTCCACGTGGGCAACTTCGGCGGGTTCGGCATCCGGTTGGCATGGGCGATCCTGGGCCTGGCGCCGGCGCTCCTCTTCGTCACGGGGTTCATCATGTGGTGGACGCGCGTGGTGAAACCGCGTTGGCTCTCGCAGCGTGAGAACCGCGCCACGCAGCCCGCGGCGACCCTCGGCGCAGCCCTGATGCTGGCGATGGCCGCGGGCCATTCGCCCGCGGCGCAGCACCAGTGGGATCTGCCGCCGCGCGTGGCGGCACCGCGCGTGCCAGCCGAATGGCCGATGACGCCGGCGCGCGTCGAGCTGGGGCGTCGCCTGTTCTACGACACGCGTCTATCGGGAAACGGCACGCAGTCGTGCGGCACGTGCCACCTGCAGGAGCGCGCCTTCACCGACGGCCGGGCGCTGGGGCTAGGCTCCACGGGGATGCTGCACGCGCGCAGCCCGATGTCGCTCGTCAACACGGCATACCGCGATGCGCTGACCTGGGCCAACCCGGCCCTGAGAACGTTGGAGACGCAGGTGCTCGTGCCGCTCCTCGGCACGACACCCGTCGAGTTGGGCATGGCCGGCCACGAACAGCGCGTCTACGCCGCGCTGGCAGCCGACCCCATCTATCGGCGGCTCTTCGCCGAGGCGTTCCCCGGGGACGCCAACGCCGTGACCACGCCGAACGTCGCGGCGGCGCTGTCGGCTTTCGAGGACGAGGTCTTCCAGTTCCACAACACGGCGCTGTACAACCTGCCCGGTCCGATCACGTACCCTGCCGACAACACCGGGCAGTACGAACATACAAAGGTCCTCGAGGACGTGGGCAAGTTCCGCATTCCGACCTTGCGGAACATCGCCGTGACCGCGCCCTACATGCACGACGGGAGCATCGCCACGCTGGACGCCGTGCTCGATCACTACGAGGCCGGAGGACGCACGTCGAATCCCAACCGCACCACCGCACTCAGCCCGCTGACGCTGACGCAGGAGGAGCGCCGCGACCTCATCGCGTTTCTGGAAAGCCTGACCGACCGCGAAGCGCTGCGCGACCCGCGATGGAGCGACCCCTGGAAGTGATGCGCCCCGCGTGAAGTTCCTGGCGGCTACCGCTCGAGGTCGAGCGCCAGGTCTTCGTTCGGCGGACGCAGCGCGCTCCACACCACCGCGAGCTTGCGTGCGAGCACGCGCCACGCCAGCATCAGCGAGGTCACGCAGATGGCCGCGCCGCCGAGCATCAGCGTGATCACCACGATGTCCCACAGGGGCCGGTACTTGTAGAGCCACGGCAGGTCCAGCGAATGGAGGCCGTGGTACAGCCAGCGGCTCACCCACTCGCGGCTGCTATAGCGTTCGACGATGGTGGCGGTCTTCGGATCGATGTAATAGCGGGTGCCTACCGCGTCGTTCATGCGGACGTAGATCACGGGGAGGGGACGCTGTCCCCGGCGATCCAGGTAGTAGGCGTCGTACTCGTGCATGAGCGTCAGCTCGGCCAGCTGGCCGCCGGCCTGCTGGCGCACGCGCTCCATGAGCGTGCTGGCATCGAAGCCCGTCGCCGGCTCGCCGTGAACGGGTATCACGCGCGTGTCGCCGCGGCCGTTCGTCGCCAGATACACCGGCTGGCCACCGTAGGAGGTGTACTCGAGCTCTTTCGCCTGGAAGTCCCGCACGCTCGCGAGCGCCGTCGCCGGAGGCTTGGGCTCGTAGGCCTCGAGCGGCAGCGCACGGCCCCGCATCGCAGCCTCGAGATCGACGTCGGCGGCGCCGCCGTTCTCCTCCGAAGCCACGGTGAGGTCCGTGAGCCGCTCCATGATCGGAAAGGGCCCCATCGACAGCAGGCCGCTGAACGCCCACGTGGTGGTGACGACGCCGAAGATGAGGCCCGTGATCGTGTGCCATCGCTTCCAGCCCTTGTAGGGAATGCTGGTCGGCGCCCCCGCATGGCGATACCGTTTCCGCGGTGAGTACATCCACACCGCGATCACCACACCCATCAGCGCGGCGACGGTGCCAATGAGGGACGACCACACGACGAACGAGAACCACTGCCGCCCGTTCTGGCGAATGGGGGTGAAGTACAGCCAGTGCGGGATGGCGCCCATGTAGGCCCAGAACCGCGACGAGGTTGTGGTGTATTGCACGACGTCGGCCGATGCGCCGCTGACGTAGGCCTGTTGGCCGTCGGGCCAGGAGGTACTTGTAGAGCGGCTGCTGCCCGCGGCCGGCCCCTCCGACCGTCCACTGGTCCACTTCTTCGACGAGCGTCTTGGAAGCCTCGGCCGCCGGCCGCCCCGCCCACCTGGACGCAGCCCGATCGGCCATGGCCGCATCCACCTCGCCGACCTGCGACCCGTCGTCGGCGAAGACGCTCGCCGCTCCGCCCCCGCGCTCGCGCCCCGGACCACCACGGTTCCGCCCCCCGCCGGCGGCGAAGCGGTACACGGGCCGGCCGTCGAAGGACGTGAGGCGAACCTGCGCCGGGTGCCCGTCGCGGTCCAGCGGCCCGAAGGCGCGTTCAGCCGACACGGCGATGCGTTCCGGCGCCAGCGTCGGTGCCCGCTGCAACCGATCGCCCGGGCCGACGCTGGGGAATCCCCAGTACATCATCACGATCCCTGACACGAACCAGAGCAGGAACAGCAGCGACAGCGCAACGCCCAACCAGCGGTGGGTGAAGATGAGCGATCGCTTGAGCAGGACGGCAGGCCGGAGCACCATGCGATGGATCTACGCCGACCGAGGTTATCGCTGACTCAATTCCATCTCAAGCGGACCGTGGTCGTAACGTTGATCGGTGGGCCGGGAAAACCCAGATTGGAGAAGTGACCCGGCAGGAAATAGTCGTCGTTGTTGAACAGGTTGTCCGCGTTGACGGTCCAGTCCCATCGGCTGGTCCTGAAGCCGACGGCCCCCGAGAAGATCGTGTAGTCGTCCACGGTCAGCGTGTTGCCGTTGTTGGCGAACTGCTCGCCGACGTAGCGGGCGCCGAACGCCGCGTTGAACCCGCCCGCGAATTCCTTGCGAAGCCACGCATTGACGAAATGGCGTGGCGCAAAGCGCGGCCGTAGACCCGACAGCGTGCCGGCGTCCTCGTAGATGGGCGATGAGAACCCGTAGTTGAACACCAGGTAGGTCAGACCGCCCAGGGCGGTGTTGACGTCGACGTCGAGGCCCTTCGACCGCTGCTCGCCGATCTGCAGGACCGTAATCGGCGTCTGCTGCACGTTCACGTTGTTGCGGACGGCGTAGTAGACGGCGGCGTTGGTGTCGACGCGACCGTTCAAGCCCTGCCAGCGGTGGCCGACTTCGTAGTTGCGGGCCGTGCTCGGCTCGAGTTGCGCGCCGCTCGCCGGCACCGTGTTGACGGGCGTGAACGACGACGACGTCCCGAAATAGACCTGCTGATCGGCGCGCGGCGCATAGACGAGGCCCGCCCGGTACGAATGCGCGGTCTGCTCCCGCCGCACTGGGGTGAACGGCAAACCGCCCACGCGATCGATGGCGCGGTCGTAGGCATCCATGCGATGCCCGATGTTGACCTTGAGCTGGGGCAGGATGTCGATCTGGTCCTGCCAGTAGAACGAGTGGATGTGATCGTTGACGAACGTCGTCCGTGCCACCGTGTCCAGATCGAGCGGCGCCGTCAGCGTCTCGCGCATCGTCCGGATATCCATCGACGGAATCGTCAGATACCAGTAGCCGCAGATGCAGTCAGGGTCGTCGCCCGCCGTGACCTCGGTCCGGTATTTGTCGCGCTGGTATTCGTATCCGAACAGCAGGTTGTGCGTGCCGGCGCCGGTGAGTCGCCCGACGATCTCGGACTGGTTTTGGAACGGCCGCCGGATGTGGTGAAAATCGAGCGGCTCGCGGAACACTTCGCTGGCATCGGGGTCGCCGTAGACCCCTTCGGTGACGAAGTACTGGTCGCTCATGCGCTGCCACTGCATCGAGTTGCGGAACTCCCATGCCGAGGCCAGCGTACCGTTGAAGTGGAACTGCGTCGTCGAGTCCTCGACCAGGACGCGGTCCTGCGGCAGGCTGAAGCGCAGGTCCCGTTCGAACGACGGGTGGTCGACCATGTTGAGCGGCACGCCGCCGTCGCCGTCGAACTTGTCGCGCACGAACGTCTGCTGGACCGTGAGGCGGGCGCGGCTGCCCACCAACGCGGTCAGCGACGGTGCGAGGTTGAAGCGATCCGCGCCCGCGCCGCGCCAGCCATCGCTTGCCTCGAAGCCGCTGTCGACGCGATACGAGACGCGGCTGCTGCCCCCGACGGCGCCGGTCGCGCCCGCGGCCGCCTGGTGCGTGTTGAACCGGCCGCCGCGATACATCAGGTCGTAGGCGCGCACCATCTGCGGCTTCTTGCGGACGATGTTGATGGTGCCTCCGACCGCGCCGCGCCCGTAGAGGATCGAGTTCGGCCCCTTCAGCACTTCGATCGCCTGAATGTTGTTCGTCTGCGTGCCGTAGCGGTTGCCGCCGCGGCGGAGGCCATCGTAGAGCACCACGTTGAAGGCGTCACGGTCGGGATCGTTGAACCCCCGAATCGTGTATTGCTCGTAGACGCCGTACCAGCGGAACGACTGGACACCCGACGCGTTGCGCAGCGCGTCGCCGACGCTGTTCAGTCCCTGCTGGGCGATGAGTTCCTGTGAGACGACGCTCACCTGTGCCGGCACGTCGATGTTGCTGACCGGCAGGCGCGTGGCGGTAGCCCTGCCGACCGCCGCGGTCACCGTCACCGACGACGACACGCGCCCCACCGCAAGCGAGAAATCGACGGCCGGCGCGTCGGCGCGAAGGGCGACGCTGCGCACGGCAGTCTCGAATCCGGGCATGGCTGCTGCGACCTCGTAGCTGCCTGCGCTCAAGCCGGTGAACCGGTATGCGCCGGATTGATCGGTCTTGGTCGAGGCGATCTCGGCGCCGCCCGATGACAGCGTGACCGTCGCGTCCGGAACGACCCCAGTCGTATCGCGGACCGTTCCCGACAGCGAGAGCTGCTGGGCAGCGCCCTCGGATGCATACATGAGCACCAGGGCCAGCAGCCAGCCCAGGCGCAATGCCGCGCGCAACTTCATCAATCAGACCTCCCAGAAGAGTTGAGATGAGGACTGTAAAGAACGCGGGGCGGGCGCGCACCTGAATTAATCCTGACGAATCGCTGTCGAATGGCTGACGCCAGGAGAGCGGACCCGGGACAGTCACCATCCGTTTACGCTGAGAAGGTTCTGCGCCCGCAGCTCGCGCAGGACGTCGCGGCCCGCCTGGACCGCGGCGTCCGTCTCGAAACAGCGCCGCGCAGCGGACGAACACGACTCGTAGCCGATGCGTTCGTATAGCTGCTCGTAGTCCGCGCTGTCCTCGACCGCCGGAGCCTCGGCCAGCTCCACCGCATGCTGCAGCTCGTGCCCCAGCAGCGCCACGCCGTCGTCGTTGTCCTTGACGACGTTCAGCGTGATGCGGACGAAGCGGAAGGAGCCGGCGTACGTGATGAACTGGTTGTAACCGGAGCCTTGCCGGGCTTCCGTACCCCTCCGCAGGTGCACGATCAGGTTGGACCGTTTCAGCCGCTCGTACAGGCGGCGAAACGTCTCGGACCCGTTGAGCCCTCGGGCCACGAGCTGGCTGAGGAGCGGGTCGTCGGAACGTAGACACGGGACCTCGGCGCCCGCGGGCGTGATGCCGGCGGCGAGCCCCCCGATGAGGGCGATGATGGGAACGGCTTTCATGACACAGCCTCGTGACTCTCGCCAAAGGCGCGCGAACGCACCTGTGGCCTGCTGATTGATGAAAGCGACGAAGCTAGGGGATGCCGCGGGGCGGTGGTGCTGCGGGGCGAGGGCTCGACGAGGAGAGCTATCTCATCTTACGGCAGACGCGGCGGACGCGCTACTTCTGCAGCAGTGGCACGCTTGCCACGGCCGGTGGCGCCGGCCGCGACTGGATGAACGCGTGGATGTTCACCAGGTCCGCGTTGGACACGACCTTCTCCGTGTACGGCGGCATCTGGTTGGTGGGCCGCCGCACGTACGCGGAAAAACCGGCGAACGGAAGGTTGCGCGCTGACAACCTGGGCCCGGCGGCCCCGCCCTGGCCTTCGTAGCCGTGGCACTGCCAGCAGCCGTAGGAGACCCAGAGCTTCCTTCCCGCCTCGGTGTTACCAGCCGTGGCTGGCGCCGGCTTCGCGGCCGGCGCGGCCGGAGCCTGGGCATGCGCAGCCGGCACGCACGCCGACACGGCAAGGAGGACCACTCCGCAACAGTGCACGACGCTCATCGAATCCTCCGTTCGTGCCTCAACGGGGTTGCGTCACCACGTCCACCAGCGCGGGCTCGCCCTTCTTCACGACGGCGAGGGCGCGCTGGAGCGCCGGACCCAGGTCCTTCGGGTTCTCGATCGGCCCCTCCGCATACACGCCCATGCCCTGCGCGATCTTCGCGAAGTCCACGTTCGGTGTGTCGATGGTCGTGCCGATGTTCCGCGCGTGATGCCGCGCTGATGGCGGTTGGCCATCCGCTGGATGTGCATCACTTCCTGGTGATACGCCGCGGTTGTTGTGCATCACGGTCAGCAGCGGGATCTTGTGATGCGCCGCCGTCCACAGAACGCCAGGGGCGTACAGCAAGTCGCCGTCGCCCTGGATGTTCACCGACAGCCGTCCGTGCTTCCTGTTCGCCAGCGCGCCGCCCACGGCCGCCGGTGCGCCGTAGCCGACGCCCGCGCCGCCCGGAGCCGCCCAGGTGCTGGTAGTGCTTGTCGAAGTTCCACAGCCGATAGGCCCAGCCGCTGGTGTTGCCGGTTTCGGCCACGAGCGACCAGTCCTCGTTCTTGATCTGCGCCCACATCTCGGCGGCCAGGCGCGCGGTGCTGATCGGCGACGCGTCCCACGCGTAGCGCGGCCTCGGCCCGCGCGGCGTCCAGCGCCCGGTGCGTGCGCCTGCTCGAGCCGCGTGCGCGCGCTCGGCGAAGGCGCGCCGGCGGTCGGCGGTGATCAGCTTGCGGCAGGCCTCGGTCAGCGCCGGCAGCGTGGCCTCGGCGTCGGCCGCCATCGCGACGTCCACTTCGGGATATCGCTGGAAGTCCTGGTAGTTGCTCTTCGTGAAGAGATCGACGGCGGTGATGCTGATGAGCCGCGTGCCCGGCTTGCACGCGCGGCCGCGACGGTGCGATGCAGCGCGTCGCGGAACGCGTGACGACGGTGCCCCAGAAGTCGGTCAGCTCGAGGCCGAGGATCACGTCGGCGTTGGCGATGAGCTGCCGCGCGCTGTCGGTCTGGTTGAGCGGGTGCCGCGACGGGAAGTTCATGCGCCCGTGCTGATCGATGACGGGCGCCTGCAGCGTCTCGGCCAGCTCGACGAGCCTGGCGATGCCGGCCGGCGTGCGCGCGGCGCGGTCGGCAACGATCACCGGGTTCTGCGCGTTGACGAGCAGCCGCGCCGCTTCGGCGACGGCGCCGGAATCGCCCTGCGGCGGCGTGGCGACCGTGAGCCTCGGCACGCGCAGCCGCGAGGCCGACCTCCGGCTGGAATCGGGTCTTCCTGCAGCCCGCCGTCGATGACGACCACCACCGGCATCATCGGCGGCGTCATCGCGATCTTGTAGGCGCGCACCGCCGACTCGGCGAAGTGCGGCAGCGACACCGGGTTGTCGTCCCACTTGATGAAGTCGCGCACCATCGCCGCCGCGTCCTGCACGCTGTGCGCCCACTCCACGCCCGGCCGCCGCATGCGTCGCGTCCAGGGTGTTGCCGGCCAGGATGTACACCGGCACGCGGTCGCAGTAGGCGTTGTAGATCGCCATCGACGCGTGCTGCAGGCCCACGGTGCCGTGGCAGAGCACGGCCATCGGCTTGCCTTCGACCTTGAAGTAGCCGTGCGCCATCGCCACCGACGATTCTTCGTGGCAGCACGTGAGGAACTCGGGCTTCTCGTTGCCGCCGTAGTTGATGATCGACTCGTGGATGCCGCGGAAGCTCGAGCCGGGGTTCGACGCGATGTACTCGAAGTTCAGCGACTTCAGCACGTCCACCATGAAGTCGCCGCCCGGCCGATCGGTCGTGATGGCCTCGACCTCCGCGGGCGGGATCGGCCTCGCGCGGCGGCCGTGGCCGCCGGGGCCCGCTGCGCCGGCGCGGGAGCCGCCGGCGCCTGTGCGGCCTGCGTCACCGCGTCGGGAACGAGGGCCGCGGCGCCGGTCACGGCGGTGCCCTTCAGGAAGTTTCGACGATCCACGGAGCGCGTGCGGGACATCTCGTCTCCCTTCCCCGTGGCGATGGCGGCCACGGGCCTTCGCGCGAGAGTCTACACCCGCCCCGCGACAGCGGGGCAGAAGACACTGCGCGGACCGCCGCGGAGCGGCGGCGGTCAGCGCCCGGCGACGGGGGCGAAGAAGTCGTCCTGGCGGTGGGAATGCGTGCGCCGATACCCGCGGGCCGCCAGGAACTCGATGATCTGCGCGCGCTTGGGCTCCTCGTAGTTGTGCTCCAGAGCCAGCGAGCCGATCCGGACCCGGTCGAAGGGAAACGCGCGCAGTGCCTCCAGCTCGGCCCCCTCGATATCGAGGCTCATGAAGTGGATGAAGGCCGGGGCCTTGGCGCGCGTCAGGATGTCCTCGAGCGTGGTCGTCGTCATCTCCACGCTCGGCGCTTTCATCGCCTGGTCCTTCCACCGGTCCAGCGTCTCGGCCAGGCCGCCGAGTCCCTCGGCCTTCTGGAAGGTCATCTTGCGGCCCGGGACGCTCCACACCACCTCCTTGAACATCTGGCAGGTGCGCTCGTCCATGTTCGATGGGAAGGGATCCACGCAGATGCCTTTCCAGCCCCGGCGCTCGAGCGCCCCGTGTTGGAGTGGAACTACGCCATCGCCGGATCCGACGTCCAGGAAGTAGCCGTCGGTGACACCCGGAAACATCGTTTCGAGGACCCACTTGTCCTGCCCGACCTGCGACGGATACGTGGCGCGGCCCAGGAGCTCGTTCGCCGTAACCACGACGTTGCGGGCGAACGGGATCTGGCAGCAGACCTGGTTGGCGGCGAACTGGGCGCGGAACGGGGGCGCCACGTAGAAAGCCGCCGCCACGGCGGCCACGAGAACGATGCCAAGGGCGCCCAGGGCGACGCGGGGACTACGCTTCATGCGACTAGCGTACGCCGATATCGAAGCGGGCGCCGATCACTACCGCCCGCGGCATACCCGGATAGCCGAGGGCGCTGTCCCACTCCCTGTCGGCCATGTTGTCCACGCGCAGAAACACCGTCAGCGCGTCGTGCGCCCGACGCTGACGCCCAGGCCCATCACGGCGTAGCCGGGGTTGACGGTGATGTCCGTCGTGAACGCGGTCGGCCAGGCCGCGTTCGGCACGGTCCGCAGCGACAGGAAGCTGTTGTCGTGCCGGTCGCCGACGACGCGGCGTCGAAGTTCACGGTCAGCGCGGCCTGACGTAGGCCGCGCGAACGATGCCCGAGTGCTTCGGCCGGCGCAGCAGCGGCTGCCCGGGCTGGAACTGCTGGCTCGTGCTCACGTTGGTCACGACGCGCGTGTCCACCAGCGAGTAGCTGCCCGCCAGCGGTGAATCCGGCGACGGGCGCTGCAGGGCCGCCTCGACACTTCCCACCCGTCGCGCTTCGAACCGTCGATGTTGATGTACTCGGGAATGCCGTCGCCGGCGATGCCGGACCGGAAGGCGATCTGGTCCTTGTAGTCGTTGTTGAAGTAGGTCACCCCGCCGCGAACGCGCTGATCGGCGAACGTGGCCTCGACGCCGACGTCGCCGTGCGCGCCTGCTCGACCTCGCAGATCCGGATCCGGATCGGCGAACGACTCCGCCGAACCGCTCGCCGAACGTCGGCGACTTGATGCCCTTGCCGATGTTGCCGAAAACCTTCACCGACGACAGGCCCCGCTGCGCGCCGGCACGACAAACCCGCCGGCCGACAGCTTGGGGCTCACGAACGTGTCGTACCTCTCCTTGCCGTCCACGCGCGCGCCGACGGTGACGAACCACCGATCCCTGGACGTTGAACTGCTGCTGGACGAAGAACGCGTTGTTGTCGTCAGATCCTGCGGCGTCCACCAGCGGGTTGCGCTCGCGCTCCCATTCGTAGCCCGCGCTCAGACGCTGCCCGTTCGCCCAGGTGAAGTCTCCCTGATACCGGACGGCGGGGCGGCGGAACGCGCGTGGCGCTCGTGAACGGGAAAGTCCGACGAGCTGTCGCGACGCCAGGAACTGGCCGGGCCCCGGCGTGGCGCCGGCCGCCGACCAGCGAGTTGAACTCGGCGAGGTCGATCAGCCGCACCAGCCGCACGCCGTTCGGGAACAGCGCGTTCGGCGTGCCTTCCAGAATGGCGTAGGTCGTGTAGGGCGGATCGCCGACGAGGTCCGACGACTCGTTGCGGTACCGGAAGTAGTTCACCGTGGCCGATCCCGGTGTAGCGGGACCCGGCCGTGTGATGGCCGCCAGCGTCCACGAGAAGTCCTTGTGTCGTAGACGCCGCCCGTGTCGCGCGATCCGAAGGTGATCGGCCCGACCGACCGGCCCTCGCCGGTCGCTGTAGCGCACGCTCGAGCGCAGGCTGGCGCGAGGTCCCAGAGCGGCGCCGATGCCGCCGTCGAACGTGGTCTGCTCGAAGCTGTCGTCCTCCGGGAGGATGTCGCGAACGCGCCGTCGGTCTTGCGATGCGTGACGCCCGCCTGATAGTCCACGCTTCGCCGGGCGCCGCCGGTGACCCGCGCGTCGCCGCGCAAGGTGTCGAACGAGCCGCCCTCGACCGAACCGCGACGCTGCGGCGCCGAGTTCGCACCCGCGCGGCTGGTGAACACCTGCACCACCGAGCCCATCGCGTCGGATCCCCACAGCGACGACTGCGCGCCGCGCACGACCTCGACGCGATCGATTTCGGCGCCGGCAATGCGGCTGAAGTCGAACGCGCCGCCGTCCAGGTTGACGCGCACGCCGTCGATGAGCACCAGGTTGTAGTCGGATTCGCCGCCGCGGGAGAAGAGCGACGTCGGCGCACCCTCCCGGCCGTTGCCTTCGACCGCGACGCCCGGCACGAAGCGAACCACCTCGGCCAGCGACGTGCTGCCGAGGGCGTCGATGTCCTGCGACGTCAGAACCGAGACCGATTGCGTGGCGTTGACCCGGGCTTCCGCGCCGCGCGACGCCGTGACCACGAGCGTGTCGGAGAAGCTCCCCACCTGCAGCGTGATGTTCCTGGTGACGGCGCTCCGCGATGCCGGCATCTCGGACACGAAGTCCGCAAAGCCTTCGGAGTGTGCGCGCAGCTGATAGCGCACGCCGGGCGGCACTTCCAGGCGGTAGCGGCCGTCCGCGCCCGTGCGTGGCACGCGCGATTGGTCGATCCACGACAACGGCGTCCACAGTGGCGCCCACGATGACGGCGCCGGAGGTGTCGGCCACCGTTCCGGCGACCTCGAGGGTTGTCTGCGCGCCGGCCGTCCCGGTCAGGAGCGCGAGGCACACAACGACTTTGAAAGCTTTCGATGTAGCAGGCATCCGGCCATCCTCCAGTTCCCGGGCGCGGGACGAGGACGCCGAACCGGCATCACCCCGGATTGCCGTGGGGTAGATGTGGAGAGGCGCGCTCGGGGATCCCCGCCCGAGGACGAAACAGCAACATCACGGCAGGTCTCCTGGCTTGCGGGTCAGCGCCCGTTTCCGCTGGCCTTCCCGGTGGGTGTTCTCACCAGTGGCGCTCGTGCGCGGATGGCTCGCCGCTTACAGTTGCGGAGTCAGCTCCGGAATCGCCGCATACGCGAGCGGCTCACCGGATTCCCTCTTTCGCCCGATCCACACGATCGGTGACCGTGACCACGATATCTAGCGCTGAAGTCGCGCCGAATGTCAACAGTTCGAGTCAGTCCGATGTGACCCAGACCGTCGCAATCAGGAACAGCAGAAGCAGCGGCACGATCACAATCGGCGAACCCATCATGAATGCGTCCACGAGCGCCGCGCCGACCATCGTGGAGCCCGTGAGGATCGCGCCGATGGTCACCGTGCGCCGGAACATCAGCAGCACGCCGCCCGCCGTCTGTGTGATCCCCGTGAAGATGCGGAACCACTGCCCCAGTCCGATCTGCTCGAAGATCTGGAACCATGCCCCTTCGGATCGCCGTCGAACTTCGTGTAGCCGATGTAGACGAACAGCGCGCCCATCGCCACGCGCGGTAACGCACGGAGAACACGCCGGAAGGCGGCCCCCGTCCTGGATTCTGGCAGCGACGGAGCCAGTTCGAACATGAGCCCTCTTAGCGAGGCCTGAAGCCCGGAGCCCGGCGCCTGGAGCCTTCCTAAGGTCCGTAGCGGCGCGGGATCGGCTCGTCGAGCGAATCCCACTTGTATTCGAGCTGAATCATGCGGCGCAGCGCGCCGATCACCGAGCCGCCGTTGGCGCCGTTGGTCATGATCACCGCGCCGTAGCCCTTGGACCGATGCGCGACCAGGTCGCACTGGAACCCCCAGTTGCTGCCGCCGTGCGCGAAGTACCAGCCCTCGCCCTGCTTGGACACGTCGAACCCCACGGCGTACGGCCCGACGCCGACCGGCGTCACCATCTCGCGCGCCACGCTCGCGGAGAGCACCCGCTCCGACCGTCCCTGGGTCGCGAGCTGCACTTCGATGGCGAACCTCGCCAGATCGCTGGGCGTGGTCCACAAGCCAGCCGCGGCCTGTTCGGGATACACGTGCCAGGGCGCGCCCTGCGCGCCCCCATCGGGTCGTGCGCGCGAGCGGCCTTGCCGGCGTACGCGGCCGGGAGCGGCTGTTCGTAGGTGCTGTTGGTCATCCCGAGTGGCGCCAGCACGGTGTCGCGCGCCAGCTGCGGCGAAGGGCTTGCCAGTGGCTTCCATGAGCGCCAGCTGTTGAATCATCACGCCACCGCCCGAGTACTCGAACCCCGACATCGGCGGCCGCTCGAGGCGCACCGGCCGCAGGTTCGACGGCTTCACGCCGTCGAGGATCTGCTGGATCGTCGGCAGCGGCGTGCCGGGGTCATACCCCGGAAACCCGAAGGCGTCGCCCGTGCCCGACGTGTGGCTCATCAGCATCCGGGGCGTGACCGCCAGCGATCCGTCCTTTCCCGAACCATCGGGCAGCTTCCACGACTTGAGGATCGTGTTCACGTCCTGGTCCAGGCCGAAGCGGCGGTCCTGGATGGCCCGCAGGGATACCATCGCGGCCACCGGCTTGCTGATCGACGCGGCCTGGAACATCGTGTCGGTGGTGACGGGCGCACCGGTCTCCACGTCGGCCACGCCGTAGCCCTTCGCCCACACGACCTTGAAGTCCTTGATGATGGCGATGCTGACGCCGGGCACGTTGAACTGCTTGAGGATGCGCTCCACCGCCGCCTGGTCGGATACGCTGCCAGTGGCCGTGAAACGCGCGTCGCGCCTGGCGACGAACTGGACGGGCGCAGGCTCGAAGCCGACCGCCCGAAACAGGATCTCGGTCGCCCGCCATCTGTCCAGTCAGGACCGGACTCGGGCCGGGGCGGCCGGGGACGGCAATCGAGAGCGTGACGGTCTCCCCTTCCACCTTGCCGGTGACCGGGAGGCCGAATGCGACGCCGGTCACAGCGCCGTCTTTTACCTCGAGGTTCAGAGAGACGTCCTGCGTGCCGCCGTTGGGGGTCACCACGACGGCGCGCCACCGTCCGGCGACTGCCGGCAGTTCCCGGACTGCGACTGTGCGGGCAACTGGGCCAGCAGCAGCACGACGGCGAGCGAGCGACTAAAGTGAACCGCATCATGGCGGTAAAGACGCCGAATTCGTCGAAAAGTTTCACGGTGCGTCGAACTTTCTTGCTCGGAACCACGTAGAGGGTCGCCGTGGCCAGCCTGGGGCACATCGTGGTGGGCATGGCTGCCGCCCGCGCATATGGGGGGCGGGCCACGCCTCGGCGGCCGCCCGTTGGCGCGATGCTCCTCTGGGCGGCGCTGTCGTTCCTCCCCGACGCGGACGTGGTGGGCTTCGCGTTCGGCATCAGGTACGCGGACGCATGGGGGCATCGGGGGGCCACGCATTCATTGGCGTTCGCGGTGATGCTCGGCAGCATCGTCGCGCTGCTGGCCCCTCGATTTGGCCGCCCCGGCGTCAGGACCGGGCTGATGGCCACGGCAGTCGTGGCCAGCCACGCCCTCCTCGACACACTGACCGATGGCGGCCTTGGGTGCGCCCTCTTCTGGCCCTTCGACCTTACCCGCTACTTCGCACCGTGGAGGCCCCTGCCCGTGTCGCCCATCGGCCTCGGGTATCTCTCACCGTATGGGCTCTACGTGGCCGTGGTGGAGATGGTGCTGTTTGTGCCGCTGCTTGCCTATGCGGTGCGGCGGCCGGCCGGCTCGTCGGTCAAGCTGGAGTAGCGAGAGCCGCCTTGCTGGCAAGTCGCTTGCAGTTTTGCCGGGTGTCCCTCCCAGCGGGAGATTTGGCACCATGAAACTGTCACCGACGATGCTCTTCATTCGAAACACCGTGCTCGCGGCGACGCTTGCGATTCCCATTACCGGTGGCGCAACAGTTGAGGCGCAGCAGGGCGGCGACGCAGAAATCCTGGCCTGGCTGATCGCGCTCAACGAGAACGAGGTCAGCGCGGCGATGACCGCGGAGCAGAAAGCCTCGACCGCCGACCAGCCAAAGCTCTCGGAGCCCGTGGTCGAGTACGCGAGGATGCTGCACGTACAGCACGCCAAGGGTGTGCAGGACACCAAGGAGCTGGCTACGAAGATGGGCGTGATGCCAGCCGAGACGCCCGCGGTCGCAGAGCTGCAAGCCAAGGGCAAACAGGGTCAGGCGAAGCTGACGTCTCTCGCGGGCAACCAGTTCGAGCGTGCCTTCATGGCGCAAATGGTGACCGGTCACCGCGAGGCACTGACGAAGGTCGAGGGCTTTCTGAAAGCGGCCAAGCACGATGCCCTGAAGCAACACCTGACATCGACGCGCGAACGGGTGGCCATGCACCTCAAGGAAGGCGAGAGGGTCCAGAGCTTGCAGAGCTAGGCCAAGTGGGCCGTCCCCCGGCCCACCTCTTCCGTCGGCACCGTCTATGCAGTCATCGAGCGCCGGTGCTCGCCTCCCCTCGGGCCTCGATGGATGTAAGGGAATGAATTTCCTGAAGTTGCGGCCGGCAGTCGCGTTGATGCTAGCCGCCGGTGCCCTGACAGTCTTACCAGCCAGTGCAGCAACCTTGTACGTCGCGCCGGGCGGAAGCGGCAATGGCAGCCCTCAAAACCCGTTCGGACGCGTAGCCGACGCACTCGCCGTGGCGGCAGCGGGCGACGAGGTGGTGCTGCGGCCCGGCACGTACGGCGAAGCCGTGAGGACGGTGCGCAGCGGGACGAGTACCCAGCGCATCCTGATCCGGGCAGAGCAAGCGGGGACCGCCGTTCTGAGTACGCCGGCGGCCACGGTCTTGCGGATTTCGCATGCGTTCGTGACCGTGCGGGATCTCGTCGTGGATGGTCAGTACGGGGCCTTCGACGCCGTGATCGTGGACAGCGCGGCCAACGGCTGGCTTCTCCAGCGCACGGAGGTTCGACGCACGTCGAGGGATTGCATCGACATCAGGGCACCAAGCGGTGTCGTGATCGAGGGCGCGCTGATCCATCACTGCCTCAATGCAGCCAACGGCCAGACAGACGCACACGGCATCGTGGCCGGCGCGGTCCGGGACCTGACGATTCGCGACACGCGAATCCACACGTTCTCTGGCGATGCCGTTCAAGTGGACCCCGGGCGCTCGGTCCCGGGCTGGGATCGGGTCACGATCGAGCGCTGCCAGTTCTGGGTGGAGCCGCTGCCCGCCGCCGAAAACGGATTCGCCGCCGGAACGGTGCCGGGAGAAAACGCCATCGACACCAAGACGTCGCCTTCCGTCGCGCGCGCGACGCTCGTCGTGCGGGATACCGAGGCCTGGGGGTTTCGCGGGGGCCTCATTACCAACATGGCGGCGTTCAACATCAAGGAAAACGTGAACGCCACGCTGGACCGCGTCACCGTGTCCCGATCGGAAATCGCATTCCGGCTGCGCGGCCCTGGATCCAACGGAGGTGCCTGGGTCCGCGTCCAGAATGCGGTGGTCTTCGACGTGGGGACGGGCGTGCGCTACGAGGACAACATCGAACGCGTGGAGGTCTGGAACTCCACCTTTGGCTCGGGTGTCGGGCGGGTCTTCCGGGCCGCGTCGTCGACGGCCGCCGGCCTGGACGTCAAGAACGTGCTCTTCATGGGCTCGACGTCCAGCGAATTGACGGGCGCCTCGAACATGCTGGCGACTACAGCGTTCTTCGTGGGCGCTGCCGCCAACGACTACCGGTTGCGCGCGGGAAGTCTTGCCATCGACTCCGGCATCTCACTGACCGCCGTCACCACTGATCGCGCAGGCAACTCTCGTCCTGCGGGACGCTTCTGGGACGTGGGCGCCTACGAGTACACGCCGTCCGGGCTTCCCCCCGGACCCGGCTCCGCCCCCTAGCGCGTCCGGACGCCTTCGTCCCACCAGCGAACACCGGAAGCGGACACCCAGGCCTGGTCCGCCCAATTGGGCGGAAAAAAAGGGCGGCGCTGGTCCTGTACCTGGCACGCGCTTTGAGACTTGCCGGCCTTCATGACCAGCAATCTCTGGCAGGACATAAGGCACGCCGTGCGGGGATTGGCCAGGCGGCCGCTGGTTTCTGGCGTGGCTGTCGTCTCGCTGGCCTTCGGGATCGGCGTCAACAGCGCGATCTTTTCGGCGTTCGAACGCCTGCTCCTGCGAGGGCTCCCGGTCCCAGCAGCCAACGAGATCGTGGATCTGCGCGTGTCGGGTCCCCGGCCCGGCAACCGGTCGTCAGGCGACGGCGGCGGGTTGCCGTCGGTCCTGAGCTACCCCCTTTTCCGGGACATCGAACGCGCGGAGGATACGGGGTTCGCCCGCGTGTTCGCGCTGCGCAGTTTCGGCGCAAGCGTGTCGTTTGCCAGGCAGAGCTCCACAGCGGAAGGGCTCCTCGTCTCGGGCTCCTACTTCCCCGCCCTGCGGCTCACCCCCGCCCTGGGCCGGCTGCTCGGGCCGGAAGACGACCGCACCGAAGGCGGCCATCCAGTCGTCGTCTTGAGCCACGCCTACTGGACGACCCGCTTCGGCGGGGACCGTTCCGCCATTGGGTCAACTCTGGTGATCAACGGCACTCCGATGACGATCGCCGGCGTGGCCCCCGAGGGCTTCGCCGGCACGATCACGCTCGATGCGCCGGCGATCTTCATGCCTCTGGCCATGGCTCGCACGGCGCGGCTGCACGCCAACTGGGATGGGTTCAACGCACGCAACGATCACTGGCTGTATGTGTCGGCGCGGCTCGCGCCAGGGGTCTCTCGCGAACGCGCCGAACAGATGGTGAACAACGGGTTCGCGGCGTTGACGCGGGATGTCGAATTCCCGTTGTTGCGCAGCGGCATGGGCACGGCGGACCGCACCGCCTTTCTGGCCAGGCGCGTCATGCTCGACGAAGGGGCACGAGGCCGCAACTCGGGACGCGACGAAGCGCAGTTGGTTCTGATGTTGCTGTTCGTGGTCACGGGGCTCGTGCTGGCCATCGCCGGAGCCAACGTGGCCAACCTGCTGCTGGCGCGCGGCACCGATCGAGCGCCGGAGATCGCCGTGCGGCTCTCGTTGGGCGCTTCCTCCGGGCAGCTGGTCCGGCTCCTCCTGATCGAGGCTGCCACGCTGGGCGCGCTGGGCGGCCTCGGGGCGGTGGCGGTGGCACGCTGGACGTTGACCGGCCTTCTCGCCATGTTGCCGGCTGCGGACGGGCAGATGTTGAACTTCCAGGTGAATACGCCGGTGTTCCTGTTCTCGCTGGCGCTGGGAATCGCGACCGGTCTCCTGTTCGGACTCGCGCCCGCCGTGCAGAGCGTGCGGGCAAGCGCGGCAAGCGGCCTGCAGGTTCAACCGGGACGTGCGTCGGGGTCACGCGGCGCGCGCCGGCTGCGCACCACGCTCGCCACCGCGCAGATAGCCGTGGCCACGGCCCTGCTGGCGCAATCCGGCCTCTTCCTCGCCAGCCTGGTGAACATCTCGCGGATGGACACCGGCATGCGGCGCGACGGCCTGGTGATGTTCACGCTGTTTCCGGTGCTGAACGGCTACTCGCCCGAGCGGGCCTCGGCGTTGTTCGACCGCGTCGAGCAGTCGCTGAGCGGTGTCCCCGGCGTGCGGTCGGTCAGCGCATCGTCGATACCGGTGTTGGCCGACAACAACCGCACGAACAATGTCACGGTGGAAGGGTTCAACGCTCCCGAAGGCGCGGACACGCGGGCCGCCACGGCTGACATAGGCCCGCGGTACTTCGCGACCGTCGGCCTTCCGCTGCTGAGCGGCCGGGAGTTCACAAGCGCAGACGACGCCGATGCTCCCAAGGTCGCCATCGTGAACGAGGCCTTCGCGCGCAAGTTCAACCTGGGCGCGTCGGTCATCGGTGCCCGGATGGCGCGCGGGGAAGGCGGCAACCGGCCGCTCGACATCGAGATCGTGGGGCTCGTGCGGGACGCACAGTTCAGCGAGCTGCGCGGAGCACCACCTCCGCAGTTCTTCGTGCCGTTTCGGCAGGGCCCGGTTGGGCCGTTGACGTTCTACGTGCACGTGGACCCCTCGAACGCCGTCGCAGTAGCTGGCACAATCCGGGCGGTCGTGGCGCGTCTGGATCCCAACCTGCCGGTGGAGGACCTGACCACCATGACCGATCGGCTGTGGGAAAGCACCACGCGCGACCGAATCCTCTCGACGCTGTCCACATCGTTCGCCGCGCTGGCGACAGTGCTGGCGGCGATCGGGCTCTACGCCGTGCTGGCCTACGGCGTCGCGCGCCGTGTCCGCGAAATGGGTATTCGAATGGCGCTCGGCGCGACCGGCGGACAGGTTCGGCGGATGGTCTTCGGCGACGTGTGCTGGATGGCCGTGGTCGGCATCGTCCTGGGCAGCGCGCTGGCCATCGGGCTGGGCCAATTGGGTCAGTCGATGCTCTTCGGCGTCGAAGGCATCGAACCGCGAGTGCTGGTGGCGACGATCGCCATCGTGCTGACGATTGCGTTCGCGGCGGGAGCCCTTCCCGCGCGCCGCGCGGCCGCGGTCAATCCGGCCGACGCGCTTCGAGCCGAATAGCCCGCCATGCTCATGAATGACGTCCGTTACGCGTTGCGGGGCGTCCGCCGCGCGCCGCTGTACGCCGCCACTGTCGCGGCGACGATCGGTCTCGGCCTGGGCCTGCTGACCTCGGCGTTCACGCTCGTCAATGCCTACGTCCTGCGGACGATCGATCTGCCCGACCCGCACGCGCTGGTAGCGCTGAGTTGGGATACCAGTACCGTCAGGCGCCACCAGTTCAGCCTGTCCGACTTCGAGAGTGCTCGCGACACCACGCCGCACTTCACCGGCCTCGCCGCGGGAAGAACCGCGATCGTGATGCAGGACAGTGCCGCCGTGAACGGGCTGCTCGTCAGCGACAACTACTTCACGCTGCTCGGGGCGCGGGCAGCGCTGGGGCGTACGCTGCAACCCGGCGATGCGACCGCGCTGGTGGTCCTGTCGGAACGGGTGTGGCGGACGAGTTATGGCGCAGACCCGTCGATTGTGGGACGGACCATCATGCTCGGACGGCAACGGGTCGAGGTCGTGGGAGTCATGCCGCCTGGCGCGGGCCTGACCGGCGAAGAGCTGGTGGCGTTCTGGGCGCCCTTGGCGTCGGCGGCGGCCTTCGGTGTGGCCGACCCGCGGAGCGAGCCCGACACGCCGTCGCTGACCGTCGTCGGCCGATTGCGTCAGCATGGGACGGCGCCGCAGGTTCGCGCGTGGCTGCAGCTGTGGCTCGAGCAGCGGTACCCGCGCGGATCACCGCACGCTCCCACGTCGGTGGCCGTGGAATCGCGCGCCACACGGTTGCCGATCACCAGAGCGACGCTGACGATGCTCACGGTGATCCTGACGGCCTTCGGGCTGGTGCTGCTGGTTGCCTGCGCGAACGTGACGAATCTGATGCTGGCCCGTGCGCTGACCAGGCAGCGTGAGCTCGCGGTCCGGCTCTCGCTGGGGGCGAGCCGATGGCGCGTCGTGCGGCAGCTGATCGTCGAGAGCCTGGTGCTGGCGGTTCCCGCATCCGCCGTGGGACTCGCCCTGACGATCGTCGCTGCGCGGGTCTTCCCCGCGCTCGTGCTGGGTACGTTTCCGGACGGCATCGGCCCGATCGATGGGGTGCTGCAGCCTCTGGACCCCGACGCGCGCGTGATGGCCGTCTTGTTGGTGGCAGCGGTGTTGTCCAGCGTCCTCGTGAGCGTGGCTCCTGCTGTGCGCGCCGCCCGAACCGATCTCGCGCGCGCTTCCCGGGGAGAAGCGGCGTGGGACCCGAGACGCTCGCGCCTGCGAACGGCGCTCGTCGCGGTGCAGATTGGCGCGTGCGTGCTGTTCCTGGTGGGCGCCACGGGTCTCGTGGACGAGACCAGGCGCCTGGCGAACCCCGATACGGGGCTGAGCTACGAGCGCGTGGCGGACGTGCAGGTAAGCCCCCGCCTTCGGGCCGCCGTGGCCAGGCGACTCGAATCCAATCCGGCAGTCGAATACGTCGTCGCCGCATGGCAACCCCCGCTCAACGGCCCGCCGCGGAGGCTCGGCGTGGTGGCGTCCGATACCGGGATCAACCGATCCGTGGGGTTCATGGTGGTGTCGCCGCAGTACTTCCCGGCCTTCGACATCCGCCTGATTGCCGGCCGCAACTTCACGGCAATCGAAGCCGACGAAGACGCGCCCGTGGCATTGGTCAGCGCCGCCACGGCGCAGGCCCTGTGGCCTGGCTTGGATCCGATCGGGCGCACACTCAACCTGCCGCCGGTGGATGCCCCCGTGCGCGGACGGCGGCCACGCCACACGAGCGTGCGGATCATCGGCGTCGCTGAGGATGTCAGCACCGGCACGCTTCTCGACGGGCTGGACCTGACGTGTGTGTATTTCACGACAGGACTGAGAGCGCCCGGAGAGATGAGCTTGCTGGTGCGCGGGCGAACCGACAACCTGGCATCGTTGAAGGCGTCGGTCGCAGCGGCGGTGAACGCCGTCGAGCTTGATGCGCCGTTCCGGTTCTTCGCGCTGCGCCAGATGATGGGAGGCATTTCCTGGGTTTTCGGCGCCATTTCCGCGGCTGCGTCGCTGCTCGGGGCCGTCGGGCTGCTGTTGGCGTTTTCCGGCACGTTCGCGGTGGTGTCGTTTCTCGTCGCGCAGCGCACCCGCGAGTTCGGCATCCGGTTGGCGCTTGGTGCCACTGTTCCGACGATCGTCTCGGGGATGCTCGGCGAAACGCTGCGGACGGCAGCGTTCGGCGTGGCTGGTGGCCTGGCCGTCGCCGCGGGTCTCATTCGCGCGCTCGATGCCGTGGCCGAGGTCGTGCCGCCTTACGGCCCGCGCGCCTACGTAATCGGCACGACGATAGTCCTCGTGAGCACGCTCTTGGCAGCGCTGCTGCCCTCGCTGCGCACCGCTCGGATCGACCCCTCAGCGGCTCTGCGCGTGGAATAGCGACGCCTCGGGATCCGACTGCCTCATTCGTTTCTCAAGGCCACTGCCGGATCGATGCGAGCCGCGCGCCATGCCGGCCCGAGCGCGCACCAGCTGGTCGAGGGCTATCGCGTCGATGGCCGGCAGGTGTTCTTCGCGTGGCCGTCAGGACAGCCCAGCGACCTGCCGGACGCTCTGCCCCGCTGAAGCGGGAGGCTATTGCTTCAGTAACGACCGCCAATTGAGGACGATTGTCATTGGTGGCGACGCCGATTCGACGGGCGTGTTCAGCAGGAACCGCTTGCCGTCAGCAGCGACGGCGTAGGTATGCGCGAAATCGGTGAGATTGAGCGTAGTCTGGAACAGCTTTTGTGGAGTGTCGCGCTCGAAGGTGTTGCCGGTCTTCACGCGCAAAGCCATCAGGTTCCGATCGGGTGCCAGATAGAACAACTCTGTCCCGTCGCGGCTCCATCGCGGCTGCGTTCCACCGTCGGTTGAGACCTGCCACTTACTTGTGAGCGTTGGAAACGACTGCACGTAAATCTGTGGGCCGCCAGACTCCTCCGACACGTACGCCACCCACTTTCCTTGCGGCGAGAACTGTGCCTGGCTTTCATTGAAGTCGCCATGCAGGAACGGGAGCGGCTTTCGATCGCCGGTGAGCGGCAGCAGCCACACGTCCAGCGCCGTCTTGATATTCGTGCGGTGGTAGGCGATGAACTTTCCATCGGGCGACCAGTCGGAAGGAAACACGATTGGCGTCGCGTTCAAGGTGAGCAGAGGCACCTCCGACCCAGGGGCATTGGAGGGTCCCTGATAGATGTCGAGCCCACCCTTCCGGGTCGACGCAAACGCGATCGTCGCGCCGTCTGGCGACCATACCGGGACGTTGTTGATTGGGGGCGCGAAAGTGAAGCGTGACGTGATCTTCCGCGCCAGGTCCATGATCCAGACGTCTCCGCCGGTTGGGCCAAGGCGAGCGAAGGCGAGTCGCTGGTCGTCGGGCGACAGCGCTATTTGCTCGTAACCTCCCGGAGGCGCAGCGACACCAAGCGACCGGCCCATGCGGTCTACCCAGCCAGGCTGAGTCTGCGCGCCGGCGGCCGACCGAAGAATCAGCGAGCCAGTCTCGGACGCACGAAAGCCTCCACCGAGCGCTCCGCCGACTCGTTCCACGAGCGGGATAGCGTCACCTGTCGTTGCGAGCATAGTCGCATCGAACGGTTGTGCCATCAGCGTCGATTCGCGCAGGAACAAGAGGTAGCCCAGGTGGGGAATAGATCGCCTCATTGACTCCGGGAAGCACCATCTTGACGTCGCGCGCGTCGAGTGAGCCGACCAACATACGTCCGCTGGTCGGACTCGTGCTGGCCGCGAACAGGAAGTGTCGACCGTCGGGCAGGAAGTACGGACTGTTGTGAACAGCCTCGGGGCGCGAATTATCGAGGCTGGTGACCGGTGCCGGAGCGCCGCCGCTGGCAGACACCCTGACGAGTGGGCTGCCCAGATTCGGCCCGAAGACGATGATGTTCTCCCGGTTCCACGTTCCGCCGAGCGGAAAGGGAGCGTCAGCAAGTGTCTGCGGTGGTCCACCCGTGACGGCGATTGTTTTCAGCTTGCCGCGCGCGAAGAACCCGACGGTCTGGTTATCCGGCGACCAGAACGGCTGCGTTCCATCCTCGGTGCCAGGAAGCGGGCGCGTGGAGAGCGAGTCAAACGAGCGGACCCACAGCTGCGAGGCGCCGTCGGCACCTGACGCCGCGAAGACCAGTTGACGGCCATCGGGCGAAATCGCCTGCGCGTACGGGTCCGGACTGAAGTTGACTTTCTCAGGCGGTAGAATCGAGAACTGACTGGCCTGCAGTGGCACATCCTGTGCTCGTCGCATCGCGACGATTGCGGCGACACCCAGCAGCGCCGCGAGCGCAACACCAGCGATGGCCCAGGCGATTCGCTCGCGCAATCGCTTCCCCGAGCCGATCGACGCTGCGGCGGCGGGGGACGATGACGCGATCCATTCGAGCTGACCCTTCACGTCGCGCGCCGACTGCCATCGATCGTCGGGATCCTTCGCCAGGCATCGCGTCACCAGCTGATTGAGAGCAGCCGGCGAGAGCGTCTGCAGCGCCGACACCGGCGGCGGATGCGAGGACATGATCGACGAGATCAAGCTCGCGTGACTCTTTCCGGCGAATGCCTTTCGTCCCGTCAGCATCTCGTAGAGCACCGCCCCGTACGCGAAGATGTCGGTTCGCGCGTCGGCTTCTCTGCCTTCGAGCTGCTCGGGTGCCATGTACTGGAACGTGCCGAGAATCGTTCCTTCCGCCGTCAGGCCGGGCGGTGTCGTCGGCAGCATCGACAGCCCGGCGGCGGCGCCAACCGCGGTCGCTTTCGCGAGCCCGAAGTCGAGCAGCTTCGCGCCCTGCCTCGTCGAGCATCACGTTGCCAGGCTTCAAGTCGCGATGGACGATGTGGGCACGATGCGCGTGATCGAGCGCGTCGGCGATCTCGATGGCGATGCGGTATGCGTCGACGAGTTCCAGCGTGCCGCGCTCGAGCCGAGCCGCCAGTGTCTCTCCCTCGAGATACTCCATCACGAGATAGTCGATATCGCCGTGCCGTCCGACGTCGTGAAGCGTGCAGATGTGCGGGTGTGTCAACGACGCAATCGTCTTCGCTTCGCGGTCGAACCGGTCGCGGAACGTGGCGTCGGAGGCGAGCGCAGCCGGCAGGATCTTGATCGCGACCGACCGATTCAGGCGCGTGTCACGCGCCCTGTACACTTCGCCCATGCCACCGGCGCCAATCGGCGACTCAAGCTCATACGGTCCAAGGCGGACGCCGGAAGCCAGAGCCATGAGATTCGCGATTATAGGCCGTCCGACGCGCAGCGGTTCTCTGATTGGCTGGCGACCGGAAGCGGCCGCCAGCTGGTCGAGGGTTATCGCGTCGATGGCCGTCGGGTCTTCTTCGCGTGGCCGTCGGGACAGCCCGGCGACGCCCTGCCCCGCTGAAACGGGAGCCGTTCAGAGCGTGCTGGTGGCAGCGCTGCTCCGTCGCTGCGCACCGCTCGCATCGACCCCTCAGCAGCGCTGCGCGTGGAATAGCGACGCTGACTCGGGAAACAGCCGCACGAGGCAAGTCTCGTGGCGCAGCTGCTCGATAATGGCCAGGCCCGATGCGGTTCATTCCCTTGCTCGTCGCCTGCGCTCTGTCGGTATCTGCCTGCACACGGCCGTCGGCTGAGCCCCTCGTGCTCGCCACGACGACAAGCGTCGGCAACTCCGGGCTTCTCGAGGTTCTTCTTCCAGCATTCGAGAAGGAACAGGGCGTCCCGTTGCGGGTTCACCTGGCTGGCAGCGGCCTGGCGCTCCGGATGCTGGATCGGGGCGATGCGGATCTCGCGATCAGCCACGCGCCTGCCGCAGAGAGTGAGGCTCTGCGGGGACACCCGTCGTGGCGCTACCGAAAGGTCATGTACAACGATTTCGTCATCGTCGGCCCGCCTGCCGACCCCGCCACGGTCAGGCTCGCTCCCGATGCGGGCGACGCCATGCGGCGGAATCGCAGGCTCCGGAGTGCGGTTCCTGTCTCGCGGGGATCAGTCGGGGACGCATGAACGCGAGGAAGCGTTGTGGAAGGCGGCAGGACGGCGGCCCCCGGACGGCCTGCTGGTCGTGGCCGGCGCAGCGATGGGGGCCACGCTGCGCATTGCGAGCGAGACCGAGGGCTACTCGCTGTCCGACCGGGCGACCTTTCTCCGGCTGGCGGGCTCGTTGCGCCTCGCCATCCTCCACGAAGGGGACGAGGCGCTGCTGAACACGTATTCGGTGATCGTCGACGGAGCCGGGTCTCGCACGTCCGATGCGCAGCGGTTCTCTGATTGGCTGGCGACCGGGAACGGTCGCCGGCTGGTCGAGGAGTATCGCGTCGATGGCCGGCAGGTGTTTTTCGCGTGGCCCTCGGGACAGCCCGCCGGCGTGCCCGAAGCCCTGCCCCACTGAGCCGGTCTACATCGCCGGGAGGATTGTCGCCTGCGCCGTAACCGACGGCTACACCGTCGGTATTCCGGTGTGGTGATGTGAATTGGTCTCGACGCCGACCAATCGTAGACACTTTTCCTGGCTGGTGGCCGGCTTGGTCCTGGCAGGCTCCGCCGCTCGGCTGGTGCAAGCTCAGCAGGTGCAAGCTCGGCGTGGGCCGGCGCTCTGGCTTGCCGAAAAGCGCGACACCCGCGCCTATTTGTTCGGGCAGATGCCAGTGCGTTCCGACACGGTTTGGTTGACTCCTGAAATCGACGTGGCCTTCAACGGCAGCGATCTGGTCTGGTTGGAGAACCTGGACAACTCGCTGATAACCCCCGAGGTGATGAGTGCAGTTGGCGAGCTCCAAAGACAACTAACGCCGCCGAAAGATTTTTCGGTGCTCTCCGTGCTCGATGGACCGCATAGGGAGCGATTGCTCGCGGTGTTGGCCGTCGAAGACGTGAGCCCGGAGAGTCTGAACGGTCGTCCAATCCCCTTTGCGCGACAACTGGTGACTTCAATCCAGGACAGGAAATCGGGAGCCGATTTCACGAGAATCCCGGAGGCGATACTCCGCGCGCGCGCGAAGGCTGCCGGGAAACAAATCTTTACTGAATGGCGCGATCTGCTCGAGCTCGTGCGCTTCGCGTCCGATTTGCCGGAAGTCCAAAAACAGCTCGTGATGATGGCCCTCGATGATCTGGACAGGGATTATCCAGCCGAGCTTTCCTCCTGGTTGAGCGGAGCACTGGATATTCAAATCAGGACCGCTGAAGCACGGGCCGTGCGCTACCCGGCGCTCTACTTGCACGTCAACACACTTCGCAATCAGGCGATGGCACGACGCATCGTGGACGCCATGAATGACTACCGGCAGCTATTCGTCTGTTTGGGAATCGGCCACTTCGTAGGGCCATCCAGCGTTCCTGCTTTCCTCGGCGAAGAGGGACTGCCCGTTCGAAGGGTCTAAGCCATGCGTCCCTTGTCAATTCTCCTCTTGCTTCTGTTGAGTGCCGCTGGTGCGGCCACGTTGGCGCAAGGGCCGAAGACGGGCGCGCCGACGAACATCCAGGCGACGCCAAGAGTGCAGACCACGCTGGGGCCGGTTGAGGGCCGCCTGGACGGAGAGGTCCATGCCTTTACCGGAATCCCTTACGCAGAGCCCCCGGTCGGGACGCGTCGCTTTCGCGCGCCCGAGCCCAAGCGTCCCTGGACGTCCGTCTTCGACGCGACGAAGCCGGGGCCCTTGTGTCCTCAGGTCCGGATGAGTGGTGCGGTGGCGGGCTCCGAAGACTGCTTGACCGTGAATGTGTGGTCTCCCCCGAATGCCAAGGGCTTACCGGTGATGGTGTTCCTCCACGGGGGCCGCCACATGGTCGGCGGAGCCCTTGGGGGACAAATCAGCTTCGACGGCGCGCGGCTGGCCGAAGAAGCGCGGGTCGTCGTCTTCTCGGTCGAGTTCCGGTTCGGCCTTCTGGGCTATCTCACGCACCCTGCCCTGGACGCCGATGCCGACGCAGGCCGCTCGGGAAACTACGGCATGCTCGACCAGCTTCTGGGCCTGCAGTGGGTGCGGGAGAACGCGCGGGCGTTCGGCGGCGAGGCGGAGCCCATCACGGTCTTCGGCCAATCGTCCGGCTCCACGGACGTCGCGCTGTTGCTCGCCGCTCCGCGCGCCCGCGGCCTGTTTCATCGGGCCATCCTGGACAGCGTTCCCCTCGGCGGAGTGGTCGGCTCTCGCGCACGGGAGCTTGCGGTCGGCCAGAAGGCCGCTCAAGCCGCGGGCTGCAACGGGCCCGAGGCCGCGAGCTGCCTGCGTACGGTGTCCACGGAACAGCTCCTGAAATCCGCCGCCAACCCCCGCCTGTTGTTCGCGCCCCATGTGGACGGAGCGCTCTTCCCGGTGGCGCCGCTCGAAGCCTTTGCCACAGGGGCCTACGCCCGCATGCCCATCCTTCTGGGCACGGCCCGTGACGAGCAGGCCTATTTCCGTCCGGACGTGCCCGATGCCTCGAGCTATGCGGCCATGATGCGCGAGGAATTCCCAAAGGTCGCCGAGCAGGCGCTCGCGCTTTACCCCGTCAGCAAGTACGGAACCCCACGGGCCGCCTTCATCGCGGCCATGAGCGATGCCGACTTTACCTGTCCGACGCGGCGGCTCGCCCGGACGTTGTCCAAAGCCCAGTCCGAGCCGGTCTATCGCTACCTATTCACTCACGCCATGGAGCGCGGGCCGGATGCGCAGCTGGGCGCCTTCCACATCCTCAGCCAGTTCTTCCTCTTCGGCCGTTATGAGACCTATCCCTACGAGGCTTCGGACCCGGAGCGTGGCTTGTCGAAGCTGCTTCAGGCGTATTGGGGCCGCTTCACGTCGGGAAATCCCAACGGGAGCGGCACACCAAAGTGGGAGCCTTATGCGCCCTCGCGGGATCCGGTGATGCTCCTCGACCTCCATCCCGACCTCGCCACGGACCTCCGACCCGCCGAGTGCGACTTCTGGGACCGTTCGGGCTCCTGATTTCAGTCCTTGTCTACATCGCGAGAAGAATCGCCAGGTCGATGACGCGTCTCCGCGCGCGCGGCGATCACGGATTGCCTCCAGCCATATAATCCGTCCCGTGGCCCTGCCGAGCGGCACGCGACTCGGTCCCTACGAGGTTCTCGAGCCACTTGGGCATGGCGGAATGGGCGAAGTTTATCGGGCGCGCGACGCGAAGCTCGGTCGCGATGTCGCGCTGAAGATCCTCCCCGCCGCGTTCGCACTCGACGCCGACCGGATGGCCCGCTTCAAGCGCGAAGCGCAGGTGCTCGCGTCCATCAATCATCCCAACATCGCCGCCATCTACGGATTCGAGGAAGCGGGCAACTCGCAATTCCTGGTGCTGGAGCTCGTGGAGGGTGAGACGCTCGCCGAACATCTTTCCCGGCAAAGCTTCGCTGAAAGCGGACAGTCCCTTCAGGCGCTGCAGATCGCCCGCCAGATTGCGGAGGCGCTCGAAGCAGCGCACGAGCAGGGCATCATCCATCGCGACCTGAAGCCCGCCAACGTCAAGGTGCGCCCGGACGGGACCGTGAAAGTTCTCGATTTCGGGCTCGCGAAGATCGTTGATTCGGGTGGCTCAGGGGCGAGTGTGGCCGAGGTCACGCATTCCCCGACGATCACGACACCCGCCATGACCGGGTTGGGAATCATCCTCGGCACGGCGGCCTACATGAGCCCCGAGCAAGCCGCCGGAAGGCCGCTGGACAAGCGCGCCGACATCTGGGCGTTTGGTGTCGTGCTGTGGGAGATGTTGGCCGGCCGTCGTCTCTTCGGAACGGCCGAAACGGTGTCGCACACGCTGGCCGACGTGCTGCGAGCCGAGATCGATTTCACGCAGATTCCGGCGACAACGGCACCGCCGATACGGGAGCTGCTGCGCCGGTGTCTCGATCGCGACATCAAAGCGCGGCTCCGCGACATCGGTGAAGCGCGCGTCGTCATCGCGAAATATCTTGCGAACCCTGCGCCCGGCTCGCCGATCGCCACGGAAGCGCCGCCGGCCCGGAGGTCCACTTTCCAGTGGGCCGCAGCGGTCGTGGCCGTGCTGGCACTCGCGGCTGCGGCGGCGCTCGCCTTCGTCCATTTCCGCGAGCAGCCGCCAGTAGAGCGCGAGCTCCGGTTTCAGGTGTTGCCGCCGGACAAACTGACCATCGATGTCCTGAGCCTGTCGCCGGATGGCCGCCACCTCGCGGTCCAGGCGGGCGGTCGCTTGTGGGTGCGCGCCCTCGATTCACTCGAATTGAAAGGTCTGGCCGGCACGGACGGCGCGGCGTGGCCGTTCTGGTCGCCGGATAGTGCGTTTCTCGCATTCTTCGCGCAGGGAAAGCTCAAGAAGATTGCGGTCGGCGGCGGACCGGCGCAGACGTTGTGTGACGCGCCCGCGGCCCGCGGCGGCACCTGGAATCGCGACGGCGTGATCCTGTTCGCGCCGGGCAGCACTGGCGCGCTGTATCGCGTGTCCTCTGCCGGCGGCGTCCCGACGCCGGTCACGACGACGAGCGGCAGCCACCGCTATCCGCAGTTTCTTCCGGACGGGCGGCACTTTCTCTACCTGGCGCGCGAGGGGCCAGACAAGCGGGGCGTCTCGTTCGGATCGCTGGATGGCACGGCGACCCTCCGCCTTTTCCCGGACGACAGCAACGCCGTATACGTGGCGGGGCCCGGCGCTTCGCGCCAGACGACGCCCGGCCACGTTCTGTTTTTGCGGCAGGGCACGTTGATGGCACAACCATTCGATCCCGACAACGGCCGCATGACCGGCGAGATGTTTCCGCTGGCCGAGCTGGTCGGCAACGTGACGGGCACCGGTCTCGGACAGTTCACCGCGTCGGACAATGGCGCGCTCGCGTATTCGGGTTCCGGCGGGAGCCTTCGGGAGGTCTTCTGGACGGATCGGAAGGGCACGCCGGTCGGAGAGGTCTTTCAGGCTGGCGACTGGTCCGATTTCCGGCTATCACCCGACGAGACGCGGGTCGTGTTCAGTTCCGTGGAATCGGGGAACCAGGACATCTGGGTGCGGGACATCGTTCGAGGGCTGCGAACGCGGCTGTCGTTCGATGCTGGTCAGGACAACCTGCCGATCTGGTCGCCGGATGGACTTCGTGTGCTGTGGCCTTCCAATCGCGAAGGCGGGGGGTACGATTTCTACATCAAATCCGCGACCGGCGCTGGTCGAGAGGAAGTGCTTCTGAAGGTCGGCACGGCGACGGGATGGGCGACGGACTGGTCGCGCGACGGCCGGTTCATCCTGTATCAGGTGCCGGCTGCCAAGACCGGACAGGATTTGTGGATTGCTCCCCAACCCGCGGGCAACGCTGCCGACCAAAAGCCCTATCCGTATCTGCAGGGGCCTTTCGACGAGCAGAACGGCAGGTTCTCGCCCGACGGCCGCTGGATCGCATACGTCTCCAGCGAATCGGGCACGAACGAAGTGTACGGTACCAGCCGTTTCCCGCGGCTGGCGGACGATGGCAGATCTCGGTCGGCGGCGGGACGGCACCGCGATGGCGGCGGGACGGAACTGAATTGTTCTACATCGCCGCCGATCGAATGTTGACGGCCGCGCCGGTCCGGGCCGCCGGCGCGAGCTTCGAATCGAGCACTCCGAGGCGTCTCTTCGCCATTCCGGGGATATCAGGCTACATCGACCGCGACGAGTACACCGTGAGCGCTGACGGCAATCGGTTTCTGTTGAGCAGGCCGACCGGCGACGCCGCGAACTCTCCGGTCACCGTCGTGGTGAACTGGAGCGCGTCGCTGAAGAGATGATGGCGGCACCGCTCTAGTCCCGGAGAATCGCCAGGTCGATGATGCGGTCGCTGAGGCCGGCAACGGCCGTGGGCATGCTGGCGTCGCCCGAGGCCAGATCCACCGCGTGCAGGCGTCCTTCGGCCAGCAGCCACCCGACGTTCATGCCCTTGCCGTCCGACCAGATGTCGAACGCCACCGGGCCATCGACCTTCACGCCCAGCGGGCCCACCGAGACCAGGATGCCGTCGTTGGGCGGCGCCTGACGCACCAGCAGCGCGTGCGCGGCGTCGATGTCGTAGAGCGCCGTTTCTTTCGAGCCGGCGACGCTGTTGGTGTAGCCCACGGCGGTCACGCGCGGCATCTTCCCGGCGTGCGCGTCGGTGTCCGCGAACTTCAACAAGCCGTCCACAACAGCCTTGCCGTCCATCACGTTTACACGCAGGCTCATGCCGGTCGCCGACACGATGCGCATCCGGTCGGCCACGGGGTTGAAGTCCACGGCGATCGCGACGCCGGCAGGCAGCGCCTCTGACAGCTGGCTCACCTTCTCCCAGGCGCCGGTCTTCGCATCGACCCGGACAATCGCGCCGTCGGGAGTCACGCCGTACAGCCGCCCGTCCGCGGGCCGGACGTCGAACCCGACGAGCATGGCGCCGCCGGCAAGGCCCACCGACCCGACGACCTTCTTCTGATCCGTGTCCACCCACACGATCGTCTTGCCGTCCTGAAGGAGGGCCAGGGTGGCGGCGGAAGCCGTCGTGGCCAGGCCCGCGGAAAACACCAGCGCCGCGGCGCCCGTCCGCAGCAGTCGTCTCACGTTGCACGTCATTGCCGTTCTCCCACTCGGGTGCCGCCATGGCACCTCACCTCACCTACGCCGGCAATCGACGATCGGATGTTAGGGTCCGGTCAGGAATAGGCCAAGCTATTCCTGATCGGGCCCTTAGGCGCGACGGGAGCGGCGCGCGACGGGGGCCGGGCCGGTACTCGCCCGGACCACGAGCTTGTGCGGCAGCGTGACAGACACGGGCGCCGTCGTGCTGCCGTTCAGAATCTCGAGCAGGAGGCGCGCGGTCCGCTCGCCAATCTCGCGCATGGGCTGCGCGATGGTGGTCAAGGGCGGATCCAGGTACCGCGCGAATCGAATGTCGTCGAAGCCGACGACGGAAAGGTCGGCCGGCACGCGCGTCCCTCGCTCCTTGGCGGCTTCGATCACGCCAATCGCCATCTCGTCGTTGAAGCAGAAGACCGCGGTGGGCCGCTTCGACCGGCTGAGGAGGCGCTCCCCCGCCGCTTTGCCCGACTCGATCGAGAAGTTTCCGTGCGTGACCACCAGACCGTCGGCCCTGCCGGCCTTTCGCGCCCCCGCGGTGGCGCCGCGCAGGCGGTCGCGGCTCAGCGGGCTGACGAGCGGGCCCGTGACGATGCCGATGCGTTTGTGTCCCAGAGAATAGAGGTGAGCCATGGCGTCGGCGGCCGCCTTGGCATTGTCGATATGCACGCTGGGAACACCGAGCGCGGGGTTGAACTCGCAGCCGTTGACCACAGGGGCGCGGCCGGGCATGGCCTGCACCAGGCTGGCCGCCGAGGATGGGAGCCGGTGGCCGAGGAAGATCAAGCCGTCGGCTTCCTTTCGTTTGAGGATGGCCGCGTACCCCTCCTCGCGCTGTTCATCGTGCTGCGTGTCGCCGAGCAGCACCGAATATCCCTCGCGCTGCGCCGTCTCCTCGATGCCTTGCAGGATGAGCGCGAAGAAGGGGTTCGAGATGTCGGGCACCGTCACCAGCAGCTTGCGCGAGCGAAGCGTGCGCAGGTGTTTCGCGGCGGAGTTGGGTGTGTACCCGAGGGTTTCAACGGCCCGCAGCACCTTCCGCCGCGTCTCCTCCGCCACCATGTCGGGCCGGCCGAGCACGCGGGACACGGTGGCGGTCGAGACGCCGGCGCGCCGGGCGACTTCGTAGATGTTCGACATCGATGCGCCCTTCTACGGCCGCCGAATCCGCTCGGTCGGCCTGTCCGCCCAAGCAGCGAAACGTCAACTCGGTCGTCCCAATCTGGATGACATCGCCGTCGCGAAGCGGGGTTGGTCCGTCAATCGGCGCGCCTCGAACGAACGTGCCGTTGGTGCTCCCCAGATCCTCGACCAGAGCCTGACATGCCGGGTCGATGCGGACCCGCGCGTGGGTGCGGCTCACGCCCTCGAAATCCAGCCACACGCTGCACGAGGGGTTTCGCCCGACGACGTGATCTCCCACGCCCAGCCCCACATGGCCGCCGGTCCACGAGAGCCGGCAGACAGCGGCCGCCGCTGGCGATGGTGGCGCAACGTCATGGGCGCGCGCGCTGAACGCGTAACCCACGCGATCGATTGTCCGAATGAAGAGTTGGTCGCGAGGGGTGTCCCCCAGCGCCCGGCGGATTTCCGACACGATCACGCTGAGGTTGGCGTCCGACACGAACACGCCGGGCCAGATGTGGTCGTCGAAGTCCTTCTTGGTGATGACGTTGGGCCGCCGCTCGACCAGCAGGGCCAGGACGTCGAAGGCTTTCGGCGACAGGTGGATGGCCTGGCCGCTCTTCAGCAGCTCCCTGGTCCCGGTATCCAGCGTAAACGGCTCGAACTGAGTTCGCATCTGCAGTTGGCGAATTCTTGGTGATTCCCAGGAGCCATCGAACCCGACCCCGAGCTAGTCTAGCCCGACGATGCTGGGTAGCCACGCCTCGCGACGCCGCGCCTTCTGCCCGGCGGCCCGCGGTCGATCTCATCGACGCCGTGCTGGCCAACATGCGGAACTATCGCGAGCCGTTGAAGTACTCGGTGGTCGCCCCGAGCCGCTATACCGTCTACGTCCACCCCGACGAGATCGCCAGACTGAACGGCATCCTGCCGCTCCTGCGGGAGCAGGCCGAGCGCGCGCTGTCGGAGGAGGTGGCGCGGTTGAATCGCCGTTCGGCGGTGCGCACGTGGCTCGATCGCCTCTTTCCACGGCACCGGCCGGCCACCGAGAGTGCGTCCGGCAGCTGGCACGTGGAGTTCCTGGCCGATCCGGACGGCGAGCTGGACCCCGGCGGCATCCTGGTGCACTCCGAGTTGTTGCTCCCCTCAGGGCCAGAACTCGGCGTGGGACAGCGCACGCGACGGATCACCACGGTTCGCCAGGGGCCTCGCACGACCACGCTCGAGCGTGTGGACGACCCCCCTACCACGAAGGTGAAGGTGATCGCCCGGCTCGAGTACGACGAGGGCGCCGGCCAGCCCGCCTACGACATCGTCAAAGACTCCGTGACGATCGGTCGCGGCGGCACGGCCTTTCCCGTCAGCATGAAGATTGCGGCGTCGGCGGACGTGTCCCGTGAGCACGCCCGCATCCGCTTCGACCCGGCGACGGCCAGCTATTTCCTGATCGACCTCAGCTCCCTCGGCACGACCGTGAACGGCGCGCGCGTGCCCCGGGGCTGGGACGACGCCACTGGCGGGAAGCGCGAAAACGGCGTCGAGGTGCCCCTGCCCGATGGCGCGCGGATCGGGCTGGCGGATACCGTGTTCCTGACGTTCCATGTGGTGAAGCCGTGACGGCGCTGCTCTACGGGCGACTGGTCCTTCTGGCGACGCTCGTGGCGCTGGCCGCTGCGTTCATCTGGGTGCAGTACCGCGCCAGCGAGCGCTCCTGATTCAGCCGATGACACCTGGCTTCACCGCGGCCGGCGCCAGCCACCCCGGTCTGCAGCGCGGAGAGAACCAGGATCGCTTCCACCTGGACCCGGCGAGGGGCGTCTTCATCGTGATCGATGGCGTGGGCGGCCACGCTGCCGGCAGCCGGGCCGCGGATGTGGCGCTGGCGATGCTGCGCAGCCGGCTCGAACGCGAGACCGGCCCGGTGGACGAGCGGATCCGCGAGGCCATCACGATGGCCAACAACGAGATCCATCGTGTGGCGGCTTCGCGCCCCGAGTGGCTGGGCATGGCCTGCGTGCTGACGGTGGCCGTCGTGCAGGACGGCGTGGCCACGGTGGGACACGTCGGCGACGCACGCTTGTACAAGCTTCGGCACGGGCGCATCGAAAAGATCACCAGGGACCATTCGCCGGTCGGCGAGCGTGAGGACGCGGGCGAGATCGGCGAGCTGGAAGCCATGCGTCACCCGCGTCGCAACGAGGTCTATCGGGACGTGGGGTCCGAACCCCACGAGTCTGGTGACGCGGACTTCATCGAGATCAGGACGGTGCCGTTCGAGCGCGACGCGGCGCTGCTGCTCTGCAGCGACGGCCTGAGCGACCTGGTCTCGTCCGACGCCATCGCGCAACTGGTCGAGCGCTGTGCCGGCGATCCCAAGGCGGCGGTGCGGGCCCTGGTGTCTGCCGCCAACCAGGCCGGAGGCAAGGACAACGTAACGGCCCTGTGCGTACAGGGGGAGGCGTTCGAGACCGTGCACGCGGGCCAGACGGGCCGGACGGCCCAGCGGGGCTGGGCGGCCGGGCTGGCGTGGACCCTTGGGCCCGTATTCGCCGTATTAACGGTGGTAGCCGTGTTCAGCCGCCTGGATACCGCCGAAACCCCGTCCGGACACATGCCGCCCGGCGGTCCGACCATTGCGATGGAACAGGTGGTCCGCCCGGGAGATTCCATCATGGCGGCCCTCGAACGGGCGGTCGTGGGGTCGCAGGTGGTCGTCGAACAGGGCGAGTACCGCGAGCAGGTGCGCCTCCGCGACGGGGTCCGGCTCCTGAGCCGCGTGGCGCGCGGCGCCACGCTGCGCCTGCCGGCCGGAGCCGGGACAGCCGCGGCTGCGGTTGTGGCCGACGGCCTCACTGGCGCCGGCATCACCGGGTTTCGCATCGTGGGCGATGCCGCGACGCCGCTCGGCGTCGGCCTTCTCGCTCGCGACGCCGAAGTGGCCGTGGTGGACGTGGAAATCACCGGCGCGACGCAGGCCGCGCTGGACCTGGGAGGCGCCGGCGCGTCGCTGGTCGGCAGCGACATCCACGACAACCCGGGGCTGGGAATCGTGATTCGCGCGGGCGCCACCCCCCGCATCGCCAACTCGGCCTTTGCCAGAAACGGCACCCCGCAGGGGATTGGTCCGTCGATGCTGATCGAAGAGGGCGCCTGGCCGACCCTCAGCAACAACTGGGGGCTCTCCACCTTCGCGCCTCGCGCTTCGGTGGACAAGAAGGGCGAGGCACCGCCGCTCCCCGGCGGTCACCGCCGCACACACCCATGACCGAGAGCGTCTTCTCGCGGATCGGCCACTACGTCATCCGCCACGAGATCAACCAGGGCGGCATGGCCACGGTGTATCTGGCCGAAGACACGCGCTCGGGACGGCTGGTGGCCTTGAGGCGCGTGGTGGCGCGCGATCAGGACGTGCTGGATGCTGAGCAACGCGGGGCCGAGCTGCAACAACTGTTCTGGCAGCACAGCAAGACGGTGCCGGAGATCTACGAGACGTTCACGTCGGGCGGCGCGTTCGTGGTCGCCATGCAATACCTGGCCGGCCAGGACCTGTCCGAGCTGATTCTGCGGGGTCCGATCGATCCGTCGCAGGCCACCGAGATCGCGATCGCCTTGTGCCGGTTCCTCGAAGACGCCAAGGAGTTCCAGGGCACGGTTGGTGGCCGCGAGGTGCGGCACCTGCTGCACGGTGACCTGACCCCGCGAAACATCCGGCTGACGCAGGACGGCGTCTCCATCCTGGACTTCGGGATCTCGAAGGCGCTCTCGGTCAGCCGCAAGGTGACGCGAAACGACTTCGGGAACATCGCCTATCTCTCACCGGAGCGCCTCGAAACCGGCGAGATGGACGCCACCGACGGCTTCTGGTCGGTGGGCGTGATGCTGTACGAGATGCTGCGTGGCGAAAAACCCTACCACGCGGCCGATGCCCGCCGGCTCGAACAGCTGATCGTGGCGCGGCAGCAGCCGCCACCACTTGCTGCCAGCTGCCCGGAGGGCTTGCGGGCCATCGTCGCGAAGCTGCTGGCTCCGGCCCCGGCGGATCGCTACGAGACCGCGCAGGCGATCCGCGAAGATCTCGAGCGCGCCGCGGCGGCGCAGCCCACGCTGGCGCAGTCGGAAGGCTGGCCGCGCGTGGCCGCCGACGAGGCTGCGGCCACGCGGCGCACTCACGTCGTGGACGAGGCTACTCGACGCACGCGCGTTGTTGCCGAACCGGACGAGGCCACGCGCGTCGTGCCAAGGATCACGCCGCCGCCCTTGCCGGCGAACGTCCCGCCACCCCTTCCGCCTGCACGGACACGCACGCTATCGGCACTCATAGCGCCCGTCCCCGCCTGGATGCGTCTGGCGATTGTTACGGCCGTCTTCGGGTCATTCCTGGCCATCGGCGCTTTGATAGCCAACGAGGTCCGCGTCTACAGGCAGGCCAGCCGTGTGGTTCCGGCGGTGCAGACGAGCGCCATCGCGGACTTGCCGGGTCTCTGGCGGCGATACGGGGCGTTGTCGGAGAGCAGCTATCTCCGTTTCGGCGTCGGTCGCCTCGCGAGGGAACTCGCCGCCCAGAGCCAGACGCTGGCGGATCGCGTGATCAGGAACTACAGCACGGGCGTATCGGGCATCCGCGAGGCGCAGTGGAAGCAGGCGCGCGCGCCGCTGGTACAGGCCGCCCGCGTCGATCCGGACGACCTCCGCTTGCGCGCGACGCTCCGATTCATCGAAGGGCATCTGCACCGCATCGACGGTGACGGCCATAACGATCGCAAGCAGCCGGCGCTGGCGCAGCGCGAGTACGCCGAGGCGATCACCGCATTTCGCGAGGCAGCCGAGCTGCGGCCCCAGTGGCCGGAACCGTTCCTGGGCCTGGCCCGCACCTTCATCGCCAGCCTGGCGGACCTGGAAAAGGGCGAGGATGCGATCGGTCAGGCGATGCGCCTTGGCCGCGTGTCGATCGAGCCGGAAACGCGCATGCTGGCCGCGGGATATCGCAAGCGCGGCGACACCTTCATGGCCAACGCCGCCAAACTTGCGGCCACGCCCAACGAAGAGCCGTTCCTCACGCGGGCGCGTGATTCGTATCAGCGTGCACTCGAGCTGTATGCCAGCCTTCCCGGAGGCAGCCCGGTCGAGGCGATCCGGGCGTCGCAGCGCGGTCTCTCCCGTGTCGACGAGCGCCTCGATCAATTGGTAAACGTGCCGGCTCCGGAGGAACCAGCGAAGGGTCTTTTCCTTGAAGTCCTTCAGCCTTGACCCTTCGCTGGTTCGCAGTGTCTTCTTGGCGCGCTTCGCGCGCCTTGCAGGAGTGACGCGGTGGGCGTGACCTACACCGCGGCCCGGGTGCGCGACGATCACCGGGCGGCCGCATTCTCACGACAACTCGATACCGGCCACGCGCTGTTGCTGGCCACGTCGGCCGTCTGTGTCCTCGCGATCGGCATGGCGTACCTGGGGCGGACCCGGACGATCCCTGGTCCGGATGCGGGCGGCGCGCCGGCACTGCTCGTGCCCGGTCTGCGGGCCGAGGCGCTGGAGCCCGCACTGAGGGGCGCCTTCACCGCCTCCCAGGATCGCCGCTTCGTCGCGCGTGAGCTGATTCGGTTCCTGGAGGAACGGCCCGAGCCGTCGAGCGGCCTGGCAGAACGTGGCGTCGCTGCTCGCGATCCGCGTGCCGGCGACGAGCGTGGATCAGTCCCGGCTGGTGACGTACGCCGAGCGGCTGCGCGAGGCGCGCGCGGCGGCGGCCGAGGCCGGGAGACCTCCGCCGGTCTCGCTTCCGCTCCTGACGTCCGCGGATCTCGCAGCCATCAAGCCACACCTGGCCGTCAGGACCGGAGAGGCGTACAGATCAACGGTGCTCCGGTGGCTGGCCGCATACCTGCTGGCGTTCTATGCCGTGCTCGCGCTTGTGGCACGTGCGCGGGCTGGAGGGCGACCGCGTGCTGCTGGCGGCTGCGCATCTTCTGACGGCGCTCGGGTTCGCCCTGCTCCTCAGTCGCGGGGACCCGCTTCGCGACACGGTGTTGATCGCGCGATACACGCAGGGCGTATTAGTGGGACTCGCCCTGACGGGGCTCGTGTCGTGCGCGATCGCCGCAGTGCCATCGCTGACCCGCTTCGTCTACATCCCGTTGGCCGCCGCGCTTTCCTTGTCGGCACTGTTGCTGGTGTTTGGCGGCGGGCCGGGAACAAGCGGCGCGAAGGTCAACCTGGGTCCCGTGCAGCCGATCGAAGCCATCCGGCTGCTGCTGGCGCTCTTCCTCGCGAGCTTCTTCGCCCGACGGTGGGAGCTGCTGCGTCAGACAAGCGCCACGGTGTTTCGCAGCCGAGCGGTACCGTCGTGGGTCGGCGTCCCCAAACTCGACTACGTGGTGCCCGTGTCGGCCGGCGTCGCCGCCGCGCTGCTGATGTTCTTCCTGCAGAAGGACCTGGGACCGGCGCTCTTCCTGGCGTGTGTGTTCCTGGCGCTCTACGCCGTGGCGCGGGGGCGGTGGCCGATGGCGCTCGTAGGCGCCGGGACGCTCCTGGCCAGCTTCTACCTGGCCTACCGCTGGCAGCTGTCGAGCACGCTGGCCGGGCGTGTGGAGATGTGGCGATCGCCGTGGAACAACGGCGCGACTGGCGGCGATCAGGTCTCGCAGTCGCTGTGGGCGCTGGCGACTGGTGGCGTGTTCGGCACCGGGCTCGGACTGGGAGAAACACGCTTCATTCCGGCCGGCCACACTGATCTGATTCTGGCGGCCGCCGGAGAGGAACTGGGCCTGCTGGGGCTGCTGGCGATTGCGGCCGTCTTCGGCACGATGGCCTGGAGGGGCCTCCGCATCGCGGTGGACGCACGCGACGATCACGGGTTCTTCCTGGCCACCGCGCTGACCCTGTTTCTCGTGGTCCCGGTGCTCGTGATGGGCGCAGGCATTCTCGGCGCGATGCCGCTGACCGGCGTGGTCACGCCGTTCCTGAGTTACGGGGGATCGGCCATGGCCGCCAACTTCGCGGCCCTTGGCCTGCTGGCCGGTTTGCGTCGCCCGGCCACCCGGGTGCGCCCGGAGAGTCCATCCGACCCAATGGCGCCGTTCCGCCGCCCTGTGGGGTTCCTCCGCGGCACGCTGAGCGTCGCGGGCGTGGCGCTCGTGCTGATCGTGGTCATGGTCCAGGCCGTGCGCGCGGACGACTATGCCGTGCGTCCCCATCTGGGCCGCCAGGCCGACGGCGTGCGCCGCTTCCAATACAACCCGCGGCTCCTGAACGTGCTGCGGGAGCTCCCTCGCGGCACGATCTACGACCGTGCAGGCCTGCCGTTGGCCACGTCGGATACTGACGTGGCGCGCAAGGCGGCCGCCGCCTACGGCAAGGCCCGGATCGACGTGCCTCGTGCGTGCCTCGATTTCTCGTCGCGTTGCTATCCCCTCGGCGGGGAGACGTTCCACCTGCTCGGGGAGGCATCGAGTCGTCTCAACTGGAGCGCCACGAACACGTCCTACCTCGAGCGCGACGAAGAAGCGTCGCTGCGTGGCTTCGACGACCACGCCGCCACGGTGATTTCGACGGACGATGCCGGCGGCCGGCTGGCTCTGTTGAGGCGGGACTATCGCGAGGTGCTGCCGCTGCTTCGCCACCGGCACGAGCCGGAGCATCCCGCCGTGCTCGCGGTTCGGGAACGCGACCGCGATCTGCGGCTGACACTCGACGCGCGGCTCCAGCACGACGTCGCCACGATCCTGGGCGCCTACGCACACCGGTCGAAGACCGGACGCGCGGCCGCGGTCGTGCTCGACCCTGCCTCCGGCGACATCCTGGCGCTCCTGAGTCATCCCTGGCCGGCGTTTCCGCTCGAATCGGCCGCCGATCGGGCACTCGATCAGATGCCCGATCGGGTGCTCGATCGGGCGCGGTTCGGGCTATATCCACCGGGCTCGGCGTTCAAGCTCGTGACCGCCACGGCCGCGCTGCGGCGCGACCTGCGGCTTGCCCAGGCCGAGTACACGTGCAGCGGCCTGCCCGACGGGCGGGTCGGCGTCCGGATTCGGGGTGGGCGCCCCGTTCGTGACGACGTGCTGGACAAGCACCCGCACGGGACGATCGATTTGCGCGAGGGCCTGGTGCACTCCTGCAACGCGTACTTCGCGCAACTGGCGCTCGCGGTCGGCCCCGAAGCGCTCCTGGACACGGCCGCGCGCCTGGGTATCTCCGTCGCGTCGGGCGCCTCGGCCACCCGCCTGCGCGCGACGCTTCCCCAAGCCGGATACGGACAGGGCGAGGTGCTGGCCTCGCCGCTGCGGATGGCCCGCGTGGTCGCCGCCATCGCCTCCGGTGGCGTGTTGAGACAGACGAGCGTCGTCCAGCGGAACAAGCGCCGGCGGGGACGAGGTGCTCCTGACCCCCGGGGCCTCCAGGCAATCCTGGCCGGCTACATGCGGGAGGCCGTGCTCAACGGGACCGGGCGGTCCCTGCGGAACCATCCCTCCCGCATCGCCGGCAAGACCGGAACCGCGGAGGTGACCAACGGCGTGTCGCACTCGTGGTTCGTCGGGTTCGCTCCGTCCGGACCGGCCACACGCCGCATTGCCTTCGCCGTGATCGTCGAGAACGCGGGATACGGGGGGCAGGCGGCCGCATCGCTCGCCGGCGAGATCGTGACGTCGGCCGCCTCGCAGGGACTGGTCCAATGACACCAAACAAGTTGGGCATGGTGGGCAAGGTGGTCGAGGGGTTGATCGGACGCGCCCGGCTGCTCGAGTCGCGTCTCACCGACACCGTGGAGCGCGCGTCGCAACGCCTCGCGAAGTCCGGTGATCGCGACCCGCTCGAAGTGGCGCATGCCATCGTGGACCACGTGGAGTCGCACGCGCACGTGTCGGGCCGTGGGCACCGGCGGTTTGCCGCGAACGACATCCGGGTGACCGTGGCGGCCGCGACGCGCGAGGCCCGGGAACGATACGAGGCGGTGTTCGACGGCGTGATGACGCTGCGGGAGCGGATCGCAGAGCGCCTGGACGCGATTGGCTGCGGTGCAGAGGACGTCGCCGTCACGGTGTCGTACGCCACGCAGGCCAAGACGGGCTGGGTGGCGCCGGACTTTCACGTCGTCCTTCATCGCCGGGAACCGGCGCGCGCGCCAGCCGCGATCGACGTGGGGCCAGGTCCGGTGATCGAGCTTCGCGTGACGCACGGCGCCGCGGAACAGCCCGCCTATTTCTGCTCACAGGCTCGTGTAGACATCGGCCGCTGCCGCGACGTCCGCGACGCGCAGCACCGGCTCGTCCGAACGAACCACGTGGTGTTCGTCGATTCGGAGGAGGCGGCCAACCAGAGCGTGTCGCGCCAGCATGCCCACATCGAGGCCGAGGCCACGGGCGACGTCCGCCTGTACGACGACGGGAGCGCGCACGGCACTTCCGTGGTCCGATCGGGCCGGACCATCCCCGTCCCACCAGGGGGGATGGGCGTACGGCTGAGAGACCGGGACGAGCTCCTGCTGGGCGACGCGCGGTTGGAGATTGGGCTTTCCCGCTAGCTAGAGGACGCGAAGAGCGACGGCCGTCGCGTCATCTTGCGGCCCGGAGCCGCAGAACGCCGCACCTCGGCGAACAGGCGATCGAGCATGCCTTCCGGATCGAGGCGGCCGGCCTGACGGACGGCGGCGACCAGTCGATCGTCGCCGAACTCGACGCCCTGCGGTGAGCTGGCCTCGGTGACGCCGTCGGTGAAAAGCACCAGGCGGTCACCGGGCTCGAGCCGCACCTCGCCCGTTTCGTAGACCGCTTCCTCGAACGCGCCTGTCACGGTGCCGCCGGTGGTCAGCCGCTCGATCGAGCCGTCGTGACGGAGCAGGACCGGCGGATTGTGTCCCGCGTTGCAGAAACGCAGGCCGCGCGAGCTGGTGTCGAAGACGGCATAGAAAAGCGTCACGAACCTGTGCAGATCACCGTGGCGGCACAGCATGCGGTTGATCGCCGTGACGACCGCCTGGGGCGTGGCCAGGGGCGACGCGAATGCCCGCACCGACGCCTGTAGATGAGACATCAGCATGGCCGCCGGCAGGCCCTTGCCGCACACATCCCCGATCGACAACGCCAGATGCCCTCCGTCGAGCGGCACCGCGTCGTAGCAGTCTCCGCCGAACCGTGACGCGGGTTGCCAGCGCGCCGCGAGATCGCAGCCCGCGATCGCCGGCAGGCATTCGGGCAGGAGCGCACGCTGCACCGCCTGCGCCTGTTCCGTCTCGCGTGCGGCATGATCATGATCGTGACGCAGCGCCCAGCCGGCCTCGATTTCGCGCCGGACCACGTCCACCAGCGCGGCGTTGTTCCACGGTTTGCGAACGTAGTTCCGCGCCCCGCGCCGCATCGCCTCGACGGCGGTCTCGATGCTGCTCCAGCCGGTCATGACCACGACCGGGAGCAGGTCGTCGTGCGCGCGCACCTGTGACAGCAGCTCCAGACCTTCGTCGCCTGAAGTGGTGTCGCGCTCGTAGTTGAGGTCCATCAGCAGCAGGTCGTACGGCTTGGACCCCAGCCTGTCGATGACGTCGCGCGTAGACGTGGCGGGCTCCGTGGCAATCCCGGCGTCCTTGAGCAGCAGCCTGAGCGCGGCGACGACGTCGGCCTGATCGTCGGCCACCAGCACCGTCGGAAGCGTGGTCGCGCCCGTCATGCCCCTGAAAACATCAAGCCGCGTGCCGGGTTACACGGTCGATTTCCCTGGCTGTTTCGCGGCAAACCGGATCGCCGCCACCCCGACCCGGGGGCGGGTGTCCGCCGGTGGGACGGCGCCGTCCACCGGCGCACGCTTGAGCTACTTCTTGTCGAACCAGCGGGTCTCGTGCACGACGATGCGCCCGTCGGCGTCGAAGCGCAGGATGCTGGAGGTGATCGAGCGGCCGTCCTCCGCCATGCGCCGGACGATGACGCCGTTCAGGGTGCCGTCCTTCCGCATGGCGATCCGCAGGCGCGTCCGCGGGTCGAGCTTCCGCAGCTGGAGCGGGCCCTCGCTGGCCACCTTGCCGTCCACCGTCATCTTGATCGTGCCGTAGGGCCCGTCGTACACGCCGCGGTAGTCGGTGTGCTCGGCCTCGCCCTTGGCTGTCACGGCGTCGGAGGCGTAGATCTCCTCGCCGTTGACATGCCGGTAGGTCACGGTTTCGCTCTTCGACGCCGTGGCCGGCGAGACCATCGTGGACTTCGCCAGGTTCAGCGTCCAGCTGCCTGTGAACGGGTCGCGGTCCTGAGCGACCACTACCGCGGCGCACACGGCGACCATCGTCGCCCCAACCAGGAACAGTCCTCTCATCACCATCCTCCGTGGCCCATGCCCGTCTGCCGTGAGCGGCACTGCGGCAGCCGCGCGATCAGTAGCACGCGAACGTGCCGGTGGGTAGCGTGCTGGGACCAACTCCCGCCGGCGCGCATGGGCCACGACGGGCAGGGACGGATCGCGGACCTGTCGGATGCGATCTGGCATCCAGGTTGCTCCTGATGATTCCCGAAGACGATCCGGAGGAACCTCATGCGAAGCCGATACATTCTGCTCGTCGTCGCGGCCATGGCCGCCGTGGGCGCCACCGCCGGACACGCGGCGGAAGACCGGCTTCGAATCGAGGTATTCCCCCGCTTCACCGCGGCGCCGGCCGCGGTCAGGGTGCGCGCGACGGTGGTGCGGGACGAGAAAAACCGATCGCTCGAAGTCGTGGCCGACGGCGGCAGCTACTACCGCAGCAGTTTGATTCCCCTCGACGGTGCGGACGCAGCCATGGTGAACGAGATGATGTTCACGAACCTGCCCGCGGGTAGATACTCTGTTACCGTTGTTCTGACCGACACGACCGGCAATGCGGCCCGCCGGAGCAGCGACGTGGTGGTGACGGGCAACTTCGATCGCTGACCCTACTTCTTGTCCGCGGCCCGCGCCGCGCTGAGCATGTTGCGCATCGCGTTGTTGCCCTCGTGGCAGGCATACTCGTACATCTGGTCCGACTGCGGCTTGAGGTTGAGCGCGGCGGTCCAGGGGCGCGCCCACGTGCCCGGATCCTCGACGGTCATCTCATAACGCAAGGTCTCCGCGTCCACGCGCCTGAAGCGCTCGGTCAGCACCAGCTTGTCGCTGGCGCCGCGGTACGACGTCCGGCCGTTGAAGTTGGCCGTGCGAATCACGAGCGTGTCGCCTTCCCAGTGCCCGCGCGCGTCGCCGAGGGTACTGCCGCAGGTCGGACGGCAGCGGCGGACGGCTGTCGATCGGCACAACGCGGGTTTCATGGATCATCTCGTAGCTGATCGCCACGTAGCCGGGGCCCTGCACCACGCGCGTGTTGGCGTTGTAGACGGCGGGATAGATCGCGTTGGGCACACCGCGTGTGATGCAGCGGTCGTAGAGCGTGAAGTCCTCGTGACTGTTGAACGGTCCGTTGCCGAAGCTGCCGCGCACGCCGCGCCGCTGGCGGGCCTGCGCCTCGGCCGAGAGGGCGGGGACGCGTCCGTCCGGCGGATCGATCACGATCGACGTACGGCGTGACGGCTGGCCGCGCTCGAGCCAGTGCGGCGGCGGCGACGTCGCCGAGCCCACGGCGCCCGCGTTGGCCGTGTCTGCCGTCTCCACATCGAACTCCGCGTTGTCGGTGGCGAGCTGCTTGGCGGCCTGCGCCTGCCGGGCGGCGAACTCCGCATCGGTCAGCGTCTGGCGCTCGCCGAACTCCTTGGACCGTTCAAACGGCACGCCCAGTTCGGGCTCGCTCGTCCAGAGGCCCTGGAGATCGGGCTCGCCCCACGGCGTCTTCAAGGAGTGGCCGGGCGCCTGGCCTTCGAGAACCGCCGCTGCGGCGGTCAGCAACAGCGCGAAGGTGATGATGCGATTCGACATGAGGCCTCCGAGTGCTCAGAGTATGCCACCCCACACAGCTCATCCGTACGCCCGCGTTTGGCGGGGGTCGATCGCGGGCCGTAGAATGAGCCGCCGATGTCGGACATCTTCGTCTCGTACAAGCGGGAAGACCGCGACCGCGTGGAGCAGCTTGGCCCGCGCACTCGAGGCCGAAGGTTTCTCGGTCTGGTGGGACCCCGAGCTGCCGATCGGGCAGAGCTACGCGGCCTCGATTCGCGAGGAGCTGAGCCAGGCGCGAGCCGTCATCCCCGTGTGGACGTCGCTTTCGATCCAGTCGGACTGGGTCCAGGAAGAGGCGACGCAGGGCAAGCGGCGAGGCATCCTGTTTCCGGTACGGCTTGAGGCCGTCGATCCGCCAATCGGCTTCTCGATGGTGGAAACGGCGGACCTTTCCGACTGGGCCGATGGCGATGCCAGCCACCCGGAGTGGTCCAGGCTCCTCGAACAGCTGAGCGCCAAGTTGCGAAACGCGAGCGCCGCGCCCGAAGTGAAGCGCGTCGTGAGCACCAGGACCAGGCCTGGCCTGGATCTGTCCGCGCTCGTTGGGAGCCGCACGGCTGTCATCGCAACCCTGGGCGCGATCGTCCTGGTGGCCGTGATTGCCTTCGCCTTGCTGCGGGAGGACGCGCCCGACATCAGCGCGGATGAAGCGGCTCCGGCCGCGGACGAATCGGCAGTACCGGCGGCGCCGGCGGCGGGCCCCGCGGTGCCTCGCGACGTGCCCGCGCCCGCGGTTGCGGCCGGCGCGAACTCGTCGATCGCGGAGGCGCGCCCGTTGGCCCTCGGCGTCGCCGAGCCCGGCGAGATCCTGACGACCGAGGATACGCGCTACTACCTGGTGGGCAACACGCTGAAGATCCGCGACCTCGTACTGGTCCGTCTCGAGAACCTGTCGGCCACCCTGCGGCCCAACCTGAAGATCTTCACGGCCAACAAGTCGCTGATCACGGAGCAGTACGACGGCAACCCTGGCGCGAGCGTGGAGCACATGTTGCCCATCGAGCCGGGTAACGCGATCTATCTGCAGGTGCTGCCGTACAGCACCACGGGCAAGTACAAGATTTCCGTCACGCCGCAAAAGGCCTACGACGCCTACGAGCCGAACGACGACTTGCTGAACCCCAAGGCGATCAAAGTTGGTGAGGACATCAGCGCCAGCATCATGGACGGCGGAGACCACGACTGGTTCCGCGTCTCTGGCGCGACCGGGACGGTGATCAACGTGACGTTCGAAAACCTGTCCACCACGCTGAGACCCAACATCAAGGTCTACGACCGCAACAAGTCGAACATCCTGGACAGATTCGACGGGACGCCCGGCGCGAACCTGAACTTCGACGTGAACATCAAGCAGGCGGGCGACTTCTACGTGGAAGTGTTGCCCTATTCGACCGCAGGGAAATACAGGCTGCGACTCGATTGACCGCGCTCAGTTCGTGCGCGGCAGGAGCGCCTGGACTTCTCGCACTCCCTGCGCGAAGAGCTGGAGGATGTGGCCGCTGGTGCGGAACTCCTCGAGGATCGCCGCGCGGCGGCTGGTGCGCAGGTCGTCGATCACGTAGGCCAGCGTCGAGGCCATGACCCCGCCTTCGTCGGTGCCGGTCTCCCGGAAGCGCCGCTCGAACCCCCGCAGCACCGTTTCGAACGCGGGATCGTGCCACTGCTGCACGCCGCCCTCGAGGCGCACGAAGTCGTTGAGGATGGCCGCATACCGCTCCGGCGCCGCCCGGTGCCAGAACGACACGTCCTGTCCGAACGCCGGGACGTACGACGGCAGATACAGGTCGGCGTCCGCCGGCACCTGGCGGACGACCGCGGGATTGAACCGTAAAATCTCGTTGGTCGACAGCCCCGTTCGTCGCGTGATCTCGGGCAGTGCCCAGGCCCGCGTGGTGCGCATCGCGAAGATCCGCGACTGGGGCAGCTCGGCTGCCAGGCGCGTCACCGTGATCGTGTTGCCGAACACCATCTCGGCGTAGAGAAACGAGCGTGGCCCGTACGTGCGATACAGGTCGCGATACTCCCGCAACGCCACGCCGCGCAAGCCGCGGGCGAACTCCGCGCCCATCAGGTACTGTTCCCGTGCGTCGCTGCCGCCCAGCCGCTCGCCGTTGATGACCACGCGGCCCACGTTCACGCCCCCCGAGTGGTGCTCCGAGAGCGCCGGGATATAGCTGCCGTACATGGTCGCGAGCACGGACAGATAGGCGGCGCAGTACGGCGCCTGCGTGGTCTGGTTGAAGGCCTCGATGGTGTGCGGGGTCAACCGGTTCAGGTGGTCCCAGTTGCGCTTGAGGAACTGGCAGAAGCCCAGAGCCTTGGCGCGCGACCGCGCGCGGCCGCCCAGGCCGGATTCCAGGACGGCCTGCGACAGACCCACTTCGGCGGGCACGCCGAACCGTTCGTAGATGGCGGCCCACTCGCCCAGGAAACCTCCGTAGCTCGGAAGGTTTTGGAGCAGGAAGTTGCCCCGCGTGGGATTGTGCACCAGCGGCCCGGTGGTGGGCTCGAGCAGTCGCACGACCTCGGCGCGCCGATCGTTGAGCCGGGTCGGCAGCGAGTGGCCGGCGACGAGCGCCTTCAGCGACTGGTCATGCCAGACGCCGTCCTGCGTCCAATCGCCCCGCGCGGGAAACGTGGCCAGCAGCCGCCCGTCCCTGGCGCTGCCGACGATGATGCGTCCGTCGGGAATCGTGAAGAGGTGCTGCCAAAACGTGTACGCGGGGCGCAGGCTCTTGACCGTGGCCAGGTCGTCCCGCAGGCGGTCGCGGACGTAGGCCCGGGCCGCATGCTCGTCGGGCGACAGCGTCTGCGCGCGAGCCTCCCCACCGGCGAACGCAGCCAGGAAGAGAGCTGCGCACATCTGCGCACGAGTCCACTTTCGCAGCAGGCCAATGCACATGACGGAGGTATCGGCTCGTCGGCAGTCGAGCGTAACGTTGCGGGAGAGATCCGGGCGCAACCTCGTTAGCTCTGGACCCAGAGCTTCGGTTTGCCGGTGCCGTCGTCGGTCCCCTTGATGTACCAGTTCTTGCCCAGGGGATCGTGATCCATCGTGGTGACGAAATCGAACGGCGCCTGGAACTCGATGTAATCGAAGCCGGTGTCGGACGCGAGGAGCTGGTGCCAGTCCCCGGACGGAATGAGCACCAGGCTGCCGGGGCCCACGGCCATGCTGCCACCGTCGTGCTTCACCTCGCCGGTTCCCTGCTCGATGAAGTAGAAGTGTTCCGGGACGACGGGGCTGGTCTTGGACGGGTGGTGCACGTGGCGAGGGGAGTGCGCGTGCGGCGCATACGCCATCCGTCCGATCTGCAGGTCCCACGATCCGGACAGACCGGTTTCCTTGTTGACCCAGAAGGTCCGCTCGCGGAAACGCTTCTCGTCGATGAGCGACCGGAGCGTGGTCTCGTCGAAGACATAACCCACCGGCGCCTCTGTCCCGGTGGGCTTGCCGGTGTGCTTGGGGACCGCCACGACCAGCAACAACAGCGGCGAGCCGGCGGCCGTTACGGCGGCCTCCTCGCCGGGCTCCAGATAGACGCCGGTTCGTCGATCGGCCGTGAATTCGGACGTCTGTCCGGCAAATGTGCAGGTCAGCCTGGCGTCCCTTCCCTCCAGGAGGTAGACCACCTGGGTCCTGTCGCTGGGGGCGATGCGGCTCGTCTTGCCCGGCTCCACGTCCCGGAGCGACACCTGAACCCTGGTGCCCGTTTCGGATGGGCCGAGGATGTTTCGGGCACGTCCCTCAGGAACGGCGGTCGTGGCCTTGCTCTTCGTGTCGATGACTTTGATCATGTCCTTCGCTGATCTCCCAGAAGGAGGACAATTCTACGACACGACGGCCGGCGGCGGCGTTCGAGCGGTGACGCTCAGCGGGACGAGGCGGCGGGTGCGGCTTTGGCCCGTTCGGCCGCGCGCTCGGCGCTGAGGATGTTGCGCACCGCGTAGTTGCCCTCGTGGCACGCGTACTCGAACATCTGATACTCGGGATGCTGGGTGAGCGGCAGCGACACCGTCCAGGGCCGCACCCACGTCTTCGGGTCGTCCACGGTGGCCTCGTAGCGCAGTGTGTCGGGACCCACGCGGGTCAGGCGTTCGGTCAGGCGCATGTCGGGGCTGTGCAGCAGCGTGTTGCCGTTCCGCGTCAGGCCCACCTTGGCGTTGAAGTTGGTGGTTTCGACGACCAGCGTGTCGCGCTCCCAGCGCCCGCGTGAATCGCCCATGTACAGCCGGATCCCGTTGCCGATGTGCGGCCGGCCGTCAGTCGGGATGACGCGAACCTCGTTGATCATCTCGTTCTGGATCACGACGTGGCCGGGGAACTGGAAGATCTGGGTCCCCATGTTGTAAGCGGTCGGCAGCATCGAGGCCAGCACACCGCGCGTGATGCAGCGATCGTAGGGACCGAGATCGGTGTAGGTCTCGAACGGGTGCGCCACCACCGCGTCCGGGAAGTCGTAGTAGTAGGTGCTCTTCGCCTTCGCGAAGAGCTTCTTCCCCTCCTCGGTCATCGCCGGGATGCGCCCGTCCGGCGGATCGACGACGAGCGACGTCTGACGTGTCGGCGTGCCGCGCTCACCCGCTGCCCAGTGCGACGGACCGCCTATGCCAATGGCCCGCCCCTCCCGGACGAACTGCTCGGCGTCGGCCGCGGCCTGGCGCTGCCGGGCCTTCAGGCGCTCGGCCAGCTCGGCTTCGGTCAACGTGGCGCGCGTGCCCAGTTCAACCGGCCGCTCGTAGGGCGTGCCTTGCATGTCGTTGGCCGGCCAGAGGCCCTGGATATCCGGTTCGCCCCACGGCGTACGTGGGACCTCCCATTTCGACGTGCTCGTCGTGGTTCCGTTTGTCGACTGAGCCGCCACAGGGCTGGCGAGGTGCAGAAGAAATCCAGGACCGGCAACGAGCGTCAGCAGCAAAGCGCGCACCATAAGTGCTCCTATCGGTAGGTCAACGCGGGCTCTGTCCGGCAAGCGTTTGAAGCACGTAGGCGCTGATGTCCCGGATCTGCGCCGCGTCGAACGTGCCCCCGAAGGGCGGCATCTCGTCTCGGCCGGCGCTCACCGTGCGGATAGTGGCCTCGAGATCCTTGAGGTTGGCAAGCGAGGCGCCCGCCCCGTGATTGCCCTTGCCGTCGGCGCCATGACAGACGACGCAGGCCTGCTTGTAAAGCGCCCCGCCGCGGTCGATGTTCACCGCCGCCACGGGATCAGGTGTGGCGCGCGTCGCAGCCACGGCGGTCGCAGGTGCCGCGGCCGGCGGCGGCGCGGCCGTCTGGCGCGACACCGGCCGGCCCGGCTCGGCGGGGGGCAATGTCCCGTCCAGGCCGAACAACCACACGCTGTCGCCGCGGGCGCGAGCCAAGGAGCGCGCTGCCGGCGGAGAACGCCAGCACGTACTGCTTGCCCTTGTGCTCGAACGTGCTCACCGGCGCGTGCATGCCGGCGCCGGTCTGGAACTCCCACAGCTGTTTGCCGGTCACGGAATCGAGCGCCGTGAGGCGCCCGTCGCTGCGGCCCACGAAGAGCAGCTGGCCGGCGGTGGCCAGCGTGCCGCTGTAGCACTGCTCGGGCCATTGGTAGCGCCACGCGAGCGTGTTGGTGGTGACGTCCAGCGCGGCGAGGATGCCGGTCCGCGGCACGCGCGTGAAGGTGGTGGCGCCGCCCAGATAGGCGACGCCGTCGGTCGGCTGCGTGAATTTCGGATCGCCACCGCCGGTGAAGCCGTTGATCACCGACGACGCGCACACGTACAGCCGCTGCTGCACGGGATCGTACGAGCTTGGCGGCCAGCTGGCGCCGCCCCAGATCCCGGGCGCGACAAGCGTCGGATCCTTGCCGACAAACGGGGTGAAGATGCGGCCATCGTTCACCAGCGCGTGTCCTTCCGGCGCGATCTCGATGAACTGCGGCACGATGGACTCGCCGCGCGGGAAGGGCTGCGTCTTCGCCGTCGCCTGCCGCGGCTCCTGCGGTACCGGCTTCTCGTCGATGCCGATCAGCGGCTTCCCCGTTTCGCGATCGAGGATGTAGGCCCAGCCGGTCTTCCCCACTTCGACGATGGCCTTGCGCGTACGGCCGCCCATCCGCACGTCCATCAGGACGACGGGGTTGACCGCGTCGTAGTCCCAGATGTCGTGATGGACCTGCTGGAAGTGCCAGCGATACTTGCCGGTGGCGAGCTCGATCGCGAGCATCGACGCGGCGTAGAGGTTGTCGCCGGCGCGGAAGGCGCCGTTGTAGTCCGGCGCCGCGTTGCCGGTCGAGAAATACAGCAGACCGAGCTCGAGATCCACCGCCGGCGTCTGCCAGATCGCGGCGCCGCCGTACTTCCAGGCGTCGTTGTCCTTCGGCCAGGTGTCGTGGCCGGGCTCGCCGGGACCTGGAATCGTGTAGAAGGTCCAGATCAGGCGGCCGTCCTTCGCGTCGTAGGCCTTGACGCGGCTGCGCGTGCCGCGATCGCCGCCGGCGAAGCCGACGATCACCCTGCCATCGACGTACAAGGGCGCGGCGGTGATCGAGAAGTTCTCCTGCCAGCGCTCCGCCTGGATCGACCAGGCCACCTTACCGGTCTTGCGATCGAGCGCCACCAGCCGGCCGTCGAGCAGGCCCTGGAACACCTTGTCATCGCTGAGCGCCACGCCCTTGTTGTTCCAGCCGCAGCACACCGAGGTGATGTTCGGATCGACGTTCCCCGACCACTGCCAGAGGATCTCGCCCGTATCGATCGACAGCGCGAACACGTCGTTGGCGCCGGTGCTCACGTAAGCGACGCCGTCGTCCACGAGCGGGGCGGCGAAGCCGGAATACTGCGGTTGGCTGCCAGAGCCGCGCAGCCGGGCCCGCCACACGCCCTTGAGCTGGGCCACGTTGGCGCGCGTAATGGCCTTCAGCGGTGAATAGCGCTGGTTGTAGAGGTTGCCGCCGTTGGTCGGCCAGCCAGCGGTCGGAAGCGCCGTCAACGCCGCGGCGGAGAAACGCGGCGACCCTCGCGCGTGGATTGCGCGGCGCCGGACGCGACGAGGAACGCGGCCACGGCAGCGGACACGGCTGCCGACAGGAGCAAACGCATGAGTCTTCCTACCCGGTCGTAGAGTAGTCGAAATCGGTATAAAGTGTCGCCGTGCGCGTGCGCCTCCCGCACGCGGTCAGGCATCAGCCAGGAGCGCCACTATGTGCGATCAGGACCATTTCGACGACGACAAAGAGCAATTCGAGAAGCGAGGGCTCGTGACGCGGCGGCAGTTCGGCGTGCTGCTGGGCGCCGGCATGACGATGGTGCTGCCGAAGGTGTTGAACGCGGTCGACGTGACCGACGCTGAGGTGATGATCAAGACACCCGACGGCACCGCCGAAGCCTACTTCGTGCGCCCGGCAACCGGCACGGGCGCCGGCGTGCTGCTCTGGCCCGACATCTTCGGGCTGCGGCCGGCCATGCGCCAGATGGCCAAGCGGCTCGCCGAAAACGGCTACGCCGTGCTGGTGCCGAACCCGTTCTATCGCCAGAAGAAGGCCAACGAGGTCGCCGAGAAGGGCGCTGCCACGCCGATCCCGCAGCTCATTCCGCTGGCCCAGGCGCTCAGCGAGACCACGCACATGACCGACGCGCGCGCGTTCATCGCCTGGATGGATCAGCAGCAGGCGGTCGCGAAGAACCGGCAGGATCGGCACGCAGGGCTACTGCATGGGCGGCCCGATGGCCTTCCGCACCGCCGCGGCCGTGCCCGATCGCGTGGGCGCCGTGGCGTCGTTCCACGGCGGCGGCCTGGTGACCCCTCAGCCAAACAGCCCGCACCTGCAGGCGTCGAAAACGAAGGTGCAGCTCCTCGTCGCCATCGCCGCCAACGACGACAGCGCGCGCCCAACGAGAAGAACGTGCTCAAGGAGACGTTCGCGAAGACCAACCAGCCCGCCGAGATCGAGGTCTACACCGGCGCGGCGCACGGCTGGTGCCCGCCGGACTCGGGCGTCTACAACGAGCCGCAGGCCGAGAAGGCCTGGGCCCGTCTGCTCGCGCTGTACGGCAAGGCGCTGGCCTAGCCAACCGAGAGTTAGCCGGAGCGCTTCGCACGGCGCTCCGGCAGCCTAGCCCTCGTGCCGTGAAGTAGAATCGCACCGGCGATGGAGCCCGGGGCGCGGCTTGGCCGCTACACGATCCAGGGCCTCATCGGCCGCGGCGGCATGGGCACGGTGTACCGCGCCACGGACCCGTCGCTCGGACGCGACGTCGCACTCAAGGTTCTGCCCGCGGAGGTGGCCGCCGATCCGGATCGCATCGAGCGGTTCCGGCGTGAGGCGCGCGCGCTCGCTGCGCTGAACCATCCGCACATCGTCACCATCTACTCCGTCGAGCAGGAGGGCGACACGCACTTCCTGACGATGGAGCTGGTGTCGGGCAAGCCGCTCGACTCGCTGATTGGCGGGCGCGGCCTGCCGCTCGATCAGGTCACGCGCGTCGGAACAACCGTGGCCGGCGGCGCTGGCGGCGGCGCACGAGAAGGGCATCGTTCACCGCGACCTCAAGCCGGCGAACATCGTGGTGTCGGACAGCGGCCAGTCCAAGGTGCTCGACTTCGGCCTGTCGAAGGTTCATGAGGGCGCCGTGTCGTCCATCGAGGCGTCGATGACGCGGCTCGACACACAGGCCGGCGTGATCGTCGGGACACCGGCGTACATGTCGCCGGAGCAGATCGCGGGGCAGGCCGTCGATCAGCGCAGCGACATCTTCTCGCTCGGCGTCATCCTCTACGAGATGGTGACGGGCGTGCGGCCGTTCACCGGCCGTTCGACGATGGAGATGGCGTCCGCGGTCCTCCACGACACGCCCGCGCCGCCAAGCGCGCTCCGCGCCACCGTGCCGGCGGAACTGGCCGGAGTCATCGCCCGGTGTCTCGAAAAAAGCGCGTCGTCGCGGTTCTCCTCGATGATGGAGGTGCACCAGGCCCTCGAACGCGGGATTGCCCCGGCTCCGGCCGCCCAGCGGGCCATCGATCGCGGTGCTGCCGTTCACGAACCTCAGCGCCGATCCCGACAGCGAGTTCTTCGGCGACGGCCTTGCCGAGGAGATCCTGAACGCGCTGGCGCAAATCGACGGGCTGCGCGTGGCGGCACGGTCGTCGTCGTTCTCGTTCAAGGGCCGGCAGATCGACGTCGGCGAGATTGCCGCGAAGCTGCGCGTGGCCACCGTCCTCGACGGCAGCGTGCGCCGCGCCGGCAGCCGCGTCCGCGTGACGCTGCAGCTCATCGACGCGAAGAGCGGCTTCCAGTCGTGGTCCGAGCGCTACGACCGCGACATGGCCGACATCTTCGACGTGCAGGACGAGATCGCCCGCGCGGTGGCCGGCAAGCTGAAGGTAACGCTCGCCGGCGGCGCGTCACAGCGTCTCGCGAAGCAACTGACCACGAACGTCGAGGCCTACGAACTGTACCTGCGAGGGCGCGCGCTGATCACGAAGCGCGGCAAGCATGTGGTGCCCGGCATGGAGTGCCTGAAACGCGCGGTCGAACTCGACCCCGCGTTTGCCGTGGCGTGGGCCGGACTCGCGGACGCGTACACCGTGCAGGGCTACTGGGGTATGTCGCCTCCCGGAGAGGTGATGCCCAAGGCGCTGACCGCCGCCCGCAGGGCGGTGGCGCTCGATCCGCAGCTCGGTGAAGGGCATTGCGCCCTCGGAGCCGCGTTGATGCTGTGGGAGCACGACTATGAGGGTGCGAAGCGGGCGTTTCAAAGGGGCCTCGAACTGAACCCTCAGCACATCCAGGGCCGGACCTGGTACGGCCTGTTCGTCCTGCAGTGGGTCGGTGGCCGGCTCCAGGAAGGCGTCGCCGAATTGCGGCGCGCCTACGACGACGATCCGCTATCCGCCTACGCGGCGACGATGCTGGGGTTCGGGCTCGCCACCGCCGGCGAAACCGAGGAGGGGCTGAAGTTCGCGCGTCTGGCGACCGAGCGCGATCCCGAGGCACTGGTCGGTCATTGGGTGCACGGCCTGGCGGCGCAACGGCACGGCGCGTTCGACGAGGCGATGGCAGCCTACGGGCGGGCTTGCGAGGTATCGAACCGTGCCGAATACCCTCTGGTGCAGATGACCGTTGCCTGCGCGGATTGCGGCAGGACGGCGGAGGCCCGCGCCCTGCACGACGAGCTGGTGTCGAGAAGAGCCAGGGGCTATGTCACTTACGCGGGGCTGGCTCTGGTCTCCGCGGCCATCGGCGACATGGACGCCGCCATGGAATACGCACAGCAGTCGTGCGACGAGCGCGAGCCGGCGATGGTGATCTTCGCGCGGCTGTTTCCGAACATGCAGCGGCTGCGTGCGGATCCCCGGTTCGCGGACGTGCTGCGGCGGCTGGCGCTCCCGAACTGACGGGGCGTCCCCTAGTTGGTCGCGGGCACTGGAATGCCCTTGGCGGCCATCAGCGATTCGATCAGCTTGGCGGTTTCCGGGTGGCCCTCGCCGGCGGCCTGGCGGACGCCCCTCACCCCGACACCCTTGGCAAGATCCAGCGCCGTGCGGCCGACGACGTCCTTGGCCGTGAGGTCCGCGCCGTGCTCGACCAGGAACTTCACGAACGGGTTGAAGCCGCGCTGCGCGGCGCCGTGCAGCGCCGTCTGGTCCGGCACGGCGTTCGCGGTCGGCACCTGGCCGGGACGCGCGCGCAGGATGATGGCGTAGGACGCCGCCTGTGACGTGCCCTCCGGCACGGGGTTTCTCCGCTCGGACACCATCCGGGCGTTGATGTCGGCGCCGGCGTCGAGCAGCAGCTTCATCGTGGCGAGCACGCCATCGTCGGTGCGGTTGCGGCCGCGCGTGACGCGGTCGCCGAACTCCACGCCCGCGGCCGCCATCAGCGGCGTCACGCCTTCCTTGCTCGGCAGGTCCACGAGGGCCTTGTGCTTGAGCAGCAGCTCGACGAACGGGGCGTCGCCCGCTCGTGCCGCCCGCAGCAACGGCGTGGCGCCCTGCGCCAGAATCGTGTCGCCGCCGCGGTCCTGCGGCACGTCGCGATACGGCGGCCGCCGCTTCAGCTGCAGGTTCGGGTTGGCGCCTTTCTCGAGCAGCAGTTTCGCGACGTCGAGCGCCGTCACCGAATCCTCGCTCGGCAGCACGGCCATCGCGCCGTTGCCCTTGACCGGGAGCGTCGAGACGTCGGCGGCCATGTAGAGCGGCGAGCGGCCGAAGAAGTCCCACTTGTCCACGTCCGCGCCGGCATTGATCAGCGCCGCGGCAACCTCGAAGTGCAGGTTCATCAGCGCCATGACCAGCGGCGTGATGCGCTCCGGGTCCTCGAGGTCGGGATCGGCGCCGGCCGCCGCGAGATGTTTCGCGCACTCGACGCAGCCCTCGCGCGCGGCGTACAGCAGCGGCGTGAAGCCGCCCCGGTTCAAGTCCTTGGGGCGCGGCTCGGTGATGACCTTGCGCTCCCATTGACGAATCACGCCTCGAGCGTTGAGGTCGGCGCCCTTCGATGCCAGAAACTTCACCATCTCGGGCTGGCTCTGCGCCGAGGCCCACATCAGCGCCGTCTGCTGGCCGAAGCTTTCCCTGGCGTTCACGTCCGCACCGGCTTCGACGAGCAGCCGTGCCGCGTCCACTTTGCCGCTGCGCGCGGCCGCCATCAGCGGCGTCTCGCCTTCGGGATTGGTGGTGTTGGCGTCGGCACCAGCCTTGAGCAAGGCGTCGAGGATCGGCGCCGAGCCGAGGATGGCAGCCTCGGTGATGGCCGTCGTGCCAAAGTGGTTCTTCGCCTTGACGTCGGCGCCGGCCTTGAGCAGCGCGCGCACCAGCTCCACGTCGTCGTTGGCCGCGGCCCACATCAGCGCCGTAGTGCCGTCGGGGCCCGGCGTGTTCGGATTCGCGCCCTTGGTCAGCATCGCCAACGCGGCAGCGCGATCGCCGCGCTCGACCACGTCGAGAAGCGTGGACTCGGCCGCCGCCGCAATCGAAACCGCGACGGCAAACGCCGCCACGGAGGCGATCACTTTCGACGCGCGCAGAGTGCGACATCTACACCTCGGAGAGGATGCCGCCGCTGTCGCCGATCTTCTCGCACCGGGATGTTGTTGCGGTCGAAGATCGTCACCAGCAGGTCGGCGAATCGCGAATCCTGCGGGTACTTGATGTGCTGGCCGCCCTTGATCTTCCCGTGCGCGTGCCCCAGCAGCGCCGCAGGCAGCGGGTCGTTGTTGTGCTTGTCGCTGTTGCTCATGTTGCTGCCGTAGACGATGGTGGAGTGATCCAGCACGCTGCCGCCCGCCTCCTGCGCCTTCGACAGCCGCTCCACGAACTTCGCGAACACCTCGGTGTGATAGCGCTGGATCTGCACCAGCTTCGCCATCTTGTCCGGGCTGTTGCCGTGGTGCGAGAGCGGGTGGAACGCCTCGGCGATGCCGAGGTTCGTGTAGGTCCGCATGCTCGCCTCGCGGTCCATCGAGAACGTGATGATCCGCGTGATGTCGGCCTGGAACGCCAGCGCCATCAGGTCGAACATCAGCTTGAAGTGCTCGGTGATGTCGTTGGGCACGCCCACCGGCGCATCCGGCACGTCCAGGTTCGAGTCGTCCTGCTTCGACGCCATCTGCACCCGTCGCTCGATCTCGCGCACCGAATCCAGGTAGTCGCTGACGATGGCGCGGTCGCGGACGCCGAGGTTGGTCTGCAGCCGCGCGGCCTGCCCCTTCACGCGATCCAGGATGCTGCCGGTTTCGGCGAGGATCGCTTCGCGTTCCTCGGCCGTGTCGCCCTGTCCGAACAGCTTCTGGAACACCGCGCGCGGGTTGCCCTCCTGCGGCAGCGACTGCGTGGGCGTGCGCCACGCCATGCGCGCGCCCACCTGCGAGGTCGTGAGCTCGAGCGACGGCAGCCGCGTGTCCTGGCCGATGTGCTTCACGGCCAACTGGTCCGCGGTGATGCCCGCGTCGGGTTCGCCGACGCCGTGCTCCCACGGCTTCACGCAGCTGAGCCACGTCGACTCGATGTAGCCGTGCGGCTCCGGCGTCTCGCCTGGCTTGTTGCGCAGGCCCGACACGATGGTCATGTGCTGCGCGCAGCGGCTCGAGCGGTTTCAGGATCGCCGACATGTCGTAGGTGGCGCCGGTCTGCGCCGGGGACCACTGGTCCATGATGGCGCCGTGCGGGAACCCGACAAACGCCAGTCGCGTCGGCGCCTTGCCAGCCGCCGTCTGCGCCCATGCCGTGCGAGCGGGGTTCATCGCATCCAGGAGCGGCAGCGCGATCGTGGCGCCAACGCCCTTCAACACCATGCGACGCGAGATGTGCTTTCGTGACAGGAACATGTCGTCTCTCCGTCCTACCCTTTAGCCTTAGCCTTTGGCCTTGAGCCTTAGCCTCGGCTAGTGACTCGCTACCGCCGCGATCTTCTCGCCCGCCGGCGCCGGTTTGGGCGCACGCCGCATTCTAAACTGTTCGCTCCGGACGACGCCCTGGACGATGGCCGTCAGCCGGTAGTCCGTAGCCGCCGCACTCCCGGACGATCCGTCGCACGGTCGGCATGTCCTTGTATCGAGTGTACGCCCGGTGGCATAGGCCAGGAGCCCCTGGGTGAAGGTCTGCACGAACTGCTCAGGACGGCGCAGCAGAGCTTGGCGCAGATCGTCCGGGCCGTTGATCGCCGTCCCGTCCGGCAGCGTGCCGGAGGCGTCGATGGCGGCGCCGGCGAAGCGATCGCGCTCCCGCCACTTGCCCGTCGCGTCGAAGTTCTCGAGCGCCAGCCCCAGCGGGTCCATCACCGCGTGGCACGACGCGCAGGTCGGATTCGCGCGGTGCTTCGCGATCATCTCGCGCACGGTCAAGCGCCCTGGTGGTGCCGATGTCCTTCTCGTCGAGCGTCGGCACGTTGGCCGGCGGGTTGGCTGGCGGCACACCCTGGATGTGCTTGAGGATGAACGCGCCGCGCAGCACCGGCGACGTGCGGTTCGGATAGGCGGCGGCCATCAGCACGGCGCCCTTGCCCAGCAGGCCCCACCGCGCCGACTGCTGCAGCTCGACGCGGCGGAACCGGTTGCCCTTCACGTCGGTGATGCCGTAGTGCAGTGCTACGCGCTCGTTGAGATAGGTGTGGTTCGCCCTCAGCAGATCGACCACGCTGCGGTCCTCGCGGAAGATGCTGTCGGCGAAGAGCGCCAGCTCGGTGCGGAAGTCGTCGCGCGGATCCGCGCGGCCGGAGGCGTACGGCAGCACCGCCGGGTCGGGCACGATCTCGTCCAGGCGCTTCATGTCGAGCCATTGCGGCACGAAGTTATCGGCCAGCGTGATCGAGCGTGGATCCGCCAGCATCCGCTTGACCTGACGGTCGAGCACGGTGGGCTGGCTGAGCCTGCCGGCCGCGGCGAGCCGGAGCAGCTCCTCATCCGGGATGGTGTTCCACAGGAAGAAGGAGAGCTTCGACGCCAGCTCCAGGTCGGTGATGGCGTAGGTGGCGCCGGCGACGACGCTCGCCGGGACGCGCTCGCCGCGATAGAGGAAGAACGGGCTCGCGAGGATGCCGGTGACGGCGCCGCGCACGCCGCTCTCGAAGCCGCCGTCTTTCGTGCCTTCCTCGTAGTACTTGAACAGCTCGCTGGTGTCCTGGGCGGTCACGGGCCGCCGGTAGGCCCGCCGTGACAGCGACGCGATGATCGTCTGCGCGCACTTGCGCCTGCGCCGCGGCCGTCGCTCCGCTCGGCGGGTAGCAGCTGAAGATGCGGTCGCGGCTGGGCGTCGCACTGACGCCCTTGGCGTTGAACGGCCCGCGCACCTGGAACGAGTTGATGCGATACATGCGGTCCTGGCCGCCGCCGGGCGCGAACATCTGCTGCACGTCGTCGGACTCGGCAAAGGTGCGGCGCCGGAACGCCACGCCGACCCGGTGCGGGCCGGCGGTGGTGGTGAAGCGGATGTTCTTCAGGCGGGCGTTCGGCTTGTCCAGGGCGCCGTTCTGCACCTGATCGTAGAGCTTCATGTCCTCTTCGCCGCCAATGACGGTCTCGTAGACCACCTTACCGTCCAGGGTCACGACCAGCGGGTTCTCGAACTCCATCCCGCTGCCCCAGATATTCGTCACGATGTCGGCGATATCCACCACGTATTCGCCATCCGAAGGCAGATCCACGTTGGCGAGGATGCCGCCGCGGGTGCCGAGCGGCAGGCCAGCCACGTGCGTCAGCTGCGTGCCGGAAGGCGCGCGGAACGTCCAGCCGCCGGGCCGGGCATCGGGCCGGCCAATCGCCTTCACGGCCACGGCGCGCGCCGCGATCACGTATTGCTCGATGAAGGACGGCGACACCTGCAGGGCGCTGGCAATGTTGTCGAAGCCGTCGGCCACGTCGTCGGCCGGCAGCAGCTCGGCTGCGTCGACCTCGACGTTCAGGAGATCCCGGACCGCGTTCGCGTACTCCTTCCGATTCAGCCGGTGCAGGCCGACCTGGTCGCGCAGGTAGGCGGGGCTGGCCGCGCGATCGAGCGAATCCTCGAGCCACACGACCAGCGAGTCGACGGCGGCGGGCTCGGGCTGACGCGCGCCGGGCGGCGGCATCACGCGCCCGCGCAATTTCCGGATGGCCTTCTCGAACAGCTCCGGGCTCTGCGCGATGCTCTGCGCCGTCAGCCCGTCGAAGCTGACGCCGGCCATCTTCGCGCGATCGTTGTGACAGCCGGCGCAGTACCTGCTTGACCGTCGCGAGCTGCGCGTCGGCGGAAGAGGCCGCAACAGGGCGCGCCACAGGCGTCACCTGTTGCGCAGAGAACGTCAACGGCAGCGCCAGCACGAACATCGCAGCCAGCAGCAACACGACGGTGGATCGCCTTGAATTCATCGCGTTGGGCTCAATTCCTTTTGCCTTTTGCCCTTTGCCCTTTGCCTTTTCAGATCAAGCGTCAGGCGAGAGATACCCCCACAGGCTCTCGAACGCGCGGCGCACGAACTCGTCGCCGTTCCCCATCGTCGCGTCGAACTCCTTGGTCGGCTTGGCCTCGACCGCTTCGGCCGGGCCGCGGCCCTTGTTCAGCATCTGCGCGAGGCGCTCATAGATCGTCGCATACATCGCGGTGTGGGTCTTCAGGTCCGCCAAGCTGAGCACTGGCCCGCGCGCCGGGACGATCCGGGTCTGTTCGTTGGCCATCGTCTGAAGCCGCTGATGGGCCCCGACAAGGCCGCCAATCCAGCCGCCGGTGATGTAGTCCACCTGGGGCCAGCCCTGGCCGGACATCACGTCGCCCACGGCCAGCACGTTCCGCTCCGGGAAGTGCACGTACAGATCGCCGTCGGTGTGTCCCGAGTCCGGGAGGTAGCCGTACCGGATGGCTGGGTTGAGCTGGCCGGTCGTATAGAAGGTCTTGTTCGGCTGCGCGACCTTCGGCAGGCGCTTGAACGCGCCGTCCGTTCCACGGCCAGGTGACGTCCGTCGTCAGCCACAGGCGCGTGTTCTCGTGCGCGACGATCGTCTTGCCCGCCTTCCCCAGCAGCTCGTTCGAACCGGTGTGCTCGGGGTGCCAGTGCGTGTTGAAGATCGTCTGCACGGGCCCGGCGCCGGGCAGCGCCGCCACCGCCTTCATCAGCGCGTCGGTCGAGCCCGCCGAGACGCCGTCCACCAGCACCACGCCATCGGCGCCGACGTGCGCGATGACGTTCGTCTCTCCGGGGATCCGCAGGACGAACAGGTCGTCGGCCAGCCGCTCGGCGGCGGCGTTTGCAGGAGTGGCCTGAGCCGCAAGCCGTCGAATGGGCGAGCCCAGGACGAGGCCCGCAGCACCGCCAAGCGTGGCCTTGAGCAACTGCCGCCGTGTGTGACCGCCCGGGTGCACTGACATGCCCTCGGACACCAGTTTAGACCACCTAGACGTCCTTCTTTGGCCCTTCGAGCCTTCGCTCGATTGCGCCGAGAACGAACAGGATCAGCAGCGCGCAGACCACGCACAGCGCAGGCAGCCACAGCGGGCCGACGGCCGCCGCCACGCCGATCGACGCCGTCAGCCAGATGCCGGCCGCAGTGGTCAGCCCGTGGATTTCCTGGCGATCGGCGCGCTTGAGAATGGTGCCGGCCCCGATGAACCCGATGCCAGCGGCGATGCCCTGGATGATGCGGCTGGTGTCCCCTTGCGCAAGTCCAGCCTCGGCCGGTGCAAGCACGAACATCGCCGCTCCCAGCGCCACGATCATGTGCGTGCGCAGCCCGGCGGCCTTCCCCACCCGTTCACGCTCGGCCCCCACGAACCCGCCGAGCACGGCCGCGGCCACGAGACGCAGCGCGACGTCGGCCAGGTGCGCCAGGTCTGGCAGGCTCAGGGCGGCGTCGGCACCTGTCGGCATCGCAGCGCTCAATCGATCGCGAAGCAGTAGAAGAGTCCCGCGCCGCCGGTGACGCGCAAGTCGTCCTGGCTGCAGCCGCGTGAGGGGTGCACCGAGTTCCAGGAGTTCACGCCGGCCGCCCGCGCCCTGGCGGTCGTGATGCCCCACCTGCGCGCGCCCGCTGCCGCTCGACGTCCAGTTACCGCACGTCAGGTCGTCTGTCCCGGAGAAGGCCGTGCCGTCCGGCCGCGATCCCGTGAGGATGTCGTGCTGGTTCGGCGAGTCGTCCACGCCATTCACCTGGTCGAGCCGTTCGGTCACGGCCGTCTGCTTGCTGATGTCGGCCTTGCCAAGATGAAGGTCGCCTACGTCCGCCGCGATCAGCAGCCCCTCGGCGTTGTACCAGGGACCGGGGCCGATGCGGTCGCGCGCGTTCACGGCGGACTGGCCGTCGCGCGCCGACACACTCAGGTAGGCGCGCCAGGTGTGATCACCGGCGCCCTCGGCCTTGGCGAGCGCCTGGCAGTGCGCGTCTGCGCCGGCAAGGCCGCCGAGATCGCCCCCGCGGCCAACACCTCTGCTGGTCACGAAGAAGCGCGTCACCGACTTCGCGCCCCCCATCTCCAAAGACTTCGGCGCGGATTGCGGTTTCGCCGGCGCCGTCGCAGGCGTGTTGGTATCAGTGGCCTCGTCGCCCCCGCATGCGGCGACGAGCAGCGCAAGCCCCAGGATGCCGGCCAGGAATCGCATCAGCTGACCGAAGGCACCTTCGACGGAGCAATGAAACCGCAACGCTCCAGCAGCGCTTCGAACCGCGGATCGGCGCGGTACGCGTCCCACTTGGGATCGACCGGCAGATACATCAGATGGATGTCGTGGACGTCGAAGGCCCGGTCCAGCCATTCGAAGACCAGGTCGCGCTCACCCAGGCCAGCGTGGACCAGCGCCATTGCGAACGGCGGCACGAAACGCTTGCGTGAGAGCGCATCCAGTTCAGACAGGACTGTGCGGGCTTCCTCGCGCCGGCCGGCCTTTGCGAGCACGTAGCCGCGGAGGCCGACGGGCTTGCTGTTGTTGCCCGAGAAGCGCGCGGCGATCGCCAGGGCCTCCAACGCCGGCTCGTACTGGCCCGATTGCTCGAGCACCTGGCCGCGCATCATGTAACCAATCCAGAACTGCTTGTCCAGCGCGATCGCTTGGCTGGCATGCTCGAGCGCGGCCGGATAGTCGCGTGCCTGGAAGGCGACCTGCGACGACAGGGCGTACGCCATCGCACTCAGCGGATCGAGCTCGCGCGCCCGGCGCGTCGCCGTCAATGGCCTCGGCGTGCCTGCCCATTTGCGAGAGCGAGTGGCCCAGCGTGGTGTGCGCCAGGACGTGCCGCGGGTCGAGATCGATGACCTTGCGGAATCCAGCCTCCGCATCCCGCCAGTTCCATTCCAGCATCCAGTTCATATTCCCCAGCGCGAACTGCGCTTCGGCCAGCGCGGGGCCGGCGCGAACGGCCTGCCGGGCTGCCTCGCGGGCGTGAGGCGTCACCTCATGCGGAGAACCATCGCTATTGACCGCGCTTGCCGCATAGACATCCGCGAGCCCTGACCAGGCGAGCGCATAGTCCGGGTCCAGCTGCGTTGCACGTTGGTAATGCTCGATCGCTTTCACGGTCGTCGCCGGCGTGCGCTGGTTGGCGAAGTTGCGGCCGCGCAGATACAAGTCGTAGGCGGCGGCGTTTCTCGGTTCGCGTCGTGTCAGCGCGTCTGCCCGCTCCGGCGACAACCTGAACCGAATCTGTTCGGCGATCCCCGCGCTGAGTTCCTGCTGGAACCCGAGCATGCTGGTGGGCTCGCGGTTGTACATCTGCGACCACACCTGGACCTGATCCTCGACCCGAATGAGCTTGGCCGTGATGCGGAGCAGGCCGCTTTCGGCGCGAATGGAGCTCTCGACAAGATAGTCGGCACCAAGCTCGCGCCCGATCTCGGCCAGGGATTTCGCCGTCCCCGGTACGCCATGACCGACGTGCGGCCGACGACGCCGAGCCGTTCGGGATCGACCTGCCCCAGCGACGCGATCGTTTCCTCAGTAAGACCGTCCGCCAGGTAGTCGCGATCCGGGTCGCCGCTGAGGTTCTCGAACGGCAGCACGGCGAGCCGCACGGCAGACGGCGGCCCCCCCGTCCCACGACGCCCCAGGCGACGATGCCAGCGACGGCCGCCACAGCCAATAAGGCGAGGCCGATTCGGGCTCGAGCCGGTGCCGCGACAGGTGCGGCGGGAGGGTCTATTGCCACGAGCGGCGGCTCGGGAGGGGCCGGTGAGGGACTGGCAGCGGGCTCTTCGCTTACCACCTCGACCGGCGCGACAAAGCGATAGCCCTTACCGGACACCGTGTCGATGAAGACTGGCTGCTCCGGCGAGTCGCGCAGCGCCTGGCGGATCTTCCGGACCGCCGTGTGCACGCCGGTCTCGACGTCCACGAAGACGTCCTTGCCCCACAACCGGTCGACGATGTCCGCGCGAGTCACGAGCTGGCCTCGCCGCTCGACCAGCATGATCAGCAGGTCCATCGGCTGCCGCTCGAGCCGGACTGGTCGCCCGGTGCGGCGCAGCTCGTAGGCCGCAATGTCCAGTTCGAAGTCGCCGAAGCAAAGGCGCAAAGACATACCGCTCTGTGAGTTAGCGCTTCAGGAAATCAACAGGGTTTCCCCAGCCGCGCTCCATGGTCAGGGACGCGCCGGAGGCCAAGGATAGCGCATCCCTTTTTCCTAGGAGACCAAGAGATGACCCCAAATACCCCGAAAGCAACCGGCAAGGTTGGCGCAGTCGCCGCACTGTGCCTGATGGCGGCCCTTCTGACACCGTCGAGCGCCCTGGCGGACCCCGCTCAGGGCCTCGTGGGCGCGTGGCGCGTGCAGGTGACGCTGCGCAACTGCACGACCCAGGCCCCGCTGGGCCCTCCATTCCACGCACTCGTCTCGTTCCACCATGGCGGAACCATCAGCGAATCGGCTGGCGGCGTCACGTTCCCCCCGGGCCAACGCAGCGCCGGACACGGCGCCTGGGCCAGGAAGAGCGGGCACACCTACCAGCAGGACATGGTCGCCATGATCGTGTTCGACACAGAGCCGAATCTGCCCGGTACCCCAGGCTTCGATCCAACCAAGCCGGTGTCACCGGGTTTCTTCGCCGGATGGTCAACTGTCAGCCACACGATCCAGTTCACGGACGAGGATCACATCTCGTCGGAAGGAACCAATGCTTTCTACAAGCTGAGTGGGGAGGTGTACAGGACCGGTTGCTCGACGGCAACGGGCGAGCGCTTCTAGCAGGTTTCGTGGGACGGCGGCAGTACACCGCCGTCCCCCGGGGTCAGAAGTTTGTGCCGCCGTTCAGGGTGTGGCCGGGTATGGAGTCGCAGTGCTTGCCCGGATCCGGAAGCTTCGGCTTGTTGGTGGCGGCGTCCACCGGGCACTTGGCCATGGTGCCGACGCGCGCGCCGAAGTTGGAGCCGTCGCGCAGCGGGTTCAGGTGGACGCTGAACACGGTGCCGGGGCCGAACGTCTTGCCCGTGACGTCCTGCCGTGCCAGCTGTGCGGTCCCGGCCATCTCGATGCCCCATTCGACGTATTTCCCGTCGGAGCCCTTGGCCAGCGACTTGTGGTCCGGCGCGAGCAGCATGAAATGGATCTCGGCGTGGTTGGCCTGGGGCACGAACTGCTTGATGACGCCGGTCAGCGTGACGACCTTCTTCTGGTCGTACATCGCGAACGAGTGGTGCGTGGACACCGTGCTTCCGAGCAGCACCACCAGCAGGGCCAGGCACGCTGCCATCGCCGAAGCGTTGACTGTGCGCGTTTTCATGTCTCCTCCGCGGATTCGATAGTACGAGGGTTACCGTCTTTACCGTCTACTTGAAGATGTCGGTGATGGCCGCGGGCAGGTCCTCCTGCGGCTTGTCCCAACCCTTTTCGAAATTCTGCTCCCAGTTCTTCGCCCACGGCCGGCCGTAGTAGTCCACGAAGCGCGGGTCCGCGTTGGTGACCTGCTTGGGGCGGCCGTCGGTGTTGAAGATGTTGCTCAGGCACTCGATGAAGGTGTAACGCCGTTCGGGATCGTCGGTCGTCGCCGCCCGCACGAAGCGGAACGACGCGCGCACCGGCACCGTGAAGGCATCGGGGTCGTAGAAGATCGTCTCGTGATCGAGGCCGATGAACTTGCCGGATGCGTCGAGGGCCGGCTTGAACGTCTCCACCGTTTCCAGGTTGTCGCTGTTCTCCCACATCACGTGCGAGAGCTGCCAGGCCTGGATGTTGGCGGTCCACGTGACCAGCGTCGTGCCGTCCCAGAACCCGAGCGTTTCGCCGTACCACTGCGGCACCTTCTGCACGTGCGCCGTCTTGCCGACCATCACCTGGCGCAGGAAGTTGTCGGCGATGCCCGACAGGAACTGGATGTTCCACGGCGTCATCGTCAGCTGGAAGTTGCCAGCCTGCGAGGGCTGCGCCCACCAGCGGGTAAAACCTTCGGGCCAGCAGAACGATGCGCTCCACTGCGGCGCGTTGGTCACTGCCTCGTGATAGGCGGTCTGCACCAGGCGCTTCTGGTACTCAGGCGTCAGCACCGACAGGATCGTGGGCACCTGCGTCACGCCGAAGATCCACTCGGAGCCGCGGTCCGCCGGCTGGTCGCGGCGATAGTAGCCGTCCCAGTCGGGCACCGTGGCCTTGGTGTAGACGGTCGGGCCGCCCCTGGTCTTGGCCTGGGCCAGCAGCGCCTCGTAGTGCTCCTTCGCTGTCTTGTACGCGTACGGGCTGACGATGCGCTCGCGCGGCCAGTCGTCGTTGCAGTCGCCCCAGGACGCGGACTCCGGAGGCTTGGGCCCGATGAGCTGCCGATCCCACATCGAGTACAGCCGAATCGGGTTGTTGCAGCGGTAGTACCGCTTGTCGAGCCAGTTCGCGCGGTCCTTGTAGAAGTTCTTCGACGAGAACAGGTCAATCGCCAGCGGCTGGACACCCGCCGGCGGGCCCGAGGATCGGTGGCGGGCCACCGCGGCCGCGTCCTTGTCCGGGTGCGCCAGGCGGCGCCGCGCCGCGGGCACCTGGAGCCGGCGCGCCCCCTTGCGCGGGCGCGGCCTGCGCGTACACGCCGGTCGACATCGGCTCGAAGGTCGCCCATCCGCCCAGCGCGGCCAGGACGGCGGCGATTAACGCAGCCGCAAACCACTTCACTCTCATGTAGGACCTCTCTTCGCGGACGCGCCGCGGACCGCCGCGATCATACCTTGCCGCTCGCGCGCGCGACGCCGACGGCCGTGGAACAAGTGTCGGTCTTTCCCGGCTGTTTCCGATCAAACGCGATGTGCGGCGCGCCCCGGGCACGCCGGAACTTCGCTGTCCGTAATTTGTTTCGGATCTTACACGGATTCTGGAGCGCCGTGACGAGGGGGTTATGCCGGAGACCTGCAGACCCGGCAATATCGAGAGTTCGGTAGGACTCCCCCGGCCGGGGCTTCAGGGTCTGAATGGAAGGGGGAAGGCGCGGCCGTCGGCGTCGAAGCTCGACGGCGCGCCTTGAAAGCGAGGCTACTTTGGCGGACCCTGTGGTTTGAGTCCCGCGTAAACGGCGTTGTTAACCGGCTTGAGGGTACGCAGGTAGGCGAAGAGCGCCTTCAGGTCGTCGTCGGTCATGTTCTGGTAGACCACGTTCGGCATCGGCGGCAGCATCGTCGTGCCGTTGGGCCTCTTGCCGGTGCGCATCGCGACGATGAACTGCGCCTCGTTGTAACGGCCGCCGATCCCCGTGGTGGTGTCCGGCGTCAGGTTCGCCGCGACGCTCTGCCCCCACGGTCCGCCGAACGCCGTGAAGTCCAGCGACGCGTGGATCTCGGTCTTCGTGGCCGCCGGCACCGGCGTCGTGCCGGGCCGGCCCGACAGCGGCCGGGCCATGTCCGGCTCGAGCGCCGCATTCAGCTTCGGCGAATGGCAGTCATGGCAGCCGGTGATGCCCACCAGGTACTTGCCGCGCTCGACCTGCGCGTTCTGTTGCTGGCCGCCCTCGGCCCGTCCACTCGGCAGCGACACGGCCACGATGATGCCCAGGCCGACGACCAACAGCGATTTTGCAGACCAACGAGTGTTCATCGTGTGCTCCCCCGTTTTTCGGCACAGCGGCCGGAACTGCGGCCCCAGGTTTATCGCCGGGGCGGCGCGCTGAAAGAATACCAAGATTTCACTATTAGTTGCGTGTCGCTCCGGCGCCCTTGAGCAGGGCGACGATCTCCCGGGAACGGGCCTCGTCCCGGCCAGCGCCGCGCGCGGCGGCCACGTCGATCGGGGTCTTGCCCGCGTCGTCCTTGACGTCCACCTTGGCGCCGTGCGCCAGGAGATACCGGACCACCTCGGTCCGTCCGGCCTCGGCCGCGACGAAGAGCGTGGTCTGCCCCTCCCGATCGGTCATCGTGTTGGTCCGCGCGATGCGGGCCGTCAGGCTCGTGATGTCTGTGATCCGCGCATTCACATCCGCGCCGCCCTTGCGCAGGATCTCCATCGTGTCCAGTGACAGCTGGACCACGTTCTCGGGCGGCCCGGCGCCCAGGACGCCCGCGGTGTTTCGCGTGCCGATGCCGGCGGCGGCCATGAACGGTGTCACGCCGGATGCGTTCGGCAGGTCCACCAGCGCGCCATGCGCGAGCAGCGCCCGCACCACGTCGTTGTCGAATGTCTGCGCCGCGCGAAGGAGCGGCGTCGCGCCAGTGGTCAGCAGATCGTCCCTGAAGCGATTGTCCCGCCCGCCGCGGCTGGGTTCCTTGAAAGCCAGCTGCGCGTTCGGATTCACGCCGGCCTCAAGGAGCGCGTTGACGAGCGCCAGCGATTCCTGCGGTCTGTCTCCGGCGCGGCTGTCCTGTCCCCCGCGCATCGTCACCGCCACGTAGAGCGGCGTGCGGCCCCACCAGTCCCAGGTGTGCGGGTTGGCGCCGCGCTCGAGCAGGTAGCGGGCGACTTCGGGATACCCGTTGTCGAGCGCCATGATCATCGGCGTCATGCCGTCGGGGTTCGGGCCGATCCTTGTCGGCGCCGGCCTCGACCATGGTCTTGACGCACCCGAGGCATCCCGCGCGCGCGGCGTACAAGAGCGGCGTCAGGCCGCCCGCCGGCCGGTACTGGACGCGCGGCTCGTTGCTGATCTGCGACGGCCAGTCGGTGGAGCGCGCACGCACCGTGAGGTCGGCGCCCTTCGACACCAGGAAGGCCACCATGTCCGCGTGACCTTGCGCCGCCGCCCACATCACGGCCGACTGCTCGCGGTATTGCTTCGCGCGCGTTGACGTCGGCGCCCTGGCGCACGAGCAGCTCCGCAACCGCGACGTTGCCGGTGCGCGCCGCCAGCATCAACGGCGTCTGCCCGTCTTCGTTCGTCACCTTGGCGTCGGCGCCGGCCTCGAGGAGCATCCCGACCAGCTCCACGTTGGCCACCTTGACGGCCTCGGCCAGCGGACTCGCGCCGTAGCGGTTGACCACTTTGGCCCGCGCCCCTTTCCGCAGCAGCGCGTTGACCAGTTCGCGATCGACCCGGTACGTGGCCCAGTGCAGCGGCGTCGATGCCGTCCGGCTGCGCCTGGTTCACGTCGGCGCCCGCCGCAATCATCGCGAGCGCCGCGCGGCGATCGCCGGCCTGAATCCGATCCGCCAAAGCAGGCCCCTGTCCGGCAGGGCTTCGGCGGGCAAGCTGCGCCTGCGCGGCGGCGCGGGGCCACCGAGAGCATCACGAACGCGATGAGGGCGACGTCCTTAAACGACATTCGGCGACAGCTTGTTGTGGTGCGCCCACAAACCCTTGTTCACATCGTAGAGGAACTTGCGAGGATCTTTCCACGTCCGGGCCAGGCCGTTCAGCACGCCGGCCTTCACCATGTCGTCGGCGTCGTCGCCCTCCCGCACGCGATCGACCGTGCGGTCGTAGACGGCCTTCATCACGTCGCGCTCAGCGCTCAGCTCCGCGCGGGTCATCACTGGGCCGTATCCGGGCACGATCCGCGTCGTGTCGTTGCTCAGCTCCAGCAGCCGATCCATCGCATCCACCCGGCCGCCAATCCACGCGCCGGTGAAGTAGTCCAGCTCGGGGTCCCGCGCCGGAGACGCCACGTCGCCAACCGCGAGCACGTTCGAGTCGCGGAAGTAGATATAGATGTCGCCGCTCGTGTGGGCTTCGATCAAGTAGCCGTAGTCGATGCGCTCACCCGGCGTGCTCATCGAGCCGTCGGCACGGAACGTCTTTGTGGGGAGGGCCGCCTCAGGACGGGCGGACCGGTAACGATCCTCCGCCGGCATCCAGGTGGGCGTCGCCATCCAGAGCCTGGTGTTCTCGTGGGCCACGATGGTGGCCCCGCCCGCCCGAAGCGTCTCGTTCGCGTCTGTGTTCTCCGGATGCCAGTGCGTGTTGAACGCCGTCTGGACGCGGCCGCTCATGGGCAGCTGCCGCAGGAGCGACGTCAACACGAGAGTGAACTTCGGCGCGCCGCTGTCCACCACCACCAGGCCATCGGGGGTCGAGAGCGCCAGCACGTTGGTGCCGCAAATCACCAAGAACAGGCGATCGGTCAATGCGACGAGTGCATTGATTCGGACAGTCTCGGCCTGTCGAGCGGTACCTTGTCGCGGCAGAATCAAGGTGCCAAGCAAGCCGCCGGCAAGCCCCGCTACAAGCTGTCTTCGATCGAGCCTCACTGTTGAGCAAGCCTCCGGCGGGGTTAGTATGCGTCATTCCTGTTCTCGGGAGCCATCCAGGGGGTTCTATGCGGGGTCGCGTGTTCGGGTTCGTTTTGATCGGCATGCTCGGGGTGTCGGCGCACCCCTTTGGGCAGTGGCTGAAGCATCCAACCGAGGGTGTGCCGCGAAAGGCCGACGGCACCGCCAACATGGAGGCGCCAACGCCGCGTCTGCCGGACGGCAAGCCGGACTTTTCCGGCATCTGGCACGCTACGAATCCGAACCGCTGCGGGCCCGGAGGGGCGCGTTCGTCGAATGCGGAGCAGAGATCGGCGGGTCGCCGCTCGGCGGCAACCTCGGGCGGAACCTGGAGGGCGGCCTGCCCTACCAGCCGCACGCCGCGGCGCTTGCAAAGTCGCGACGCGCGGACGACAGCCGGGACGATCCGCACGTGCGCTGCCTGCCCGACAACCCGCCGCGCTCGTGGACGCTGCCGCACCTCACGCGGGCCATCCACACGCCGAAGCTGCTGGGGCTGCTGTACGAAGTCAACGCGATGTACCGGCAGATCCACATCGACGGACGGGCGCTGCCCGAGGATCCGACGCCTGGTTGGAACGGCTATTCGACCGCACGCTGGGAGGGCGACACGCTGGTGGTGCAGACCGAAGGCTTCCGCGACGGCCTGTGGATCGACAGCGGCGGCAGCCCGATGAGCGATGTCGCCAAGATGACCGAGCGCATCCGCCGGCCGAACTACGGCACGCTGGAGATCGAGTTGACGATCGACGATCCCAAGAACTACACGCGCCCGTTCACGGTCCAGCTGTCGCAGCACATCGAGCTCGACACCGAGCTGGTGGACGAGTTCTGCCTGGAGAACGAGAAGTCCTACGAGCGGATGATTCGCTCGCGCGGCAAGTAGCGGTTGGGGGCGGGTGTCCGGAATTGTGGAATCGGGCGTCGGGCCTAATCGGAGCGCCGGCGCTCCGAATTAGGCCCGACCCCAATTCCACAATTCTGGACACCCGCCCCAGGCACTAGACGCCGGCGATGAGGCCCGTGCTGTCGCCGAACGACTCCTGCCGCGCGTTCACCTTGTCCAGAATGGTCAGGTGCAGGTTGGCGAGCGGCGTCGCATCGCGCAGTTCGATATGCTGCCCGCCGCGCAGGGCGCCGTTGCCGCCGCCCACGAGGATCGTCGGCAGCGGGTGCCCGTTGTGGCGGTCGCTGTTGGACATGTTCGAGCCGTACAGGAACATCGAATGGTCCAGGAGCGTCCCATCGCCGTCGGGGATCGCGGCCAGCTTCTTCACGAAGGCGGCGAACCGGTCCACGTGCCACGTCTGGATTTTGGCCAGCTTCTCGAGCCGGCTCAGATCGTTCGCGTGGTGCGACACCGGATGGAACGAATCCGACACGCCGATGTGGTTGTAGGTGCGATTCGTGCCTTCGGCCACCATGATGTAGGACGCGACGCGCGTCAGGTCCGCTTGATAGGCCAGCGCGATCAGGTCGAACAGCAGATCGACCTGCCCGCCGAACGCGTTCAGCTCGCCGATCGGCGCCTCCGGCACGTCGATGCCGGACAGATCGCGGCTCGACGCCAGCTGCACGCGCCGCTCGATCTCGCGCAAGGTTTCGAGATAGTTGTCGAGCACCACGCGATCGCTCGCGCCCAGATCGCGCTGCAGCGCGCTGGTGCGGTCCTTGATGCGGTCCAGCAGGCTCCGTGTCTGGCTCGAAACCGCCGCGCGCTCCTCCGGCGTGTCCCCTTCCCCGAACAGCTGCGCGAAGACCTTGCGCGGGTTGTGCTCCATCGGAAGCGGGGAGTGCGCGTCGCGGAACGACAGCGTGGTGTTGTAGAAACAGGCCGAGCCGCTGCAGGCCGCAGCCTGCTGCGTGGTTTCGGCGGCCAGTTCCAGCGACGGCAGCGTGGTGTTCTGGCCGATGTTCTTGGCCACCAGCTGATCGAGCGTCGTGGACATGCTGGCCCCGGCCGACCCCTTGTCCGGACGCATCCCGCTCAGCCACGTGGCCGGCGCCAGGCTGTGGACGCCGCCGATCATGGCGCGGTTCTCGAGGTTGCCGAACGAGGTGACGTATTTCTTGTGCGCCTCCAGCGGCGCCAGGATCGGACTCAGCTTGAAGTCGGCGCCCGAGCCGCTGGGCGTCCACCGGTCCATCTGCGGACCGTGGGAGGTGTTGCCCATGATGGCGCCGTGCGGGATGTAGAAGAACCCCATCCGCAGCCTTGGCTTCGCCGCCGTCTGCGCCAGCGCGGTCGCGGCCGGCACCATCGCGTCGAGGAGTGGCAGCGCGAGGGTGACACCGGCGCCCTTCAGCACGGTCCGACGCGACAGGTGACGTTTCGTCAGGAACATGGTCAATCCCTCTTGGCAGTTGGCAGCGCCTGCATCCGGAAGGCGTCGCTGGCGACGATGCCGGACACTATGGAGGATAGCCGGTAATCCTGTGCCGCGGCGCGGCGAACCACGGCACGGACCTGGGGCATGTCGTAGGCCTTCAGCTCGCGCCCCACGGCGTACATCATCAGCTTTTCGGTGAAGGCGCGCACGAAGAGATCCCGGCCGCCAAAGAGCGCCTCACGCAACTGCACGGGTCCATCGACGGCGTGGCCGGTCGGCAGCACCGTCTTCGCGTCGATGGGGGCCTTGGCTTCCACGTCCCGGTCGCGCCACCGGCCGATGGCGTCGAAGTTCTCCATCGCCAGCCCGATGGGATCGATCACGCCGTGACACTGATTGCAGCCGGGCTTCGACCGGTGACTTTCGAGCCGCGCTCGCAGCGTCTTGGGCGCCTCTCCCTTGGGATTGGAGAGATCGGTCTCGACGTCGGGCGGCGGTGGCGTGGGCGGCGTGCCCATCAGCTTGTCCATCACCCACGCCCCGCGCAGGACAGGCGACGTGCGATCGCCGTAGGAGGTCCGCAGCGTCACCGCGCCCTTGCCCAGCACGCCCCACCGACGCGAGTCCTCCAGCGTCACACGGCGAAACTGCGAGCCCAGCACCGACGTGATGCCGTAGTGCCGTGCCAGCCGCTGGTTGAGGAAGGTGTGATCGGCGGTGAGGAGATCGCCGACACCTCGATCCTCGAGCAGGATGCTCGACACAAAGGACTCGACTTCGGTCGCCAGGTCGCGCCGCAGCCCGTCGTCGAAGGTGGGAAAGAGGTTCGGATCGGGCACCACCTCGTCGAGGTTGTCGAGATCCATCCACTTCAGCGCGAAGTTGCGCACCAGGCTCGAGGCGCGCCGATCGCGCAGCATGCGAAGCGCCTGCGTCCGCAGGGCGTCCGGCGTGCGCAGCTTGCCCGCGGCGGCGACGTCCAGCAGCGTGTCGTCCGGCCCGGAGCTCCAGAGAAAGAAGGACAGCCGCGAGGCCAGCTCCAGATCGCTCAGCGGGAAGGCAGTAGCACCCGCCTTGGCGGGCGCCGGTGTCCGGATGGCGCGGAACAGGAAGTCGGGGCTGACCAGCACCGCGGCAACCAGCTGCTCGACGCCCTCATCGAAACTCACCTTCCGTCCGTTGTCGAAGTACGGCATCAGGGAATCGACGTCGGCCTCGGTCACCGGGCGGCGGAACGCGCGGCGCGCCAGGTTCCCGGCGATACGACGGGCACAGTCGCCTTCGCGCTGCGCGCTTCGGCGCCCGAGGGCCTCTTCGCGTTCGGGGTGACACACGAAGATGCGCCGCCGGCTGGCGGTATCGGAAACGCCCGGGGAATTGAACGGTCCCATCACCTGCACGCCACCCTGGATCCGTGGCTCGCGGTCGCCGCGGCTGAACGCGTCGCCGGGCAGGAACCCGACGAACTCGTCCGATTCGACGCGGGCCCGCTCGATGAACGTCACGGCCACGTCGTAGGTGCCCGCCTTGACCTGCACGGGGATATTGGCGAACCGCTTCATGATCTCGGCCCGCCCCGGCGCGCCGTTGCGATCGACGATGCGCAGGTCCTCGTTGCCGCCTACGGCCTGCCGGAAGACCTCGCGGCCGTCCACCAGGATGATCAGCGTGTGGCGGTTCTCTACGGCGCGGGTATAGAGGTCGATGCCGATGTCGGGAATCGTGAACCGGTACTCTCCGTCGGCGGGAAAGTTGTGCCGGAACTTCATCCCGCCGCGTGTGCCGAGCGGGAGGCCGTCGATGTGGAGCGGCCGGTCGCCTTCTTCCGGCTGCGCGTACGTGGCGCTCGTGACCTTGCCGGGTTCGCCGACGGCCAGCCGCGCCGCGAGGCGTGCGGCGCCGACGTATTGATCGAGGAACGCGGGCGAGACGCTCAGCGCCGCGGCCACGTTGTCGAACCCGTGCACTTCGATCTCGGCCGGCAGCAGCTGCTCCGCGTCGAGCTCGATCGCCAGCAGATCGTTCACGGCCGTGCCGAACTCCGTGCGCGTCAGGCGCTGCATCGGCACGTGGCCCGCCACGGGCCCACCGGTGGCGCCGTCGAGCTTCGCCTCCATCCACGTCATGAACGCGTCGATCTCGCGCTGATCCGGCTGGCGGCTGCCGGGCGGCGGCATCTGACGGCCGCGCAGCTTGCGCAGCGCGGCTTCCCACACGTCGGCGTTCTCCTGCACCTTGTCCAGGTTCACCGTGTCGAGCGCCACGCCCCCGGCCTTGGCCCGCGAGTTATGGCACCCGACGCAGTAGGTGTCGATGGTCTTGCGCGCCTGGTCGGGGCCGGCGCTCTCCGGCCGCACCTGTCCGAGCACCGCGGTCGTCACGGCCGCAACGGCGACGCCGACGCAGAAGGCCCGCTTCATACGGTCGCCAGATGATAGCCCGCAACGGGGGCTGCCCTCAGATCGGCATCAGCGGGCGCCGCACGATGGGCCGCTAGTTCACGAAACGGGCTACGAAGTTGCCGATGACGGCAGCCTCCTCCAAAATGGCGGACATGGCCATGCTGAACGTCAAGAACCTGCCCGACGCGCTCTATCGAAAGCTGCAGGCCAGCGCAAGGCGGGAACGACGCTCAGTGGCTCAAGAGGTCACGCAGATCTTGAGCAGTGCGCTCGAAGCACCGAAGCCCAGGTCGATTCTGGATCTTCGCGGCCTGGGCAAGGAGCACTGGAAAGGGATCGACGCCGTCGCGCACGTGGAACGCGAACGAGACGCGTGGGATTGATCGACGGATCGTCGATCTGACCCGCGATCACGTAAAGGTAGCCGCTCGAATACGCGCCGCCACTGGCATCAAGACGCCAGACGCTCTTCAACTGGCCGTCGCACTGGACGCGGGTTGCGAGAGCTTCGTTACCACCGATCGGCGTCTGCCGACCGTATCGGATCTCAGGGTCGTGCAGCTGGCGTCCTACGTCTGACGCGAAGCACAGGACAACAGGCTGGCATCAGCGGGCGCCGCACGCCCGCGACAGCGCGGACACGAGCCCGTTCCTGGCTGCCGTGCTGTCGGTCGTGAAACGGTGCACCCGATCCTTGGTGCGCAGCTCGACCATCCGTTGCTCGCCGTCCACGATCACCGTCATCACTTGGACGCGCCCAAGGTCGCCGCACGTGGCATCGAACGCCGACCGCCCGCCGGACTCGGCATATCGCACGCCGTCCGGGGAGACGGTCAATTGACCCGACTCTCGAAAAACGCCGCGCGTGTAGATCACGTCGAATGAGGCCGCCCCGCTTGCGCTGCTGCTCGCCCGCGGAGGCGACTGAGTGATTGGCTCCGGGGCAGCGGTCGAAACAGGACTGGCGCCGGCTGATAGCACGGCCGCGTTGGGCACCACACGTATTGCCGGGCCATCGCCGTGCGCGGGCGCGGTGTTCGCCCCTTGGCTGGACACGTGATCGGGCGCGGCCGTGAACGACGCCTTCGAGGGTGCTGGGGCGGGCGACTCTCGGCGTCCTACGCGGGATGAAACGGGCGGTTGCGGAGCTGCCACCTCTGCGTCAGGCGGTGTCGAAGGGGATGCGTTGACAGCGCTTGGAAGGGGCGGCGCGACGGCGAGAGGCGTGGCAGTCGCCGGCCCAGACCTGCGAGAGGCGACAAGCCAGCCCAACCCGGCCATCACCAGAGCGACCACCACGAACGCAGTGGCGGTGCGCCAAACGGGCCTCGGCCCCGCCGGCGGGACTGTTCTTATCGAGACCGGCGGCCCCGCCGGCGCGTCTGCTTTGGTCGAGGCCGGCGGCGGATGCCCAACCAGCGCTCCCACGGCCTGACACAAGTGGCTCCAATCGGGATTCGACTCCAGGCTGGCCCACTCGAAGAGCGATGCGGACTGAATCCGCCGAAATTCCAGGGGCGGCATCACCTGGTCGCCCAGCACTGGCACCAGGATGTGGCGGCGCGCCGCTTCGGAGGCTTCGGCCTTGACCCACTCGGAGCGAACGGAGTCGCGCGACCACAAGACGATGACGCACTTGGCCGCCTCCAGCGCCTCTTCGATCACGTCGTCGAAGGTGCGGCCCGGCGGAATGTCGCGGTCCCACCAGACGCTCCACCCCCCGCGGCCCAAGGCACTGGCCAGAGCCTGCGCCCGCTGGCGATCCACCCGCGCGTAGCTGATGAAGATCTCGGCCACGCGCTAATCCGACTCGATGGCCTTCTTGAGGTTGTTGACGAGCCGGTCGGCCACCTTCCTCGGTCCGCCCCTCTTCATCGAGCCCCACATGATGCTGCGGTCACCGGCCTCTCCCGACCAGAGCACGACGTTGCCAGTCTTGTCCATGAGCGACACCGATCCGGTGGCCGTGTCGTGCAGGCCCAGCCAGCGTCCCGTGACCGCTGCGCGCGTGCCGCTCTGATGCTCGCCCACGCCGGCCAGCACCGCGTCGGCCGACTCGGGTTTGAGCACCACCTGCATCGAGCCCTTGAACTGCTTCTGAATCTCGGCGCGGATGTACTGGTCCAGGTCGTTGTCCATCTTGTCCACGTAGATGCGCTTGATCGAGCGCAACGGCACGGCGCCATCCTGCGCCGCAACGCTCGCACCGAAGACTACGAATATGTGCGCCATAAGCGCGAAAACGCTCAGCGCTGCGAAGCTCTGCCTGCCCATGACGTCCCTCCCGTGCGGCCGCGTGGCCGTGTTCCCGTGCCTCTCTTTCGAACTCGTCCTGTACAACGGTTCACCCGGCAGGATCGAACTCTGTAACCTTTCCAGCCCGCCCAGGTTTTCCCCACCGACGCTCGAGGGGAAACGCATGAGCAAACGTCCTTTGTCTACACGGATTGGGTTCAATTTCCTGGCGGCTCTAGTCGCGGCTGGGTGCGCCGCCGCCTCCGCCCAGGGGCCGCTGCGCGAAGAGCGCAAGGAAAGCCGGCGGCTGCAGTTCTCCGGCCAGGGCGTTCGGACTCTTGATGTCCGGGCGCTCAACGGATCGATTCGCGTGACCGGCGACGGCGGCGCGGACGTCCGGCTGGAGGCCACAACCTCCTTCGAGGCGGACACCAAAGAGGACATCACCGCCGCACTGCGCGACGTGACGATCGAGGGCCGCGAGGAGGGCACCACCGTCACCATCGCCTTGCGCGACCGCGGCGCCCCCACGTGCGGGGAGCAGGGCAACTGGCAGCAACCTGCCTGGTGGGACAGGCGCCGTGCCGACACGTCGGTCACGCTGGCGATCCAGGTGCCGCGCGACGTGCGCGTGCGACTGTGTACGGTGAACGGCGCCGAGGCGATTGTGGACGGCACCCAGGGCGACTTCGACGTGTCGAACGTCAACGGCCGCATCGTGCTCAGGGGGATGCGCGGGTCGGGCCGGGCATCCACTGTCAACGGCGGCATCGAAGCCGCGTTCGACGCCTCGCCGCGGGCCGAGTCGCTGTTCAAGACGGTCAACGGCGACATCACCGTCACGCTGCCGCGCGATCTGGCGGCCGATCTGCGGATCAAGACCATGCGCGGCGGCGTCTTCACCGACTTCGAGACCGTCGAGCAGCCCACGGAACGGGAGCCGTCGCGGCGCCCCGGTCAGCCTCGCTTCGTCTACCGCCCGCGCGGCTTCGCCAACTACCGTGTCGGCAAGGGCGGTCCCGAGCTGACGTTCGAGACGCTCAACGGCGAAGTGCGTGTTCAACGCGCGGCGCGCTGAAGGGCGGATCTACCGGAACGCTCAGGGGCGCCCGTCAGTGCCAACCTCGACCGGGGCGGGCGTATCGGGCGCGGAGGCCGCGACGGTTGGTGCCACCGACACCTCGGTGATCTCGTTGGGCTCGATGGTGACCGTGCGCCGTTCGCTGGCGCCGGTGACGTCGTCGACGAACCGCAGAGTGTGGGTTCCCGATGGCAGCAGCGCTTGACGCTGGTCGTTGAGAGGAATGGCGTCGCGGCCCTCGAAGACCCGTACGCCGGTCGGCGCGGTGACCTTCAGCAGGCCAGGGGCAAGCTCCTCGGACACCGTCACTGTCTTGCCCTCGGCGATCGTCACCGTCCGGCTGATCGAGCCCAGCGAGCTCTGTAGAGTCACTGTGTGCTTTCCCACCGGCAGATCATCGAGCGTGAGCGGCGCAGTGCCGCGTTTCTTGCGGTCGACGAGCACGGCGGTGTCGCTGGCGCTCGCCTTGATGACGAGCCGGCCGGTTGGCTTCTTGTTCCAGTCCACCAGCCCGGTCACCTTGGTGCCGCCTACGACGGTCAGCTGAAGCGTCCGCGCGTTCTTCCCGCGGCGAAACTCCACGACGTGGCTGCCGACAGGCACTTCCTTGACGAGCGGAGTCTGCCCCGCTTCGACGCCGTCGATGAACGCGGTCGCCCCGGCGGGGGTGGACTCGAGCGACATCAGCCCGGTCGTCGGCGCCGGCGGGGCCGCGGCAATCTTTGGCTTCAGCAAGAGCGGGGCGGCGACGGCCAGCATGACAACGGCCGCGGCTGCTCCGGCTCCCGCCCACACCCACAAGGATCTCCGTCTGGCCTTCGGGGACACCGCGGCGTTTCGAGCCACGAAGGCTGATGCCGGCGGTTCGGCGGCGACGGCCGGCACCGGGCTCGGGCACGGCCGCGGCGACGGCGCCGTCGGGTGCGGGGCCGGCCCTGGCTGTGCCGCCGCGGACTGCGGCATCGGTGGTTCGACCGGGTCGGGCTCCTCGAAGTCCTTTCGCCCCGCGTCGCTGAACTGAGGTGGTGTAGCGACGGGCGGGCCGAAATCGTCCTCGACCGGATCGAGATGGACCTCGCCCACGGACTCGCAGTCGGCGAGGCGGCCTGCCTGGGCATCGGGGCGCCACCTGGCCTGGTACGTGCGAGCCCATTGCACGAGCGTGCGGGCGGCTACGATGGTTTCCGTGTGTGCCGGCGAGGTGTGCATGTCTCCGTGCTGGCCAGGTGCCAGGCGATTTGCAACGCAAGACGCGGGCCGAGACGCCAGTACCGTCATCGAGCCCGGCACATTTGCCGGTAGTTGCGCCGCGAGCACGTCGCGATTACTGACCGCCGCTATTTGAAGCGGTAGATTTTCGACATCGGCCTACGAGAATCGTGATCTGGGGGACACCCTCGGGTGCGCGGCCCTGCCCAGTACAGCCCACGACGTAACGTGGCGCCCGTATTGCGCTTCTGTCAGCCCTCCGCCGAATATGCAACGCCGGTCAGCCACACGCCGAAGATCCCGGGGATGAGCAGGACGGTCGTTCTCGACACCGACACGACAGCACCCGACTGTCTGGCCGTGTCGACGCACGAACAGCTGGTGGCACTGCGCAGCACGTTCGATGAGCGGTTGGACGCCCTCGAACGGGCTCTGGTCGATCCGAGCCAGGCATCATCGCTGGTGCCGTTGGTTCTCGACCTGGCGCGGGTCGCTACCGACGAGGCCGCTGCCGTGGCACGGCAGGCGTGCCTGGAAATACAGCTCGAAGCCCACCGGGCGGCCCGGGCAACGGGCACGGCGGATCGCCAAACGATTACCGAGCTGCACCAATCGGTCGGTGACCTGAAGACGCAGCTGGAACGCCTTGGCGTTGAGCTCAGTGGCGAACGACAACAGGTTGCGGAGGCGCGTAGCGCGGCCGAACACAGCCGGGGCCAGCTTGCCTCGCTCGAATCCCGCGCCGCTGCCGCTGAAGAGCGCGCCGAAAAAGCGGCCGGCACAGTGCTCAGTCTGACCGAGGAGCGAAACTGGCTGACCAGCTCGCAGGCCGAGCTGCAGGCAGAAGTGGCGGTTGCGAGACGGGATGCCGGAGCCGCTGTCGCCGAGGAGCGTGCGGCCGGCGCGGCTTTGCGCCAGTCGTTGGACGAGGCAAAGGCGCAGCACGAGCTGTCGAATGCCGAGGCCGACAACGCGCGCCGGGCTCTTGCCGCGGCGCTGCGTGCGGTCGAGGAAGAGCGTGCCCGGATCGCGGCGGTCGAGGCCAGCGCGGCCGAGGCAGCCGAGGCATCCAAGCGGGCAGCCGACGAAGCTGCCAGCAGGCTGGCCGTGCTCGAGGCTCGGGCTGCCGCCGCCGACACGCGTGCCGACGAGGCCGCTGACACTGCGAGGGCCCTTGCCACCGAGCGCCAGACGCTGGCCGAGGAACGAAACCGGCTGGCCAGCTCGCAGGTCGAGCTGCAGGCAGAACTGGCGGCCGCGAGACGGGAGGCAGGAGCCGCTGTTGCCGAGGAGCGTGCTGCCGGCGCGGCCTTGCGCCAGTCGTTGGACGAAGCGAAGGCGCAGCTCGAGCGGTCCAATGCCGAGCGTGACGACGCGCACCGGGCTCTGGCCGCGGCGCAAAGTGCGGTCGAGGAAGAGCGTGCCCGAGTCGCGACGATCGAGGCCGGTGCGGCCGAGCCATCCAAGCGGGCGGCGGACGAAGCCGCCAGCAGGCTGGCGGCGCTCGAGGCTCAGGCTGCCGCCGCCGAGACCCGTGCCGACGAATCCGCTGCCGCTGCGAGAGCACTTGCCACCGAGCGCCAGACGCTGGCCGAGGAACGCGCGACGCTCGAGGCCGAGCTTGCAGCAGCGCGAAAGGAACTGGACGCCGCCCACGAAGAGCGCGCGGCCGCGACCGAGCTGCGCGGCAGACTCGAGAAGCAGCTGGCCGAGGCCGAGGCCAGGCAGGCGAAGACGCCGGCCAGTGGCAGGAAGGCTGCCCGCCGGGAGGCACTCCCCGAAGTGGAAGTCCCCCTGGCCGAACTGGAGCCTTCCACGAGTGCTCCGACAGCCGCCGCCCCGGCGGCGGACGCGGCGCCACCGGCCGTCTCAGAGGCGGCCCCGACGCGCGCGCGAGCCAAGACCCACAAGGCCGCAGCGGTCGACGCCGGTATGACCGTGGCCGACGGCCTGCGTCAATGGACGGTCGAAGACGCCAGCGAATCACCGCCCGCACCTGCGACACCGGCGGCCGAAACCTCGCAGCCGACTTACTGGGACAACACGGTTCGACAGGAGCCACGGCACAGCCTGTCCGACCGCAACGTGCACATTCAAGTGGACGGCGAGCGCGCGCACCTGGTGGACCTGTCGGCCAACGGGGCGCAGGTGGTCACTTCCAAGGCCCTCAAGCCAGGTCACCTGGTCCGTGTGTCCCTCCCGTCCGCGAGCGGCCAGACCGTCGGAAAAGCGAAAGTCGCGTGGGCGCGCGTAGAACCTGGCGGCGGCGGCCTGCAGGTACCCGGGCGGGGCTGGCCTTTACGAAGGTTGACTCGACGGCGATCGCTTTCCTCCTCGACGGTGCCGCGCTCGCCCATGACTCGGGCGCTGGGAGCCGCCGCCCCGAGCCAGAATGAGCGCAGCGACGTGTCCGATACTCTGACCGCGCCCCCACTGAGCGAAGCTGACCTGCGTCTGTGGTCCGACTACCTCGGGCCGCTGACGGGGTGGACATTCGGGCGGTTGCGGGCGCCAGTGCTGGCCGCTGCGCTGGAGCAGCGAATGGCGGCCGTCGGGATCTCGAGCTATCGTGACTTTCGCGCCTTTGTCTCGACACGCGACGATCTCACCGAACTGGCGCTCCTCCTGGAGTTGCTGGGCGATCGAGGCACGTCGTTCTTCAAGAACGACGCAGTCTTCCGGGCGATTGCCGAGACGGTCCTGCCGGGCCTGCTCGAGTCGGCGGGTCAGGGCCGCCAGCTGAACATCCTGAGCGCCGGCTGCTCGACCGGGCAGGAGCTGTACTCCTTGGCGATGCTGGTAGACGCCGCGGCCGCCGAGGAGGTGCGCCCGCGATTCGCGTTCTGGGGTGCCGACCTCAGCCAGAAGGCATTGAGCTACGCCAGGAACGGTTCCTACTCCCGCGAGGAGATCGAGTCGCTTCCGCGGCAACATCGGGGGCACTTGCTGGCCACTCTCCACCCGAATGGCATGCGGTACGAGGTGCCCCCAGAAACGCGGTCGCGCGCGACGTTCTTTTGGGCCAATCTCGTCGAGCCCGCCTCCGACGAAAGGCGCTACGACCTGATCCTCTGCCAGAACGTGCTGCCGGCCTTTCACGCCCGTGCGGCGTTGGACGTGGTGGACCACTTGTGCGCCCGACTGGGGCCGGGCGGCTACCTGTTCCTTGGACCGGGCGAGGTCGCCGACGCCATGCCGGCCGGCGTGACCGTGGAGCCCTTGCGGCGGGTCAGGGCCTTCCGAAGGGCCTCTTAAGGCGCTTCGTCGAAGGCGCTATCTCGTGCGTGGTCCAGCCGGCTGAAACGCCGCGTACTATGTCCACGTGGCTGCTCACCCACTCCTTCGTGTTATTTCCAGCCTGACCGGCTCGCGGCCGCTGGCGCAGTCGGTCGTCCCACGCCTGACCCTCGACGATGTGATTCTGCCCGAGGCGACGCGACGCGCGCTGGATCAGGCGTTGACGCAGGTCAGGCGCCACGATCTCATCTTCCGTCAATGGGGGATCGGCGCGCGATATTCAACCGGTCTCGCGCTCGCGTTCAACTTCGCCGGTCCGCCAGGAACCGGCAAGACCATCTGTGCCGAAGCGATCGCCCACGCGCTCGGCCGCCGGCTGCTCGTGGTCCGGTACGCAGAGGTGGAGTCGATGTGGCTGGGGGAGACGCCCAAGAACGTGGCGGAGCTCTTTCAGATCGCTCGCGACGAAAACGCCGTCCTGCTCTTCGACGAGGCGGACAGCATCACCGCCCGTCGCTCCACGTCACCGGATCACGGCCTCTCGCGCGAGGGAAACGCTGTGGTCAACGTTCTGCTGAGCGAGCTCGAATCGTTTCCCGGCGTCGTGATCTTCGCGACCAACCTGGCCGCGAACTTCGATCCCGCGTTCGAGAGGCGGATTCGCACGCACGTGCTGTTCGAGACGCCCGGAGTGGCGGAACGCGAGCGCATCTGGCGCGTGCAGGTGCATCCGCGCCGCACGCCACTCCACGACGACGTGGATTTTCATCGTCTGGCCGAGCAATATGAGGCCACCGGCGGCGACATCCGCAATGCCGTGGTGAAGGCGGCGACGGCCGCCGCGATGGAGCCGGGGACTGACGCCTCGAGGACGATTCGTCAGCACCATTTGGAGGCAGGCATTCGCGACGTGTTGGCCGGTAAGCAGGTGATGCGGCAATCGCTGTTCGCCGCTGACCTGGCGCCGGTCCCCACGCTCCCGCTTCTTCTGACCGCCGGTCAGGCCTGGGCGCTGCCTCTCGGTGCCGCCGCGTTTGTGACGGCCATCGTGGCGTTGATCGCTGCGTTGCTTCGTTGAAGGCCGCCTGACGCACACTCTCCGTTGACTTCCCGAACGGAGGCCGCAATCATCTTCGCTATGTTGAAGAGTGTTTTCGTTGCGGTGGCCGTGACGCTAGTGTCGGTGGTGGCGGCACAGTCCCCGGAACCGAAGCCCGCCTTTCAGGGACAGACCGACGCGCCAGCGCCCGCCAAGCCGTCTCCGCCAGTGGTGGTACGGCCGGTGGCGGGCGGCCTCACGGGTGCCTGGGCGTTCGCGTTCCTCCCCGACGGCGCGCTGCTCGTCACGCAGAACGGCGGCACGATGCGAGTCGTGCGATCGGATGGCTCGGTCTCCGCGCCGCTGACCGGACTGCCGCCCATGAAGTCGGTGGCGGCCCAGGGCCTGCACGATGTGGTGCTGGATCCCGATTTCGCCCGGAACCGGACGCTGTACTTCACCTACTTCGCTCCGCCGAAAGGTGAGGCCCCCGCCAGCTGGCCCATCGAGCACTTCTACGAGAGGGTCTGGACGACGCCTTTCGCCCAGCGCCGGACGATGGACCTGGGCACCGAGCGCGTGGCTCGCGCCCGGCTGAGCGAAGACCTGACCAAGCTGGAGGACGTGGACGTCCTGGCGGAAGGCGTCGAGCGCAACATCGTGCTGGCGCCGGACGGCACGCTGCTCGTCATGGGCGCCGATCGCTTCCGCTTCTACGACTCGGACCTCGACGGCGTGGGCCACGACTTCAGCGACAACCCGGACATTCGCCGCAACTTTACGGGTCGCGCCATCCGGATCAACCGCGACGGCTCGATCCCGAAGGACAACCCGTGGCTCACGCGGGCCACGGTGCTGCGCGAAACGTTTGCGCACGGCTTCAAGGATCCCGAAGGGCGCCGCGATCAATCCGCAGACCCGCGAGCTGTGGGCCGTCGATCACGGTCCGCAGGGCGGCGACGAGATCAACATCGTGAGGGCGGGGCGGGATTACGGGTGGCCCGACGTCTCCTACGGGACGCAGTACGACGCGCGACAGGCGGACGGCCGGAAGAACGTGCCCGTGGGCAGCGGCGCGCCAAGGATGAAAGGCGTCGAAGAGCCGATCTACTTCTGGGTGCCGTCGATTGCCCCGTCGGGGATGATGTTCTACACCGGTGACCTGTTTCCCGGACTGGAAGGGGAATCTCTTCGTCGGCGCGATGTCCGCCCAGTACGGGCATCATCTGGTGCGTCTGGTCCTGAATGGCGAACGGGTCGTCGCCGAAGAGAAGCTGCTCGCCGAGCGCAAGGCGCGCATCCGGTTCGTCCGTCAGGCCCCCGACGGCTCGATCTACGTGATCGCCGGCTCGGAGATCTGGAAGCTCACGCCGAAAGGCTAGGGGTTCGCCGTTAGTCGTTAGTCGTTAGTCGTGTCTTCAATCCCTTAACCCCTTGATCGGCGTCTTCGTGCAGCAACGACAAACGACCCACGACAAACGACAAACGACGAAGAACCTGGCCTTGGTGACCCTGTGCCTGATTCTCGTGCAGGGTCGGGCGCACCAGGCTCAAGAGGTTGAGCCGGCACCGCCCATCGCACAGGCCTCGCGCGCGCAGACAGCGCCCGTGATGGACGGCCGAATCCTCGACGATCCGGCGTGGAAGGACGTCCCAGCCGTCGTGGACTTCTGGCAAACGGCCCCCGACGCCGGACAACCGTCGTCCGAGCGCACTGAAGTGCGCATCATCTACACGGACACGGCCATCTACTTCGGCGTCGTGCTGCTCGATCGCGATCCGTCCGGGGTGACCACGTCCGACTCACGCCGCGACTCCCCACTCGACGACACAGACAGCTTTCGCATCGTGCTGGATACGTATCGCGATCGCCAGAATGGATTCGTCTTCGCGACCACGCCGGCCGCGCTCGAATACGACGGCCAGGTGATCGGAGAGGGCAACAACAACCCGTTCGGGGGCGGCGGCGGAGGTGGCGGCGGCGGCGGACGGCAAGTCGGCGGGTCCGGCGGCGGCTTCAATCTGAACTGGGACGGCGTGTGGGCAGTGCGAACGGTGACCACCGACGACGGCTGGTCGGCGGAGTTCGAGATTCCGTTCAAGACGCTGCGATACGAGCCGGGCAGCGGCCGCGAGTGGGGCGTGAATTTTCAGCGCACCATTCGGCGGCGGAAAGAGACCGCGTTCTGGGCGCCCCTGCCGATTCAGTTCGACTTGATGCGGGTGTCGCTCGCGGGCGCACTGACCGGGCTGAATCTTCCGGTCCAGCGAAACCTCGCACTCATACCGTACACGCTCGGCGAAGCCAGGCAACGTGGCTTGTCGAGCGGCGACACGAAGTTCTTCGGGGACGTCGGCCTCGACGCCAAGTACAGCGTGACGCCGAGCCTGACGCTGGACACGACCGTCAACACCGACTTCGCCCAGGTCGAAGTGGACGAGCAGCAAGTGAATCTGGACCGCTTCAATCTCTTCTTCCCGGAGAAGCGGCCGTTCTTCCTGGAAAATGCCGGCCTCTTCGCGGTCGGCAGCTCCGGCGAAGCCGAAGTGTTCTTCAGCCGGCGCATTGGCATCGGTGAGGACGGAGAGGAGATTCCGATCATCGCCGGCGCGCGACTCTCCGGCCGGGCGGGGCCAACCAACATCGGACTGCTCAACATGCAGACCGATGACGCCGCCGCGGACTTCGGCAACAACTTCACCGTGGCACGCGTCCGCCAGGACTTCAGGGGTCGCTCGAACATCGGGGCCATCTTCGTCGCGAGACACGCCACGGGCGAAGCAGCAGGCGCTGACAACCACAACGTCGCGTTTGCCGCCGACGGGCGGTGGGGCATCGGCCGCACGGGCCTCGTGTCCGGATTCGTCGCCCGTACGGACACGCCGGGGATCACGCAGGATCAGCATGCGTTTCAGCTGCAGGCACGCAACGACACGGAGCCGCTGACGCTCACCCTCGGCTACCTGGAAACCGGCCGCAACTTCAATCCGGAGGTGGGGTTTCTCAGTCGCGTCGGTGGATTCAGGAAGGTCGAGGCCACGGCGTTTTCACGCCTCAGGCCCAAGCGATGGTCGAAGTTTCAGGAGATTCGACCGCATTCGAACTACCGCGCGTACTGGAACCACGATGGATTCCAGGAGACCGGCTACTGGCACATCGACTCGTCCTGGGAGCTCAAGAGCGGCACGGAGTTCGCCACCGGCATGAACCTGACACGTGAAGGTGTCGTCCAGGCGTTCGAAATCTACCCCGGCGTGAACGTGCCCGCGGGCACCTACGATCATCAGGAAGCGGTGCTGAACGTACAGAGCAACGAAGGGGCGGCCGTGTCGGGCCGCTTTCAGGTCACTGCGGGTGGATTCTTCGGCGGCGACCGCGTCAGCCTGAGCCCTCAGCTTCGCGTGCGAGCCGGCGACACGTTCAACAGCGAGTGGAGCTGGACGCGAAACAACATCGATCTGCCGGGCGGCAGCTTCGTCACCAACCTTGCCCGTGCGCGCGTGTCGTATTCATTCTCCCCGCGCGTATTCGTCCAGGGTCTCGTGCAGTACAACGATCGCGCGAACGCCTGGTCGTCGAACTTCCGCTTCGGCTGGCTGCAACAGGCCAACACCGGCATCTTCGTCGTCTACACCGACTCACATCTGATTGAGGAGGACTCGCTTCGCCCGGGCCTGGCGGACCGCAGCTTCATCGTGAAGATCAGCCGGATGTTCGACGCCTTGCGCTGATGCCCGTCTGCTCCAGCTCGACCTGAGTGCGTGGCGCGTCCGGGAGCTGCCGATCCAGCGACTCGCGGTACTTGAGACATCCGCGCAGGAACTGAGGCCACTCGGGAACGGCCGGGATGGGATCGGTTCGTTCAGGTAACAGACCCCACAGGTTCGGATGGTGCCAGCACAGTTCGTGTCCCGAGCTGTCGCGATGGCTGCGGATGCCGGCCCGGAGGCGCTTCACCTCGGCGATGAGCGCCTCGCGGTCCATTTCCGACAGGTCTTCATCCACGACTGGCGCTCAGGCGGCGGACCGCCGGCGTCGCGCGGCCGACTTGGCCTGCTTCGACAGGGCCTTTCGCGACACGGTGTTCTTCGGCTCACGCTTGAGTTTTCGCAAGGCCGCGCGCGATCGCTTGGCGGACACCTTGCGCCGCGCGCCGGCCCGACCGGCACGATAGGCGCTCTCGGCGCTCTTGCGCGTCCGCGCCGACGCCTGACCCTTCCGAGGCGGCTTCAGCCGGACACCCGCTCGCCGTGCCTTCGACAGGCCGATGGCGATGGCTTGCTTGGCCGACCGTGCGCCGTGCTTGCCCTCCCGCACATGTTCGATCTCTTCACGGACGAACTCGCCCGCCTGCGTCGAGGGAGACTTCCCCTCGCGCTTGGCCTTCCGGGCGCGCTTCAAGGTCTGCTTTTCAGGCATGGTTCCACCTCGTCCCTGGCGGGAGCTTTCACTCACCGTGAATGCATGCTGATTGCCAGAACCGGACAACGAGCCCCGCGAGCTACTGCCAGCCGTTGCGCCAATACAAACACATCCGGTCGACGTTCATCGGCAGGAAGGGCCCGTATTGGAACAGATGCTCGTACTTCGGCAGCTTCACCTCGTTCGGCGCGCGGTCGGGGCACTTGCCCTCGAGATACGCCACGCGCACCGCTTCCTTGAGGTCGGTGAAATACGCCTTGAACGCCCGCACGTCGTCCTTGGTGCCCCAGCCCTTGGGGTTGTGGGCGCGAGAGTGGCCGACCACGAGCTTCTCCCAGTCGAGCGCCAGCACTCGGTCGATTCCCTGGAGCCACTCATCGACGTAGGAGTCGAAGATGTTGCGCCAGACCAGCTCGCCGACTGGCAGCCAGTCGGCCGCATAGATCACGCGTTGTTGCGGCACCGAAATCACCAGGCTGTTGTCCGAGTGGTTGCGGCCCATGTACAGCAGCTCCACGCGTGTCCGGCCGACGGTCAAGGTTTCCTTGTCATCCACCAGGCGCTCGGGCAGGACCACGGCCGGGTTTCTGAGCCGCTCGAGCTGCAACCTGGCGTTGCGGTGCGCCACGACAGTCGCGCCGGCCTCCTTGAACACCGCGCCACCGGCGATGTGATCGTAGTGGTGGTGGCTGTAGACCACGAACCGGATCGGCGCCGCCGTGACCTTGCGCACCTCGGCGAGATACACCTTGGCTGTATCGGGGCTAATCGGATCGGTAACGAGCACGCCTTCGGGCGCCACCACGAACATCGACTGGTAGCCCGCGGTACTCGAAGATGTAGACGCCGTCGGCGACGGCGCGGGTGTTGGGCGCCGGTGCCTGCTGGGCGTTCAGCGCAACCGCGGCGGCGGCCGCTGCGACCGCCACGGCCGAGAGTGTGCGCGCGATGCGGTGCACGAGCTCGATCTCCTTCGGCGCGAAGTGACTACTGGCTCAACCGAAGCTTCAGCCAGTTGGCGATCATGGTGGCGAGGATGTCGGGGTTCACGCCCGCCTTCGTGCCCATGTGCCCACCGTCGGGCACGATCCGCACTTCCTTGGCGCTGCCGTGTTCCATCAGCAGGTAGCTGTCGGCAATCGGCGCCTGATCGTCAAGCTTGCCGTTGACGATCAGCATTGGCGCCGAGGGCTTCTCCAGCAGCCCCTTGTCCCGCAGCGACAGTGACGGCGCGACTTTGAAGACTTCTTCGAGCGACGTGACGCCCAACACCCAGCTGCGCGCGTCGAACAGGCTGCTGGGTCCCAGCAGGTAGTTGGCGGCGTTCTTGGTGAGCGCCGGCCTCAACCACTCCTCCTGGAAGCCGAAGTGGACGTTGCCACCATGGAAGACCGCCGCCTTGATGCGATCCGGATGCAGATGGGCGAGCTTGGCGGTCCAATAGGCGCCGAAGCTGCGGCCCCAGACGCCGATGCGCGAGCCGTCCACTTCCTTGCGCGTCTTGAGGTAGTCCATGGCCGCCAGAAATACACGTTCTGCGTTCGGATCGCGGAACGCGACCGGGCTCTCGCCGGTGCCGACGTTGTCGATGAGAAACGTGGCCAGCCCTGCCTTGTGCATGAGCGCCGAGTTGCGCTGCTGGTCTTCCTTCCAGACGTCCACACCGCCCCAATACATGACCACCGGGGGCCGGCTGACGCCCTTCGGCACTTGCAGATACGCCACGATCTTCTTGCCCTCGAAGGGGATCTCAAGTACTTCCAATGGCACTTCGAAGTACCTGGCCGCCTTGCGGAACATGCGCAATGCGTGCCCATAGGCTTCCTTCTTGGCTGGGGAACTGGGGACGGGGTAGCGGCCAATCAGGCAGTAGCCGAAGGCCAGGTCGTAGGCTTCCGCCAGCTCCCTGGCCGGCGCGCCCTGCTTGGCCATGGCGTCGCCGCGGGCCTCGTGGGCAAGCCCCACCTTGCACCACTTGGTGCCCCACTCCTCCTTGTCGAGGCTGGTAAGGGATTTCAGGACCTCGGCGACCTCGTCGGCGCGCACGTGGTCGAACGGGGGCGTTCTGGTGGCCGCCCGCCGCGTGATCTCGCGCTTCACGTCTTCCAGGCTGCGCTCCTGGCCGATGGCGGCCTGGGGCGTGCACATCGACGTCAGCGCGATTGCGCAGACCACTGCGGCGGCGGATCTCGCCATCAACATCCTCCTCTCCGCTATGACTCGAGGAGCCTCTTCACGTAGTCCAACTGCCAGCGCGTCTGTTCCACCGGCGTGCCGGGCGCGTCGCGGTATTCGCGCTCGAGGGTCAGCCTGATCGGCCAGCGCTGGTCGCGGATGAGCGTCACGCACTCCTTGATCGGCGTGTCTCCCGTGCCCAGCTGAACGTTCGGGCCGTTGTCGCGCCGGCGGTCCTTGATGTGCAGGTGCGTGATGCGATCGTGGTGCTTGCTGCAGGAACGCGACGGAGTCGTTGTTGCCGGCGGTGTAGTGCCCGATGTCGAGGTTGATGACGAACGCCTTCGACATCGCGAGCAGCTTCTCCATGCTCTCGGCGGTCGCCACCTCGTTCGGGATCCTGCACCAGTGCGTGCGGGTGCCAGGCCGCCTGGATGCCGTAGCGCTCGGCGAACGGCGCGATGCGAGGTCCCATCGGCACGCGCGTCTGGTTGGTGGTGAACATCGGGACCTTCAACGCCTGCATCTGCCGGAACACGGCATCGATCTCGGCGTCGGTCATGTGGTCGTCGATGGTCTGCACGTACGAGAACAGGTTCAGGCCCGCCGCGTCGAACTTCGCGCGCACCTGGCGGAAGCGGTCGAGCGGCTGCGCGATCCGCCACTCGCGCAGCGTCTGCCTGGTCCTGGTGTACTCGGGCGTGATGGTCGGCGGGCGGTTGGCCGAAGCGGCCGCCGTTGACGACCTTCGGAGCGCCCTGTGGAAATACCGTGACCAGCTCGACGTCGACGACGCCGAGCGCCTGTGCACTGTTCGATGATGACGTCGATCGGATCGCGGCCGTCGCTCTCGCGGCAGCGGGTTCAGCGATCCGGTGATGATCCCGATCCGGACGCCGCGGACCGTCATGGCGCTGGCCGGCCGGACGCTCGGCCCGAGCAGCGACCACGCGACGCCGGCGGCCGCGGTCCTGGCGAAGTCGCGACGCGAGATCATCGCTCCTGTCCGGCTTCGCCCTTCGGGCGGGCGATGTCGTGGTACAGCCGCTTGCCGTCGGGCATGATCGCGTAGAAGAGGGAGATGCCCTTGGAGCCGTCCTTCATCGGATGGCCGACGAGCGTGATCGCGTCCCCGGCCTTGTAGGTCGCGCGCGTCCATCCCTGGCGGCCCATGATGTTGGTGGAGCCGCCCTCGACGTCCCAGATGCCGACCGTCGCCGGATCGACGCCGGGGCCGGGCTTGATCTCGATGGTCAGGTGGACGTGCGGGCTGATCCACTTGAACTCGGTCACCACGCCCTTGTAGGTGATGTCCTTGTCCATCTCGAACATGGCGAACGAATGGTGCGCGAGGGCGTGACGGCCGCTGGCGCTCGCCGAACACGCAGCAGCGCGACGACGGTGACGAGGAATCGGCTACTCACGTTACCTCCCGGCGGCCGGCGGCGCGGGGCGCCCCGACAGAAAGGCCGCGCGTTCGTCGTCGAACGGGTCGCAGGCCAGCGGCGGCTCGGGCTCGTAGTGCGCCGAGCGCGCGGACGTATCGGAACTCGTAGGTGTGCGGCTGCTTGAAGACAGCCGGGTCTTCCCACGTGGACGTCACCGACAGCACGCGACCGTCCTTGATCAGCCGGAAACGCTCGACCAGATGCGATTGCGAGGTGCGGAAGCCGCCGCCGGGAATCGCCGTGAGGCCCTTGGCGCCGTCGAAGCCGCGGGTGTCGACCACCAGGGTGTCGCCCTCCCACCGCGCGATCGAATCTCCGCTCGTCGTCGGATCGAATTCGTCCATGTTGGGATGCGAGGCCCGGAAGTAGAGGTGCCGCGGCGCCGCCACGGTCTCGAAGTTGATCGACCACTTCGCGCCGGCCCTGGCGGATGTTGATCGGCCGGGGGGAGTCCATCGCCGCCGGGAGGCCCTGGAAATTGCACCAGCGGATCGCGTGGGCGTCCTTGCGCGCCTGCTCGGCCAGCATCGCCGGCGTGACCCCGGCCGCCAGCTCGGCTCGCGGCACGTTCCGGCCGTCGAAGGACAGCTGCCAGAAGCCGCTGATGTCGGGCGGTGTCTGTGCCGCCGCCTCGTGCGCGAGCACGAGCGTCGCGACCAACAGAAGCAGCGCGCGGGCCGCGCGGGCGACAGCTCATGGTTCTGCACCGGCGGCACGATCGACAGCCGCTGATTGGGATCGCTCGAGTCGCACCACGCCTCGAACGCCCAGCTGCCCGGAGGCGTCCGCTCGGTCACGATCTCGTAGGTGTGGGGCTTGAGATACACCTTCGGGTCCTGCCAGGTGTAGGTGATCGTCAGCCGCTTGCCGTCGGCGGACAGGCGGTAGCGTTCGGTCAGGACGGTTTCCGGCGTCCGCCAGCCGCCAGCCGTCACGTTGCCCGTGGCGAGGCCGATCGTGTCCACGACCAGCGCCCCGCCTTCATATCGTCCGACCGAGTGTCCGACGGCGGTCGGCGTCCAGCGGCTCAAGTGCGGGTGCACGCGGCCATCGAGGTGAATCGTGCGCGGCAACCCGGGATTCTCGCGCACGATCAGCACCTGGTCGCGGCTCTGCACGATGTGGAACGCCGCCGAGTTGGGCTCGACGCCGCCCGGCAGCGTGCAGCCGCCGTCGGTGACGACGTAGCCCTCGCCGGCGCCGCGCGGTTTCGACGGGTCGCGCGCGAAGTCGAAGCGCGGCTTGGCCGCACGGGCCGCGGCCTCGTCCACGGCCTTGCGCGCGGCCGGCGTCAGCGCGGCGCGCGCGCAAGCGCGCAGACGAGTCCCTGAAAGCTGCCCGACCCGTCGACGTCGAGCCGCACCCAGCCGCCTTCGAGATCGGGCACCGCAGCGGGCGCGGACTGCCCCATCGCCGTCGAGGCGGCAGCCGCGGCGACCATCAAGGCGAGCAGCAGCGTCGAGGTGCGCATCGGCAGAGCCTCGCTAGTAGTACTTGATCTGGATCGGGCAGCCGGGATGATAGTTGCCCTTCTTCTGCTCGGCGGCGCAATGCTCACGGGAGCGTGCTGTGCCGCCCTTCAACAGCTCTTCGGCCTGCGCGCGCGTCAGCGTGGACTGGCCCTGCTCCAGTCCGACGGCATGGACGGGCGAGATGCGCTCGACGTTGAGCTTGTGCCTCTCGGTCACGTCACGAAAACCGTCGGGCCAATGCTGCCAGTCGAAGGCGGCGGTGACCAGGTCGCCTTCCATCAGCAGCCGTTCCGAGGCGATGTAGCCCACCAGCACGTCCGCCATGTGGCCGTTGTTGGGCACCCAGTAGAGATCGAGCGCCTGGGTGTCGTCGGCGATCCGCAGGTGGTCGTCCACGGCCGTGAACTTGAGCGGTTTCGGGCTGCGGGCGAGATCGTCGGGAAAGTCCGGCGCCAGGTGCGCCACCATGTCGCGGAACTGCGGCTCGCTGCCGCGGCGCTGGACGATCGTCAGCCCTTCCGCCACGGCCTGGCGCAGGCCGGCGGTGTGATCGAAGTGGTTGTGGGTGGCGACGAGATGCGTGACCGGCTTGCCCGGCGCCAGCGTGCGCGCGTGCGCGATCACGGCTTTGGCGGTCGCCACGTTGACGCCCAGCTCGAACAACACGATGCGGTCGCGGAACTCGATCACCGTCGTGCCGCCCTGATCCACGCGCCACACGCCCTTGCCAATCGACCGTGACGTAATCGGCGGCACCGCGTACGACGGCGGCTCGGGCGCGGAGCTGACCGCGGCCGGCGCCGCAAGGTCGTCGATCTTCGCGTCGACCTGATAGGCGTCCACGTACAGCTTCAGGTAATCGACGTTGCGGTAGCTGAGGCGTGTCTCGTAGGCGAGCGGCAACAGCAGTCCGCTGTTGCCGGTGGCGTCGGCCCAGCCGGTGAACCGGGTCGTGAAGTTCATCTGGCCCACATTGGTATGGCGGGCCGACCAGCGGATCCAGGCCGGCCGCCCATCCGCGGCGAACGCCGCCGTCAGCTTGTCGCCTTCCTTCAGCGTCACGTCCGACGACATCCAGCGTACCCTCGCGGCGCTGCGCCGAGAGCCGCGTGGCCGGATCCATCATCCGCCGCACCAGCACCGCCGGGTTGGTGACCATCAGCATGCGGCGCACGTGCACGCCGTCCACCTGCAGCGGGTTGTCGCTCTCGCGGGAGACGCGCACCGCCTTTGGCCCCTGCATGTCGAAGGCGACGTCGCCGTCGAGCACCTGGTTGACGGGCGCCCAGCTGTGGCCGAACGGGGCCAGGAACGGGAACAGCATGTTGCGCCGCTCGAGCAACTGGAAGCGGTTGTGCTCGAGGTCGTAGACGCGCCGCAGCTCGTTGGCGGCGATGTACTTCTCCGGCGCGGCCGGGTCCCCCGTGATGCGGCCGCCGCCGAATTGATAGGCGTACTGCGCGTAGCCGCTCAACGTGATGTTCCCGGAGCGCCGGCATCCGATCCGCGCCGCCCAGCGCCGTTGCCGCGCGCTGGACGATGCCCGCCGAGGCGCCGAGGCCGGCTTCTGCGCGACCGCCAGCGCCGTCGCGCCGACGGCGATTGCGAGCGGACAGGGCGGCGAATCGAGGCATCAGAAGTCCACGTTGACGCTGAACTTCACCAGCCGTGGGTTCAGGACGAGCAGCGGCTGCCTGAACGCCGCGTAGCTGGGATTCTCCGTCAGCGCCGCATTATCGTTGAAGACGTTGTAGAGGTCGACATTCAACGCCGTCTTGGTGCGGCCGAACCGGAGCAGCTTTCCGATCCGGAAGTCCAGCTGGTTCAACCGATCTCCGTACTCGTCGCCCGGCGTGATCACGTTCACCTGCACAACCGCCGCTCCCGCGAGCGGACGGCCGAGCGAGGGCGCCACCTGCCCCGAGGTGTAGACGACGTTGGCGATGACCTGCGGCCCCGGCACGCTCTGGAACGTGCCCGAGAACTGCACGTCGATTCCGGGAATCGTATAGGCGCCAAGCAGCTTCACCTGGGTCAGGTAGGGCGTCTCGATGCGGCAGTACGGGTTGAGAACGGTGGTCTCGGGCACCGCCGCGCGGATCTCGCAGCTGTCCGTGAGCGTGCGCCCCGTGCTGATGCCGCCCTGTGCCAGAACGCCGCCGCGCAGCCGGCTGGTAACGTTGACGTCCACGCCCTGCCAGTTCTCGCCTTGATCGCCGTAGCTCTTCGCGAAGGTGAGGAAGTTGTTCGGCGGCCGGGTCAACGCCGTGGGCGTGATGTTGTACAGGCCGCTCACGGTGTGGCCACCGCCATCAGGCAATCGCGCGTCGGTCGGGGCAACGACGCTGAACGGGGTGAAGTCGGTGGGTGCGAGCGCCAGGTTGTCGGTAATCAGGAAATTCCCGTACCAGCGGCGGAAGTAACCGACGTCCACCGAAGTGCCAGACGCCACCTGGTGCTGCACGCTGACCGACCCCTCCCAGTTGTAGCCGCGCTTCCCCCACCCCGTCAGCGTCTCTGGATCGTAGGTCGTGCTGGGCACGGGATTGCCGTAGGCGAGGTTGTTGACGATCAGGCACTCGCCGTTGGCCTGCAGGTTCAGCAGATTACAGTCGGGTGTGAAGTTGCCGTTGGCGTCCGTCCACGTCCGCGTCACGCTTTGGACCGTGCGAAGCGGCGGCGTCGCCGACTCCCCGAACGTGCCGCCATATGACATCTGCTCGACGTACCTGGAATAGGACGCCTTCAGCGCGGTGCGGCCGTTACCGAAGACGTCGTAGGCGACGCCGAGCTTGGGCGTCAGGTCGTTGAAGCTGGCCACGTCACCGGCCTGGAAGGTGACGTTGCGGTTAGGGGTGTAAACGTTCGGACCGAGCGTCTGCGTCGGGTAGCTGGTGCGATAGAAGTCGTAGCGAAGGCCCACGTTCGCGGTGAGCCGCCCCACCGTCCAACGATCCTGGAGGAAGATGCCTCCATCGTGCACGTGGGTCTGCGCCTCGTAGGGCGAACGCTGGGTGATCTGCACCGGGTTGCCGGCATTGAAGGTGTAGGACAGGTCGCCCGCCACCGGCACATTGAAGAAGTTGTGCATGTTCCCGACGTGGTCCTGGTAGCCGATTTTCAAGGCGTGGGCGCCGGTGATGTAGGACACGGCCGCGCGCCAGGAGTTGTCCATCAGCTCGGAGCGGAAGCGCATCGACGTGCCGAAGTAGCCGCGCGGGCCGCGATAGAACACCCCGCTCGCGAGATCGTTGACGCCAATCAGGGCCGTGGCGTCGTTTCCCCCCGTCGGCTCGAAATAGCCCCAGTCCTCGGGCTTGTGGGCGAAGCCTGCGTCGACCAGGATGCGGTTGGAGACCGGCGCGGAGTAAGTCAGCGTGACCAGGCGCTTCCAGGGGAACTGGAAGTTCGCCGACGACTCGGGCGACGTCAGCGCCCGCGTATCGATGCAGCTGCAGCGTTCCTGCGCGTCCATGAAGAAGCTGAGTTTGTTTTTTGGATTGACCTGCCAGGTAAGACGGCCATTGACGCTCTTCCACTCCGAGTCTCGCGATCCCTGGAAGGTGGGATCGGGTGCATATAGAAACGAGTTCGGATCGCCGGCGTTCGCGTTGCGCAGCGCGCCGCCGATGTAGTTGTTCACCTGCTGCACGCGGCCGGAGGCGAAGAACCACAACCGATCGCGAACCAGGGGGCCGCCGAACGCCGGGTTCACTTCCCAGTTGCTCTTCACCTTGCTCGCCGAAATCAGCCCTCGATCCCGCAGTTCCTGATCGATGTTGTCCGACTGCAGGGCATCGCTCGTGCCGGTGGCGAAAAACGATCCGTTGAAGTCGTTGCCGCCTTCGCGAGGGACGATGTTGATGCGGACGCCGCCCGTCGACTGCTCGGCCGTGCCCGCGGCGACATCCACGGCGACCTCCTGGATCATCCCGCTATTGGGCGCGAACGCGCTGGAGTTTGACCCGAAGGACTGCATCGACAGGCCGTCCACCATGCGGCGCAGGTCGCCGCCGCGGCCGCCATGGATCGACAGCGCCTGCATCACGTCGCCGGTGTTTCCGCCGACGTCCTGCGATTCGCCGCTGAACGTGGTGGAGAGCACCATGCCCGGAATCAGTACGGCCATGTTGGTGGTGGTGCGGCCGGTGGGCAGGGCGTCGATCACGTCTTTGCCCATCACGCGCTGCTGCTGAACGCCCTGCACGTCGACGACGGGCGTCGCGCCGGTGACGGTAATCGTCTCCTCCACGCCGCCGACGCGCATCTCGGCGTTCACAGTCGCCGTCACCGCGCCCGCAAGCTCGATCCCTTCGCGCTTGACAGTGGCGAAGCCGGGGAGCGTGAACGTCACGCTGTAGGTTCCGGGACGAAGGTCTACGATCCGGTACTGCCCGGAGCCGTCGCTCACGACGCTGCGCACCTTTTCGATCAGGGCCGGGCTTGCGGCCTCGACCGTGACGCCTGGCAGCACGGCCCCGGAGGCGTCACGCGCCACGCCGGCAATCGACGCCTGGGCGTACGCCGCCGACGGGAGAAGGATCACACACGCAACCAGGAATGCCGACTTCAGCAGACACTGCATAGATGTCACCATTGCTCCTCTACTGCTAGGGCGCCGGGGCCGCCGCCACGCGGCGGCGGCAGCGGCTTCTCGAGCGGCGCCGCCGTCTGGCACGGCGCCGGGTTCCACTTGGACTGATCCGCTTCGCGTGCGGAAGGACGTGCTGGTGATGAACGGCTGGGTGAGATACCGCGGGTCCTCGACAATCGTCGTGACCGTGAACCAGACGTCGCCGTTGGGCTCGTCGTGGCGGTGGAATGCCTCGGTCACGACGGCGTCGTCGCTGTAGGGCACGCCGTTCTTGCGCAGATAACCGGCGCGCATGTGCCGCGTCACCGCCCGCAGGCTGCCACCCTGCAGCTGGCCACGGCCGCCGAAGCCGAGCCCGCGCGACTGCGGCTGACGGAACCACTGTGCCGCCGACACACCTTGCCAGGTGCGCTCAGCGGGCGGCGGCCCCGCCGTAAGGGTCACCGTGCCGGACGGCGCGGGCGTCTGGAACCGGAAGACTCGCGTCTGCTGGCCTGCGTCCGATTCGAGCTTCAGGGTGTTGTCGTCCTGCCACGAGATGCGGACCCGCGTTGGCATCCGCATCAGCCCGGCCGCGCCGAAGGCCCGGCACTGATTGCCAGCGGCGTTGTCGGCACTCAGGTCCCACGCGTCGGCGGCCTTGCGGCCTTCGGGGTTCAGCGGCACGCTGGCGTAGTCGCCCTTCGGCGGCGTCACCATGCGCCAGCGCCAGTCTTCGGTGACGACCGACACCCACTGCCCCGTCAGATCCACCGGCGCCGCGGATTGCGCGGTCGCTGGCGGACCACCTTGCCGGCCTTGACCACCCTGACGGCCGCCCTGGCCGGCTTGCGCCGCGAGCCCCACTGGCACGAGGGCCAGCGCACACATCGCAAGCGTCACGCGCCTCACGGCCGCACCTTCAGGCTGTTGTAGGACTGCTCCACGAACACCGCGCCCTTGTCGGCCCCGTAGATCACGTCGTAATCGACCGTCGGTTTCGCCGCCTTTACCTGCTCGAGCGTCATGCCCTTCTTCACCATCTCGCGGACGCGGTCGCGGACGATGGTCACCATGTCGCGGTAGTCGGCCACGTCGGCCTCGTCCGACAAGCGGCCGTGCCCAGGCACCACCAGCGTCCCGCCCTGCTGGTTGAACTCGGGCACCGTGATCCGCAGTAGCTGGTTGAGGGCATTCACCAGCCCGTTGATGCTGCCGCCGCGCTTCACGTCGATCACCGGATACCGGTCGGGGGTGTAGACGTCGCCGGCACTGACCACGTCGCTGCGACGGAACACCACCAGCACGTCGCCTTCGGCGTGCGCCGCGGGGGCGGCCATCAACTGCACCGGCTCGCCGTTGACGAACAGATCTTTCTGGTCCACGAAGAATGTGTCCGTCGGCCAGCCTGCGGCACCTTCGGGCGACTCCGTAGAGAGCCGCTTCAGCACGCCTTCGTGCGCCCAGATCGGCGCGCCGCCGGTGGAATACACCGTCGCCGCGCGCGTGTTGCCACCCTGGAGCAGCTGGCCCGACGCGGCAGCCGCCTGGTTGCCGCCGACGTGTTCGGGGTCCCCCGAGGTGTTCACGACGTAGCGGACCGGCTTGTTGGAGAGCTTGCGGATCTCCGCCAGCAGGCCGGCGGTCAGCGCCCCGGGCTGCGGATCGACGATCAGCACGCCATCTCCGCCGACCTGGACGGTCGTGTTGCCATTCGGTCCGGCGATCATGTGAACGCCGCCGCGTACGGCGATGACTTCCAGCGTGGAACTGCCTTGCGCAACCAGCGGCGCTGCAGCCGCTGCCATCGCGAACAGCCCGGCGCAGGCCCGATGACCATGACGCCGCGCGCTCATCGGGCACCTGCCTTGAGACGCTCGGCGTACTCGGGGAGCGTCGTGGCCGCGCCGCCGCGCACCGTCTCGCGTGGCAGCACGTGTTTGGTCGCGAACTCATTGAGATAGGGGTTGGTCCCCGGGAGGTAGTGTGGGATCTCGCCCTCGGGCCGTGGCACTTCGATGTCGATCGAACAGGGATAGATCGTCACCTGGTAGCCGGGATCGAGCACGAAGTTGCGGCTCTTGATGAACGGCTCGGTGAGGTACGCGGGGTCGGTGACGATGCTGATCCAGGTCAGGACGTCGCCAACGCGCAGGAAATGCTCCCGCAGCGTCGCCTTGTCGCTTCTGGCCACACCGTTGCGCCGAAGGTATCCGGCCTTGAGGTGCGTGGTTTCCACCGTCAGCATGTCCCCTTCCCAACGACCGGTCGAAAAGCCCTCCCATGTATGCAGCGCGTGCGGCCCGGGATGCGCTCGGCCATCCATCCAGATGGTCCGCACCGGGTTCATCCATGCGATGTTGGTGTGGTAGGCCACGACGTCCTGCGTCACCGGATCGACGTCTTTCCAGATGCGAACACCGGAGAAGTTCGGGCCGTAGTCGGCGGGATGCGGGATGCATTGGTGTTCCGGCACGGTCAAGAGCGACGCCGTCCAGGCGTCGGCGCGCACCCGCGCCGCCTCGTTGATCGGCAGGCCCTGGTATTCGCCGACCTCGGGGCCACCACCGCGTTCGGGCTGGTCTTCATGCTGGCGTGCCGCCCATTCACCGGCCAGATCCACCTGCGCGACGGCCGGCGCCGCCAGGCCAAGCACGATCGTCGAAACGATCGCCAGGCGAGCCTTTCTCATGGACGCGCCTGTCCCTTCAGAAAGGCCGGGCAGCCCGGAAAGTAGTTGCCCTTGGCCAGGTGCTGGTCGCACCACTCCTTCACGCGCCGGATGCCGGGCCCGACCATCTTCAGCGTCTCGTCGTAGGTCAGGACGTTCATGTGCACGGGGACGATTTTTTCGACCTGGAGCTTGCGGTAGGCGATGTTGTCCAGCCAGCTGTCGCCCCACCACTGCAGGTCTTCAGCGGCAGTGGCCAGGTCCGCCTCGATGACGATCTTGTGTTCGGGTATGTACGCAAACACCGAGTCGGCCATATGGTTGTTCTGGATCACGTGGTAGATGTCGAGCGTCATCGTGCTATCCGAGAGCCGCAGGTGGTCGTCCACGGGGATGAACCGCAGCTGCCGTTTGTTCTTCGCGAGATCGTCGGGAAAGTTGGGCGCCGGGTGCGACGCCATCTCGCGGAAAATCACGCCGTTGTCGCGGCGCGAGATCACCGTCAGGCCCTCGGCGATTCCCTGTCGGAGCCCGGCGGTGTGATCGAAGTGGTGGTGCGAAACGATCACTTCGGTGACCGGCTTGCTCGGCACGATTTTCCGCGCAGCGGCCACCACCGCCCGCACCCGATCCGGACCGCCGCCGACCTCGTAGAGCGTCATGTGGTCCGCGAACTCGATCACCATCGTGCCGCCGGTGATGCGCCACAGGCCCCGCGCGATCGGCGTCACTTCGATGTTGGCCGCTCCGCCAGGGCCCGCGCCCTGGCCTCTCCCCCGCCGCCGGCCGGGGCATTGGCCACGGCGGCCGGCGCCGCCAGGCTGTCGATGGCCGCGTCCACCAGGTAGCCGTCGACGTAGAGCTTCAGGAAGTCGATGCCGCGCCAATCCAGCTTGGTGGTGTAGCCCATCGGCAGGCGCACGCCGTCGAAAGGCGTGTAGCCGAGGAAGTGTGTTGTGTAGATGACCTCGCCGAGGTTCACGTTCGGACCGGACCACCGCACCCAGGCCGGAAGGTTCGATGGCGGCCGAATCGCCAACGTCAGGGTGTCGCCTTCTTTCAGTTTCAGATCTACGAGCGTGAGGCCCTGTTCCTGCCGCCGGTTGCTGACGGTGTTGGCGGGATCGAGCGCCGCGCGCACGGCGACCGCGGGGTTGGAATGCATCCACATGCGGCGATCACGCACGTCGCCACCGCGGTTGGCCTGCCCTTTCTCGTTGACGTTGTAGGCCACCGTACCGTCGAGCACCTGGGTCTGCAGGGCGAAGTTGTGACCGCCGTATGCGGCAAACGGAAACAGGTCGTTGCGCCGTTCCTGTTGCCTGTAACGGCCATTCTCGAGGTCATAGACCCGCCGCAGGTCATTGGCGGCGATCAGCTTCAGCGGCGCGTCGGGCAGCGCCGTGATGTTGCCCCCACCCTGTTGGTAGGCGTATTGGCCGTATCCGATGAGGGTGATGTTCCGGAGCGCCCGCAGGCGCTCGACGCCACCCATGGCAGCGGCGGCCGCCTCGACGGCCTGGCGGGCCGTGGTCCCTGGCACTTGGACCGCGGGCGCCACCTGAGCGGCGCCCGGCGTGACAGCCAGCGACGCGAGGCATAAAATGGCTGCAACCGATTGCAAAGCTCGCGACATGGGAGGTTCCCTTCGGGCCGCGCGGCCCCGAACCGCGATAGCATTCACGCCCGCTCCGAGGAAGTCCTGAGGAAGCCGGTGAAAACGGTCTGAAACACTGTGAAAAGTTCTGAGGTCTTCGTCTTCGGCCGTTTTCGCCTTGAAGCCGATGCCAACCGGCTGCTGCGCGACGGCGCGATTGTGCTCACCGGCAAGGCGGCGGACACGCTGGTCGCTCTGATTCGGCACCGCGACCGGGTGGTGGAAAAGGACGAGCTCATGAAGCTCGTCTGGCCCGACGCGTTCGTCTCGGACGATAGCCTCACCCAGAACATCTCGATGCTCCGCAAGGCGCTCGGCGACGACTCCAGCCAGCCGCAGTTCATCGCCACCATCCCGCGCCGTGGCTACCGCTTCATCGGCACGCTGGAGGAAGCGGCAGAGCCGGTTCCGGTCCAGGCGCCCGAAAGCCCCGTGCCACTCCCCACGGCGCCGACTCCTGCCACCGACACGGCGAAGCGCGCATGGCGGCCCTTGGTCTGGGCGGCCGGCGTCGCCGCCGTGCTGCTGCTGGTGCTGGTAAAAACGATGGACGCGCCGAATGCCGTGCTGGCACGGCGGGCGATCCGCTTCGATCAGGCCGCGCCCGCCGGCACGACCCTGACCTCCGGCGGTGTGCTGTCACCGGATGGCCGCTATCTGGCATTCATCGCGCGCCACGGCGACGACGGCAAGACCCGGCTGTGGGTGCGCACGCTCGAATCCGCTCGGGCACGTGTGCTGACCGGCACCGAAGGCGCGTTCCGCCCGTTCTGGTCGCCGGACGGCCAGTCGCTGGCGTTCTTCGCCGATGGCCGGCTGAAGCGCATCACCGTCGCCGGCGGTCCGGCCCAGACGCTGGCCACTGTCGGCTACCGCCCGTCGGGTGGGACATGGTCGTCGAATGGCCTGATCCTCTACTCGGACCGCATGTCCCCGATCTACGCGGTGCCCGACTCGGGAGGCGGCACCGTGAAGGCCGTCACGACGTTCGACACGGCGCGGCAGGAGATCGCGCACTACGAGCCGCAGTTCCTGCCCGACGGCCGCCACTTCCTGTTCTTTGCCGAGAGCACAGCCAGCGAGCATCGCGGCACCTACGTCGGCGCGCTCGACGAGCCCACGCCGATCCGCCTGCTCGATGGTGCGAGCCTGCCGGTCAGCTACGCCGCACCCGATCACCTGATCTTCGTACGCGATCAGGTGCTGATGGCCCAGCCCTTCGACGTCTCGCGGCTTCGTCTTTCCGGGACTGCGGCGCCGCTCGGCGGCGAGCTGTCGTCGCAGTCGCTCACGCTGTCGACGGCTTCCGGTCTGCTGGCATTTGGTGGCGACGCCACGGCGCAACATCTCGCGTGGTTCGACCGCGCCGGACGGCCGATCGCCGCACTCGAAACCTTCAGCAACCTCCACAACCCCGTCATCTCGCCGGATCAGCGGCAACTGGCCGCGGACAACAACGGCGTATGGATCGTCGATCTGGAGCGAGGCGCGCCGACGAAGATCGCTCAGGGGACACTGCCGATCTGGTCGGCCGACGGCACCGGCGTGGTGTTCACATCGCGGCGCGTGCAGGGCGCTACCGACGTCTTGCTGAAACCGATCATGGGCCAGGGCAACGACGAGCAGTTGCTGCTCCGAAGCCGGGAAATGAAATTGAGCGGCGACTGGTCGCGCCAGGACAAGTCGTTCGTCTACGTCACGTCGGATCCGTCGACCCGGCTGGACATCTGGGTGATGCCGCCGCAGGGCACGGCCCGCCCCTTCCTGAACTCCACCTCGAACGAAATGCAACCGAGGCTGTCGCCTGACGGTACGTGGATCGCCTACACATCGGACGAGAGCGGCAGCTGGGAGGTCTACGTGCAATCGTTCCCCGCCGGCGGGGCCAAGCGGGCGATCTCGGTCGGCGGCGGCGCCGAGGCCCATTGGACGAAGGACGGCCGCGAGATCGTCTACCTGACGCCGGATGGGACCATGATGAGCGCTGAGATTACGGCGGCGACCCAGGCGCTCGAACCGGGGCGGCCGAAGCTGCTCTTCCGCGTGCCGCTGAACGGCGACATCACGCGTTATCGCAACCACTATGCGGTGACGAGCGATGGCCAGCGCTTTCTCATCGATACGGCCGACGAAAGCACGCGCGAGCCCGTCACCGTCGTCGTGAACTGGGACGCGTTGATCGGCCGTTAGCTGGCCGGGATGAGGGCGCGCGCGCACGCGTACCGATAGACGCGAACAGTCGCGCTGATCACTCGTCCTCCATCGGGATCCACGGCGGAGTCCACCGGCACGAACAGCACGGTCCCTTCCCGCCGTGAGAGCACGTTGCTCGCGACCAGTGCCCGCATCATCCAAACGGCCGAACGCACGTCCGGGCATTCCACGCCCAGCCAGCCCGCGTATCGATGGTGCGACCGGCGGAGGCCGGTCTGCCGCTCGATTGCCGCGGCGGCTGCCGCCTCACGTTCCTCGTTCTGCAGCGCAATCTCCGGCGAGCGGTCGGGCTGCAGCACTGGCGACCCCGCCATCCGCCGGAGCAGGCTGCCGACGGCACGCTGCTGGTCGGCCGGCATGTGGCCCATCCAGTAGTGGCACGTCTTGGCGATCACGGTGATGACGTTCTTGATTTCCTTCTCGAGCCGGAAGTGCGGCGCCGCCGGCAGCTCGAGCACTGCTCCGCGCCGCCGCACGTCCACGTTCTCCATCACGATTGCCCGCAGCAGCCACTCGGCCATCGTGTCGCTGAGACACGTGACGCTGACCCAGCCAGGGGTCGGCGAGGCGTACGCCCGCAAGCCGGTGACCATCCTGATGCCGCGGCAGATCTCCTCCACCACCTCGTCGTAGCGGGCGAACTGCGCGTCGATTTCCGATTCCGATCCGTGCTCGAGGAGCGTGCCTTTGTGGGGCGGGCCGCCCGCCATCGCGAGATCGCAGAAGCTGCCCCAGATCTGATCCCAGGCCACGGCCCCGTTGGCGTCGTACTTCAGCCCGGCGCCTCGCATCGGCGCCGGCTGAACGTCCTCGTAGGTGTCCTGATACTCGGCAGGTAGGAGTGTTTTCAGACGTGCGTCCAGCGCGTCCAGAGCCTCCCGATCCACGTCCGTTACGTCGCCGGCCTTCACCCCGCGATCATAGTGCGACCGGAGACTGGAGACCGGAGACCGGAGACCGGAGACTGAGACGGTAGGCAGGGCGTTCTTCAGCAACCTGCTAAATCGTGACGATGATCTTGCCCGTCTGATCGGCGGCTCCAAAACGCCGATACGCGTCCGCCACATCGGCAAGCGCGTACTGGCTGTCGATCACCGGCCTCAGCTGGCCCGCTTCGAACAACTGATTCATGTACGCCAGGTCTTTGTTGGGCCTCAAGCCGACGAGGCGCACTCGCTTGCTCGACAGTCCCGAAATCAATGCGCCCAGGACCAAGTTCTGCAACAAGCGCGGGATTTGACCGCCGACAGTGGCATACGTGCCCCTCGAACTGAGCGCACGCGCGTACGCAAACGGCGAACGGTTGGTCTTCACATCGAGGATGACGTCGTACAGCCTGCCGTTTCGTGTGAAATCCTCTGTGCGATAGTCGATGACGTGATCAGCGCCGAGGCCGCGAAGCATCTCCAGCTTGTCGCCCCTGTCGACAGCGGTCACATCAGCGGCGAAGACGCGCTTTGCTATCTGAAGCGCCAGCGTGCCGACACCGCCGCCCGCGCCGTTCACCAGCACTTTGTGACCGGTCTGAATCCGGCCGACATCGATCAGGCCCTGCACGGCCAGCATGCCTGCGTGCGGGATCGCAGCGGCTTGCTCGAACGTCATGGCGGCCGGCTTGTGGGCGAGGGAGGCGACCGGCGCACAGGCGTACTCCGCCAAGGCGCCGAAGACTGGGGACAGATCGCCGTAGACCTCATCGCCGACCCGGAACGCTGTGACGCCTTCGCCTACCGCCGCGACACGGCCGGCGATGTCACTGCCGATGATCGGCACCTTCGGCCTGACGAGGCCGTGCAGCAAGCGAGTCAAGAAGGAGTGGCCCCGAACGATCTCCCAGTCCCAGTCGTTGATGGAGGCCGCGTGCACGCGGACGAGAACCTGATCGGCTTTGGGTGTCGGCGTCGGTACATCCCTCAGGGCGAGGGCGTCGGGCCCGCCGTAGCTCTCGAGAACAACCGCCTTCAACGAAAGGTCAAGGAGGGCCAGCTCCCGACGACGGCGTCCGAGCCCATCCCCACGAGCTCCATCATGCCGCTCGCGAAGAACGCACCTGCCGCAAGGGATGCCGCCAGCGCGACGACGAACACGACGCTGAGCGGCTCGTGAAGAGGGCGCCATGACGCGTGCATTGAATCCTCCCGGGTAAGTCGTTCAACTTCGCCGTAGGCCACCGCACAGAACGTCTAGGGGAACGCCGGACCGCGAGGAGTATATCCCCCGTGTCAACATCAGGGAGAATGCCGCATGCACATTGCGCTCTGGATCGCCCAGGTACTGCTGGCCCTGCTGTTCGCCGGAGCCGGCTCGGCCAAAGTCACTCACCCCGCTGGGGGAACTGGCGCAGAGCCTTCCTTACACGTCGGATCTACCGGGATGGCTCGTTCGGTTCATCGGTGTGTCGGAAGTAGCCGGAGCGCTCGGGCTGATCCTGCCGGCGCTCACCCGCAGGCTACCTGGCCTCACGCCCCTCGCCGGCCTCGGACTGTGCATCGTGATGGTCCTGGCGACAGGCTTCCATCTGATGCGAGCCGAGTACTCGGCGATGCCGATGACGATCGTGATTGGCGCGGTGGCCGCCTTCGTCGCGTGGGGCCGGTGGATGAAGCGGCCAATCGCGCCGAGGCAATAAAGTGCGGATTTGATTCAGATTAGCGCCGAGGGTCTCAGTCCAGGATTCCCGGCTCGCCGGGCGGAAGGGTACACTGTAGGGTCTGGTTATGTACCTACTCAGACTCGTTGTGACGCTCGCCGCGGCCCTCGGAACCGCAAGCGCACAATCCCAGCCGGGGCAGGCGCCCAGCTCGCCGCCACTGCCTCTCAGCCCGGCTGGCGAGCACGGCGCCAGCATCACGCCAGCCTATGAGGGGTGGTTTCAGAACCAGGACGGCACATACAGCCTTCTCATCGGTTACTTCAACAGGAACCGGTCCCAGGCATTGGATATTCCCGTCGGTCCGAACAACCGGATCGAGCCTGGTCCGATCGACCAGGGCCAGCCGACGCACTTTGCCGTGGGCCGCAGCTGGGGCGTCTTCGCGATCAAGGTGCCGGCGGATTTCGGCACGAAGACGCTGACCTGGACGATCGTGTCGAACGGCGAGACGCAAACCATTCCCTTCACGCTCAACAAGGCCTACGTCGTGGAGCCGTACCAGGAAGCCGGCATGGGCAACAAGCCGCCGGAGTTCAGGTTCGCGGCGAACGGGTCTGTGTTCACTGGCCCACCGACGGGCGCGCCTGTCAGCCTGACGGGCGTGGTGAACCAGCCCCTCCCCATCACGGTCACCGTGAACGATCCCAAGGAGACGAAGGCGGGCTCCGCGGCTTCGAGGCGCGGGGGCGCGACGGCAGCGGTGGCCACGGTGTCGTTCCACAAGTTCCGCGGGCCGGGCCAGGTCACCTTCACGCCGCCGCGAGTGCCGGTCAAAGCGCAGGGCGAGACCGCGAGCACCGCCGCAACGTTCAGCGCGCCGGGTGACTACCTGCTGCGCGTGCAGGGCAACGACGAATCGGGTGAAGGCGGGGGTGGCTTCCAGTGCTGTTGGACGAACGCGTACGTGAAGGTCACCGTGAAGTGAAGGGAGATCGACGATGATCCGGAACACGCATAGGCGGACGCTCAGGCAGACGCTCAGACAGACACTGCCTGGTGCGATGCTCGTGGCTTCGGCCTTGGCCCTGCCGGCCACCGGGGCGGCGCAATCCGCACCCACGTTCACCAAGGACGTGGCGCCCATCTTTCAGCGGAAGTGCGAAGCCTGCCACCGGCCGGACTCGATCGCGCCGATGTCACTCGTCAGCTTCCAGCAGGCCCGCCCGTGGGCGCGAGCGATCAAGGCGCGTGTGTCGGAGGGTTCGATGCCGCCCTATCAGATCGACCGCTCGGTGGGCGTGACCAAGTTCAAGAACGACGAGGCGTTGACGCCGGGCGAGCTGGACACGATCGTGCGCTGGGTGGATGCCGGCGCGCAGCAAGGCGACCTGAAGGACATGCCGCCCGCGGTGGCGTGGCCGGACGGCCAGGGCTGGAACTTCGCCGCGCTCTTCGGTCAGAAGGAACCCGACCTGATCGTGCGATCGGAGCCCTTCACGATGCCCGCCCGGGCACACGATGCCTGGGACAAGCGCGTGACGGAGTCCGGCATCACGGAACCGCGCTGGGTGCGAGCCATCGAGATCCGTCCCAACTCGATCAAGGGCAGGAAGATCACGCATCACGCGATCGCGTACCTGGAGCAGAACGACCCAGGCGCGCCCGCAACAGGCGCGTTGCCGGTGCCGTTCATGGAATGGGCTGTCGGGAAGCAGGGCGAACTGATGCGTTCCGACACGGGCAAGCTGCTGGTCCCGGGCGCGCGTTTCCGCTGGGACGTGCACTACTCGCAGGCCGGTGAGGAGATCACCAGCAACGTCGAGATGGGCATCTACTTCTACCCGAAGGGCCAGGAGCCGGCCCGTCGCAACAACCTGTCACTGGTGCCAGCCGCGATCGGCACCCTGGACATCCGCCCCAACGCCATCACGGTGACCGAGGGCTTCTTCCCGCTGCGCGACAACGCACGCATCGAGAGCTTTCAGCCGCACATGCACCTGCGGGGGAAGGCGATGCTCGTCGAGGCCGTCCTGCCGTCAGGCCAGCGGCAGGTGCTCAGCCACGTGAACAACTTCAACTTCCAGTGGATGAGGACGTTCGTCTATGCCGACGACGTGGCGCCGCTGCTGCCGAAGGGCACGCTGCTGAAGGTCACGGCGTGGCACGACAACACCTCCGCCAAGAAATCCAATCCCGACCCGAACCAATGGGTGGGATGGGGCGACCGGACGGTGGACGAGATGGCGCACGCCTGGATCAACATCGTCTACCTGAAGGACGACGAGTACAAGGCGGAGCAGGAGAAGCGACGCTCGACGCCGGTGGCGTCCAGTGCTTCGCTCGAGGGCCGCTGACGTGTCCCGGCTGGTTCACGTCGTTCGAGTCGGTTCGGCCGCCCTCTGCGTGGCGCTTCTGGCCACCGTGGCGTTGGCCCAGCAGGCCAACGTCACGGGCAAATGGACCTTCACCGTCCAGACCAGCGGGGGTGGCGGCTCGCCGACCGTCACCTTCAAGCAGGACGGGGAGCGCATCACCGGCCACTACAGCAGTGAAACCTTCGGCGAGGTGGACTTCACCGGAACGGTCAAGGGCACGGCGATTCGTTTTTCGTTCAACTCGTCTGTCCAAGGCCAGCAGGTGGACGTCGTCTACGAGGGCACCGTCGAGAAGGACACGATGAAGGGCACCATCGCGATCGCCGCCGGCCAGCTGGCCGGGACATTCACGGCCACGAAGCATAACTGCAGCGGGTACCCTTTCAGAACTGCTCAGCCTCAGTCTTGAGCCGCTCGAGTCGTATTTGGCGGCGCGAGATCCTGTCCCACGCGACTAGAAGGACCGCGAAGAGCGCCATGCCGCCCAGGAGGATATAGAGGCCAGTCATGATTCCTCCTCGTCGGCCAGTGCCGCGGCCGATGCGAGAAAGAAGCACCCATACAAGCACGCCGAGGGCGGCCAACAAACCCGAGAACTCGCCCGTAGCCACGAACTGGCCGAACACGAGCGCGCCAATCGCCAGATTCCCCGCATCAGGAAGTTTCTCTACGAACACCTCCCGCTGCCGTCGACTCAATCTTAGCATCGGCAACTTCGAGCGCATGACGCTTTGCCGTGCAAGCCCGCTGCCGCAAGAGCGCCAGGATCATCACCCCTCTGCAAGTGCAGTGTGCTCACGAACGATCGCGCCATGACTGAAGGAAGCGATCGCTGAACCAACGACAGCGAGATGAGCGCGACGTTCTGATTTCTTCACGCGCGGCCGCGTCTAACCTCCATGACTTGGATGTGACCGATCTACTGGCTCCGACCTCTCGACTTTCGCGTCCGCCGCGCCGACGCCCGGCTGCGCGTGCTCGTGGACGCGCGCGACGCGCGTCCCGGCGTGCCACCGGCCATGCGGAACTCCGCGTTCAACGCCTGCGGATCCCTGGCGAGCGTGACGAACTGCATGCTCGTCGGGCGCGTGAGCTGCTGCGACATATAGGCCCACACCTGACCGCTCGACCGGTATCCACCGTGCGACTCCACGACCTCCTTGCAGTTGATCACACGCACGTTCTTCGAATGCTTGATGATGGTACCGGGATCCTCCGGGCCGGAGTATCCGAGCGCGGTGTCGAAATTCGGGAGATCGCCGACGCGATACCACACGCGCAGCACGGGATCGTTCCTGGAGTGAAACACGTAGAAGCGCTCGCACCGCCGGCTGGCCTCGAAGTAGCGCTCGCCGTCCTCGATCGACTCGTTGTCCACCGCTGCGGCGAAGTTCCACGCGTTGCGCACCAGTCGCTGCGCGCCGCCGCGAAGCGCTTCGAGCACGACGTGGGCGCCGAGGCTGTGGCTGTTGATGTCGATGACAGTGGTCGTGCTCCGCAGCTCGGCCAACAGCCGCGCAAATCGCGACGCGCTTTCCCCGGCGCGCTGGCGCGCGAACGGGAACGACACACCGACAGCGCCGCCCGGCCAGGCAAAACCGACCAGCGCGTCGTAGGCCGAGCCGGCGGCGCCCAGGAAGCCGAGCTGACGCATCTGGCGGTCGATGGTGCCGTAGGAATCGACCACGTCTCGTTCCTCGTTGTTGTAGCCGTGGGTCAACACGGTGAGCCGCTTCGACCGCAGTTCTTGAAGAAACGCGGTCTGGGACACGGGTGTTCCCATCCCAGTGTCGAGATCGACTCGACGGATCTCGTCCGTCGTAGAGAAGTCGGTCGGCGACCAGAAATCCCTCCGGCAACTCACCATCAGCATCGTTCCCATGACGTGCACCTCCGTCGGGGGGCTCCCCATTGTCTAGGAACGATCGCCGGCCGCGGGCCGAACGGGCAGCGTGACCACCGGCCGCTGGCACGGCCATTGCGAACTCAGCCGTGTGATGAATTCGTGGCCAGGGAGCCACGCCGTCCTTCGCAAGGCCAGGCGGGCGTTTTCTCGGACATTTCAGCAGCCTTTGGCCGCGGTCGGCCTGTTGGTAGCCGCTTCGCTCGTCGGCGCCGCCTGTTTCAACCAGGTAGTAGTTACTTCCCTCCCCGCCCGCTCCGAGATTCACCGGGTCGCGGCAATGCCCCAGGCGACGACCCTCCTGGACGCCCACGACCAGCGTGCCTTCACGATTTACCGCGAGCAGCGCATCGAAGTGCCCTTGGCGCGCGTCTCGCCGCATCTGGTCCGCGCCATCGTGGCCATCGAGGACCAGCGCTTCTACGACCACAAAGGCATCGACCTGGTCCGGGTGGCCGGGGCAGTCATCAGCAACCTTCGGCAAGGTAGCCGGGGACAGGGGGCCAGCACGCTGACTCAGCAGTTGGCGCGTAACAGTTTCCTGACCTCGGAAAAGACTTACACAAGAAAGCTCAAGGAGCTGGTGCTGGCCCGTCGTCTCGAGGCGGAATTCTCGAAGGACGAGATCCTGGAGCTCTACCTCAACAAGGTGTACTTCGGCGCCGGCTTGTATGGGGTGGAAGCGGCGGCGCTGGGCTACTTCGGCAAGCCGGCGGCCGACCTCTCGCTGGCCCAGGCGGCGCTATTGGCCGGATTGGTGAAGTCTCCGTCCGCCTACGCGCCGACCGTCGACCTGGCGCGTGCCACCGCGCGCAGAAACGTCGTGCTCATGGTCATGCGGGACTCCGGCGTCATCACCGCCGACGAGCACAAGAAGGCGGTGCGCGAGACCGTCGTGCTCGAGGACTCGCTCCGGCGGGCCGAGGCGTACGGTCAGGTACTTCAAGGAGGCCGTCCGCCTCGAGCTGGTCGAGCGGTTCGGCCACGCGCGCGTGTACGAAGGCGGCCTCGTGGTGTACACCACCCTCGATCTGGCGATGCAGAAGGCCGCTGAAGCCGAGGTCGAGCGCTCGCTGAAAGAGATCGAGGCGCGGCAGGCGGCACGCCGCCGCAAGGGCGCGCCGGCACCCACCACTCCTCCGCTGCAGGCCGCGCTCGTCGCCCTGGATCCACAGACCGGGGAGGTGCGGGCGCTGGTGGGCGGACGCGACTTCGCCGCCAGTCCCTTCGACCGGGCCAGGCAGGCGAGGCGCCAGGCGGGCTCGGCCTTCAAGCCTTTCGTATACGCGGCCGCCATCGAGGCCGGATACTCGCCGGCGTCCATCATCACGAACCTCGATGCGCCGATCAAGACGCCGCAGGGCGGGTGGACGCCAGAAGACGAGCATCTCGAGTCGCCGTTCATGACGATGCGGACGGCGTTGCGCAGCTCCAGCAATCGCGCGGCGGTGCATATGCTGGACGACGTCGGCATCGACTCGACCGTGCTGCTCGCCGAGCGCATGGGCCTGGGCGGCGTGCCCAGCGTTCCATCGCTGGCGCTCGGGGCCGGCGACGTGACGTTGATGTCGATGACGGCCGCGTATGGGGCGTTCGCGAATCAGGGCCTGCTGCCGGTGCCGACGCTCATCCGCCGAGTGGAGACGTCGTCCGGCGAGGTGCTGTTCGAACACAAGGCGGCGCCGCAGCGGGTGATCAGCGAATCGACCGCGTTCCTGATGACGACGATGCTGGCCGACGTCGTCAACAGCGGCACCGCGTGGCCGGCACGGCGTGTCGGCTTCACGCTGCCGGCAGCCGGCAAGACCGGGACGACCAACGACTATCGCGACGCCTGGTTCGTCGGGTTCACCCCGCGCCTGGTCTCCGGCGTGTGGGTCGGCTACGACCAGCCGCGGACGATCATGGCCGGCGGCTACGCCGCCGAGCTCGCCGTGCCGCTCTGGGGACGCTTCATGGCGCTCGCAACGAAGGGGAACGCGCCCGACTGGTATCAGGCACCTGCCGCGGTCACCACCGCGACGATATGTCCCCTGAGCGGCAAGCTGGCGACTCAGGAATGTGCCGGCGAGGGCGGCGTACACGCCTATACCGAGTACTTCGCCAGCGACCACGCGCCGACGGAGTATTGCGATCTGCACGTGCTCCGCGACAGGCGAGGCGTGTTCGGGGGTCTCGTGGCAGCGGTCCGCGGCCGCTCCGGCGAGGCATCCCAGTCTGCGTCCGCGGAGCTTCGCACCGCCGCAACCGAAAGCGCCGCGCCTCCCGCAGCGACGACCAACGCCAAGGCCGACAAGGCCGCCGAGCCCGAGTCTTCCAAGAAGAAGCAAGGCTTCTGGTCGCGCGTGTTCGGCGGACGCCGAGAGGATTCTCGCAAGCCCTGACGTGCGCCTCTCACGAGCGCCGGTCATCGCGCTGACGAACCGTTGAGACCGCGCTCCAATCAGCGGTCCCGTCGGCCGCATTCGCTCTGATTCGGGACGATTCGAGGTGGATGCGAGACGGCACGGCGTCTGCACCTGTCCCTCATCGGCATGGCACCCCCCGTCAGGCTCGTCCTGATATTGCTTTTCGCGGTTCCGACGCTCAGCATCAGAGCCGAGGACAATGCACTCTTCATCGCCCTGCCGCCCGGTGCAATACCTCAAGACGTCAGTTCCAACGGCACCATCGTTGGTGCACTGGTCTCCGAGGGACTCGCGGGCGGCGGCTTCTATTGGATGCCGACGACCGGCGTCGTCTACGTCGGCGGCGAGGCGGCGGTCGCGATCAGCCGCACCGGCGAGACCATCGCCGGCACCGTCCCCGACTCACGGGGGGCGAGTCAAGCGGCGATCTGGCAGCGTGCGGCCGAGTGGCGGCTGCTTGGCGGGATCGCTGCCAATGCCGTGCCGTGCGATTTGTCCCTGAGCTCGACCTTCGACACCAGCGACGACGGGCAGGTCGTCGTCGGCCTGGGCTGGAACGGGTGCGCCGTGGCGCGCGCGTTCCGGTGGCAGGAGTCCACCGGCATGGTGGATCTGGGCAGCACCGTCGCGGGCCGCTCCAGCCGGGCGAACGGGGTCTCGGGCGACGGCAAGGTCGTCGTCGGATGGCAGGATACGCCGCTGCGGCACGGGGCGCGGTGGGTGGACGGCATGCAGACGCTGTTCACCGGGCCCACCGGCATCGTCGGCGAGGCGCACGCGGCGAACCGTAACGGAGCGATCGTGGTGGGGCAAACCTGCGAGTTTTCGTCGGCTGCGAATCCCACGGCGAACCAGCGCGCGTGGATCTGGACGGCCCGGGACGGCGTGCAATGCCTGCAGCCTCCGCGGGTGCGGCCAGAGCCAGACAAGAACTTCATCGGCGCAGCGCTCGCGCTGAGCGAAGACGGGCGCGTCATCGGCGGCACCCAGAGCTTTGGTCTCGAGGCCGAATCCGTGATCTGGATCGATCGCCAACCCTCCTACCTTAAGGACTATCTGCGATCCCACGGCGCCGCCAACGCGTTCGAGGGTTGGATCAACACCGGCTTCGTGACCGGGATGTCACGCGATGGGCGCATCCTCGTCGGCTGGGGCGCCGGTCCGACCGACTTCACGGGCTACATCGTGATTCTGGGATCCGACTGATGATCCGGCGGACACGGCTGACCATGGTGGTCCCTGTGCTGCTGACGCTGGCGTCCGGATCCGCGGGCGCGCAGTCGTGGGAAGCGTCGGGCCTCTTCGGCTTCACACCGGCCGCTGCCCTGGACCGAAAGGCGCCGGAGCTCACCGAGTTGGATCTCGACGGCGGCCTCACGTTCGGGGTCCAGGGCGCGTGGTTCTTCACGCCACGACTCGGTGCCGAGGTGCTGTGGACACAGCAATCCTCGGCCGTCGCGATCGGCACCCCGGTGGGAACCGCCGCTCTGTTCTCGGCGACCATCAGGCAGCTGCATGGGAACGTCGTCTATCAGTTCGGCGGCGCGCGCCTGAAGCCATTCGTGTTCGGCGGCGCCGGCGCGGCGTTCTTCAGCGCCGACGATCTCGAGACTGACAGCAAGACGGCCTTTGGCTTCGGCGCCGGCGTCAAGTACTTCGCCGGGCAGTCCGTGGGCGTGCGCGGACACTTCCGCTACAAGCCCGCCTGGCTCGACGACGATAGCGAGGACTTCTGCGATCCGTTCGGCTTCTGCCAGGGGTGGCTGCAGCAGGTCGAGTTCGCGGCCGGCGTCGTCATCCGCTTTTGAGCCCGGCCCAGAGGTCACCCATCTCCGCGAGCCGGCGCGCCATCGTCCGCAGCGTAAACGTTTGCGGCAGCACGGTGCCCTGCTCGATCTCGGCCCACGTGCACGGCGCCGACACCGGGGCACCCGGCTTCGCACGCACGGTGTAGGCCGCGGCGAACGTCGCCCCCTGCCGGTTGCGGCCCGTGTCGATCAGGATGCGCCCGCCGCGGTCGGCCTTGCTGAAGGCCTGCGTCAGGTGCTTCGGCTTCCGCTGAACCAGCACGGCCGCGACCGAGTCCGCAAAGTGCGACGACGCGGCAAACGTCGAGCCGGGCGCCAGCCGGGTGACGATGTGAAAACCCTTGGACCCCGACGTCTTCACCCAACTCGTCACCCCGTGCTCGAGCAGCAGGTCGCGCAGCGCCAGGGCCGACTCGCGGAGAACCTCGGGCTCGTCCTTGGACGGGTCCAGGTCGAACACGCAGATATCGGGCTTGTCGATTCGTGGCGCGCGCGAGGGCCAGACGTGCAGCGTGATCGTGTTCTGGTTCGCCAGCCACTGCAGCGCGCGGCGATCGGTGGCGAGCGGATAGTGGACCGTCCCGCCCTTCTTGGGGGCTTCGACGCGCGTGAGCCACTCGGGAAAGCCCTTGACCACGTCCTTCTGCAGGAAGCCCTTCGCGCCGATCCCGGCCGGGAAGCGCTCCATCGTGATCGGCCGCCGCCGCAGGTGCGGCAGCATGACGCCTGCGACGGCGTCGTAGTAGGCGGCGAGCTCGCGTTTGGTGATGCCGTCCTCTGGAAACAGGATCTTGTCGGGGTGGGTAATCGTCACCCGCGTCGCGGTCACGGGCGTTCCCTGACCACGTCACGAGCGGCCTTGTCGGGGCGCAGGCCAAGCAGCCGCGGATGCCGCAGCTTGCCGTGCGGCGTCCATTCGGTGAAGGCCACCTGGACGACGATCTTCGGCTTCACCCAGTGTGCCCGCAACTTCGGCAGGCCGGCGCCTTTCGTAAACAGCGGCTTCGGCACGGTCAGCGCGTCGAGCTGCGAACGCAGGCTGTTGAGCAGCTTGGTGTCGAAGCCGGTGCCCACCTTGCCGGCGAACACGAAATCTTCCTTTTCGAAGTAGCCGACGAGAAGGGCGCCAAGCCCGACACGCGCGCCCTGCGGGTCCGTGAAGCCGCCGATCACGAGCTCCTGCGTCGCCTCGCACTTCATCTTGAGCCAGTGCGGCGATCGGCGGGACTCGTACGCGGAGTCGCGCCGCTTGGCGATGACGCCTTCCCAGCCGTCCTTGCAGGCGCGTTCCCAGGGCGCATCGCCGTCCAGACGAGCCGGCGACAGCGGCAAGCGGCAGCCGAAGCTTCAGGCCACGCAGCAGCTTTCGCCGCTCGTCGAGGGGCAGCGGCCGCACATCGCGTCCGTCCATGAACAGCACGTCGAACACGTGGTAATCCGCCTTGCCCAGACGGCCCCAGGCCCACGCGGCTTCGCCGTCGAGAATCAGCGTCTCAACGGGTAGTTTGGCGATGGCTTCGGCAACAGCCGGGTAGTTGTGCGTGAGCGGCAGGCGATTGCGCGACCAGAGATCGACCTTCGCGCCGTTCTTGTAGGCGAGCACGCGAATGCCGTCGAGCTTCTTCTCGAAGGTCCACGCGGGATCGGTGAACCGCTTGTCCGTGAGGGTCGCCGCCATCGGCTCGATCCAGTCTGGAAGCCGCATGGCCCCGACCCGCCCCGAGTGCCGTTACGCCAGCCCCGACAACTCGGTGAAAAGGCCCGTGCTGTCGCCGAGGCGCTCCGCCGGCACGCCCAGCATGTGCAGCAGCGTCAGTTGGAGGTTGGTGAGCGGCGTGTCCTCCGGATACACGAGGTGCCGCCCGCCCCTCAACGTGCCCGCGCCTCCCCCGAGCAGCAGCGTCGGCAGCGGGCCATGCGTGTGGCGGTCGCTGTTGCTGATGCCGCCACCGTAGAGCAGCAGCACGTTGTCCAGCAGAGTGCCGTCTCCTTCTGGCGTCTGCTGCAGCTTCTCGAGGTACGACACGAACAGCCTGATGTGGTAGGTCTGGATGATCGTGCACTTCGCCATCTTCCCCGCGTCGTTCTGGTGGTGCGTCAGCGGATGGTGGGGCTCGGGAATGCCAATCTGCGGATACGGCCGGCCGTTCTGTTCGCGGCCGTACATGAACGTGATCACGCGCGTCAGGTCGGACTGAAATGCCAGCAGCTGGAGGTCGTAGAGCAGCTCGACGTGCGGCTGAAACCCATCGGGCACGCCCGCCGGTCGCTCCACGTCCGGAATCTCCTTGCTGCTCTGTTCCTCGGCCTTCTGGATCCTCCGCTCCACGTCGCGCAAGGACTCCAGGTAGTCGCTCACCTTCTGGTTGTCGCTGGGTCCCAGCGTCTGCTGCAGCTCCCTGACGCGCGCGGTCACCGAATCGAGGATGCTGCGGTCGCGCTGGAGACGCTGCGCGCGCACCCGCGCGTCCGTGCTTTCAGTGGCACCGAACAGACGCTCGAACACCACGCGCGGGTTGTTTTCCGCCATCAGCGGCAGCGTGGGCGTCAGCCACGACAGCGTGCTGCTGTAGGCGCAGCTGTAGCCGACGTCGCACGCCCCGACCAGGCTGTTGTCGTCGACCGTCAACTGCAGCGACGACAGCTGCGTGTCGCGTTCGAAGGCCTTGGCGGCAATCTGGTCCATGGACATGCCGTTGCCGACGACGCTGTCCGACTTCTTGACGTGCACGCCGGTGAGATACGACCCCGATGCGCGCGAGTGGTCGCCTCCCCCGTCGCCCAGCGCCTCGGCCTGGTGGCTGGAGAGCCCGGTCACCACGACAAGCTGTTTCCGGAACGGTTCGAGCGGCTCGAGGATCGGCGACAGCGTGAAATCGCGGCCGGTGCCCTTCGGCAGCCAGTTCTCGTAGATGACGCCGTTGGGGTGATAGACGACGCCCAGGCGTCGCACGGGCGCGGCCGGCGTTCTCTGCAGCGCCGTCAAGGCCGGCACCATGGCGTCGAGCAGCGGCAGCGCAACGGTGGTGCCGATGCCGCGAAGCACGGTTCGCCGCGAGATGGCCTTCTTCGTGATCATCATGACCGCGACCTCCGCATCTGGAACGGCGTGCTCTTGACGATCGCCAGAATCGTCGACGACCAGCGGTAGTCATCGGCCGCGGCGGCCCGCGTGATGCCGCGGATCGCCGGACCGTCAAAGTATTGCATCTCGCGGCCCAATCGCGTAGGTCAGCAGTTTGGCCGTGACGGCCCGCACGAACTGCTCCTTCTGGGCCACCAGCGCGCGCCGGAGTGCGGCCGGCCCATCGACTCTGGTGCCGTCCAGCAGCACGCCAGTGGCGTCGATCGGCGACTCCCCATCCACGGTCCGCCACTGTCCGAGCGCGTCGAAGTTCTCCAGGCTGAAGCCGAGCGGATCCATGCGCGCGTGACAGCTGGCGCAAATCGGGTTGGCGCGATGCCGTTCGAGCATCTCGCGTACGGAGGCGTGCGCGTCGGCCTTGCCTTCCTCCAGATTGGTGTTGACGTCCGGGGGCGGCGGCGGGACCGGCGCCGCCAGGATGTTGTCGAGCAGCCATTTGCCGCGGATCGTCGGCGCCGTGCGGGTGGGATACGACGTGACGGCGAGGACGCTCGCCTTTCCCAGCAGACCCCAGCGGTTCTCGTCCGCCAGCGGCACACGCCGGAAGTGGCTGCCGTAGACGCCGCGAATCCCATAGTGGCCGGCCAGTTGCTGGTTCAGGAACGTGTAGTCGGCCGACAGCAGCTCCACGATGCTGCGGTCGGCCTTCAACTGATCGTCCAGGAACAGTTCCGTTTCGCGCACGAACGCCGCGCGCAGGTTGTCATCGAACCACGGGAACTTCGTGTTGGCATCCGGCGTCAGCTGCCAGACGTTACGGGTCTGCAGCCATTGTCCGAAGAAGTTGTCCACCAGCGCGGCGCGCGCCCTGGGATCGGCAAGCATGCGCCGCACCTGCTGGTCGAGTACGCCAGGCTGCCGCAACGTGCCCTTCACGGCCACGTCCAGCAACTCGTCGTCGGGACTGCTGCTCCAGAGGAAAAAGGACAGACGCGACGCCAGCTCGAGGTCCGGCAAACGGTAGGCCGCGCCTCGAACAACCGACCTGGGATCAGCCTCGATCCGAAACAGGAAGTCCGGGCTGACGAGCAGACGCTCCAGTGCCGCGCGGATGCCGTCGTCGAAGCTGCCTTCCGCTCGGCCACGCTGGAAGAAGCTCAGAAGAGTCTGGACGTCGGCGGCCGTGGCCGGCCGGCGGTAGGCGCGCCGAGCCAGGGTGGAGAGAATCGACGTGGCGCATGACGCCTCGTCGCCAGGGGTCCCGGGCCGGCACGTGAAGATGCGCCGGCGGCTGGGAGAATCCTCAGGCACCCGTCCGTTGTAGGGCCCTCCGATCAGCAGCGACGAGATGAAGAGGGGAAACGACGGGACATCCGAGTCGCGGTTCCAGATCGGGATCCGATCGGGTCCAAGGCCTTCGGCCTTCACACCCTCGGCCTTGACGATGGTGGCCACCACCGGCCGGAGGCCCGCCTTCAACGGCACGCGGACGTGCAGAGGTTCGTCGGCATCCTGACTCTCTGCGGTGACGGCAGGACCGCCGATCGTGAACCGGCCCACGCGAACGCCATCGACCCGGATCTCGAGGGTGCTCGGCACCTGCAGGCCTCGGATGACGTCCGCATAGGTCCTGGCCAGCCGGATCCTGAGGTCGTACTCGCCATCCACTGGAAAGTAGTGACGGACGGCGATACCGCCTCGTGAGCCCAGGGGAAAGTCCTCGCCGAGCCGGTCGGTCTGCCACAACCAGGTCTGCTCGTTCGAGTTCCCCTTCAGGGCGGTGTAGCGTTCGACGGCTGGTGGAACAGTCGGATCGCCCACGGCGACTCGGGCGATCTTTGCCGCCGCCGTGAGATAGCGGTCGAGCAGCGCCGGCTCCATCGACAGCGCGTCGGCGTTGGTGTCGAAGCCATGCGCCTGCGTGTCGGGCGGCAGCAGCACCGCGGGATCGACCTCGACCGCCAGCAGGTCTCGAACCGCGTTGGCGTACTCCCCCCGGTTCAGCCGATGCAGATCGGCGGGACGGCCCGGATCGGGCCGGGCGCTGGCGGCGCGGTCCAGTTCCTGTTCGATCCAGGAGGCCACGGTGTCGTAGGCGTCGTTGCCGGGCCGTCGAACGCCGGCGGGCGGCATCGAGCGGCTTCGCAGCTTCCCAGCCACCTTTTCCCAGGCCTCGGCCGAACGGCCCACTTGAACCGGGTCCGCCGCATCGAGCGAGAATCCGCCGGTTCGTGCCCGGTCGTTGTGGCAGCTGACGCAATAGCCGGCGACCAGGTCGCGTGCAGGAGACGCGGGAGCGGCGGGCACCGGCGCGGGGCGCGCCTGCTCGGACCTCAAGGCCTCGGCCGATACGGCCCCAAGCCAACCCACGCAGGCGCACGCCGCCAGCAGCTTCCGCATGTCGGTGGTCAGCGGGCTAGCGGCACTTGATCTGCGCCTGGCACGGCTTGCCCAGCTTGGGGTCGGCGCCATGCGCGAGCAGCAGCTTCGCGCCCTCCGTGTTGTACAGGACACCGCCGAGACGATCGCCCAAGCCGGACGCGGCGAGCCACGGCGTGACACCGGCCTTGCTCACCGCGTTGACCTCGGCCCCCTTCTCGATCAGCAGCGCGAGCAGGGTATTCCAGCCGCGATAGGCGGCGCCAAAGAGCGCGTTCTCCCCGTTGGTGGTCGCGCCGCGCGCGTCCGCGCCCAGCTCGATGAGCAACCGGACCGTGGCGAGCGCCTGCGCCTCGGTGATGGGGCTTTCGCCGATCAGACGATTCAGACCAGACGCGGCCATGACGGCCGTGGTCTTCGTGTCCGTGACCAGTTTCGGATCGGCGCCAGCGGCGAGGAGGATTCGCATCATCTCGACGTCCGCCGCGGCGGTGGCCAGCAGGAACGGCGTGGCGCCGGCGGCATCGTCGTAGCCGCCGACGAAGGTTGGCGGGCGCTTCGTCATCCGGCCGTTCGGGTTCGCGCCGCGCGCCAGCAGCGCCCTCACCAGCTGCAGCTTCGCCCGGCGATCGGGAATGCCGCTCATCGGCTCGCTGAATCCGTAGACGGGATTCGAGACGCCGCCTTCCCACGTCCCCGCCGCCCAGTGCAGCGCGGTGAACCCGGCGTCGCCCGCGTTGGGGTCCGCACCGTGATCCAGCAGATACATCGCGACCGGGACCTGCCCCCTGACCGTGGCCACGAGCAGAGGCGTGCTGCCCTCGGAGAGGGTCGATTGGTAGGCCGCGCCGCGGCCTCTCTCCGGGGAGCCCTTCTCCGGGGGTTCGGGCAGAGATCGGATGTTCACGTCCACACCTGCGGCCAGCAGGCGCCTCACGCTCTCGATGTCTCCTTCGCGAGCCGCGAAGTGCAGCGCGGAAAAGCCCTTCTTCGTTCGGGCCCGCGGATCGGCGCCGGCCTCGACCAGCAGACCCACGACGTCGGCATGCCGTTCGGCTGCCGCCCACATGAGCGCCGTCTGGCGTTGAGAGGGCTCGGCCGCATTCACCGTGGCGCCTCGAGCCAGAAGCATCCTCACGGCGGCGCCCGCACCGCTCGACGCGCAGGTCATGAGCGGTGTTTCTCCGGTGGCAATCGCCGTGTCGGGGCGTGCGCCGGCGTCCAGCAGCACTTCGACCAGCCGCGCGCTGCCGTTGGTGCACGCGCGCGACAGCGGGGTCATCCCGAATTCGTTGGCGGCATTCGGGTCGGCGCCCGCGCGAACCAGCGACTCGGCCACCGCCACGTCGTTCCAATGGGCGGCCCAGAGAAGTGCCGTCGATCCGTCGTCCGCCTTGGCATTCACGTCGGTGCGCTGGCTCAGCAGCGACTGAACGCGCGTGAGCATCCTGGGCCCTCACCGCATCGACCAGGCCGCGATCGCCCTGAGCTGCCGCGCCAGGCGCCAAGGCGGCCGCCGCCACGACGAGCGCCGCCATTGCGTAGCAATGGCGCGCCATCGCGCAACGTCGCCGCCTGGACTGATCGTGCATGCTCGGCCCTCTCGCGGCAGATCTTAACCGCGAGAGGCGGTTATATCACCCCGCGGCCCGCCAGGGCGCCCGGCGATTAGTCGAGCGGCTGGAAGAAGTTGGCGATGACGAACCGGGCGATTTTTCGCCCGAGTTTCGATCCGTCCTCTTGCGAATAGCGGAAGTGGAAGCCTGCCCACACCCGGGCATCGCTCACCTCAGCGACCACGTCCTTGAATCGCCGGTAGTCGCGCGTTTCACCGGTCGCCAGGCTGTCGACCGAGAAGGGGAAGCGGCCGGGTCCGAAGAAGCCCTCCAGTGCTTCGGCGATGGCCGTGGTGTGACAGCCATGGGCCGACGGATACTCCGGATGATTCGGCGTCGGCAACAGCGGCTGCCACGCCGGATCGGGCACCGTGCGGGCATTGCTGTCGGTATCTGCCCGTTGAATCGCATGCACCGGCCGCCAGGACAGGTAGTGATACTTGGCATCGAAGCACCCGATCATGGCGTCGCCGCCGGCCACGTGAGCCATGGCCAACATCCGCGCGGTCTCGATCGAGGTCAGGCCGCGAGCGTCGGCGAGCCGCAGCAGACTGCGATTCCACTGAGGAATATCGTGGTCGGTCCAGAACCGCGCCACGGCGGTCTGCTCCGCACTCCGCTCGCCGCTGTCGACGCGCCCCAGGTCCTTCACCTCGTTGAAGTCCCGCGCATAGTCGCCGCTGTGTAACGCAGGGGGACCGCCGGGCCGGAATTGAGACGCGTTGTCCAAGGCCAGCGGCACCACGTGCGGCATCCGTGTTCCTAGCGGCGCCACCGGTGCGGTCGGTTGGTAGACTCCTGGGCCGGGTGGCCGCTGAACGTAAGGCACCATGCTGTCGAGCCCATCGTTGGCCCTGAGCAGCAGGATCCCGGCTCCCACTTCCTCGCCAACCGCGACGCCATTGGCTTTCGCCTCCGTGTCCGGCATCGCATTCATGTAGGCGAAATACACGTCGTCCAGGACGCCCTGCTGATCACCGAAACGTCCCACGAGCACGCGGTGCGCGGCCGTGGCGACGGCTGCATCGACCGATGTGTTTGGCGGTACGGCTGGCGTGATCGCGTACGGCCGATAGCCGCCCTCGATCGCGACCACCGCGTCGTAGATTGCTGCGTGGACGATGCCCATGAGAACGGCCGCCTCGCCAGGAAACTTCCTCCCGACGGCGACGATAGCGTTCTGGGCGATCAGGCTCCAGTCTGCGACCGCGCGTCCCTCACTGGACGTTGCGGCGTTCTGAGCCGGTTTCGACTCGAGCGCGCCCCCGGCGGACGTCGTCTTGTTGTATACCGCAAACACGCCGAGCCCGACCACCAGCACAGCCGCAAGACCTTCACGTATACGGATCATGGCCACCCTCCCTTTCGTCGATGACACGACCGTACGCGGAGAAAAAGGCGCAAAGAAGTGCAAGCTTCGGACTGACCGGTTCGATTTTTGGACTGGCCGCGCCGGAACTGGCCGTGCCAGGATGCGGCATGCAGAAATACCAGCAGGACCGTCCCGTCGCGCGGGCGTGCGAGATTCTGGCGGATCGATGGACCCCGCTCATCGTGCGAGAACTCATCCTTGGCAGCCATCGCTTCAATGAGATCGAACGCGGGTTGCCGGGAATCTCGCGCTCGCTACTGGCGTCGCGTCTTCGGGACCTGGAAGACGCCGGGGTGATCGAGCGGCTACCCGGAGCGCACGCGAAGGTCACGGCGTATCACCTGTCGGAAGCCGGGCGCGAGCTCAAGACCGTCATCGAGTCGCTTGGCGCGTGGGGCGTCCGGTGGGCCTTCGGGGAGCCGCGGCCGGAGGAATTGGATGCGGGGCTGCTGATCTGGAGGATCCACCAGCGAATCAACCGCGAGCTGCTGCCCGACCGGCGGACGGTCGTGGAATTCGACTTCACGGGCCCTCACGGGCGGCGCGTCTGGCTGCTGCTCGAGCCCCGCGAGGTGTCGGTCTGTGTCACTCCCCCAGGGTTCGATTCCGATCTCATCGTCCGGGCGGACCTGGCGCTTTTCTATCGCGTCTGGCTGGGACAGATCGAGTACGACGCCACCATTCGCTGTCGCTCGGTGGTTGTCGAAGGGCTGCCCGCCCTTGCGAACCAGCTGCCGCGGTGGTTCCTGTGGAGCCCGATGGCGCGTTTCGTTCGGGAACGCGAGCCCACGGTGGCGGAGCGCCGCGCCGGCTGACGTCGTGGTCCACTATCATTCTTCACACGCCTGAGACTGCTGAGGGATGAGATGAGGATGCGCATTCCCGTGATGGTGCTGCTGGCCGCGGTCGCGGCGGCGGCACAGGCCCCGCCCGCGCCCGGCGCGGTGCGCACCATGCGTGTGGACTACTTCCACACCGGCGACGCCAAACAGGAACTCTTCTCGTTCGACGAGGCCGTGGTCGAGCCGGCGGTCTGGTCGGGCCATCCCGGCGCGCGCGGCCGACCCGCTGAACTACGGCGCCTATGGCTTCGACGTGCGTGACGCGGCATCGAAGGCGCTGCTCTACTCGCGAGGCTTCGGCTCGATCTTCGACGAGTGGTCCACGACCGACGAGGCCGCCACCATCACGAAGACCTTTCACGAGTCGGTGCGGTTTCCGGTGCCGGCCTCGCCCGTCACCGTGACCATCCGCAAGCGCACGGGCGCCACCTGGCGCGACCTGTGGACCGTGACCGTCGATCCCAGGAACATGTTCGTGAACACCGCGGGACCGGAACCCTCGCCCGGCGCGCTGATCGCCTTCGAAAAGAACGGCGACCCGGCGACGAAGGTGGACCTGCTGTTGCTCGGAGACGGCTATACCGCCGCCGAACGACGGAAGTTCGAGGCCGATTCCCGTCGCCTGCTGGCCGTGCTCTTCTCCACTTCGCCCTTCAAGGAGCGGCGCAGCGATTTCAACGTGTGGGGGCTGGTGCCTGCAGCCAGGGAGTCGGGGATTTCCCGGCCGTCCACCGGCATCCATCGCAGCAATCCGGTCAGCAGCACCTACGACGCCTTCGGCTCCGAACGCTACATCCTGGCGTTCGACAACAAGGCGTTCCGCCGCCATGCGTCCTACGCGCCCTACGACGTCGTCGAGATCGTCGTCAACGGGCGTACCTACGGGGGCGGCGGCATCTACGGCCTCTACAGCACCGTGGCGGCCGACAACGCGTTCGCGCCCTACGTATTCGTCCACGAGTTCGGCCATCACTTCGCCGCGCTGGCCGATGAGTACTACACGTCGCCGGTAGCCTATCTGCCTTCGTCAACACGGGACGAGCCGTGGGAGCCGAACGTCACCGCGCTCCGGGATCCGAACACGCTGAAATGGAAGGATCTGGTGAAGCCGGGCACGCCGCTGCCGACGCCCTGGCCCAAAGACGCGTTCGAGATGGCCTCACGCGAATCGCAGGCGAGGCGCGCCAAGCTGCGCGCGGACAAGCGGCCCGAGTCGGAGATGGAGGCGCTGTTCGCGGAGGAGCGGCGGCGCGACGACGTCATGTTCGCGACGTCCCGAGGGCTCGTGGGCGCCTTCGAGGGCGCCCGCTACGAGGCCAAAGGCTACTACCGCCCCGAGGCCAACTGCATCATGTTCACTCGTGCGGACTTCTTCTGCGCGGTCTGCCGGCGCGCGCTCGAGCAGGTGATCGACACCTATTCGCGCCAGTAATCGTCCTTGTCTGACGGCGGCAAATGTTATAAACAGCGTCCAGTCGAAAGCGCCCTGTCCCCGGGTAACGCACTTCAGACCGAAGGAGGACTGGCATGCGTGCAGCATCGACGTCCGTCTGGCTTGCGGCGGCTGTCCTGCTGCCGACTCTCGCGCTAGCGCAAGGAACCCTCACAGGCACCGTCAGGGACCAATCCTCCGCTGTGCTGCCGGGCGTTACCGTCGAGGCGGCCAGCCCAGCCCTCATCGAAAAAGTGCGCGCGGCCGTCACCGACAGCACGGGCCAGTACCGCATTACCGGCCTGAACCCCGGCACCTACTCGCTGACCTTCAGGCTGACCGGCTTCAACGTGGTCAAACGGGAGGGCATCGAGCTCGGCGGCACGACCACGCTGACGATCCCCGTGGACATGCGTGTCGGCGCTCTCGAGGAAACCATCACGGTCACCGGTGAGTCGCCGGTGGTCGACGTCCAGACCGCGCAGCGCGAGACGGTGCTCAGCGCCGACGTCGTCGCGGCCGTCCCGGGGAACCGCTCCGTCGGCACGCTGCTGAACGCCGTCCCCGGCCTGGTCGTCAACGAAGGCGCGCTCGCCGCGTCGCCGACGATGACCTTCTTCGCCGCGCGCGGCGGGCCGATCAACGAAGGGCCGCATGGCGATCAACGGCATGACGATCGCGGCGCCGTTCAACGGCGGCGGCGTGTCCACCTACATCCTGGATTCGATCAACGTCGACGAGATCTCGGTGGCCGTCGCGGCGGCCTCGGCGAGTCGGACATCGGCGGGCCGATGATGAACCTGGTGCCGCGATCGGGCGGCAACCAGTTCCGCGGCTCGGCGTTCATCAACAACGCCGGGGACTGGTCGCGCGGCAACAACCTGACTCCGGCATTGACGGCGCCCCCTCCGGGACCGAACCTCGCGGAAACGCCCGGCATCATCAACTCCTACGACACGAGCGTCTCCTACGGCGGTCCGACTCAAGCGCGATCGACTCTGGTTCTTTGGCAGCTATCGCAGCCTGAACACGGCGGCGGCGGTCACGGGCGTCGTCGTACAACGCGAACGCCTACGACGCCTCGCGCTGGGACTGGGTGGGCGACCCGAGGGTCACGGCGCGGACGCTGCAGGGACGCGCGTCGTACATCGGACAGGATCACGGCCCAGGTATCCAGCCAAACATCGCATCTCGTACAACCAGGAGTACCAGCGCCGCTGCGAGGGATCGACACTGCGGATCGAAAGCGACAACGGCTGCAACACGCGCGGCGCCGACTGGGTCGCGGTTGGGAGCAGGCGCAACGCACCCCTTCACCCGAGGCCAATCCAAGCTTACTTCGGCAACCTTCCGTATCACGTCAACCAGGCGATATGGACGGCGCCGATGACGAACAAGCTCCTGCTCGAGGCGGGCTTCACCCGCTTCATGTTCCGCGGCGGAACGACGGGCCGGCCAGCGCCTGACGGCATCATGGACATGATTCCGGTGACCGAGCAGTCCACGGCGAACAATCCGTTGACGCGGCCTGCCGTATGCGCCGCGCGCGAACTTCGTCTATCGAGGGGTGGCGACCGCCAACCCGAATTACGCCAACCCGAACAACTGGCGCGCCTCGGCCTCGTACGTCACGGGCTCGCATGAGATGAAGGTCGGCTATCAGGGCGCGTACATCCGCGTCAAAAACTGGTTCCTCGTCAACGAGTAGCAGTTGGCCTACCGCTTCAACCAGGGCGTGCCGAACCAGTTCACCTTCCGGCTGCCGGAGTGGCACCAGTCCGACCGCACGGGAACAGGCGCGGTGTACGTCCAGGACAAGTGGACGCGCGGCCGGCTGACGCTGCAGGGCGCATTCCGCTACGACCGCGCCTGGAGCTTCACGCCGGCGGAACACAACGGGACGGAGTTGACGTCGCCGTTCAACGCGGCGCCGATCAGCTTCCCGCGGACGCCCGGCGTCGATTCATTCAACGACATCACGCCGCGCTTCGGCGCGGCCTACGACGTGTTTGGCAACGGCAAGACGGCGCTGAAGTTCAATCTCGGCCACTATCTCGATTCGGCCACCAACGACAGCGAGTACACGAGCAACAGCCCGGCGGCACGTATCGTTCGCCAGGCCTCCCGGAACTGGCAGGACACGGACAACGACAAAGTCATCGACTGCGACATCCTGAATTTTGCGGCAAACGGCGAGTGCGCCTCTGCTGACTGGCAATGACGCGAACTTCGGAGGCGTCTCGGGCACCACCACGCAGGTGAACCCGGAAACGCTGCGGGGCTGGGGCGTCCGTCAGAACGACTGGCAATGGGGGATCACCCTACAGCACGAAGTGATCCCGCGTCTCTCGGCAGAAGTCGCGTACAACCGGCGGTGGTTCAAGGGCGCAAAGGTGACCGACAACACGCTGCGCGGGCCCAACGACTACGAGACATTCACCATCGCCGCGCCTCAGGATCCTCGGCTACCGGGCGGCGGCGGCTATCCGATCACGCTGGCGATGCTGAGGGCCGCGGCCCCTGCGGCGCGCAGAACTACATCACGTTCGAAAGCGATTTCGGACCCGAGCGCACGCAGTACTGGCAGGGCGTCGACGTCACGCTGAACGCTCGTCTTCGTCAGGGGCTGATCCTGCAGTTCGGGACGCAGACCGGCCGGTCGGTCGAGGACACCTGCGAGATGGCACAGGTGCTCGACTCGACGGCCGCGCCCGCCTTGTTGACGAACAGCTCCACGATCAAGGACCTGCGCAACTGCCGTGATGTCGATCCGTTCGAGACGACGATCCGGGGACTGGCGTCGTACACGATCCCGAAAATCGACGTGCTGGTCAGCGGCACGGTGCGTTCGCAACCGGGGCTCGCGCTCGTCGCCAACTGGCCGGTACCGAACTCGGTGATTCAGAGCATCATCGGACGGCTGCCGCCGGGTGGTTTGGCGACCGGCAACACGACCGTCGACATCCTGGACAACGATCATCGGCTCTACGTCGACGACCGGCGCACGCAGGTCGACATGCGGTTCGCGAAGATCCTCCGGTTCGGCGCGAGGCGTCTGGATATCGGTGTGGACCTCAACAACCTGCTGAACACGAATTACTCGACGACGTTCGAGAACACGTATCAGTACACCGCTGGCAACACCGGTCTGGGCGGGACGTGGAACAATCCGACGGCCATCATACGCGCCGCGGTTCGTCCGCTGGAACCTGACCGTGGACTTCTGATACGTTCTCGCGGTCCCGCCCTCAACCTCGCGTTGACCCGCTTGAAACGAGGGCCTCGGGTGCGTGATCGACGACGAGATTCGGCTCGATGCCGTGTTCGAGGAAGAACTTCGCACCGGCGAGAACCAGGTTGAAGCCACCCGTCGAATCGAGTGCCTTCGCGACGATCTCGTCGGCGTCACCCTTGAAGCCCCAGTTTCTGATCTTGACGAAGGTCCGGTCCCCGTCCTTTGCCTCGAACGTCCACTCGACCATCGTCGGAGCTTCCGGGCCATCCCATTCGATCAGGATCTTCTTGCCCGGCTCGATCGTCTTCACGTCAACCGTCGTGCCGACGCCATACATCTCCCAGTCCCATCGCACCCGCTTGCCGGCCTCCAATTTCTCACTGCCTTTGCTGAACCAGAAGCGCGATGTGATGGCCGGGTCCACGAAGGCCTCGAAGACTGCCCTGGCGGGCCTACGGATCAGCATCTGCGCTTCGGCGACCGGTTGTTTGCTATTGGTCATGTCTTGGACCCCATGCTCATCGTGATCCACCCCTTCGGCAAGCCGGCTGATCAGAACCGGCGCCTGTGGTTCTCCTAGTTCGGGCTTGCAAAAAACGGATCAAGCAGACCCTCCGGCTGGCGCGGGCTTGCGGTTCGCATGCTTCAGCACGCCCCTTGCAAAGCAATGCCGGGGGTGGGTATGGCGAAGTATGGAAAGGGCGCCACGAAGACGGTTGAGTCGGCGATGCGGCGAAGGAAGAAGGGCACGCTGAAGAGTGGGTCGGGTCGAAAGGTCACGAGCCGCAAGCAGGGCGATCGCCATCGGACTCAACGAGGCCCGTGAGAAGGGCGCAAAAGTACCGTCGCGGAAGTCGTCCCGGAAGGGCACTCGGAAAACCGCTCGAAAGGGATCGGCGAAGAAGCGCTAGCCTGCGGCCGAGCTCCTGTCGTCAGCACTTCTGATGAGCTCGCGCTTTCGGTCTCCGCGCTCTAGAATCGTCGCGTCATGGCATTCGACATCTTCGCGAAACTCGGCGACATCAAGGGTGAATCGCGCGACAACAAGCACAAGGACGAAGTCGAGCTGCTCTCCTGGTCCTGGGGTGTCTCCCAGAGTGGTACTTTGTCCCCGGGCGGCGTCGTTGCGGGCAAGGCGAACTTCAACGATTTCAGCTTCACGCACCACATCGACAAGGCCTCGCCGAGTCTGTTGAAAGCGTGCGCGACCGGTGAGCACATCAAGGAAGCGACCATCACCGTACGCAAGGCGGGCAAGGGTCAGCAGGAGTTCCTGATCATCAAGATGAACGAGGTCCTGATCACGTCCGTCAGCCCGAGCGTCTCCGGCGATGCCTCCGACACCGCCGAGAACGTCGCGATGCAGTTTGCCAAGGTTGCTCTGGAATACAAACCGCAGAAGGCCGACGGATCGCTCGATGCCGGGCTCCACTTCAAGTACGACATCAAGAACAACAAGGAAGGCTGACAGGACGGAGCGGTGGCGACCGACCGCGCGGTCAGCCTGAACGAAGCGATATCGATCGCCATCCGGCTGCAACAGAACGAACAGTGGACGGCGGCACGCGACATCTACCGCAGCGTGCTCGACGTCGCGCCCGACTTCCCCGACGCGGTGCACTACTCGGGCGTGCTCGCCCATCAGGAGGGGCGCAGCGAGCTGGCAGTCGAGCTGATCGAGAGGAGTCTCGCGCTCGAGCCCGATCGAGCGGACTGGCACAGCAATCTGGCGATCGTCCTGCGCGATCGCCTCGAGCTGGATCCGGCGATTGCGGCCTGTCAGCGCGCGATTGCGCTCGATCCGAGTCACGCCAACGCGCACAACAATCTCGGGGTCCTTCTGCGGGCGCAGGGCCGAGTGGCTGAAGCAGAGGCCGCTTATCGAGCCGCCATTCGCGCCCGGCCCGACCATTCGGACGCGTTCACCAACCTGGGCATTCTGCTGAACGGTCAGGGACGAACACAGGAAGCGGCCGTCTGCTTCTGCAAGGTCATCACGTTCAGGCCGAAGCACCCCGAGGCCCGGAGACTGCTGGCGCTGGCGCACTGCACCCTCGGCGAAGTGGACGAGGCAGTGCGCGTCTACGAAGAATGGCTCGCGGAGGAACCGGACAATCCCATTGCCCACCACCTGATCGCGGCGTGCTCGGGCCGCGACGTTCCGGCACGGGCATCGGATGCCTTCATCGAACAGACGTTCGACAGTTTCGCGGGCAGCTTCGAGGCCAAGCTCGCCAAATTGTTGTACCGCGCCCCGGCTCTGGTGACGGCGATGCTGGCCGGGGCGAATGCCGAAGGATCGAAGAGTCTCGATGTGCTCGATGCCGGATGCGGCACCGGGTTGTGCGGGCCCCTCATCGCGCCATACGCACGGCGGCTGGTGGGAGTCGACCTGTCGGAGGGCATGCTGGCGCAGGCGAAGACGAAGAACGTCTATGACGAACTGGTCAAGTCTGAGCTGACTGCGTACCTGCGCGACTCCCCGGCCGCGTTCGACGCAATCGTGTCAGCGGACACCCTGGTGTATTTTGGACCGCTCCAGGACGTCGTCGCGGCGGCAGCCCGTGCGCTGCGACCCGGTGGACAGCTGATCTTCACGGTTGAAGAACTGATTGGCTCAGCCTCCGAGCGCGGCTATTCCATCAGTCCGCACGGGCGCTACAGCCACGCACGTCAGTACATCGAGCGTGTGCTGCGTGAGGCGGACCTGCGGCCGGAGATCGTACCCACGGACTTGCGCCTCGAAGCCGGCGAGGCCGTGCCAGGGCTGGTGGTGCGCGCTACTCCACACTAAAGGCCAGCAGGACGTTGCCGGCCTGTGCCCCGCTGTTGATCGCGTACCCGGACGCGATGTAGACCATGCCGTCCACGATCACCGCGCCGGCCGTGGCGATCGCGCCGCCGCGCGCGGGCACCTTGTTTACAGTGTCGAAGTCCTGGGCGGTGTTGAACTCCCAGAGCTGCTTGCCGTCGGTGGCTGATACGGCGAAGAGCCGGCCGTCGCCGGAGCCTTGGAAGACGACACCTGGAATCGCGGTCGGCGCCGCACCTAGGCCGGCGGTGCCGCGGCCACCCGGACCGGGGGCCGTGAACACCCACGCCGTCTTGCCGTCGAGGGATTGAACGGCGCCAAGGCCCGCCGCGCCCATGCCGTAGTACACCTGCCGCTGATCGGCCGCACCGCCCCAGACAATGGCGCCGCGTCCGCGTCCGGTGAAGCCGACCTGCTGCCCGGCGGGATTGACGCGGAACAGCACCGCGCCGTTGTTGTCAGGATCGAGAGCCCACACATCCGCGCCCTTGGTTCCGGCAATCAACGCACGCTTGCCGTTCGAGAGCGTCACGAGGATCGGCGAGTTGCCGATGTCGAAGTCCGGTCCCATCACTTCGGGACACGCCTCGCTGCGATTCGGTCCGGCGCAGCCGCCCATGAACAGATCCTTCTCGACCGAACGCCGTGCCCAGAGCACCTTGCCGGTCTTCAGATCGAGCGCAAGCACGGCGTCGGTGAGCGGCGACTCCGGCGGCGTCACCGCATCGCCAGTGCCGACGTAGAGTGCGCCGCGAACAGGATCGATCGTCGGCGAATCCCACACGCCGCCTGTCGCGGGTCCGTACAGTTGCGCACCATTGACCGGCTTCTTCCACGGCTTGGCTGGTTCGGACAGATAGGTCTTCCAGATTTCCTTGCCGGTATTCGCATCGAGCGCCGCCACTCCGCCGCGCGCCGTGCAGCACGGGTAGTCCTTGTTGCCGCTGTTGAACTCCTCGGAGCCGGAGATCGGCACGTAGACGCGACCCTCGTGGTACTTCACGCCGGCGGTGATGCGCGCCACGACGTGGTCGTCCACGCGAACCTTCCAAAGCTGCCGGCCGGTTTGCGCGTCGAGCGCAAAGATGTTGGCGTGGCCGTCGCCGAAGAACACCGCCCACCGCGCGGCGCCCTGCCCGCTCACCGCGCCGACCGTCGGCGAGTTGCGCACGATCGATCCGTTCTGGAACGACCAGTAGACGCAGCCCGTCTTCGCATCGAGCGAGTAGGTGTAGCCGTTGTCGCTGGACGCGAAGACCCGGCCCGATACGATCGTCGGCTGAGCGTTGTTGGTCACGCCCTTGGGAAAGCCGAAGGCCCACTTGAGCTTCAGCCGCGACACGTCGGCGGCCGTGAGCCGCGCAGCAGCCGCGGGCTGGAAGCGGGTGTTGCCCAGGTCGTTCCCCCAACCGTTCCATGACGGGCCGCGCGCCGGATCCGGCATGGGCGGGTTCGCCGTGCACCGGTTGGGCATCGACGCGGCCTCGCCGGCGCCGATGCTTCCCATGGGCCGCCCGCTCATGAACTCGGCGACGCGCGTCTTCTGGATGTCGCTGAGCGCGATTCCTCCGTGATTGCGCAACGAGAGCGCGGCGAAGATGTTCTCCGGCGTCAACTGCCGGATGCTGGCTGCCGTAGGCGCTTCTGACGGTTCGTTGCGATGACAGCCGTAGCACTGCCCCTGAAAGGTGGCCCATCCGCTCTCGGTGCCCGGCAGCCCACCGCGTCCCGCCGGCGGTGGAGCGGCGCCGGCTGGGGGCGCCGGCGTCTGCGGCGGGCTGGCGGGCGCTTGCGCGCCGATGAACGCGGTGCAGAGGAAGAGCGCGGCGGCTGACACGCTTACGGTTGCTCGGGTGATACGGCGCACAGGCAGACTCCTCCGGTAAGTGTATGTCGCTCAGCGCGAGGCTACAGTCTACGGTCTACGGTCTACAGTCCCGTCTTGAACGACTCTCGCCAGCAGATGGATCTGCCTATCGAACTCGGATTGGGCGACAGGTTTCGGCTCCCACGACAATGGTTTTCCGGGAGCGGGATCGTCGAGGTACCGGGGCACAAGGTGGACGTGCAGGTGCGGCACGGAATTTCCGAGGAGTTGGTAGTTCATGTGGCACGGCGCGAACACCCGCTCGATCATCCGCGCGACGGTGTGAACGTCGCGCCAGTACGCGGCGACTTCCGCGGTGGTCAAGCTCGTGAAGTCCGCGACGTGCCGGTCTCGAAAAATGACGATCGCGTGACCACGAGCGATCGCATGGCGCTCAAGGTGTGCGCTCCCAGCGGTTCCCACATAAAAAGGATCATCGAACTGGTTCCCACAAAACCAGCAATCCACTCCTCTTTTCCGGGCGTCCCAGTCCTCAGGCCATGTTCGTGTCATGGTGGTTCAGCGACCGTAGACCGTAGACCGTAGACCCTCTCTCAGAACGCGTTGCCGAGGAACGGCAGCATCCGGCCCGCGTACAGCACGGCGAACCACGCGGCGATGGACGAGACCGCCATGGCCTTGTCGGCCAGGCTGGAATCCAGGCCATCGTCCCTCCACGGTTTCTTGAAAACGGTCAGATAGAGAAAGTTGGCGCCCGCGATCATCAGGAAGACGACCTTCCATTGGAACGGCGCGCTGTCGCTGTACTGCCCGGGCTGGCCGATGAAGAACAGCATCCCGGTGATGAGATTGGCGCCGAAACCCAGCATGCCCCACGGCAGCAGCCGGTGAACGGCCTCGAACGCCACGTTCCGCATCACCCCGAGTATCCGGAGGTTCACGGCCAGCAGCACGCCGATCGACAGCGACAAACCCAGGAAATGGATCGCCTCGCCGGCCGGCCAGGCCCACGGGCTGTTCACCATGTACCGGGAGATCGCCGCCGCCAGGAAGGGTTCGGGATCACCGGCGGACCCGCGGCGGCCGGGCCGGATCTCGGGATGGCGAATATCGCCTCCAAGAGTCGCCGCATTACCCATGAGCGCGAGCGCGACAATCAGGAGCAGCGTCGCGGCAAGGACGAGCCCTCGCGCGGCGCGGCCGCGCCGCCTCCACTGCCACAGGGCGATCCACGCCACGAAGCCGGCGAACTCTGTCACGACGAATCCGGCAAGCGCCGCGTCCTGGTGGACTCGTACGGCCGTGTCGGAGATCTCCGGCCTGTCCCGCACTTCCTTATGCGCGGCCACCCCGCTGACATAGGCAGGAAGGGTCACGACCGCGATCACGAAGAGCAGCTCCAGCCCCACATGTGTCAAGTGCTCCTGACGCCTGACGATCGCCAGGAGCAGGAGAGCCAGCGCGAGCACGGCGCCGAGCGTGGGCACGTGGTTCAGGAGCAGATGCAGATGAGCGGCGTTCATGCCGAAGGCCGACGGCATGTGTGGGCCTATGGCTCCAAATAGGCGAGAAGACGGCCCGCGGTCACGGCACCGGACCACGAGAGGATCGAGGCAATCGCCAACAGACGGGCGCGGCCGCTGGCGTCGCCTTGCGCCGCGTCGCTGTGCAGGATGAGCGAGCGGATCGGCAGCAACGTGGCGGCGCTGGCGAGGACCAGGCCCATCTTGATCAGAAACGGTATCGACGCCCCCCAGGTCGTCGAGTTCTTGACGAACAGGAGGATGCCGGTCACGACGTTGATGATCAGGCCAACCGTTACGGCAGGAAAGACCCAGCGGAAGTTGGACAGCGGAACGTGCCGGCCGATGCCGAGCAGACGCAGGTCCAGCACCCAGCTCACGCCGACCAGGACCGCCATTCCCGTCGTGTGGAGCGTCAGCACGGTCGGAGCCGACCACACCGACGGCGACTCACGCAACCAGACCGCGAGAGAAGTCGAATCAAGCCACTCGAGCAAACCCGGATAGTAGCAACGGCAGTCCCACGGCCGCAAGCGTTCGCGATTCCATTAACCTATGTGGCAGGAGAACGCTATGACTCGAGTGGAGTCGCGGTTCGTGAGCTTGCGGCGCCTGGCCATGGCGCTGGCCGTGTTCGTGGCGGCCGCCGGCGCGCAGTCAAACGGGCAAACCCCAACTGGCGCGGCGGCGAGGCCCCCGGCGGTCCAGGATCCGCCACTGCTGGTCCTCTCGCCCAAGGCGAAGTCGCCCGGGTGGACAGGCGTGCATCGGCCACATACGAGGCTCCGCGAGGTGCTGGCGCGACACAAGGGCCAGGCGGACTGGGCCGAGCCAATCGTCGACGACGAAAGCCTGTCCGCGCAGTGGATCTCGATGGGGCCTGGCCGGAAGACACCGCGGCGCATGAACGGCGACACCCGTGAGTGGTGGATCGTGCAGTCGGGCACGCTGCGATTCACGATTCAGGGCCAGGAGCCGGTCGTCGCCACCAAGGGCGTCATGGTGCAGGTGCCGTATCGCACGCTCTATCAGATCGAGAACATCGGCACCGAGCCCGCGCTCCGCTTCGAAGTGAACGTGACCCGCGCGCGCAAGCTGTATCCGATGGACGAGACACCGGTACCGGTGCCGGGCTTCGACTACGTCCCGACCCGCGTGACGGGCGGGCGGGGCGTGCTCGACCCGCAGAACCGGCCGGTGGTGGACTTCAACAAGGTGGTGGCCGGCGAGGAGCGCGGTGGCGCGTTCGTCAACGACGATCGCAGCTTCGCAAACATCATCATGGGGCGGTACCAGGCGCCGCAGCCGGGCAACAAGGGCCACTATCACGAAGAGGGCGGCGAGTTCTGGCTGATCATGCTCGGCAAGATTCGCTACAACATCGAGGGGCTGCCGGAGTTCGAAGCCGAGGAAGGCGATGTCGTGTACGTCCCGCGCCAGACGTGGCACCTGGCGAGTTTCGGCGGGCAGGAGGGGCTGCGCTCGTGCCGCCTGGCCATGAACGGCTTCCCGTATCAGGCGCACATGTTCGAGGCGGATTGATCAACCACTTCCCCGCCGGCGTCATGAGCCGCCCGCACTATCACCCCGACGAGCGCTACGTGATTGTCCTCAGGGGGACGTGGTACACCGACGAGGGAAAGGTCTTCCGGCCGAAGGAGACAATCCCTCTCAAGCCGGGGGACTTCATGCGGCATCCCTCTCGACAGTCCGCCGCCGATGTCCAGGCCAATCTCGCCACAAATGGACGAGCCAGGCCACGGTACAGCTGTTGACACCCCTACGACGGCGGCATTACGGTGTCCCTCTTCCTCCCTCGTACGGTCAACTGTCTACCGCGGGAGTTCGCCATGAGCAAAGTTGCTGACGACTGGTTCGACCTGCCCAGACCTGCCCAGGGCATCAGGCTGTACGAGATTCGCAACCAACTAAGGGAGAACAATCTTCACGACACCGAGGAACCGCCGCTCGAGAATTCCGCGGCGCCCGCGGCTGGTGACGCCTACAACGTACGCGCCACCGACGGCACCTATAACGACCTCAAGTGTCCCCGCATGGGCAGTGCCGGCATGCGGTTCGGGCGCAATGTGCCTTTGAGCGAAGCGTTCCCAGACGCCGCGAACATGCTGACGCCCAGCCCGCGACAGGTCAGCCTGGAGCTCCTGACCCGCACCACCTTCCAGCCCGCCACGATCCTCAACGTGATCGCCGCGGCGTGGATCCAGTTCATGGTCCACGACTGGTTCGTCCACAAGAAGGGTTCCTGGACCAATACCCACGACATCCCGCTGCAGGAGGCGGACGGCTGGCACGAACGGCCCATGCGCGTGCCGAAGACGCCGGCCGAGCCGTCCAAGGTGGCCGACTCGAAACGGCCGCCGGCCTACATCAACGAGAACACCCACTGGTGGGACGGCTCGCACGTGTACGGCAGCAGTCCGGCGGTCCAGGCGTCGCTCCGCGCCGGGCGCGAGGGGAAGGTGCTGGTCAGTCCGAGCGGACGGCTCGGCGTGGATCCAGTCACCGGCAGGGAAATTACGGGGTTCACCGAGAACGCGTGGGTCGGACTCAGCCTCCTGCACGCGCTGTTCGCCCTGGAGCACAACGCCATCTGCGATTCGTTGAAGAAGCACAATCCACTCTGGGACGACGAACGCCTGTTCCAGCAGGCGCGTCTCGTCAACGCGGCGCTGCTCGCGAAGATCCACACGGTGGAGTGGTCAACGGCCATCCTCCCGAAGGACGTCCTCTCGACCGGACTCAGAACCAACTGGCATGGACGCTTCAGCAGGCTGCAGAACCACTTTCCGAAGCTCGCCGACAACGACATCTTTTCAGGGATTCCAGGATCGCCGACGGACCATACCGGCGTGCCGTTTTCGTTGACCGAGGAGTTCGTGTCCGTGTATCGGATGCACACGCTGATGCCGGATCACTTCACGATCGTCTCGGCCGAGACCGGCAAGGGCCTGGTGAACGCCGACCTGCCCGAGTTGTCGGGCCAGCGCGGCCTCGAGTTCCTGGCACGGTTCAGCCCAGCCGATCTGTTCTTCTCATTCGGGATCCACAACCCGGGCGCGGTCCGGCTGCACAACTTCCCGAAGTTCCTGCAGAACCTGGTACAGGACAACGGCGAGCGGTTCGACCTCGGCGCGGTGGATATTCTTCGCGACCGCGAGCGCGGTGTGCCGCGTTACAACCGCTTCCGCCGTCTCTTGCACAAGGAACCGGTCAAGAGCTTCGAGGAGTTGACGGACAACCCGACGTGGGCCGCCGAGATCAAGCGCGTCTACAACAACGACCTGGAGATGGTGGATACGATGGTGGGCATGATGGCCGAGCCGCTACCGGAGGGCATGGGCTTCAGTGAGACCGCCTTCCGCATCTTCCTCTTGATGGCGTCGCGGCGGCTCAAGAGCGACCGATTCCTGTCGCAGGACTATCGCCCCGAGATCTATACGAAGCAGGGGATCGACTGGGTGGAAGAGACGTCGATGAAGGATGTGATCCTGCGGCACTTCCCGTCACTCGCGTTCGCGATGGAAGGGTTGGAGGACGACAACGCGTTCAAGCCATGGAAGGGGCGATCATGACAATGCGAACGATGGTGCTGGCAGCAGCAATCTTGTCGGTGGGCTCGGCGGTTCATGCGCAGGAGCCGGTGGTCGGGGTCAAGGATCCCGAGTCGCTGTTCAAGGATTCTGATCCCGTGCTCAACCGGAACAAGCAGGCGACGCTGCACATCATGCGCGAGCTGTTGCAGTGCGGACAGTGGGACCGGGCCGGCGAGTGGTTGACCCAGGCCTATCACCAGCACAATCCCAACGCGGCGTCAGGGCTCGACGGCGTCGTGGCGTTCTTCACGAAGGTGATGAAGGTCAAGCGCGTGGACAAGTGCGACAAGCTGACCACGGAGATCGTCGCCGTGATGGCCGACGACGACTACGTCACCGTGATGTTGCCTCGCAAGTATCCGGATCCGCGGAAGCCTGGCGCCGAGTACTACACGACGTGGTTCGATACCTGGCGGTTCGTCAACGGCAAGGCCGACGAGCACTGGGATCCTGCTACGATTGCTCCGCCAGCCGCAAAGTAGTTGGCAGGAAAAAGAGAGGACCACCATGGATCTTGATCGAAGGAGTCGTTGGCTAGGGGTCGCGCTCGTGGTCGTCCTCGCGATCGGCGTGCCAGTGATGGCCGGTGCGCAGACGCCCCCAGGGGCATCGACAACTGAACCCTACACGCCCGCAAAGGACGCCAAAGACCTGAAGGCCGTCCTCTTCAACTGGATGTGGGGCATGGGCATGCTGAAGGGCCATGACGAACGCGACATGGTCGCCACGCTCGAATATCAAGGCAAGGGCACGATCCAGGTAGACGGACAACCGTGCACGCTGACGCGACTGCGTGCGAGCACGAACTACCAGACCCTCAGTCAGCGGATCCAGTACGCCTGCACACGCGCCAACGGACAGAAGTACTCGAACATCGAGGTGGTCAGCGGACTGTACGCCTGGAACGAGGACACGCCCGGTGCCGAGATTGGTGCGACCAAGGGGAAAGCCATTCCGATGGCGGCGGCCGCACCGGAACGCCTGATCCGCATCTGGGCCAGCCCGCAGGGCGCTGCGAAAGCCGCGCTGGCAGGAACCACGGAGGTCTTCCATCTGGGGGCCAACCCAGGCACGCTGTTCCCGGACGGCGTCGCCAAAGCGGGAACGACATCGGTGGCGTGGGAGGCCGGCAAGCCGGTCGTGACGTTCGCGGTCCCTGGCGTTCCCGGAGCGACCGCGACCGCCACTCTCGACGCGAAGTACATGACCGAACGCGTGGTGGTCACCCAGGGTGCGACCACCACGGAGTTCACCTACAGCGGCTACAAGGACTGGAACAACCCGCTGAACAAGATCGAGGTGTTCTACGCCGGCAAGATGGTCGAGCGCCGGAACGGCGCGGTGGTCCGCGACCTGACGACCGACGTGACGGAGACGGGCAACGTGTACGTGGTCGTGCCCGTGCCACCAAGCGTACGGGCCGCGGTCAAACCCACCGGGCAGCTTCCCATGGGCGTCTTCGCGAAGCCGAACGCACCGGTCAACACGTCGGCACCCACGCCGCGGCTGGCGGGCCGCCCTGACCTGACGGGCAACTGGGCCCATACCGACTGGATTGGAAACTACATGACGGGAGGCGGGCGCCGGTGCGGTCCGACGCAGGACAAGGACTGCAACCGGAGCGTCAACCAGACCGAGGATTTCGAGCTCTACTCGCCCTCGCGGTTCGGGCAATTGGGCCATCCACTCTACAAACCTGAACTCTGGGACAAGATTCAGGAGCTCGACATGTGGACGAACAAGTTCGACCCTGTCATGACCTGCCAACCGCTGGGAGTCCCGCGGCAGGGCCCACCGCGACGCATCTACCAGTCGGAGAACGACATTACGTTTCTCTACTTCGGCGGCGATGCCGGCGGCGGCTACGGTGAATACCGCATCATCCCGACCGACAACCGCCCGCGCGACAAGAACGCGGAGTTCGATATCACTTACATGGGGAATTCAGTGGGACGCTGGGAAGGCGACACGCTGATCATCGACTCCATCGCGTTCATCGACACGACATGGATCGGGCGCGGCGGTTTCTTCCACTCCGATCGGATGCATGTGGTAGAGAAATTCACGCGTCAGGGCGACGCCATCCTGTACGACGTCACGATCGAAGACCCTGAGGTGCTGCTGGAGCCATGGGTATTCCCGACGCGGACGCTGCGGCGCAACACGAATCCCAACGCGGGCCTTCTGCGAGAACGAGGCAACTGCGAGACCGATTTCGAGACCGAAGCGGCGGCTTCGCAGATTCGGCATTAGGAGGAGGGGTACGACAGATGGCTAACTGGATTGTGCGATGCGTCGTCGTGTGCGGGGCGCTCCTGGCCGGGGTGTCGGTGCACGCGCATCATTCCCTGGCGGGGATGTACGCCTTGGGCAAGGAAGCGAAGGTGACCGGGGCATTCAAGGCATTCAGGCTCATCAATCCCCACTCGTCCTTGAAACTCGACGTCAAGAGCAGTGATGGCTCCGTCACCGAGTGGTCGATCCTCGGCGGCAGCGTCCAGCAGTTCGCGCGGCTCGGAGTCGGCAAGTCGGGCCCCAATTCGCTCAAGGTCGGGGACGAGATCATCGTCACGCACATGCCGGCGCTGGACGGAAAGAGTCCGATCGGCCTTCTGATAGCGATTACCTACCCGGACGGGCACACGGTTCGTTTCCGAGGGGCGGACGAATAACCGGATCCAGAAGCGGCACCCTTACGGGCCTTCGATCGAGGCGTCGGCGAGACGCCTCGTTTCCTCCGCGCTCAAGGCCAGCGTGGCCGCCGGCATCAGCTCCTGCAGCTGGTTGACGGTTCGCGCACTGGCGATGGGCGCGGCGACCGTCGGCTGCGCCAGTAGCCACGCGAGCGACACGGCCGCGACGGTGGTGCGGTGGGCGGCCGCGATCTCGTCCAGGGCGGCCAGCAGGCGCACGCCCCGCTGGTCGAGATAGGACTTGGCCGAATCGGCCCTGGCGCTCGCAACAGGGACACCGGGCCGGTACTTGCCGGCCAGGAAGCCTTGCGCCAGCGCGAAGTACGGCAGACAGGCCACCGATTCCCGCGCACAGAGTGCCGCCAGTTCCGCCTCGTACTCGTTCCGGTGCACGAGGTTGTAGTGCGGCTGCAGAGCCACGAAGCGGGAGAGACCCGCTCGGGACGAGATCTCGAGCGCCTCCGACAGCCGGGGCGCCGTGTAGTTGGATGCCGCGATATGACGCACCTTGCCCTCGCGAACGAGGGCGTCGAAGGCGCGCAGGGTCTCCTCGAGCGGCGTCTTCGGATCGTCCTTGTGCGCGTAGTAGAGGTCGATTCGATCGACGCCGAGCCGGCGGAGCGACGCCTCGGCCGCTCGCCGAAGCGTAGCTGGCGCCAGCCCGTCGAGTCCGTTCAGCAAGCCCACTTTGGTCGCGACGATGATCGTGTGCCGCAACCCGCGCGAGCTCATCCATCGGCCGATGATCGCCTCCGACTCGCCCCCCGCGTGTCCAGGCACCCAGGACGAGTACACGTCGGCGGTGTCGATGAAGTTGCCCCCGGCCGACGCGTAGGCATCGAGGACGGCGAAGGATTCCGCCTCGTCCGACGTCCAGCCGAAGACGTTGCCGCCGAGACACAGAGGGAAGATGTCGAGGTCGGTGTGCGGAAGTCGTCGCATCGGTGCCATGAACGGATAAGAATACGACAGTGCGTTTCGTCCTAGAATCCGACACAGGAGGAGCCACGAATGAGAGTCTCAGCCGTGCAGGCATTGGTCGTTCTCGCGCTCGTCTCCACAACACAGCCGTTGACGGCGCATCACCTGTGGCCCGTGAGCCGTTCTGAGCTCGTCACGGTCAAGGGCACGGTGACGGGGTTCACGTGGAGCAACCCGCATCCGATGATCGCGCTCGAGGTCAAGACAGACGACGGCAAGGTGGAAAAGTGGACGGTCGGCGGACCCGCCCTCAACCGGATGGAGGCAAACGGCTGGACCAGAACGACGGTCAAACCCGGCGACGTGATCACGGGCATCGGCTATCAGTTCACCGACGGCCAGAAGATCATCAGGCTCGAGCGGGTGCTGCTGCCCGACGGCAAGGAGATGCGCGTCTACGGCGGCTAGACGGACAAGCCGCCGCAGATTAGAACCTGACCCGCGCACCGATGAGGAACGGCAGCGACCAGCGCTCGCTCTCGGTGTTGATGTCGCGCAAGCCCTCTTCGACCAGCCAATCGACGTCCGACAGTCCGCCCAAGAATCGGAATTGGACCTCTCCCAGCAGCTCGATCGGGCCCAGAGCGACAACCACACCGCCGGTGGGACCGACACTGAAGGCCCACGACTTCTCGAACATCTTCTGGTCCTGTGCCGCGTACCCGGGCAGGAGATTCGGCGGAACATCGACGAACTCGGCCCGGATGTCGCCGTTCCGGTTGGCGCCCACGAGGTAGCCGACGAACGGCGAAACCCGGGCGCGCGAGAAGAAGAACCGCTGGCCGCCTTCGATGCCCCAGTAGCTGTAGTCGTCGAATGTCACGAACACCGGCACGTTGGCCGCCCCCACTGTGCCAAGTTGCACCGTCTCCGAACCGCTTCGGGAGTGCGCCACGTTGAACACGACTTCGGCACGCGCGCTCGTTCTGTAGGAGTAGGCGAACTTGAAGAGTTCCATCCGGCCATAGACATCGTCGTAGCTCGTCTCGTTCAGCCTGATCGGCACGCCACTGACGGTCTGTCCTGAGGCCTCCTGGACGATGTGGCCGGAAAACTGGTTGTCGACTCCCCACTGGAAGCCGACGGTCGAACGGTGCGCCGTCCAATCGTCCACCGGGCCGGCGACAAACTGCATGGTCTCGTTCCAGCTGATGTCCACGCGGTCACCGACCGAAATCGTGCGCAGCAGGTCGACGTTGCCCTGGACGAGGCGCCTGGGGTGGCTGCGGCCCCGTAAACCCTCGAAGGTCACGGTGCGCGCCCCGACATCGACGCTGCCGACCGTCACCGTCGCCGTGCGGATGTTCGTGGTGCGATCGACAGTGTCGACTTCGGGCTCACCGGCCGCCTTGCGGCGAATACCGATGGCGTCGGTGTAGATCACGGTGAGCACCTGGCCGACACGGAGGGCGTCGACCTGCGCTTGGGGCACGGTCGTGGGCACTTCCCAGGTGGCGAGAAATCCGTCGGGACCCTGCGTCGTGACGATGCGCTTGGGCGCATTGACGTCCGTGATCGTCCCCGTATAAGTGATCGATTCCGTTTGCGTGAGCTGTCCGGCCGGCTGCGCATATGCCACTCCGGCCCACGCCACGACGGCGAAGACGACACCAACTAATATCTGCATTCGCTGCCTCGCTTCTCGAACGCGCTCCCATCCGTCGGGATCCCGGTCGCTGCCGACCCATCGTGGGGTTGATCACCAAATACCGTCACGGTCACCGAAGACTCGACACGATTCCGCGAGGAGACTCCGTGAATCCGGACTCCCGCCACCTCTCTGAGGCAAGGATCGCGCCGACCTGACGCTTCGTGGCACAATCCGCTCGCGAAAGGGGCGTCCCATGAAAGCAGGTCTCGTCGCCGTACTCGTCGTCGCCGCGAGCGGCGCGCTCGCGGCTCAGTGGCTCGGGCAGCCGACCGCGGGAATTCCCCGCACGCCTGACGGCAAGCCGAATCTGACGGCGCCCCCGCCGCGGGCGCCGGGCGGCACACCCGATCTCTCGGGGTTGTGGACCAAGACGTCGCCGAAGTACGCGCGCAACATCGTTGCGGATCTCAAACCCGAAGATCTCCGGCCGGCGACGCGTGAGGCGGTGGCCCGCCACCGCGAGGATCTGGGCAAGGACGGCATGCAGGTGCGCTGCCTGCCGCTGGGCCCGGCCTACGCCACCTCAGGCGACAGCACCGGGTCGGAGATGATGCGGATCGTCCAGACGCCGCAGGTCATCGTGATGCTGAACCCGGATCTGACGTATCGCCAGATCTGGATGGACGGCCGCGCGCTGGAGGCGAACCCGAACCCGTCGTGGATGGGCTACTCCGTCGGGCGCTGGGAGGGCGACACGCTGGTGGTCGAAAGCTCCGGTTTTCACCCCGGCACCTGGCTGGATCGGGACGGCCATCCCCACACCGACCAGCTGCGCCTCACCGAGCGCTACCGCCGCCCCAGCTTCGGGAAGCTGGAAACCGAGGTCACCTTCACCGATCCCGGCGCATACGCACGGCCGTGGACCGTAAAGGTCGTCTCCGAGTACGCCGCCGACACCGAAATGCTGGAGTGGGTGTGCAACGAGGGCGCGGGCCGCAGCCTGGTGCACTGGGTGGGCAAGGCCTCGGACGAACGCCGGAACGAGGTGAAGGTGGCGCCGGCGGTCCTGGCGCGCTACATCGGCACCTACGACGAGCAGGCCCCGTTCTGGAGGAGCGTGCAAGTCTCTGGGGCGCCTCAAACCTCTGGGCGCACCGTGCAGATCACCGTGGAGGACGGCAGGCTGGTGGGCAACATGGACGAACGCGGCAAGCAGGAGCTGATCGCGGCGTCCGATACCGAGTTCAGCGGTCTCTACGGACTCGGCGTCCAGTTCTTCGACGGCGGCCTGTTCGTGAAGCACGTCTCCGGGAACTACCGCTTCGCCCGCCGGTGACGCGCCGAATCTGACCGCCCCCGGCGTACAAGACAAAGGCGACAAAGAGGAGATGCCTCCTTGTCGCCTTGTCGTGCGCTTGCGCGCCAGACTTGAGTCTTAGAGCTTGCGACGGCGACGAGCCGCGACGCCCACGAGCCCGAGGCCAAGGAGCACCATCGACACCGGCTCCGGGACGTTCACCTGGCTGTATTCGATGTCCTGGATGCCGAAGAAGTTGCCGTCCAGCTCGATCCGGCCGATGTGCTCACCCGCCGTGGCCTGAACTCCCCACAGGGAGAAGGGTGCCCGAGCGAGTTGTTGAAGGTGGCGAGCAGCCCTCCGTTCTCGTCGTACACGCGGATGAACTCCACCGGGCCGTTGAACTCGACCAGGCCGAAGCCGACCGTGGACACCCAGTTGCCGTTGAAGTCGACGTTCAGGATCCCGTCCCACGTGCCGAACGGACCGATCTCCCCGATTAGCGTCGAAGTTCACGTTGGGCGAATTGGGGCCGCCGAAGATGCCGGTGCTGGTCGAAAACGTGACATCGGTGGAATAGCTGCCGCCATCGTTGCTGCTGGCACCGGAGAAGCTGAGGTGCGTATACCCTCCGCCGAGCGCGGCGTTGAAGCCCGCATTGACGGTATCCGAGTTGTGGGTAAAGCCGCCCATCGCCTGGGTATAGGTGACCAGCGCCGCCGACGCCGGGACGGAACCGCACAACAGGACTGCCAGCGCGCTGGCAACCAAAGAAAGACGCATAGACGTAACCTCCCGCAATCTGAATTCGATCGGCGCCGATCGATGAATCCGATCGACTGACGGGTAGCGAATAGCACGTCTGTTGCCAACGCCCGAGCTGCTGCCGGAAGCTCCGTGCAAATACTTCTCCTGAAGACACTTATAGGAATGTGTCGAAGCTGGAGATTAGGGGAAATTCGCCGAAAAAATCCTCGCTCAGGACGACTAATGGGCTCCGGGAGAAGGGCTATCAGGACTATTGCTCTTACAGCCTCCCAGCAAACGGGGAGGCCGCGTGCACCGCTTTCCCGGCAACGAGCGTCAGCACCGACCCTATCTTCCGAATTGTCTGCTCGGGCACGGTCAGGTAATCGTGACTGAGCACCACGAGGTCGGCGTACTTGCCCTCGACGAACGATCCCAGGTGGTGGTCGTCGAAGGAAAACCACGCGGCGCCCTCCGTGTACATGCGAAGGGCTTCCAGCCGCGAAATCTGCTGGCCGTCGTTGGTCAGCACGCCAGCCAGATTCCTTCCCGTCGTCATGTAGAACAGCGAGAGCCACGGGTCGAGGGCCGACACGTTCGTTGAATCCGTGCCGACGCCCGCGCGGATTCCCGAGTCGACGATCCGGCGAAACGGCGGGCCTCCAGCCGCTGACATGTACGTCCACGTCTGAGCGCTGGCGCCAGCACCGAGAGCCTTCAGCGTCTGCAGTCGCGCGTCATCGATGCTTTGGAGGTGAATGATCGACCACCGAAGGCGGTCGATCGGATGGTCGCGCGCGATCGATTGGAACGCGTTCAGATGGAAGTCGTTTTCCTTGATCGTGATGGAGTGCTGCTGGAGAAGCCACCCGTGTTTCGCGATCATGCGGGCCGTCGGTTCGAACTGCGGCGACATCGTGTCGGTTCCGCCGATCCGTTCCCCGAAGCCAGCCACCCTGAACAGATCGTCGCCGACGGCGCGGCCACCCTGACTGAAGTTGTTCAGAACGCGCGTCTCGACCTCCTGTGGTGAATCGGCAGGAAACAGCGGCCGCATGCGGACCGTAAGCCGGTTCTGCCGCCAGAGTGTCAGCGCCAGTTCCTGATCGGCGAGGTTGCCGGCGTTGATCACGCCGGTCAGGCCCAGACTGCTGGCATGCGCATTCAGGTCCGCGGTACCCCGCAGCTTGTCGTCGGGCGTCTGAACGGACTGCAGTGCGGCAACGGCGGCCTGTGCCGAAGCCACCACCCCGCTCGCTTCGTCGACCATGACGCCCTTGCCGTTGAGGAACGCCAGGCCCAGGGAGTTCGTGATTGCGCCGGTCGCTCCGCCCGTGCCCGAAATGTAAACGCCGTGTTTGGGGGCGGCCGCATCGAGCTCTGCTCTGGTCGGTCGTCGGCCTTCGACAAACTGCGTGTGGTTCCATCCGCCGATGCACGTGATGAAGGCGCCCTGAGGCACCGACTCGGCGCGTCGCGCAATCGCCTCCTGCAGCTCTTGAATCGAGAACGCTCTCTCGATGCCACGCGCCTCGTTGCCGGGGTTCACTCCGGCCCGCGTGTAGTGCACGTGCGCATCGAAGAGACCGGGAATCACCGTCCGGCCTCCGAGATCGATTCTGCGAGCGTCGGGGCCGAGCTGAACCGCCTCTCCGACGTCGACGATGCGGCCGTTCCTGATCGTCAAGGCCGACGCAACCACGCCTCGGCCATCGACGAATCGGCCGTTCACGAGCGCGAGATCGCCGGACCGGTCAGCCTGCGCAGCCTGGGCTGCGGCCCGGCCCGAGAAGGGGTCTGCCGCGATCGCCGCCGCCCCGGCCGCCGCACGAACGAGCAGCTCTCGTCGCGACAAATTCCCGCCCAGTCCGCGATCGTTCATTAGCGTCCTCGCTCGCTCGGATTCTAGCTCGGCCCTACCGGGCTCGAGGTTAGACTCGAACCGCAAGACCACGCCGGCTCACGCCCGTTCCCTGGCGCAACTTAAGAGGCTTCCCTGGTGAGTGATTCGCCCGATTCGCGCCCGCATGAGGTCACCGAGCCTGCCCTCGGTGTCCCAGGCACACCGCCGCGCATTGGGCGATACCGCATAACCGACACGCTGGGTGAAGGTGGCATGGGCGTGGTCTACGCCGCCGTTGATGAGCAGTTGGAGCGGCCCCTCGCTGTGAAAGTGCTCCGACGCGAGAGCGCGGCGGATCCCGTCGCACGCGAGCGCTTCTGGCGCGAAGCCCGCCTTGCGGCCAGCGTCAATCATCCGCACATCTGTCAGCTGTACGAGATCGGGGAGTCCGAGGGGCAGCTGTTCATGGCGATGGAGCGGCTGGACGGAGAGCCGCTCGCCGCCCGTCTTGGCCGCGGCGCCATGCCGCTCCCCGATGCCGTGCAGATCGGACTCGAAGTGCTCGAGGCGCTCGAGGCGCTGCATCGTCGCGGCATCACGCACCGCGACCTGAAGCCATCGAACGTCTTTCTGACCGCACACGGTGCGAAGGTGCTCGACTTCGGCATCTCACTGGTCCAGGCGGAAGATGCGACACGTTTGACCAGTCCTGGAGCGATGCTGGGAACCCCGAAGTACATGGCCCCCGAACAGGCGCTCGGGGAACCGGTCACTGCCAGCACGGACCTGTTCGCCGTCGGCGCGATTCTCTACGAAATGCTTGCGGGCGTCGCCGCGTTCGAAGCCGATAGCGTCCCCGCGGTGCTGCACAAAGTCCTGCATCCAGACGTGCCGACGCTCGGCGGCTCGCCCGCCGTCGCGGCGGCCGATCGGGTCATCCACCGCGCGCTCGCGCAGTCTCCTGCCCTGCGATATGCCAGTGCGGGGGCGATGGCAGACGACCTGCGGACGGCGCTGACCGCAGAGGGCCATGAAGGCAACCGCCGAGTGCGGCCGGTCACCCGGCTCATGGTGCTGCCGTTTCGACTGTTGAGACCTGACCCCGAGATCGACTTCCTGGCATTCAGCCTGGCCGATGCGGTGACCAACTCGTTGTCTCCGCTCGAGTCGCTCGTCGTTCGCTCCACGCTTGCTGCGGCCCGGTTTGCCTCGAATCCTCCGGATCTGAGCACGATCGCCAGTGAAGCGAACGTCGACGTCGTGCTGAGCGGCACCTTGCTTCGTGCCGGCGACGTGCTGCGGATCAGCGCGCAGCTGCTGGAAGCGCCCGGCGGGACCGTTCTCTGGTCGCACGCGGCGCAGGTGGCGCTCGGAGACATCTTTCAGCTTCAGGACACGCTGGCGCGGCAGATCGTCGAATCGCTGGCGCTGCCGCTCTCGGGCCGGGAGCGTCGCGCCCTGGATCGGGACGTCCCTTCCAACGCCAGGGCGTACGAGTTCTATCTGCGCGCGAACCCACTGTTTCACGACTCCGGATCCTGGGAAGTGGCGCGCGACCTGTATCTGCAATGTCTCCAGGCCGACCCGCAGTACGCGCCTGCGTGGGCGCGGCTCGGCCGCTTGTATCACGTCATCGGCAAGTATCGGAGCAAACCAGAAGACTATTCCAGGAGCGAGTCCGCGCTGAACCGTGCGCTCGAGCTCAATCCGGATCTCTCGATCGCCGACCGTTTCTATGCCCAGCTGGAAACCGGCGAGCTCGGCCGGGCACATGAAGCGATGGTCCGGCTCGTTCGCCGCGCGGCGTCACGCGGCAGCGACCCGGAGCTGTTTGCGGCGCTCGTGCCCGCCTGCCGGTATTGCGGGCTGCTACGGCACTCGCTCGCGGCGTACGAGCGCGCCACGCGCCTTGATCCGAACGTTCGGACGAGCGTGCAGCACACGTTCTTCATGCTTGGCGACTACCTGCGGTCTGCAGCCGAAGCCGAACGATCGTGGAGCCCGGGCAGCACGTGGAGCCTATCGCTCACGTGTGCCGGACATCCGGATGCCGGGGCGGCCGCTGAAGTCGAGATACAGCGGTATGCCAACACACCGTTTCGCGACAGGGTGTTAGGCGTGCTCGAACCCGAGCGTGCACCCCTGCGGGCGGCCGTGGACGGGCTGATCGCGTCAGGCTTCCGCGATCCCGAAGGACTCTTCTACCAGGTGATCAAGCTCGCTCACGCGGGAGACCTCGATCGCGCGGTGGAGATCCTCTCGGACGTCGTCGACCACGGGTTCTATCCGTACCAAACGTTCAGGCGGCACGCGTGGCTGGATTCCTTGCGTGATCGGAGGGATTTCAACGCCATTCTGGAAAAGGCCGAACGACGCCATCAGGAGGCTCGCGCCGCGTTTGTGTCGGCTGGGGGGGAGACATTGCTCGGCGTGGAAGGCTAGCAGGACGATTACCGATGCCTTCTCTCGACGACCTCGCGGTTCGCGAGCGCTTCGTTCGCGCGTCAGGGCCGGGCGGCCAGAACGTCAACAAGGTCGCGACCGCAGTGGAACTGCGGGTCAATCTCCGTGACTCGTCTCTGCCCGACGACGTCAAGAGCCGGCTGATCGCGTTGGCGGGGCACCGAATGACAGCCGACGGTGAACTGGTGATCGACGCCCGCGAACACCGGACGCAGTCGCAGAATCGTGAGGCCGCCCGCGCCAGACTGGCGGCTCTCCTCGAGCAGGCCAGCCGCCGGCCGAAGACACGGCGGAAGACGAAACAGTCGAAGGCGGGGATTGAGCGCCGACTGGACGCGAAGAAGCGACGGAGTGCGGCGAAGGTGAGGCGGCGTGCCACTGACGAGTGACACGCCGTTCTGGGAACGCGGAGGCTGAAGCCTCCGCCCTACTTCAGGTTCCTGTAGACCGCCTCTTCGACACTGGCATACACGTTCATCGACGCCTCGTCGTAGAACGGCAGCGTCTGCATCATCACCACGACGCCGATCTCCTTGCCCGGATCGATGAAGAAGTGCGTATTGAAAATGCCCGCCCACGTGCCGCTCCCTGGGCTGCGCCGATTCGCCTGTTTCTCCGCCGCGAGCTGGAAGCCGAGTCCCCAGCGGTCCTTGCCGGCGCCGAAAGGAAAGTTCCGCGACAGCGTCTGATTCGCCGACTCCTGCGGCTGCACCACCACGCTGCCCATGTGGTTCTCGAAGATCGTCTTCACCGAACGCTCGCTCAGGATGCGCCTGCCGTTCAGGGTCCCCCGGTTGAGGAGCATGCGCAGGAACAGGCCGTAGTCGGTGCTTGTGCCGTAGAGACCACCGTCGCCTTGCACTTGCGCGGGCAGCGTGGCTGGCACCGGCCGCTCCACGAACTTCCCATCGGCGCCACGCGCGTTCACGGCCACCACACGCGACACTTTCTCCGCCGGCACGAGATAGCTCGTGTCGTGCATGCCGAGCGGCTGCAGGATGCGCGACGCGAGGAACGCATCGATCTTCTGTCCAGAAATCGCCTCGACGACGTGGCCGAGGACGCGTGTGCTGGCGCCATAGGCCCAGCTCTCGCCCGGATCGAAGAGGAGCGGCAGATCGAGCTCGGTCTTTTTCTCCTTCGCCATGATCTTCGTCAGCGTCGGGCTCGAGAACCCGTACCCGATGCCGGACGTGTGCGTCAGCAGATGGCGGATGGTGATCGCACGCTTCGCGGGACGCGTTTCGTAACTGGCGTCAGCCTCGTTGAATTTGCTGATGACGAGCGGGGCCTTCCACTTCGGCAGGTACGTCGCCACCTCGTCGTCGAGCTTCAGTTTGCCCTCGTCCACGAGCATCATGATCGCGACCGATGTCACCGGCTTGGTCATCGACGCCATGTTGAAGATTGTGTCTTTCGCCATCGGCGTGCCGGTGAGCGTACGGCTCTTGCCGTACGCTTCGTTGTAGAGGAGGCCGTCCTTGTTGACCACGGCGACGGCGACGCCAGGCACGTCGCCGCGATCGGTCGCGGTCTTGAGGACCGAGGAAACGGCGGCGGCTCCCTGCTGCCGGAAGCGTCGGCGCCGCTGAGAGGACCGCGATGAAAAGCACGGGAAGTAGCCAGGGCAGACGTTTCATGGACGTCATCCTACCAGCCCTGCCGGCCCTATACTGAATTCCTCAGCATGTTCGGCCGGCTATGCCTTGTGTTGATGGTCGCGCTCGGGCCGCTCCCGGCCGCCGAGCCGATCCGCGTGCTCGTCTTTACGACGACCGACTGCCCTATCTCGAATCGTTACGCGCCAGAAATCCAGCGCCTTGCCGCAAAGTTCGCGGATCAGGCGCGGTTCGTGCTCGTGTATCCGGTGGCGACGGATTCTCCCCAACTGATTCGCGAGCACCAGAAGAAGTTCGGCTACTCGCTCGAGTCGATCCGCGACACCGCGCAGAAGCTGGTCAGGCAGACCGGCGTGACCGTCACGCCGGAAGTCGCGGTACTGGTCGGCGAGCGCCTCGTGTATCGCGGGCGAATCGATGATCGTTACGTGGATCTGGGCAGGGAACGGCCGAGCCCGACACAGCGGGATTTGGAGAATGCTCTTTCGGCGTTGATCGACGGCACACCAATCGCCACACGGGAGACGCGCGCGGTGGGGTGCATCCTTTCCGATCTATTGAAGTGAGACCATTCGTACTTCTGGCCGTTTCTTCCGTCCTTCTGGCTTCCCGTTCGGAAGCGCAGACGTTTGCGCAGGACGTCGCCCCAATCGTCTTCGACGCCTGCGTGTCCTGCCATCGTACCGGCGGACCAGGTCCCTTCCCACTGACGACCTACGACGAAGTCCGCCGCAGGGCCACCCAGATCGCCCAGGTCACGCGCAGCCGCTTCATGCCGCCGTGGAAAGTCGAACCCGGCGTCGGTCATTTCGTCGGACAGCGATTGCTCACCGATCGCGAGATCGCGTCGATCGAGCACTGGGCCAGCAACGGCGCGCCTGAGGGCGATCCGAAACGCTTGCCAACCTTGCCGAAGCACGCTGATGGATGGCTGCTCGGGCCACCCGATCTGATCGTCAAGCCCGCGGCCGCGTTCTCGCTGCCCGCGCAACCGTCGGATGTCTTCCGTATCTTCGCGATCCGTCTGCCGGTCACGAAGCGGACCTACGTCACGGGGCTCGAATTCCATCCTGGCAACGCGCGCGTGGTGCACCACGCCAACATCCGCATCGATCGCTCGCCGGCGACCCGCCGCCTGGACGACGCCGATCCGCTGCCCGGCTACGACGGCCTGATGCCGCGGTCGGCCGAGTATCCGGAAGGACACTTTCTCGGCTGGACGCCTGGACAGATCGCGCCGCTGGTACCGCCGGAGCTGGCGTGGACGCTCGAGCCTGGTAGCGACCTGGTCGTACAGCTGCACTTGCAGCCGAGCGGCGCCGTCGAGGAGGTGTTGCCGGAGATCGGGTTGTATTTCTCCGACTCCGCGCCCTCGCGAACACCAACCATTCTGCGGCTCGGCTCGCAGGGCATCGACATCCCGCCAGGAGAATCGCACTACGTCATTCGTGACTCCTACGTATTGCCTGTGGACGTACAACTGCTCGCCGTTCAGCCGCACGCGCATTACCGCGCCAGAGAAATCCGCGGCGTGGCGCAGCTGCCCGATGGCACGTCGCGTTTGGTGATGCACATCAAGGACTGGGATTTCCGCTGGCAGCATGTCTATCGCCAGGAAGCGCCGATCCCGTTGCCGAAGGGAACGCGCTTGTCCATGGAGTACACCTACGACAATTCGGCGTCGAACGTCCGCAATCCCGAGCTGCCGCCGGCACGCGTCTTCTGGGGACAGCGCTCGAAGGACGAAATGGGTGACCTCTGGTTTCAATTGCTGGCGTCGAACGACCGCGACCGTGCGCGCCTCAGTGCCGAGATCACGGCGAAGATGATCGGCGAGGACATCGTCGGCCTGGAGACGATGCTGAAGGTCGATCCGAGCGACGCCGAACTGCACGACGACGTGGCGCTGCTCTATCTGGAACAGGGGTTCGCGGCCAACGCTGTTCGCCACTTCCAGGCCTCGGCAGCGTTGAAACCCGAATCGGCGCCGGCGCATTTCAATCTCGGCACCGCGCTTGCCCAGGCAGGCCGCCTCGACGATTCGATCAGGGCCTTTCGAGATGCGCTGTCACGGCGTCCAGACTACGCGGTCGCGCACGGTAACCTGGGCCGCGTGTTGCTGGTGAAAGGTGACGTCGGCGAGGCTCTGAAGCACCTGCAGGAAGCGGTGCGCCTCGAGCCGAATAACCCGCAGAACCTGCTCGGGCTCTCGGAAGCGCTGGCGCAACGTGGCGCATTCGACCTGGCGATCGAGACGATCGAGCGCGCCATGAAGCTGCCGCTCTCCGAAAGCCTCGCGAAGGAGATCGTCGCGAAGCGAGCCGCCTACCTCCGGAGCCGGAAGGCGCCTTGAATGGCGCCTGGCGCCCGCTGTCTTATAGCGGCTGCTACTCGAGGCGAATCGGCAGCTCGGCGTGCCCCTTGTCGTTGTTGAAGACGAGACGATAGGTGCCGTCGTCCCAGCGCAGCGTCGTCGACTTGAAATAGAGGTCGCCTATCACCACGCCGTGCTCGGAGGGCACGATCGCGGGGTTTCGCACCGTCCCTTCACCCGGCAGCGCAAACCATCGCAGCACCTCGCCGTCGGCGCTCTTCGGGAAGTAGCTGATCACGTCGCGCTGGTGGATGCGCGCGTTTTGACGGAGCTTGGTAATCTGCGGCGCGTCGGCAAGGAACTGCTCCTGCGTGGCGAGCGGCACGACGCGGCCGCCAGGCATCACCACCGAGAAGCTGTCCCGCCTCACCGCACCACGCTCGCTGAGCGCGACGCCAACCTGCACCAGCAGCCAGGCGCCATCGTGATTCCGCTGGGAGTAGTCGTAAATGGCCACGGCCTGCACTCGTTCGTCTTTGTATTCGACCGTGGCGCGGCCGTTGGGCTTCGTGTGCGGAAACGCGTTGTCGTTGACTTGGGGAGCCGCCGCGAGCGAGGCGCCGGCGACGAGCAGGACGACGGGCGCAAGGCGAAACATGGACACCTCCAGCAGGCAGCACTCCGATCTTACAGGAGGCGATCGAAGATGTAGGCTTCACGACGACATGGAGCCTTCGCTCGAACGACTCCTCGAGCTCTACGACGCGGATGCCCCGCTCGCGCAGGCATCCACCATTCCCGCGCCGTGGTACACCGACCTGCGCGTCTTGGAGCTGGAGCTCCGCACGGTCTTCAGGCACAGCTGGCAGCTTGCGGGCCGCGTTGACCAGCTGCGCGCGCCCGGCGACTACGTTACGTGTGAGCTTCCGGGCGGCGAGCCCATCGTGCCGTGGTTGGAAACGACGATGTCGTGCGCGGATTCTTCAACGTCTGCCGCCACCACGCGGCCGCGGTCGTCACCGAGCCGCACGGATCCGCCCGTAACTCAGATGCCCGTATCACGGCTGGACCTACTCGCTCGAAGGCGAGCTGAAGGGCACGCCTGATTTCATCGGCGTCTGCGATTTCGATCGGTCGGCCAACGGACTGGTGCCGCTCGAATGCGGAGCAGGCGGGAAATGGGTATTCGTCAAGCCTGACAGCGGGCGGCCCCTCACTGGAGGAGTTTCTCGGGCGCGACCTTCTCGGTCAGCTCGACGCGCTTGCCTCGACGATCTGCACTGGATGGAGCGACGCTCGTACACACTCGACTGCAACTGGAAGGTCTTCGTCGACAACTATCTCGACGGCGGCTATCACGTGCCGCACCTCCACAAGGGCCTCGACAGCGTCCTCGACTACAGCGAATACACGATCGAGACTGGCGAGCGCTTCTGCCTGCAGTCGAGCCCGATGGTGAGCCAGGGAGCGGAGGAGCGCACGCGGGCCGTGCGCCAGGGCGAGCGAGCCTCCTACTATTGGATTTATCCGAACTTCATGATCAACCGCTACAGCCGAGCATGGACACCAACCTCGTCATTCCGCGCGGGGTGGACAGGACCGAGGTGATCTTCGATTTCTACTTTTCAGACGTGTCTGAACCGCTCACGCGACCAATCTGGGAGCATCGCGGTCAGCGAGCAGATTCAGGAGGAGGACGTCTCGATCTGCGCGTCGGTGCAGCGCGGCCTGCGCTCGCGCGCGTACGCGCCGGCCGTCTCTCCGTCCGCCGCGAAGCCGGAGAGCATCTCTTCCATCGCCTGCTTTCACACGATCTCACGCGCGGGTGACGTCCGAGATCGTTCGAGCCGTGTTCCAAACTGCGATCACGCGTGTGCCGCGATGGAACAGGCCGCCCGAGAACGAAGTGGCTTCACCCACGCTTCGTCCGGCACAACGGTCTTTCGGCTCAGTGAATTACGTCTGGATCTGATTGTTCTGCAGGGCCTGGCTGCGTCCTTGCGTCTCGTGGCTCGGATGTCTGAGTCCGTACCCCCTCCCAGCGCTGAACAACGTCCCAGTTTCGCCCGCGCCGTCTGGCTCTGGGCCGGCTCCGCGTTGTGGCTCGCCGGCGCGGTAGCGGGCCTGTGGGTGCTCTGGTCGTACGAGAACACGCCGGGAGACGCCGCACATTCACACGGACGCTGGCCGACTGAAACGCGCCTCGCACGCTCGGCCGATCGACCGACGCTCGTGCTGCTCGCCCATCCCCAGTGCACGTGCACGCGTGCCAGCCTCGCCGAACTGGCCGAAGTGTTGGGGCGCGCACAGGCGGCGCCCAAGACGTAAGTGCTGTTCATGAAGCCGTCGGAGTTCTTCGATGGCTGGGAGAAGACGGACCTGTGGCGCACGGCGTCGGCCCTACCCAATGTCACCGTCGTGCGGGATGACGATGGCCGCGAGGCGGAGCGCTTCGGCGCCGCGACATCGGGGCAGACGCTATTGTACGACGCTCGCGGCGAGTTGATCTTCGCGGCGGTATCGCCGGGGCGCGCGGACACGCGGGCGACAACGCGGGCCGAGCCGCGTTGATCGCGATCCTCGATCAAAAGAACCCGTCTCACCGAGCGACGTCCGTCTTTGGCTGCTCTCTGCTCGGGCGCCGTCTGTAGCTCCAGATCGATCACACCATCATGTCCTCACACTCCCCGCTCAACGTGCGCGACGCGTCCCTATCGGACAGAGCCAACCAGATCTTTGCCGAGGCCTGGCACCTGATCCACCATCGGACGGACCGGCTCTTTGCCGGGCTCATGGCCTTCCAGTGGCTCATGGGGATTGTCTTCGCGCTGTGGGTGTCGCCGTTGGCGTGGGACGGACCCGTCAGCCGGACCCACCTGCACGTGTGGGCGGGGGCCGGCTGATGCTGGCGCTTGCCATGATTGGCGTGGTCGTGGTGGGACTTCAGATTGCGTCGGAAGAGCATGAGAGTGGCGCACCGCGCCGCATTGCCGCCGTATCATTCGAACAGCAAGGAGCCCGGCCATGAACTATGTCTGCCTTGTCTATGGCGAAGAACAGAAACTGCGTGACCTGACGCCGGAAGGCCTGCGGGCCGAACTTGACGCTTCATCCCTGGCCTATGACCGCTCGGTGGCGGACAGCGGCCATTTGATCATCGCGCAAGCGCTGCAATCGGTGAAAACCGCCAGGAGCATTCGCAGGCGCGGCGGCAGGAGCCTCGTCACGGACGGCCCCTTCGCTGAAACGAAGGAGCAATTGCTGGGCTTCGTCATGATCGAAGCGAATGATCTCGACGAGGCTATGGGCATCGCCGCCGGGATCCCTTTGGCCGAACTCGGCACGATCGAAGTGAGGGCGGTCTATATAAGGTGCCGGGCTCGTAAGCCGGCCGCCCCGGTGTCGCGTCTTCCGATGAGCGTATCCGAACGGGCCGCGACCTGACGGGGTCCGACTGTCTCGCTAGAGACGCTGAACTATTATCCCGCTACAGATAGCGCGGCTTGAAATCGGCCCGGCGGTCAAAGGAGGCGAAGACGATGAGTGAGGATGCCTCGGCTGTACCGGTCCCCCCTGGCGCTTCTCGCTCGGCATTGTCTGCTTCATCGCCGCATTCGCTATCCACCTCGTCACCCTCGCGGCAATCGCCATGGGAGCGAGCGCCGCGACGGTCGGTTCCATTGCCGCAATCAATTTCGCCGTTAACAAGGGGCTTCTGGTGGTCGCCGCAGCGATCATGGGCCGGCCAGGGTTCAATCGCCTGAAGCAGTTGGTTTTCGGGGCGGTCAGGCGCTACGCGCGCCCTGGGGGGATATGAGATCAGTATTGTTCAGTGGTGCCAATCTTCTTCGGCTGGGTGTCGCCCTACCTGCCTGACCTTCGTTCCTGCCCTGAACCGGCACACGGTGAGTGCCTGGCGATTCTCGGGGACGCGATGCTGTTCGTCAGCCTCTTCGTGCTCGGCGGCGGTTTTTGGGACAAGCTGCGCGCTCTTCTTGTTCGCGACACCTGCGTCATTTCCTCCGACCAGTATCTTCGGTATTTTTCCGATCGCGATCCGGCAATCTGACGGCAGCGCGAACGGTCCTTACTGCACCGGAAGCAGGACACCTAATAGGGTTAATTGGGATGGCAGGTTGGCCCCTCTCCGGCCGCTTCGCGGCCGGAGAGGGTTGAGATGCTATCCCCTTTGACCCGACCCCGCCCTGACGGAGAACGTCGCTGGCGGGTCACTCTTGGCGGCGAGATCGTCGAACCCCCTTCACTGGCAGACGTCCACCCATTCGGCACCGACAAGCCCGGCGAGGCGTTGCGGCGGCAGGCGCACCGCGCGCATTGGGGGCGCCCGCGGCAGGCACGACCTCGTCGAACGCTTTGAGCGACAGGTCACAATAGATCGGAAGCGGAGCTGGCAGGCCGAACGGGCAGACGCCGCCGACCGGATGACGGTGATGGCCTTCGCGTCCGCGGCCTCGAGCATCGCGCCTTGCCGTCGAACGGGTCCTTGAACTTGCGGAGTCGAGTCCGCGGAGCCGCTGGCCACGATCAGAAACGCCGCCCGCCGACCCTCAGGCAGATGGGTCTTGGCGATGTTCGCGGGTCCACGCCATGCGCGGCCGCGGCCGCGGCCACCGTGGCCGAACTCGCTTCGGTGACAATGACTTCGATGTCGGGGGCTCGATCGGCGAAGTATCGCGGACGGATTCGAGACTCATGCGGCGGACCATCGTGGCGCCCG
>CAWEBF010000005.1:0-13563 GCA_963807235.1 uncultured Acidobacteriota bacterium
GCAGACACCGTCTACGCGGCGCTTCGCAAGGTTGCCGGAGTGTCTCGCCACGGGTCCTAGTCTCGATTGTCGCCTGGGCCGGCCATAGGATCTCGCGGCTCCGTCCGGTTTCGGCCTCTTTCCAGCATCCGCGACGTCGGGCTGGCATGGGCCGGCGCCGCGAGATCCCATGGCCAACCCAAGAGAACGGCGGCGAGTTTCTTTACCAGACGACCTTGGCGAGCAGGCGTACTCGGTTGTAACGCTTCAGCAGGATTGCTTCAATAGTGAGCGAGGGTGACGGCCGTGCTCGTTATCGTCGTCTTTCGGCGCGATTATTCACGGCTCCTGCTTATCCAACACACTGGTGGCGTGAAACGGGTTTCCGTTGGCACCCGTGCCGGTCGAAACGGTCGCGACTGTCTTGCCGTCCGGAGCGACGGTCAGCTTCAACGTGTTACGGATCTGACCGTTCAACTTGAGGACCCGCTGGATCGTCCGGGCGTCGATGCTTGTGTAGGCTTCCCGCGCCGCAGGATTGGAAATTCCTTCAACGACGACGTCCTTTCCGTCGAGCGCGGCCGTGCGCGTCGTGCGCGTCTTCGTCCCATCCCCGTTGTCGACTTCGAACGTCACGACGAAACGATCACCGCGAGGCGCCAACGTAACGGTCTGGCTCTTCGGCGTCTGGCCGGTATCAGCCTTGGACTTTTCGGTGTTCAGCTTCCACGTCCCGAAGAAGGCGGGGTTGATGTCGCCGGCGCCAGCAAGGCCAGCAGACAACCCGACGACCAGCGCGACCGTGGCGACGACCAGATTTCGCATACGCACCTCGCCATTCAACACAGCAATCCGGTTGCCAGAGTGAACCGAGGCCGATCATTGGCCGTTCGCATCCCTGATACGGCTTCCCACCGAGTCCCGTACGCCATAACCGCCGAGTCGGGCGTGAGTCGACCGTCATTGGGTGCTGCTCGCCCCAATGGCAGCGTTGTTCGAGGCGGCCGAGTTTGCACGCCGCCGGTCAACTGGCCGGCGGAATTCGCATGTGTGATTCGTCAGCGGCGCCGGCCCAACGCCAAGAGGCGGGCGGCTGGAGCCTATCCCCAGTGCAAATCGTGGAGTCGGTAGGGGAGATCGCGGAAACGTTTCCCTGTGATCTGGAAGATGGCGTCGCCGATCGCGGACTGAACCGACGTGGCGCGGTCGTGGCCCATGCCGATCAGCCAGTGCTGTGTCGGGAAGAAGCGGATGTTGATCTCGGGCGGGTCCTCGTCGATGCGTGACAACGGGAACGTGTGGAAGTTGCTCTCGACGATGCGCCCGTCCTTGATCGTGCTGGCCTGGTGCATCGCGTCGTTGTAGAACCAGGCGATCTGGCCTTCGATCTGCTTCTTGACCGACAGCGGGTTCACCAGGCCGAAGCCGGTCTCGTGCGCGACGTCCACCCGTTCGAGCCGCACTTTGCCCTGCCGGCTCACGCTGACGGTATGCACCATGGCGCTGATCGTCGCCATGCCGTTGCCCTCGGCGCCCCGCTCCTCGAGACCGATTGCCCGCGCTTTGCCCGGCGGCAGCGGCGTGCCCCAGCCCGACATCTCCGCGGCCATGTCGAGCGCCTTGATCATGTCGTTCTTGTAGGGCAGCTGCGTGCGGGCCAGCAGCTCGCGCCGGTAGAGGTACGGATCCCGGCCGGCGGCGCGCGCCAGTTCGTCGATGAAGCTCTCGCGGTAGAACTCGTGCGCGGCCTGGCCGATCCCGCGGCGCGTGCCGACCGGCACGTGAAACTTCGTGGTGTGGTTGGAATAGCGATAGTTCGGTACGTGGTAGCGCGAGGTCACGTGGAACGACGACTCGGGGCCGAAGCCGCCCTCCTGCATGGCGGTCCGTACGTCGAGCGCTATCGGCCAGCCGTCGGCGTCGAGGGCGGCCTTGAGCCGCGCCACGCCCATCGCGCGATAGGTGGTGCCGATGAAGTCCTCCTCGCGTGTCCACAGCATGTGGATCGGCGTGCCGCGGTGCGCGTTCGCGATCATGATCGCGTGCTCGGCCTGGGGCCCGTTGCCGTTGCGGCCGAACCCGCCGCCAAGGTGACACAAGTGCAGGTGAACGTTCGTCTCGGGGATCCCGGTGATCTTTGCGGCGCTGAATCGGGTTTCCTGCGGGCTCTGATCGCCGATCCAGATGTCCACGCGGTCGTTGGTGACGAGCACCGTAGCGTTGCCGGGCTCCATTCGGGCGCGCGGGAGGAACGGCGTCGAGTACACCGCCTCGATCACCTTGGCGGCGCCGGCGAACGCAGCGTCGACGTTGCCGTGACTCGCGCGCACCATGCCCGGCCGATCGAGCGCGGCGACGAGCGCCGCGCGCATGTTCTCGCTGTTGAAGGCGGCGTGTTCCGGCGGAACCGTCCACTCGATCGGCATCCGATCGATCGCCGTCTTGGCCTGGTACCAGCTGTCGGCGACCACCGCGACGCCGCCGCTGAAGACGCGCCCTCGCGTCAGCGCCGGATCGGGGATCGGGAACTGGACCGCGGAGCGCACGCCAGGCATGCGGCGGACCGGCTCGAAGTCGAAGCTCTTGACGTCGCCGCCGTAGACCGGGCACGTCTTCACCGCCGCCCACTTCATGCCGGGCAGGCGGACGTCGATCGCGTACAGCGTCTTGCCCGTGACCTTGTCGGGCACGTCGAGGTTCTTCTGCTCGGTGCCCATCAGCGTCCACTGGTCCGGAGACTTGATCGTGATCGTCTCCGGGTGTGGATGCGGCGTCTGGGCCGCGCGACCGGCGATGCGCCCGTAGCTCGTGGTGCGCCCACTCGAGGCGTGCGTGATGATGCCGTCCTTGGCCGTCAGCTCGGCCACCGGCACGTTCCACAGCGACGCAGCGGCCAGCAGCAGGCGTTCCCGGGCCTCGGCCCCGGCAAGCTGCAGATAGTACCGGCCGTCCTTCACCGACGACGCCGCGTTGGTCCGCATGCGCCGGTAGAGGCTGTCGGGGATGCCCGCTACGCCGGTGCGATCGCGATTGCCGAACGTCGGCTCACCGCCGCCTTTGGGATCGGTGGCGCCGCAGGCCGGGAACTTTCAGCGTCCACTCGGGCGCCTTCTCCCGCGCGTCGCGGTTCGCGGAGGCGTACTCGGGCCTTACCTTGGTCCAGTCGCACTGCAGTTCCTCGCAGACCATCATGGCGTTGGAGGTCCAGACGCCCTGGCCGAGCTCGGTCTGCGCGATGCGAATCGTCACGGTGTCGTCCGGGGCGATCACGATCCAGGCGTTGATTTCGGGGGCGCGGTGCCCAGTCGTCGGCGTCTGGGCGATCGCGCGCGACGGCACCCAGAAGCCGAGCACAAAGGCGCCCTGGGCGGCTGCCATCACCGACAGGAATTCGCGGCGGTCCACGCTCATGCGCGCCTCATCATCCCGGCGGCCAGGTGGATGGCCTTGCGGACGCGGTGATACGTGCTGCAGCGGCAGGCGTTGGTGATCCTGGCGTCGATGTCGGCGTCGGAAGGATTCGGGATCTCCTTCAACAGCGCCACGGCGCTCATGATCATCCCGGATTGGCAGTAGCCGCACTGCGGCGCGTCCAGCTCCTTCCAGGCAACCTGGACCGGGTGGCTGCCGTCCGGCGAGAGACCCTCGATCGTCAGGATCTGTTTGCCGCGGCGACCGACGCCGGGACGCTGCACGAGCGGATCGGCCGCCCGTCCACGTGCAGTGTGCACGCACCGCATTGCCCGATGCCGCAGCTGAACTTCGTGCCCGTCAGCCCGATGTGGTCGCGAACCAGCCACAGCAGCGGCGTCTGCGGGTCGGCAGTCGATGCGGTGCCGCACGCCGTTCACAATCAGGTCGAAAGGCATCGTTCTGACTCAGGGTGCCACAACGGTCGCGAGAATAGACGGCATTATACGAGCGAAACGCGGGCGTCGATCTCAGTGCGAGCTCTGGCTGATGAACCGATCGACCACCTGTTCCAGAAGCGTCAGGGGCACCGTGCCGGTTGACAGCACGAGGTCGTGGAAGGCCTTCGGATCGAAGCGCGGTCCGAGGGCCTTTTGCGTCTTCTCGCGCAGTTCCACGAGCTTCAGCTCCCCGATCATGTAAGCGCAGGCCTGGCCCGGGTTGATGACGTAGCGCTCGACTTCGCTGGCTTCGATGCCGTAGTCGATCGCCTGCTGCCGCGTCCACCCCTTGGTGTGGAGGCCCGTGTCCACCACCAGGCGTCGCGCGCGGAAGAGCGCTGCGTCCAGCTGCCCGAGCCGCCCTTCGATGTCTCCGTCGTACCACCGTTCTCCGCGGCCAGCCGTTCTGCGTAGAGTCCCCATCCCTCGCTGAAGGCGGAGATGCCGCCGAGCGCGCGAATCTGCCGGAATCGCGGGTTCGCATGGTTCTCGACATCCAGGGCTACCTGGAAGTGATGGCCGGGCACAGTCTCGTGATACACGAGCGTGCGAAGGCCGAACTTCGTCATCCGCGACGGTCGAAGGGGGATCTGAAACGTGCCAGGGCGGGATCCATCCGGCGACGGCGGGTTGTAGCTTGCGGCCGCGCTCGCTTCCCGGAACTTCGGGTACGGGCGAGCCACGACCGGTGCCTTTGGTGTCTTGATGAAGAGAGACATCGAACGCTGCTGGGCGTCGCGCATCATCCCGTCGATGTCGCGCATGATCTGCGCGCGGCCTTCCTCCGTCAGCGGGTAGGCGGAGTCCTTCTCCAGCTGATCGATCCGGGCCTGCAGCGAGCCGCTGGATCGGCCCAACTGCTTCAGCAGTGCGTCCATCTCGCTCTCGATCCGCGCCACTTCCCGCAGACCGATCTGGTGAATCTCGTCGGCGCCCAGGGTGGTGCTGGTGAAACGCCGCAGTTGGTAGTTGTAGGCCTGGATGCCGCCGGGAAACCGCGACAGGCCAGCGGCATCGGACGCGCGCGACTCGAGTGGCCGCAGCGCGGTGAGCGCGGCTCGCCATGCGGGATAGATCTGGCTCGCTGTGATCTCCTCGGCCGCTACACGAAGACGTTCGCGTGTGGCCGGGGGGATGCCGGGGGCTGTCGCGGTCCGATCGACGAACGACGACACGAACGGGTTCTGGGCCGGAGGGGTGGAGATGAACTGCTCTATCTGCGCGATAGTGGCGGCGATGATGAACTTCGGCGGCACCATCCGCTTCTCGGCCAGCGAAACGGCCTCCGCCGTGGCTTCCTGCATGCGAGCCGCAACTTGGCGGAGCCTCGCGACGTAGTGCTCGGCGTCCTTCTCCGTCACAAGCGGGTGCACGACCGCGAGCTGGTTGGGCAGGTCCACGTTCACGCCGGCGAACTGCTCGAGCGGGAACACGAAGTCCTCGTATTTCCCGCCCTCGACCGCGATGTCGAGCTGCCATTTCATGAGGTCGGCCGACACACGCTGCGACTCGGTCAGGCGGTTCCGATCGAACCGGGCCAGCTCGGCCAATCCGCGGCGTGCCAGTTCCCGCCGCTGCTCGCGCCACGCCTGCGTGACGGGCGTCAGCTGCGACTCCAGCGCGTCCTGCTCCGCGCCCACGAAGTATCGGGTGGCCGTTGCCTGATTCGGGTTGATTCGCACCCAGTCAGCGGTAAAGCGGTTGAAGAAGTCCTCGATTCCAGGCTGCTGCGCGCGGACAGCGATCGCGTGGTAGAAGGCCAGAAGGACAACCGCGCAGACGACGGGACGCAGGGGCAGTCTCATGGGCGGAGTATATTGCCGGTCCTGACGCGGCGTGCCCCGGTCCGGTAATGTAGAAAGATGCGCCGCTCGTGGAACGACCCGGCCTGGCGCGCCGAGTTCCACAGCGGCGCGCGCGAGTTGCTGCCCGTTGCCCCCGGGATCCTGGCCTGGGGGCTTGTGACAGGCGTGGCAATGGTGAAAAGCGGGCTCAGCGTTCCGCTGGCCCTGCTGATGTCGCTCGTGGTCTACGCGGGGTCCGCGCAGCTGGCGGCCCTGCCCCTGATTGCCGCGTCCGCCCCTGCGTGGATCATCGCGGTGACGGCACTGGCGACCAACATGCGGTTCGTCATCTACGGCGCGGCGACGCGCCGCTGGCTGACCCAGTACAGCGCGCGGCGGCGGTCGCTGCTCGGGTATATCAGCGGGGACTTCTCGTTCGTCCTGTTCATGAACCGCCTGGAGAAGGAGGGCGGGTTCGCCCATCGCGACGCGTGGCTGTTTGGCGTATGCGCCATGAACTGGCTGATCTGGCAGGCGGGTTCGATTGCCGGCATCGTGGGTGGTGCGTTCATCCCGACGAACTGGGGGTTGCAGTTTGCGGGCACCCTGGCGCTCCTGCCGCTGGTCATGCCGTCGGTGCGGTCGTGGGCGGGCGCCGCGGGCGCACTTGCAGCCGGCAGCGTGTCGATGGCCGCCAACAGTTGGCCCTACAAGTCGGGGCTCCTGGTGGGCGTGGTCGTGGGTATCACCGTTGCGACGGTGGTGGACAGCCTTACGAACAGCATCGGCGCGGAGGCACGCCCGTGAACAACATGGCCACGTCCGACGTGCTGCTGGCGATTGTCAGCCTGGTGCTCGCGACGTTCATCACCCGTGCAGGCATGCTGCTCGTGGGCGACCGGCTGACTCTGTCGCGCCACGTGGAAGCCGCGTTGCGATTCGCACCGGCCTGTGCGCTGACCGCGCTGGTGTTGCCGGAGGTGCTGGGCCCCGCTGGCGTCCTCGACCTGTCCCTCGGCAACGCGCGCTGGCCCGCGGCCCTCGCGTCCGCCGCCTTCCTCCTGTGGCGCAACAACGTGCTGGGCGGCATCGCGGTGGGGATGGGAGTGTATACCGTGCTCGCGGTGCTCTCACGGTAGGGCTTTAGGCTCTGGGCTCTAGGCTCTAGGCTGCCGTGGCGCTGAGGCGCACCTCGCGGGTGAGCGGCACGCCCCTGCTGAAGATGTCGTTATAGGAGCTGAGGCGGTCCGCGGTGTCCAGCACGCGCATCACGTCCGCCTGCGGGCTGGTGCTCGACACGGTCACCACGTACCGCATGGCGCCGTAGCCGGGTCGCACGTCGTCGGCGATACCCAGCTCGCCGCTCACGTCGTAGTCGGCTTGTACTTCGACCTCGAGCGCGTCGAACGGCACCCCGAGGCGCGCGGCCCACATCCCGTAGCCGATGGCCAGGCACGAGGCCAGCGCGGCGCGTCCCAGCACGCCAGGATTCGGCCCGTTACCGGTGCCGCCGTACTTCTGCGTCATGGCGACCGTCAGGGCGTGGGTCCCGTCCGTGACGGCGCATTCCAGCCCCGGACGAAGGACCGCCTTTGTGACCGCCGTGCCTTTGCCCACGCTGCGGCGCGCCGCCACCGCCGTGACGTTGCGCTCCAGCGCCTCTTTGATTTGGGCGTCGCCGTTCATGGCCCCCAGGGTACTCCACGCGTTCCGCCTGGCCGAACCCCTCGACCACCACTTGTTCGAGCGGCGTCGCCGGCAGCAGGCGCTGGATGTCGGCCAGCAGCGGCCGGTCCGCGCCCGATACGAGCGACACAGCCCGTCCGGCAAGCCCGGCCCGTCCGGTCCGGCCCACGCGGTGCACGTAGTCTTCGGCCACGAGCGGCAGGTCGTAGTTGACGACCAGCGGCAGCTGCACGATGTCCAGGCCGCGCGCCGCGAGGTCGGTGGCCACGAGCACGGCCACCCGCCCAGCCTTGAAGTCGGCCAGCGCGCGAGTGCGTGCGCCCTGGCTCTTGTTGCCGTGAATCACCGCCACCTGGATACCCGACCGTTCCAGATCGTCTCCGACACGGTCCGACCCGCGCTTGGTGCGGCAGAAGACGAGCGCCTGGCCCACGGGCGCCTGGGTCAGCAGATGCGCCAGCAGCGGGCGCTTGCGGTCGGGCGCTACCGGATGCACGCGGTGCGTAACCGTGGGCGCCACCACTTGGCCGTCCGACACGTCCACGCGCGCGGGGTTGCGGGTGAAGTCGGCAGCGAGGCGCAGCACCTCGGGCGAGAAGGTGGCCGAGAACATCAGCGTCTGCCGCGTTGACGGCAGCAGCGGAATCACCTTGCGCAGCGGCGGCAGGAAGCCCATGTCGAGCATCCGGTCGGCTTCGTCCAGCACCAGGATCTCGACTGCCGAAAGATCGACCGTCTTGCGCTGCAGGTGATCGATCAGCCGTCCCGGCGTAGCCACCACGATGTCGGTGCCGCGCTTCAGTGCCTGTATCTGCGCCCCCATCGACACACCGCCGAAGATGGACGTGACGCGCAGCCGCATGGGCGCGCCGTACGGACGCAAGCGCGCGCTCCACCTGCGTGGCCAGCTCGCGCGTAGGCACGAGCACGAGGCCGCGAGGCGCGCGGGTGGCCGGCCGGTTCCCGCGGCCCATCAGGCGCTCGATCATGGGCAGACCGAACGCGGCGGTCTTGCCCGTGCCCGTCTGGGCGCGCGCCAGCAGGTCGGTGCCGCTGAGGACCAGGGGAATGGACTGGGTCTGGACCGGCGTTGGCCGGTCATAGCCCTTTCGGGCCAGAGGAGTACAGAGAGAGGCCGTGAGGCCTAGATCGGAAAACGACATTGAGAACGCTCCTAAAGTGGCTGAAGCGTTTCCCAACGGGCGCTACAGGCCTGATTTTTCGTGTGGCGGATTCGTCTTGCTGCGAAGCGGGGTGGGAAGATCCGACTCCAGATCGTAACACAGATAGAATCTCCACCATGAAACGACTGATCGTGCTGCTTGTAGTCGCGCTGCTGGGGCACACCGCGAACGCCCAGTGGGTGAACTACAAGGCCCCGGGCACGCCCCGTCTCCCGGACGGTCGCCCGAACCTGGCCGCGCGCGCTCCCCGAGCGCCCAACGGGACGCCCGACCTTTCGGGTGTCTGGCACGTGCAGCCCACGTCTCGCGAGGAGATGAAAAAGCTGTTCGGCAACGACGTGGACAAGGTCGAAGTGCCGGGCATGGAGATCGACACGGTGTCCAAGTACGCGATCAACATCTTTCAGGACCTGAAGCCGGAAGACTGGCCGGTCAAGCCTGGAGTGGCGGAGGTCCTGGCGCGGCGGGGCGACCACAAGCCCGAGGCGCTGCCGTTGACCTACTGCCTGCCCGGCGGAATCCCGTTCTCCACGATGCTGTCGGAGGTGTCGAAGATCGTGCAGACCCCCGGGCTGATCCTCGTCATGCTGGAGTTGGGAGGCACAAGACAGATCTACACCGATGGACGGAAGCACATGGCCGACCCGTCGCCGTCGTGGCTCGGCTACTCAGTGGGGCGATGGGAAAAGGACACACTGGTGGTGGACACGATCGGGTTCAACGGCAAGAGCTGGCTGGACCTCATCGGCCACCCACAGAGCGAGCAGGCGCGAGTGACGGAACGCTACCGCCGCCGCGACTTCGGCCACATGGACATCGAGATCACGATTGACGACCCCACGTGGTACACGAAGCCGTTCACCGTGAAGGTGACGCACGAAGTGCAGGCGGACACCGACATCCTCGAGTACTTCTGCAACGAGAACGAACAGGACCGCAAGCGGATGGGGCTCTAGGTCGCGGCAAGGACGGCCCGCGGCCGTCCTTGGGCGGCCCACGCTGTTACGGCAGCCGCAGCACCTGTCCCGGCTTGATCTTGTCGGGATCCGTCAACTGGTCCTTGTTCAGATCGAAGATCTTCATGTAGGCGCCGGCACTACCCAGGTGATCCTTCGCGATCGCGCTGAGCGTGTCGCCTGATTTCACCGTGTAGGTCTTGGGCGGCAAGGCCGACGCGGCTGCCGGCTTGGCCGCGGCTCCGTCGGTGGAGCCACCGGTCACACGGATGTCGGCGACGATGTCCTTCTGCCAGGTGGGAATCGTCTTGATGGCGTTCCAGATCTCGTTCTTCTCGGCATCCGTGCCGACAGTGCCCTTGAGGTACAACTTCCCGTCACGCTCGTCGATGGTGCCGTGGAACTTGTCCTTCGACACCTTCAACGTGTAGGCGTACATATCCCGCAAGCCCATCTCACACCTCCACGGGAGTGGAGGTGCATCATCGGTGCCACCCGAGCTTGTGCGGCTGAGTCGCAAAGGCGCGGCGTCCCCAAAAGGATACGAGGACGCTGTGAAGCGAAAGCCCGTTTAGGCCGGCGCGACGTTTTCGGCTCGCGGGCCCTTCGGACCCTGTCCGACAGTGAACGTGACCTTGTCGCCTTCGCGCAACGAATCGAAGGGCGTCTTGGTGCACGCGGACTGGTGAAAGAGGTACTCAACGCCGTCGGGCGCCGCGATGAAACCGAAGCCCTTGTCAGTGATGCGCTTGATCGTGCCGTTCGTAGAAGCCATGTCGTCGTTCCTCTGGCCGAAAGTGGCCGTGTGACGCGTCGAAATGCACCGGACCCTTTGCCCGGCGCCAGCATGAGTTGTGTGATTGGGTAGAAGGAGAGGTCGTAGGGTGGTCTCGAGCTGCCGCGTCAACCCTGATCCTACAGCTATTTGCCCTCTAAAACTTCGGAATCCGCAAGGTGGCGCTGATCATGGCGCTTCCGCTGGCCACATAGATGAGTGCAAGGGGGTGCAGCGTGGCGGGACCGACCTGCCAAATCCCGAACCAGAGGGCCGAATCGACCCTGTCGAGCTGGAATGCCAGAGCCAGCAGCCCCACGATGGCGATGCTCGTGGGGATTGGCGTGCCTTCGAAATATTTGACCTTTCCCGTGCGGCTGTCGGCCAGGGCCGCGGCGGTCACATTGAACCGCGCCAGGCGGCTGACCCCGCACACGACGAAGTAGGTCAGGCACACCATGTCCCACCCGCCACGCAGCCCCAGCGTGAAACCCAGCACAGCGGGCGCGACGCCGAACGAGATGACGTCGGCCAGCGAATCCAGGTCGCCGCCGAGCACCGACTGGCGGTGCGGCTGCGCGCGCGCCACATAGCCGTCCAGCACGTCGCAAACGAGCGCCAGCGGGAGGAGAAGGAAGGCCACCCAGAGGAAGCGCGGATTCCCGGTGGCCACGTAGTCGAGGCACAGGAAAATCGCGACCGTGCCGCAGCTGGCGTTGGCGATTGTCAGGCCATCGGCCGCGGTGTACGACCGCAGCATCGACAGGTGCATGCGGCGGAGTATATTGCCAGGCGATGGCGTGGGATTGGATTGAAAAGGGCGCCAAGCGGCTCCAGGAGCTTGGAACTGATTACAAGCAGCACCATGCCCTGATTGAGCGGCTGCTCGCGCTCGATCCCGACGCGGCACAGGACGAGCTGGCCCGCGCCTGGCCGGCGATGGACGAACGCACCCGTGCCGGCGTGAAGCTGACGCTGGCGGGGCTTGTGCTCTCGCAGCAGGCGGCGCCGTCCAGCGCGGCGTCGAAGACACGGCTCGAACGGCTGAAGGCGCTCCACGCCCAGGTCGATCGAGTGCGTCCTGATGCGCCGGCAGCCGGTGAGCCGGTGTCCGCGGAGGCCCGATTCGCGGCGGGCGCCGCGCGAGTTACCAACAAGCTGGCCGATGTGGCCGAGCGCGCGCGGCCGAAAGCGGGGCAGCTCATCGACTCGGCGCGCAAGGGCATCGAGCGGCACGGGCCCGCAGTGGAGGCGGCGGTGAAATCGGTCGTCTCCGAGTTGCTGAAACCCAATGCCCCGGCGAGCGGCGGCGCCTCCGCCTCCGAACCGTCGTCCGCCACGCGCGATCCAGGCGTGCCGCCACCGATTCCCGAGGATCGCGAGCCACGTCCGGCGGCGGCAGCCGGCACCGCGACGATTTCCGGCACGTGGTCTGGCACGCTGCGCGCTGCCGGCGGCGACGAGCTTGGCTGCGATCTGCAAGTCGCACCGAGCGGCCGGCCCGTGTGGGCCTTTCACGACACGAGCGGGTTCCACCATAAGGAGCTGACGCATACGGGCCAGCGGCTCCAATTCGTCCCGCCGGGGGGTGGCGTGACAACGGTCACTGTCCAGTCGGTGACCGGTTCGGCCATCGAGACCGGCTATGTGATCGACTACTCGTTCGAGGGCAGCTCGAACGGCTACCTGACCCAGAAGTACCAGCGGCTCGTGCTGATTGGCCGGCTGCGCGGCTCGCATCTGGACGTCACCTTCTCCGAAGCGGGCCTCTCCTCGTTCGGCGACAAGACAGGGCTGGCGGCCACCGAGGGCGCCGCGGAGTATCGGGGCTCGCTCACCAAGCAGGCGTCGAAAACTTGACCTCTTGAAGCTCATGCAAACGAGTCAAGTTTTCGATGCGGAGTTTCTCGCCGCGTATCCTGAGTATCGTCAGACGCTCCACCTGGATGCCTTGCGCGCGTCCGAGTACTCGCGGCTCGACGCGTCGCGCCATGTTTATCTGGATTACACGGGTGGTGGGCTTCACGCGGCCTCGCAGGTGTCGCGGCACCTGGCCCTGCTGAACAGCGGAATCTGGGGCAATCCGCACTCGGCCAGCCCCGCGTCGGCGCACACCACCGAGCTTGTGGAGGAGGCTCGGCGAGCGGTCCGGCAGTGGTTCAACGCCGGCCCGGACTACACCGTCGTCTTCACGCCCAACGCCACGGGCGCGCTGAAGCTCGTGGGGGAGTCGTATCCCTTCGCGACCGGCGGGCGGCTGCTGCTCACCGAAGACAATCACAATTCGGTGAACGGCATCCGCGAGATCGCCAGCCGTCGTGGCGTGACCACCGAGTACGCCGCGCTCACCGTACCGGAGCTGCGGGTGGATCTGGCGGCGCTCGATTCGCAGTTGACCGCGGCTGACCCGGGCGCGCCGAACCTGTTCGTGTTCCCCGCGCAGTCCAACTTCTCGGGCGTGCGGCATCCGTTGGAGCTGGTGGAACGGGCACACGCCGCAGGCTGGGACGTGCTGCTCGACGCGGCGGCCTACGTGCCGACCTCACGGCTGGATCTGCAAGCCGTGAGTCCGGACTTCGTCTGCGTGTCCTTTTACAAGATGTTCGGCTACCCGACCGGGGTCGGGTGTCTCCTGGCGCGCCGGTCCGCATTGGCCAAACTGCGGCGACCGTGGTTCGCGGGTGGCACGGTGAACTTCGCCAGTGTGCACGGCCGCGCCCACATCCTGTCGCCGGGCGAAGCCGGCTTCGAGGACGGAACGCTGAACTATGCGTCGATTCCGGCGGTGTCGATCGGGCTCTCGCACCTGGCGGCGGTGGGCATCGATGCGATTCACACCCGTGTACGGTGCCTGACCGGGTGGCTGCTCCAGGGGCTCGTGGCGCTCCGGCACTCGAACGGCCGGCCGATGGTGCGCATCTACGGTCCGATCACGACCGAGATGCGCGGCGGCACTGTGACGATGAACTTCTACGATCCCGATGGCCACCTGCTGGACTACCGGCGTGTGGAGGAACTGGCGGCGGCGCAGGGCATTTCGCTGCGCACCGGCTGCTTCTGCAATCCAGGGACCGGAGAGGCGGCCGAAGGCATCACGGACGAGGACGTGACCGCGGCGCTCCAGACCGTGACGGATCTGAACCTGCCCAGGTTCCTCCAGATGATCACGACGCGCGGCGGCCGGAGTGCCGGGGCGATCCGCGTGTCGCTCGGCATCGTCAGCAACTTCGAGGACGTGCGAGCGATTCCTCGAGTTCACGGCCGGTCTCCGCGATCAGACGCGGCTCA
>CAWEBF010000006.1:0-437824 GCA_963807235.1 uncultured Acidobacteriota bacterium
CCATGCCGGGGCGCACACCGCAGTAGTTGACAGCGTGGTCCCCTTCGCCGCCGCGCCGAAGCACACGACCGACTGATGCGCCCGGCTGGCCTCACCCAGAAATGCCCAGCGAATCCGCCCTCTGCCGGTCCGCGCGCCGCGCCAGCGTGTGATACGTGGCGGGGTCCGCCAGCCGCGCCGCGTCCTCGCGAGCCGCCAGCTCGGCAAGCGCGGCGGTGGGAGCCGCGCCCGAGGCCGCGTGGCGCGCGTAGATGCGCAGAGATCCCCCTTGCGTCGGCAGCTCCTCGACGTCCACGACCGCAGCGCGTGCGTCGCGAGCGCCGCCGTGATCGAGCGGAGCGAGAGTCCTGGAAGTGCTCGTGATAGATCGTGTCGAACTGCGCTGTCCTGCACCAGCCGCAGCAGGTGGTGGAACTCGAGGCTGGCCGCGCCGTCGGGCGCAGCAAGGCGGCGGATGCCCTCAACGAAGTCGTTGACATCGGGAACGTGCGCGACGACGTTGTTTGCGACGACGAGGCGTGGCCGGAGCCCCCGCGCACCAGCTCTCGCGCCAGGTCGCGTGCCGAAGAACCGCGCGATGGTGGGGATACCCTTGGCCTGGGCCACCGCAGCCACGTTTCCCGCGGGCTCGATGCCGAGCACGTCCAACCCGCCGCTGTTTGAAAGTACTGCAGGAGGTATCCAGTCGTTGCTCGCGAGCTCACCACCCGGTCGCCTGGCTTGAGCGCGCAGGCGAGCGATCACCGTCGCGGCGAAGGCTTCGGAGTGCCGCAGGAGCGTGTTCGAGTAGGAGGAGAAGTACCGCGTAGATACCCGAAGATCGTCTCGCGCGACGCGACCGCCTCGAGCTGCAGCAAGGTACAGCCCGCGGCAGAGGATGCAGCCGAAGAGGATAATGAGGCTCCTGGTCAGCGCGTGCCTCGGGGCGACGGTAGGCGTTGGCCAGAGGCGTCTCGCCGAGGTCCCAGACCGGGGAGCTGAGGGGAGCGGCGCACTGGCGGCACCGCGGCCCGGTTTCGGTTGCTGGCATTCGGTGTCGCTAATATTTTGCGTGTAAATTAGCATGAGTCGGTGTATTTTCTAACTGAAATTAGCCGAGAGTCACACTTCCACGTGAAATGGAGACCTGGATGCACTGGATGCAGATGAGGCGTTTTCGACTGACGGCAGCCACCCTGATGGCGGCGTTCATGTCGGTTCCTGAACCGTCCCTCATGCCAAAGCCAACGAGCGCGCAAGGATTCAGCGTCAGGGCCGCGGCCAACCGCCGCGGCCGTCCGAGGAAGTTCAGCCGGCCGGCGCGGGCAATCACCTTGACGCTGCCGGAAGACACCATCGCCGCGCTGCGCGGCATCGATCGCGATCTCAGGCCGCGCCATGGTCCGCGTGGTTGCAACCTCTCGAGACAGGAACCGCCGCGATTGCCGGCGGAGCTGGCCGAATTCGGCGGGCAGGGCTGTGATCGTCGTGACGCCAAGCCGCGCGCTCACCGAGCGCACGGGTGCCGAACTGGTGCCGATGACGGACGGCCGCGCCCTGCTCGCGTTCGACGAGACGAGTCACCGTGTTCCAGTTCGAGCTGCGTCTCCTGGATGCGCTGGCCGATGCGACGCTCGACGACGAGCGACCGCGGGACGTTCGACCGCGCTCGCCAACATCCTCGGCGGGACGCGGCGCAGCGGCGCGCCCAGATGGGCCAACGCAACATCATCGTGTTCCAGGGACTCGACGGAGGCCCCGCCAACCGACACGGTCTGAGCGCCCCGCGCAGCGGGGCCAACCGCTCACCGCCGGTTACTTGAAGTGCTGGTTTTGCTCGTCGTATAGACGGTCGGCCACCCGGCCCGGCGGCAGTTTCACGTCATCGAAGGTCACGACGGCATCCTTGGCCACATCGCGGACCAGGCGGCACCCTTCCACGAGGCCTTCGGGGAGATAGCTGTTCGAGCGACGCTCGTTCACGGCCACGGCTTCGCCGTAGGTCATGAAGTGGCCGTAGTTGTCCAGGACCTCCCCGGCGCGAAGATCGCGCTTGGCGACGGCGCACACCTCGACGCGAGGGCCCCCCGAGCGGCACGCCGGCCGCATCGCCGAAGAGGACGGCGCGCGCCACGCTGGTGGGCGCCTCGAAGTGACAGAGGTGATACGGCGTGTAGAAGCGAGTAGAGCGGGCCCTCCCCCAGCTTGTACAGATTCAGATAGTGTCTCTGCCGCGCGTCGGGTTGTTCCGCCAGGCAGAAGATCCCGGGGCCTGGCTGCGCCCCCACGACGTATTCCGACGATGCCGCCGAGCTCCCGGAGCTCGTCCAGATCGTAGCGGCTTGTCAGCGCGTCCACGTGGGCCTGGATGGTCGTAGCCCAGCATGCCGCGCCTGGCCACCGTCATGCCCACCGCGTTGGCCACGATGGCCTGCTCGAAATTCACCTTCGACCCATCCGCGAACGCCGTGACCATCTCCGGTTTCTGGCCCCATTTTTCCGCAAACGCGCGCTGCGTCAGCGGTGTGCGATACGGATCCTGCAGCCCCTTGATGTTCCCCATCACGCGCGGCACGAGCCCGAGGCCGGTGACGAAGCGGTGGAGGTTGATCTGCACTGCCGGCTGGTCGCCGTCGCAGGTGGACACGATCACGCCGTGGCGTTTGGCGTAGACCGCGAGGATCGGCCCCAGCGTGGCGTCCAGCTCGGCGTTCATCAGCACCAGGTGCTTGCCGCAGGCAAACGTCTCGAGCGCCAGCTGCGCGCCAAGCTCGATCGCGCCCGTGACGTCCATCAATGCGTCGAGGTGCGGCGACCGGCACAACAGGAAGGGATCGCCGGTGACGACCGGCCGGCCGGCTTCGATCGCGCGGTCGAGCGCCTCCTGCGTGTGCACGACAGCGGGCATGCAGCCGGGCGTCGCGTAGGCATAGGCCTCGACGGCTTGCTCCACGCGGCGCGCGTACACCGCGGAGAGCCGCATGCCGGTGACGTGGTTGACGACCTGGTTGGCCACGCCGCGGCCCATGAAGCCGGCGCCGATCATGCCGAAGCGGATCGGACGCCCGCTCGCTTCGCGCGCGCGCAGCGCCGCATCGACGACGATCACGTACCGGATCCCGCTCGCGCGCCCGTCGCCATGCGCGCGCGAATCGTGGCTTCGATCGCGTCGAGCCGCGGCCACTGGCGATCGCGGTCGGACATGTCGGCCGCCGGCAACGGGCCACGCGATTGCCAGGCGCGGATCGTCGTAGAGCAGGCCCCCGTCGTGCTGCGGCGCATAGTACTGCCCGGTCAGGTACGCCACTTCGGTGGCGTCCTCCAGCACCTGGTAGCCGTGGGCAAACCGTTTGCGGCACGTAGAGGCTGCGGCGGTTGTCGGCCGTCAGCTCGACGGACGTGTGCCGCAAGAAGGTGGGCGACTCCGGCCGCAGGTCCACGATCACGTCGAGGATGGCGCCGCGCGTGCACCGGACCAGCTTGGTCTCGGCCGCGGGCGGATACTGGAAGTGCATGCCGCGGAGCGTGCCCTTGCGGTGGTTGAACGAGACGTTCCCCTGCACCAGGTCGGGATCGAACCCGTGGTCCTCGAACTCCTTCCGGCAGAACGTCGCGTGCAAACAGCCCTCGTTGAATCGTGCCGCTGCCTCGACGTCGAGGACGAACGCGCCCGCCAGCGGCGTCTCCGTGAACACCATCAGTTTCCCCCTCCGACTCGCCCCGGGCAGTCCCGCAACGGCCGGCTCCCCGACCGACAGCGCGGCCATGATCATCGCGGGCCAGACCTGCATGATCAGCCGCTCGGTACGTCGTCGATACCAGATGAACCAGTTCCATCGACGAGATGAGGTAGGCGTTGTAGTACCCGATGAGCATCAACGCCACTACCATGAGAATGCCGCGTCCCGATCGTCCCGCGGGCGTGATCGCCATCGCCAGCGCGGCGCACATCGCCACGGGTAGGGACCAGCGGGCCCACGGCCCTCCCCAGCCCAGGAAGAGCGGCCACATGAGGTCGATCACGCGCTGATGGCGATCGGGCGAGAGCAGATAGCCGATCGCGGCCGCGGTGGTGCTGGGTCCGTAGACCGGGGCCGCCGCCGCGGCCAGAATCAGCTTGAACCAGGCGACCACCGCCAGGATTGGCGCCGCTCCAGCGGCCCACCACAGCATGTCCCGCGCGTGGCCGTGCCGTAGCGCGATCCACGCGACCAGCAGCCCCGATGCCAGGAGAAACACCGCACCCTCGTTCTTGGTCCACATGGCCAGGCCGCCCAGCAGGCCGGCGAGCAGCATGGCGGACCGTGCCCTTCGGGGGTCTCGCCAGACCAGCGGGTCGTCCTGCCGGAGCATCGCCAAGGACGCCACGACCAGCATGGACACCGGCAGGTCGGCCGTTTGCGCGGCCACCAGATGCGAGAACGCGAAAGGCGCCACCAGCACCGACCCGGCCACCCACGCTCGCGTGCGGCGCACGTTCAGCGCGCCCATGACGACCGCGATGACCGTCGCGCCGTAGACGCCAGACAGCAGCGCCGGCACGGCCGTCAACTCGCCGCCTGCGTAAGCCCACAGGCGAGCGACGCTCGCCGACACGAGGACCGGATGACCAGGCTGTGCCCACGTGAGCGCCATCGAGGCCGTCCAGCCATCGCCGGCTCGGTACAGGAAGCGCGCCTTCTGATTCCAGATCGCCCACGCATCCCACTGCCCGTGGGGCGCCGCCAGGTACTCGATGACGGGCACCGCGACCGCGGCCGCGGCCACGACGAGGAACGCACCGCGCGCCAGCCAATCGCCGGGCGTCAGGGCGCGTGGTGCCGGCGCCTCAGCACCAGGATCGTGAAGCGGTGTCCGCCTGGCGCGACGTCGCACGAGGACGCCGAGAATCACCCAACCGGCCGCGTCGGTGGCGACAAACGCCGGTCCCGGAAAGAATCCCAGGGTCACCGCCGCGAACGTCGTCAGCGAGGAGAGGCCGATGCCGAGGCAGCACGCAACTCCCGCCGTCGTCAGGCGGGAATCGGTGGCAGGGCGGAGACCGAACGCCCGCAGTGCCCACCATGCGACCGCCACTGGCAGGAACAGGCCGGCGAGAGCCGCGATCATGGAAGCAGACGCCGATACACCCGGTGATCCTCGGGTGTCGCGGACACCAGGAAGTACCCCTCCAGCCGCGGATCGCCACCGGGTTGCATCGTGCCCTGAGCCACGATCATGAACTCGAGTCCGACGCGCGACAGCAGGACGCGCGGCGCAAGGGCATACTGCGCGGCGTAGTGCGCGCGCACGGCATCTTCGGCGCCGGCGTTTTCATAGCGTTCGAGGAAACCGACCTCACCGCGGGACGGCAGATGCGTGGCAAGTTGCGCGAACTCGGCCTGCTGGCGCTCCATCGGGTCGAGCGGCTGGGCCCTGGCACCCCGCACGGCGCCGCACGCCGCCACGACCGCCCACGCCACGGCAAGCGCGGCGAGCCCCTGCTGCACGCGACTGGACATCGCGCCAGTATAAGGGGCTCTCGGCTCTAGGCTCTAGGCTCTAGGAAGAACTGGAGACTGGAGCCGACTAAGCTGAGCCGGAGACGCTACGCGCTCTTCTCGTCAAGCCGCGCAAGGGCGACGCCCGCTCCGAGACTCGCCCAGAACGGAACGGCCGCCTCGATCACGAGGAACGGATGGCCGGTGACGCACGTCAGGAGATAGGCGACGCAGCCGCAGAAGACGGCCAACAGCACCCCATCGCGCGGCCGGCGCTGCGCGCCTTGCCAGACCCGCGCCAGCGCAGCGCCCAGCCACCACAAGAGGATCGCGAGCCCGATCACACCCAGTTCGGCCGCCGTCTGCAGGTAGTAGTTGTGCGCGTTCTCGCGGCCGTAGATGGCGGCAATCCCCGGAGGCATGAACGCACTGGAGCGTTCGTAATAGGTGCCGATACCGACGCCGAACACGGGGTTCGTGGCCCACATGCGGAGGCTGGTCTCGAGGAACTCCGCGCGGATGGCTAGCGAGAGCGTGGCGCTGCCCGCCGAGGCCGATGCGCTGCCCAGTCGCGCGCTGGCCGTCAACGCCGCCAGCGTCACCACGGCGGCGATCCCCAGCACGCGGACCGAAACCGCCGGCGCCCGTCCGTGTCGCGCCGCGAACCACCGGACCGCGAACCAGAGCGCGGCGCCGATGGCGCCCGCGGCCCACGCGGCCCGCGAACCGCTCATGAAGAGCGCCACGATCAACGTGACATGGCCGGCTGTCCACCATCCGCGCCGCGGACCGGTGCCCAGCGCAAACGGCAGCGACAGAAGGCCGGCGAGAATGTAGTGCGATCCGGCCGCGTTGACGTCGGTGAGGTGGAACGAGCCGCGGGATCTGGTGCTGACCACCAGATATCGCAAGACCTCGTTGAAGTCGCCGGTCATGAGGTACGTCACTGGCACGGCGATCACGCTCAGCGCCGCCGCGGCCAGACCCGACCACACGACGACCAGGAGCACTCGGCGAGGCAGCTCCGGCTCACGCCGCCCCAGGATCACGGCCGCACTGAACACCCCCGCACCGGCGAGCAGCAACATGGCCGCCGCCGTGTGGGGGTCGCGGCCAGCCGTCACCAGATAGTCCCCCAGCCCGCGCAGCGCCGACCACGGCGACCCGTCGGAGACCCGCGCAAGCGCGATTCGGCCCCAGGACACCACCACGATCGCGGCAAGCGTCACCGCCGGCGCCAGCGCGTGTGTGAGCCGCCACGGCTCTGCATGCGGCCGCTCGCGCAGCCTGAGCGCCCAGCCCACGAAGAATGCAACCAACAGAATCTCTGTCGCACGCACGGGGACTGTGGCCAGCCGCTCGCCCATCGGCGCCAGCGCCACCACAATCAGGATGGCGAACGCCGGACGCCACAGCGCTGTACCCAGGACGCCGGCCGCAAGAGCCGTCAGCCACCACGGTACGACTGGCGAGGTAATTGTCGGGGCCAGCAGCGCCAGGAGTGCCGCTGCTATCGCCGTGCGGAGGACCGCCGCCACCACGGCGTCAATGGTATCCGCACGCCCCGCCAAAGGCGGGGCAATCAAACACTGCCCTAGCGAGGCGAAGCCTCGATGGTCTGCGGCGGAGCCTCGCTCAGTCGTAGCCGCACACCCAGGGCGGAGCGCCGAACGACGTGCGTGGATGCAAATCGTTCCGCACGGCGATCCCGATCGAGGTGTCCTCGTCGCGTGGAAACCGAGCGCGAATCGTATATGCGCCGTCGATGAACGCGGCCAGCCGCGGAAACGCCCGCGAGAACTCCCCGTGGTCCGCCTCGTTGACGAGCACGAACGGGACCGTCTCAGCACGGATGCGCGTCAGCATGGCGGCCTGATCGCGCTCGGTCGCGAACGACTCCCGGAAGAATTGCGCGTGGCCCGCCGCAAACGGGCGGCCGGCAAAGAGGAAGTACTCGGGCGCGAACCAGGTGACGAGCAGCCGATCGTCGGGCCTGGTGCAACGGGCGAGATAGTCGACGATGGGGGGAATGTCGCCGGCGGGCCAGGTACGGGTCCCACGTGCCCGCCGCGCCCCGCAGGAGGACGCCACGCGCCGACGCCACGACACCGCCGGCGCCACGACTGAAGCCGGCTTGTGCAAAGCGGTCGCTCAGATTGACGACAGACCAGAGGCTCGCAGTCGCCACGGCGGCGATGGCCACGCCGGCGGCCGTCGCGGCGACGGCGGCCGTCGGGGCGACGGCTGACGCGGGACGCGTCCTCCACCACGCCGGGAGCCGGCGCAGGGGCGCCGCAGCGGCGATCACGCAGGCCAGTGCGGCGACCACAGCCGCGTCGGGGAGGCGCGCGCGAAGGGGATGGCGAAGAATCACCACGCGGAACGCCACGGTGAAGAACCAGAGCGCGACCAGTGCGGGCAACTCCGGGGTGCGTCTCGACGTGAACAGCAGCACGGTCAGCGCGAGGGCCGCCGCCGAATACACCCACACCAGAAGGGCCTCCGGGCTCAGCTCGCGGCCGAGCACGACGAGGCGAAGCGCATCCTCCTCTGGTGTGAGTGCCGGAAAGCCCAACAGCACTTGATGCTGCTCGGCCTTGCCGAACTCCAGGCCCACGCGCACGTGTTCCGCGAGGCCCTCGCCAAGCGCCAGGTAGGCCAGGTAGGGCGACACGATCAGCAGGCCCATGCCCATGAATCGCGCGATGGCACCGGCTCGCGCGCCAACCGGTTGCGACGTGTCCGCGGCAAGCGCGAGGGCCACGGCCCCAGCGGTCACGAGGCCCAGATCGTGGCGCAGCAGGAACGCTACGACCGCCCACGCGGCGAGCAGCCAGAGTCCCCGCGTGGACGGCCGGCGCGCGTGGCGGGCCACGAGCCACAGCGCCACGGCTGGCACGAGGAGCTTCGGATAGCTATACAAGCGCGTGTAGGAAACGGCGACGACGAGCCCGGCGAGCATGCCAGCGGAGAGCGATCGCGTCACGCCGACCGCCGTGGCGCACGTGAAGCCGGCGGCAAGGCCGACCATCGCGATGCTGAAAAGCGCCTCCGACAAATAGCCCGGCCAGACCGCTTGCGCGAGCGCCGACAGCCCCACGGCCAGCGGCATGCCGGGCTCGACGAAATCGCGTCCCGGCCAATCCCCCAACAGCAGCTGCTGGCTCCACGCCAGGTGCATGAAGTGATCGTTTTCGAACCCGTTGAACGCCGCGAGCCGAAACGCCATCGTGGCCAGCCCCACGGCCACCGAGGCGACCGCGCACGCCGTCCGGAAGTCTGCGATCCACCGCCTGAAGCATGACCGAGCCCACGCGCGTTAGGCTAGGCCTCCGGCTCCCGGCTTCCGGCTACCGGCTTGCTCAGCGATTGACAACTGCCGGTTTCGGTGCTCAAATACATCGATTTTGAATACTCAAAATATACATTTTGAGACTTCTTTGCCGGTGAGGCCGCGCTCGGCCGTTCCGGCCGCCCTCATCCTCGTGGCTACCCTGCTGGCGGCGAGCCCAGTCTCGGCGCAGGGCACCGGCTCGACGGCGCTCTCGGGCTACATGGACCTGCAATACCGGAAATTCGAGTTTCAGGACGGCGAGCTGGACTTCCGCCGGTTCGTGCTGCTCGTCACGCACCGGTTCTCCGATCGCATCCGCTTCGTCAGCGAACTGGAACTCGAGCACGCATTCGTGGAGGGGCTCGAGGACGCCGGGGAACTGGAGCTGGAACAGGCGTACCTCGACTTCCTGCTGTCGCGCGGATTCAACATACGGGCGGGCATCGTGCTCATCCCGGTCGGGATCATCAACGAGCGGCACGAGCCGCCTGTCTACTACGGCGTGGAGCGCCCGATGGTGGACACGTTCCTGGTGCCCACCACGTGGTTCGAAACCGGCGCCGGCGTTCACGGCGAGGTGGGCCGGGGCTGGCGGTATCGCGCCTACGTGGTGTCGCCGCTCAACGCCGCGCTGTTCACGGTGGAGGAGGGCCTTCGCGACGGACGTCAAAAGGGCAGCCGGACGAACGCTGGCCGGGTCGCCGCAACCGGACGCCTGGAGTACGTGGGTCTGCGGGGTCTGACGGCGGGCGCCAGCTTCTGGACGGGCGATTCCGGCTTCGAGTTCCGTCCGGTCTTCGACGTGCCGGTGACGCTTGTTCTCGGCCGATGCGCGGTACTCGCGCCGCGGCACCGAGCTGCGCGCCCAGTTCGTGGACGTGTCCATCTCGAACGCCGACCAGCTGAACGGCGCGCTGACCCGTCGGATCGGCGTACATTCCAACCTGGGCAAGGGCATGCGGGGCGGGTTGCTGGAAGCCAGCCACCGCTTCTTCTCCAACCCGCGGCTCGGCGAGATCGGCGCCTTCGTGCGCTACGACAACGTGAACACCCAGGCACGGATGCCGCCTGGCGCGGTGGCCCTGCCCGAGTTCGATCGCGACGCCATCGTGGTGGGCGCCACGTATTGGCCCGAACCCGACATCGCCGTGAAAGTGGACTACGTGATCGCGCGCAACCGCAGCTCAGTGATTGCCGCGCCCAACTCCTTCAACATCGGTCTGGGATGGTGGTTTTGATGATTACTGGAGACTGGAGACTGGAGACTGGAGACCGCACGGTACTCGCTCTGGCCTCGGCACTGGTGCTCGTGGTCATCGTGGCCGTGGTCTCTTCGCAGGAGCCGCAGCCGGCGCCTCAGGCTGAGCAGACGGTAGACGTGCTGGCCGAGCGCTTCACGTTCACGCCCTCGGAGATCAAGACCACTGTGGGGACCACGCTGCAGATTCGCCTGGAAAGCGACGACACCGCGCACGGCTTCCGGATCCTCGGGACCGACGTGAACATCGAGATCCCCAAGCGCGGCCGCGGGACCACCACCGTGACGTTCAAAGCCGAGAAGGCCGGGCGTTACACGTTCGAATGCTCGCAGCTCTGCGGCGCGGGCCACTCGTTCATGCGCGGCGTGATTGTCGTGGCGGAAGCCGGCGCGCCCGGATCGCGATGAGACACGCGCGGATCCCCGCGCGGGGCTGTGGCTGGTCGTGGCGGGCGTGATGTGTGCCGCCGCTCTTGTGGTGCACGCGCAGTCGGGCGCCGTGCTGCCAGGGGACCCGCTGCCGGGCGTGACACCAGCGGAACTGGAGGAGTTCCGGCTTGGCGTGGACGATTTCCTGGAAGTCGAAACGAGCGACGAAGGCCTGGGGCCCGCCTTCAACGGCACGAGCTGCGCCGCGTGCCACAACGTGCCTGCAATCGGCGGTATCAGCACAGTGTCGGAACTGCGGGCCGGGCACCGCCGCGCCGACGGCACGTTCCAGCCGGCCTCCGTGGACGGCGAGACGCTCTTCCATCTTTTCTCGATCCCCACGCACACATGCCAGCCGATGATTCCACCCGAGGCGAACGTCATCGCGCGCCGCGTCCCGGTGCCGGTGTTCGGAGCCGGGCTGATCGAGGCGATCGAGGACGCGACGATCCTCGATCGCGAGGATCCCTCGGACCGCAACCGCGACGGGATCAGCGGCCGCGCGGCGATGATCACCGACATCGCGACCGGCGCCCGGCGCGTGGGCCGGTTCGGCTGGAAGGCCCAGCACGCGACGCTGCTGGCGTTCGGCGCCGACGCGTATCGCAACGAGATGGGGATCACCAACGAGCTCTTCCCCACCGAATCGGCCACGGACGTGGACGCGGCGCGGATGCGGCTGTGCGACCGCATCCCCGACCCGGAGGACATCCGCGACCCGCGAACGCGCAGGCGCGGCATCGACAACTTCGCCAGCTTCATGCGGTTTCTGGCGCCGGTGGCGCGCGCTGGCGGCGACGTGGCGGTCCTGGCTGAAGGCGAGCGCGTGTTCAGCGCCATAGGCTGCGCGATGTGCCACGTGCCGGTGCTGACCACCGGTCCCAGCGCCAACCCGCTCTTCAACCGCCGCCCCGTGGCACTCTTCTCGGACCTGTTGCTGCACGACGTCGGCACCGGCGACGGCATCCAGCAGGCGGCGGCCGAGGCCAACGAGATTCGCACGCCCGCGCTGTGGGGCCTGCGATTCCGCCGGCCGCTGCTGCACGACGGATCCGTCGCGACGATCGACGAGGCGATTCGGCGTCACGGCGGCGAGGCCGGGCTGGCGCGCGAGGGCTACGGCCGGATGACCGACGCCGAGCGCGCTGCGTTGCTGGCGTTCCTGAACAGCTTGTAGACGAGCGACCGCCGCTCAGCGAAGCGCGGCCTCAAGGGCCCGCTACTTGGCCGGGGCCGATGGCACGCCCACCAGCTCCACGTTCAAGCCGTTGGGGTCCTTCACGAAGACGTTGCGAAGCGTGGCGCTCCAGAGCACCAGCTCGCCGTCCTTGGACACGACGCGCACGCCTTCGCGCTTCAGTCTGGGCAGCAACTCCTCGATGTTGGCGACGCGAATCGCCATCCCCGACGCGCCGGGGTCCGGCACGCGCAGGTCGAACGGCTTCCGCGGCATCCCCTTGAACTCGATCAGCGCGATCCGGGCTTTGCTCCCGGGCACGACACCGAACACCGCTCGGAACGAGCCGCCCTTGGCGACACCCATGAGATCGAGGATCTCCGGGTCGGTCGAGAACGTCTGGTCAGCGGTGAAGTCGAAGCCCAGCTGGTCGTGCCAGAACTTCAGCGACAGGCTCATGTCCTCGACGGTGACGCCCATGATGGCGCCGATCACATTGCCGGCCGCGGGTGCGCCGTCCGGCACCGGTGCCTGGACCGCCTCGACAATGTAGCCGTCGGGATCGCGGAACATGATCGCTTTGACGCGGCCGAGCGGCGTGGACACGCTGACCGGCACGCGCGAGGTGGTCAGCATCGGGGCGTTGAGTTTGCCGATTGCGGCGACCACTGGCGCAAGGTCCCGCACGAGGATCTTCATGTGCGGCGCGCCCGGATCCCAAATCTGCGGCTGTGCCGGGTGGCGTTCCACGTTCGAGAACTGCGTCAGCTCGAAGTTGAAGCCCTGCCCGGGCAGATTCAACATCGATACCTTCAAGGTCACGCCCGGCGAGTTGGTCAGGATGGGCACCGCCTGATTGGCGAAGTCGCGCACCTGTCCCGACACGCCGAACACGTCGCGGTAGAACGCCAGCGTCTTCTCCACGTCGTTGGTGGCGTGGATGGCGTGCATGAAGCCGATCGTCACGGCCGAGGGCGGAGCAGCCGCGGCCGAGAATGGCACAGCCGCGGGCGCCTGGGCACCGGCTGCCGCCTCCAGCAGTAGCGCAGCCACAAACGCAAAACGAAGGCTCATGAGCCGATGATAGGTCGATTCACAATTCACAATCACAAGTCACAAGTCACAAGTCACAAAGGCAGGCCGGAACTGCAGTTCCGCGTCTGTCTCGCAGTTTGTGAATTGTGAATTGTGCATTGTGAATTAACGAACCACCGCCGGCCCGTATGAGTACTCCCGCAAGAGCTGCGGTCCCTCACTCCCGTCAGCCCGCAGCGACCAGATGTCAGCACCCCGCTCGCCGGTGATGTGGTACATCACGCGGTCGTTGTCGGCCCACTCCACCTGGTCGTCCACGCTGCGCTCTTCGTGCGACAGCGTCGTATCCGTTCCGCTCCGCAAGTCGTGCACGCGCAGCTGCCAGAAGCCGTCGGTTCGCAACAGGTGCTTGTACGCGATCCTGGTGTTGTCGGGTGAGAGCGACGGGCATTCGATCCCCGTGCGCAGCACGCGGGCCGTGCGCGCGGCGGCGTCCCCTTCGATCAGGTACTTCACGCCGCCCGACGCCAGCGTGGCGTAGAACCGGTTGCTGTCCTGCGCAAAGGTCACACCCCAGAAATTGAAATCCACCTCGCGGAACGGCTTGCCGTCGCGCAGCACCGTGAATGATTCCAGATCGGACAGCGTCCGGCCGGCGATGGTGTCCACGATCGTCGTGCGCGTCGAGAAGCCGACCTCGGCGTAGGAGTGGCCCGTCTCGAACACGGTGATCGCCGCCAGGCGCCCGTTGGGCGCCACTCGCGTCCTGCTGGGCAGGCCCGTCAGCGGCACCCGGTGCAGGCGGACGAACCGATCGTCGAACACGTCGGCGAAGTATTTGATGGTGAGTCCTTGCGTTTCCTCGACCAGGCACACGCCACGGCCGGCGGCCAGGTACGCGCGTTCGCACGCCATAGGCGTCATGTAGCCGGCGCTGGCGGGCGAGGTCAGCGGCACCAGCACGAGGCGCCGCCACGCGTCGCCCGGCATCGTGCTGCGAACCAGCAGATACGGGCGTGCCGGAGGCTCCCTCAGCCCCGCGTTCTCCGGCGCGACACCGGGAGCCACGCCGGCGCTCACGGGCCCGCGGCGCACCGCGGTCAGGGCGTACCAGGAGGTCCCCGCGACAGCCAGCAGGCACAGGCCGGCGAACGTCCAGACGCGTGTGCGGCTACTCACGAACCCCCGGACTCCCCGCGAAGCCTCCCTAGAAAACTTGACTCTCCGATTTCCAACCACATGAGTCAAGTTTTCTACGCCCCGCCGGAGGCGGGGCAATCAAACACTGCACTAGCAGAGGCGGAGCCTCGTTTGGAGTCATACCCGGGCCGGCTGAATACGACGGCGGCTCCGGCCGCTGCCAGACCAAGCACCACGGCAAAGACGGCAACCGCCTGGCCCCGCCCGGCGGTCACCCAGATCCACCCGAAAGCGACCGACGCCGCGAGGCGCGCCAAGCCGGTGGACGTGGTCAGGATAGCCAACCCGGTCCCCCGCCGCGCTTCCGGCAGGACGCCGCTCGCAAACGCGATCACCACGCCGTCGGTGGCCGCGTAGTACGCGCCCAAGAGTACAACGGCCAGCAGCGCGGAGCCCGGTCCGGCGAGTCCGCTCAGGAGCACACCATACACCCCGAGCAGCGCGCCATAGCCCGAAAGGAAGACGCGCCAGCGGCCCCACCTGTCGGCCAGTGCGCCGGCCGGCACGGCGAGCACGAGATACGTCAGCGAAGTGCCGACGTAGAGCAGCGGGAAAAGGCCCACCGCGAACCCAAGCCGCTCGAGCAGAATCAGGTACACGAACGCGTCGCTGATGGTCGCAACGGCCAGCGCGGACGCCACGCCCACGGCCCTGCGAAACGCGGGGTCGCGCAGCGGAACAGTCAGGTCGATCGATGGCACCGGGGCGGACCCGGCGTGGGGCGGCCGCACGTTTTCGACGAACAGGAGCAGGACGGCGAAACCGATCAGCGCTGCGGAGAAGCTGGCCACGAACACCACGTCGAAGCCCTGCGGCACTGCGGCCAGCAGCGCGAACGCCGCGACGGGCCCGAGGACCGCGCCACACGCGTCGAGCGCGCGGTGTACGCCGAACGCGTAGCCGAGCCTGTCCGGCGGCGCGCTATCGGCGATCAGCGCATCGCGCGGCACCGTGCGAATCCCCTTCGCCACGCGGTCGAGCGCGATCGCTCCGGCCACGCCCGGCCACCAGCGCTCCGCGGCCAGCAGTCCCAACCTGCAGAGCGCGGAGATGCCGTAGCCGCCGGCGGCAACTTCTTTATGCCGTCGCCACCGATCCACCGCAGGACCGCTGACCAGCCGGGCCAGCGCCCCGAGACCGTTGTACAGACCATCGAGCGCGCCGAAGGCCAGGGGCGAGAAGCCGAGTTGGATGACAAGGTAGATCGGCAGGATGCTGACGACCATCTCCGACGAGAGGTCGGTGAAGAGGCTCGTCAAGCCAAGGCCCCAGACGTTGGGTGGCACCGATCGCCACGCTCGAGTCCAGACCCGTATACCGGCCGAAGGCGCGTGGGCTGGTATCGGGTCCGCTTGATACACCGCGGCTTCACCCTACAGGCTGGCGGGTTGATAATGCAACGGTGAAGGGGATCGGGCCATGAAGGAACGGGGCGCGGTGTGGGCCCTTGTGGCTGCCCTCGCCTATGCGGCCCAGGGGATCGCGTGGGCCCAGGCCAACGTCGCTGAGGTGAGCGGCATCGTCCGTGACGCCTCGGGCGGCGTGCTGCCGGGAGCCACCGTCACCGCCAGGCACGCTGAAAGCGGGCTCCTCGTGGAGCGGACCACCGACGACGCCGGACGCTTTTATCTGCCCGCGCTGCGTACAGGGCGATGGACGATCTCGGCATCGCTCACCGGCTTCACACCCGTGACGCGCGACGGCATCGTGCTGGAGCTGGGACGCGTTCTCACGCTCGATTTCGAGCTCGCGGTCGGAGCCGTCACCGAGAACGTGACCGTCTCGATCGATCCGACGCTGCTCCAGACCACGACGGCCGAGATCAGCGACGTCATCGACAACCGGCGCGTCGTGCAGTTCCCCTTGAACGGCCGCAACTTCCTGGCGCTGGCGCAGCTCAGCGCCGCCGTGGTGCTGCCGCCGGGAGGCACGCGCGGCGACGCGCTTCAGCAGGCAGGGCCGCTCCCGAATGTGGGCGGGCAGCGATCGGGTCACAACATCTATCTCCTGGACGGCGCCAAGGTCACCGATGAACTGTTCAACAACCTGGTGATCAACCCGTCGGTGGACTCGATCCAGGAGTTCAAGATCCAGAAGTCGTTCTACCCCGCCGAGTTTGGCGGCAAGGCGTCGGCGCTCATCAACGTGGCCACCAAGGCCGGCGGGAACCAGTTCCACGGGAGCGCCTTCGAGTTCCACCGCAACGACACGCTGGACGCGCACAACTACTTCGACGTGCGCACCGTCCCCGTGCCGCCCTTGAACCAGAATCAATTCGGAGGATCGCTCGGCGGGCCGCTGGTGCGCGACCGCGGCTTCTTCTTCGCGAGCTTCGAAGGCTTGCGCATGGACCGGGCGTTGACGCGGACGTTTTCGGTGCCGTCCGACGCGGTACGCGCGGGCAACTTCGCCAGCTTGGCGCCCATTTGCGATCCCCTCGCCGCAGGGTGCGCGCCCTTTGCGAACAATCAGATTCCCGTCAACCGGATCGACCCGATCGCCGCTGCGTTCCTGAACCAGGTGCCGCGGGCCACGTCCAGCGACGAGGTCCAGAACCTCACCGCCGTCGAGGAATCCACGCGAACGATCGATCAAATCAGTCTGCGCGTGGACCATCGGGTGACCGACGCCGACCAGGTGTTCGCCCGGTTCAGCACGTTCGACGCGGACGAGCTGCAGCCCTTCGGCACGAGCGCCCAGCAGGAAGCGCTCGTGCCGGGCTTTGGCCGGACGCTGGGCACGACGACCCGGAACGTAACGGCCAGCCACACTCACGTCTTCGGACGCGCGTTCCTCAACGAGCTCCGCGTCGGGTACATGCGCGTGGACGGAGGTCAGGAGAGCGTCAACGCCGGCGTGGATTTTGCCGGACAGGTCGGTCTGGCCGGCGTGACGCGTGACCCTCGCGACGTAGGCTATCCGCAGATCACGACGCGCGGCCTCTACAGCACGATGGGGGACCCCGCAACATTTGTCTCGCGGCGGAACCAGCACTTCGAGCTCTACGACAACGTCACGCTGGATCGCGGCCGGCACCGGGTGAAGTTCGGCGGCTATTACTTCCATCTGAAGCTACGCCCACAGCAGCCTGATAACGCGCGCGGCGCCTTCACCTACACCGGGCAGTTCAGCGGCAACGCCTTCGCCGACTTCCTGCTCGGCTACCCGACGTCGGCCACCTCGGGAATCGGCCGCGGCGACGAGGACGGCCGCACCAACTGGCTGCACCTGTACGCCCAGGACGACTGGCGCGTGCGCGACAACCTGACACTGAACGTGGGGCTCCGCTACGAATACAACCAGCACATGTACGACGTGGACAACCGCCTGTCGTCGATCGACCTGGATGTGCCGGGCGGCCGCTTCGTGGTGGCGAGCGACGAGAACGGGAACATCGATCCGAGCGGGCAGGAGCTGCTGCCGCTCGTCCCGCTGCCCGTCGTGACCTCCGCCCAGGCCGGCTGGGGGCGCGGGCTGCTCGATCCAAGCGCGGTGCGGCTGGCGCCGCGCACCGGCTTCGCCCTGACGCTCGACGACGGCAAGGCCGTGATTCGCGGCGGCTACGGCATCTTCCTGAACCAGTGGGCCTACAGCGTGCAGACCGCGTTCGCGCGCAACCTGCCGTTCTTCTTCACCAAGCAGGTGGACGTCCCGCTCGACGTGCGCGTGCCGGCGCTCCGCACCGGCAACATCCTGACGAGCACCGCCACCGGCACCGTGGGCGCCAACATCATGGACTACGGCTACAACGTGGAGTACAGCCAGACGTGGAGCGGCGGCATCCAGGACCAGATCCTGCCGTCCACCGTTCTCGACGTGTCCTACATGGGCACGTGGACGCTCGGCGCCGACAACGCCACGGTCCGCAACGTTCCGGAGCCCGGTCCCGGTCCGCTCCAGCCGCGGCGGCCGATCCCTGAACTGAGCCGGATCAACGCCATCCGGTTCGACGGCAGGTCCATCTACCACGGACTGACGATCCGGGCCGAACGGCGGCTGCGCGACAACGTCGCCTACAGCGTCAGCTACACGCTGTCCACGTCGAAAGACGATGCCTCGAGCCCGGGCCCGACCGAGTCGGAAGCCAACGTGCCGCAGGACGTGCGCAACATCTTCGACGAGACCGGCGAGTGGGCGCTTTCGAGCTTCAACCACACGCATCAGGTGGTCGCGAGCGCCGCCTACGATCTGCCGTCGGTCCGCGACCGCGGACCGCTGCTCGACCAGGTCCTGAGTGGCTGGCGCGTGAACGCGGTGCTGACCGCGCAGTCGGGCGCGCCGTTCACCGTGAACCTCGGCGTGGACCAGGCCAACATCGGTGCGGGTCCAGCCCAGCGCCCCGACCAGCTGCACGATCCGAACCTGCCCGGGGGCCAGCGCACCCCCGACCGCTGGTTCGACGCGTCGGCCTTCGCGTTGCCCGCCCCCTTTACCTTTGGCAGCGCGCGCCGCAACAGCGTGATCGGACCTGGGTACGCGAGCGTGGACCTGGCGGTGGCGAAAGGGTGGAGCCTGCAAGGCGGATCCCGGCTCGAATTCCGCTGGGAGATCTTCAACGCGCTGAATCGCGCGAACTTCGACATCCCGAGCCGGACGTTCGGCACACCCAACTTCGGCCGCGTGTTCAGCGCCAAGCTGCCGCGCGAGATGCAGCTCGGCGTCCGGCTGTCGTTCTGAACGCGAGATGGCTTCCGTCCTCGGGATCTCGGGCAGCTTGCGTCGCGGGTCGTTCAACACGGCGCTGCTCCGCGAAGCCGCGACGCTCATGCCCGCGGGTTCGACACTGGACGTTCGAACCCTTCACGGCATTCCGCTGTTCGATGGAGACGACGAGGCGGAGCGCGGAATCCCTGAAGCCGTTGCGCGGCTGAAGGACGCGATCGTCGGCGCCGACGGTCTGCTCCTGTCCACGCCTGAGTACAACAACTCGCTCCCTGGCGTGTTCAAGAACGGCATCGACTGGCTGTCGCGGCCGCCGGCCGACATCAAGCGGGTGTTCGCCCGCAAGCCGGTGGCGCTCATCGGGGCATCGCCGGGCGGCTTTGGAACGGTGCTCGCCCAGAGCGCGTGGCTTCCGGTGTTCCGTACGCTCGGCATGGACCTCTGGTCGGGCGGACGGCTCCTGGTGTCGCGTGCCGGCGGCGTATTCGACGACAACGGCGCGCTCAAGGACGACGCCGTGCGGGAGCAGTTGCGCCGCTTCCTCGAAGGATTCGCGGCGTTTGCGGCGTCACGAAAGGACACATGATGAAACGGTCGACCCTGACTCTCGTGATCGCGTTGCTGTGCGTGAACGGAGGCCTCGAGCGCACGGCCGCACAGCAACCGTCCTGCGCACCATCGGGCGGCCTGTCGTTCATTTGTGGCGTGCAGAACGGCGAGGACCTGGTGCTCGTGCCCAACTCCCAGTGGATGCTCGCGAGCGGCATGGCGCCGGGCAGCGGCCTCCACCTCGTGGACACGCGGGCGAAGACCGTCCAGAAAGTGTTCGCGCCCGGCCGTGCCAGCGCCGTCGCGGATCGCACGCGATTTGCCAGCTGCCCCGGCCCGCTCGACCCCAAACAGGCCGTGCTGCATGGGCTGAGCCTGCGTCCCGGTGCGGCGGGCCGCTACACGGTGTACGCCACCAACCACGGAGGCCGCGAATCCATCGAGGTGTTCGAGCTGGACATGCGCGTACGCTCAGCCGTCCCGCTGGTCACGTGGATCGGCTGCGTGCTGCTGCCGGACACGCTGGCCGCCAACAGTGTGGCCGCCTTCACCGACGGCGCGCTGGTTGCCACCGTGTTGATCCTGCCCGGCATGACCTTCGAGGACGCCTTCGCGCTGCGCAACACGGGCGTGGTGCTGATGTGGACACCTGGTACGCCAGGGTTTCGACGGTTACCCGGCACGGAGATGTCGGCTAACAACGGCATCGAGACATCGCCCGACGATCAGGAGTTCTACGTCGTGTCCAGCACCACGAAACGCGTGGTCGCCTTCTCGCGGGCGAACCCCGGCAAGCCGCTCCGCACGGCGCAGCTCTCGGAGTTCGGGCCCGACAACGTCCGGTGGACGAACGACGGCAAGCTGATCACGGCCGGCATGATCGACAACGAGCCGTCGTGCGGTGGTGCGCCAAAGACGGAGGCCGGCATCCGCTGCCCGCGCGGGTATGTCGCCGCCACCATCGACCCGAAGACGATGGCCGTCTCGGTGCTCGCGCGGGGGCCGGCCACGCCGGCGTTCACCGGCACCGCCATCGCCATGCGCGTCGGGGACGACCTGTGGCTCGGCTCCTTCAACGCCGATCGTCTCGCGTATCGGTCGTTGAAACCGTGACGCGGCCTGGAGCCTGGAGCCCGGAGCCTGGAGCCTTCTAAAATCCGCAACCCGCCTGATTGGCGAAGAACCAGAGCAGGATGATGGGTATTGGGATGCCGATAAGCCACGCCATACCGTATTTCACGCAACACCTCCGCGAGCGGGTCAGTTGAACCGTCGTGACAGCCGCTCGGGAATTATCAAAGCATCGACCATGCCACTTTATCCGGCTCGACCACGCAACCAATCCATCAAGCGATCGAGTGGCCAGCAGTTGATCACGCGCTCGGCGGGCACGCCGGCCAGGCGCGCGTGGGCGACCGCGGTTTCGGCGTACACCCACTCGTCCACGCCGTGGGCGTCGCTGTCGAGCGCGAACAGGCACCCGGCCTCGACCGCCCGGCGGGCCAGCTCGTAGTCGAGATCCTGCCGCGAGGGATCGCCATCGATCTCAACCGCGACGTCGCGCGCAGAGGCCTCGTGGAACACCGCCGCCCAATCGGCGGTGATACCAGGCCGGCTGCCGTACATGCGGCCGCGTGGGTGGCCCAGGATGTGGACTCCCGGAATCCGCACCGCTGCGACGAGGCGATCGGTCTGATCCTCGGCGATACGGAGCCGCGAGTGCGGCGCGGCCACCATCACGTCGAATCGCCGCACAGCCTCAGGTTCGACGTCCAGGCGCCCGTCCGCGCCTATGTTCGCTTCCACGCCCTTGAGCAGGCGGAAGCCCGCGGGTCCCTGCTCGTTCAACGCGTCAATCTCTTCGAGCTGCCTGGCAAACCGCTCCGGTGAGAGGCCATTGGCGATCGGAAGGCCCCCGGAGTGGTCGGTCACGGCGGCAAACGCGTAACCCCGTGCCACTCCGGTCTCGACGATGTCCGTCAGCGACTGGCTTCCATCGCTCCACGTCGAGTGCATCTGCAGATCGCCGCGGTAATCCGGCCACCGCGGCCCCTCAAGCGTGGGATCCTCCAACACGGCGCGCACGCGCGCCCGGCTCAGAAAGTTCGAGCGCCACCGCCGCCGTTGAGTGACGTCGCCGGCCTTCGGGCTGAGCGCCACTTCGCGTTCGACGGTGGCCGAGACGCCCGTATCCAGCACTTCGAGAATCACGCGAGTGGAGGCGGGCCCGATGCGCGGGATGCGGCGCAGCGTGCCGTCGCCGGCGCGCAGCGCCTCCAGCGGTTCGTCCAGCCGGCGTATCGCGCTGGCGGCCTGCTTGTAGCCAAACTGGCGTTGCTTGGAATCCTGAATGGCGGCGAGGTCGCTCAGCAGCCCGGCAACCACCATGTTGGTGTCGACGGCGTTGGTGTCGCCGGCGCCGGCCGCGACCCGGCCGGCCTCACGCCGTGTTGCGCCGCGGACCACTGCCCTGGCGCGCGACACTCTCCTTGAGGGTGATGTCCACGCGCTCGCTCTTGATATCCAGCCGCAGACGGCCGAAGAGGCTCATGTACAGGTTCGCGATCCACACAAGCGAGAAGCCGCTGACCAGATAGCCGCGCCAGTCGTCGTACACCAGCGTGAAGCGCGTGACGAGCAGGAGCGCGATCGTCACCCAGTGGCTGAAGCAGTACTCGCAGGTGAAGATGTAGAAGAACTTCCGCCCCGCCATCGTGCCGGCGGCACGGCTCCGGGCCATGCAGTAGTCACGGACCTCCTTGAACACTTCCTCGTGCGTGACCGTCCAGGCAATCGCCGCGACGGGCATGGCGAGCACGAGCAACCGGAACAGGTCCTCGATCATGTCAGTGGCGCCCGTTCTGCGTGAACTCGACCATGGCCACCGTCCTTCATCGCACTACTCCGGTCGAGGTAGTTTCGCCTTCCCTGTGATTGTGCGTTGCACCTCGCGTGCCACGCCTGAAAAACGTGACCGCCGGCCTGGGGCGGAGCCTCGCCAGTTGTGGTAGCCTCGCCGCCACACACTGCAGTTCGGCCGCGGGTTGAGAGCGGGTTGAGGAGGTTCGTGATGCGCCGTGTCATGTACGCCGTCGTTGCGCTCGCGGGGAGTCTGTTGCTTCCAACTGTGCTGTTTGCCCAGTCCACCATCGCCGGTGTGGTCCGCGACCCGTCCGCCGCGGTGCTGCCCGGGGTCACGGTGGAGGCGAGCAGCCCGGCGCTCATCGAGAAGAGCCGGACGGTGATTAGCGACGGCACCGGCCAGTACCGGATGACCGATCTCCCGCCCGGCGATTACGTGCTGACGTTTTCTCTGCCGGGCTTCACCACCGTCAAGCGGGAGGGGCTGAACGTCTCGGGCTCCGGCGTGATCGCGGTGAACGCGGAGCTTCGTGTCGGGGCCCTCGAGGAGACGGTTACCGTAACCGGCGAATCACCCATCGTGGATACCCAATCGGTCCGGCGTGAGGTAGTGCTCAACAACCAGACGCTGAGCACGCTGCCGGCGACGCGCGGCTACGGCTCCGCGCTGGCGACGGTGCCGGCGCTGAACATCGGGGGCGTGGCCGGCGCGGGGGCGTCCACGGCGCCAATGACCCCCAGCATGATGTTCTTCACCGCGCACGGCGGCGCCAGCGGCGAGGGCCGGCTGATGACCAACGGCCTGGTGGTGGCGGCGCCGTTCGGCGGGGGCGGCGTATCGGATGTCACCTACGACACGGCGAACGCCGACGAGATGCAGGTGCTCGTGTCGGGCGGCCTCGGGGAGGCCGAGACCGGCGGGCCCAGCATCAACATCGTCCCCAAGTCGGGCGGGAATCTCTTCCGCGGCTCCGCGTTCTACAGCACGTCCGGCGACTGGGCTACGTCGAACAACGTGGACGACGAGCTGCGGGCGCTGGGCATCACGCAGCCGCCGACCTTGCGGACGAACTGGGACACGAGCTTCAGCATCGGGGGCCCGATCAAGCGCGACCGGTTGTGGTTCTTCGCCAATGCGCGCGCCTGGGCGAACGCCTCGGTGGTGGACGGGATCTTCGGGAACAGTTTCGCGGGCGATGCATCGCACTGGGACTACGCCGCGAATCGATCGATTGAATCGCGTCAAGCCGAGTCGCGGAAGATCATCGCGGGCCGCTTGACGGCGCAGATCACGCCGCGGAACCGCCTGACGTTCTCGCACGACTACCAGCGCCGCTGCAGCGGGTCGTCGCTGAACGCGGGCGGCGACGGATGCCGTCAGTCGACCGGCGAGTGGGTGGCGTCGGGCCGCACATTCGGCCCGGACACCGTCTCGCCGGAGACCTTCCCCGGCTACCACGACTTCCCCTACAACACCACGCAGGTCACCTACTCGTCGCCGCTCAGCAACCGCACGCTGCTGGAGGCCGGGTATCCGCGCTTCGCCTACGGCTACGCGCGCTTCGGCATGGCGGCGCCCGACGGCCTGATGGACTTGATCCCGGTGACCGAACAAACCGGGATCTACGGGCGGCCGAACACTTCGTATCGCGGCGTGTTCGATCCGCTCGACTTCGGCTTCAACGACAACGATGCGATGCAGTCCGCGTGGCGCGCGGCGCTGTCCTACGTCACCGGGGCGCACAACATCAAGATGGGCTACCAGGGCTACTTCTCCGAGGTGCACAACGGGCGCGTGCCGAACCACACGCAGCTGCGATACACCTTCAACGCCAACGCCCCCGCCACCACGCCCTGCACCATCTCCGGCGGCACCCGCCTGTGCCCCATCAGCGTCTCGTATTTCCTGTCGCCGCGATGGGACCAGCACGATCGCACGCAGACGATCGGACTCTTCGCCCAGGACCAGTGGACCATGGGACGGATGACGCTGCAGATGGCGCTCCGCTACGACCGTGCGTGGAGCTGGGCGCCGGCCGAGGGCAACGGCACCACGGAGACCTCGCGTTTCAATCCGCAGCCGATCAGCTTCGATCGCACCGTGAGCGTGCGCGGGTACAACGACCTCACGCCGCGTCTCGGGTTCGCCTACGATCTGTTCGGGACCGGAAAGACGGCGGTCAAGGTCAACCTGGGCAAGTACGTCGAAGCGGCCACCTCCGACGTCATCTACAGCTCCAACAACCCGGCGGCGCGGATCATCACGCGCATCGGGTCGGGACCGGCCCCGGCGCGCGGCTGGACGGACGGCAACCGCAACTTCGCCGTGGACTGCAATCTCCTGAGTCCGGCGGCGCAAGACAACCTGGCCTCGGGCGGCGACCTGTGCGCCGCGGTCGGCGGCGTCGGCCTGAACTTCGGCAACGCCAACCCGAACACGACGACGATCAATCCGGACATTCTCGGCGGCTGGGGTGTGCGCCCGAACGACTGGCAGTTCGGCGCGTCGGTACAACACGAGCTCGTGCCTCGAGTGTCGGTCGAACTGGGCTACAACCGCCGGTGGTGGGGCAACTTCTTCGTGACCGACAACGTGCTGACGACCGCGGCCGACTACGACGTCTACTCGATCGTCATCCCGGAGCACGAGCACCTGCCGGACGCGGGTCAGTCGGCGCAGTTTGTCGCGATCACCCAGGCCGCGAACGCTCGTGGCGCGCAGAGTTACATGACGAGCGAAAAGGACTACGGCGACGCCCGCACCTGCGTACTGGCACGGCATGGACTTCACCGCCACGGCGCGACTGGCCAACGGGCTGACGCTACAGGCCGGGACCAGCACGGGGCGCGCGGTGCGCGATTTCTGCAACGCCACGAGGGCGCTTCCAGAGCTGCTCGGCACGGCGCGCGTGGACTCGTGCGACATCACGGAGAAGTGGGCAACGTCCTTCAGGGGCCTGGCGTCGTACACGATCCCGAAGATCGACGTGCTGGTCAGCGCCAGCATGCGATCGCTCGAGACCACTCCCGGCGGCGGCGTGGCCACCAACGGCCTCTCGCTGGCCGCCAACTACGTCGTGCCCAACACCATCATCCAGCAGTCGCTCGGGCGCCTTCCCGCCAACGCCCTGGCAACCGGCACGACGACCGTGAACCTGCTGAAACCCGGGGAGCTCTATACGCTGGAGCGGATCGACCTCGTGGACATGCGGTTCGCGAAGATCCTGCGCTTGATGGGCCGGCGCACCGACGTCGGCATCGATCTCTACAACCTGTTCAACTCGAACGTAACGACTGTCTATCAGCAGACCTACGAGCAGCGCACCAACGGCGCCGCCTGGCTGACGCCGACGGCGATTGCGGCGCCTCGGCTGGCGCGGTTTCATGTGACGTTTAATTTCTAGTCTCCAGGCTCCAGGCTCCAGGCTCCGGGCCCCCAGTGGCCCGGGGCACGCGCAGCTGCAGGCCGCCGCTGGTCACGGCGAAGCCGGCCTCGACGAAATAGCGGGCGAGGGGGCTGGCGGTGGCGGGCTCGCCGTTCAGCTCCGCCACGAGCCACCCGCGGCGTTCGGCGGTCGGCAGATACGCGAGCCGCACCATCTCGCGTGCCAGGGCGAGACAGCGGCGCGATCGATCCGGATCCTCGTCGGGCACGGCGACGAGGACGGAGCGATCCCCGCGGCCGATCCAGCCCGTCGCATACCCGTCCACCAGCACAACGCGCGCGCCCGCGACGCGGCTCGCCTTCGACGCGCTGCCGCCCCACGCGGGCCACTCCACCAGGGCGCCGTAGGGGTTCGCGGGGTCCGTGGACGCCAACGTGACGGCGACGGCCGCGGCCCCCGGATCGCGCTCCGACCGCAGGAGATCGACGGCGCCGGGTTCGGCGAACTGCGCGCCCCCCAGGCCCGCCACGAAATAGCCGCGCCGCACGCGGCCGGTGTCCTCCAGTCGACGCAGCACGGGATAGATGGTGCTGAAGCCGCCGGGCACCGGCTCCAGCGCCGTCACGTCGCGGGCCACCACGCCGTGACGGGTCAGCAGTTGCTGCGTGAGCGCCGCCGCCCAGGCCGTCGATCCGGCGCGCTCGGGAACGGACACCGCGGACCAGCGCCCCTCGGCCGGCTCGGGCACCAGGCGGCGCGACCGGAAACGCCGCGCGCGCGCTTCGCGCGTGGTATGCGCGCGCGCCGAGCGCTGGGGTCCGGCCGTGTAGGCACGCAGCGGGTGCAGCGTGTCATTGGTCACCAGCCCCTTCCAGACAAGGTTCCACACGGCGTCGACGGTCTCCTGCGGGAACCCTCCTCCGGCGGCATCGTGCAGCGGCCCGAAGAACGAGGCGCCGCTCTTGATCAGCCACGCCAGGATGCGCGTCTCCCGCTCCAGCAGGCCGTCCGTCGAGGCCGGCGGCGCAAGCTGGCGCACGTGATCCGTGAGATACAACGCGACGCGGCCGTCGCGCTCACCCAGCGGGTCCACGCCAAGCCACGTGACCTCCCCGGCCGACACCAGCGTGTCGAGCAGCACCGGCGAGTAGTCGGCGACGCGCGCCGCCAGCACCTCGCGCTCGAGCACCGACGCCACGAGCGGGGCGCCCTGCAGGCGCTCCACGACGTCCAACAGCCCGTCCAGCCCCGCGCGCGGCCGAATCAACCCGTGCCACGCCATGAGGAAGCGCCCGAGCACGTGCGGCTCGACCGGCTCGACTTCCTTCCGCAGGGCCGCCAGCGATCGGCTGCGCACCACCCGCAGCACGTCCGCGTCGCACCACTCGCGGCCATGTCCGCCTGGCCGGAACTCGCCTTCCACGACGCGGCCGACCTGCGCGAGCTGCTGCAACGTCGCCGCCACCACGGCCGCGCCCAGTCCCAGGCGTGCCGCGACGTCTTCAACCGTAAACGGGCCGTGCGTGCGGGCATGGCGCCGCACGAGATCGACGACGGCATCGGGCGCCGGCTCCAGCAGCGATGCCGGAAGGCCCGCTGGAAGCGGCGTGCCCAGGCCGTCCCGGTACCGGGCGGCGTCCTCGACCGCGATCAGCCGCGACTGCTCCGCCACCTTCACGGGCAGGGCCCGGTGACGCGCCACCAGCTCGTCGATCGCGGCGGCCGCGACGCCTGGCGCCGAACGGGCCTCGATCTCGGCGATCGACAGATCGCCCAGGCGCAACAGCAGGTCGTGCACCGCGTCGGTCGAGCGGGCGTGGTACTTCTCCGGCAGCTGCTGGGCGTCGCGTTCCAGCGCCGCCAGCGCCTCGGGATCGACGAGCGTGCGCAGCTCCCCTTCGCCGATGAGCTCGGCCAGCTGCGCCTGATCCACCGAGAGCGCGTGCGCCCGGCGCTCCGCCAGAGGCGCGTCGCCGTCGTACAGGTAATTCGCGACGTACCCGAAGAGGAGCGACGCGGCAAACGGCGACGACTTCTGCACGTCCACCGTGTGCACGCGCACGGTCCGGCTGCGCACCTTGGTCAGCAGGTCGACGAGGGCCGGCAGGTCGAAGACGTCGCGAAGGCACTCGCGGTACGCCTCGAGGATGATCGGGAACGAGCCGAATCGCGCCGCGACGGCCAGCAGATCCGCCGCGCGTTTGCGCTGCTGCCACAAAGGGGCACGCGCCCCGGGACGCCGCTTGGGCAAGAGCAGCGCCCGGCCGGCGGCTTCACGAAAGCGCGCCGCGAACATCGCGGTGGAGCCCAGCTGCCGCACCACCAGCCGCTCGACGTCGTCCGGGTCCGGTATGAGAAGCGCCGGATCGAGGGCGACGTCGCCTTCGGGTACCCGCACCACGAAGCCGTCGTCGCTCCACATCACCTCGGCGTCCAGGCCGCGCTCGTCGCGAATCTGCGCGGTGGCGGCCATCGCCCACGGCGCATGCACGCGGCTGCCGAAGGGCGTCAACACCGAATACCGCCAGTCGCCCACGTCGTCGGTGGATCGCTCGATGAGCACGGTGCGGTCGTCGGGCACGACACCGGTGGCCCGCTGCTGATCGTCGAGGTACTGCAGCAGGTTCTCGGCCGCAGGCGGGTTGAGTCCGTGATCGCTCGTCAGGCGCGCCACGGCTTCGGCGGGAGGCGCCTGGCGGAGCTCGCGCGTCAGCTTGCCGATCGCCTGGCCGAGCTCGATCGGACGTCCCGGGCCCTCGCCCTTCCAGAACGGCATCTTGCCGGGCTCGCCCGGCGCGGGCGCCACCAGCACACGGTCGTGGGTGATCTGCTCGATCCGCCAGGTCGAGGCGCCGAGCAGGAACGTCTCGCCGGCACGCGCCTCGAACACCATCTCCTCGTCCAGCTCGCCGACACGTGCGCCGTCACGGGACCCGTCGGCCAGGAACACTCCGTAGAGACCGCGATCGGGAATCGTGCCGGCGTTCGTGATGGCGACACGCTTGGCGCCCTGCCGGGCCACCACGGTGCCGTTCACGCGGTCCCAGGTGACTCGGGGCCGCAGCTCCGCGAATTCGTCGGAGGGATACCGGCCCGAAAGCATGTCGAGTACGCCTTCGAACACCCGCCGGCTGAGCTCCGCGAAGGGCGCGGCGCCACGGATGGCGGAATAGAGATCGTCCACCGACCACTGGTCCATCGATGTCATCCCGACGATCTGCTGCGCCAGGACGTCCAGCGGGTTCCGAGGATAGCGAGACGGCTCGACCAGTCCCCTGGTCATGGCGCCTGTGACCGCCGCACAGGCCAGCAGGTCGCCGCGGAACTTCGGGAAGATCACGCCCTGGCTGGTCTCGTCCACACGGTGGCCCGAGCGGCCGATGCGCTGGAGACCGCTGGCCACCGACGGCGGCGCTTCGATCTGCACCACCAGATCGATGGCGCCCATGTCGATGCCGAGCTCCAATGAGGACGTGGCCACCAGCGCGCGCAGGCGGCCGGCTTTCAGCAGGTCCTCGATCTCCGTGCGCTGCGCCCGCGCCAGCGACCCATGGTGCGCGCGGACCAGCGGCTCGCCCGCCAGCTCGTTGAGCGCCGCCGCCAGCCGCTCGGCCAGGCGCCGGCTGTTCACGAAGAGCAGCGTGGACTTGTGCGCCCGCACCAGCTCGAGCAGGCGCGGGTGGATCGAGGTCCAGATCGTGTGCACGGGCGAGCTTCGCGCCGCCGGCCCGCTGGGCTGCTCGACAGGATGTCCCACCTTGACCATGTCGGCGATCGGCACGTCTACGGTGAGCTCGAGGCGTTTGGGCTCGCGCGCGTCCACGACGGTCACGGGGCGCGGCGCTCCGCCGCTGCCTTCCGCGAACTCGGCGTGGATGGCCGTGTCGGGCGCCTGCTCGCGCGTCTTGCCCGCCGCGCGGCGCGACCGCGGCGGCGTGACGCCGCCCAGAAAGCGGGCGATCTCGTCCAGGTTCCGCTGCGTCGCCGACAGGCCGATGCGCTGCAGCGGCCTGTCCACCACGCGTTCGAGGCGTTCGAGCGACAGCGCCATGTGCGCGCCGCGCTTGGTGGACACGAGCGCGTGGATCTCGTCCACGATCACGGTGTCCACCGAGCGCAGACGGTCGCGCGCGTTCGAGGTCAGCAGCAGGAACAGCGACTCCGGCGTGGTGATCAGGATGTCGGCCGGCTGGCGCTGGAAGCGCGACCGCTCGTTGGCCGGCGTGTCGCCCGTGCGGATCGACATCGCGGGCACGTGAAAGGGCACGCCCTGGGCGGTCGCCACATCCGCGATGCCCGCCAGCGGCGCGCGCAGGTTGCGCTCGACGTCCACGGCGAGGGCCTTGAGCGGGGACAGATACAGCACGCGGCACCGCGCGTCGCGGCCGGGTACGTCCGCGAACATCAAACGATCGAGGCACGACAGGAACGCGGTCAGCGTCTTGCCCGTGCCGGTGGGCGCGAGAATCAGCGTGGATTCGCCGCGGGCAATCGCCGGCCAGCCCTGCCGCTGCGGGCGGGTCGGGGCCTCGAACGCGCTGCTGAACCAGGCGGCGACGGGCGGGTGAAAGAGGTTGAGGACGTTCGGGGGCATGCAGACGCCCTTGATGATATCGAGCGACGTCCAGGCGGGATAATGGACACGGTCGACCCATGTCCAAGAGAAGCGAGCCGGTTTCTGCGGAGGCCTGCGAAGCCATCGGCGCCACCGATTCACGGCTGGAGTCGTATAGCGGTCGTGAACTGGCCCTCGGTTCGATGCCCATCACGCGCGTCCTCCCCGTTCGCGACCGGCGGCTCGTGGGCCCGTGGTGCTTCCTCGATCGCTTTGGTCCGATGTCCTTCACCACCGAGAAGCCGATGGATGTCGCCCCGCACCCGCACATCGGCTTGCAGACCGTGACGTGGCTGCTCGCGGGCGAAGTGGTGCACGACGACAGCCTGGGCAGCCAGTCGGTGCTCCGCCCGAACGGAGTAAACGTGATGACCTCAGGCGCCGGCATCGCGCACGCCGAGCAGACGCCGCGCGACCACACGGGCCGCCTGGACGGCGTGCAACTGTGGACGGCGCTGCCGGACCGGACGCGACACATGGATGCGGGGTTTGCGCACGTGCCAGACGTGCCGGTGGCGGAATCATCCGGCGGCATCGCGCGCGTGTTCGCGGGCACGCTGCTCGGCGCCAGCTGTCCCGCCCCGTACTATTCGGAGATCCTCGGCGCCGACCTGCAGCTGCACGCGGGCCGCGAGATGGACATCCCGTTGAACCCCGACTTCGAGCACGCGGTGCTGACGCTCGATGGCGACGCGGCCGTGAACGGCCAGCCGCTCCAGGACCGCACGCTCTACTACCTCGGCACCACGCGCACCGAGGCGTGCGTCAGCAGCCGCGGCGGCGGCCGGCTGCTGCTAATCGGCGGACCACCGTTCCCGGAAACCATCCTGATGTGGTGGAACTTCGTGGCACGCACCCCCGACGAGATCGCGGAGGCACGCGCGGATTGGGAGGCACGCCGCCGCTTCGGCGACGTGCCGGCCTACCACGGGCCACGGCTGGATGCGCCGAGCCTTGTCCGCCTGGCGCGGCCGGAGCCGGTCAGCTAGGGCAATTCACAATTCACAATTCACAATTCACAAATCAGAGAGCGGGCCGGAACTGCAGTTCCGTGACCTCTTTGTGAATTGTGAATCTGAGTCTGAATTATCGGTCCCCTACTTCCACGTGATTTCCATCCCGAAGAAGTGCATGAACACCTCGCGGTTCGGCTTGTTCTTGGGGTTCTGCTGCGGGCTGCGGATGTAGAAGTCGATCTGCTGCGTGGCGGGGTTTACCTCTCCGCCCGGGAGCTTCTTGCCCGCCATCGGGTAGTTCACTTTCAGTGTCTTCCGGTCCCGGATGCCCTGCGTGACCATGAAGTGCATCTCGTAGTTGTCGTACAGCGGCTTGCCGTTGAGCGTCGCGTGGCCGAAGCCCCAGCCCGCCAGGTACACGAACGTCTTCGGCCAGTTGTTGTCGCCGCACCCGGAGTCGGTGCCGTGCTCGTGGAGTGAAGCCACCAGGCCGCCGTTCTGGCACGGGTTGAACTCGTTCCACTTGTCCACGGCCAGCACGAGATCACCCTCCGGGATCTTCAGCCGCGCCTCGAACGTGCCGGTGTTCCTGATCTCGTCGACGTCGATTTCGGCCGTGCCCGACGCGGGCCGCAGCGTGGCGGCCGCGTTGTCCAGGTGGTCCCAGCCGGGAGGATCGTTCACCGTGCCCACCATGTAGATGCGGGTGGCCGACAGGATGAAGCGGCCGTCGTAGAGGTCGTGCTGCTCCGGCGCGAACGCCGTGATCATCGCCCCCGGCTGCTGGCGCGGATTCGGCGCCTGCTGGGCCACCAGCGAGACAGCCAGTGCAGAGAAGGTGAGCAGGATGGCGTTGCGCATGAGTCCATTATAGAAAGCGCAACGACTCATCCATGCCGGAAGCCGGAAGCCGGGAGCCGGAAGCCCGGAGCCCTGGAGCCCTAGATCGACGGCATCTTGAACCCCGACTTCTCCACCACGTAGTCGCGCGACTCGTACGCGATCCGGCGCACGCGGTTGATGTCCACGTCCACCAGCTGGCCGTGGCGCTTTCGCGGCTTGCCGGCGATGAACACCGAATCGACGTTCGACGAATCCATCCCGCGCACCACGACGCCGATCGGATCGTTGATCGGCAGCACGTTGATGCGGTCGGTGCGCAGCATGATGACGTCGGCCTCCTTGCCTGGCGTCAACGTGCCAGTCTTGCTGTCGAGCCCCATGGCGCGCGCGCCTTCGATGGTGGCGAACTCCATCACGTCGCGGCTGGTCAGCACAGCGGGCAGATTGTCCTTGCCCGCGAGTCGCATCTCGTTGATCTGCGCGCGCTGCAGCGTCAGCACCGAGCGCATCTGCGCGAAGAGATCCGTGGACACGGTGGTCTCCACGTCCACGCTCAGACTGGGCTTCATTCCGCGGTCGAGGCAGCGCTGCACCGGCGGCATGCCGTGGCCCATCTGCATCTCCACCGGCGCGGCGATCGACACCGTGCCGCCAGTGTCGGCGATCATCTGCATTTCCTCGTCGTTCAGCGTGCAGCAATGGATGTAGGTGGTGTCCGGGCCCATCAGGCCCGCGCGCCCGAACTCGCCCAGCTTGCCGTGCTGGCCCGCGGCGCCGACCCCAACGTGCACGCTGATGCGGATGCCCAGCTCGCGCGCCAGTTCCCAGTCGTGCTTGGACACGTCGAACGTGGTGAACTCGGGTCCGCGCGGAGCCAGGGCCAACGTGATCAGCTGATCGTTGGAGTTGAAGTACTGCTTCTGCACCCGCTTTACGTCGTGCGGGTGCTTCAGGCTGCTGTTGTGCCACCACGCGACCATGTCCAGGTTCGGGGTCCCGTACGCGAACACCGACCGCAGACCGGATTCCTGCAGCGCGGCGATGGCGGCATCGGTGTGTTCCGGCGTGTTCTGGATGTGCGACCAGTCCAGCAGCGTCGTGACGCCGCAGTCGATCGCGCCCAGCGCGCTCACCAGGTTGCCCGCGTAGGCGTCCTGGGGGCGATACACCGGCGCCAGCACGCCCAGGATGTCGCGAAAGTACTCGTCCAGCAGGGCGTCCGGCGCGATGTTCTTGAGGATGCCTTCCCAGATGTGGCGGTGGGTGTCGATGAAGCCCGGCATGACGATCATGCTGCTCGCGTCGATGACCTCGGCGCCCGACACGCGCAGGAGCGGCCCGACGGCGGCGATCTTGTTGTCTTCGATCAGCACGTCCCCTTTGGGGTAATTGCCGATGTCGGCGTCGAGCGTGAGCACGCAGCCGCCCTTCAGAAGAATCCGCTCGACTGACATAGGCGCGATTGTATGTGAAACCAGGCGCCGCGGCCGTGGCACAATCTGCGGCCATGACCGGGACCGCTTCCGACGCACACATCTATGCCATCGAGCGCCCGCATCCGCAGCTGCTGAAGCTCTACATCATCCGGGCCGTGCTGACGGGTCCGGGGTTCATCGTCCTGATGCCGCTGCTCTTCTTTCGCTACGAGACCATGCGCTTCCGGTTCGACGCCGAAGGCGTGCACATGCGCTGGGGCATCCTGTTCCGCAGGCAGATCAACCTGACCTACGCGCGCATCCAGGACATCCACCTGACGAGCGGGTTCATCCAGCGCTGGCTTGGGCTGGCGGACGTCCGGATTCAGACCGCGTCGGGATCCGCCGGCGCGGAAATGACCATCGAGGGACTGCTGGAGTTCGAAGCGGTCCGCGACTTCCTGTACGCGCGCATGCGCGGGTTGCGCAAGACCGCGGCCCCCGCTGCCGCGTCGCCCGCGCATGCGATCGAAGCGCCGGAGGCCGCCACCCTGCTCCGCCAGGCCGTGGAGGAGCTGCACGCGGCGCGCGTGGCGCTGGAGCGGCGTTCGGGACCCGAGCCGTCACGAGGGTCACGCGATGTATGAGGCGCTGAAGGAGCGGCTCTTGTGGCTGCTGAAGGTGCCGCCCGAGCCCACAGATCCGATGGGCGACGTGCGCAGCCTCCGGGTATTTCGCGCCGCGCCGGGATACCTGCGGTACATCACGGTCGGCTGGCTGATCACGCAGGTCGGCCATCCTCGGCGGCTTGCTGGTCGCCGACATCCCGCTGGCGATCTTCGGCACGACCTCGACTCCCGCGGCCGTCGTAGCCGCGACCGTCACCATCCTGGGGCTCCTGGTCTTCGTGTTTCAGCTCGCCGTCACGTACTTCTCTCTGCGACTGAGCTACGAGATGCGCTGGTACAAAGTGACCGATCGCAGCCTGCGCATCCGGACGGGCGTCTGGAACGTCAGCGAGATGACCATGACGTTCGACAACATCCAGAACATCACCGTCACGCAGGGACCGATCGAGCGGTTCTTCGGCATCTCCGACGTCAAGGTGACAACGGCCGGCGGCGGTGAAGCCGCGGCGCAGAAGAAAAGCGGGCACAGCGGCGTCGGCCAGAACCTGCACCTTGGCGTGTTCCGTGGCGTGGACAACCCCGACGAGATTCGCGACCTCATGCTGGCGCGCCTGCGGCGGCTGCGCGACGCGGGATTGGGGGATCCGGATGAGCACGCCATGGAGGCCGCCGCCGACGGCCATTGGACAAGCCTTATCCGGGCGTTCAGAGACGAAGCGGCGGCGTTGCGGCGGGCAGCCGAGGGGCTCTAGGCTCTTGGCTTTAGGCTCTTGGCGAGGCCTGGAGTCCGGAGCCTGGAGCCCAGAGCCGGCGTCATTTCACCGCGCGAGCTCGTCGTAGTACTGCGAGAAACTGCCCAATGACGCCGTCGTGCTCACGGAATTCTCCCATCCCAGATCGGACAGTCGCAGCTGCGCACGCACCTGCGCCAGCGTCTTGAGCTCGTCTTTCGGGACACCTTTCTTGATCAGCTCGCGCATGCGCTGGTTCATGGTCTCGAACCGGTTGCGGTAGGCCAGGACTTCCGGTTTCGTCATGACCTTGCCGTGGCCGGGGATCGCCACGTCGAAGTCCAGCGCCAGCATGTTGTCGATGGTCTTCACGAACGCAAGCGCGCTGCCGCCACCCGCATAGTCGATGACGGGCATGCCGTCGATGACCAGGTCGCCCATGTGAATCGCGCGAAGATCGGGAAAGTGCACCACGGTGTCGCCGTTGGTGTGCCCGCGGCCCAGATGGTGCATCCGCACTTCCACACCACCGAGATGCACACCGCCCTGGTCCTCGAACACGATGTTCGGGGCCCCCGGCTGCTTCAGCCGCAAGAAGTTCTCGCGGATGCGCCGGTGCGCGATGATGTCGATGCCCATCGACGCCAGGTTCACGTTGCCGCTCACGTGATCGCCATGGTGGTGGCTGTTGAGGAGGTACCGGATGGGCTGAGTGGTGACCGTACGCAGCGCGGCCAGCACGTCGTTGAGATTCTCCGGATACTTGTCGTCCACGAGGATGACGCCCTCGGGCGTGACCCGCGCGGCCACGTCTCCAGGTTCGTGAATCAGCCCATCGTCGGCCCCGCCGGGCCGGCAGCCTCGTGTGCCGCACGGGACGAAGGGCCCCCGGATCACATACAACCCGTCCTTCACCCGGTCGATCCGCGTGGGTCCGGCCGTCAACACCTCGACGTCCTGGCGGAGCGGCGGATTCTGCGTCCGCCCGTGCACGGTCACGAGCGCAAGCGCAGCCAGCGTGGCGACGGCGAGAGTCAGGCGCATAGGCGCCGATTGTAGCGTTCTACGGCTTCCGGCTCCGCCGGAGCTTCGTCACTCTGCCGCGGGCAACGGGTCCTCCGCGGGCCCGGAGATCACGCCACCGTCGGTCTTGAACCGCGAGCCGTGGCACGGGCAGTCCCAGGTGCGCTCGGCCGTGTTCCAGGCGACCACGCAGCCCATGTGCGTGCAGATGGCCGAGCGGACGGTCGTGGCGCCGGTCTCATCGCGGTACACAGCCAGTTTCTGGCCGTCGCGCTCGATGATCGCGCCCTGTCCGCGCTTGACCGCGCGCAAAGACTTGCCGTCGGCCCCGGCGAACCGGTCGCGAATCATGTAGTAGGGATAGTCCGAGTTCTCCTTGACGTAGTCCCACAGGCCCCGGCCGAGCGCCGACCGATCGGGCGCGAACAGCTCCGCCCACGGATTCTTGCGCCCCAGAATCGCATCGGTCACCACCATCCCCGACAGCGGTACCAAGGGTCAGGCCGTTCCCGGCAGAAACCGGTGGCGATGAACTGATGGTCGGTTGCGCGGCCGATGTACGGCAGGCCGTCGGGCGTCTCGATGATCTGGCCCGACCACCGGTGCGTGACCTCCACGCCAGGAACCCTGGCGCGCAACGTCTTCTCCAAGCGCGCGTAGCAGGCCTCCGTGTCCGTGGCCTGACCGGTCTTGTGGTCCTCGCCACCGAAGATGACGAGGTCATCGGAGCGATGCGGGTCCAGCCGGGCGTAGTGATACGGATCGTGCGTGTCCCAGAACAGGGCGTCGGGGATCGTGCCCTTCGGCACGCGACCCGCAATCACGTAGCTTGTATACAGGGCCAGCTTCGTCTGGAACAGCGTGGCAGCGGCCAGGTTCGACAGGCCGACTAGCGGGTTGTGTGTCGCCACGAACACGTCGCCGCACGACACGGTGTGGCCGTTGGCCGTGATCGTGAGCGGTTTCTCATGAAACTCCCGCGCTTCGGAGTGCTCGTAGATGCGGACGCCCATGCCGGTAAGCGCGCGCGCCAGGCCGGCCAGGTACTGACGCGGGCGAAAGCGCGCTTGCCCGGCGAAGCGGATGCCGGGTGTCCCCACGCCGGGCACGCTTGCGACGAACTCGGCATCGAAGCCCAGGTCCGATGCGAGCCTGGCCTCCTCTGTGAACTGCGGCACGTCCGCGTCAACAGGCTTGCCGCCGGTGCGTTCTGCGGGCGCATGGAGGTACCCGTCCACCCACTCGAAGCCGCAGTCGATCGCGTGCTCGCGGACCAGGGAGTCGATGTGAGCTATCGCCGCGAGGCCCGCGTCCCATGTGGCCTGGGCGTGCGTGCGACCCACACGCGACACCAGGTCCGTCAGACGCGTGTCGGTCACCATCGTCAGGTGCGCCGACGTGTGTCCAGTCTCGGCCTGCGCGCAGCGACCCCGCTCCAGGACGGCGACCGACTTCCCCGCGGCCGCCAGCAGGTACGCGGCGGTCAGGCCCGTCATGCCGCCGCCCACGACGGCCACGTCCACGGTGATGTTCTGCTCGAGTTTGCCAAACGTGGGCAAGCTGGCTGCCTCGATCCAATAAGACGAGCTGGCGATATTGGTCGCGTGTGCCATGGCGATCCCAGTTGCAACTCCCGATCCTCGTGTGACGCTGAGGCCTTCGGCAGAGATGGCGCAGGTCATGCTTAAGAGTCGTTAGAACGGAAGCCTTGATGAGATCAGCGGCGACTGAGCGCAGCGACCACCACGATGAGGGAAAAGCCCGCAGGGACGCGGAACCCGCGCCGCGCCGGTCGCGCACGCTCGAGGAAAACGTCGAGACGATCATGGCCTGGGAGCGCGCCCTCTTGCACCAGCGCACGCGCGGCCGAGCAGCTCAGCGATTGGATCACAGGGGCCTTCGCGAATGGCGCAGTACTCCTCATCCACGTCATCTGGTTCGCCGGCTGGATCGCGCTCAACGTGGGGGCGTTCGGCACGACGCCGATCGATCCGTTTCCGTTCCCATTCCTGACGATGACGGTGTCGCTCGAGGCGATCTTTCTCGCGCTGTTCGTCCTGGCCAGCCAGAACCGGCTCACCAGGCTGGCCGACAAGCGCGCGCACCTGGACCTCCAGATCGACCTGCTGGCGGAGCGGGAGATGACGGCCGTCCTGCAGATCCTGCAGGACATCGCGTCGCATCTCCAGGTCAAGGAAACGGTCACCCCGGATCAGATTCGCGATCTGGCTTCCAAGACGGACCTGAAGAGCCTGGCGCACCGGATGAGCGAGTTCGAAGAGAAGATCCAGGAGGGTGCGGCATGATCGTGCACCTGCCGTTCGAATCCGTGCTGTTCGATATCGACGGCACCTTGATTGACAGCAACAACGCGCACGCCACTGCCTGGATGCGCGCCCTGCGGGAGTACGGGCGGCGCGTGGACATCACGCAGGTCCGGCCCCTGATCGGGATGGGCGGCGACAAGCTCCTGCCCGCGATCGCCGGCATCGAGGAGGACTCCCCGGACGGCAAGGCCATCGCGGCCAGGAAGAAGCAGCTCTTCAACCAGATGCTGCCGTGGCTCAGCGCGACCCGCGGCGCCCGATCGCTGCTCGAGTACCTGCGCGATCGGGGCATCGACCGCGTGATTGCCACATCGGCTGGCGATGAAGAGATGGAAGCGCTGCTGAAACAGGCGGGCGTGGACGACCTGGTGGCGAAGCGGGCGACCAAGGACGACGCCGCGGAATCGAAGCCCGACCCCGACATCGTGTGTGCGGCGCTGGCCAGGGCCCGCTCAGGTCCGGAATCGAGCGTGATGATCGGGGACACGCCCTACGACATCGAGGCGGCCACGCGGGCTGGGATCAAGTCGGTGGCGCTGCGATGCGGAGGCCACTGGTCGGACGAGGACCTCCGAGGCGCGCTGTACATCTTCGACGACCCGCAGGATCTCCTCGACCGGTGGCAGCAGTCGGCCGCCACGGTGCGCGTCTACCAGCGAGCCTGAGCGTCAGCCGTGGGCTGACGCGTCAGCCCACCTGGGCCGCGGCCGACGCGCCGCTCTGCGGAAGACTGGACGCCAACGCCTCGAACAGTTCCGCCTCGCCGACCGGCTTCACCAGATGGCGATCGAAGCCGGCCTCGGCCGTGCGGCGGCGATCCTCCTGCTGGCCCCAGCCCGTCAGCGCGATCAGCGTGGCGCGCCTGCCCCACGGGCGCTTCCGCATCTCCCGCGCCGTCTCGCAACCGTCCATCTTCGGCATCCCCAGGTCCAAGAGCACGATCTGGGGCTTGAACTCGCCGGCGATGGCCAGCGCCTCGGCGCCGTTGTGGGCCGTGCGCACGTCGTGTCCGGCCAGCTGCAGGCGGAGCGTCAGCGATTCGGCGGCGTCCTCGTTGTCGTCGGCGATCAGAATGCGGCGCGAGGGAATCGACGGCAGGGGCATGGCGGCCGGCGCCTCGGTCTCAATGGACAGGCTCGCGGCCAGCACGGGCAGCCGGACGGTCACCTCCGTGCCGCGGCCAGGCCCTTCGCTGTGCGCGGTCACCGTGCCCCCGTGCATCTCGGTCAGCCGCCTGATGAGCGCCAGGCCGATGCCCAGCCCGCCCTCCGAGCGATCGCCGCGGGTGTGCCCCTGGGTGAACAGCTCGAAGATGCTCGGCAGCAGCTCCGGAGCGATGCCGATACCGGTGTCGACCACCTTGATCACGGCATGCATACCGTCGCGGGCCAGCGTCAGGCGGATACGTCCATGCGGATCCATGAACTTGGCGGCGTTGTGGAGGACGTTGGCGATCACCTGCACCAGCCTGGTCCGATCGCCGTCCACGGCAATCGATTCGACCGGCAGCTCGATGGACAGTTCGTGGCGGCTCGCGTCGATGGCGGGCCTGGCTATCTCGACCGCCCGTGCCACGATGTCGCCCACCAGCAGCGGTTCCCGGTGGAGCGCGATCACGCCGCGCGTGATCCGGGACACGTCCAGCAGGTCGTTGATGAGCGCCACGAGGTGCTCCACCTGGCGCTCGATCACGTCGCGTGCGCGAGCCCGCTGGGACTCGGCCAGTTCCTTCAGCCGCAGCAGCTGCACGGCAGTGCGGATGGGCGCCAGCGGATTGCGCAGTTCGTGGGCCAGCATGGCCAGGAACTCGTCTTTCCGCCGATCGGCTTCCTGCAGCGCCGCGGTGCTGGCTTCGAGCGCCGCGGTGCGCTCGGTCACGCGCTCTTCGAGCTCTCCGTTCAATCGCTCCAGCGCGCGCGTCTTGCGATACAGCTCCGCGAACACGCTGACCTTGGCGCGCAGGATTTCCGGTACGACGGGCACCGGCACGTAATCCACGCCGCCGCACTCGTAGCCGCGAAGCCGATCGAATTCCGTCAACATGATCGCAGAGACGAAGATGATCGACGTCTGCTGGTGGCGCGGGTGCTGCCGAATCATCGAGGCCAGCTCGTAGCCGTCGAGATCCGGCATGCACACGTCCACCAGCACGACGGCGATCTCGTTGTTCAGCAGGCACTGAAGCGCCTCGTTCGCCGAGCTGGCCTTGATCAGGTTTTCTCCCAGCCCGCTGAGGATGGTCTCGTAGGTGAGCAGCTTCGGGGGCTGGTCGTCTACCAGCAGGATGTTGACCCGGTCGATGCGCGACGTGGTGCTCATCGTCCTCCCTACCTATGCAACCACATGCGCAGCGCCGACAGGAGCTGCTCGGTGTTGACTGGCTTGGCCAGGTAATCCGAGGCGCCCGCTTCGAAGCATTTCTCGCGATCCCCCTTCATCGCCTTGGCCGTCAGGGCGATGATCGGCAGCCGGCGCAGCGCCGGGTTCTGGCGAATCTGCTGCATGGTCTGGTAGCCGTCCATCCCCGGCATCATGATGTCCATCAGCACGATCGACACATCCGGGACGGTTTCGAGCTTCTGGGCCGCCTCGCTGCCGTCGCGGGCCGTCACCACGTTCATCCCGCGCCGCTCCAGCACGCTGCTGAGGGCGAAGATGTTCCGCACGTCGTCGTCCACGACGAGCACCGACTTGCCCACCAGGTCGTCGTCGGACCGATGCAGCCGCTCGAGCAGCCGCTGCTTCTCCGGCGGCAGATCCGCGAACACCCGGTGGAGGAAGAGCGAGGTTTCATCGAGCAGGCGCTCGGGCGACTCGACGCCCTTGACCACGACGCTCCGGGCGAGCGTGTGGAGCTGCGCATCCTCCTCGGGAGACAGCTCGCGACCGGTGAAGACGATCACCGGCACGTCCGACAGCCTCTTGTCCCTGCTGATGCGCTCCAGCACTTCGAAGCCAGACATGTCCGGAAGCCGGAGGTCCAGCACCACGCAGTCGCAGGGCTGTTCAGCCATCGCCGCCAGCGCGGCCTCCCCCGTGTCGGCGATCACGATGTCCAGATCGTCGTGGTTCAGCAGCTCCTTGATGCTCAGCTGCTCCGCGGCGTTGTCCTCCACCACCAGCAGCCGCTTGCGGCGAGGCGAGGCGTAGTCCTTGATGCGGGCGATGGCCTCGGTCAGCCCCTCTTTGGTCGTGGGCTTGTTGATGAACGAGAAGGCGCCGCGCGCCAGCCCGTGATGGCGATCCTCGTCCAGCGTGACGATCTGGACGGGGATGTGGCGTGTCTCGGGGTCCTGCTTCAACTGGCTCAGCACGGTCCATCCCAGCATGTCTGGCAGGAACACGTCGAGCGACACGGCCATGGGCTTGTACTGGCGCGCAAGCTGCAGCGCGTCAGCGCCACGCATGGCGACGAGCCCCTTTAGTCCTTTGTCGTGCGCGAGGTCCAGCAGGATCCGCGCATAGGACGGGTCGTCCTCCACGATGAGGATCGTCGAGTCGTCCGGTTGCAGATCGTCGCGGTCGTCCAACACCACTTCGATTGGCCGCTCGGGTATGCGCACCGAAGGGAACCGGAACGCCATGCCCGCTGTCGCATGGTCAGGATCGGATCCGCGACTCACCATCGTCGGACCGGCGTACCGAATCGGCAGATAGAGGGTGAAGGTGCTGCCGACACCGGGAGAACTTCGCAGCTGGATTTCCCCACCGAGCAGGCTCGCCAGCTCGCGGCTGATGGCCAGCCCCAGACCCGTGCCGCCGTATTTGCGGTTGGTGCTGGCGTCGGCCTGCTGGAACGCCTCGAAGATGATGCGCTGCTTCTCCACCGGGATGCCGATGCCGGTGTCGGCCACTTCGAACGACACGACGTTCTGCGCCTGGCTCAACACCGGGTGATTGGGCGTCCACCCGCCTGGTGCGGACGAGACGTTCAACCGCACGCCGCCCTGCGACGTGAACTTGAAGGCGTTCGAGAGCAGGTTCTTGAGCACCTGCTGGAGGCGCTTCGCATCGGTCACGATGCTGCGCCCCAGGCGCGGCTCCACCTGGATGTCGAAGGACAGGCCTCGGCTCTCGGTCTCGTGCTTGAAGGTGCGACCGATGCCGTCGAGGAGGTTCGTGAAGAAGACTTCGTCGGCTTCCACCGTCACGGTGCCCGACTCGATCTTCGACAGGTCCAGGATGTCCGTGATCAGGTTCAGCAGGTCGGTGCCGGCGGCGTGAATCGTGCGCGAGAACTCCACCTGCTTGACCGTCAGGTTGCCGTCCGGGTTGTCCGTGAGCTGCTGCCCCAGAATCAGGATGCTGTTCAGCGGGGTGCGCAGCTCGTGCGACATGTTGGCCAGGAACTCGGACTTGTACTTGGAGGTGAGCGCCAGCTCGGCGGCCTTGTCCTCCAGCGCGCGCCGCGCCTGCTCGATTTCCTGGTTCTTGCGCTCGACCTCGACGTTCTGCTCGGCGAGCTGCTGCGCCTTCTGGGCCAGCTGGTCGTTGGTCTGCTGCAGCTCTTTCTGCTGGGTCTGCAGTTCGCCGGCGAGCTGCTGCGACTGCTTCAGCAGGCCTTCGGTCTGCATCGTCGCCTCGATCGAGTTCAGCACGATGCCGATGCTGGCCGTCAGCTGTTCGAGGAACGTGAGGTGCGTCGGCGAGAACTCGTTCAGCGACGCCAGGCCGAGGACGGCCTTCATCTGCCCTTCGAACGCCACCGGGAACACCACCACGTTGCGCGGCAGCGCGTGGAAGAACACCGATCCGACTGCGATCGTATCGGGCGGCACGTCCGAGACCAGGATGCGCTTCCTGTCGCGCGCGCACTGACCGACGAACCCCTCCCCCATCCGCAGGTGGGCCGGGTAGGGCCGCTCGCTCGAATCCGCATAGCTTGCCAGGATCCGGAGGTGGGGCGTCACCTCCGAGTCCACCTGGTAGATGACGCCCTGGTGGGCGTTGATGAGCGGCACCAGCTCCGTCAGCAGCAGCTGGCCCACCGTGGCCAGATCGCGCTGGCCTTGCAACATGCCGGTAAACCGCGCAAGGTTGGTCTTCAGCCAGTCCTGCTCGGTGTTGCGGTCGGTGGTCAACCGCAGGTTGTCGATCATCGTGTTGATGTTGTCTTTCAGCTCGGCCACCTCGCCGCGGGCGTCCACCTGAATGGAGCGCGTCAGGTCGCCCTTGGTCACGGCCGTGGCCACCTCGGCGATGGCGCGCACCTGGTTCGTGAGGTTCGCGGCCAGCAGGTTCACGTTCCCGGTCAGGTCCTTCCAGGTCCCGGCGGCGCCCGGCACGTTGGCCTGACCGCCCAGACGCCCTTCGACGCCCACCTCGCGCGCCACCGACGTCACCTGGTCGGCGAACGTGGCCAGCGTCTCGGTCATGTTGTTGATGGTGTCGGCCAGCGCCGCCACCTCGCCCTTGGCCTTCACCGTGAGGTTCTGCTCCAGCTCGCCGTTGGCGACCGCGGTCACCACCTTCACGATGCCGCGCACCTGCTCGGTCAGGTTGGCCGCCATCACGTTCACGTTGTCGGTGAGGTCCTTCCAGGTGCCGGCCACGCCTGGCACCTGGGCCTGGCCGCCCAGCAGGCCTTCCGTGCCGACCTCGCGCGCCACGCGGGTCACCTCGGCGGCGAACGCGTTCAGCTGGTCCACCATCGTGTTGATGGTGTTCTTCAGCTCCAGCACCTCGCCTTTGACGTCCACCGTGATCTTGCGCGACAGGTCGCCGCGGGCCACGGCGGTCGTCACCTCGGCGATGTTGCGAACCTGAGTGGTGAGGTTGGCCGCCAGCAGGTTCACGTTGTCGGTCAGGTCCTTCCACGTGCCGGCCACGCCCGGCACGACCGCCTGTCCGCCCAGGCGGCCGTCGGTGCCGACCTCGCGCGCCACGCGCGTCACCTCGGCGGCAAACGACCGCAGCTGCTCCACCATCGTGTTCAGCGTTTCCTTCAGGAGCAGGATCTCGCCGCGCACGTCCACGGTGATCTTCTTGGACAGGTCGCCGCCGGCGATGGCGATCGCCACCTCGTTGATGTTGCGCACCTGGGCGGTGAGGTTGCTGGCCATGAAGTTGACGTTGTCGGTCAGGTCCTTCCAGGTGCCGGCCACACCGGGCACCTGCGCCTGACCGCCCAGCTTGCCTTCGGTGCCGACCTCGCGCGCCACGCGTGTCACCTCGGCGGCAAAGGCGTTCAGCTGGTCCACCATCGTGTTGATGGTGTTCTTCAGCTCCAGCACCTCGCCCTTCACGTCCACGGCGATCTTGCGCGACAGGTCGCCGCGGGCGATGGCCGTCGCCACGTCGGCGATGTTTCTCACCTGCGCGGTGAGGTTGTTGGCCATGGAGTTGACGCTGTCGGTGAGGTCCTTCCAGGTGCCGGCCACGCCGCGCACGTTGGCCTGGCCGCCCAGCCGGCCTTCGGTGCCGACCTCGCGCGCCACGCGCGTGACCTCGCCGGCGAACGCGTTCAGCTGGTCCACCATCGTGTTGAAGGTGTCCTTGATCTGGAGGATCTCGCCGCTCACGTCCACGGTGATCTTCTGGGACAGGTCGCCGTTGGCGATGGCCGTGGCCACCTTCGAGACGTCGCGGAGCTGCACGGTCAGGTTGCCGGCCATGGCGTTGACCGAGTCGGTCAGGTCCTTCCACGTGCCGCCGACGCCGGGCACCTGCGCCTGACCGCCCAACCGCCCGTCGGTGCCGACCTCGCGCGCCACGCGCGTCACCTCGGCGGCGAACGAGTTCAGCTGGTCCACCATCGTGTTGATGGTGCTCTTCAGCTCCAGGATCTCGCCCTTGGCGTCCACCGTGATCTTGCGCGACAGGTCGCCGCGGGCCACGGCCGTCGTGACCTCGGCGATGTTGCGGACCTGCGTGGTCAGGTTCGCGGCCAGCAGGTTGACGTTGTCGGTCAGATCCTTCCAGGTGCCGGCGACGCCGGGCACCTGCGCCTGACCGCCGAGACGGCCGTCGGTGCCGACCTCGCGCGCCACGCGCGTCACCTCGCCGGCGAACGCGTTCAGCTGGTCCACCATCGTGTTCAGGGTCTGCTTCAGCTGCAGGATCTCGCCGCTGACGTCCACGGTGATCTTCTTCGACAGGTCGCCGTCGGCGATGGCGGTCGCCACCTCGGCGATGTTGCGGACCTGCGCGGTCAGGTTGTTCGCCATCGAGTTGACGGAGTCGGTGAGGTCCTTCCACGTCCCGGCCACGCCAAGCACGTTGGCCTGACCACCCAGCCGGCCCTCGGTGCCGACCTCGCGCGCCACGCGCGTCACCTCGCCGGCGAACGCGTTCAGCTGGTCCACCATCGTGTTGATGGTTTCCTTGAGCAGCAGGATCTCGCCGCTGACCGTCACCGTGATCTTCTTCGAGAGGTCGCCGCCGGCGATGGCCGTCGCCACCTCGGCGATGTTCCTCACCTGCGCGGTGAGGTTGCTGGCCATGAAGTTGACGTTGTCGGTCAGGTCCTTCCAGGTGCCGGCCACGCCCGAGACCTGCGCCTGGCCGCCCAGCTTGCCATCCGTGCCGACCTCGCGGGCCACGCGGGTCACCTCGCCGGCGAACGCGTTCAGCTGGTCCACCATCGTGTTGATGGTGTTCTTGAGCTCCAGGATTTCCCCGCGGACGTCCACTGTGATCTTGCGCGACAGGTCGCCTCGGGCCACGGCGGTGGTCACCTCGGCGATGTTGCGCACCTGGTCGGTCAGGTTGCGCGCCATGGCGTTGACCGAGTCGGTCAGGTCCTTCCAGGTCCCGGCCACGCCGGGCACCACCGCCTGACCGCCAAGACGGCCCTCGGTGCCCACTTCCTGCGCCACGCGCGTGACTTCCGAGGCGAACGAGCGCAGCTGGTCCACCATCGTGTTCATGGCTTCCTTGAGCTGCAGGATCTCGCCGCGGACGTCCACCGTGATCTTGCGCGACAGGTCGCCGCTGGCCACGGCGATCGTGACCTCGGAGATGTTCCTCACCTGCGCGGTGAGGTTGTTGGCCATCGAGTTGACCGAGTCGGTCAGGTCCTTCCAGACGCCGCTGACGTCCCGGACCTGCGCCTGGCCACCCAGCTTGCCGTCGGTGCCGACCTCGCGCGCCACTCGCGTGACCTCGGCGGTGAACACACCCAGCTGCTCGATCATCGTGTTGACAATGGTGGCCGAGCGGAGGAACTCGCCCTCGAGGGGCCGTCCTTCGACGTCGAGGCGCACGGTCTGCAGCAGGTCGCCCTTGGCCACCGCCGCCAGGGCGCGCGTCACTTCGTGCGTCGGCCACAGCAGGTCGTCGATGAGCGTGTTGACCGAGGTTTCCATCGCGCCCCAGGCGCCTGTGGACCTCGGGAACTTGACGCGCTGGCGGGTCTTGCCCTGCTTGCCCACCACCATGCCGACGCGCTCCAGCTCGCCGGCCATCTTGGCGTTGGCCGCCACGATCTCGTTGAAGGTGTCGGCGATCTTCCCTTCCACGCCGGTCCAGTGGCCGGGCAGCCGCACCGAGAAGTCGCCGTCGCGGACGGCCTGGAGGGCGCCCAGCAGCTGTGCGACCTCCGAGGGCGGCGTCGCGAGCACGTCGGGGAGGGCGCCGTTGGGGGCGGTGGAGGTGATGGCTCGATCAGCACGTGGCATGCGTTTCAACTCCGACTGAGAGCAGGTTTCTGAACCAATCGATGAGGCGGTCCGCCGTGGGGTCCATTGTCGCTAGGCAAGAGTCGTGCTCATCCGTAGGCGCGGCGTGCAAAAGCGTGTATCGGCAGAAGCGCGGATAGCAATACGGAGCCGGCGAGCTCCCAATAGGCCGGAAAGCTCTTGATAACGATGGCCCAAGGTGTGCTTCGCCGGAGGCTGGGAAGGTATCTGCTGGACCGCTCGCGCATCCACGGCTATCGAGGCGCGGTCGCAGATCATACCGGCCGGCCCTGACGAGGGCGAACTGCACCGCTGAGGTTCCAACAATGGGCAGCTCAGTGCCCACAGGGAAGGGGTGTCCCCGCGCCCCGCCGAGGCGCGATCCCGCACGCCGCAACGCCGGAGGCACAGCCGTTGCTTTGTCTTGAGTGCGGTCATGCGGCCACCCAGGATGTCGAACGACGGTAGCACCTCTCAGTCGTGGGTCACGTTTGCCGGCGCCGTGCTGGTCGTGGGGGTCTTGGACCGGGCCCGGGATCTGCTGATGCCGATTGCCCTGGCCGCGCTGCTCACCTTCATGCTGGCCCGGCCTGTCGGCGGCCTCCAGCGATGGATCGGACGCACGCCCGCGGTGCTCGTGACCGTCAGCCTGGTGTTTGCGTTGCTGGGTGTGGCTCTCTGGGCCCTGGGCTCGCAGTTCTCGCTGCTCGTGAACGACCTGCCGCAATACCGCACCAACATCCGGCAGAAGATCGGGGATGTTCGCGAGGTGGGCAACGGCTCGGTCCAGAAGCTCCAAAAAACGCTCGAGGACATTCAGGCCGAGATCGACCGCACGCAGCCGACGCGGGGGCGCACGGCCACCGCGGTGGTGCGGCCCGAACGTCTCAGCCTGTGGAACTTCCCCACGTGGATCAGCCCGGCCATGGGTCCGCTGTCCACGGCCGGCCTGGTGGTCATCCTGGTGATCTTCATGCTGCTCGAGCGGGAACAACTGCGCGAGAAGCTGATCGAGGTAGTGGGCGCACGACGGCCGGCAACCACCATCCAGGCACTCGACGAGGCCGGCCGGCGCGTCAGCCATCAGCTCCTGATGCAGACGCTGGTCAACGCGATCTATGGCGGCTGCGTCGCGGCGGGTCTGTATTTCATGGAGGTCCCGTATCCGCTGCTCTTCGGCGCCACCGGGGCCGCGCTGCGCTACATCCCGTATCTGGGGCCGGTCGTCGCGGCGGGCCTGCCGATCCTGGTCAGCCTGGCGGCGCTGCCGGGATGGGAAGGCCCGCTGTGGGTCGCCGGTTTCTTCGTGGCGCTGGAGCTTTTCACGAACATGGTGCTCGAGACCGTGCTCTATGCCGACGCGGCGGGCGTCTCGAACGTGGCGCTGCTCGTGGCCGTGGCGTTCTGGACGTGGCTCTGGGGACCGATCGGACTGCTGCTGTCGATCCCGCTCACGGTCTGTGTCGTCGTCGTGGGCCGGCACGTGCCGGGGCTCGAGTTCCTGTCCAGGCTGATGACCGATGCCGAAGCCCCTGCCGATCCTGAACTGAGCCCGGCTCGATCGGCTGTCGGCTGAACAAAGGACCTATACGGCCCCGTGTGGGTCGTTACGGCAGCAGGCCCAGCTCAATCGTGATGAGACCAGCCCCCACCTCCGTGTAGCGGGTGAAGGGATGGCCCGACAGCGCGATGCCGTGCTGCTGCGCGTACTGGAACATATGCGGCAGCACGTCGGTAATCGCCTTCGCAATCTCCGAGCGCGCGACGCGCCGGCGGGCAACCGGTGCCGGCTGACGCGCGAGAACGGCACGAGGCGCCGTCTAGCCGACGTGAACGAGCGGCCTCTTGACGTTTCTTGCACCACGGTCCTGAAGAATCCGTGAATTTTTCGTCAGACACGGGAATCGCGCGAGCACCCGTGCCACTATCCCCGCCGTGAACATCGACCCGTTCCTGATCTGGCTCGAGGCGACGCCGCTCAGCCAGTGGATCATCGGGTCGCCGTCGATGTTCGTCTTCCCCGGCTTCCTGGTGCTGCACGCGATCGGGATGGCACTTGCCGCCGGCCTCAGCGCCGCCCTCGACCTGCGGGTCCTGGGCGTCGCGGCGCCACATGCCGCTCGTCGAGTTCCGCCGCTTCCGGCCGGTGCTGTGGTTCGGTTTCTGGCTCAACGCGGTATCGGGCGTGCTGCTGCTCATCGGCTACCCGACAAAAGCCCTCACGAACCCGGTGTTCTATCTCAAGCTGCTGCTCATCGCGACCGGCATGGTGCTGATGGCGCGCATGCAACGCGCGATCGCCGACGAAGACCTGCTGTCCGATCCTGTGGCCGCGAAGCGCATGCGCCGCCTTGCGGCGATCTCGCTCGTGTGCTGGGGGGGCGCGATCTTCGCCGGGCGTCTCCTCGCTTACACCCACACCCGTCTGACCGCCACGGATCTCTGATGCTTCACGATCTCCAGGTGTGGCTCGTCACGACCATCGGCCCCAACTCCCCAGTGTCTGGGATGATGCGCTCGGCTTGGGGATGGCCGATCGCTGAAAGTCTCCACTTCCTCGGCCTGTGCATGCTGGTGGGCTGCATCGGGACCTTCGACTTGCGTCTGCTCGGCGTGGCGCGGCGGGTCCCCATCGCCACGGTTCACCGTTTCATCCCGTGGGGCATCGCCGGCTTCGCCCTCAACGCGACGACGGGTGCGCTCTTCCTCCTCACCGAGCCCGACCAGTACATCTACAACGTGTCGTTCCACCTCAAGCTGCTGTTCCTGACGATCGGCGGCACCAACGCGGGGCTGTTCTATCTGACGTCCTATCGCCAGGCGTTCGGCGACGCCGCCGTGCTGGACGCGCCGCGGCGCGCCAAGGTGATCGCCGCGGTGTCGTTGTGTGCGTGGACGGGAGTGATTGTCTGCGGGCGCCTGCTGACGTTCTACCGTCCCGGCCCCTGCCCCAAGGTCGTGACCAGCTTGCTCATGGCCTGCTATCCGCCATAGGGCTTCCGGCTTCCGGCGGTTCAGTTCACGGCCGGCCGTAACGTAAGTACAGCGTCGGCACGACGAACATGTTCAAGAGGGTGGAGGTCGTGAGTCCGCACAGGATCACGATGGCCATCGGCGTCTGAATCTCGCTCCCGGCCTTGCCCCCGCCGAGCGCCAGCGGCACCAGCGCCAGCCCCGCTGCCATCGCCGTCATCAGGATCGGGATCAGCCGCTCGCGGGCGCCCTGCTCCACCGCCTGTCGCAGATCCGAGATGCCCTCGTGCCGCATCAGGTGCCGGATGTGAGACACGAGCATGATCCCGTTCCGGGTGGCGATGCCGAAGAGCGTGATGAAGCCGATGGTCGAGGCGATGCTGAGCGTGCCGCCGGCCAGGAACACACCGGCGACGCCGCCGATCAGCGCGAGCGGCAGGTTGAGCATCACCAGCCAGGCGTCGCGCGAGCCGCCGAACGCCAGCACCAGCAGCATGAACAGCCCCACGACAACGGCCGCGCCCAGCACCAGCAGGCGTTGCGAAGCGTCCTGTTCACTCTCGAACTGCCCGCCGTATTCGACGCGGTAGCCTGAGGGCATCGGCACCGCGCGCGAGATCGCCGAGCGCATTTCCGCCACGACGCCGCCCAGGTCGCGGCCGGCGACGTTCGCCGAGATGACGATGCGTCGCTGGACGTTTTCGCGGAGCACCATGTTCGGGACCGACCTCGCGGCGGACGTCCGCCACCAGCTTGATCGGAATGGTTCCGCCGCGCGGAGTATCGATCGGCAGGTCGCCGAGCCGGGCAAAATCGGCCTGCGATTCGGGGTCGAACTTCACCACCAGGTGGAATCCGGTGGCGCCGTCGAAGATGTGCCCGACCGTGGCCCCGGCGAAGGCAGTCTCCACGGCCTCGCCGACGTCGCCCGCACGCAGGCCGTAGCGGGCGACCGCGGAACGGTTCAGGACGAACCGGACGAACGGCACCTCGGTCTGCTGCTCGAGCGCCACGTCCACCGCCCCCGGCACGCCGGCCATGACGGATCGCACACGCTCGCCCAGGCGGCGCAGCGTCGGCAGATCGTCGCCGAAGACCTTGACCGCGATGCCGGCACGCGTGCCCGACAGCATGTGGTCGATGCGGTGCGAGATCGGCTGTCCGATCGTCACGTTGGTCCCTGGCAGCGTCGAGAAGCCGCGGCGCAGCTCGGCCAGCAGTTCCGCGCGCGGGCGGCCGGTTTCGCGCAGGCCGACGTCGATTTCGGCGGCCTCCACCCCCTGTACGTGCTCGTCGTACTCGGCGCGCCCCGTCCGGCGGGCGGTGGCCACCACCTCGGGCTGCGCCAGCAGGATCTGCTCGACCCGTCGGCCTATCTCGTCGGACTTGGCCAGCGAGGTGCCGGGGAGCGTATTCGCCTGTACCGTCAGCGAGCCCTCGTAGAACTCGGGCAGGAACGCCGTGCCCATGCGGGACATCGCGGCGCCGGCGCCGACCAGGAGGACGAGCGACAGGAGCCAGGACCACGTTCGGATGATCCAGCGCGCGCGGCAGGACACGAGCGAACCCGCGGGTCAGCCCCCTCGACAGCCATCCCTCGTGGCCGCTGCAGGATCGATCGGGCGCCGGGCAGGAACGCGTAGCCCAGCGCCGGCGTCACCACGATCGCGACCACGAGCGACGCCGTCAGCGCGACGATGTAGGCAAAGGCCAGCGGCGCCAGCAGTCGGCCCTCGACGCCCGACAAGCCGAAGATCGGCAGGAACACCAGCACGATGATCACGGTGGCGAAGACGATCGAGGTGCGGATTTCCAGCGTGGCGTCGCGCACGACCGCAGCCGCCGGCCGCTGCTCGCCGGCCGGCCTCGCGGCGTTCTCCCGCAGCCGTCTGACCACGTTCTCCACGTCGATGATCGCGTCGTCCACCAGCGCGCCGATGGCGATCGCCAGCCCGCCGAGCGTCATCGTGTTGATGGTGGCGCCGAAGGCACGCAGCACCAGCACCGCCGCCGCCAGCGACAGCGGCATCGCCACCAGCGTGATGGCCGCCGCGCGAAGGTTGGCCAGGAAGATCAGCACGACCGCCACGACCAGCAGCCCGCCGTCGCGCAGCGCCGCCACGACGTTGCCGACCGCCACCTCGATGAAGTCGGCCTGGCGAAAGATGCGGCGATCGATCGTCACGCCGCCAGGCAGCTCGCGCTGCAGCGCGTCCAGCTCGCGGTCCAGCCGTGCGGTCAGTTCGACCGTGTTGGCGCCGGGCTGCTTCTGGACGCCGACGATGATGGCGGGCTTGCCGTTGCGCGAGCCCTCGCCCCTCTTCAACGCCGCGCCTTCCCGCACCTCGGCGAGATCGCGCACCAGCACGGCCCGCTCGCCGCGCAGCGCCACCACCGAATCGCCGATCTCCTCCACCGAGCGCGCCCGGCCGATGGTCTGAAGCACGGACTCCTGAGGCCCCTCGGTGTAGATGCCCGCCGACGTGTTCTGCGTCGAGCCGCGGACCGCGTCGAGCAGCTCGGTCAGCGACACCTGGCTCTGGCGCAGCTGATCGGGGTGGGCGATGACCTGGTATTGGCGCTCGGCGCCGCCGATGGGCGTCACCTGCGAGACGCCGGAAACGGCCAGCAGGCGCCGCCGCACGACCGTGTCGGCCAGCGTCCGCAGCGCCAGCGGGTCGTCGTGCTCCGACGAGATCGCGAAGAACAGGATCTCGCCCATGATCGAGGAGATCGGCGCCAGCACGGGCTGCTCGGCTTGTGGCGGCAGCGTCGCGGCGACGAGCGACAGCTTCTCCGCCACCACCTGGCGCGCCTGGAAGATGTCGGTACCCCAGTCGAACTCCACCCACACCACCGCGATACCCACCGCGGTCGCGGATCGAACTCGCCGGACGTCCGACGCGCCGTTGATCGCCGTCTCGATCGGAAACGTGACCAGCGTTTCGAGCTCTTCGGGCGCCATGCCCCGGCCCTCGACAAGGATCGTGACCGTTGGCGCGGTCAGGTCGGGGAACACGTCCACCGGCATGCTGCGCGCGGTCCAGGCGCCGGCCACTGCCAGCAGCACCGACAGCGCCAGCACCAGGCGGTGGTGGCCGATCGACCAGTCAATCAGGCGTCTCATCGGCCCACCTCAATGAACGTGGCCTTCGGCCGGCAATCCCGAGGCGGCTGAGGCCAGCTGCACGTCGTAGCTGCCGCGCGTCACCACGCGCTCGCCTACCGAGACGCCGCCCTTCACCCCGACCCGGTCGCCGTCGCGCGCTGCAACCTCGATGAACCGCCGCGCGAACCGCTCGCCGCCGGTCTGGACGAAGACGTAGGGACGGCCCGCCTCCATCAGGACGGCGGCCGCCGGCACCGTGGTCATCCGCATGCGATCGCGCGTGAAGAGCACCGCCGTTGCTACCTGGCCCACGAGCAGCCGCTCGCCAGGATTCACGATCTCCATTTGCAGCGGACAGCGCGCCTGTGCGCGCGTCGAGAACGCCGGCATCGTGGACGTGATCCGGGATGAGCGCCAGCGGCTCGGCGACGCCGGGAATCTCGAGCGCCAGCGCTACGGCACGCCGGGCCGCCGGCGCATCCACGGCGGGCACCTGCACCTCCAGCTCCACGCGATCGGTGCGGACGATGCGGAAAAGCGGTGCGCCCTCGTCGTACGCGGCGCCCAGCGTGGCCATCACGTCCGCCAGCCGGCCGGCAATCGGCGCGCGCAGCGCGAACGCGTTTCCCGCCGCGGCGCCGCCCCCCTGGCGCAGCGTTTCGTCCCGCTGGGCGAGCCGGGCCTCCGCGGCGCGCAGACGGGCCTCCGCGATCGCCAAGGCGCGGCGCGCGTCCTCGACGCGCCGTGCGGGCACGGCCCTTTCCGCCAGCAACCGCTCCGCGCGCGCCAGCTCGGCTTGCGCGCCTTCCACGGCAACGCGGGCTTCGGCACCTTCGGCCTCCAAAGTGGCCCTGTCGGCGCCCGTGGTCAACCGCGGTTCCAGGCGCGCCAGCACCTGGCCCGCGCGGACGCGATCGCCGATCGAGGGCAGCGCGTCGGCGCTGATCCGCCCGGCAGCTGGCGCCGACACGATCGCCTCACCCCCGGGGAGCGGATGCACCGTCGCGGGCGCGCGTACCGACGCGCGCACGTCCGCCTGGTCCACGATGGCGGTGGCGAACGGGTTGGTCCACTGCTGTTCCTTCAGGTAGCTGATGGCCGTGGGATCGTCCGCCGGCGCGCCTCCGGCCGCCGCCCTGGCGGCGGCAGCGTCCGCGAACACCGTGACGCGCCCCAACTCGTGCCGATCGGACAGGTCCGGCCCCTCGAGTACCAAGCGCCCATCGATATTCCCCCGGCGCGGGCGGCATGTCTTCGATGCGAAACGCGCCCGGACGGACGGGCGGTGGCCCGGAGATCGTCTTGGCTGCTCCACCGCGCTCGGGAGTGAACTCCAGGCTGGCACGGCCCGCGCGCACCGGAGAGAAGTCGTCGAGCCGGGTCAGGTGCACGGCGAAGAGCGCCGTCCGTCCAGCCACGAGGGCTGGATACTCCATGAAGAGCTCGGTCTTCGACGGTCCAGTGCGTGACGTCTCCCTCCGGCAGCTCGCTCTCGGTCGGCGCCGGCGGGGTGCGTGAGCAGGCTGGCAGGCCGGCGGTGAAGCACGTGACCAGCAGCATGCCGCGGATGAATGCGCGAGGCCTCATAGCGGCAGCTCCCAACCGGTGACGAACTCGAGCTCGATCTCCGCGCGCCGCGCGGCGAGATCGAGCGCGGCCTGGCGCAGACGCGACTCGGCGGTGACGCGGTAGGCATCCAGCAGCTCCAGGATGCCGCGTTCGCCGGCGTCGTAGCTGACCTGCGCGATGCGCGCGATCTCGTCGGCCCCGCGCAGCGCCTCGGCACGGTAGCCCTCGGCAACGTCGCGCCGGTCGATGACCGTGGCGCGCAGCGCCGTCACTTCGCCGCGGAGCGTCAGGCGGAAGGCCTCCGCCCGCGCCGCTGCCTGCGTCTCGCGCGCCGCCGCCAGCTGCCGCTCGGGCGCGGCGTGATCGAACAACGGCAGCGTGACGTGCAGCATGAACACACTGCCGAGGTCACCGCCGGCCACATTTGACGACTTGGTGCCGGCAACGACCTCCGGATCCGGGAAGCGCTGGCGATCGGCGGCCCCGGCCGCGAGGCGCGCGGCGTCGGCGTCGTGGCGCAGGGCGATCAGCTCACCGCGGACCGACTCGGCTCGCTCGAGCAGTTGATCGAGCGCTGGCACGGGGGCGCGCGACGGCGGCCCGGCGGCCGCTTCCACGCGCGACGCGTCGATCCCCACGAAGAACGCCGCCAGGACGGCCTGCGCCCGGCTGCGATCGGTGGCGGCGGCGGCCGTGTCCGCGGTCACGTCGAACACCTCGCGCTGCGCACGCAGCCGGTCGTAGCCCGCCGCGTCGCCCGCGGCCTCACGGCGTCCAAGCACCGCGGCCAGCTCGCTCAACCGATCGCGAACCGTGATGAGCTCGCGCTCCCGTACCTGCGCCCACTGCAGATCCGCAAACGCCAGCCGGAGGTCGGCGCGCAGCCGCCTGACGCCGTCGTCGGCGCGGGCGGAGGTGGCCGACACCAGCACGGCGGCCGCCTGCGCGGCGTAGCCGCGGCGGCCCGACAGCGGCAGGGGCTGCGCCACCATCGTCAGGTACTCCGTGGCGCCGGCCACCGACTCCCGATCGATCGTCAGCCGTGGGTTCGGCCACCGCCCGGCAGCAGACGCTTCGGCGCGAGAAACGTCCACCCCGGCCCGCAGCGCTCGCACCCGCGGGCTTTCCGCCGTGAGTCGGGCCACGGCTTCACGTTCGGTCAACGCAATCGATTGCGCGCCGGCGTTGACGGGCACCAGGGCCGCCACGACGGCGCAGAGCACAGCTCCGCGCATAGCCACCTCGAACAAAGGATTGACAAGGCAGACGGCGACCGTGGCCGCCGGCTCAGGCTAGGCGAGCAGCGAGGGAGGTCCGCGAAGGGCGTTCGAACGGGCCCAGGGAGGATCGTGGACTCGAAGATCTCGTCCGGAGGCGTGCCATCGCGTAAAGCTCTGGCTTTCCGGTTCGGGCGCCGCCGCAACGACCACGAAGGCGCTGGGCGCGCCGAGGGCGTGCGGTGCAGAAACGACGAAGAGATTTGCAAGATACGTGGCGTCGTCGGGAGACTCGACGTGCGTCTGCGGGGACGTGGCGTGGTGAGGTTCGAAATGCCGGTGCACGACCTCCGCGGGCTCGTGGTCTTCGTGCGCGGCCGCGAAATGCACGTGCTCCGGCGGCAGCACGCTCAGGCCGAGGAAGCCCAGCACGCCCAGGCATGCCCACGCGCGGCGCCAGGTCGAGCCCATCACCCGCGCAGTATATCGAAGAGCCGCAGTTCGGCCTGCCTGAAGAAAAGTTCAGGAAAACGTCAGGCGCTCGGCGCAAGTGGCGTGGCTACGATCCTCATGCCAGCCACCGGCCCAACACGGAGACCCGACTGACATGACCACTCTTCGCTTCGCGCTCGTCGCGCTGATGCTCTCGAGCGCCACCGTGTCGCCGGCTCTCGCCCAAGGCGCAGGAGTGGTCTCGGGGACCGTCTCGGACGAAACGGGTGGCGTGCTGCCCGGCGTCAGCATGACGCTGCAGCCCTCTGGCGCGGCGGCGCTCGAGACCGTGACGGACGACCAGGGGCGCTACAGGTTCGACAACGTTCCCGCCGGCCCCGCCGAGATCTCGTTTCGCTTGATCAACTTCAGCGCCGTCCGCCGGCAGATCACCGTAGGCCCGACGGGTGCCACGGCCAACGCCGTGATGCTCGTGGCGGCGAGCGCCGACATCACCATCACGGCGCCGCGGACGTTCCGCAACCTCGCCGAGATCGAGAACCCGGCCGAGAACCTGGTCGGCGTGGCGTCGGCGGGCAGCGAAGGCGCCATCACGGCCGCGCAGCTGGCCGTGCGGCCGGTCAATCGCGCCACCGAAGTTCTGGAGACCGTGCCGGGCCTGGTGATCAGCCAGCACAGCGGCGAAGGCAAGGCCAACCAGTACTACCTCCGCGGGTTCAACCTCGATCACGGCTTCGACTTCGCTCAGACCATCGCCGGCATCCCGGTGAACATGCCCACGCACGCCCACGCCCAGGGCTACGCCGACGCGAACTACCTGATCCCGGAGCTGGTCAGCGGCGTGCAGTTCCGCAAGGGCCCCTATTACGCGGAGAACGGGGACTTCTCGTCGGCGGGCTCTGCCAACATCAACTACTTCAACGTGCTCGACCGCCCCATCGTCTCGCTGCGGACCGGGTCGTTCGACTACCGGCGGTTCCTCGGGGCGGTATCGCCGAAGCTGGGCAACGGCAACCTGCTGGCGGCCTTCGAATACGAGCGCGACAACGGCCCGTGGGTCAGCCCCAACAGCAAGGACAAGTACAACGGCGTTGTCCGTTACAGCCAGGGCGATTCCCGCTCGGGTTTGTCGCTGACGTTCATCGGCTTCTCGAATCACTGGCACTCCACCGACCAGATTCCCCAGCGCGCCGTGGATTCGGGACAGATCAGCCGGTTCGGTTTCATCGAGGAGACTGATGGCGGCGAGACGTTTCGCTACAGCGGCGCCGTCGACTGGCAGCGCTCGTCGGCCAACGGCTCGACGCGGGCAACCGCGTACGTCCAGCGTTACGGCGTCCAGCTGTTCCACAACTTCACCTACTTCCTGAACGATCCGGAAAACGGCGATCAATTCGAGCAGTTCGAGCGGCGCTGGACCACGGGCGGCAAGGTCACGCACCGCCGCCTGGGACGGATCGGCGACAAGCCCATCGAAAGCGCCTTCGGCGTCGATCTCCGCAACGATTCGGTGGGCGGGCCGCTGGGTCTCTACCTCACGCGGGAGACCGAACGGCTCGGGACCGTGCGCGCCGACGAAGCCGACCAGACTTCGGTCGGCGTTTTCGGCGAAACCGAGATCGAGTGGAGCCGCGTGGTGCGCACCACGTTCGGCCTGCGCGGCAACGTCTACCGCTGGAACATCGAGTCCGACAACCCGCTGAACTCCGGCGACGACCTCGCGTCGAATCTGCAGCCCAAGGTGTCGGCTGCGTTCGGACCGTGGAAAGGCACCGAGTTCTACGCCAACTGGGGCCTGGGCTACCACTCGAACTCCGGCCTGGGCATCGTTCAACGGGTAGACCCCTTCACGGGAGATCCGGTGAACGCCAGCCCCGCGTTCGCCAACGCGCGTGGCTCCGAGTTCGGCGTGCGCACGGTGGCGATCAAGGGCCTTCAGACCACAGCGACGCTGTGGTACCTCGGCTTCGACTCGGAGCTGGTCTACGTGGGCGACTCGGGCAGCACCGAGGCGGGCCCGGCCAGCCGTCGCACGGGCGTCGAGATCACGAACTACATCTATCCGAACCGGTGGACGGCGCTCGACCTGGACCTGTCGTTCTCCCGTGCGCGTTACATCGGCGTCCCGGAGGGCGAAGACTTCATTCCCGGCGCACTGAACCGCGTGATCTCTGGCGGCATCTCCGTCAACCCACCGGCCGGCGTCGGCTCAGGGGCGTTCGGCAGCCTCCGCGTACGCCACTTCGGGCCGCGGTCGCTCATCGAGGACGACAGCGTCAGGTCCGAGGCCACCACGATCCTCAATGGCGAGGCGGGCTACAAGTTCTCGGAGCGCCTGCGCCTGACGGTCGAAGGCTTCAACCTGCTCGACGCCGAGGTGTCGGACATCGACTACTTCTTCGAGTCCCGGCTGCGGGACGAACCCGCACCCGTCGAGGACATCCACTTCCACGCCGCAATCCCGCGCTCGTTCCGGCTGGCGCTGCAGGTGTCGTTCTAGGGGGCTTCCGGCTCCCGGCTTCCGGCTCCCGGCCGGCGGAGCCACTCGTGCACCTGGAGGTAGAACACCGGGAGCACGAAGAGCGTGAAGAGTGTTGACGTGGCCAGGCCGCCGATCATCACGGTGGCCAACGGCCGCTCAATCTCGGTCCCGTTGAGACGCAACACCAGGAACGGCAGGAGCCCGAGCGTGGCGGTTGCCGCGGTCAGCAGCTTCGGCCGCACCCGCCCAATGCTCGCTTCCCGCACGGCCTCGGCGATGCTGCGGCCCTCCCGCTCCAGGCCCCGCGACTGCGTGACCAGCACCAGGCTGTTCTGCACCGCGATCCCGAAGAGGCCGATGAGTCCCACGAGCGACGAGACGTTCCACGTGTCGCCCGCGGCCAGGAGCGCCAGGATCCCGCCCACGAACGCGATGGGCACTGTGACAAGAATCAGCGACGCCTCCACGGCCGAGCCCAGCGCGATGTTGAGCAGGACGAACACGCCGAAGAGCGCGGCGCCGATCGCGATCAGCAGCGCGCGTGACGAGCGGGCCTGGCCTTCCACGCGGCCGGCCAGATCGAAGAAGTAGCCGCTCGGCAGCTTCAGCTCGGCAGCCAGCCGCCGCCGCACGTCCTCGGCCGCGCCGCCGAGGTCACGTCCCGTCACCGAGGCCTCGACGGCGATCCGCCGCGTACCGGCTTCGCGGCGGATCGAGCCAGGCCCGAAGGTCTGTGAGATCTCCGCCAGCTGGCCGAGCGGGATCTTCGTGCCGTCGTGCCCGTCGATGAGCAGCGTCCTGATGGCATCCAGACTGTCGCGGCGATCGTCGCGCAGGCGCACGACCAGGTCGAACCGGCGCTGCCCGTTCCACACCTGCGCGCCTTCCTGTCCCACCAGCCCCACCCGCACCGCGCGGATCACGTCGCCGGGCGCGAGCCCCACGCGGGCCGTGGCCTGGCGATCGACGACTACCTGCAGCTGCGGCAGCCCCGTCAAGGCTTCCGCGCGCAGGTCGGTCAGGCCTGGCACCCTCGCCATGATGCGTTCGGCTTCCTGCGCCAGCCTCGCCAGCTCCTCGAGATCGGGACCGAACACCCGCACCGAAATGTCCGCGGGCGTGCCGCCCAGGCCCTCGTCGATCCGCATGCCCAGCGGCGTCGTGAACAGCACGGCGATGCCAGGCAGGCGTGCCAGCCGCTCGCGCATGTCGTCCTCGATGGCGGCCAGATCGCGTGCGCGATCGGCCTTCAGCGTCACGAGGACATCCGACAGCGTGTGGGGCATCGGGTCCTCCGTGCGCTCGGCTCGACCCGTCCGGCGAACCACGTCCTCGATCTCGGGGACCTCCCGGAGGATGTCCTCGACCCTGTGGTTCAGGCGATCGACTTCTTCCAGCGACGCCTCGTTCGGCAGCACGGTCTGCAGCAGAAAGGCGCCTTCGTCGAGCTGCGGCATGAAATCGCTGCCGACGAGCAGTGCAAGCGCGAGCGACGGTCCGGCCACGAGAATCGTCGTGGCGGCCACGACGCGCGGATGCCGCAGGCAGCGATCGAGCAGCGGAGCGTAGCGGGCCTTGATCCACCGCAGGAGCGCCACGTCGTGATCGCCGCCATCCCGGGCGGGCCGCAGAACGAGCCCGGCCGCGATGGGCACGACAGTGATGGCCAGCAGGAGCGCCGCGGCCATCGCCGCGATCACAGCTGCGGCCAGCGGTTCGTACATCCGCCCCTCGATGCCCGACATGCCGAAGAGGGGTAGAAACACCACGATGACGATCGCGGTGGCGAACGCGATGGGCCGCGCGACCTCGACGGCCGCCGTCACGGCCCGCGCACGCCGCTCGGCCGGCGTCGCGGCGCCCGCCAGACGGTGCATGACGTTTTCCACCATGATGATCGCGGCATCCACCAGGAGGCCAACGGCTATGGCCAGCCCGCCAAGCGTCATCGTGTTCAGCCCCACGTTCATCGGCCGCAGCAGCAGGCCGGCCAGGGCCACCGACACGGGGATGGTCAGCGTGACGATGGCGGCCGCGCGCACGCTGCCCAGCAGCAGCAGGATCACGAGCACCACGAACAGCCCGCCAAGAAGCACGGCACGCCCCACACCTCCGAGCGCCGACGTGACAAGCTCCGACTGGTCGTAGACGATGCGCAACTGCACCCCGGGGGGCAGACCACGCCGAATATCCTCGATGGCTCGCCGGACACCCTCGGCGACCCCGACCGTGTCCGCGCCGAACTGCTTGGTCACACGGGCGCTGACCACTTCACCGGCGAGGCGATGCGCCACCCCGCGCCGCACGGCGGCGCCCTCGCGAATATCGGCCACGTCGCCAAGGAGCACGGGCACGTCGCCGCGGACGGTCACCACCGTGCCGCGCAGATCGTCGATGGTGCGCACACGGCCGACGGCGCGAACCGTCCATTCGATCGGGCCCTGGGCGATCACGCCGCCCGAGGCGTTCACGTTGGATTCGTCCACGGCGTGCAGCACTTCGTCGAGGCTGACCCGGCGCGCGGACATGCGTTCCGGGTCGAGCTGCACCTGAAACTGACGCAGGTACCCGCCCAACCGCTCCACGGCCGCGACACCGGGGACCGCCAGGAGGCGGTTCCTGACGTCGAACTCGGCCAGGTCGCGCAGCGTCATCAGATCCGCGGCGCCCGCCTCGGCCTCGAGCGTGAACTCGAAGATCTCGTTCAGACGCCCCGTCAGGCTGGAGATGAGTGGGGCCTCGGTGCCGTCGGGAAGCTGGCCGGCTGCCTGCGCCACGCGTTCGGCGACGAACTGCCGCGACCGGTAGTAGTCCGCGTCGGGCTCGAACTCCACCGTCACTTGCGCGACGCCCAGCTGGGAGTTCGAGCGGATGCGTCGCACGTCTGGCAGCCCGGCCAGCTCGACCTCGAGCGGAATGGCGATCGACGTTTCCAGATCCTCCGCGCCCATCGCCGGGTTCTGGGCGATGACGTTGAACACCGGGGCGGAGAGATCAGGAAACACGTCGCGCCTGAGGTCCTGCAGCCACAGCGCGCCGATCACGGCGCCCGCCGCCACGAGCAGCGTGGTGATGAGCGGCTCGCGCAGCGAAGTGCGAATCGTTCGTTCGATCATGGCGGCCTCAGTGGTCGCCGTGACCGGCGCCGGCGCTTTCGGCCTGCGACTTCAGCAGGAAGGCGCCGTCCACCACGATGGTTTCGCCGGCGGCGAGACCCGACAGCACTTCGATTTCCCCGCCGAGATCACGCCCACGCCCGATCTTCCGGGTCTCGAACACGCCGGCTTCCTTTGGCACGAACACGCACCAGCTGTCCCCCACCCGCTGCACGGCGGCGACGGGAACCGTCAGGATCGGCGTGCCGCCGGCCCCGATGGGCAGCGCGGCCGATGCTGCCATCCCGGGCCTCAGGAGCTCCTGCCGGTTGCGCAGCTCAATCCGCACGTCGATGGTTCGCGACTCCGGGGACACCTGGCGCGCCACCATCGTGACGGTGCCGGCAAAGGTCTGTCCCGGCAAGGCGGCAAACGTCACCTGCGCAGACGTGCCGCGCTGAATACGGACGGCGTCGCGTTCGAACGCATGCACGGTCAGCCACAATGTCGAGAGGTCGGCGATGCGGAAAGCCGCCGCGCCCGGATCGAGCAGCTGACCGCGCAGCGCCGTTCGCTCGATCACCGTGCCGGAGACCGGCGACTGCACCTGGAACGTGGGCGAACCGACGGTGTCGGAGCCATCCTCGGACGGCTTCTCGAGACCCATGGACTGCAGCCTCGACGCCGACGCCCGCACGTCGGCGCGCGCCGCCGCGACCCTGGCCTCCGCCTCCTGGACCTCGCGCTGAGGGACGATCCGCTCTGCGGCCAATTCCTGCCTTCGCTTGAGGCTGCTCTCGGCCAGCGTCAGTTGGGCGATGGCGGCCAGATGGTCGGATTCTCGCGTGTCCGACCTCCTGGGACTGCAACTCCAGCAAGGCCTGGCCCGCGCGGACGCGATCGCCCGCGCCCGCCAGCAGCCGGACGACCCGCGCGGGCACCGGCACCCCGACCTCGGCATACGAGCGCTCGTCCACCGTCAGCTCTCCGAGCAGCGTGACCAGCTCGCCGCCACGGCGCGACTCCACCTGCGCGGTCGTGACGCGCAGGTCGCGGAGCATCCCAGCTTCGATGCGCACCTCGCCGCCGTCCGAGTGCGGAGCGGGCGTAGCAGCGGCGGCTGGCGTGTCGGTACCCACCGGCGCCGACGGGGGCTGAGGGCCGCGCCCGCACGCAGCGGCCGCGCAGCCGAGCAGCGTGAACAATTGAATCACCTTCATCGCAGCACTCCAGCGGCGGCGTCCACCTCGACCCTGGCCAATGCGGCCTCGAGCAGAGCAGACAAATGTTGGAAACGTGTGTCGAGCAGCTCTCGCCGAATCACCAGCACGTCGGGCAAGCCGATCTGGCCGACGTCGAAGCTGCGCGTCGTCAACGCGGCCGTGTCGTCGAGGCCTGGCAGCGCCTCGGTTTCGAGCACCCGGGCGGCGTTGGCGCGGCGCTCGTAGGCCGCCAACGCGCTCTCCAACTCGATCCGCGTGCGCGCGCGCACCGCATCGAGTTCGGCCCGCAACCGCGCGCCGCGCGCCGTGCCGGTGGCGGTGATCTCCTGTCCTTTGGAGAATACCGGCAGCACGAACGTGACGCCGCCCAGGACGATGTTGTCGCCGCCCTCACGCTGATAGCGCAGGCCGAGACCGTAGTTGGGCCGCTGCAACGTCTCCGCGACCGACAGGTCCGCATCGGCCTCGCGGACCGCGGCCTCGAGTTGGCGCAGCTCCGGGCGCTGTTCCAACGATCGCGCCAGCGCATCCGGTTCGGGTGCCGCCGGCAGGGCCAGACGGCCCTGCACCGCGATCGAACCCTCGATGCGAAGCAGCGCCCGCAGGCCGCCGAGCGCGGCCGTCTGCTCGGCCTCGCCGGCCTCACGCTGCGCGCGCGCCCGGGCATGCGCCGATCGCGCCAGGGTCACGTCGAGGACCGCCAGATCGCCCGCGCGAAACCGCCGATCCGCCACCTCGGCGATCGAGTTCGCCAAGTCTGCCGATGCGGTGAGCAAGCGGAGGCGCTCGGCCGCGTACAGCGCCTGGTGGAACAGCAGCGCCGCGTCGCGCAGCACGTCCCTTGTGGTCGCCTCGACGGCGACCACGCTCTGGTCCACCTGGGCCGTGGCCGCGGCGAGGCGAGCCGTGCGGCGGGCGCCCGGCTCGAACATCTGGTTGACGCCGACTTGCCAATCGGTCGATCGGCTGCCGTTGCCCTGCCGGTTCCCGGCACTCAGATCGAGCTCCGGGTTGATCTGCGAACGCAGCGACGCGCCGGCCACGCGCCCCTGCGCTTCGGCAACGGCCAGCCGGGCACTGACGATCCGGGGCGCCTGTTCGCGCGCGCGTACCGAGCACGTCGGACAACGTCAACGCCGTCTGCGCCGCGGCGGCGCCGGAGCCCAGCCACGACGCGCACACGAGCGCGAACGCCGTACAGGAGATACGCATCTATCCCTCACTAGTTGGTCGTTAGTCGTTAGTCGTTGGTCGTTAAAGACCATTCACGACTGACTACTCACCAAAGAAGTTAGAGGAATGCGCTCTTTGGAACGTGGAGGATGTCGTGCGGGAAAGGCTGCAGAAGTGCGGGTGACGCCGGCAGCCACTCAGGGCTCTGTGCCACGATCTCGGCGGCGCGGACCAGCACCACGAGGTCGAACGCGCGGCCGCAGTGGCAACGGAGACACGTGGGGGCGCATGTGCCGTCGGACGGAATCGAGGCCGATTCGGCCGCCGAGCATGGCTCCGGGAACACCAGCTCCAGCACCCCTCCCGCGCTGAGGGACAGCAGGCCGACGAGCAGGATGGAGCACAGACGGTACACGGCGCGACTCACCTTATACCATCGGCCAGGCGCGACGGCTCGAGAGAAGCGGTCATGAACAGCTCCCTCAGCCGGTTGATGTCGGGGGGCTTGACCACATGGTGGTCGAAGCCCGCAGCTCGGGATAGCCGCTGATCCTGCAACTGACCCCACCCGGTCAGCGCAACCAGCATGATCCCGCCCGCACCGGCCGACGCACGAATCCGCCGCGCCACCTCGTACCCGTCCATGTCGGGCATCCCGATGTCGAGCAGGACGGAATCCGGCTTGAACTCGTCGAGCGCATCGAGGGCGTCGCGACCGCTGTACGCGACCGACACCACGGCACCGAGCATGGTCAACAGCTGTCCGAGCGTGTCGGCCGCATCGCGGTTGTCGTCGACCACCAGGATCCGCCGCCGCGGGAATGGCTCGGGCGATTCCGAAGCGAGTACTCGCGCGCTCTGGTTGACGACGGGAAGCTCGACGACGAACTCGCTGCCCTTCCCGAGCCCGTCGCTCCGCGCCTCGACACGACCGCCGTGCATGGCAACGAGGCTCTTGACGAGGGTCAGTCCGATGCCGAGCCCGCCCTGGGCACGGCGGTTCGACCGATCGACCTGCGTGAACATCTCGAAGACGGCGGTCAACTGGTCCGCGGCGATGCCGATGCCGTCATCCCACACCGACACAATCGCCAGGCCGCCATCCTGGCGCACCCGGACGCCGATTCGTCCCCCTGGATTGGTGTACTTGGCGGCGTTGGTCAGCAGGTTGGCGAGCACCTGCGTCAGCCGGACGGCGTCGCCGTGAACGACCACGGGGTCGCGCGGCAGCTCGAGGGTCAGTTGATGCCCCGCGGCATCGAGCGCAGGTCTGCTCGTATCCACTGCCGCATGCACGATCGAGCCAAGATCGACCGGCTCCTGGTGAATTTCGATGGAGCCGCGGGTGATACGCGAGACCTCCAACAGATCGTCCACGAGCCGCACCAGGTGGTTGATCTGGCGGTCCATGACGTCGCTGACTCTAGCGAGCACCGGGTCCGCGGGACCGGCTGTCCGCAGCAGATGCAGCGCGGTCAGCAAGGGCGCCAGCGGATTCCGCAGCTCGTGCCCCAGCGTGGCCAGGAACTCGTCCTTCCGCTGATCGGCGAGGCGCAGCGAAGCCTCTGCGCGGCCGCGTTCACCCAGATGCTCCCGAATCTGGTACTGGCGTTCCCGCGCCCGGATGGCGGTCCGAACTGCGCTGACCAGCGTCGCCACCCGTACGGGCCGCTCGAGAAGCGTCACGTTGCCCAGCGTTCGCACGGCCTCCATGGCCTCCGCCGAGTCGGCGCCGCGGCGCGTGAGGATCAACACCGGCAGATCCGACCACGGCGGCTGCGCCCCGAGCAGCGCCGATAGCGCGGCGTTTTGTTCGTCCGAGGCGCCCTCCTCGGGCAGCAGCAGCGCTCCCGCCCCGGCCCGCACCTCGGTGAGCATCGACTCGAACGACCGGCACGTGTCCACGCGAATCCCCAGCGGCGCCAGCATCGCCCGGGTCGTCGCTGCGTCCTTGGCGGTCGTGGCCAGAAACACCAGCCGATAATCGCGCGACTGGTCCGCGTTCACGTGCCGCCCTTGGGGACGCCATCCGCGTCGTCGTACACCGGCGTGCCCGTCAGGACTCCCCGGAACTCCCGCAGCGGCCGTCCCACGGTCACGCCGTTCGGGCCAAGCCGGAACTCCCGCAGCGTGCGTTCGTGCGCGCCGCCCCGCTTTTTCATGACCGAGATCGTCTGCCGCACCTCGCCTCGATACTCGAAGTACCTGAGCAGCAACACGGCGTCCGCAAGGTAGGTGGCGTCGACGGGGCTCACCATCTGCTTCCGATGAGACCCTGGTGGGCGCCGATGAGGATGGTGGCGACGCCCATTTGTCCCAGGTACATCAGGAGCTCGTGCAGCTGAATCGTCAGATGCCGCTCCTCGGGCATGGCGTTCAGGTAGCCGTTCAGGCTGTCGATCACGATCAGCTTGACGTTGCGCACTTCGACAGCCTGGCGAATCGCGTGGATGAACTCGCCGGGGGTCAGCTCTGCCGGATCGATTTGCTGGATCGTGGCCCTGCCGGCGTCCAGCTGCGCCGGGAGGTCGATCCCCAGCTGCTCGCACCGAGACAGCAAGGTGGCAGGGCTTTCGTCGAAGACGAAGAGGGCCGCGCCCTGCCCCTCGGCGGCGGCGGCCGCCGCGAACTGCGCGGCAACGGTTGACTTGCCGGTGCCCGCGGCGCCGACGATGAGCGTGCTGGTGCCCTCCTCGATGCCACCCCCGAGCATCACGTCCAGCTCGGTGATCTCACTCGGCAGCTTGGCGTGGGAGGCGTGCCGGCGATGCTCGGCGGCGACCAGGCGCGGGAACACCTGAATGCCGCCCTTGTGGATGACGAAGTCGTGAAAGCCCCCACGAAACTTCACGCCCCGGTACTTGACGATCCGCACACGCCGCCGTTCAGCGCCGTACTCAGGATTGAGCTGCTCGAGCAGCACCACGCCGTGGGCGATGCTCTGCATCTGCAGGTCGTGATCGGTGGCGGTCATGTCGTCGAGCAGCAGCACCGTGCAGTCCCTCAAGGCAAAGAACTGCTTCAACGCCAGGATCTGGCGGCGATAGCGGAGGGCGGTGCCTGCCAGGAGGCGCAGTTCCGACAGCGAGTCGAACACGACCCGCGTCGGCCGCAGACGCTCCACGTCGTCGAGGATCAGCTGCGTGGTGGACGCGAGCTCCGTCTCCGACGGATGGAACATCGTGTTCTGCTCGTCGGGGTCGAGCACACCCTCGGTGGGGGCCAGCTCGCGAATCTCGATGCCGTCCAGCGTCCACCCGTGCGACTCGGCGACCGCACGCAGTTCTTCAGCCGTCTCTGAGAGGGTGACGTAGAGGACCGACTCGCCATCCTTGGCGCCGGCCATCAGGAACTGCAGCGCCAGGGTGGTCTTGCCGGAACCGGGCGTCCCCTCGACGAGATACAGGCGCTTGCGGGTCAGGCCTCCGCTGAGGACGTCATCGAGCCCCAACACTCCGGTCGATGCGGAACTGCTGGATGCGTCCATCACGCGAGTGTCCATCACGCGAGTATAAGACGACGGCGAGTGCGCCACCCGGCTCCCGATGGCCCATGACTAGCTCGACCGTGCGTCTAGAACGATTCGAGCGACCATCCCCGCTGGCGATGGTATTCGGCCACCAGCTCCTCGAGCCGATGGCGGGACAGGAGGCCGCCGCGTCGCCCGGCAGAGCCGAGTCGAGAAACCGCGCGGGCAGCGTGTCCTCCGCCGGCGTCCAGCCTGCACGCAGGTTGAACTGTCGCTTGGTCTCGACGATGCGCCGCGCGGTCTCGCGCAGCTCGTCTGCGGTGATGTCCCAGCCGGTCACCGCCCGCAGCATGGTCGCCGCCTCGGCGTGGAAATCCGTGAACACGCCTCGCAGGAACTTGCAGAGGATCAGCGAGTCCATAAGCGCGGCCTTGTCTTCGGTCTCGATAGCCAGGCGCACCGAATCCAGCGTCGCGTTGCGGCGGTCCACCTTGTCCGAAAAATCCACCTCGTAGGCGCCGCTGCGATTGTGGTCCGCGCCGCGGGCGCCCACGGCGAACCCGAGCGCCATTGTCTGGAGCGCGCGCGGCTCGTAGCCCGGGATCTCGAGGCCCTTCACCTGCGGCGCGAAGGCGATGCTGCCGCCGCCGATGGTCGCGGCGGCGCGCCGGCTCCCCTCGCCCAGGAGACGCCCTACGCCCTCACGACGGCCGATCAAATCGATCGCTCTCAAGACCGCGTCTCCGCTGCCGAACACCAGCCACGGCTCATCCAGCAGGCCGCGTTCCACGCATTCCATGGCGAACGCGATCGTGCCGCCCGTGCTGATCGTGTCGATGCCCAGCTCGTCGCACCGCTGCGACGCGCGCAGGACGGCGTCGCCGTCCGCGACCCCGCACAACGAGCCCAGGGCGAAGAGGCTTTGGTACTCGAGCCTCACGCCCTGCTGCCCCAGGCCATAGATGTGCTCGCAGCCGATGGTGCACGCGACACAGCTGGCGCGCGCGCGTGTGCGTCCGACACTGAGCTGCTCGGGCGACAGTTGCTCGGCCCCTTCGAAGGTGCCGCTCTGGAAGTTGCGCGTGGGCAGCGTGCCGAAGCGGTTGAACGTCAGGAGGTTCGTCGCCGTTCCCAGCTCGCGGTATTTCGCGGTCGCCGGACCGAACGAACGCTTCGACAGGTCGCGGCTGAGCGCGACCAGCTCGTCGGAGTGCGCCCACTCGGCGCGCTGCTTGCCGCGCACGGCAAGCGCCTTGATGTTCTTGCTGCCGAGCACGGCTCCACTGCCGCCGCGGCCGGCGTGACGGCCGTCGTGCGAGATGGTGGCGTAGCGGACGCCGCTCTCTCCCGCGGGTCCGATCGACGCGATACGGTAGTCGGCACCGAGCCGCGCCCGCAGCTTCTCCTCCGTAATCGCGCACGCATCGCCGCGAACATCGGCAGCCGATTCAAGACGCACGCTTCCATCGTCGATCACGAGCGCCGAGAGCTCGGGAGCACGGCCCACGAGCACGATGGCGTCGCAGCCGCAGCGCTTCCCCGCCAGGGCGAACCCGCTGCTCGCGAGCGAGTCGTTGAAGCGTTCAGTGAGCGGGCTCCGGCTCACGACCGCGAACTTCGCGGACGTGGTGAGCGGGCTGCCGACGAGCGGGCTGAACGCGAAGACGAGCGGCGCTTCCGGCGATAGCGGATCGGCGGTGGCCCCGCCCTCGTCGAGCAGCAGCCGGGCGCCCAGGCCGCTGCCACCGAGATGCTCGCGCAAGACGGACTCGGCTATCGGCACACGTTCAGCGCGACCGCTTGATACGTCGATGCGAAGGTAGTGTCCGAAGTAGCCAGGGGTCATGAGTTCAATTCACAATTCACAAGTCACAAGTCACAAAGCAGACCGGAATTGCATCACCGATCTCTAGCCGCCTACATCAGCAGACAGGAGCAGGAGCCGATCGTCGCGGGTCAGCTTGGTGCGTGGATCGCAGATGAACTCGTCGCCGTTGAGATTGGCCGCGATCGATCGATGGAGGCCACTCGGGGTCACCAGCTCGCTCAACGCCGGCACGCGCTCCACCAGCGTCGTCAGTAGATCGCCGAGGGTGTCGGCATCGATCTCCAGTTCTGAGATGCCGGCTCGTTCGCGGGGAATGCCCAGGAATTCAACGTACATGGCGTGGCCTTTGAGGCCTGCAGGGGTATAGGAATCATAGCATGTGCCGTAATTCCCCTACGGCCGCTGGACGCGCTACTTTCCCACCATGTGCGGAAGGTCCCGCTCGTTCTCACACACGTATTCGAGAAGCTCCGTGTCCGGCACCAGTTCGAACGGGACTTTCACACTCCACGGGCGCGTGTATGTCTTCGGGTCGTCGAACGTGAACTCGATCTCGAGCCGGCCGAAATCGAGCCGGCGCATCCGTTCGGTGATCTTGAGCGCGTCCGAGTGCGGGTATCCGCTGTCGTCCAGCCACGTCCGATCGTTGATGCCGATCGTTTCGACGACGAACGTATCGGCGTCCCAGCGCCCAACGGAGTAGCCGAGCCACGCGGGGTGAATCTCTGACGGGTTCCTGGCAAACCCACCGAAGTCTCGGCCATCGGTGTGGATCTGGCGCCACGCGACGAAGATCTCGTAGAGCACCATCGTCAGCCTCGGCGTCTGCACGATCTTGAACGGGTAGCCGCGGATCGTCATGCCTTCCGGCACGCCCTTCGGTAGACACTTGCCGGACGGCCGCTCCAGGCCGTTGTTGTCGAGCCGCTCACGGTACACGGCCGCCGCATGCGGTTGGAAGGGAACGCCTCCTGTGACGTCGGCTCCCAGGTCCCCGATGTACCGGTTGCTCGCCGCGCGCCAGATACCGGAGAGGTCAGGCTTGCCGTCCTGCGCTCGCGGCGGCGGTGCTTTCAGATTCGTCGTGCCGTCCGGATTCCGCGGCTGGCTCGGAAGCGTCAGCTTCAGCCATTGCGCGTCGGCGCAAGTGGCTGCACCAAGCACGAGCAACGCGACTGCGAACGTCGTCGAGCAGGTCCGGCAGAAGCTCGACGAGCGAAGAGCGGATACGACCATGGCACACCTCAAGGCCTGTGGACGGTAGGCCAGTCGACCGGCGGCGGGACCGGGGATGATAGCATGAGCCGTTGACCACCACAGCCAAGTCAGGCAAGCGCAAGCGCGTCAAATCGACGCCGAAGGGCCGCCGCGTCGAGCCGCAGGCGCGCCAGGAGGTCCTCGATCTGCTCGGCTCGTCGCCCCGCCGGCGCGATCTTCTGATCGAGCACCTGCACAAGATTCAGGACCGCTTTGGGCACCTCTCCGCGCCCCATCTCGTCGCGTTGGCGGACGAGATGAAGCTGGCGATGACCGAGGTCTACGAGGTGGCCACGTTCTACCACCACTTCGACGTGGTCAAGGAAGGCGACACCGCGCCGCCGGCGATCACCGTGCGCGTCTGCGATTCGATCGCCTGCGACCTCGCGGGCGCTCACGAGTTGCTGAAGGCGCTGCCTGGCGTGCTCGGCCAGGACGTGCGCGTCCTGCACGCCCCGTGCGTCGGGCGCTGCGAAACGGCGCCGGTCGCCGTCGTCGGTCAGAACCCGGTGCCGTTCGCGACCGTGCAGAAGGTGTCGGCGCTCGTGAAGGATCGCGCCGTCACGCACAACACCGCCGACGTGGCGATTACGCCCGGGCACGTGGACTACTCCGCGTATCGCGCCGGCGGCGGATACGCGCTGGCCGAGGCGTGCGTGAGCGGTCAACGAACAGCTGCCGACGTGATTGCGGTGATGGAAGATTCGGGCCTCCGCGGCCTGGGCGGCGCCGGGTTCCCCGCGGGCCGCAAGTGGAAGCTGGTGGCGGCCGAGCCGGCCCCGCGCCTCATGGCGATCAACATCGACGAGGGCGAGCCCGGCACATTCAAGGACCGCTACTACCTGGAGCGCGACCCGCACCGGTTCCTCGAGGGCGCCATCATCGCCGCCTGGGCGGTAGGCATCGATGCCGTCTACGTCTACCTGCGCGACGAGTACCACGGCTGCCGCGCGATCCTGGAACGCGAGATCGCGGCGCTGCAGGCCGATCCCCCGTGCCCGATTCCGGAGTTCCATCTGCGGCGCGGCGCCGGCGCCTACATCTGCGGCGAAGAGTCCGCGATGATCGAGTCGATCGAGGGCAAGCGCGGCGAGCCGCGCCTGCGGCCGCCCTACGTGGCGCAGGTGGGCCTGTTCGGCCGCCCCACGCTCGAGCACAACATGGAAACGCTGCACTGGGTGCGCGAGATCATGGAGAAAGGGCCCGCGTGGTTCGCGGGCCACGGGCGCAACGGACGCAAGGGGCTGCGCTCCTTCTCGGTCAGCGGGCGCGTGAAGCGTCCCGGCGTGCACCTGGCGCCCGCGGGCATCACGCTGCAGGAGCTCGTCGATGAGTACTGCGGCGGCATGCTGGACGGCCACACCCTGTACGGCTACCTGCCGGGCGGAGCATCGGGCGGCATCCTGCCGGCGTCGTTGGCCAACGTGCCGCTGGACTTCGACACGCTGACGCCGTATGGCTGCTTCATCGGGTCGGCGGCCATCGTAGTGCTGTCGGACAAGGACAGCGCGACGGCGGCGGCCAGGAACCTGATGAAGTTCTTCGCCGACGAATCGTGCGGCCAGTGCACACCCTGCCGCGTCGGCACCGAGAAGGCGCTGACCTTGATGCAGACGCGCCGATGGGACAAGCCGCTGCTGGAGGAGCTGTCGCAGGCGATGATGGACGCGTCGATCTGCGGCCTGGGCCAGGCGGCGCCCAACCCGGTGCTGACGGTGTTCAAGTATTTCCCCACGGAAGTGGACTAAGGGTATGCACCAGAAAAACGCCGCTCTCGACGCTCCTCTGGTCAGCTTTACCCTCAACGGCCGCAAGGTCGTCGCGCCGGCGGACCAGAACCTGCTGCAGGCCGCGCAGCACCACGGGATCGACGTGCCCCGCCTCTGCTACATGGAAGGGATGCGCGCCGACGGCAACTGCCGCACGTGCATGGTGGAGATCAAGGGCGAGCGCGTGCTGGCGCCGTCGTGCTGCCGCTACCCGAAAGACGGCATGGAGGTGATCACCGACAGCCCGCGGGCCGTGACCAGCCAGAAGATGTCGATCGAGCTGCTGCTGTCGGACATCCCGGAAACGTCGTACACGCTCGATTCCGAGCTCGACTTCTGGGCCAAGAAGCTCCAGATCGGCAAGCCGCGGTTCGCCTCCCGCCACCAGCCGGCCGAGGACCTCTCGCACCCCGCGATGGCCGTGCACCTCGACGCCTGCATCCAGTGCAAGCGCTGCGTGCGCGCGTGCCGTGAAGAACAGGTGAACGACGTCATCGGCTACGCGTTCCGCGGCGGCCACTCGAAGATCGTGTTCGACCTCGACGACCCGATGGGCAACTCGACGTGCGTCGCCTGCGGCGAGTGCGTCCAGGCCTGCCCCACGGGCGCGCTGATGCCGGCGCGCGACGCCGCGATGGTGGTGCCCGACAAGACCGTGGATTCGGTGTGCCCCTACTGCGGCGTCGGCTGCCAGCTGACCTACAACGTCAGGGACAACAAGATCCTGTACGTCCAGGGCCGTGATGGCCCGGCCAACTCCAGCCGCCTGTGCGTGAAGGGCCGTTACGGTTTCGACTACGTCCAGCACCGCCACCGGCTGACGAAGCCGCTGATCCGGAAACCCGGCATCCCCAAGCACAAGGACTTCACCGTCGAGCCCGACAAGTGGCACGAGGTGTTCCGCGAAGCGACGTGGGAAGAGGCGCTGGAAGTCGCCGCGAAGGGCCTGCGTGACATCCGTGACACCCACGGCAAGCGTGCGCTGGCGGGCTTCGGCTCCGCCAAGGGCACCAACGAAGAGGCGTACCTCTTCCAGAAGCTCGTGCGGACCGGCTTTGGCTCCAACAACGTGGACCACTGCACGCGGCTGTGTCACGCATCGAGCGTGGCCGCGCTCATGGAAGGCATCAACTCGGGCGCCGTCTCCAACCAGGTCCGTGACGTGGCCAACGCCGAGGTGATCTTCCTCATCGGCGCCAACCCGACCGTCAACCATCCAGTGGCTGCCACGTTCATCAAGAACGCCGCGAAGGCAGGCGTCAAGCTGATCGTCGCCGATCCGCGCAAAGGGGATCTGGCGCGGCACGCCACGTACAACCTGCAGTTCAACGCCGACACCGACGTGGCGCTGCTGAACGCGATGCTGCACGTCATCGTCACCGAGGGCCTTGTGGACGAGGCTTTCGTCCGCGACCGTACGTCGGGGTACGCCGAGCTGGCCGAAAACATCACGAAGTTCTCGCCCGAGGCCATGGCGCCCATCTGCGGCATCGACGCGCAGACGATCCGCGAGGTCGCGCGCCTCTACGCCACGTCGAAGGCGTCGATCATCCTCTGGGGCATGGGCATCTCGCAGCACGTCCACGGCACCGACAACGCGCGCTGCCTGATCGCGCTGGCGCTCTCCACCGGCCAGATCGGCAAGCCTGGCTCGGGCCTGCACCCGCTGCGCGGCCAGAACAACGTGCAGGGCGCGTCCGACTCGGGCCTGATCCCGATGTTCTACCCGGACTACCAGCGCGTGAACGTGCCCGAGGCGCGGGAGCGGTTCGAGACGCTCTGGCAGACCGAACTCGATCCGAATCCGGGGCTGACCGTCGTGGAGATCATGAACGCCGCGAAAAAGGGCGAGATTCGCGGCATGTACATGATGGGCGAAAACCCGGCGATGTCGGACCCCGACGTCGATCACGCGCGCGAGGCGCTGGCGGTGATGGATCACCTGGTCGTCCAGGACATCTTCCTCACCGAGACGGCGTATCTCGCCGACGTGGTACTGGCGGCGACGGCCTGGCCCGAGAAGGTGGGCACGGTCACGAACACCGATCGCATGGTGCAGCTTGGCCGCAAGGCAATCGAGCCGCCAGGCGACGCGAAAGAGGACTTCTGGCTGCTGGTGGAGCTGGCGCGGCGGATGGGCCTCGACTGGCGATACACGCACCCGCGCGAGGTGTTCAACGAGATGCGGCTGTGCATGGACTCGATCGCCGGCATCACCTGGGAACGACTGGAGGGCGAGTCGTCGGTCACCTACCCGTGCGTCAAGGAAGGCGACCCTGGCGATCCCGTGGTGTTCATCGAGAACTTCCCGACGCCAAGCGGCCGCGCGAAGTTCGTGCCGGCCGATCTGATCTCCGCGGCCGAGCGGCCCGACGCCGAATACCCGCTGGTGCTGATCACGGGCCGGCAGCTGGAGCACTGGCACACGGGGTCGATGACGCGGCGCTCGTCGAATCTGGACTACATCGAGCCGGAACCCGTGGCCTCCGTGCATCCGCTCGACCTGGATACGTTGGGCATCGCCCCCGGCGGGACGCTGACCATCAAGTCGAGGAGAGGCAGCATCTCGTTGTACGCGCGCGCCGACGACGGCATGCCGCGCGGCGCCGTATTCGTGCCCTTCTGCTACTACGAAGCCGCCGCCAACATACTGACCAACCCGGTGCTCGATCCGTTCGGCAAGATCCCGGAGTTCAAGTACTGCGCGATCAAAGTGACTGCCGGCGGCGAGGTGCCCGAACGCTTCAGTTTCGGCGGGGGACAGATTCTCGAGGGAGCCGTTCCGGCGCATTAGGGCGTGCCGCCGCCTCTGGCTTTAGGCTCTTGGCTTTAGGCTTTAGGGCAGAAGTCTTTCCCAGAGCCTAGAGCCCAGCAGCCCAGAGCCAGTGGATCACCACCACGACGTTCGGATGCAAGGCTTTGCCAGCCGCACCACTGTGCGCGCGGCGTTGAAGCAGCTGGACGCGCTGCTGCGCCTGTTGCCGGCCGAAACCATCCCCCTCCACGAGGCCGCCGGCCGCGTCCTCGCAAGCGCCATCGTCAGCACCGTGGACGTGCCCGGCTTCGACCGGGCCACGATGGACGGCTACGCCGTGGTGTCCGAGTCCACCGAAGGCGCGACGCCCTACAACCGCGTGCCGCTGGCCGTGGCGGGCGACTCGCTGCCGGGATCGCCGTTCGGCGCGCACTGTCTGCCGGGCGCCGCGGTTCGCATCATGACCGGGGCGCCCATGCCCGCCGGCAGCGACGCCGTGCTGCCGGCCGAGTGGGTCGAAGCGGAGCCCGGCTCGCACGCACGCGTGATGGCGATCGCCAGCGTCTCGCCGGGCAAGAACGTCGGCCTGCGAGGGGAGGATATCGTCAGCGGCACGGCTGTGCTCGGCGCCGGCCGCGCATTGCGCCCGCAGGATCTCGGCGTGATGAGCTCGATCGGGCTCGGCGCTGTCCCCGTGATCCGCAGGCCGCGGGTCCGCCTGGTGGTCACGGGCAATGAGCTGCTGCCAGCGGGCTCGGCGCCGCGCGACTTCCACATCGCCGATGCGAACGGGCCGATGCTGGCCGCGCTCGTCGCGCGCGACGGCGGCATCGTGGACTTTCCCGGTCTCGTGCCCGACGAGCCACGCGCCATCCTGGACGCGTTGCGCGCCGACGCGGACGTGGTGATTGTCTCGGGCGGGTCGAGCGTCGGCGTGGAAGACCACGCCCCCATCCTCCTGGCCGAGCACGGGACGCTGGCGGTCCACGGCGTGGCGATGCGGCCCAGCAGCCCGACTGGCTTTGGCACGCTGGGAGACGCGCTGGTGTTCCTGCTGCCAGGAAACCCCGTCTCGGCGCTGTGCGCCTACGACTTCTTCGCCGGGCGGGCCATCCGCGCGCTGGGCGGCCGGCCGACGGCGTGGCCGTACGTCCAGGCCCGCGGCACGCTGACGCGCAAGCTCAGCTCACCGATCGGCCGGCTGGACTACGCCCGGGTGCGGCTGGAGCAGGGCCGCGTGGACCCGTTGTCGATTTCCGGCGCCTCGCTGCTCTCGTCCACGACCAGGGCCGACGGCTTCGTGATCGTGGACGACGACAGCGAAGGGTTTCCGGCCGGCGCCGACGTAGACGTCTGGCTCTATGACTGACCCCGTCGCCAAGGGCTTCGGTGGGCCAGGGCAGGAGCAGTTCCTGCAGGTCCTCGATCGGGACGAGGCCGAGCGCCGCTTTCGCGCGGCGGTGGATGCCTCGCCTCGCGGCATCGAGCACGTCGCGCTCGACGGCGCCCTGGGACGCGTGCTCGCCGCCGACGTGGTGTCGCCGGTGGACGTGCCGTCGTTCGACCGCTCGAACGTGGACGGCTTCGCCGTGGTGGCGGCCGACACCTTCGGCGCGTCGGAAGAGGTGCCCCGCCGCGTGCGCCTCGCCGCCGAGGTGCTTCACACAGGGATCGTGCCGGCCACCGCCGTACACCCCGGCCATGCCGTGGCCATCGCCACGGGCGGCATGATCCCGCGCGGCGCCGATGCCGTCGTGATGGTGGAGGACGCCGACGGCGTCGGGCTGGCGGGGGACCCCGACGCCGTCGGGTACGAACTGCGGATACGCCGCGCGATCACCGCCGGCAGCGGGGTGTCGTTTGCCGGCACCGACATCACTTCTGGCGAAACGGTTCTGCGCCGGGGCCGGGTCCTGACCAGCCGCGACACGGGCGTCCTGGCCGCGATCGGCGTGGACGGCGTGGACGTGTGGCGCCGGCCCGTGGTGGCCATCATGTCCACGGGCGACGAGATCATCGCGCCGGGCCAGCCGATGCAGCCCGCGCGGGTCTACGACTCGAACGCCCAGGTGCTCGCCGACGCCGTGCGCGAGCTGGGCGGCGAGCCCCGGCGTTTCGGGATCGTGGCCGACGACGCCGCCGCGCTGCGCGCCGCCGTGCGCGACGCCATGGCCGCGGCCGACGTGGTGCTGCTCTCGGGGGGGACCAGCAAGGGCGCGGGCGACGTCTCGTACCGCGTGGTCGCCGAGCTGACAAACCCAGGCATCGTGGCGCACGGCGTGGCGCTGAAGCCCGGCAAGCCCATTTGCCTCGCCGTGTCGGACGGCCGGCCGGTGGTCGTGCTGCCGGGGTTCCCCACCTCGGCCATCTTTACGTTCCACGAGTTCGTGGCGCCCGTGATCGCCGCCATGTCGGGGCGCAGCGTCGGCCCGGCGGGCCAGGTGCAGGCGCGGCTGGCTGTCCGCGTGAACAGCGAGATCGGGCGCACGGAGTACCTGCTGGTCGGCCTCGTGGATGCGGCGGCGGGATCGGGTGACACGTCGCTCGCGGCATATCCCATGGGCCAGGGGTCGGGCAGCGTGACGACGTTCAGCCGCGCCGACGGGTTCACGACCATCGGCCGGCACGAGGAGATCGTGCCGGCGGGCGCGACCGTCACCGTCCAGCTGCTCGGCCGGGAGCTGCAGCTGCCGGATCTGGTCGTCATCGGCAGCCACTGCGTCGGCCTCGACTACCTGCTGGGCGTGCTGGAGCGCGGGGACGTACGCTCGAAGTTTCTCGCCGTGGGCAGCATGGCCGGGCTGGACGCGGCCACGCGCGGCGAGTGCGACGTGGCCGGCATTCACCTGCTCGACCCGTCCACCGGCGAGTACAACCGGCCCTTCATCACGCCGGGGCTCGAACTGATCCCCGGGTACGGACGCCTGCAGGGACTCGTCTTTCGACACGGCGACGCTCGTTTCGAAGGCCGCACGCCGGCCGACGCCATCGCCACGGCAGTCGCCGATCCCGGCTGCGTGATGGTGAATCGCAACGCCGGCAGCGGCACCAGGGCGCTCATCGACCGGCTGCTCGGGGGCACGCGCCCTCCCGGTTACGCGGTGCAGCCGCGCAACCACAACGCCGTGGCCGCCGCGGTGGTCCAGGGCCGCGCCGATTGGGGCGTGACGCTCGACATCATCGCGCGTGCCAACGGGTTGGGATTCATCCCGGTCCAGCACGAGCAGGACCGATTTCGTGGTGCCCACCGCGCGCGCCGGACGGCCGGGCGTGAAAGCGTTTCTGGCGCGCCTGGCCGATCCCGCGACGCGCGAGGCGCTGGCACGCCTGGGCATGAAGCCGTGACGGCCGCGAGGGCGGGCGGCATCGTGCTGTGCGGCGGCAAGTCCAGCCGCATGGGCACGTCGAAGGCGCTCCTGCCCTTCGGTCCCGAAACCATGCTGCAGCGGGTGCTCCGACTCCTCGGCGGCGTGGTGGCGCCGATCGTCGTGGTGGCCGCGGTCGATCAGGAACTGCCGCCGCTCCCGACCGGTGTGCTGGTCGCACGAGACGAGCGGGAGGGACGGGGCCCGCTGCAAGGCCTCTCGGCCGGTCTCAAGGCGCTGCCGCCGCACGTGGAGGCCGCCTACGTGACGAGCTGCGATGTGCCGCTGCTCGTGCCGGCGTTCGTCACGCAGATGCTCGACTTCGCCCGCGACCACGACGTCGCCTTGATGGAGATCGACGGCTTCGCGCACCCGCTGTCGGCTGTCTACCGCCGCGACGTGCTGCCGCGTGTGGACGACCTGCTGGCGCAGGATCGGTTGCGCCCCGTCTTTCTCTTCGACATGGTGCGGACGCGACGCGTGACGCCACCGGAGATCACCGCCGACCCCGATCTGCTGACGCTGCGAAACCTGAACACCCGCGAGGAATACGAGCAGGCACTCGAGCTCGCGGGCTTCTGACCTTCAGGGCGGCTCAGCAATGGCAGGCGAGCAGCAGTTCGCTCAGTGCGTCAGGCGTCTCCGCCTGCGCGTCGTGCCCGGCCAGCAGTTCGTGGTACCCCCAGCCCTCCCGGCGGGCGCGTGCCGCAAACGGTTCGAACACCGATCGGGCCGGATAGTGCTCCTTGACGCTGGCGATGTAGGTTCGTAAAAGCGCACCTGCCGCGCCGGTCGACGCCTCAACCGGCTGCTCGAAACATCGGATTGTGAAGTCGCACAGCCGCGCCTTGACGAACTCGCGCGCCGGACCGTCCTCGAGGCCCCACAAGTCCATCAGGCGATCGTTCGGCCGCATCCGCCAGCCGCCTCCGTCGGCCGCCAGGTTCAGGAAGGTGTCGCGCGTCGGTTGCGGCAGAAGATCCATTCCGGCTTGACCGTGATCCGGCACCAGCGCGTCCACGTAGACGAGATGAGCGATGCGGTCCCCTGCGCGCTCGGCGACGCCGGTAATAATCATGCCGGCGTAGCTGTGGCCCACGAGAACCACATCGTTGAGGTTCTCGCGCTCCAGCAGCGAGACGATGTCGGCGACATGAGTGTCGAGCGCGACGGTCTCCGACAGGGCTGCGGCGTTGGTGCCCAAGCCCGTCAGCGTCGCGACAATCACGCGCCGTCCGCCCTTTCGCAGCCGCGGCGCGACCAGGTCCCAGGTGGCCGCGCTCTGGAAAGCTCCGTGGACGAGCACGAATGGCGATTGAGCATTCATCGCACCCTTCCTACGCTCGGGCGAGCTGCTGTGTGATGTAGTCGCGCACCGACGTCATCTGAAACGGGAACAGGCGGCTGCTTGCCGTCGTGTCGATGGCGTCGCCGCGCGCGCACTGGAGCATGAGCCCGGCAAATGACTTCTGCAGGGAATCGGCGGCCGCGTGCATCTGCGACTCGAGCGCTGCCTCTGGGACGTTCTCGGTCGTGATCTCCCCCGCTCCCGCCACTTCGAACATCCGCACGACCTCGCGCGGACTGAGGGCTTGCGGCCCCCCAAGCTCGACGACGGTGTCGCGTGCGGCCGGTTCGCTCACCGCGGCAGCCGCGGCCCTTGCCACATCCCGAAAGGAGATCCAGCTGATTGGCTGCGCGCCGTCGCCGTACAACCGGACCTTCCCGTTGGCCGCGTCGAAGCCAAGCGCAGGCGTCAGCCACACCTCCATGAAGTAGGACGCCTGGAGAATCGTGTAGGCCATGCCGGATGCCGCGATCGCTTGTTCTACCGCCCGTTTGGCCTCGGTCAGCGGATAGCGAAGTCGTGGATTGTCTCTGAACGACACGAACACGAAGTGCTCTACCTCAGCCGCGCGCGCCGCTTTCACCAGCGTTAGCTGCCCGTCGCGGTCCACGGTGTCGATGGAATCGCCCGCCTGCCGCGAGAGTGTCGAGGACGCAGTGGACACGACCGATTGCGTGGAGGCGCAGGCAGTGGCCAGCGACGCGGCATCTTTGAGATCGCCCTCGACGATCTCGACGCCCAGCCGCTCCAGCTCCGCGCGCTTCCCTGGATCGGCCGTGGGCCGCACCAGGGCCCGCACCGGACGGCCTGCTTCAATGAGCCGGCGACAGATGTCCTGCCCCACCAGACCGGTCGCCCCAACAACGAGTGTCTTCATGATGACCCTCCTGCAACCCAGCTTGCCGCAGCGGTGGGCCGTGGGGGAGTAACGGTTACCGTAACACCGCTATTCGAGGCCCACCTGGGCCAGGAGTGCCCGGAAACGGGGTTCGGCGTGCAGCGGCCGGAACGACGGCCACGCCTTGAGGAAGATAGCGTAGCTCTCGCGCTTGATCACGGCGTCTTCGAGACAAGCCAAGGCGCCTGCGTGGTTGCCGGCGCCGATTTCGATTTGTGCCAGTTCGAACGAGGGGACGTAGGAAGACCCGCGCATCTCCTCCAGCTCTCGCTTGACCGCCTGGGCGCGCTGAGGCTGCCCCGCCCGGCCGTAGAGAAAGCCTAGTGCACCAAGCAGGCGCGACCGGAATGCGGCTCCCTCACAGAGCTCGAGCCCCCGATTCAACGCGTCCTCGGCCGGCTGAAAGCGGCCATGAAAGGCCAAGGCAAGGCCCAGAAACCAGTACGGCCGATGAAAATGCGGGTCGAGCTCGAGCGCGCGGCGGCAATACATCGTGGCAGCGTCGAGATCGTCGCGAAATACATGGACCAGCGCCAGGTCCGCGATGATGGGGGGCGACAGCGGATCCAGCTCGATGGCTTGTTCCAGAGCGTCCACGGCGAGGACCAGCCGGCCCGTTGTGGCATGGGTCCAGACACCCAGCCAATGGAGCGCACTGGCATAGCTGGAATCGAGGGCCGTGGCCCGCTTGTAGCCGTTCTCGGCGGCACGAAAGTCCCACTCGTGGCAGTTCCTCACGGCGGCCAGCGAGGCGTGTGCTTCGGCCAGCGAGTCGTCCAACTGCAGCGCCTTTCTTGCGGCCTCCGCCGCTCTGGGCATGCATCGCTCGGGCGCCTCGGCCGCCGACATCCCCAGCATCAGGTGACAGTCGGCGATACCTGACAGGGCGCGTGCAAACGCAGGGTCAATCGCACGCTTGTTCGAAGTGATCCAGTGCTGCCCGCAGGCCGTGCTCGGTTGCTTCTTCCACAGGAAGCGCCCCTGGAGATAGTGGTTGTAGGCCTCGAGCGCCGTCGGGTGGGGTCGGGGCGGGGGCGCGGAGATGGGACCAGAGTACCGCCCCTCGAGCGCGTGTTGGACGGCCGTCGAGATCTGTTCGTGGATGGCGAAGATGTCGGTGAGCTCCCCTTCGTAGCGATCGGACCAGACGTGGCAGCCGTCGCCAACGTTGATGAGCTGCACTGTCACACGAATACGGTTACCCGCCTTGCGAACGCTGCCCTCCAGCACTTTGCTCACATCGAGCAGCCGGCCGACTTCGCGGATGTCACGCGCCGCGTCCTTGAATTGAAAGCTCGATGTCCTGCGCGACGACTCGAAGCTGCGGGATCTGCGCCAGGCGGCTGATGAGTTCCTCCGTGAGCCCATCGCAGAAGTACTGGTTCTCCGGATCGGCGCTCATGTTGACGATCGGCAGCACGGCCAGGCGCAGGTCGTCAGCCACGGCCGGCGGTGTGGCCCCGGGCTCCGCGCGAGGCTGCGACTCACGCCGGTGCGACGCAAAGAAGGGCACGTAGGCGCCGATCGGAATCTCGATGCGGATCGGATCTCCGGCGCCTTGGCGTTCGTAGTAGCCGCGGAGCTTGGACCGCAGCCGTCCCATCTGCACACGGACGATCGGATCGATCGTCGCGGATCGTAGGAATCCGGGCGGCGCCCGAACACCTCCAGGCCGATGCGTGCCTCTTTCAACTGCGTGCCTCGCCCACGCAGGGTTTCCTCGACGATGAACTGCAACAGGCTGCAGAGACGCGCCGCGCCCCCAGTTCCCGGCTCGATAACAGCGTGGCCAATTGCGCGCGAACCGCGGACGGCGCGGGTGCCTCGCCGGCAGCAGGGCGACCGGGATTCGGCGTCGCCGCCGCGGCGGCCTGGCGTAGCGCAAACGCCAGATCGCGCGCGGACTGGAAGCGCTCCTCACGCCGCTTCTCGAGGCATCGGTAGACGATGTCGCGCACCGCGGAGGGACACTGCCCGGCAAGTCGGGTGAGTTGGTCGTCAGGATCGACGTGATGACGTCGGCAGCCGTCTCTCCCGCGAAGGCACGCGCGCCGGTCAGAAGCTCGTATAAGACGGCTCCGAACGAGAAGATGTCCGCGCGACCGTCTACTTCACTGGCGCGGACCTGTTCCGGCGCCATGTACCCGAGCGTGCCGATGACGACTCCTGTGACTTCAGGTGCGATGGTGGCATCCAGGTCCGACGGCACGCGCGTGGTCTTGGCGACACCGAAATCCAGCAGTTTCACCCGGCCGTCGTGGGTCACCATGACGTTGTCGGGCTTCAGATCACGGTGTGTCACGCCGGCGGCGTGGGCGGCCGACAGGCCATCGGCGATCTGAGCGGCGATGTCGAGGGCCTTCCGCAGTGGCGGCGTCAGCCCACGCAGCGACTCGCCCTCCACCAGTTCCGTAACCAGATACACCAAGCCGTTGTGCGCGCCGACGTCGTGCAGGGCGAGGATGTTGGGATGATTCAGCGAGGCCACGATACGAGCTTCCCGCTCGGCGAGATCGGTGGCGTTACGCTCGTCCGCGTTCGTAGCAGGCAGCAGCTTCAGAGCGACGTCGCGCCCGAGCCGCGTATCACGCGCGCGGTACACCTCCCCCATCGCGCCGGCCCCCAGGACCTTGACGATCTGGTAGACACCCACTGTTGACCCGGGACTCAGCGGGGCTCGCACCCGTGTTTCATCAGCCGATGACATGACGCCGCCGAACTGCGGAAACTCTAACGCATCCGGTCAGGCGCCGATGCGGTTGATGTCGGCGGATTCGAGAATGAAACGGTCGGCGCGGCCCTGGACGACTCGCAGCATCGCGCGGCCGAGGCGTCCGGAGGTGGTGGCCAGGCCAGGAACGGCCCAGACGAGCACGGGGAAGAGCGGACGGAAAAGAACGATGAAGACTTGGTAGTTCTTCACTTGGGTGCGGATGCCGGGTCCCGGCTGGATGAAACCTGGTCGCACGCAGCCGGAGTGCCTGAAAGACATCGCCTTGAGCTCCGCCTCCACGCGGCGGCGTACGCGAGCCCCACATCGATCCGCCGTCGGCGCCGGCGGCCGAGCAGTAGCAGAAGCTGAACACGGGATTGAGGCGCAGGAAAGCGCGCGCCCAGCGCAGGGTCAACTCCTCCGTGACCTTGGCGTAGGCCACCTCGTCCAGCCCCACGGAGCTAATCCCGACTGCCCACAGACAGGCGTCCCAGACCGACAAGCTGCGTCTCCGCCGCAGCAAAGTCGAAGAGGTCTGGGAGCAGGAGCTCCTGCAACTTGGCGTGTTGCACCCCGCACGAGCGGCGGCTCACGCTGAGCACCGCCTCGACGGCTCGGTCGGCAAGCACTTCACGTAGCGTGCCCGCTCCGACCATGCCCGTCGCGCCGAAGAGAATGATCCGCATCAGCCGACCCGCCAATCTACTGCGCGTCGAGCGAGGTAGCTACAAGGCGGCCTTGGCTCTCGCCGGGCTCTGACGCGATTCACGACGGCTCGCCACCCCCAGCACGATGCCGACCTGGTGCACGGCGCCGTCGTTCAACAGGGGGATGGTGAGATGGTCGACGTTCTTCCCGTCGAGCGTGGCCTCGACCACACCTCGAGTGCGCCGCTCAGGATTCGACACCGAGATCTCGTACCGGGTGTCGAGGAACCGCCAGACGATCTGGTATTCGGGCCAGGTCGTGGGGATGCAGGGGTTCACCGAGAAGGTGGACGCCGCGCGCCGAAGGCCGAGAATGCTCTCGACGCCGGCGCGGTACATCCAGGACGCCGCCCCCGTGTACCAACTCCATCCGCCTCGTCCCCGATGATCCGGATGGCTGTAGACGTCGCCGGCGATCACGTAGGGCTCGATCCGGTACCGAGCCGCGCCTGCCGCGTCTCGAGCGTGATTGGCCGGGTTCAGCAAGTGGAACATTTCGGCCGCCTCGTCGCCGGCCCCCAGCCGCGCCAGGGCCATGACCACCCATGCGGCCGCGTGCGTGTATTGACCGCCGTTCTCACGCACACCCGGCGGATAGCCCTTGATGTATCCCGGTTGCTGAGCGGACCGGTCGAACGGGGGGTACAGCAGCAGCAGGACCTGCGCCGCGCGGGCCATGAGGAAGGTGCGCACGCCGTCCATCGCCCGTTCGGCGAATCGTGTCGGCACCGCCCCCGACAACACCGCCCACGATTGCGCGATCGAATCGATCTGGCATTCGTCGTTCTGGGCCGAGCCAAGCGGCGAGCCGTCGTCGTAGTAGCCGCGCCGGTACCACTCGCCGTCCCAGGCGCGCTCGAGCGCGCCCGACAAGCGCAGCGCCTCGCGGCGGTATCGCTCGGCGAGCGCGCGGTCCCCCTGGCGGTCGCAGATCGGCGCGAACGCGGTCAGGACCGAATGGAGAAAGAACCCCAGCCACGTGCTCTCTCCCCGCCCCTGGGGGCCCACATGATTCATCCCGTCGTTCCAGTCGCCGGCGCCGAAGAGCGGCAGCCCGTGTGAGCCCTCGGTCAGGCCCTTGTCGATGGCTCGCACGCAGTGCTCGAACAGCGTGCCCGTCTCGGCCGAGACGACCGGTTGGCCAAAGGCATCCTGCTGGTCCGGTTCGAGGAGCGGCGCCTCGAGAAAGGGCGTCCGCTCGTCGAGCACACCGGTATCCCCCGTGGTCGCGATGTATTCCGCGGCCACGAACGGCAGCCACAGCAGGTCATCGGAGCATCGCGAGCGCAGTCCTCGGCCACCTGGTTCGTGCCACCAATGTTGGACGTCCCCCTCGCGGAACTGCCGCCCGGCGGCTCGAATCAGGTGCGCGCGGGCCAGGTCGGGGCGCGCAAAGGACAGCGCCAGGACGTCCTGCAGCTGGTCGCGGAACCCAAACGCCCCACCGGGCTGGAAGTAGCCGCTGCGCGCCCACAACCGGCAGCTCACGGCCTGGTACAGGAGCCAGCGGTTCACGAGCAGGTCGAACGAATCGTCGGGGGTCCGTACCTGCACGGTCTGAAGTGTGCGATCCCAATCCGCTTCCACCGCCTTCAGCGCCGCATCCGCGGCCTCGACCCGGCCGTGGCGTTCGATCAGCTCGCGGGCGTGCGCTTCGGTCTTCCCCTGGCCGATGACGAGCACCACGCGATGGGACGCACCCGGCGGCAACTCGACCTGCACGTGGAGGGCGGCACACGGATCGAGTCCGGCGCCGAACCGTGGCGAGAGCTTCGGCGTCCGCAGCCCCAACGGCCTCGACAGCGACCCGTTCCGGCCGATGAACACCGCCCGATCGGCCGTGGCCGAGTGCACCGGATCGCTCACGTGCGCGAACGCCACACGGCCGGCGAACTCCGTGTTGTACGCGTTGGTGGCGAGGATGGCGCCCGTCGACTCGTCGAAGGCCGTCACCACGTGGGAGGACTCACCCTCCCGGGGCGGACCGAGCACCCAGTCGTTGTAGGCCACCACGCTCACGCGTCTCGCGTGCTGTCGCGTATTGGTCAGGGTGAGCAGCGAGAACTTCACGGCGTCGTCCCGATCGACGAACACCTCGAGATCGTGGCGAATCCCCCGCCAGGCGCGCGAGAACCGCGTCACGCCGGCGGAGTGGCGAACCACGATACGCCCGCGTCCCGGGTCGCGTCGCACGGGGCCAGGCGTCGGCGACCAGATCTCGCCGGTCGCATCGTCCCGCACGAACCAGGCCTCCGCGGTGGGATCCACCACGGGATCGTTCGCAAACGTCGTCAGGCGGTTCTCCCGGCTGTTCTCGGCCCACGTCCACGATGACCCCGACGCGGTCACGATCGTGCCGAACTCCGGGTTGGCGATCACGTTCACCCACGGCGTCGGCGTCTCTTGATCGCCTTCCAGGACGATGACGTACTCGCGGCCGCCATCGGCAAAACCGCCGACGCCGTTGTCAAGTGTGAGCGGCGGAACCGGAACGGGCGGATCGACATCCTCCTGCTCGGCCGCCTCCTGGGGCCAGTCGGCCGGGGCCGGTCTCACCAGCGGCGCCCAGTCCGGATACGAATGATCGAGGTGCGCGCGAAGGTCGCCGCGCTCGCCGCTCAACACCGCCCTCGCGACGGTCTGGAGCAGCGTGCGTTCGGGGCTGGTCAGGGCATCGTCGCGCAGGAGATAGGCGCCGCCTGGCCGCTGCCGCCAGTTCCGCCACGGACCCGCGTCGAGCAGCTGCGTGAGCTCGGTCTGCGTGTCGTCGAGGTACCCGGGTGGTTGCTCGTTGATCAGGACCACGTCACAGTGGAGGCCCTTCAGGCGCCAGTATTCCTGCGCCTGCAGCACTTCCTGCGCCAGCAGCATCGCGCGTCCGCCGGCGACGTGCACGAGCACGATCGGCAGATCGCCGGAGATACTGTGGCGCCAGAGCCCCGGCTGGCCCAGCTGGTTCTTGATGATCACGTCGTGCGGCGCGCGCAGCGACACGTCGGCGAAGAGCGCCCTCGAAGCCAGCCGCTCGAACAAGAGCGCGTCGTCGGCCGAAATCGCCAAGTGGTGCAACGTGCTTTGCGCGTGCGCGCGCGCCAGAGCGAAGGCGCGCATGCCGGCGCTGGGTTGACGGTATTTCTGCGCGAGGGCCAGGGCGGATTCGCGATCGGTCGCGAGGCCCGTGGCAAACGCCAGCCGCACGGTGGCACCCGGCGCAATCCGGATGCGCTGGCGCAGGCTGAGGATCGGATCGAGCACGACGCGGGTCGTCCCGGAGAGCGTTCGGCCATCGAGGGCCGCCGGCATACTGGGATCCCGCCCGCGGCCCAGAAAGCGCGCCCGGTCGGTTTCCCACTCGACCGGCCCTTGCGTGCGGCCGTCGAGGCTCAAGGCGTGCACCGCCCACACGGGACTCTCGGCCGGATCCCGCGGCCGCCGGTGGCAGATCAGCGCCGCGCTGGCCGGGACGTACTCGGTTTCGAGAAACAGCTTCCCGAACGCGGGGTGCGCCAGATCGGCCGCCGGCGGCGCGAGCGCGATCTCCACGTAGCTGGTGACATCGATCTCGCGCGTGCGCGTGCCCTGATTGGAGACCGCAATGCGTCGCACCTCGACGTCGTCCTCGGAGGACACCGCGATGTCGAGCTGGCTGACGATGGTCCCGTCGCGCCGGCGAAAGGTGGCGCGATCGGGACGAAACGTCACCAGGTAGTCGTCGGGCTCGACGCCCGTCGGATTGTACGTGGGTGACCATCGCTCGCCGCTCCGGACGTCGCCCAGGTAGATGGACACGCTGCCGGGATCCAGCGTGGCGTCGCGCCGGAGACGGGTCACCGCCAGCCCGTCGCGCATCACTCCACCGCCCCCGGCGTTGGTCACCACGGTTGTGAACCGGCCATTGGACAGGAACTGGGCGTGTGGAAAAACCGTATGCGGCGTGCGGAAGCGGCGCGCGGGATCGGGCGACGGCGCGGGAGACTGCACGTCATCCACGAGTAGCGGCGTTCGGGCCGGCAGCTCGCGTGGCAGCCGCTCCTGCAGCAGGAGCTCGGTTGCCCGCACGCGCGAGTCGGCATGGAAGCGGGACACCATACGGCCGTCGAGCAGCGCATTCGCCAAGGCGACAAGCGTCATGCCCTGGTGGTGGGCCATGTAGGTGCGCACGATGGCCGGCGCGCGTCCGTCGGCGTCGCGCTCGCCGTCCTGCCCGCGATCCGTGTAGTCCACGGCATCGAAGAATCCAAAGTCGCCCTCGAGGCCCAGCATCGCGAGCCGCCTCAAGTTGCTCGCGCTATCTGCGGGCGCCAGCATCGCCGCGAGAGCGCTCGCGTAGGGAGCCACGACAATGTCGTCAGCCAGGCCGCGCTTGACGCCGAGGCCGGGCACGCCGAAGGCCTTGTACTGGTAGGTGTCGTGCCGATCGACGGCGTTGTAGGCCGCCTCGGAGACGCCCCAGGGAATGCCCAGCTTCGCCGCATAGTCCATCTGGCGCCGGACGGCCATCCGGCACGACACGTCGAGCAGCGTCTCCGGGTAGGTGCGCGTCAGGAGCAGCGGCATCAGGTACTCGAACATCGTGCCGCTCCACGACAACAGCATCGGTGTCTGGTGCACGGCGGTGACCGAGCGGCCCAGATGGAACCAGTGCGACTCGGGCACGTCGCCCTTGGCGATCGCCAGGAAACTGGCAAGACGCGCTTCGGACGCCAGCAGGTCGTAGCGCGACGCATCGAGCCGCCCCTGCGTCTCGGCGTCGGGGAGCCGATAGCCCACGGCGAACAGCTGGCGCCGGGTGTCGTAGAGCATCGTGAAGTTCATCCCGTCGAAGAACGTGACGGCGCGTGCCGCCAGCGCACGCAGGCGAACCTCCTGGTCGGGCCGGCTGGTCGGGACCCGGGGGAGACCAGCCGCCAGCGTGACGAGAGCACCGGCGAGGTTTCCGCTGTCCACGGTCGAGACATAGGCGGGCCACAGCGGCGTCAGCGTCCGGGTGTCGTACCAATTGAGCAGGTGTCCCTCGTGGCTGACCAGGCCCTCGACCGTCGTCAGGGTGGCGTCGATTCTGCCGATCAGCTCCTCGGTGTCGATCAAGTCGAAATCGTGCGCGGCGAGCGTGGCCAGAAGGCCCATCGCGATGTTGGTGGGCGATGTGCGATGCGCCACACGCTGCTCAGGCACGATCTGGACGTTGTCGGGCGGCAACGCGTGATCGTCCGGCCCGACAAAGGTGTCGAAGTAGTGCCACGTCTTGCGCGCGACGCTCAAGAAGAACGCGCGATCCTCGGGCGTCAGGACCTCGCGGCGGGTGGTCACGGGCCGGCTGAGCAACAACGCGATCACCGGCGCAACCGCCCAGAGCAGCAGAAGCGGCAGCGCCGCGGGAATCGCGCGCGGATTCAGGATGGCGGTGCCAATCAGCGCGCCGCCCGCCACGGCAGGGCTCGCCATCATGCGCTTGGCGAACGCGTCAAGACCGAGTGGTGCGGCCCGGCTGGCGGTGGCGGCGGCCGTTTCCCACTCGAGGAGACGTTCGCGCGTGAAGCCAACACGGACGAGCGTCACCGTGATGGCGTGGAGCATGTCGTACGCCTGGCTGGCAAGGAAGGCTGCCTGCAACGCGGCGCGGCCGGCCGCCAGCTGGACGTCTTCGACTGTGGCGCGCCAGCGCGCCGGTCGTGGCAGCGCGCCAAATGCCGCCACCAGCTCGCCGGCAATCGGGAACGCCAGCGCGGCGAGCCCGATGGCCGTCCATGCCTCCGGCGAGCCGGGTAGCAGCATCCATCCGGCCAGCAGCACCGCGAGCGTCGCGGGCGCCATCGCGCTCCGGCGCAGGTTGTCGAAGATCTTCCACCGCGCGATGAGCGGAAGATGGTTGCGGTGCCACCGCGATCGACCAGGCACCATCGGCAGCAGCCAGAGCAGGATCTGCCAGTCGCCGCGCACCCAGCGGTGCTGCCGCTTCGCGTGCGCGAGGACGCTCGACGGGTAGTCGTCCACCACTTCGACGTCCGTGGTGAGCGCCGTGCGCGCATACAGGCCCTCGAAGAGGTCGTGGGACAGGAGCGCGTTCTCGGGCACGCGGTCGTGCAGCGCCTGTGCAAAGGCATCGACGTCGTACAAACCTTTGCCCGTGAAGATGCCCTCGCCAAAGAGATCCTGATAGGCGTCGGAGACCGCCGTGGTGTACGGATCAACGCCCGTATGCCCCGCGTAGAGCCGGGCGAAGAGCGACCCCGCGGCGCTGGCCATCGTGACGCTCACCCGCGGCTGCAGGATGCCGTAGCCTTCCGTCACCTGCCCGGTGCGTCTGTCGATGCGCGGCCGATGCAGTGGATACGCCGCGATGCCGATGAGCGACTTCGCGGCGTCGCGGGGCAGGCGCGTGTCGGTATCCAGCGTGATGCAGTAGCGCACGCTCGGCAGCACGTCCAGCTCGCCAACCTGCGTCGTGAACGTCGTGTCGCCGGCGCCGCGCAGCAACCGGTTGAACTCCTCGATCTTGCCGCGCTTGCGCTCCCATCCCATCCACACCCGCTCGCGGGGATTCCAGCGCCGTTCGCGATGAAACAGGAAGAACCGGTCTTCGTGTCCCGCGCCGAACCGCACGTTGAGATCCAGAATCCCCTCCGTCGCGGCCGACAGGATGGCCCCGTCGTCGTCGCGCTGGGCGGCCGGCGCGTCGGCGAAGTCGCCCAGGATGGCGAAGTGGATTCTGGAGTCCAGGTTGCCGTGCGCCAGGACCTCCAGATGCTCCAGCAACTCGGCGACACCCTCGGTACTGGTCAAGAGGGTGGGAACCACGACCATCGTGCGCGCGTTCTCGGGAACGCCGTCCGAGAGATCGAGCCGGGGAAGACGCCGGGGCGGCAGGCCCCACGCGATCAGGCGCTGCACGAAGGCGATGGCGATATCGAGCGCGGGGACGACGAGCAGCAGGATCGCCAAGGCGAGCGCCGCGCCCGACGCATCGAGCTGGCGCATCCAGAGGGCGACGGCAACAAGCAGGCCCACCGTCAGCACGCCAATCGATCCCAGATAGACCTTTGTGGGATGCGCCAGCAGGAGGCGACGCACACGGTTGCCGAGGGGCGGCCGATAGGCGACGTCGGCTTCGAGCTCCGCGCGGCCGCGACCGGTCAGGTGGTAGCCGACGTGCGCCGCCCGGTCGGCGACCGAGCCGCGGGCCGCTGCCTCTCGCGCGTTCTCGATCGCCTTCAGCGCCAGCTGCACCTGGGCTTCCCCGCTTCGGGTCGCCATCTCTTCGACGGCGTGGCGTTGCTGGTCGCGGCTGAGAAAGTCCATCCGGCCGTAGACGCCGGCCGGATCGCGCTGGAGAGCGTGCTCGACCAGGCTCACGCCTTCGACGAATTGACGCCAGTCGGCCTCCGAGCAAAACCGAAGGCTGGTCACGGCGTTGGCCACCGACACTTGCGCGACGCCCTGACGTTGACTCTCGAGCAGGACGATTTCCTCGGCCGTCTTCCCCTGGCTCTCGAGATGCCCATCGATGGCTTCCCGCAGGCGCGGCACGGTGAGGCCGTACTCGCGAGTGCGCAGCAGCAGCTGCACGATGGACGCAACCGGGATGTCTTCCGGCCAGGGCAACGGCCGGCCCTTCTCGGCCTGCAGCAGGAGGTCGTCGGCCATCATTCGCGCGCGACGTGTGGCGAGAATCTCCTCGGCGAGCCGCCGGAGATTCTCGACGAGCGCCAGCGTGAGCATGCTGGGCCAGGCCCACAGCTCACCGATGGTGAGCGGCGCGACGCGCTGATAGCTGTTCAGGAAGAGTTCGAGCTGCTGACGGTCGAAGCGGCTGTCGCCGTATCGCACCAGCTCGATCGCCATGGCGTAGACCCGCGTGCTGCCGAAATGTTCGCGGGACGCGAGCGCCGGCAGCTCACGGTAGTAGGTCCGCGGCAGATGACGCCGGACGTCGGCAACCTGCGACCTGACCAGGTGAAAGTTGTCGAGCAGCCACTCGGATGCGGAGGTGATGAACACGCCGGCGCGCACGTCGTCGGCAAGCGTCTGGTAGGCGCGCCCCAGGACCCGCGCGTTGTCTTCGAGCCGCGGCCTGATGCTTTTCGGGCGCGCGCGGGGATCGATCGTGAACCGGGCCGCGAGCGTTTGGGCCCGTTCATCCAGACGCTCGGCGCCGAGGACCGCATCCCGAAGCGGTGCTTCGGGCGAAACCGGAGAACGCCGCCACCAGCTATGTTGGAAACGTCTGCCCAGGTGCCACCTCGACAATTCGAACGCAGTCCTGCCGCTTCTCGCGTTCCGGTCGTTCTCGAGCGGCTCGGCTGCAGCGGCCCAGGGGGGCTATTCGCTTACGTAGCGCCTGATCTTCTCGGTCTGGTGCGGCGAACGCACGTAGCCGCGGTTCCGCAAGGAGATCTCGAGGTCGTCGCGCTCGAGGTCATCGGTCAGATCCCCTGCGTGCCGCGTGCCGAACGCTGCGGGCTGTGGAAGCGCTTCAGGCGCCTGAGCTGTCGGCGGTTTGTGTTCTGTCTCCGGCGTGGGCATCGAATTCGCCTCGTACAAAATCATGGGTGGCAGTAGAGGTAGTGCAAAAGCCGTGCGAACGGTGTGCATCGACCCGCCTGGGGGCACGCGCGGACGGGCTTCGAACTGAGAACTGCGGCAGCTATTCTGGAGCTGGCGTTGCCCAGAGACGGCAACCACTGGCGCGCAGAGCCGAACGGCTCGGCCCCTGGATTCGTCCATCCTATCACCCCGATGGCACATCGGTTGCGTCATGCATTGGGTCGAGCCAAGCGTGCTCGGTGCTCACCCGATAACAAACGGAGGACAACATGGCCCAACTGGCTCGAGACGTAATGACCCCCGACCCCGCCTGCTGCACGGTTTCGATGACCCTGGACCAGGTCGCGAAGCTGATGGTCCAGAACGACTGCGGCGAGATCCCGGTCGTGGATGCCTCGGACCAGCTGGTCGGCGTGATCACTGATCGCGACATCGTGTGCCGCGTGGTCGCGGAAGGCAAGAACCCGATCGGTCACACCGCCGAGAACTACATGACACAGCCTGTCATCTCGGTCCGCACCGACGCACCGCTGAAGGACGTCCTCAACACGATGGAGAAGCACCAGATTCGCCGCGTGCCCGTCGTGGACGAGCGAGGCTCCTGCGCGGGCATCATCGCGCAGGCAGATATCGCCTGGGTTGGCGATGAAGAAGACGTCGCCGAGCTCGTGCGCGAGGTGTCTCGAGAAACGGGCCCGGCGTCGAAGTAAACGTTCGGCGACACCGGCGCTGAACGTTGGCGTAAGCTAAACGTTCAGCGTTTAGGCGAACGTTGTATCGTCGGCGGAGGGGCCGTAGATCGACGGCACCTTCGCATCCATCAGCCGCAGGTAGACGGTCATCTGCCCCCGGTGATGCGCCCAATGGTTGATGGTCTCGCGGATCATCTCGTGGCGCGGCATGTCCGCCACGACCTGACCGCCCGACAGCAGCTGCCAGCGCGTTTTCAAGAACTCATCGTTCGTGCCCTGGAGGGCCGCGCGCGCCTCCGCGGCGGCCTGTTCCAACGCACGAACGAACTCCTGGCTCGTCTGACTTTCCGGCGGCCGGAACTGCTGCCCACCCTTCGGGGCGATATCGAGCTGATCCTGCTTCACGACCATCGCGAGCCAGGTGGGAATGGTTGCCACCATGTCGCACAGGTAGCCGAACGCCATCGACTTCTGATGAGGCTTCCAGTCCCGCTTGCTGGCGGGCACCTGCTCGAGTGCCCGCCGGCTCCGCGGGACCTCCCGGTCGAGCTCGGATAGGAACAGTTCGGTCAGCTTCATACCGTACGGTGCCCCGTGCGGTTCCGGATGCTCAGGCGATAGAGCATCAGCAGCACGATCGCGCCGATGAAGGCCATGAAGAAGCCCGCCGGCTCGTTGGCAGCGTACAGGCCCATGGCGCGTCCCATGAAGCCACCGAGAACGGCGCCGGCGATACCGATGAGCATCGTGACGATGATCCCGCCGGGATCCTTGCCAGGCATCATCAGCTTCGCGACCGCGCCCACCAGCAAGCCGAACAGAATCCAAGTAAAAATTCCCATTAGCTCCTCCTTGAATGGAAAAGAGCAAGGGATGTGCCGTGGATTCAGACTTCCGACTTCTCCGCTCCGGCTTCCGGCTCCCGGCTTCCGGCTTCCGGCCCGGGTCACTCGGCGGCGGCCGGCACGGGCACGGCCAGCGCGGCCAGCACCAGCACGATCAGCGTGGCCGCCAGCGCGTAGAACGCAGCGGCGTACGAGCCCGTGGCCTCCGCGCACCAGGCGAGCAGCAGCGGCCCCGTGGCCGAGGCGAACACCGTGAGCGCCTGCGCGGCGCCCTGGATCCGGCCCAGGTGGGTCCGGCCGTACGCCTTTCCCCAGAAGCTGAAGAACACGACCATCACGAAGCCACCGGCGAGGCCCATGGCCACGGCCTGCGCCATGACGTGCGCGGTCGTGCTGACGTGCGGCAACGCGGCCAGCGCGCCCGCGAGCAGCAGCATCGCCACTATCAGCACGCGCCGCAGCGACCCGCGATCGGCCCAGGCGCCCGCCACGAAGTTGCCGGCAAGGCCCGTTATGGCGGTGACGGCCAGCGCCGTGTAATACACGTCGGGCATGAAACCGCGTTCGGCCAGGATCGATTCGTTGAAGAGTCCGATGCCGGATGCGGCCAGCCCGTAGAGCGAGCTGGCGATGCCGAAGACCCAGAAGGCCGGCGACCGCAGCGCGCCAGCCAGCGTGGCGTCGGCTTCCGTCGCCGCGACCGCCACTGGCGCCTCCAACTCCGCGTTCATCTCGGGGTCCCGTCGCACGAGGAGCCACGACAGCGGCGCGAGCCCGAAGACGAGCGCCGCGCCCACCATCGCCCATGCCACGCGCCAGCCCCGGGCCTGCACAATCGCGCCGACCGCGGGGAACGCCAGCATGAACCCGATGCTGAGCACCAGGGAGTAGACGCCCATGGCCCACGTCAAATTCCGCCGGAACCACTTGCCGGGCATCGCCAGGCTGACCACGGACAGGGCGCTCTGCCCCAACCCGCGAGTGAGCGTGATCATCAGCAGCAGCATCGCCGCGCTGCGCACGCTCGTCATGGCAGCGACGACGACACCCAGCACGACCGCCAGCGACGTCAACACCACGCGGCTGCCGCGACGATCCACCAGCCCGCCGATGCCGAAGCAGAAGAGCGAGCCGGCCAGGGTGGCGACGAAGTTGATCTCCGCGAAGCGCACCCGGTCTACGCCGAGGTCGCGGAGCAGCGGCTCAGTGATGAGGCCGAGCCCTTGCGTGCGGCCCGGGAGCGTGCCGACCATCGCCAGCGCGGCAACCCCGACCACCACCCAGCCGTAGTACAGATTCCAGCCGACCGGGCGAGCCTCTACCGTCGCATTCGCCATTCAGGAAAGCGTAGCTCGGATGGCCGGTCCTTGGTCCCTAGTAAGGACCAATCACTCCTGCCGGAGCGCTGTCAGCGGATCGATGCGGACGGCTCGCCGCGCCGGGAGCCAGATGGAGAGGGCGGCCACGGAACCCAACACGACGACCACGGCGGCCAGCGTTGGCAAGTCGGTGTGCGTCACGCCGAACAGCAGTCCCGACAGTGACCGCCCCAGCGCCATCGCCAAGGCGAACCCGGCGGCGAGTCCGACCGCCACCAGGCGCATGCCCTGTCTCACGACGAGCTGGGTCACGGCGTGAGCACTGGCTCCGAGAGCCATGCGCACGCCGATCTCCCGCGTTCGCTGCGCCACGAGATAGGCCAGCACCCCATGTACGCCGACGGCCGCCAGCACCAGGGCCAGGCCAGCGAACAGGCCCAGCAGCAGCATCATGAACCGCTGTTCGCCCAGCGTGTTCGCGAGCGTTTCCTCCAGCGGCTCCAGCCCGAAGATGGGTAGCTGCGGATCGACCTCGCGGATTGCGGCGCGCACGGCCGGTGCGACCAGAACCGGATCGATCGTCGTCCTGACCGCCAGCGCAAGCGAAAGCATCCTGGTCTTCGTCAGCGGCGCGTAGGCGCCGATCGGAGCCGCCTTGGCCACGCCGTGGAAGCGCTCGTTGCCGACGATGCCCACGATCGTCCACTGCTGGCCCCAGAACCCGATTTTCTGCCCCAGCGGATCCCGGGTGCCGAAGAACCGGTCGGCGGTGGCCTGGTTGATCAGGAGCACGGGGTCTGACGACGACGTGTCGGCGTCGCGGAACACGCGTCCACGGACCAGAGGCACGCGCAGCGTACGGAAATACCCGGGCGAGACATGGCGCACCGACAGCTCCGGCCAATCCTCGGCCTCCGTCTCACGTCCGACGACGAAGAACGACTGTGTGAAGCCGGTATCCAGCGGGTGGTTGGCAGCCAGCGCCGCCGCGTCCACGCCGGGCAGGCGGCTCACACGCTCCAGCAGCGTCTGGACGAAGCGGTTGTAGGCGACGTAGTGCGGGCCCGCGTCGGGCGCAACCGCATACCGCACCGGCGATGCCTGGAACTCCACCTTCAGCACTCCGGTGACGTCGAATCCAGGGTCAGTGCGATTGAGGTTCCAGAAACTGCGTATCAACAGGCCGGCCCCGGTGAGCAGGACGACGGCAAGCGCCACCTCGACGACGACCAGCGATGACCGGAGGACACGCCCATCGCGGCCGATGGTGGCGCCGCGGGTATCTTCGGCCCGAAGGGCGGTCTGCACCTCCAGCCGCCGGGCCTGCGCCACTGGCAGCAGGCCGAACACGAGGCCGATCACCAGCGACACGCCGAGCGCCACGAGCAGCACGCCGGCATCGACGCTGACCGTCGTCAGCCGCGGGATATTGGCCGGCGCGACGAGCATCAGCGCGCGCAGCAGGCCGTACGCGAGCGGCACACCGAGCGCAGCGGCGCCGAGCGCCAGGAACACGTTCTCCACCAGGAACTGGCGCGCCAGCCGGGGCAGCTCAGCGCCGAGCGCGGTGCGGAGAGCCACCTCGCGCGCCCGCGAGGTGCCCCGCGCCAGCAGCAGATTGGCGACGTTGACGCAGGAGATCAGCAGGACCAGCGTGACCGCGGCCATCAGCACCGTCAGCGCGGTGCGCGTGCGCCCCATCACCACGTCGTCGAGCCGCTCCACGAAGGCGCCGCGGCCGGCGTTGTCGTCCAGATAGCGGCGTTCCAGGTCGGCCGCCGTTCGCACCATCTCGTCGTGTGCCGAGGCCACCGTGGCGCCCGCCGCCAGCCGGCCCACCATCAGGAAGGCATGGTTGCCGCCGCGTGGAGCCCTGGTGGCATCCGCCTGCAGCGGCAGCCAGGCGTCCACCCGCGTCCGGGGGTCGCGATCGGCAAAGCCACGCGCGTAATCGGCCGCCGACAGAATCTGCAGCACGCCGAAATCGGCGGTGGGCGGCACCACGCCGATGATGGTCCGCTGGACGCCGTTCAACCGAATCTGCGCGCCGATCGCGGAGTCTGCGCGCGCGAAGAGCTGGTCCCACAGACGATCGCTGATGATCGCGACGTTGGGACCTCCGGGCCGATCTTCCTCCGCGGTAAACACCCGCCCCGCGACGGTGGTGACGCCGAACAGCTGGAGCAGCTCCGGAGTGGCGCCGAGTACGGACAGCCGCCGTGGCTCACCGTCGTCCGGCACCAGGTTCACGTCGTCGGACGTGAAGGCGCCGACGCGATCCACCTGGCGGCTGAGCTGCCGGTAATCCACGAAGTCCGGAATCGAAGCGGGCTCGCGCGTGGTGCCGGTGTTGCGATCGGTCTCCCACATCAGCACCAGGCGCGCGAGCTCGGGGAACGGCACCGGGCGGAGCAGCACCGCCTGCACGACGCTGAAGATCGCCGTCGTCATGCCGATGCCAAGCGCCAGCGTCAGCAGCGCGGCGGCCGTGAAGCCGGGCGTGCGACGCAGCAGCCGCGAGGCGTAGCGGACGTCATTGGAAAAGTCGGCCAGCAGGTGTCCACCGCGCGAGGCGGGCTGCACCGGCGCCGCCGGACGCGGGCGATCGGCGGAACGAATGGCCCGTGCCAGTTCGGCGCTGCCCTGGATCTCCGAGAGCACCCGGCCCACGGCTTCGCTTTCGGACGCGCCGGCGGCACGCAGCTCGTCCACCTTGCTGGTCAGGTGCTGCGCCAGCTCCTCGACGATTTCGGCGTCCCGCACGGCGTCGCCCGTGATGTCGCCCAGCCGCTCGCGGACCAGGATGTGCCAGTTCATCGCGGGGTCAGGCATGACGGATGCGCGCCACTTTGTCGAGCGCGGCCACGAATTCGCCCCAGAAACTGCGCTGGCTCTTCAACACCTCACGCCCTTCGGCTGTGAGCTTGTAGAAGCGGCGGCGGCGTTCGCCGGCCTTCTCCACCCAACGGCCCTGGATCAGGCCGCGCTTCTCCAGGCGGTACAGCATCGGATACAGCGACGCCACCTGGAAGCTGATCGCGCCGTCCGAGCGCGTTTCGATCAACCGGCCGATCTCGTATCCGTGCCGCTGACGCTCTTCCAGAAGGGCCAGGATGAGGGTTTCGGCGCTCCCCTTCCTGACTTCGCGATCGAACACTTTTGATGGCATATGTCTCAATAATATATGTATTGAGACAAGCGGACGTCAACTTGGTCCTTGGTCCTTAGTGCTTGGTTCTTGGTCCGTCCTGATGGATGAAGAGCTGCCGAAGCTCGGCCACGCGGATTTCGATAGGCGGGTTCTGCATGTTCCGCGCAGCCGAGCTTCCGGCTAGTGCTTGACGCGGTTGCCGAGATCCTTCAGCGCGTTCCCCACCTTTTCCTTGGCCTTCCCGACGCCATGCCGGACATCGCCCGCCAGCTCGTCAACCACGCCTTCGTCGTGCAACACGTCGTCGCCCGTGGCCTCGCCGACCTTCTGTTTCGCCTTGCCCTTTATCTGGTCGAACTTTCCTTGCACTTGATCCTTGTTCATGACTTCACTCCCGGTGGGTTTGAGCTCCCGTTCGTTTCGCTGTCGCCATCGGCGCGGGCGAGAAGAACCATGTAAGCCTGTGAACGCAAGGATCGCGCCCGCCGCCAGCCGCCGGAGGCCGAGCTTCACTGAACTTCACGGTGAAACCGGCCGATAAGCGAACTGACTTCGTACGGCGGAATGGCTAGCTGAGGCGCTGCGGGAACACCGAAGAACCATGTCGAAAACGCTCAAGATCAAGCACGTCGGCCAGATGGCCTGCCTGGCGCCGGTGGTCGCCGGCGGACTCGTCGGTGCGGCCGTTTCCGGATTTGCGACGCCGTTGGCGGCCGTGGCCTGGGGCGTGACGGCGGGCGGCGTGACCGCCTTCGTGGCCGCTCAGCTGCTCAGCGTCTGGGCCGGGCGCGTCATCGGCTCGTCGTTCGACACGGTGTCCAAGACGGCGCTCGACATCGCCGCCACGGTGGACCAGCGCCAGCGCCTGGCCAGCCAGCAGGCCACGGCGGCGGACGAAACCACGGCGGCCATGTCGCGGCTGGCCGCCTCGACCACCCATTCCGCCGAGCAGGCCACCGACCTTGCCGTGGGGGCCAAGGAGGTCCTGCTGCTGGCCGACGAGGGCACGCGCACCGTGACGCAGACGCTGCGCAGCATGAACAGCCTGAACGACAAGGTGAACGCCATCGCCCAGATGACGTCCCATCTGAACGAGCAGGCGTCGCAGATCGGCAGCATCACGAACATGGTCAGCGAGGTCGCGAGCCAGACGAATCTGCTGGCGCTCAACGCCGCCATCGAGGCCGCGCGCGCCGGGGCCCAGGGCCTGGGCTTCTCCGTGGTCGCCGCGGAGATTCGCAAGCTGGCGGATCAGACCACCACGTCCGCGGGCAAGATCAACACGCTCGTCAGCGGGATTCTGCAGACCATCGACGAAACGGTGAAAGCCACGGAGGACGGCACCCAGAGCGTCGCCGAAAGCGTGGCGACGGCGAACCAGACCGTGCAGACCTTCATTGGCGTCCGCGACGCGATCAGCCGGGCGTCCGAAAGCACCCAGCACATCTCGGCGAACGCCCAGGAGCAGTCATTGGCCGTCAACAACGTGCTGCGCGCGATGACCGAGTTCGGCGGCAACGTGAAAGTGACGGCCGCGACGATCGGTCAAGGGCGGGCACGGGCCGAAAGCCTTCAGCAGGCCGCCGCCGGCTTGGGCTCGCTGCTCTGATCGGCTCCAGGCTCCGGGCTCCAGGCGCCAGTCCCTCAGTCGCTCCCATGCATTCATGGCCTTGTGCGGAACTGCAGTTCCGCACTGCGAGGCCTGTGGCCCGAAGCCTGTAGCCTGTAGCCCTAGAGTTCTTTACGCGAGTAAGCGACGGACGTCCACCCCGCGCGGCGCAGCTGCGCGACCACCGCCGCGTGGCGCTGAAACGCATGCAGGCTGGCATCGAAGAGCTTGTTATACAGCTGCGAGCGCGCGCCCTGCGGCCGAACGGACACGCGGTACTGACGGCCCTTTCGTGCCACCTGGCAGGTCAACATCTGTCGGCCACGACACAACACCCAATCGAGAAGGGGGCGCCTTGCACCCGGGCTTTTGCGCTTCATGAGGAATCGACTCCTTCTATCGTCGCCAGAACGCGCGCGAATCGCGCGTTTCTCTATCGAGGCGACACGTCGTCGATTTGCAAAAGCGTAGCCAGTTGCACTGGCACTCCGATTGCTATTTGTGCCTGGCGGAGTGCAGCTTCTCGAGCAACCGCTCGAGATCGGGCAGGTTCACCGGCTTGGTCAGATGGCCGTCGCACCCGGCCTTGTGCGAGCGGGCCTTGTCGTCTTCCTGCCCCCATCCGGTCAGGGCCACGATGATCGCGGTGTTGCCCGGAAGGCAGGGCGCGAATCCTGCGCGTCGCCTCGTACCCATCCAAGCGGGGCATGCCGACGTCCATCAGCACGACGTCGGGCCGATAGTGTTCAACCTGCTCGACGGCTTGCAGGCCGTCGCTGGCCGTTCGCACTTCATTGCCGAGCAACTCGAGCATCATCCCCATCGAAGTGGCCGAGTCGAGGTTGTCGTCGACCACCAGGATGCGGCGCCGCTCGCGAGACGACGCCACCGGCGGTGGAGCATCCACAGCGGGCTGGTGCGACTTAATCACGGGAAGCATCACGGTAAAGGTGCTCCCCTGTCCCGGACCGGCGCTCGCGGCTGTCACCGTGCCGCCGTGCATCTTCACCAGGCCTTCCACGAGCGCCAGCCCGATGCCGAGCCCTTCCTTCGATCGCTCCAGGCGCGGATCGACCTGCGAGAACAGATCGAACACGGCCGGCAGATGCTTGGCGGCGATGCCGATTCCGTTGTCGCGCACGGAGACGAGCACGTGGTCCGCCTGGCGCACGACCTCCACCGCGATGCGCCCGCCACGGTTGGTGTACTTGGCGCTGTTGGAAAGCAGATTGCTGAAGACCTGCGACAGACGCGTCAGATCACCGTCGACGTGTATGGGTTCGGATGGCATCGAGACCGACAGGGTGTGCCCGGCCGACTCGATGAGCGGACGGGCCGTCTCGACGGCACTGTGGACCACGTCGGCCAGCAGGAGCCGCGAACGTCGCAGCTCCATCCGGTTCCGGCTGATGCGCGAGACGTCCAGCAAGTCGTCCACCAGCCGCACCAGATGCGTGAGCTGCCGCTCCATCATCGCCTGGGCTCTCGCCACGGCCACCGAGTCGCCCTTCGCCAGCCGGATGACCTGGAGGCCGTTTGCCAGGGGCGCCAGCGGATTCCTGAGCTCGTGGGCCAGCACGGCAAGGAACTCGTCCTTCCGGCGATCCGCGGTCCTGAGCGCCTCCTCGATCTGCTTGCGCTCCGTGATGTCGCGGGCGACTTTCGACGCGCCGATCACTTCCCCGTCGGGGTTTCGAACAGGTGAGATGGCGACGGACAGTTCGACGAGCCGTCCGCCTCGTGCCTGACGCATTGTCTCGAAGTGCTCTACCCGCTCGCCTCGCCTGATGCGTTCAATGATCGAGTGCTCTTCGTTGATGCGGTCGGGCGGGATGATCAGGTTGATGCTCTTTCCGATCGCCTCCTCGGGCGTATAGCCGAACACGCGCTCGGCCTCGCGATTCCACGACTGGATGATGCCGTCGAGCGTCTTGCTGATGATGATGTCCTGGGAGGACTCGACGATGGCCGCCAGCCGCGCCTGCGCCTCGAGCGTCTGCAGGCGCTCGTGGACGTCGCGAAACACGAGCACCGCGCCTACGACCTTTCCCGCGGCGTCGCGAATGGGCGCGGCGCTGTCGTCGATCGGCCACTCCTTGCCGTCGCGCGCCACCAGGACGGTATGGTTGGCAAGCCCTACGGTCTGGCCCTCTTTCAGGGCGCGCACCGCGGGATTCTCCACGGCCTGCCGGGTTCTCTGGTTGACGATGACGAAGACCTCCGGAAGCGGACGCCCGATTGCCTCGTGAAGGGTCCACCCGGTGAGCGACTCTGCGACGCCGTTCAAGAACGTGATGCGGCCGTCGGCATCGGTGCTGACCACGGCATCGCCGATGCTGGCCAGCGTGGTGCGGAACCGCTCGGATTCGGCCCGCAGCAGCTCCTCGGCGCGCCGCTGCGGCGTAATGTCCCGGAAGCTCCAGACGCGTCCGACGGGCCGGCCTTCGACCGACAGCAGCCGTGAAAACCGCTCGAAGACGCGGCCGTCGATCAGTTCGAGCAGGTCGTGGCTTTCGGGCGGTGACGCCGCATAGATTTCGCGCACGCGTTCGCGGAAGCGTTGCGGGTCGGCGAACCGGGCGGCCACGTCATCGACGATTGCGAGATGGGTGCCGCCCTGCACTGTCGTGTGGGGGACATCCCACATCGTGAGCAGTCTCTCGTTGAAGCTGCTGATGAGGCCGCCGCTGTCGGTGACCAGAATGCCGTCGGCCGTGGATTCGAGCGTCGCGTGGAGCATGGCCACCGAATGCGACAGCTCCACGGTCTTGAGCTCGAGCGCCTGATTGGCCTGGATCAGCTCCTGCTCGGCATGCTGCCGCTTCTCCAGGATCGCCTTGGCGTTCTGCAGCGCGACCGAGCGGAGGAGTTCTTCCTCGTTGTCAGGCGGTATCATCCGCGGCCTCCCAGCACGGCGTCCGCTAACGCCGTTCCAGCCACCCGGGCCCGAATCTTGGCAAATGCCGTGTCGCGGCTCGTGGACGTATCGTCGCAGAAGGGCGCGAATCCGCAGTCGTCGGTGGTGCCGAGCTGCTCCACTGGAATGAACTCGGCCGCTTCGAGTACCCGATCCCGGACTTCTTCAGGTGTCTCGATTCGGGGATCGATCGTCGCGATCACACCGACGAACACCCGCTGGTGCGGCTTCAGATGGGCCCGGATGATCTTCAACACGCGAGCCCGGTCGGGCTCACCAGCCAACGACACGTAGAAACGTCCCGCGTTCAGCTCGAACAGGCTGGGCAGCAGCTCCGCGTAGTCCACGTCGGCGCTGTGAGTGGAATCGCAGTCGCCGCCGGGACAGGTGTGAATCCCGATGCGCTGCCGGTCTTCTGTCGAGAACCTGCCCAACGCGAGATTGTTCAGATCGATGAAGCTGTGGAGCAGCTGGCCCGAGGGATCGACCTTGATCGCCAGCCGGCCTTCGGTGAAATCGATCTGCACGTTGTACGCGCCCCGCTGCAGGCAACAGCGGACCTCCGCCTCGTGCTCGCGCAGCAGGTCCGATATGAACTGCTCGCGCGGGTACGCGTCGATCTCCCGGTGGGGATACATCAGGCTCAACGCCGACGGCGAGATCACGGCTTGTTTCACGGGCACCGTGGCGTAGCGGAGCGCCGTCTCGAGATAGGCGTCGGCGCGCCGCTGGTAGCGGAACGGTCCGCTCGCGAGCCGCGGCATCCGTCGTACGTGACCGGCCTCGAACGGGATCGGAAAGCCGTCCGGCTCCGCGTTCGGCAACCCATGGACCGAGTAGGTCCAGAAGTTGTGGTACTTGCGCTGCTCGCCGTCGGTAATGACGGGAGAACCCGTGGCCTCGAATCGCTCGATCGTGTCGCGAATAGCCGCGTCGTACAACGGGTCGAGCTGCGGATCGGTCGCGCCGGCTCGGGCAATCGCCTGAAGCAACTCGAGCGGTCGGGGGATGCTCCCGATGGGTTCGGTTGGAATGCTCATGAACGCCGTCGAGCCCGGGGAAACCGTAGAGCAGCATCATACCGTGCGCATCCGCGCTGCCGGGCTGCAACGGTTGAGTTAGCGACGGCCTCGACTGGCGGCACTTTTGCAGCTTTGGTAGATGCCCCCTCCATTGCTGAGACGAGGAGAAACGACATGTGGAATTTGAGTCGAGCTATTCGAACATTCGCACCGGCGATTCTCGTCGCCATCTCAGCCGCGGCGCTGAGCGGCCCCGCGCAAGCAGGCCAGGTCAGCGCTGTCAAGGACGGCTGGCTGGTGATGAAGGTCCACTCCGAAATGCTGGACGAGGGCGTGCTGGCCGGCAGCGACATCGACGTGGACGTGGATAAAGGCGTTGTGACCTTGCAGGGCACGGTGCCGAGCGAGGCCGCGCGCAGCCGCGCGATTGCCGTCGCCAAGGCGAACGACGGCGTCAAGAGTGTCGTCGACCAGTTGCGGATCGCACCGGCGACGCGCAGCGGGGCGGCAAAGGCGGGCGACAAGGTCGAGGGCGCCGCGGAGAAGACCGTGGACAAGACGGGCAGCGCGGCGAACAAGACCGGCCGCGCGATCGACGACGGCTGGATCAAGTCGAAGATCTACGCGCAGTACCTGGCCGACTGGAACACCGTGCTCGACGACAGCGACATCGACGTCGATGTCAAAGACAACGTCGTGACGTTGAACGGCAGGGTGAAGTCCGCGGAGGCCAAGACCAAGGCCGTGGCCGTGGCAAAGGCGACCGACGGCGTGAAGTCCGTGAACGACATGCTGAAAGTCGGCGCTCACTGACGATCGACCGGGCGGCGCGTCTCATTGAGAGACGCGCCGTTCGTGCAGGATCATCCAGTTGATCCCGAATCGATCCTGCACCTGCGCGAACCGGCTGGCGAAGAAGGTTTCCTGCATCGCCATCAACACCCGCCCGCCATCGGACAAAGCCGCGAAGATCCGCTCGGCCTCGGCGTCGCTATCCACGCCGAGAGACAAGTAGGCGCTGCGCATCGGCTGAGCGTTGGGGATATCGGCGCCAGACAGCTCGGTGCCGGCGACGGCCATACGAGCGTGAAGGACCGCGTCCTTCCACTCGGGGCCGAGGGGGCTCCCCTGCGGCGACTGGCCATGGGTCATCATCATCCCGACCTTTCCGCCGAGGTGCTTTTCGTAATAGCGAAACGCCTCGGCACATTGGCCGGCAAAGTTCACGTAGGTAGTCAGCGTCATCTCGAACCCCCTCTATCAGAATCCAGATCTATACTCCCACCCGGCGTCACGCCTGCAGCCCGGAGCCCGGAGCCGGAGCCCCGCACTAAAGGAGTATGAATATGCGTCAGTCAACGATCGCTCTGGTGTGTGGAATGGCCGGGATCATCGCCGGCTCGCTGCTGTCCAATGTGTCGTCTGCAGCCGGCACCAGCTACGGCGAAGACCGCGCGCAGATCGAAGATCTACAACGAGGGCAGCGCCCGGTGGCAGGTACAAGGCGGGCGTCAACCCCGCGTGGTAGGTCCTAGAACTTCACGTTGTAGAGCAGCTTGAAGTTGCGCCCCATCTCCGGGACCAGCTCTTTGATGTACGACAGATGATTCCGGTACAGCTCGTTGGTGGCATTGTCCAGCCTGGCTGTGATCGTGTTCACCGCGGCGCCGCTGGTAAACGAGTAGGACGCGAAGAGCTTGAGCTGCCCGTAGCCGGCGGTGGGCCCTTCGGCCCCGTACACGCGCTCCTGCTTCGCGGTGCCGATGATCTGGCCGCCTGCCTGGAAGGCATTCTTCTGGTACCGTAGCCCGCCCCGCACGCGGAACGGCGGTATGCGCGGCAAGGCGTCATCGGTGGCCTTGAGGCTCCCGCGAACGTAGTCCGCGCCGAACTCCGCGAACAGATTCGATGCCACCTGGAAGTCGGCGTGGGCCTCGACCCCCTGCAACACGGCATCGGCAGCCACGAAGTCGACGATGGCGAGAGCCTCCTCCCCTTCGGCGCCCTCCTCGTGGTCGTGGCCCACGAGCTCGCGGCCAGGGAACCTGGCCAGGTACTCGTCTTCGCGGGCCTCGAAGTCTTCGTGCTCGAGCTCGCTTTTGAAGATGAAGTCGTTGATATCGTTTCGGAAGTACGTAATCTCGCCAGACGCGCGGCTGCCACGCCAGCGGAGCGACACGTCGAAGCCGAGTGCCTGCTCGGGCTGGAGTTCCGGATTTCCAAGCTCGAGGGCGAAGTTTCCGTGGTGTACGCCGAAGAAGAACAGCTCCTCGAGCGCGGGGCTGCGCGACGCGCGCGCCAGGCTGGCGGCCACGGTCACGCGCTCGTCGGCACCCGCGGGACGGAAGAGCAGACCGACCGATCCCGAGCCGTTCGTGAAGTCGCGCTCGGGCTCTCCAAATGGCTTGTACCCCGTGTGGTCCACCCGGCCGCCGAACTGGAGCGTGACGTGCGGCCACGTGAGTTCTTCGTATGCAAACGCCGCGAACCCGTTCTGGCCGACTGCTGGCGACAGCGCTTCCGCACCCTGTGCATCGAACGCACGATCGAGGAACCATCCGCCGATGCTGCCCTTCAGGCGACCAACGGCGCGATGGGCGCCCATCAGCTCGAGTTCGACGGTGTTGTTCGTGAACGCCGTCCCCACTTCGTCCCCTTCGAGCTCGTCGTGTGCGTACCGCCGGACCGCGAGCGTGCCGCGGAACTCGTCGAATGCGCCGTCCAGGTTCCGCGCGCCCCCGCGAAGCGAGAACGCATGTCTGCGCGGTGTGAGTTGCAGACTGCCTTCCTCGACGACGGGTATCCCGTACTTCGTGTCGAAGAACCCGTAACTGCCGCCGAAGTAGCCCTTCTCACCTGTCCACCCCAGACCGAGCGACCCGAACCCGCTTCGCGACTGGGAATTGACGACTTCACCTTCCGGCGTGTCCACGTCGCCCGAGCGCCGGCCACCACCGCTGGCCGTCAGCGCAAAGGCGCTGTTTCCCACTTGCACGCTGCCCGCCGCTCCACCCTCCGCGGCCGCGGAGCCGAGGTCGAAGGTCACGTTGCCGTTCGTACCGTCGATCGGCCGCGTCGGGATCTCGTCGGTGATCACGTTCACCAGGCCACCGATGGCATTGCTGCCGTAGAGCAGCGTCGCCGGGCCACGCACGATCTCGATCCGCTGTGCGACGGCCGGGTTGGTGACGACGCCGTGATCGCCGGACTGGCTGGACAAATCGCCCATCCGCTGGCCGTCTTCCAGGATCAGCACGCGATCGCCGTCGAGCCCCCGCACCACCGGACGCGCCGGGGCAGGACCAAAGCTGCGGTTGGCCATACCGGCCTGGTTCTCGAGCGTGTTGCCCAGGGACACCTCGAGCTGTTTGGTGAGTTCCTGCCCGCTCAACGCCGACGTCGGCTGGAAGGCGTCGAACTGGCTGCGTGCGTCAGCTCCGACCGTTACCACCTCTTGAAAGTGCAGTTCCGGATCCACGCTGACGTCCACGGGCCCGCTCGTCGCGGACACCGTGACCTCCGTACGTCGCGAGGAATAGCCGGCGGACCGCACGGAAACGTGGTACTCCCCGGGACCACATCATCGAATCGGAAGGAGCCGTCGTCGGTCGAAACGGTCTGGCGCTTCAGCTCATCGATTTGAACCGTGGCGCCGGCGATTGGCTCGCCGGATAGCGAATTGATCAGGCGGCCCGACAAGGCCACGCCAGCCTGGGCACCGACGCGGACCTGCGGTATCAACGTCGCACACAGGACGGCGACAGCGAGGAGCGAAACGGGAAATCGCGTCGTCATGACCAGGGACCCGGCTGGGCGAGGACCACAAACCTCCCGGATCAAGTGTACGTCGCAGCGACGGGCTATCTTCCGACTCGGCGGTTACACGGACAAAGCCTGCTAATCATGAGCCCACGATGACAACAGGATTCGCCCGGCGGGATATAGTGGCTCGTCAATATCGACACGCAGTCAAAAGGAATCGATGAAGCATTTGAACGTATTGTGGTTGGTGGGATTGTCGCTTGGTCTTGCAGCCGGGACCGCCTTCGCGCAGGGCCGCGGCGGCGCAGCGCAGGCCGCCAACACCGAGATCTATCACGTCACGTTCGTCAAGGCCGCCCCGGGCCAGGGCCTCGCGGCGGCGGCCGACGCGCAGAAGCAGGATCCGAAGGCGCCCATGCAGGGGCATTTCGTCGTGCTGCGGCACCAGGAAGGCGATGATTGGGACTTCGCCGTGATCGAACACATCGGCACCAAGGCCACTGTGGAGATCACGCCGCCGGCGCCGGCCCCTGCCACCCCGTTCCTGGCGTGGCACAACGACTCGTTCGTTGTCGGCCCGTCGTGGGCGGAGTTTCAGCGCGCCCTGGGCACGGCGGCAACCGGTGTCTACGTCGTGTCGACGCACCGGGCCGTGCCCGGACATCGTGACCAGCTTGTCGCGACGCTGAACCAGGTGGACGAGGTCCCGAAGGTCAAGATCGGGCACGTGCTGTTCACGCATCTCGAAGGGGGCACGTGGCAGTACCTGAGTCTCGACCGCTACGAGTCGTGGGCGGACTTCGCCACCGATCGCTCGGGCGCCGTCTCGGGACAGGGCTGGGCGGATACGCGCGCGCACTCGGCGTCGCACGCGGACACCATCGCCGACCGATTGAAGTAAGGCGCTACTTCAGCAAGATCAAGAGCATCCGGCTGTTCTCTGGCGCGTCCACTGCGTGTGGGACGTCCGCGGGCAGCCGGACGATGGTGCCGGGCGTCGCCCGAACTGGAGTACCCCCGATCGTCAACGTCAGCGCGCCGTCGAGCACCATCACGAACGCGTCGAACGGCGATTTGTGCTGGGCCAGCCCCTGACCCTGATTGAAAGCGAAGAGCGTCATGCTGCCACCGCCGGCCTTTCCCAGGATCAGGCTGGCGATTCCCGGCGTGGTCGGGGTGATGAGCGAATCCAGCGCCAATGGCTCGGCTGGCGGAAGCTGGGATGCAATCGACATGGTTACTGCGAGAGCAGGCGATGCAGCTGAGGGTCCGTCAGCTCGAGATGGTAGAAGTCGCGGTAGAACGCCTTGATGTCGGTGGTGAACGCGTCGTCGAACGGGCGCGCAGCTGCGACATAGGCTAGCCAGGCGAGCCCGGGGAGCCGGTTCACCGACGGCGGCCTGGCGCCCCAGCCATACGGAAGCCCTGGCCACTCGTATACGCGTCCGGCCGACACAGCCTCCACCGACTGCCACGCCGGATTCGCGCGCAGCCGCGCCGCCGCGCCCGGTGCGCCGCTGACCACGACCACCTGCGGCGACAGGTTTTTGATCTCGTCGATGGTCAAGGGACGTCGCGGAGCGGTGGCCCGCGTGCCGGCGACGTTCACTCCGCCCAGCCAGGCGAGTTGCTCTCCCCCACTTTGATCGGCCAGACACGGTTGAAAGCCGTCCGCGGAGCAGGCCAGGTAGACCCGCACGGGCGCTCCAGCCGACAGCGCGCCGCGATACCTGGCCAGCAGACGCTCGGCGGCGTCGCCGAGGAGATTGCCACGTGAAGGGATCCCGAACGCGGCGCCCAGGCGCCGGTAGACCGCCGGAATGCGCGACAGCTCGCCATCGAGGATGATCCCGGCAACGCCCGTCCGCTTCTGCACCGCCTCCACCACGGCAATGTAGTCCTCGTGCACCGTCCCGTAGTCCACGTAGACATGGGGCTTCAGGGCCACGAGCTCCGCATCGGCGGCCGGATTGTCTACCTCGGGAAGCTGCCGGATGAAGACCGGGTTGCGGAAGGCGGGCGGAAAGAACTCGACCGCGGGACCTTCAGGCACGCGGTTGCGCCCGACCAGCTTGTCTGGAACCAGCGTATACAGCAGCGCCTCGGCGGGCGCTCCGGCGGCAAAGACCCGCGTCACTGACGCGGGCAGCGCGACTGTGCGCTTGGCGTCGTCCACGAACGCCGATTGAGCGAAGACTGTCCCCGCCGCACACACCAGCCACGCCACCGCAAGCCTGTGCCGAGTCGCGACGAGACCGATTCGAATTGGAAGGCGTCGGGCGTGCATGAGTGACAAGTGTACGTCGCAGCGCCGGGCTATCATCCGATGCGCGGTCATACGCCCGGATCTTCGCAATGGCGCCGTTTTCGCCGATTCCGCCCCGTCATCCGATACGCGTCGTCCTGTCCTCGACGGCGCTGCAGCCGTTCGTGTCCGTGCGCAAGGCCGCGGCGCTGGCGATCGCGCAGCTGGGGGTGGCGGCGTTCTTCATGCCGGGCATTGCCCGGGACACGCTGGGCGAGTCGGCCGTGTGGTTCGTCATCGCGGCGGCGGTCGTGGCCGCATTCGTGCGGGCCATCGACATCGAAAGCTGGGCGCTGCTCATCCCGGGCGGTCTGTCCAGCCGCGTCACACGCGCCTTCGGCCAGCGTGCCGCGGGGCCGGCGAAAGCCGCGGCGCTCGTCGAGCGCATCCTGCTCGGTGCGCTCGCGTGCGTCGTCGTCGGGCACTACGTGGCGGGGGTATCGGCCACGGCCATCGGCGGCTGGCGTTTCACCGGCAACGTGAGACCCGAAGACCTGACGACGCTGATCGCGGCCGGCGTCATCGGACTGCTGTGGCTCCGGGCGCGTCTCGGCCGTGAGGTCACCCGCGACACGTTGGCGCGAGCCGTCTGGATCGGCATCGGGATCGTGGTGCTGGCGATGGTGTGGGGTGTCATCACCCTCGCGCGCCGTGGCTTCGATCTCTCGCCGCTGCTGGTGCCTCCTCCGACGCCGGCGATCACGCCGTGGCGGCCGCTCGACGTCGTCCTCGCCTATGTGCTCGGCTTTGCGCTGACGCTGCCGGTCATCGGCGGCGGGGACGCACTGGCACGCGCGGCGCATGAACTCACGCCACCCCGCGTTCGCGCCTTGAGGCGCACCGCCCTGCTGGCGCTGGTCTTTACGCTCGTGGCCACCGGGCTGGGCACCGTGATGGTTCTGCTGCTCGTGCCCGCAAGCGAACAGGCGCTGTGGGCGAATGCGCCGCTGGCCGGCCTGGCCCAGTACCTCGATGGTCCCTCGTCGCTGCGAGACGTGATGGCCGTCGCGCTGGCCGCTGCGGCGGCGCTGATCCTGATGCCCGCCGCCCACGCGGCCTTTCGCGATACCGAACAGATGCTCCACCGGGCCTCCTCGGACGGGACACTGCCGGAGGGGCTCGCCTCCCTGCATGCCAGGTTCGGCACGCCCGCGCGTGCCGTCGACGTCACGGTGGCCGCCATGATCCTCGTGGTGCTCGCGAGCGGCGCGCGGATCACCTGGCTGGCGCGCGGGTACGCGATCGCGACGGCCGTCCTGCTCATGCTGACGATTGCGGCGCTGGTCCGGCTCCGTCGCCTGCACAAGAGCCCGGTGGCGTTCAAGGCGCGCGGGAACCTGCGCCTCAAGACGCGCGAGCTTCCGCTGGGGCTGCTGGCGACGGCCGCCGTCGTCGCCACGAGCGCGGTGGCCACGATCCTCGTCGGGGACGGGGCGGCGATCGCGGTGGGGATTCTCATCGCGGCCTTGTCGCTCTGGTTCACGATGGGCGCGCGACCGCCGGCCACCGTCGCGATCGACCCCGACGACAGCACGTTCGACCTGCTGCTCGCGGCCGAGCTGTCGCCCAATCAGATCGAGGCCCGTCCCGGCAACGTCCTGGTGCCGGTCCGCAACCCGCATCTGCTGGCCCACGTCGTAGGCGCCCTCCAGACCGCGGGCGACCGCGACGTGGTCGTGATGACCGCGCGGCTGCTCGACGTGGACGTAGGTGAAGAGGGCGCCTCCCAGACCACGCCCACGCCGTACGAGCGCCGGCTGCTGTCCGACGTGGTTGCGCTGGCGGAGCGCGTCGGCCGTCCCGTGCGCCTGCTGATCGTGCCCACGCGGAACGTGGTGGATGCGATCGTGGGCACCGTCATCCGCCTCCGCTCGTCGGACGTGTACGTCGGCGAATCATCCACGCTTTCGGCCGAGGACCAGGCCCGCTTGCTCGGCGAGGCCTGGGAGCGCGCCGACAAGCCCGAGGCCCTCGACGTGCGGCTGGTCGTGTACCACCGCAGCGGACGGGCCGACACCTATCATCTCGGCGCCCACCCACCGTCTCTCACTTCGGGCGACCTCGACTTGATTCACCGCTTGTGGCTCGACGCCGTGAAGAGCGTCGGTCCACACGTGCATCACGACGACGTCGTCAGAGCAGCGTTGAAACAGATGGAACAACAACTCACCGGTCCCCAACGCGACGATGCCGTCGCGGCGATCCGAGACGAGGCGCGGCCCGCCGAGGAACTCGCCGCGATACTTCGCGCCCGCGACTACGCGCGGCTTCGAGACATGCTCCGCAACCGGCATGCCGGCGATATCGCGACGCTCCTGACGGCACTGAGCCTGGAAGACCAGGCGGTGGTCTTCCGCGTGATGCCGCGCAAGGACGCCGCGGCCGTGTTCGAGTACCTCTCGCAGGACGCGAAAGAGTCGTTGTTGAAGGCGATGGCGCAGGAGGACGTGGCGGCGCTGCTGAACAACATGGCGCCCGATGACCGGACATTGTTCCTCGAGGAGCTGCCGGCGGAAGCCACCCGCCAGCTGTTGTCGCTGCTGACTCCACAGGAACGCGCCGTCGCGGTGACCTTGCTCGGCTATCCCGAGAAGTCGGTCGGCCGTCTGATGACGCCGAACTACGTGTCCGTCCGGGAACAGTGGACGGTTCGCGAAGTGCTGGATCACGTGCGGCTGCACGGGCAGGACAGCGAGACGCTCAACGTCATCTACGTGGTCGACGAACAGGGCTTGCTGGTCGATGACGTTCGGATTCGCGAGTTTCTGCTGGCGCCGCTCGATCGCCAGGTCGCCGACCTGATGGACCGGCGGTTCGTCGCGTTGACGGCCACCGACGATCAGGAAACGGCCGTCGCGGTGTTCCGTCAGTACGACAGGACCGCGCTGCCCGTGACCGACACCGCCGGCATGCTGATCGGCATCGTGACGATCGACGACGTGCTGGACGTGGCCGAGGCCACGGCGACCAGGGAAATCCAGCGCATCGGCGGGTCGGAAGCGCTGGACGAGCCGTACATCACCATCGCGTTCTGGCGGATGATTCAGAAGCGCGCGGGGTGGTTGACGGCGCTCTTCCTGGGCGAAATGCTGACGGCCACGGCGATGGGGGCATTCGAGGAGGAGATCTCGAAAGCCGTCGTCCTGGCGCTCTTCGTGCCGCTCATCATCTCGAGCGGCGGCAACTCCGGATCGCAGGCCGCCACCCTGGTCATCCGGGCGCTGGCCCTGGGCGAGGTGGGTTTGCGCGACTGGTGGCGCGTGATGCGGCGCGAGGTCCTGGCCGGGCTGTGCCTGGGCGCGATCCTCGGCAGCATCGGGTTTCTGCGCATCAGTCTCTGGTCGGCCTTCTCGGACGTGTACGGGCCGCACTGGCTGCTGGTGGCCACGACCGTGTCGGTATCGCTGGTCGGCGTCGTGCTGTGGGGCACGTTGAGCGGGTCGCTCCTGCCCTTCGCCCTCAAACGCCTGGGGTTCGATCCGGCCGCGTCCTCGGCGCCGTTCGTCGCCACGCTCGTGGACGTCACGGGCTTGCTGATCTATTTCTCAGTGGCCCTCGTGGTGCTGAGAGGAACGTTGCTGTAACCAGTTAGATGGTGAGAGCGCTCGTAGAGATCCGCCGGCTCTCCCAAAGCGGTGCAGGCGCAATGCCTGCACCGCTGATAGAAACTACATGGCCAGTCGATTCGGCCCGGTCGCCGCCAGCGTCTCGCCGGCTTTTTCGCCCGACGATGAAATGTCCTGGGCCCCGTTATCCTCCAGGATCTTCTTGGCGCGCGTGATCTCATCGGACGTGCCGCAATGAACTGACAGCAGCACGCCGCCATCCTTCACGCGTCCTTCGTACCGCTTCGCCTCGTACTCCGGAACGCCCATACCGACCAGCGCTCCGACCAGCCCACCGACCGCGCCGCCGACACCAAGACCCGCCAACGCGGCCATGATTGGTCCCGCCGCAATAAAGGGCCCGAGGCCGGGAATGGCGAGCGCACCGACGCCCGCCAGCAGCCCGAGCGTGCCACCGACCGCGCCTCCAGCCGCTGCGCCAGTCGTCGCGCCTTCCGGCGCCTTGGTGTTCTTCTCGTGCGCGAAATCCTTGGTGCTCTGCTGATCGGGCGCGAGCACCGAGATGTCATCGTGCGAGAAGCTGCCGTGCACCAGCGCGTCCACGCTGCGCTCGGCCTGCGCGATGCTGGGATAGATACCGAATACCGACGTCTTCTTGTCTGTCATGCGAATCTCCTGTGCAACTGCCTTGGCTGCGATTGATGTCTTCCCGGTTTCCGGGCGGACCGGTCCCTTGAGGTTCACTTGTGGGTGTTGCAGGGTGTTGCCCGGACTCTTACAGTGGCGTGTAGCTCGACTGAGGAATTGCTTAGTGGAGGGCCTTGCTCTTCCTGTTCTCGGCAACCGCTGCACCACTCATCGCGCAATGAGCGCCGCAGTCGCCTCTCAGCACCTGATACCGCAACATGCGAGCCAACGCCGGGGCAGGGTTATTGCAGTTTCAGACCCCATGTCAGAGCCGGCATCCGACGGCGCCCCGGATTCCGGCGCGCGACTCGCGGTGTCATCCCTGACCCTCCGAGACGCTGCGTTCACGCTGATCTGCGTCGCGATCGTGATTCTGCTGCTGCAGCTGATGCGGCCGGTGCTGCTCCCCCTCGTCCTCGCAGGACTGCTGTTCTATGCGCTGGACCGGCCCGTTGACTGGCTGCAGAAGAAGCGGGTTCCTCGCGCGATCGGAGCCGCAGTCATGCTCCTTCTCGTCATCGCCAGTTGCGGGGCGGTGGCGTATACGCTGCAGGGGCAGGCGCTGGCGGTCATCGACCAGCTGCCGGCCGGTGCCCGCAAGCTGGCTGTGTCTCTGCGGGCGCCGCGTGACGAACCCAGCCCCGTGGAGAAGGTGCAACAGGCGGCCGACACACTCCAAGAACGCTGGTAAGCCGTCGGTGCCCGCCGGCGTGACCCGGGTTCAGATCGAAGAGAAGGGCTTCCAAGCCAGTACATTCGTGTGGTCGACTTCGGTGGGTCTGATGTCGGCAGCGAATCAGCTCATCATGGTGTTTTTCCTCACCTTCTTCATGCTGTTGTCGGACGAGCTGTTCAAGCGGAAACTCGTGGAGATCGTCGGAACGCTGTCGCAGAAGAAGGCCACGGTCACGGTGCTCGAAGACATCGCCGGGCAGATCGAACAGTTCCTGGTCATACAAATCTTCACCAGCAGTGTCGTGGCGGTCGTCACCGGCGGTGTGCTGTGGGCGATGGGGTTGCAGCAGGCCGCGCTGTGGGGTTTGCTGGCGGGCGTCCTCAACTCGATCCCGTATTACGGGCCTCTGCTGGTCACCGCGGGGTTGTCGGTGGTGGGCTTCCTCCAGTTCGGCACGGTCGGGAAGACCGCGGGCGTCGCCGGTGCGGCGCTGCTCATCACGACCCTTGAAGGGTCGCTGCTGACGCCCACCCTGTTGAGCCGGGCCTCGTCAATGAATCAGGTCGCGGTCTTCGTGGGGCTGCTGTTCTGGAGCTGGGTGTGGGGGATCTGGGGCCTGCTGATCGCGGTCCCCTTGATGATGGTGATCAAGGTGATCTGCGATCACGTGGAGCGATTGCAGCCTGTCGGGCATCTGCTCGGCGAGTGAGAGCACGAACCACGAACTACGAACCACGAACTACCGGGGAACCCGTTTCACGCCTGTTCCTGCAGGAACGCCGCGACGAAACTCCTGCGCCTTCGCCCAGGCGCCCGCGTTTGGCCCACTCGTCGGCCGTCACGCGCCGGCATCCGGAGAGATCGTCCTGGAAAAATCCGTTCAGCTCATCGGCCAGGCCGCGGTCGAAGAAGCAGACGTTGCTCTCCTCGTTGTGTGCGAACGAGCGATTGTCGAAGTTCGTGGTGCCGACCGTCACCCATCGGCGATCGACGACCATGGTCTTGTGATGCAGCATCGTGCGATTGAATTCCTGGATCTCGATGCCGGCCGCGAGCAGGCGTCCGAACAGGCGGACGCTGTTGTGCCGGGCCAGCCAGTTGTCGTTGCGGATGCCCGACACCATGATGCGGACGTCCACGCCGCGACTGCTTGGCCTCAATCAACGTCTCGATGCGCGACCGGATCGGGCACGAAGTAAGGGTTCGCGATGTAGATCGACTCGCGAGCACAGACGATCGACAGGTAATACATCGTCCGCACGTTCGAGGCGCCGGTTTCCGGCGAGCTCAGGAGCGTTTGCACGGCCAGCGGACCGCGGCCGACGAGCTCCGGGTAATAAGGCTTCGCCCGAGAGGAGCTCGCCGGTGGTCTGTTGCCAGTTGTGCGCGAACCCCGTTTGCAGGGGGACGACGGCCGGCCCCTCCAGACGAATCTGCATGTCGCGCCATTCGTCGGGTCCCCTGGCATTGCCCCGCCAGTGGTCGGCGATGCCCGCTCCGCCGGTGAACGCGACGCGGCCATCGACGATCAGCGACTTCCGATGCGTGCGATTGTTGAAGCGGCCCAGGGTGTACCAGCGGATCGGGTTGTACCAGGCGACCTGACAGCCGCCGGCCTCCAGCAGGTCGAGAATGTCCGGGCCGATGCTCGACGAGCCAATCGCGTCCAGCAGGATCTTGACCGGGCAGCCGGCCTTCGCACGTTCAGCGAGCGCCTCGGCGAATAGCCGTGCCGATATCGCCCGCCCAGTAGATGTAGGCTTCGATGGTGATCGAGCGTCGCAGCGCCCTTGATCGCCGCCAGCATCGGCGGGTAGAAGGCATCGCCGTTATTCAGCAGCTCAGGGTATTGCCGTCGAGAAACGGGCTGCCGGTCGCGCCCGCGACGGTGTGAACGAACTCGGGAGAGTCGACGGCAGAACTCGTGGTCGAGTCCATATCGAGGCGGCGACGGCGGTGCGGCGCAATCAGATAGCTCACCAACCCCATCGCACCGGCGCCGATCGCCCAGCCCCACCGCGCATCTCCGATCGCCCAGATGGTCACGACCGCCCATGGCCACCATGACCAGAGGAGCCGCCGGGCGCGCGTCCAGAAGGTGAGCAGCCCTTTTGGCGTCCGCGACCGCGCGTCTCTGACCGGATGGTGCCATCCACGCGTCGGCGGCTTCCGCCACGCTCTGGGGCGACTCCGCGGCCGCTGAAGGCGTGGTCTCCTCACCCCCTGGCGGTCAATCATGGCGTGGCAGGCGTACCGAAATAGGTTTCGCAGCTGCTTCATCGCCTCGGGTACAGCCGCGGGATCCGCGACTACTCGGGCAATTCGATACCGCCGGAGCGCGTTAGTGGCAGCCGCAGCGAACCAACTCGGATGCCGTGGTTCGCACACAACCGAACCGTCATGGCAGGACCGAACTAAGCGAAAGAATGTTGCAGCGACTCGCGCATCGAATGAGAGCGATGGTGGCAACTGTACCAACAGCGGGCCACGTTGGGGACCGAGGCCGCTGGTTTCCCCGAGGAAACGCACTAGCGGAACCCGCGCGCGACGGAGCTTCTGCTCGTGCGTAATCGTGCGCGGCACCTTGACCGAGAATTTGAAGTCGGCATCGGTAGACCCCGCCCACCTGGCATAGGTGGCGGGGCCGTGCGACCGGTAGAACGAAGAGTTGATTTCCGCGCAGTCAAAGACCTGCGCATACCGCTGCAGATGTGTCCCGCTCCCGGGACAGTGCTGCGCCGCGGCCCGCGGAATCGACCATCCCGCGGTCCCGATGTAGATCCGTCCCGCCATAGGATTCAGTTCGGCGGGAGCAGGATCAACACCAGGGTTCCCGCCCGCTATCGTCGTGCGGACTTGGCTTTCGAGGTCGGTTTCTTCGCGCCTGCGGCAACCGCCACGGGCTCCTCGTCTTCCTGCGAGCCGTCCGCGGCTTCCTGATTGATGCCGCCCTCCGCGAGTTCGGACAGCTTTTCGTCCGCCGCCTTTTCCTCGTCGAGCGTCTCTTGGAGCAGGCTCGCCGCTTCCGTGTGACCCATGGCCGTGGCCCACGCCACCAGGGTGCCGTAGGCAGCCATCTCGTAATGTTCAGCTCGCTGGCCCGCGGCGATCAGGCAGGCGTCCATCGTGGTCTCGTCGAAGTCTTCTTCCATGATCGACTTGCCCTCTTCGATGATGCCCGCGATGCCGTCGCAGTGCTTCCCGCTGACCTTCTGGTCGAGGCTCTTGAACACCTGTTCGAGACGCTGGATCTGGCCCTGCGTCTCCTCGAGGTGGGTCTCGAAGGCCTCCCGCAGATCGGGCGAGCTGGCCGCCTTGGCGAGCTTGGGAAGGGCCTTCGTGAGCTGGCGCTCGGCGTCGTAGGTGTCGCGGAGTTCGTCGAGGAACGCGTCGTGTAGCGTGCCGGTTTCAGCCATGGTGAATCTCCTGGTAGTTATTCTGGTAGTTATTCGCGGATGCGCTCGTTTACGCGAGCTGGACAAGTGTTGGGAACGAACCGGCGATATTGGCGATCGTGGGGCCGATCGGAACGCCGACTGGCAGTGATAAGAGCATGTCGCGTACCAAGAGCTGGCGTGGCGTGTGCTTAATCGAGGCGCAGTCGGAGGTGCGCGTCGGGGGTCATCGGACGAGCTGGCGATGCCCAGCTGATGCGCGAACCGGAGGAGGCCGGAGTGGCGAAGAAGACAGTGGCGGCGAAGGCAACGAGCAGTCGAGCAACCAAGGCGAAGCGCTCGAGACCGGCGGCCAAGAGCGTCGTGGCGTCACGAGGGGCGAAGAAGACTGTCCGAAGCGGCCACGGCGATCAGGGAGACCGAAGCCCAGGATTGGCGGGGACCGCCGCGGCGTACGCAGCTCGAGGGCTCGCGAAGGGCCTGCGAGTGGCTGCATCAACAATCGGGCTGGTTGGAGGGCGAAAGAAGAGGTAGCGCGCCGAGGCACGGCGTGGCTCTTGCAACGCCCTGCTCAAGAGGAGTGTGCGATGAGTCTACTGGTGCTGCTGATTATTCTTCTGTTGTTGTTCGGTGGAGGCGGTCTCTACCTGGGCGGACCGAGAGTCGGCGGGAGCCTTGGTGGACTGATTCTTCTCATACTGGTCGTCCTGTTGTTGACAGGCAGACTGTAGCCGGGCCCTCCGGGGCCCTCAGTCCTTCACCGGGCGCGCCATTCACTGGCCGCCCAGCATCGACGTCATGCTCAAGTAGTTGCCCTCGTGGCAGGCGAACTCGAACAGGTAGTAATGCGGATCACGCTTCAAGGGAAGCCGCGCCGTCCACCGGGCGGTCCAGGTCTGCGGGTCGTCGACCGTGGCCTCGTATTCGAGTGTCTCGGCACCGGTCCGCTTGAAGCGTTCCGTCAGGCGCGCGTCGGACGTAAAGAGACGGCTGGGACCTGAGCCGCCGCCTTCCTTGAAGCCGGTGGTTTCCACCACCAGCGTGTCCCCCTCCCAGCGTCCGCGAGACACGCCCAGGTAGGCGCGGATGCGAGACGACACGGCCGGGCGACCGTCAACGGGAATGACCCTGGCCTCGTTGATCATCTCGTTGCGAAGCACCACGACGCCCGGCGACTGCACGATCTGATTGCCGCTGGAGTTGCCGATCGGCACCATCGAACCGAACGCGCCGCGCGACAGGCATCGAGCCTGCGGGCTCGCGCTCCGGGGCCCGGCCAACGGACCGCGTGCTTCGTTCGGCAGCGACGCCTGCCGCTTCGCGCCGTCGGCCGTCATCGCCGGCAGCCTGCCGTTCGGCGGATCGACGATCAACGATGTTTGACGCTGGGGCTTGCCGTACTCGCGCCAGTGCGCGCGCGAATCCCCGAAGAACGCGTCGTTCGCATTCGGAATCCGCTGATCGGGAGACAGCTTCGCGAACTCCTCGTCGGTGAGCGTGGCACGCTCGCCCAACCGTGCCGGACGTTCAAGCGGCACACCCAGCATTTCGACGCTCGGCCAGTACCCTGCAGATCCGGCTCGCCCCACGGTGTGCGCGGCGTGGTCCAGAGCTGAGCCTGGACCTGGACCGCAAGACCGACGAGGCTGATGAGCGCGAGCGATCTACGCACGGTGCACCTCCCTGCGGGCCTGCGTCTTGCACCCTTCACTCGGATGGGGCGGACTCAGGATCGGCTGTGTTTGTAGCACAGGAGAAGAAGAATGGCGACTACAACTGAAGCAACCAAGGCGACTCAGGAAAAGCGCGCCGGACAGCACCCCTTCGTGCAAGGCGTGCACGGTGTCCGCTATCAGGTCACGGACGTGGCTCGTTCAGTCGCGTTCTACACGACAAAGCTCGGCTTCTCGGTGGAACATCAGCAGTTGCCTGCATTCGCCAGCGTGTCACTGGGCGATGCGCAGCTGCTGTTGAGCGGCCCGCAGGCTTCCGGCTCTCGACCCATGCCGACCGGACAACAGCAGCAGCCGGGAGGATGGAACCGCGTTGTGCTGCGGGTCAAGGATCTGCCCGCCTTCATGGACACCCTCAAGAAAGAGGGTCTCCGTTTTCGCAACAACATGGAGACGGGTCCGGGCGGCAAGCAAATCCAGCTCGAGGATCCGGATGGCAATCCCGTCGAGCTCTTCGAGCCGGCGCGATAGCCCCTCCCTATGGTGCTGATGGCATCCAGGCGACCATGTCCTGGCGACCGGCGAAATGAAGCAGAGACGGCGGGCCAGCAATGTCGAGACCGCAGACATCCGCCATCGTGTTCGTTCGCAGCTGCGCCGTCGCAACGCGCAACGACCAGGGAGGATGATGAATGTCCAATCGGTACGCCGCACCGGAGTGGTCGTGGTGATACAAGCAGTATCGTTCGGTGAGAAAGTGTTCGACTGTCAGCGGCCGAGGGGCGAACGACTGGCCGATCGGCTCATACACAGCGTCGAATACCGCTGCACCGCCGCCGGATTGGCGCGTGCTTCGGTACTCCACTCGTTCTCCAATCGTCGCCGCTGACATCCGCGCCGTGTAATAGGGCAGATTGAAGAGCGCGCGCGCCGCCTTGACGGCGAGAGCGCGAGCGGCATCCAGGCTGAAGAAATAGATTCCTCGACGTTCACCGACGCGGACGTACGTGCGTACATTCAGCTCCGCAAACCTCGAGAGCCACGGCAGCGACGGCACTCCACGTGGTGCCACGTTCGTCATGCGGAATGGCACTATGCCAAGCCACGCCGTGCCATCGAACAGATCGATCTCGAATGGCTGCGGAATCTTGCGTGCCAGTTCCGCGGCGTCCATGCGCCAATGAGCGAACAGCAGGTCATGCCACGTTTGCGTCATGACCCAAGGCTCATCCGGCATCGGCCAGGGCCGATGGCTCGTCTTGTCGAGGATGGTGGTGTCGAAATCGTGATTGATCACGTGGCTCGGGCAACCTGTACAGCTGATCCGCTCGCAAATGGTATTGCGCTTGCTACCTCGTTGTAGGGTAATGCAGCGCACGCGCGAGGAAGTCACCGCGCTCCTGAAGCAATCCGAGAAACAACTCAGGAAATCGCGCGAAATTCAGCGGCGGCTCCGCGCCGTGCGAACGCGGATAGAGCGTGTGCTGGGCCAGAAAATGTCCGTCACTCACAAACCGCGCAGTCGCCGGCGCCCGATCTCAGGAACCGGCTTGCCTAATGATTAGTCTCCAGTCGATGGACTGTTGAGCCGGTTGGCTAATCCGCACCACCCCGAGCACAGCACGTCATTTCGCGCCGCTGCCCGACAGAGGACGCAGGAAACGCGCAACCGAGCTCGTCAGGCGAGTTGGCGAGTCCCGATCGCCACGAGCGCCTTTACCGTAGACGCGAGCGCGGCGGGATCGACGGGCTTGGCCAGATATTGATCGAAGCCCGCCGCGATGGCGCGCTCGCGATCCTCAGCATGGGCATGGGCCGAGACCGCCGCGACTGGCACGCGCCGTCCGAGTGCCGCTTCGACCTGACGGACCTCGCTCAGCACCGCGTACCCATCCCGGCCGGGCATGGCGATGTCGCTCAGGACGAGATCGGGCCTGCACTCGGGCAGCTTGCTGATTGCCTCAGTGGCAGACGTTGCGCACCAGACGGACGCGCCAAAGCCGCGGAGCGCCTCGAGCATCATGTCGCATGATTCTCGATCGTCATCGACGATCAGGATTCGGAGGCCGTCGAATCGCGGCAGGTCTGGTGCGGCTGGAGCAGCCGAGATGCCCGCTGGCTTTCGCGCGTCCTGTGCCGGGAGGGGCGAGTGTTTGCGAGGCAGCCGCAGGACAAACCGAGTTCCGGCATTCCGGCCCTCGCTCTCGGCGCGGACGCGTCCCCCGTGAAGCTCCAGGAGGTGGCGAACGATCGCCAGGCCCAGGCCAAGACCGGCGTGCGTGCGGGTGCTCGAGACGTCGGCCTGGCGGAAGCGATCGAACACGTACGGGAGAAATGCCGCATCGATGCCCACGCCAGAGTCGGTGACCGTCAGTTCGATGTGGCCGTTGTCGACGCGCGTCTCCACATCGACTCGCCCTCCGGCCTCCGTGAACTTTACGGCGTTCGAGAGCAGGTTCCACACCGCCTGCTGGAGTCGTATCGCATCGCCCATCATCGTGCGACTGGCCGGGTCGACGGTCACATGGATGGCGATGTCCTTGGCGCTGGCAGCAGGAAGGATCGTCTCGACAGCCGCATCGATCACGTCGCCCAAATCAAGCGCCGTCACATCGAGTCGCATCTTGCCGCTGATCATCCGGGACACGTCCAACAAGTCCTCGACCAGCTGCGCGAGCGTTCGTGTATTCCGATTGATCGACTGAAGCCCTTTCAGCGTGCGATCGTCGAGCGGCGCGGATCGTTCGAGGATGGCCGCCCATCCCAGAATGGCATTCAGCGGCGTGCGAAGCTCGTGGGACGCGGTCGCCAGAAACTCGTCTTTCGCGCGATTGGCTTCCTCGGCCTGTACCCGCGCGGCCTGCTCGCTCGCCAATAGGCGCGTTCGTTCTTCCTCGACCTGCTTACGGTCGCTGACGTCGAGAATCGACGCAATCCACCCTTGTACCCGGCCACGCTCGTCGGTGTCGGGCATGTAGACCGCGCGCAAAGAACGAATGCCGATGCCGTTGATCGGAACATCCTGTTCGTATTCGGCGCGTGTCCCGTTCAGGACGGTTTCGATGTATGGACGAATCGTCCGAACCCTTTTTCTCCCATGATCTCGACGATGGGTTTGCCCTGGATATCACCGGGCTGACGTCCCAGCATCTCCGCATACGCCCGGCTGACGAATTGGTATCGCAGGTCCCGGCTGCAGCGGGTCAACATGAACGGCGTCTGGTTGATCACCAGTTCAAGGTCGGCCTCTTTCGCGCGCAAGGCCCCTTCGGCCCGTTTGTGTTCGATGAGATCGGCGGCCTGGCGCGCCAGGATGTCGAGCAGGCGCAAGGCCCGGTCGCCTGGTTGCTGCGGCGCGCGCTGGTAGTGCGTGGAGAACATTCCCAGCACCCGTCCGAAGCGGTTCACGAGCGGCGTCGACTGAACCGCCCGCGCGCCGGCGGCCAGCATGACCTCGAGGGCCGGAGTGCCGGCAAAGATATCGCTCGTCACCACGTCGTCGACGACGACGCGCTCACCACGTTGCAATGCGGTACCGCACGCCGCTTGGTCGCCATGGACCGCATCGAAGAACTGGAGAAACGGCTTTTCGAATCCCCTCTGCGCGATGATTCGCAGCAGATCGCCCTCGAGCAACTGGATGTTGCCCATCTGGGCACCGGTGATCTCGATGGCGGCATCAAGGATCTCGTGCAGCAACAGCGAAAAATCGCCACCCTGCAGCAGGCGCGTACTCACCTGCTGCATCCGCGTCACGTCCTCGAGGCTCTGGCGCAGCGCCTCCTCAGTGTGCTTGCGCGCTGTGATGTCGTAGAAACAATTGATGGCCCCGGTGACGTCGCCGCGTTCGTTCTTGAACGGCCGGATATTCACGATGACGGTAATCCGCGAGCCGTCTGGCCGCTCGATGAGCACCTCGCCGTCACGCGCCTCAGACAGCGTGCCGGCGATCACTTCCGCCATGGGACACTGTTCGTGCGGCATGTAGGTGCCGTCCGGACGGAACAGCTTGAAGGAACCGCAGAAGCGCTTGTCCGTATCTCCCGGGACCGGTTCGCAGCCCCACAATTCGACAGCGCGGCGATTGAATTCCTGAATCACGCCACCGGCATCGCAGGAATAGACCGCCACGGGGCCGAGATCGAACAACGTGCGATAGCGTTCTTCGTCCCAGCGCCCACCTCCATTCCGCGTGGGGGCTGTGGCGTCGCCACTGATTCGGGGCAATTCAGACATTGAGCGATTCCAGGGAAGGTCGTCAGCCTACCTCCCGGCGATGGCCCAGCACTGTCGGCAACCGAACACTTCGAGAGAATCCGTGCCATACTCGGCGTCCCTGCTTTTTTGAGCCTGCCGCCGCCCTAAGCGCGAGTTCGGTCAGCCCCAGACTCATTGACGTCTATTTGGGTCCTGGAGCTCACATGCCGAAACGTGCGAAACCGATCCGTCCTCCGCCCTCCGATTCCCGCCCTCAGAACAAGCTGCTCGCGTGCCTCCCGCGGGTGGACTTCGAGCGGTTGCGCCCGCATCTGAAAACGATTCCCCTCAAGGCCAAGCAGATCCTCCATCCCGTCAACGAACCAGTCCGGCACGGTGTACTTCCTGAATGGCGGCGTCGCGTCGATGACGACGGTCATGAAGAACGGCGCCATGGTGGAAATCGCGACGGTCGGTGACGAGGGCGTCGTCGGGATCAACGCCTATTTCGGTGGTCAGATGTTGAGCGGCGAGACGATGGTGCAGGTGTCAGTGCCCGACGCGAGCGCGGAGGTCATGTCCGCTGAAACGTTCAAGCGCGAGACTGGCCGAACCGGTCCGTTTCAGGAATGCGTACACCGCTATTCACAGGGCCTGCTGATGCTGATGATGCAATCCACTGGTTGCATGGCCCTTCATCCGGTGCAGGAGCGCTGTTGCCGCTGGCTGTTGATGACCCACGATCGTGTGCGAACAGACGAGTTCCACCTCAGTCATGAGTTTCTGGCGTCATGCTGGGCTCGACGCGGCCCACGGTCACGATAGTAGCGGGGGCGCTTCAGAAGGCGGGGATCATCACGTACACGCACGGGCGTATCAGAATCCTGAACCGGAAGGGCCTGGAAAAAGCGTCGTGTGAGTGTTATTCCACCGTCAAAAGGCACTTCGACCGACTCGGTTTGTGACTACGGACAAGACCCTGCCACCGACGTGATCTTGCTGACCGTATAGCGCTGCGGTGCGGCTTCTTCGGGTTTCGCCGTCGAGGTCGTGGACGATGAAGATGAAGAGGGTCCCGGCACTACCTCTACAGGGCGCAGCGTCACCTCGACCTTCTTCCCCACATGAGTCTGCAGTTCCGCTCGAGCGATGCCCTGCTCCGTGAGTCCGGACACCGGTAGCAGTTCATACACATTCTTGGCGTCGGGGCTGGCCGCCGATTGCGCCGGAGGTGCCTGCCCCACCGGAACCGCGCCTGTCAGCTTGAATGGAGCCGTCTCGGCTGGGCCGCCGCTCGTGAGGCACCCGGTGAGCAGAAAGATCTTGTGTGCAGGCTCCTTTTGCGGGGCTTGTGCCTGCTGCGCGGCCAATGGCGCGGCGATCGCGCCGCCAAATACAAGAGCGAGTCCGGCAACGATGGGCTTCATAAAACTCTCCTCTGCGGCTTTGAGGATTCACGACGCGTGCCGCCAGAGGTTGGTAGAAGCTCATCTATCGAGAATCGCGCGAATCTCTTGAAGAACCCTGCTCCCGGCTTCAGCAGCGTCGTGCGACGAGAACGATGGCGGAAGCACGACGAGTCCCCGTTGTCGCACCAGGCGGTGAAACTCATCGACGGCCCGCGTTCCGCGCATCGCCTGCAGCTCCTCGCCAATCACGACGACTGACGGCCGCATCGCCTTCAGCAGGATCAGGCCGTCGAAGAGATTCTGCGTCGTGACGACGCGATGGCCGGCCCCCTTCAACAGCCCGCCCAGATACGCAAGCACGTCGTATGACGTGTCGGCGCACAAAATCAGCGGGCCAGAGGCGCCGTCCTCACCCGCGTCGTCGTGCGCCAACGCGATCGCGTCGGTCTCAGTGATATAGGGACGGAGCGGGCCGTCCAGCTTGGTAATCCGCAAGACATCGCTGACCTTCGGTGAGAGCGCGCAGAGATTCAGCTGCCCCGATGCATTCTGTACGCGGGTGAGACACCGCACGAGCAGACCAAGGGCGCCGCTGTCGATGTAGTCGACGGCGCCCAGGTGCAGCAGGATTCTCGCGTTCAGTGGTAGCAGAGCGTCGATCAGCGCCAGCAGTGCCTGGGACTCTTCGCCCGCCATGAGCTGCCCGCGGCAGGTGACGACCATCACGTCGCCAACCTGTCGATGCTGAAGTGAGAGCTGCACGGTGCCTGGTTACTCCTCGACGGCCGTCTCCCGCGATCGGCAGGAGTCTACTCCCCCGGGGCCTTGCGGACCAGCTGGGCCGGCGGGGCCCTATTTTCTCGATTGGCTTACGATCAAGCAGCACCTGCGTGACTGGACCCCGCTTCATCGCCGCTACGATTGCCCTGATTACGCTGGCGATGTCGGTCGCTGCCAGCGCACAGTCGCGCCAGCCCCGTCCCCGTGTCGGCGTGGCGTTCGGCGGCGGCAGCGCGCGCGGACTCGCGCATGTGGGTGTCGTGCGTTGGTTCGAAGAGCACCATATTCCCATCGACGTGATCGCCGGCACCAGCATGGGGGGGCTCATCGGCGGCGGGTTCGCCGCTGGCATGTCCGCCGACGAACTCAGCCAGTTGCTCGATCGGACCGATTGGGACGAGATGTTCGGATTCTCCTCGTTCCAGTACAAGAACATACGCCGCAAGGAGGACGCTCGTGATTACCCGTCGCGAATCGAGTTTGGCCTCAAGCGCGGACTTGCACTTCCGCTGGCGCTGAACAGCGGGCAGCAAGTCGATTTCCTGCTGGCGCGAATCGCCGGCCCCTACATGAGCCTGGCGAGTTTCGACGATTTGCCCACGCCCTTCCGTGCGGTCGCCGTCGATCTCGTCACCGCGCAGCAGATCATTCTCGACAAGGGGGCGCTCGCCAGCGCGATGCGCGCGACCATGTCGTTGCCCGGCATCTTTCCACCGGTCGAGCGTGACGGGATGGTGCTGGTGGACGGTGGCGCGATGAACAACGTGCCGGCCGACGTCGTGCGGGCCATGGGCGCCGACACCGTGATCGCCGTCAACGTCGGCTACATGGGCGATACACGCACGGTGAGCCGATCGATGCTCGGCCTGATGAGCCAGACCGTCGACACCATGATGCAGGCCAACACTCGCCGGTCGCTGGCGAGCGCGGACATCGTCATCAACCCGACCCTGACCGACTACGACAGCCTGGACTGGCGCCGCAGCGCCGAACTCGCGGTCGAAGGCTACCGCGCCGCCGAAGCGATGAAAGACAAGCTGCTGCCGCTCGCAGTGAGCGACAGCGAGTGGGCCTCGTACCAGCAGCAACGCCAGGCGCGGCGCAGGGCCGACTGGCCCGTTCCGCAGTTCGTCACGGTGTCGGGGGCCGCTCCGGCAGACGCCGCGCGCATCCAGCAGCTGCTTGCGGCGCGGGTGGCACAGCCGCTCGATGTGGCCGCGCTCGAAGTGGATCTCGAAAGGCTGACGGGCCTCGATCGCTACGAGACCGTGGGGTGGCACCTGGACGAATCCAGTGGACGCGTTGGTCTTTTCGTCGATGCTCGGCCGAAGGTTCACGCGCCGCCGTTCTTGATGCTTGGCATGAACCTGCAGAACACGACCACCGAGACCTTCAGCTTTCAACTGGCCGCGCGCTATCTGACTTTCGACCGGCTCGGTGGCGGCTCCGAGCTGCGGATCGACGGAATAATCGGCGCGCAGCCAGGCGTTGCGGCCGAGGCCTACTGGCCTCTCCGGGGCAGCCCGCTGTTCGTCACCACGGCCGCCTCGGCGCAGCGTAGCACGCTCAATTTCGTCGTGGACGACGTCGTCGCGGCGCGGTACGACGAGACACACGCGCGCGTTGGGTTCAACGCAGGCATCAACCTGACGGCTGTAAGCGACCTGCGGGTCGGCATGTCCTTCGGTCATCTCGATACAGCGATCCAGTCGGGCAACCCACAGCTGCCTGAGTTGAGCGGCCCGGAGACACGCGCGCGGCTGCAGTTTCGTACCGACGGACAGGACAGCCCTGTCATTCCGTCTCACGGGCTGCGCGCCGTCGCCGCGATCGATCACATCCTGAGCGCACCCGATCTTCCTCCGACGTCGCAAACGACGCGCTCGAACGCTGGCGTCACACAGGCCGAGGCTCGCGCGTCGAGCTTTTGGTCGCTGGGGCAAGGCGGCCGCACATTTCTCGTCGGCGGCGCCGGCACGAGCTGGGGGCGTCCGCTGCCGACAGAGCAGTTCGAGCTCGGATCGCCGCTGCGCCTCGGAGCGCTCGATGTCGGCGAGCTTCGCGGCGACCATTACGGCGTCCTCACGGCCGGATACATGCACGGCATCATGCGACTACCGGACTTCCTCGGCGGGACGGTGTGGTTCGGCGGATGGCTGGAGAACGGATCGGCGTTCAACGACATCGACACTGCGAAGTGGCAGACCAATGTCAGTACCGGTGTGCTGGCCGACACACTCGTCGGTCCCACGCTGCTCGCCGCGAGCATCGACGTGCGAGGCGGCTGGCGCTACTACATCGGCGTGGGCCGGCTGTTCTAAAGCCGCGGCGGCAAGACGAGGGAGTTACTGCGTCGAGAGACGCTGTGCTTCAGCGCAGTTGCCCGACATCTCGAAATAGCGCAGCACGGTCGCGGTATCGGTCTCGTAGGGGTGCTTCTCGCCCGCCGCGCGCGGCAGCTGGGCGATGCGGACGCGGTCGTAGGCGCGGTCGAACTCGGTGTGGTTCGTCATCAGGACGGTGGCGCCAGCCGCCTCGGCCACCTCGGCCATCTTGCGCTGCGTGTCGCGGTAGCGGGCGAAGTTCGCCGCCAGCCGCGGGAAGTTGAACGCCGTGCCGCCGGCGTAGGCCACGGTCAGCGTACGGCTGCCGTCCTTGACCGGGAAGAAATAGGACAGCGTGCCCGGCGTGTGTCCAGGCGTGGCGATGATGTCCATCGTGGTGTCGCCGAGCTTCAGCTTCAAGCCGCCGGGCCCGACGGCGATATCGCGCTTCGGCACGCCGCCCGGCGCCGTTGCGGCGCGCTGGAGCGTCGAGTCCCAGTCCGCCTCGCCCATCACGACCTTGGCGCCGTAGCGGCTCTGCAGGAGCGCCGCGCCCTGGTCGTGATCGCCGTGGGCGTGGCTGACCACCACGTATTTGACGTTGCGCGGGTCGAGGCCCAGCGCGGTCAGCCCCTCGACCATCTCCGGCTCGATCGCGTAGTCGAACAGCGTGTCGATGACGATGATGCCGTCGCTTGTCGTCAGCGCCCACGCCGAGTGGATCCTGGTGCCGATGAAGTAGAGGTTGTCGAACACCTTGTAGGGCCGGGCGTACCACGTGGAGCGGTCGGGCACGACACGGGCGGGCGGCGCCGCGCCGCGAGCGGCACCCCGGCCGGCGGCGGGGGCGGCCGCATTTTCCGGGGCCACGCAGATGCGGACGAACGTGCCGGTGTAGTCCGTCCCAGCGGCGCGCTTGGCGGCCGCTACCAGGCTCTCCGGTGTGGCGGGCGCAGGCGCCTGGGCTCGAGCCGTGAACGTGATGGTGGCGGCGGCCATCGCCGCGACGAAAAGCACGTGAATCCTCATGGCGTCTCCTACTTTCCGACCGGTCCGATGCTACCGCTTCGAGCCGCGCGGGATTTCCAAGGTCACCATGTACAGCTCGGGGCTGAACCCGGTGACCTGGTGCGGCACGCCCTCTGGAATCAGCAGGAAGTCGCCCTTGGACACCTTGTGCACGGTGCCGCCTTCGATGCGACGCTCGACGGTGTCACCCTTCTTCGTTTCCACGATTCGGCCGCCGGTGGTGATTTCACCGCTGCCGTCGACGATCGCCCACAGTTCGCCTTCGGTGGCGTGCGCCGCGGCGCGCTGCGGCGGCCGGCGGCGGTCCACTGCCATGCGGTAGGCGACACCGCTCGGCGAGGACGCCTCCGGGCGCTCGACGACGGTGGTGTTGGCATAGGCGACGTTCTGCAGCTTCGCCCTGTGCGCGGCCACGTCCGCAGCCGACAGCAGAAACGCGGCGTTCGGGTTGTTGTTGATGCTTTGCGGCCCCGGCTCTTGAGTGGAGCCGTACGCCGCCAAGGCCAGGACGAAAGCCGTCGCGATCAGAACGATACGCATGATGACCTCCTGCCGCTGTCCACTGCTTCGGGCTTGTCAGAACACCGCGATGGGATTCACGGGCGAACCGGTCCCGTTGGGGATCGGAAGCGGTGCAATCGTCAGCATGAACTCCCACCGGTTGCGCGCGGCCGCCGCATCGCCCAACGCGTCGAAGTCGGCCCGGTCGAGCAGATGGACGCCCAGGATCGTCAGCACGAAGTTGTGGAGCGAGCTTGGCGGGAGATCGCCGGGCGGATGAGGCGCATAGTCGGGCGTTTCCCACCCGAGGATGGCGATGTCTCGCGCTTTCAGCCAGGGAATCACCGAGTTGTCCAGTCCGGCCATCGCCTCGTTCACAGGCCATCGGCCAAGCGCGCGGCGGCGGGCCCACCGGCCCCACCTGAGGAGCAGCGCGTCGCCGGCCATCGCTTTGACGCCGGACTTGCGTTCCCACGCCTCCAGGTCCTCGACGAAGATGCGCGTGCCGGGCTCGAGATACGGCACGCCCTTCAGCCTCGCGATGTCGTACAGCACGCCGCGCGTCACGATGCCGTTCTTCATGGTCAGGATCGAGTTCCTGGCCGCGCCCCGCTCCTTCGTGACGACCCCGTCCACGGGATACCCGTTCCACATCTTGCCGCCGAAGAACACGTGCGCGAACGAGTCGAGATGCGTCGTGCCGGCACCGTGAATGCACGGATAGCCGATGCGGTCCGTGGCCGCCGACTGGGTGGCCGTGACCATCGCCCACTCCATCGGACACGGCACGTCCTCGCTCTTCACCGTCTCGGCATCCGAGGCCAGAGACACGGTGACGCCATCCCTGACAAGCGCGGCCGCCTGCTTGCGCTTGGCCGCGGTGACGAGGTTCAGCGTCCCCATCTCGTCGTCTTTTCCCCAGCGCCCCCAGTTCGAGAGCTCCGTTTGCCAGCGCTCGAACTGGGCACGCGTCACAAGCGGTCGCGATCCGGCCGCGGGCGACTGGGCGGTGGACAACGGCGGAACGGCCGAGAAGATCGTGGCACCGATAAGCACGGATAGGACAACGGCTCGCATGCTCACTTCCAGTTCCCCGGGGCATAATACAACCCTCCCACGAGGGGCCACGAAGGAGGCCGAAAGGCATGTGCTGGATGAGCCTGGGTCGCCATCTGCTGATCGGCGGGTACGTGCTCGCCCTGTCCACCGCCGCCGGAGCGCAAGACGGCTCCGCGCCGCTCCACCAGGCGGTCCGGGCGAACGATCTCCCGACCGTTGAATCGCTGATCAAGGGCGGCGCCGATGTGAAGGCCGTGACCCCTTACGGCGTCACCCCGATGCACATCGCCGCGACGAACGGCAACGCGGCGATCCTGCGCCGGCTGCTGAGCGCGGGCGCCGACGTGAACACCGCGACGCCGGGCGGCGAGACGGCCCTCATGACGGCCGCGCGCACGGGCAACGTCGAGGCGGTTTCCCTGCTGCTCGAACGCGGTGCCAACGTCAACGCCAAGGACGCGGTCCGCTCGCAGACGGCGCTGATGTGGGCGGTGACCGAAAACCACCCCGACGTCGTCAAGCTGCTCGCCGCGCGCGGCGCCGACGTCAAGGCGCAGACGGCCATCACGCAGCCGCGCGGCGAGTACACGCCGGCGCGCGCCGGGGGCGCCTCGGGCAACGGCATCATCCGCCAGCGCGCCTTGCCGACCAAGGACGGCGGGATGACGCCGCTCCTGTTCGCGGTGCGCGACGGGAACGTGGCCATGACGCGCCTGCTGCTGGAGCTGGGCGCGGATATCAACCAGGCTTCCGGCAATCACACCTCGCCGCTCCTCATCGCGCTGCTGAACGGCCAGGTGGCGCTGGCCACCGAGCTGCTCGAGCGCGGCGCGAACCCGAACCTCACGGACGACTACAAGCGCGGCGCGCTGTTCGCGGCCATCGAGCTGCGCAACTTCAACCACGAGAAGTACCCCTTCCTCTACGACGACGGGCGCGATCCGCTGGAGCTGATCGCGGCGCTGCTCAAGAAGGGCGCCGATCCGAACCTGCGCACGGACACGACGCCGGTGCACGGGCTGATGCAGTTCGACGGCTCGTGGGTGAACTTCGACGGGCAAACGCCGTTCATCCGCGCCGCGCTGTCGGGCGACATCGCCGTGATGCGGCTGTTGCTGCAGCACGGCGCCGATCCCAACATCGCCACCACGCAGGGGTCCACTGCTTTGATGGCGGCATCGGGCATCAACTGGATTCCGGCGCAGACGTTCACCCGCTCGGAGGCCGACTACGTGGAGGCCGTGAAGCTGTGCCTCGAGCGCGGCGCGCCGGTGAACGCCACCAACTCGCTGCAGCTGGCGGCGATTCACGGCGCGGCCAACCGCGGCTGGACGCCGATCATCCAGCTCCTGGCTGATGCCGGCGCCAGGCTCGACGTGAAGGACGCCGGCGGCCGCAGCCCGATAACCTTCGCGCAGGGGACCTTCCTGGCGATCCGCCCGCCGGTAGCCAAGCCCGAGGCCATCGAGCTCTTGAAGAAGCTGGGCGCGCAATGAGACGCCTTCTGATCACGGCCGTCGCCGCCTTCGTGATGGCGGGCTGGGCCGCCGTCAGCGGCCAGCAGCGGGCAAGTGTGGCGTCTGGCGCCAGCGGGACCGACACCATCGCCGCGGTCAGCCGGACCTACTGCCAGACCTGCCACAACGAGCGCCTGAAGACCGGTGGCCTCTCGCTCGAGGCGCTCACGCTCGAGCACAACGCCGAGATCTGGGAGAAGGTGGTTCGCAAGGTGCGCGCCGGCATGATGCCGCCCGCCGGGGCCAAGCGGCCGGAGCGCGCGGCGCTGGACGCGTTCGCCGGCTCAATCGAGAACGCCATCGACCGCGCCGCGGCGGCCAACGTGAATCCCGGGCGCGCGCCGCTGCACCGCATGAACCGCGCCGAGTACCAGAACGCGATCCGCGATCTGCTGGCGCTCGACGTGGACTCCTCTACCCTGTTGCCGGCCGACGACTCGAGCCGCGGCTTCGACAACATCGCCGACGTGCTGGGCGTGTCGCCGTCGCTGCTCGAACGCTACGTCGCGGCGGCGGCCAAAGTGAGCCGGCTGGCCGTGGGCGAACGCGACGCCGCGCCGGCCCAGACCACCTACACCGTCAAAGGCGATCTGAGCCAGAACCAGACGCTGGCGGGCCAGCCGCTCGGCACGCGCGGCGGGACCACCGTGACGCACAACTTCCCGGTGGACGGCGAGTACGTGATCCGGTTGGCGCTGCTGAAGCTCAGTTTCGGCCAGGTGTTCGGCGAAGGCGCCGAGGGCGAAGAGCTGGAAGTGACGCTGAACGGCCAGCGCGTGCGGCTCTTCAAGCTGGACGAAGTGCCGATGTTCTTCATGCGCGAGTCGCCCGGCTCGCATCCGGCGAAGCCGCAGCCCACCGATCCGATCGAGGAGCGGGTGAAGATGTCGCAGGACATCCGGCTCGAGCTGCGGCTGACGGTGAAGGCCGGCCCGCAGACGATCGGTGTCGCGTTCCTGCAGAAGGCGCAGCTCGCGAACGAGGACCTGGTGCGCCGTCCGGTGTCGAGCACCTACGACGTCTTCATCGGCATGCAGTACGGCTACACCACGGCGCCGCATCTCTCGCGGGTCGTGATCACCGGACCGTACAACCCCGCCGGCATCGGCGAGACGCCGAGCCGGAAGCGGGTGTTCGTCTGCCGCCCGTCTTCGCCGGCGAGCGAAGACGGATGCGCGAAGCAGATCATCTCCACGCTGGTCCGGAGGGCCTATCGCCGTGCCCCGACCGACGCGGACGTCGAGCCGCTGCTCGGCTTCTATCGCGATGAACGCGCCAAGGCTGGCAGCTTCGACGCCGGGATCGAGATGGCGCTGCGCCGGATCCTGGCCGACCCCGAGTTCATCTTCCGCTTCGAGCCGCCACCGTCGGGCGTCGCCGCCGGGACGCCCTATCGCATCAGCGACACCGAGCTGGCCTCACGGCTCTCCTTCTTCCTGTGGTCGTCGATTCCGGACGACGAGCTGCTGAAGCTGGCGATCGACGGCCAGCTGCACCAGCCGGCCGTGCTCGAAAAGCAGACGCGCCGGATGCTGGCCGATCCGAAGGCACGGGCGCTGGTCACGAACTTCGCCAACCAGTGGCTGTTCCTCCGCGAGCTGAAGAACGCGAACCCCGACATCACCGTGTTCCCCGACTTCGACGACAACCTGCGCCAGGCGTTCCAGCGCGAAACCGAGCTGCTGTTCGAAAGCGTGCTGCGCGAGAACCGCTCGGTGCTGGACCTGCTGGACTCGGACTACACGTTCGTGAACGAGCGGCTGGCCAGGCACTACGGCATCCCCAACATCTACGGTCCGGATTTCCGCCGCGTGCCGGTGCCAGCCGAAGCCCGGCGGGGCCTGCTGGGGCACGGCAGCCTGCAGCTGGTCACCTCCAATCCCAACCGCACGTCGCCGGTGATGCGGGGCAAGTGGATCCTCGAGAACCTGATCGGCACCGACGCGCCGACGCCACCGGCCGACGTGCCGCCGCTCGAGGAGAAGCCCACGGCCACGGCCAAGTCGGTGCGCGAGCGCATCGAGCAGCACCGCGCCAGCGCGGCGTGCGCCGGCTGTCACAAGATCATGGACCCCATCGGGCTGGCGATGGAGAACTTCGACGCCGTCGGCCGCTGGCGCACCGCTGACGAAGGCGTGGCCATCGACGCCTCCGCGCAGCTGGTGGACGGCACGCCGCTCAACGGCCCCGCCAGCCTGCGCCGGGCGCTGCTCGGTCGCCACGAGACCTTCGTCGCGTCGATGACCGAAAAGCTGCTGATGTACGGCGTCGGCCGCGAGACGAAGTATTACGACATGCCCGCGGTGCGCACCGTGATGCGCGACGCCGCGAAGAGTCGTTACAAGTTCTCGGATATCGTGCTGGGAATTGTGAGGAGTCCCGCTTTTCAGATGCGAGTAGCGGGCTCGTAGCAGGACTGGAGACCGGAGACTGTAGACCGGAGACTGAAACGATGTCTTTCATCACGAAGAAACACCTGCCGCGACGCACGTTCCTGCGAGGAGTCGGCGTCACGCTGGCGCTGCCGCTGCTCGACTCGATGGTGCCCGCCAGCACGCCTCTGGCCCAGACCGCGGCTCGGCCCAAGAGCCGCTTCTGCGGCATCTACATCCCGCACGGCGCCACCATGGACAAGTGGACGCCCGCCGCCGAAGGCGGCGGGTTCGCCTTCACCGAAACGCTGAAGCCGCTGGAAAAGCTGCGCGACCGACTGGTGGTCGTCAGCAACCTGGCCCACCCGCTCGCCGGCGGCAAGGGCTCCGACGCCGGCGCCGACCACGCGCGGTCGGCCGCGGTGTTCCTGAGCGGCGCGCATCCCGAGAAGGGCATTGTGCGCGGCGGCAAAACCGTGGACCAGGTGCTGGCCGAGGCGATCGGCCAGGACACCCCGCTGCCGTCGATCGAGGTCTGCATCGAGGAAGTGGCGCTCAACTGCGGCGCCGGCTACGGCTGCTCCTACTACAACACCATCTCGTGGAAGAACGACGCGCTGCCGCTGCCGATGGAGAACAGCCCGCAGGTGGTGTTCGAGCGGCTGTTCGGCGACGGCACCAACGCGGCGCAGCGGCTGTCGCGCAAGCAGCAGGACAAGAGCATCCTGGACTCGGTGACCGACAAGGTGTCGCGCCTGCAGAGCGGGCTCGACGCCGGTGACCGCAGCCGGCTCGGCGAGTATCTCGACAACGTCCGCGAGATCGAACGCCGTATCCAGAAGGCGACGCAGCAGTCGGCGAACAACCCGAACGTGCCCGAGGCGCCGGTCGGCGTGCCCGAGGCGTTCGAGGACCACGTCAAGCTGATGTACGACCTGCAGGCGCTGGCGTATCAGGCGGAGATCACCCGCATCTCCACCATGATGTACGCGCGCGACACGAGCGGCTCGGTGTATCCCGGCAGCGGCGTGCGCGACGGCTTCCACACCGCGTCGCACCACTCCAACGCCCGCGCGCGCATGGACACCTTCGCGCAGATCAACCGCTATCACGTGCAGATGCTGGGCTACTTCCTGGAGAAGCTGAAGGCGACGCCCGATGGCGACGGCACGCTACTGGACCACTCGGTGGTGCTCTACGGCAGCAGCATGAGCAACGGCAACCAGCACGACCACGATCCGCTGCCGGTGCTCGTGGCCGGCGGCGCGTCGGGCCAGCTGAAGGGCGACCGCCATCTGGTCTTCCCGGCGCACACGCCGATGTCGAACCTGATGCTGTCGCTGCTCGACAAGCTGGGCGTGCACCAGGAGCGCTTCGGGGACAGCACCGCCAAGCTGGAGATTTGAGATAGTCCTGGGCGCGCGCTACACCGATACGGAAAGCGCAAGGCCGTTGCGCTTGACGTACGCGATCGTGAGATCGCGGAGCATCCCACGCGGCTGCGGTGCGTCGACCGGACCGAGCTCGTCCCTCAATCGACTGACACCATATCGCGTCGACGCGACCTTGTACGTCTTGGTGGCGTCGATGTCTGACCGGGCCAGCTTCGCCAAGGGTGTCCACTGCAAGACAGAGCCGTGGACTTCGCCCACTTCCACAGACTCCTCCCAGCTTTCCAGCGTGTAGATGTCTCCCGACCGGATCGGACCAGGACGCAGCCGTCCGGCGACGCTGTCCTCCGGGTAGTAACCCAAATCGGCGCCGGTTTCGATGCGCATCGCCGTTTCGAACAGCGTCTTCACTCCGGCCGCATCGAGCCACGCCGGGTTGTCGGCGAGGTGCTCACCCGATGAAAGCGGCGCGTCGCCGTTCATCGCGATGTTGATGAAGGCGTGCACGTGCGGGTAGCCACGGAAATAGAGCACCGCGCCCGGGCCTTCCAGGCGGAAGACCTGGGCTTCCGGAATCGCGCCGTCCTCGCCGCGTGCGTAGTAGCTGAGGGACATCCCGTCGACGCCGCCGTTGGCTGTGATACACGCCAGCGCGTAGGCGACATCGTCGGTCGCGTAGGTCGCGACAATCCGCTCGACCAGCGTTCGCGCCAGTGTCCTGTGGCCAGCGTCGAGATCCGCGACGGGAACACCGGGAAACACGCCGCGCGATCCCTGCAGCTCGATCCCTGTCTGCACCGGCGCGCGTTCGAGCATGGCGCGCTTCTGTGTGGCGGCATCCATGCCCTGGAACAGGCGTTGTGCCAGGACGAACTGCTCCCGGTAGACGTTGTCCGGCAGCCCCGGCCGCTCGTTTCCGCGCTGATCGCCGTAGACCTGCGGCCCGCCAAAGGCCGCGCCTTCGCGGCTCGCGCCACCAAGCCGCAGATTGAGGTGCACGCCGGTCATCACGATTTGATACGGCGGCGCCGCCGGATCGCCGCAGATCAGGACACGCAACGAGTTCACGCCTGACCAGCGGGTCAGATCCTGGTCCGGGACGCGGTTCCGCCCTTCTACGGACAGGCCCGCGTGCATCAGATCCGTCAGGATGCTGCGCTGGCGCCGGCTGAAACCGAACATGACCTCGCGACCCCCGCCCCACACGCCGCGGTTGTGGTACTGCCGCAACGGATGGTCGTACGGCACGCAGCTGTCCGCACGCTGCTCCGCATCGAGCGTCGCGTACAGCTGCCGCGCAAGCGCGTCAACGTGCTGGAGCTGTGCGCTCGGCGCTGGCGGCACCACCTGGTAGCCCAGGGCGCCTGCCGCACCGGCCACTCCCAGACCCGCGCCGACCTTGAAGGCGGCGCGGCGGTTCATCGGCATCGAGAGGAAGGCTGTCATGTGCGCCTTAAGCGTACCCAAAAGTTGCTGAATGTCGACTGAATGCCCTGTTCAGGAAGCATTCAGGGTTCGTTGAGCCGGTTGCGGCGCCAGGACTAGCCGCCGAAGCCGTGATCCCGTGCGAACACGATCGCCTGCGCGCGGGACCACACCCCCAACTTGTCGAACAGGTTCGAGGCGTGATTGCGTACGGTCTTCTCGCTGATCTGCAAGCGCTCGGCGATGTCGGCGTTGCTCAGTCCTTCGGCAATCAGCCCCAGCACCTGGCGCTCGCGCGCGGACAGTGCCTCGAATGGCGACCCGGCGCCGGCCGTATCAAGCGCCATGAATGAGTCGATGGCCTCGCGAAACCGCTGCCACGCCGGCTCGTGCTCCAGCAGGATGTGGTTCCGCGAGTCCAGCTCGACGAACTCGGCGCCTGGAATGGCGCTCGCCAGCAGGCGTCCTTCCGACACCTCGATCACCTGGTCGTCGCGTGCGTGCAGCACGAGCGTCGGCGCGCGAACGTCGCCGAGCTCGGCTGTCACGTCGATGTGGGCGCGCGCCTCGAACAGGCTGGCGACGACCTCCCCCGTCGTCGTCTTCAGGCACAGGTCGTTGAACCACTGGAGCTGCTCGGGTGTGCCGCCGGGAATGAAGCGCGACGTAAAGAGCTGGCGGAACGTGGGGTTGTCCCGTCCCCACGCGATTCGCGCCACATCGATCATGGCCCGGCGAAACGCCTGGACGTCCGGCGACCCGCGGCGCATCGCACCGCGCGCGTAACCCCCGTACAGGATCAGCCGGCCGACGCGTTCCGGGTGCTGGGTGGCGTAGCGGATGCACGTGGCCGCTCCCTGGGAGATACCGAGCAGCGTGACCGGGCCGTCGGGCCGCGCGGCCTCGATGACGGCATGCAGGTCCGCGGCCCACAGGTCGAGCGACAGCTCGGGGCTGCGCCATTCGCTCATGCCGCACCCCCGCTCGTCGTAACGCACGAACCGGGCGCGGCCGGTGAAGAACTGGAGCCAGTGCCTCCACACCGGGCTCTCCCACTCGTACTCGAGATGGGTGAGCCAGTTCGCGGCCTTGACGATCGTCGGGCCTGAGCCCGACTCGGCCCACGCCAGACGCGTTCCATCGGCCGCGGAGACGTAGCGAACGTGTTGTTGAGGTTTCATCGGGCCGCGCACCCGCGGCTGGGACATTTGTCGCACATCCGCGACCCGCCGGGAAGAGCAACCGGGACAAAGCGCCGATGGCGGCCGCCCGCGAGCCGGCCCAAGCTCCTATGCATGCAGGAGGTCACATCGTGCTGAAGCGGGTGCTGTTCTTCGTCTACGCCGTCACGGCGTATCTCATCTTCCTGGCCACGTTCCTCTACGCGATCGCCTTCGTGGGCGGGTTCGCGGTACCGACACGGCTCGATGGCCCGCTGCAGACGTCGCTGCTGCGTGCCCTGGCGATCGACACGGGCCTGCTGGCTCTCTTCGCGGTGCAGCACAGCGTGATGGCGCGGCGATGGTTCAAGGAGCGCTGGACGCAGATTGTGCCATGGGCCATCGAACGGGCCACCTACGTCCTGTGCGCGAGCCTCGCACTGCTGCTGCTCTTCTGGCAGTGGCAGCCAATCGGCGTGACGATCTGGTCGATCGAGCACCCTGCCGCACGCGTCGTGCTGTGGGCGCTGTTCGCCGCCGGCTGGGCCACCGTCCTGGTGGTCACGTTCCTCATCAATCACTTCGATCTCTTTGGCCTTCGGCAAGCCTGGCTGCCGCTGATCGGCCAGCCGTACGCGAAGGTGAGCTTCCGGACACCGCTGCCGTACCGGTACGTGCGGCATCCGCTCTACCTGGGCTTCCTGTTCGCGTTCTGGATGACGCCCACCATGACGCTCGCCCATCTCGTGTTCGCGGTCGCCACCACTGTCTACATCGTGCTGGCGATTCAGTTCGAGGAGGGGGATCTCATCGCCGAACACGGTGCGTCCTACGAGAGATACCGGCAGGCGGTGCCCATGCTGCTGCCCCGGCTCGGAGCGCCGACGCGACGTGCGGCGCACGCGAGCGATGACATGCAGGACGTCGCACCTTCAACCTAGCGAGGCTCCGCCTCAGACCAAAGAACATGTGGCTCCGCCTCGCTAGAGCAGTGTTTGATTGCCCGCCCTTCGGGCGGGCGAGACGCCTTGAAAGGCCGGCCACAAACTTGACTCATCTGCACAACTTCTCGCCTTTCATGGCGTCTAGGAGAGCCTCTATGACGAACCGACGACCGACCCTGCAACTGCTGTGCGCCGTGACCGGCGTGTTTGCTTTCGCCATGGGCGTCCCGACCGGCGGTGCCACGCAGAGCGCCCGGGCGCAGGCGTCGCATCATGATTCGGCATCGGACCGGGAGCCGTCCGGCGACTTCGTCAAGACCGTGCGAACGGCAACGGAGCGCTTCCGGGACGTGGCCGTGGCGGAAGCCGAGGGCTACGCGTTGATGTTCGGCTGCGTGAGCGGGCCCGATTCGGGCGCGATGGGGCTCCACTACGTGAACCTGGCGCTGGTGGGCGACGGAGAGCTGGACCCGACCCGGCCCGAGATCGTGATCTACGAGCCACTGCCGAACGGACGCGTGCGGCTCATCGGCGCGGACTTCCTCGTGTTCGCCAGCGCCTGGCACGCGACCAACCAGGCGACACCGGAGCTGGGCGGCCAGCTCATGCACCTGTTCGAGAGCCCAAACCGCTTCGGCCTGCCGGACTTCTACACGCTGCACGTGTGGGCGTGGAAAGAGAATCCGACTGGTACGTTCTCCAACTGGCACTCGAAGGTGACGTGCGACGCCTTCAGCGGGAAGACCCAGTAGCACCGCTGGCGATCGAGCTATGGCTTGGTTGGGCGCTTCGTCCTCGTCAGCGGTGTGACGTGCTTCACGATGGTCCTGCCATCCTTCTCCGTCGCCCAGACGTGTCCACAGCGCTCGCATCTGTAGTAGTTCACCGCGGCGTCCTTACTGGAGGCGTCCAGGAATCGCGGCGTGGGCTTATCGCACGCGGGACAGGGAAGGATGGGCACGGAGAAGGGAGCATACCTCAGCAATAACCCTCTTGAGCAATGCCGGCTCATCGGTTTCGTGAAGGATTGATTTGCCACTTCGTGCCTGCGGAGTCTCCACCTTGAGCCTGCCGCTCCCGCGGACCATGCCTCGCGGACCCAAAAAGTGCCTTGTGTATGGGTACCGCACTTGCAAGCACACCGGGGTTTTGTCTTCACCCCACATCGTCATGACGTCGGATCGACGCTGTCCTGTGTGCCACCTTCCGCTCGTCTATATACGGGAGGCTACTCGCGAAGCCACCCGTCCGCTGGGTGGTTTGCGTGAAGGCCCCGAGCGCGCCCGGTTTGCGGTGTACCGGTGCTTGGCCCATGGTGTCTTTCGCGTATACGGCGACGGCCGGATCCAGCAAAACGAGGCGTCCGGCCCGTAACGAGCGCTAGCCCAACCTTTTCGTCGTGGTTGCTAGCGTCGGCTCTTAACAAATTCAGCGAAGCTTGCGACCGTGGCGATCAACTCGGCCGACTCGATCGGCTTCGCAAGGTGCGCCTGATAGCCGGCAAGCAGCGCACGAGTCCGATCCTCCGCTCGTGCGAACGCCGTCAAGGCGATTGCGGGAATGCCGGCGTGTTCCGCCGGGTCCTGGTGTCGAATCCGCTCCAGAAGCTCGTAGCCATCCATCTCCGGAAGACCGATGTCGCTGATCAGGATGTCGGCCTGGTTGGTGGCGAGAAACTCGAGAGCCTCCGGCGCGGAGGTCGCGACCGCGACAGCAGCTCCACAGCTCTCCAGCAGCTCTTTCACGAACCCGCTGGCATCATCTTCATCGTCGACGACAAGGACACGGATGCCCTCGAGCGACACGGCGTCCGTCATCGCCCGCGCCGAAGCGGCCGGAGACAACGCGTCTTCGCGCAACAGTATTGGTGCCGCCACCGGGAGCGTCACGGTGAAAGTTGCTCCACGACCTTCACCGTCACTTTCAGCCCGTACGGTCCCGGCGTGGAACTGCACCAGGTTTTTGACAATCGAAAGGCCCAGGCCAAGACCGCCGAATCGGCGCGCGCGAGAGGCATCCGCCTGCTGGAATCGATCGAAGACGTACGGAAGGAATTCCGGCCGGATGCCCGCGCCATTGTCGCGAACGACGATCTCGGCTTCCGATCCAGCCTGCCGCAGCGTCACCTGGACGCGCCCACCCTTCGGCGTGAACTTCAGCGCGTTTGACAGCAGGTTCCAGACCACCTGCTGCAGGCGTGCCGGATCGCCAGCCATCGGCCCGATGCTTGTGTCCAGCTCTCGATCGATCTGGATGCCTTTCGTAATCGTGACTGGCTCCACTGTTTCGATGGCGGCGTCGACCACCGATGCCAGGTCAACGCTCTGCACATCCAGGTGAAGTCTGCCCGACACGATGCGGCTGACATCGAGAAGATCGGAGATGAGCTGCGTCTGCAGCCGGGTGTTGCGGGCCACCACGTCCAGGCCGCGTACCGTCAACGCAGCGTCACCGGGCTCCTTCTGCATCAGCTCGGTCCACCCCAGGATCGCGTTCAGCGGCGTTCTCAATTCGTGCGAAATCACCGCGACGAAGTCGTCCTTGAGGCGATTGGCGCGCTCGGCCTCGCCCCGGGCCGTGCGCTCGGCGAGCAGCAGCCGTTCGCGTTCCGCGGCGGCCGTTTCGCGATCGGCATCCAGCCGTCGCCGTTCGCTGACGTCGCGGAAGACGAGCACGACACCAACGATGCGGCCATCACGGTTGCGAATGGGTGCGCCGCTATCGTCGATCGGCCGCTCGGTGCCGTCTGATGCGATCAGCAGCGTATGGTTCGCGAGGCCGGCGACGACGCCCTCCTGCAGCACGCGAGTGACGGGGTTCTCGACCGTGCGACGGGAGCCTTCGTTGATGATGCTGAACACGTCGGTGCACGGGCGGCCCCGTGATGTCTCCATTCGCGAGCCAGTCAGGTATTCGGCGACCGGGTTCATGAAGACCACTCGGCCGCGCACGTCGGTTGCAATCACGGCATCGCCGATGCTTTCGAGCGTCGTCTCGAACCATTCCCGCTGTTCGGCGATGGCCTCTTCGGCGCGGCGCTGTTCGCTGAAGTCGCGAAACACCAGCACGACGCCCAGAATGCGTCCGGCATCGTCGCGAATGGGCGCGGCGCTGTCTGCGATGGGACGTTCGGTGCCGTCGCGGCTGATCAGCACCGTGTGGTTGGCCAGGCCCAGGATGTGGCCCGACCGGATGACGAGGCCAGCCGGGTTGTCCACCGGCTCCCGCGTCGTCTCGTTCACGATCTGGAAGACGTCGGCCAACGGCATGCCTTTGGCGCTTTCGCTCGTCCATCCGGTGAGGGTCTCGGCGACGGGGTTTATGAACGTGACCCGGCCCTCGGCATCGGAGGCAATGATGCCGTCGCCGATGCTTCCCAGCGTCACGCGAAACCATTCCTGCTGCTCTGCCAGCGCGGCCGCGGCCCGTTTGCGTTCCGTGATGTCCCGAGCGACCTTCGAAATGCCGACAATGGCTCCCGACGCGTCGTGGACGGGCGACACGGTCAGCGAGATATCGATCAGGCGCCCGTCTTTCGTAAGGCGCACCGTCTCGAAATGATCGACGCGCCCTCCCTGCCGGATGCGACCGAGGATCTCGTTCTCTTCCGCCTGCCGGTCTGGCGGGATCAGGATTCTGATGGACTGTCCGATCAGCTCGGCGGGCGGATACCCGAAGATACGCTCCGTTGCGGCGTTGCAGGCCAGGATGATGCCATCGAGACTCTTCGCGATGATGGCGTCGTCAGACGATTCGACGATCGCTGCCAGGTACTCCTGCGCCAGCGCTCCATTGCGGACCGGCTCGGCTGGACGCTCCATTGGACGAGGTGAGATGCAAACCTCGTAGCAGTCCGAAGCCCGGCTGTAGGGACCAGAACGGAACGTGGGTTGCTGCGTTAAGAAGTAGCTGGGGGCTGTTCGCAGCGCCGAGCTTTCGAGCCGCGCGATGGTTAAACGAACCGCTTTCCACGCCTACCTTGCCGCGGCCGTACTGGCCCTTGGCGCGCTGGCAGCCGCGGGCGGAGCACAACATCGGCAAACGTTTGCCCCGCACGAAGGCGGCCACGGGGATGCGCCGGCGCCCATCGTGTGGCCCCCGCCCGAGCTGGACCGGCGCAGCTTCGACATCGAGTCCGCCGAGGAACGCAGGCTTCGCGTGGTCGTGCTGGCAAAGGGGCTCGAACAGCCCTGGTCGCTGGCCTTCCTTCCGGATGGCTCGATGCTGGTGACCGAGCGTGCCGGACGGCTTCGGATGGTGCGCGGCGAGAAGCTCCTGGATCAGTCGGTGCCGGGCGTGCCGCGTGTGCAGACAGGCGGACCGCGCGGCCTGCAAGGGCTGATGGATGTGGTCCTGCATCCGCGGTTTGACACCAACCGCTGGGTCTATCTCACCTATCACAAGCCGGCAGGGGACGACGGCGCCGGCGCCACGACGCTTGCGCGCGCCACCTGGAACGGCGACGCGCTGGTGGACGTGAAGGACATCTTCCAGTCCGGCGCGACCGAGACAGAAGCGTCGCGGCTGACATTCGGGCCAGACGGCATGATCTACATGACGGTCAGCGCCCCCGGCTCGCCGGATATCCGCCGCGCGCAGGATCCGGGGGACTACGCCGGCAAGACCGTGCGGCTCCGCGACGACGGCTCCGTGCCCGACGACAACCCGTTCGTGCGGCGGGCCGGATATCGGCCGGGCATCTTCACGCTCGGACATCGCAACGGGCACGGCATCGCCGTGAACCCGGAAACCGGCGAAGTGTGGGAGAGCGAACAGGGCCCCAGCGGCGGCGACGAGCTGAACGTCCTGCGCCCCGGACGAAACTACGGATGGCCGCTCGTCAGCTTCGGGCGCACCTACTCCGGCGCGCGCGTGTCGCCGCGGCCGTCGTCCGAAGGGGTCGAGGATCCGGCCGTCGTCTGGCTGCCCTCGATCGGCGCCACCGGCATGACCTTCTACATGGGCGACCGATTTCCCAACTGGCGGCGCAACGTCTTCGTGGCCGGCCTGCGCGAGGGCGGCGTCCCGCGCACGGGCCACCTCGAGCGGATCGTCTTCAACGAGCGATGGGAAGAGCTGCGCCGCGAGCCGCTGCTGGTGGAATTGAAGCAACGCCTGCGCGACGTGCGTCAGGGCCCGGACGGCCTTCTGTACGTGCTGACCGCGGAAGACGAGGGCGCGCTGCTGAGAATCGAACCGCGCTGATCTGCAGCCGACACCACCACATCCGCACACGCCATCACCGCCTGAGCCTCAGCCACCGGTCCCGACCGCGGGGCGACCGTCAGTCGCCCATCGTGTCTTCCAGAACAAACGTGACCATCAAATTGACCTTGTACGCAGTGATCTTGCCACCGGCGACATGAACCTCTTGTTCTTTCACCCACGCACTCCGGACTTCGCGAAGCGTCTTGCTGGCTCGCGCGATCCCTTGAACGATTGCGTCCTCGAAGCTCTTCTTCGAAGTTGAACTGATTTCGACAACTCGGGCGACTGACATCGGAACCTCCCTCGACAAAGACCCGCTCGCAGTTGGCAGGAGCAAGCGATATACCATCGGACATTCGGCGCCTCAATCATCGCGGATCTGACTGCTGGGGTAGTGTTCGGCCTCAACCTCGAAGCGACGATAGAGGCTCCATAGGGACGGCATGTCCGCGCAGATTCTGGAACTCTACCCACACACCGGAACGATGCGCGCGCTGGAGGGTACGTATCTCGCGCACGATCTGCAGCGCCTCGGTACGCCCGAGCAGCCGTTCGTCTACGCCAATTTCGTCTCCAGCCTGGACGGCCGCATCGCGGTGGTGGAGGCTGAGACCGGCGAGTCGTACGTCTTGGAGGACCTCACGAGCGGTCACGACTGGCGGCTGTTCCAGGAGCTGCAGGCGCAAGCCGACTGCATGGTCACGCATGGCGGCTACCTGCGCGCACTCGCCGCGCGTAAGTTCCAGGACATCCTGCAGGTCGGTGTCGCGAAACAAGCGCTGGACATCGGCCGCTGGCGCACCGCGCATGGCCTTACGCGCCAGCCGGCCATCGCGATCGTGAGCCGGTCGCTGGACTTTCCCATTCCGCCCTCGCTGGAGCAGCACGAGCAGCCGGTGCACATCATCACGGCCGATGGCGCACCGGCGGATCGTGTGGCGTTCTGGCGCGATCACGGATGCGAGGTGGTGTTCGCCGGCTCCGGAGCGTCGGTCGAGGGCGCGCCGCTGATCCGGACGTTGGGCGCGCGGGGCTATGCGCGCCTGTATCTCCTGGCCGGGCCGCAAATGCTCGAGACGGTGATGCGAGATGGATCGCTCAGCCGCCTGTACCTGACGCTGACGCACCAGCTGATTGGCGGAGAGATGTTCCACACGTTGACCGCGGGCCCTCGACTCGGGCGCGCGGGGCGGCTGCAGCTGCACACGCTCTATTACGACGCGGTGGCTCCGAAAGGGACGGGCCAATGGTTCGCCGCGTTCGACGTGCGGAGGGAGGCGTGACGACCATCAGTGTGGGGTACTTCACCAGACCGCGTCAGTCGAGTCGAACGAGCGAGAAGCGACCCGGCCCGTCGCAACCCTGTCGTGAGACGCCCTCGAGAAATGCGGCTCCGATCATCTCGCCAGAAATAGTCGACCCCTCACGTGTTCCGATGCCGTCGCCGCAGATGTAGAGTTGATTGGAACCGACGGTTTCCGGGTAGTCACAGCCGCCGATGTCGAAACTATTCCACTCGAAACGGTATCTACCGGCAGGCGCCGACTCCCACAGTTCTCCCATGACTGGTTCGCTGTATCCGCCGCTCAGGACGCGCACTGGCGCGTAATGCCACCCCCTGTCTTCGACCTCGACGTTGTAGTTTCGTGACCGCAGAGCCGGAGGGATCCCTCGACAACTCTGATCAATCTCGAGCGTCAGGACATACCGGCCGGCGACGGCCGCAAATGGCGAGGGTCGAGAGGCGGGAGATGATGACGGTGCTACCGGCGATGAAGGTGAACACGCCAGGGCGGTAGCCATCGCCGCGACGGAAAGCAGGTGAATCCTCATGGCATCTCCTACTTTCCAGCCTACTGCCTCGAGCGCCGATTCCCACACGATTCTTTCGCGAGAAGATAGGGCAATGGATTACGTCACCCTCGGTCGCACCGGCCTGCAGGTGTCGCGGGTGTGCCTCGGCTGCATGAGCTACGGCCAGGCCACCACGCCAGGCATTCTCCAGTGGCAGTGGACGTTGAACGAAGAGGACAGCCGCGTCCACATCCGGCGCGCGGTCGAATCGGGCATCAACTTCTTCGATACCGCCAACGTCTACTCGAACGGCGAAAGCGAGGCGGTGCTCGGCCGCGCGCTTCGTGACTTCGCGCGCCGCGACGAGGTGGTGGTGGCGACGAAAGTCTGGGGGCCTGTGTTCAAGGGGCCCAATGGCAAGGGACTGTCCCGCAAGGCCATCCTCTCGGAGATCGACAAGAGCCTGCACCGGCTGGGCATGGACTACGTGGACCTCTACATCGTCCACCGCTACGACTACGACACGCCGCTGGAAGAAACCCTCGAGACGCTGAACGACGTCGTGCGCGCCGGCAAGGCGCGGTATCTCGGCGCATCGTCGATGCACGCCTGGCAGTTCATGAAGGCGCTGGGCCTGCAGCGCGCCCACGGATGGGCGCCCTTCATCTCGATGCAGAACTACTACAACCTGCTGTACCGCGAGGACGAGCGCGAGATGCTGCGGCTGTGTGCGTCGGAGGGCATCGGCGTCACGCCGTGGTCGCCGCTGGCGCGCGGCCGGCTGACCCGGCCGTGGCAGCCCGAGCCTGAGACCGAGCGCGGGAAGACCGATGCGTTTGCCGGCATGCTCTTCGGCCGCACCGGGGACATCGACCAGCCCGTGATCGCCCGCACCATGGAGGTGGCCGAGGCGCGCGGCGTGCCGCCCGCCCAGGTCGCGATGGCGTGGCTGCTGAGCAAGCCCGCGGTCACGTCGCCCGTCTTCGGCGCCACCAAGGATCGGCAGATGGACGACGCCGTGGCAGCGGTGTCGTTGAAGCTCTCGCCCGAGGAGATCGCCAGGCTCGAGGAGCTATATCAGCCGCACGCGGCGACCGAGGGGTATAGCTAGCGACGCGGAGCGCCGGGCATTACCCCCGAAACCCCTCGAGGCGGATGCGATACACCGCAGCCATCCCGGCAAGGTTTGTGCTACTAAGAGCCGCGTGACTTGGCTCACATGGTTGATGATCGCGTTGGTGGTCTCCGCCTTCGCTGCACTCACGGGCATCCAGCCGAAAGATTCACGGCCGGTGGCCCACACGCGACTGATGGGCGTGGCACGGGTTGTTCTTGTTGTAGCGGTGCTGCTCGTAGTCTACATGGCCTTTCGAGCGCGTTCCGCCGGGTGATTATGCCGCTCGGCGTTGCCTTCCGGCTCGACCAGACAGGAGCCAGATGACAATCACGCGACTCGTCCTGTTGGTAATGGCAGCCTTCATCGTGGTCTTCGCGATCCGAGTGTTCGCTTCGGGAATCACGAAGAAATAGGCGCTGACCGGCCTACCGGCAGCTTTGTTCGAGCACTCGAAACGACACCACGCGAAGAATGCGGGTCGGAGCCGACGGGTGCGCGGGATCGGGGCGCGGCGGGGGCGCCGCGGTCGAGCGGCGCTCGGGAACGGCTCCGGCGTCGGCGTCTCCTGGATTTGCCGCGTTGCGCTCGTCGAAGCGTCCGAGCACCTCGGCCTGCCTGTCGACGAATCTGGCGAGTTCGATCGCCTTGTCCCCGACCAGCCAGAACGCCTGTTGTTCGGACACCGGAGCGCGGCGCGTGGGCGTTTCTGGAATCGTGCTCGATCCGGATCCGGTGGGCCGCGATCCGGGAACGGCCGAGCGGGTGGGGGTCGTCTGTTCGTCGGTTCTCATCGTGACCTGAGTCAACGACAGTCCACGCGCCGCTTCCTGCTCATGGCCGACGGGCGGCGCTGGAATCGAATCCGGCTGCCGCATCACGCATCCAGTAACTTGGACATCGGGCACAGGGGTCTGTGTCTGCACGGCCGTTGCGGAAACCAGCGTCGCGCCCAGCAGGAGTGCTGATGTGCCTGCCCATTCCCAGACGCCCCGGAGGCTCTCGCCGACCAGAATTCGACGTGCCATGTGATTCGGATGTGCAAGTCCCCGGCCATGTGCGCATCAACGGGATGCTGTCGAGCTGGAGAATCGAGTCACGAAAGCGCGCCCAGGTTCGGATGATGGCGCCGGGGAATCGGTAGCGAGGATAGCGGCGCTACCGCAAGCTGACGCGGAAGATCAGCCTCCGCCCGAGTCCAGTTGTTCGTGGTCTCTCGAAAGCTCTGGTAGGGACACGCATTGAGCACGTGCAGCCTGGAACGGAGTCCTGGAGGACGGCCGTAACGGCTGAGTAAAGAAACATTCGCCGCGTGCCGATATAGCCAAAACCGTAGGAAAAATCACGCCAATTGGTGTGTTTGTGACTACGGTTCAGCTGGAGTTCCCATGACGAGTCGGTGCCGCGTCGTCACGCTAATCGCTTCCGGGCTTCTGTTGACCGCGCTCGCCGCGACCACGGTCTACGCGCAGGATCGACTCCCAAAGCTTGACTCGGCACTGCAAGCCGCGCGGCAGCGCGATGGGTCGGTTCGTCTGGGCGTCATCCTGCAGATCCAGTCCGGACGGCGGATGCCCATACGACAGCAGCTCGAAGCCAACGGATTCGCGATACGGGCCGAACACCCGCTGATCAACGCGATCAGCGTCGAAGTGCCAATAAACGCGTTATCCGGCCTTGCCCGTCAACCAGACGTGCTGTCGATTTCAATCGACGCCACCCTGCGAGCATCCGGAGCGCCATCCACTGCGTCAAACTCCTCCGTTCTGCGGCAGACTCTCGGACTTACCTCTGCGTCACCGCGCGGAGTCGGAGCAGGCGTAGCCGTATTCGATTCAGGCATCTACCCGTCCCCTGATTTCGAGAACCGCATTACCGCCTTCTACGACTTCACTCGTGGCGGCGTCGCCTCGGTGCCGTACGACGACTATGGTCACGGGACGCATGCGGCGGGTCTGATTGGCGGTGCAGGCCTGCTTTCAAACGGTGTCCTCCAGGGCGTCGCGCCGTCCGTCAGTCTCATTGGCTTCAAGGTGCTCGACTCGAGCGGCGCTGGATTGGTCAGCACGGTCATCAGCGCGCTGGAATTCGCGACGACGCACAAAACGGAGCTCGGTGTCGACGTCATCAATCTGTCGCTGGGGCATCCGATATTCGAGTCCGCAGCGACCGATCCGCTTGTCGCCGCGGTGGAAAACGCGGTTCGCGCGGGAATCGTTGTCGTCGTTTCTGCTGGTAACTACGGGATCGATCCAGCCACCGGCCTGAGTGGTTACGGCGGCATCGCTTCGCCCGGCAATGCCCCGTCAGCCATTACGGTCGGTTCGATGAACCCGCGCAAGACCGTCATTAGAGCCGACGACCGCATCGACCCCTTCAGCTCACGCGGTCCTTCTTGGTTCGACGGTTTCGCAAAACCGGACGTCGTCGCGCCTGGCCGGACCTTGATTGCTCCAGCGGCGCCGGGGAGCACCCTTGCGATCAATCATCCGGAACTGCTGGTCGGGGATGCATCCGGTTCGTTGAGCTATATCACCCTCAGCGGGACGAGCATGGCTGCCGCGGTGACCAGCGGCATTGCCGCCGTCGTGATCGCCGCGAATCGTGTGGCGGTTCCAACATCGCATCCCGCGCTGCCGCCCAATGCAGTCAAGGCGATTCTCGAGTACACGGGCGTGCGAGTGACTGACGGGTCGGGCCTGCCCTACAACCGTCTTGTGCAGGGTGCGGGCGCCGTCAATGCGGGAGGCGCAATCGAGCTCGCAACGGCCATCGATACCTCAGTGTCCACGGGCACGTGGTGGCTCACGAGAGGCGTCCAGCCGCAGACCACGTTTGGCAGCGAAACCGATGGGTGGTCGCAAGAGTTCATCTGGAACAACACCCCGGGCTACGGTTCCTCCATTTACATCAACTCGCCGGCGTGGGGTTCAAATATCGCGTGGAGCGACAACATTCTCTGGGGCGACAACATTCTCTGGGGCGACAACATTCTCTGGGGCGACAACATTCTCTGGGGCGAGAACATCCTGTGGGGCGACAACATCGTCTGGGGCGACAACATTCTTTGGGGCGACAACATTCTCTGGGGCGAGAACATCCTGTGGGGCGACAACCTCGTCTTCGGTAACAACATCATGTGGGGAGACAACATCCTGTGGGCTGACGAGAGCCTGTGGGCTGATGTCCCGTAGGACGGCACATGAGAACCCTTCCGCGAGCTGCGCAACTGTTCGTCGTCGCTGTCGTGCTGACGGGGGGAATCCTGCTCGTTCTGTCGCTGCGCGTGGCGAATTTCGACCGTGTCCCCCTGCTTGTATTGGTGGTGACGGCGATGCTCTGCGCCCGCCTCAAGCTGCGGCTGCCCACGACGAAAAACCGTTCCACGATGTCAGTGGCGAGTGCGGTGGTGTTTACCTCGCTTCTGCTGCTCGGCCCGCATCCGACGATGGTTGTCGCGGTGGCTGGCGCGTGGTGTCAGTCCACGTTCGGGACGCGCCGCCCAAATCCGCTGTACCGGACGTTCTTCAACATCGCGTCTCTGCTTCTTGCCGTCCAGGCGTTCGGCCTCGTTTACAGGCTGGCCGGCGGTACTGTCGGCCACGTCGTCTGGCCTGATATTGCGACGCCGATCGGCGCAGCGACGCTTGCCTATTTTCTCGTCAACGTCGGTACCGTCGCTGTTGCCGTGGCGCTGTCAGCGCGCGAACGAATCGCGTACGTGTGGCATCACGACTTCCTTTGGGGCGCTCCAAGTTACTTCGTCGCTGCCGGCGCCGCCGTACTCGCTGCAGCTGCTGTCGATCGGTCCGCTTACGCCTTTATTCCGTTGGCCTTGACTCCGATGTACGTCACCTACCGCACCTATCAGGCATACGCGGGGCGCCTCGAAGATGAACGTCGACATCGCGAGATCATCGAGTCGCTCAACGAGGGTATGTTCGTGCTGACGCATGGGAAAGTGGTGGAACTGTGGAACGACGCGATGGAGCGCATCACGAGCATTGGTCGGCAGCACGTTCTGAATCGAGAGTTGTTCGAAGCCGTTCCCGCGTTGCTGGACACCAGCATTTCGCCGGCGGTCGCCGCCGCGTTGGAAGGGGCGACTGCAACGGAGCTTCAACGTGTCGAATTCATGGCGGGCGGTACCTGCCGCATTCTGCACCTCCGGCTGCTGCCATTCGCGGGGGGTCTCACCGGGTTTGTGAGTGACATTACCGACCGCACGGCGGCAGAAGAAGCGCTGCGAGTCAGCGAAGAGCGTTACGCGCTTGCCTTGGCCGGTGCGAACGACGGCATCTGGGACTGGGACCCTGCAAACGACGTCATGTACTTTTCGCTTCGGTGGAAGGCGATGCTCGGGCTGACACCGGACGAAACGACAAGCAACCCGATGGAGTGGTTCGGGCGCGTCCACGCGGAAGATATCGGCCCGCTCAAAACGGCGATCGCCGCGCACTGCGCCGATCAATCCGGTCACTTCGAGCATGAGCACCGCGTTTGTCATCGCGATGGCAAGTACAGGTGGATGCTTTGCCGGGGCGTTGCAGTCAGGGGCAACGACGGCCGGGTCGTACGCATGGCTGGGTCACTCACCGACGTGACCGAACGTCATCTGGCCCAAGAGCAGCTGCGGCAGGCAGCGTTGCACGACCCGCTGACGGCGCTGCCGAATTCAGCGCTGTTCATCGAGATGCTCGAACGCGCGCTCGCGCAATCGAAGCGATACGGGGACCGGCTGTTCGCCACGTTGTTCATCGACATGGACCGCTTCAAAGACGTCAACGACCGACTCGGTCACCTCATCGGCGACCAACTCCTGATCGCGGTGACGAAGCGGCTTCAAGCGTGCGTGCGGAGCGGAGACGTCATTGCGCGGCTCGGGGGTGATGAGTTCACTGTCCTGCTGAACGAGCTGCGCCACCCGGGCGAGGTCGTCCTGACCGCGACCCGCATCAAAGAGTCATTCACTGTCCCGTTCGAGCTGGAAGGCAACGAGGTGTTTGTCACAGCCAGCATCGGGGTGGCGGTGAGTTCGACAGGGTACACGCGCGCAGAAGACATCCTTCGCGACGCGGATACCGCGATGTATCGGGCGAAGGCGCTGGGGAGGAATCGGCAGGAGATCTTCGACGTGGGCATGCGCGCTCGCGCCATGGACCGGTTGAACCTGGAAAACGACATCCGGCTTGGCGTCGAACGCGGCGAGTTTCACCTGTGTTATCAGCCGATCGTGTCGCTCGCAACCGAGCAGCTGGTGAGCTTCGAGGCGTTGCTCCGGTGGAAACGCCGCGACGGACGCCTGATGATGCCGGCCGAGTTCATTCCTCCAGCCGAAGAGGCCGGTCTCATTGACCTTGTCGGCATCTGGTCGTTGCGTGAGGCATGTCGGCAACTGTCAGCTTGGACGAGCCGCATTCCAGGCGCGTCAGACCTCCGGATGACCGTCAACGTCTCGAGCCGCCAATTGATGCACCCGGAGTTCACCGAACAGGTGGCATCGGCGGTGCGCGATGCCGGTATTCGGCCGGACAGCTTGTGCCTTGAAATTACCGAAACGACGCTGATCCAGAGTCTGGACCTGGCGGCGACCGTCCTTCGTGAACTGAGGGCCCTCGGTGTACAGGTCTATCTCGACGACTTTGGATCAGGGTACTCGTCGCTGAGCTATCTTCACCGGTTCCCGGTCAACACGCTCAAGATCGATCGGTCGTTTATCAGCGGCCTCGGCGCCAAACGTGAGCAACCCGCCATCGTCGAGAGCATTATCGGGTTGGCGCGAAGCGTTGGAGCGAACGTCATCGCTGAAGGTGTCGAGACGCGCGGTCAATTAAGACAATTGAGACACATGGGTTGCGGCTACGCTCAGGGCTTTCTGTTCTCCGAGGCGCTCGCTCCAGGGGCAGCCGAAATGTTGATTGCGCGGGGCCCGGTCCTTTCCGCTCACCTTATCGGGACTCCGTCGACGCGACGGCTAGCGAACGTCCATTAATTCCGCACACGAACGCCGCACGGGGGAGAAACTTCCACCCCCGAACGGGTCCTCACCGTCCTGTACCTCCGCAAGAACTCGCCAATTGCAGATCACTCCCAGGAACGGCAACGGCCTTATTAGCGCGTTGCCGTCCAGGACTGTCCATCGGATCGTTTGCCGGCCATGCTGTTGCCGGTGACGCGCCCGGTGTATCCAGGCCGCCCGCGCTGAAAGTGATCTCCTCGCCGCGCATCCGGGCGGCGGCGATCGGAGTGCGAGACGCACCGGACGCCAGCTCGCCGGAGAGCATCTGGAAGTGCTGCGACAGCGTCAGCTGACCCGTCGGCAGCTTCCAGACGCCGGCCACCTGAGCCGGCACGAAGTGCAGCATCGACGTGCACCACGATGAACAGTCGCCCGTCATGACCTCGCTGACGTCGGGCTCCCAGCCGGGGATCTTGTACGTGTTGAGGACGATGCGAGATCCGGGTTTGAGTGCGAGGAACTTGTCCTTCAGCTTGTCCAGGTTCGCCGGCAGGAGAAAGAGTGCGACCACGGTGGCATCCGAGATGTCCGCCACGTACATGTCGCTCTGCACGAACGTCGCGCGATCGGCCACGCCGGCGTCGCGCGCCAGCTTGCGCGAGTGCTCGACCAGCTCGGGCGTGAATTCGACGCCGCGCGCGCGGGCCCCGCGCTTGGCCGCCGCGATGACCATCCGGCCGTCGCCCGATCCGAGATCGACGACGAGATCGGCCGGCGTGACCTTCGCCATATCCAGCATCTTCGCGACCATCTCGGTCGTGGTCGGCACCCACACGGCGTCCCGGCCGGGCATGCCGACCGTGGGCTCGAACGGGCGGCGGTGGCGGGCGACCTGCGTGGAGACCAATGAAGCGGCAAGCAGCAGCGGCAGGCCGACGGCGGTTGCGGAAGTCATGATCGATATTAACGCCGACCCGTGGAGGGCAGGACTATAGTCGGGCCGGGTTCTGAAGACCCGGCCTCCATGTGCGATGGTAGAGGTATGCAGACCGTCACCCCGCGCCCGTGGTTCGACAAGGAGGCGGCTGAGCTTTTACGTGGCATGCCCTTCCTGAGACACCCATACGGCTGCCAGCGGCGATCATTCAATCGCCGCCGTCCAGTGTCTCCCTTATCAAAGCGGCGATTGTCGTCCCCGACGGCATGGCCTCGCGTTCCAGCGCCTCAACGACACCGACTCTGTCGGAGATCGAGCGATTCTGGCTTACCTTCCATTTGCCCACCAGCTGCGTGATGGAGATCTCGATTCCGACGACTGCGGCCACCATCTTTTCGATGAAGTCAGCCGGTGCGTCGGTCACTGCCCACGGAGCGTCCCGCTTTCCTTCATGTTCGCGCGTCAACGCTTCTACGTGTGATCGCACCCAGGCAGGATCATCAACAAATCGAAGGACTCCGTGCACGTGGACTACCGCATAGTTCCAGGTAGGCACGACTCTCGCGTTCTCGCGCTTGCTCGGGTACCAAGACGGCGAAATGAAGCTGTCGGGGCCCCGGAAGATAACGAGCGCTGCCGCGTCACGTACGACCTCCCGCCACAACGGGTTCGCACGAGCAATGTGACCGTGAAGCGTTCCAGCAGCGCTGCCGGTGTCGGCAAACAAGAAGGGAATGTGGTTCGCATCCAACCCCGACTCTGTCGCGGTTACCAGCGATCCAAGGGGGTAGCGTTGTATGAAACTGCGCAGGCGCTCCGGGTCTCGTTCTTCAAAGTGTTTTGGTAAATACACGTTCACTCCTTCGGGATCGCGCGCGTCAACACCTCGTTGCCACCATCAAGTATCAAGACGTTGTCCTCGATGCGAATGCCGCCGAAGCCGCGCAGCTTGTCGACGCGGTTCCAGACGACGGTATCGCGGTATTGGCGGCGAATCTCCGGCTCCTCGAGCACGTGCGGAGGAAAGTAGATCCCTGGCTCAATAGTGACGACGTGCCCAGGCTCCAGCGGCAAATCGATTCGCAGGAACCGGAGAGCGGGTGCCTCGGAGCGTGAGCGCCCAGGCAAATACCCACCTGCGTCGCGGACACCGAGGCCAACCATGTGTCCGATGCCGTGCGGAAAAAACAAGGCGGAGGCGCCTTGTTCGACCAGATCGGCGGCATTGCCGCGCAGGAACCCAGCGTCAAGAAGTCCCTGTGCGACGTCGAGGGCCGCTGCAAGATGGATGTCTCGGTATTCCACTCCGGCGCGGCATCGCTCGATGGCCGCTCGCTGCACGCGTAGCACGAGCGCGTAGACGTCAGCCTGTTCCGCACTGAAATCTCCGGACACCGGGTAGGTTCGCGTGACGTCGCAGTCGTAACCACGGTATTCCGCCCCGGCATCAATCAACACGAGCTCGCCGGCGCCTAACAGGCGTTGAGTCGGAAGGTGATGAAGCACGGCCGCGTTCGGGCCAGAAGCGATGATCGAGTCGTACGCGACAGTGTCTGCCCCGTGACGAAAGAAGCCAGCCTCGATCTCAATCTGCAGCGCCCGTTCGGATATGCCGGGCGCAATGAACGGCACGGCGGCCGCAAACCCTGCACACGTGGCGTCGGCTGCCAGACGCATGCGAGCTAGTTCGATATCGTCTTTGCGCCTCCGCACGCGATCCATTTGCGTCCGCAGCTCAGCGGCGACTGCCGCATCCGACGGCGCGTTCGGGATCGGCGCGCCGAGTTGTGCTACTCGGCGGCCTCGACGCCTTTCGAGCCACGGTCCCAGCTCTGACGCGGGCGTCCCGGCTTCGTCGCTGAGCGCACCGCTCCATAACCGCTCATCCGCGCTGATGGCGGGCACGAACTCGCTCCATCCTTCCTGTGGGTCATAGGCGAGAACGGCGCCTGGGCGCTGGTGATCGGTCAGGTAGAAGGTACTCGCTGTGAGCCAGGAATGGGTAGACACGATCGGCGCGTCCAGGGATCGGAATTGGATGGCCGGCACCGATGAGGACAACCGCACCGAGCTCATTCCACTCCGCTTCGATGGCGCGACGCCGGCGCTCGATGGCCTTTGTAACCGCGTCGTCGGACTCTTCAGCCGTCACACTTTCGCGCCACCTGAGCGTGTCACATCAAAACCCGCATCTGACGACAGTCGTCCGACTCCTCGGTGTCCCTGAGTCACTCATGGCACGAGGCTAATCCCTCGGTTGGCATCATGCTAGAGCCACTTTTGCTACTGTTGATCACGCCCAGACCAACGGTCCGCCTACTTCCCTATCTCTGTCTGAAGAACTGGTTGTACAGGACGTTCAGTCCCTCATTCCGGCCCACGCTCGCGTTCTCCTAGCCCGGCCCAAAGACTTCGTCGAGCCCGGAGCGACATGCCCTCAAGACGAGGTCTGGGGTTAGCGCTCGGTCCTGCGGCAATCTGGCCGCATCTCGAACGACATCGTTGACTTCGGCAAATTGTTCTCGGCAAAGCTGCTCGACATTGCGAGCCGTTTTGGCCAGTAATGAAGGCCGAACGTTCTCAAGCCAGATGCTTCTCAAGTACTGAAGTTCTCGACCGAAGAGTTCCAGTGTGTCGTGAACTGTACAGAACGTCTTGCGGCTGTTTCTCACGCTTTCGGTACTTCTGGATCAACAGCTTCTGAGCTATGAAGCTCGTGGGATTTGCGATCTTGACGTCAGCTGGCTCGATTGGCACTCCGACTGCCGGACCAAGTCGAACTGTCCAGGGCTCGACGAGGAGCAGGTCAAGATACCGAAGCTTTTGAGCTGTAATGCCTGCACTCGCGGCAGTGACGTCGGGCGCGCCGCTTCTTAGGTAGCCGCTGCCGTGAAGGGGCGTCAGGAACTCTGCGTAGAACCCATGGTCTTCCTTCTCCAGGCTGTATTGCGTAATCGGTGGCGTGGCCTCCCCTGAGAACTCTTGTTGGAAGCCTTCGGCTTCAAGAGCGGCGCGGATGTCTCCTACGAGTGGAGACGTCAACGAAAACGCAACGTCAGCATCTCTGGTCCGCAAGGGCTGGTAACGCGGTGGATTGGCGCGTTCATGAAGTCTGTATAGCCTGTGGGCCCATCCACCGACAATGACGAGTTGATTGAGCCAAGGCCGCAAAGCCTTGAGGAGCTTGGCCAGTGCCTCGAAGTCATCCAAGGTGCGTGCCCTCTTCAAAGACCGGCTCGAGGACGCGACGACGAATTAGATCCGCCTGTTCCTGACCGCGCGAAGGATGCACTGAGACATCCAGCCACAACTGCAGCACGTCGCTCACGGCCTGGTCGTCCACACGCACACTTCCACGAAAAACTGATTGTGGTGCCGGCGCCTGACGAAGGATGAGGTCGGGAACGGCGCCCTGAGCGGCTGGTACGAGATTCTTCCATGAGGCTACGCTCGAGGGTCCGAGTCGCTGTAGATAGACGTGGGGTGGAATGCCGTCTACGAAACCCAGCTTCAGTGCATTGGCAGCAGCGAACAAGCCCAGACAAGCACGGCCGCTGTTGAGAATCTTCCGAAGCTCGACACGGGGATCGCGATTCAACAAGAACTGCATTGGAATCTCTTTGATGCGTTTGGCTGCGGAAGCTTGCCAGCGGCGAAACAAATCGTCTCGACGCACAAGACGCAGATAAGAGCTCGATTCGTGTAGGTAGCCCTCTCGCTGAAGTTGCTGGACCGCTCGAAATGCGCTCATGATGGAGACGTTAGCGGCTCGAGCGAGTTGAGAAGCGTTGCGATACCGGCCGCGGGGCGCGGCAAGCAGTCTGTCTGGAAGCTCGGGTGCAAGGAGCACTTTCAACATCCATTGATTGAGGTCAGAAAACAGATCGACCTGTTCGTGGCGTGGCTCGAGGCGTAAGGGGGACGACTCCGGTACAGATCGATTTAGGTCGTCCAGATGGGGGCCGTGGAACCGCCTGAGTCCTTCGAAGTCGATTACCCCCGCGGCTGCGTCGGGTGCGTATTCAGCCGCGAACTTCAGAACCTGTTCCGCCACGTGTGGAGCAACTCGCGGGGCGGCCACGATGGCCAGGGCTGGATGGTTCGCTCCTCCCACGCGAAGCGCCTGCAGACAGGCTTGAGACCATAGAGGTATCAGTCGATCGCTGCGGCCCTCTGAGGCGACCTTTGCTACCACGACGTAGGCGGCACCACCGCGCCGGGCCAGGAAGTCCGGCCGTCCAGATTGCTTCGGCCGGACTACCTTCCAGCCAACATCTCGAAATAGTTGAGCTAGGAGAGTTTCCGCCCGATCTCCCCGGCCGGCGACCTTCGGATGGCCTTCAGAGCTAGATTCCATATTATCTTGGCCGTGTTAATTCACGTGGCCATGTTAATTCACGTGGCCATGTTAATCAAACATCCACAGCCGGCTTCCCCGGAGTCTGGCCGGTTGCACACTTCGACACGTCCGAACCGAAGCCTCCCCTATCCCGGCGGACAATGCTCACCGAGCAGTGACCAGGGCCTTTCCAACCAGCCGGCCAGGTAGGTGGACCTTTGCCAACAGGATCCGCTACGCGGTGCTGGTCAACCTTCACCGAACACCGATGGTCAGTTCCGCGCGAGCGCCAACACGATCAGCGGCTACAGCCTGTACGACGCCACCGACAGCAGCCAGGCGCTGCCGGAGCGCACGCGCTACGCGGGCGTTGGCCCCCGTTCCCTCGCCGTTCTGGGGTTGGCACCAGCGCTTGGGCGTGGCCTCGATGAGCGAGTGCACCGGTTCGGGTACACCGACCACATTGCTCGTGAGCGACCGTTTCTGGAGGGACCGGTTGGGCGCGGACCCCGCGGCACAATGGTGTGGCGTATGCGGCGGCGCTCCGTGCGAGATACTATCCGCCGCTTATCGGCACGCGAAGTTCTGCTCCACCCAGTTACGGCGATCGTTCTGGCCGCCGGGCGGACCTACGTAGACGGCACGCTGCGGCCACGCGCAGACGCGCCGCTGGTTGTCGATGACGCCATTGGTGCGATGGTCGGCCACCAGGAAATCAGGTGCAACCTCCTTCTCTACCCATGCCACAAGAGCCGCGAGCGGATCCGATTCGCTGCACCCAGGTCCACCAGCGCAATGACCCATGCCTGGAAACATGTACAGGCGCGCGCTCTTCCGCGCGTCATCGACGTTTCCGCGGAACGTGGCATCGACCACCTGGCGGTAGTAATCCACCGTTGGCTCCGCTGGAGCTTCCGCGTCGGCCCAGCCGTGGAAGAGGATCAGCTTCGCGCCTTTCCGAATCAGATATCGGGATAGATCGGGGTTCGTCGCGTCAGTGATCGCCATCATCGCCGAGCCCTTCCCAGACGTAACGTCGTCGACGTCGAACTCCCACCAGCCGAACTCAGGCGGATTCGCGCGTTTGTCGACCGCCTGGCGAGGGTTGAAAGCGTTCGGCGGCGGCACGCCTGGCGACCGCTCGTAAAAGAGGAAGTTGAGGTGATCGACGCCGTAAAGGAGCTTGCCGGGTACCATACTGTTGCCGCGATGCGGAAACATCGACCGCTCCCAGTCGTATTCGGAACCGCGGTCCATACCCTTGTAGACGCGCACGCCGCGACTGTCGTGGGGCCCTCGATAGATCTCTTGAATCGTTCGAATCTGTCGGGGAGTGAAGCAATCGTCTCCGTCCCGGCCGTCGCGGCACATGTGGTCCTTCAGATCGACGGCGGGATCGAACTTGCAGCCTGGGGGATCGTCAAGGACGCCGTCCGTGATACCGTCGGTGGCGTCGCACTTGTCCAGCACGGCACGCTGCAGGATGCGCACTTTGGTGAGGCTCTCCGGCGTCCCGTCGCCGTCGCGGTCGAACGCGAGGTTCCCCGCCAGGTTGTCAGCAAAAATGCGCTGCGCCGTCCACACGTGTGACACGTTGAGGCGCTGGTAGTCGAAAACCGGGGCGCCAGCGACGATCCCGTCGAAGTCATCCGGGTAACGCTGGGCTTCCATGAGGCCCTGTCGGCCTCCAGTGGAACATCCCTCGAAATAGGTGCGAGCCGCCGGACGTCCGTAGAATGCTCGCACAAGCGTCTTCGACACGACAGCGGTGAGGTGAACCGCTCTATGCCCGAAGTCGATCAATGCATCGAGGTCTTCGTGCGCGAATGTGGCGCGCGGTTCGGCGCCCGCGTCGTGACCGGTGTTGGAGTTGGCAACCGCGTACCCCTCGGACAGGCGGTGGTCGGCGAAGCCGAGGACGCCGTCCTTGCCGCCGTCGCCGATATTGAGCAGGCGACTGTTCCAGTTCTCGGCGAGGGGCAGCTGCATATGGAAGCGAATGCGGCTGTCAATGGTGCCCTGAACGTAGCAGTGCGCCGGCGCCGTCGCCGTGGCCGGTCGAGGAGTCGCCCTCGTTAGAGTGACGTAGGGTAGGTCCAAGAGCGCCTCACATGCGATCGGCCGGCCGGCGCCCTGTGCCACTTGCGCCTCCGCAGTTGCGGTGAACAGACTGAGCGAGCACACCAACGAAGCAAGGAATGTTCTCACTGCGACTCCCTCAGCAAGGCCATGTACTTCTGTCGTGAACAAGAGCGCACCTTGTGGTTACCGCTGCCTGCGACGACACGATTCGCTACGAAGTGTAATTGAGGTGTCGCCGCGGCGATGCAGCCGCGCGTTCCGATGGCTGCACGCCTGGCGCGGTTCGCTGCAACGCGCTTGAGTGACCGGCGAGACCGCGCACCATCGCGGCATGATGAAACTCACCCTCGCCGTCAGAGGATAGTCGAGGCTCCCGCCCCTCCTTCCCCGTTTGCACAGACGACGAATAGGTCGGCCGATCCCGACACGTTGGCGCGGGCGCTGGTGTTCATGGTCGTATTCCAAGGGCGCAGCCCCGGCGATGGCGGTTGTCCCGCCGAAGCAATGGGTCGTCGGCAAGAGCCTAGCGAGCCGCGGGGGAGCGGGGGCTAGCCGCTGACAGCGCCTTCACGAGGGCTGTGCGATACGTCCGACTGACTCTGAGCCTTGTTCCGTTCGTCAGCGTCAGGCGCTGGTCGCCGGAGCTCAGCGGCTCCATCGCGCGAATCGCTGACAGGCGGGCGACCGCCGACCGGTGCACGCGCACGAAACCCGCGCCCGACAACTCGTCCACCAGCGATCGCAGCGACTCGCGCACCAGCACTGTGCGGTCGCGCAAGTGGATGCGCGCGCAGTAGTCCTCGGCTTCAATCCACACGATGTCGTCATGCGGCACGACGATGGTCCGGGTGCCGTCGCGGACGAGCAGCGTCCGTGCCGGCGGCGGACTGGTGCGTGCGTGCTCCCGCTCTCGCAATCGGCCGCGCAGCCGCCGCACCACGTCGGCGAATCGTTCATCAGTGAACGGCTTCAGCAGGTAGTCGAACGCCTGCGCCTCGAACGCCTGCAAGGCGTGCCGCTCGAAGGCCGTCACAAACACGACGAGCGGTGGCGATACCGTATCGAGGTGGGGCACCACTCCGAAGCCGTCGAGCTCCGGCATGTGGACGTCGAGGAAGACGACGTCGGGCCGCACAGCGCCGATCGCCTCGATGGCGTCCTTCGCGTGCGAGGACTCGCCGGCCAGCAGGAAGTCCGCCTCCCGCGTGAGCAGCATTCGCAGCGTTTGACGCGCCAGCGGCTCGTCGTCAACGACCACCACCCGCCAGGCACGGTTCGTCATGCCCGCAGGAACGGAAGCGTGATCGAGGCGTGCACGCCGCCGCCATGCCGGGCGCTGACGGCCAGCGCGGCCTGATCGCCGAACTCCGCCGCGAGGCGCGAGGCCAGATTGCGCAAGCCCGTCCCGCGGCTGGCCGCCATCGTCCAGCCCTCGGGGAGGCCGACACCATCGTCTTCAACCTCGATGCGGATGCGGCCGTCGCGCACGGACGCACGCACCGCGAGCGTGCCCGCCTGGACCCGCGGCGTCAGGCCGTGCTTCAGCGCATTCTCGACGAGCGGCTGCACCACCAGCACGGGCACGCTGGCGTGCGCGGCTTCGGGGGCGAGCGTCAGCGACACGGCGAGGCGATCGGAGTGCCGGGTCCGCTGAATCTCCAGGTAGCGCTCGACGATCGCGAACTCATCGGCCAGCCGCGCGGAGCCGCCACCCGAGTCGAGCACATAGCGAAGGACGTCGCCCAGGCTGCCGGTCAGCCGCACGACCCCTGAGAGGTCGTTAGCCCTTGCCAGCGCCGCGATGCTGTGCAGGCTGTTGAACAGAAAGTGCGGTTCGAGATGGTTGCGCAGCGCCTGCAATCGAGCCTCCGCGAGCTCCGCCTGGAGCGCCGCGGCCGCAGCTTGTCTTTCGCGATAGCGATCGTGCAACGTCATCGCCGCGCCGCCGCCGGCGACGATGATGTACATCAGCAGCGTGAGGTAGCCGCGCCCGCGGATCTGCATCCAGAACGCCTGACTGGGGCCGCCGGGAATCTGCTGCAGCGGCATCGCCACGGCGGTGGTTACCAGTGTCACGACCACGAGCACGATCGCAAAGATCAGCAGGTGCCGCGCCACGAACCGGCGCCAGGCCCTCCCCCCATCAGGCACCCACCCCGCGGTAAGGCGCCAGATCGCGATCGTCGCCGGCACCCACGCTGCGTAGTACGAAAGTTGCAACGTCAGCGCCGCGCTGAGATCGATCCGCTCGCTCTGCGCCAACCAGAGCCCCTGGGCCACATTAACGGCGGCGAGGAAGATCCAGAATCCGGTGGCGAGTGCCCAGTGCCATCGTGTGATCGCGATCATGAGCGCGTGTGCTCAGGATACCCGCTTGAACACCAGCGTGATCGGCGGCATCTCCTGGCCGTTCGGAGCGATCGCCACGACCTTGATCGTCATGGTCCTACCGTCGGCGGAGATGCTTCTGACGCCTTTGTTGTTCACCCGGCCGCCAACCTTGGCAATGATGCTCACCGAGTAGTCGTCGACGATGGTCTCTGAGTAGGTGAGCGGCGTCTGAGTGCCGTTCACCTGAAACTCCGCCAGCGGGCCGGACTGGTATTGCGGGTAGTCCTTGCCGTCGCTTTTCGACACGATCTGGATGAAGTCTGGGCGTCCGTTCGCCAGCTTGCGAATCACCAGGTTGGCCAGGTATCCATCGTTGCGCAAGTCGTAGCTGCGGGTCTCGGAGGCCAGCGGAAACCCTTGCGGAAGCGAGGAGGCCGCGGGATCGAGTTCCCAGACTCCCAGCACACGCGGGACTTGCGCCCCCGCAGTAGCCGTGAGCAGAGTGAGTGAGCACACCAACGAAGTGACGAATGTCTTCACAGTTCTTCTCCTGGAAATGCTGATCGCGAATCGTCACCGCAGCTTAACGTAGGTGTTGACGTGGCTATCCTGCCGCGTGTTCCGATGGCTGCACGCCTGGTGCGGTCCGCTGCATCGCACTTGAGTGGCCGGCGATGAGCCCCCACCATCGCGGCATGAAACTCACCCTCACCCTCACCGTCATGTTCACCGCCATTGCCGCCGTCCCCGCCGCGCCGCAGTCGCCGCCACCCACGGGGCAAAAGCTGACCCTGTCCAACGCAATGATCCGCGGCTACACCGCCATACAGCGCGACCTGCTCGAAGCCGCCGAGCTGATGCCCGACGCGGACTATGTCTTCAAGCCAACACCCGAGACGCGTCCGTTCGGCCAGCTCATTGCACACGTCGCGCTGAGCCAGTTCGCCAGCTGTTCGCTTCTCCAGGGCGGACCGAGTCCGAAGGCTGCTGAAAAGGAAGAGACGCCCCGCTCAAAGGCCGTGCTGATCGCGCTACTCAAGGAGTCCACGACCTTTTGCAATCCGCTTGTCAATGCCATGACCGACGAGGGCATGGTGCAGTTGATGAAGGTCGGGCCCAACGAGGGGGCACGCGGAGTGCCGGTCACCGGCCTAAGTGTTCATGGCAATGAGGTGTACGGGACTATTGCGGTCTATCTGAGGTTGAAGGGCATCGTCCCGCCAACCACGGCCCGCCAGAAGCCGGCGCCGACAGAGGGCAAATGATCGAGGCCACAGACTCGATCGCCGTCGCATACATCAGTCCATTCGAAGTGCTTGCGCGGGATCGATCCGTGTGGTGCCAAGCAGCGGTATCAACGCCACCACTGTTGTTGCGATCAGCACGGTGGCAGCGCCCCCGGCGAAGGGACGCCCATACGTGGTGGGCATGAAACGGCGCGAGGTCGGGTTGCGCCTGGCGCTCGGAGCCGCGCGTCTGTCTGTGCTGCGCCACTTTCGACCGAATCACTCACATTCCCGGGTTGTTGGGGGGGCGAGCGACCATCCGTGGGTTGAGGATCTCCGTCGCGCACGTCGTGAACCTGGTGGCGAACGGCATGACCCCGCAACAGATCGTGGTCGATCTGCCCGATTTGGACCTGGTGGACGTTCGGCAGGCGCTTGGCTACGCGGCAGCCCTGGCCAAGGACGAGTTGCATCCCGCTGCGCGCCTGAGTCATGCGCTTCCTGGCCGATGCCGGCGTCTCGCCGGACACCGTCGCGTTCTTGACGCGACTCGGCCACGATGCGATCCACGTCCGCACGCTTGACCTGCACCGAGCTCAGGATCGCGAGCTTGTCGACTACGCCAGGTCCGAGGGGCGGGTCATCGTCACGTTCGACCTCGACTTCGGAGGCATCCTTGCCCTGGGCTCTGGGCGCGTTCGGCTTAGTTACAGGAGCCTGTGAGTTTGGCGAGATGGGTCATCGGCCCGCCCGTCTTGCTAGAATGTCAGCATGCGAATCGCCTCTGGCAGAGTCGTCGCGGGTCGCGTGGAGCTGGACGGCGAGCTCCCGGAAGGGGCGTCCGTTACGGTCCTGGCACTTGAGGGCGACGAAACCTTTGAGGCGGATGCCGAAACGGAGAAGATGCTGTTGGAGTCGATGGCCCAGTGTGAGGACGGCCGCACGACGCCGTTCACCGATTTTCTCTCCGAACTCCGCAGCCGCGAGTGAGCGGGCCGCTCCGCGTCGAGATCAGCGACCTCGCAAAGACGCAGGTTCGCGCCGCGGAGCAATGGTGGCGGCAGAATCGACCCAAGGCGCCGAACGCGATCCGCGAAGAGCTCGAGCGCGCGGCTGTATTGATCGCACTCCAACCGGACAGCGGTGCTCACGCGCGAAATGTCTCGCTTCCTGGCGTGCGACGCATTCATCTCGCGCGAATTCGGTACTACCTCTTCTACCGCGTGGTCTTGGAGCAGGAGCGGATCGATATCCTGGCGCTCTGGCACTCGAGCCGCCACGGTGCCCCTCCCCTCTGAGCATCAGCGAGCGACCTGCTCGGCGATTTGCGGACCAGCCTGAAGCCCGAGAGATGCGTTGACCTACTGCCCAAGGATCCGAGTCGATCGCCGACACGTTGTTTCGATGGTTAATGCTCAGCTCGACTGACAAATGGCAGACAAACCGCGCTTGCCTCGAGTGGCCCCGGGTGGCCTTGGGCGGTGAGATCGGCCCCGAAAACCTGAGGGCAGTTGTCTCCAGCTGCCCCCAGTTACCTCGTTTCGCCTGGCTACGAACCAGGAGGTCGCACGTTCGAGTCGTGCAGGGCGCACCACTTTTCCTTAGGCGATTCCAACTTATCATCGAGCTCTACGTCAGAGACAGGAAGTCCCTGAACGGTACTGCACCAGGTGCGCAGGTCGCTCTTCAGGAGCGAACGACGATCCGAGGTGCGCACGCTGGAGGACCGACCATGTCGCGTAACCGCCTGACGTTGTCCATGTTGATCGCGCTGGCCGCCGCTGTCGCGGCCTCGCAGTTCGCCGGCCCGGCGGAAGGGCGCCAGAGCGCCGCGCCGGACGCGGTCTACTACAACGCCAAGGTCGTCACGGTGGACGATCGGTTCGCGTACGGCCAGGCAGTCGCGATTACCGGCGACAAGTTCACGGCTGTCGGAACCAACGCCGAGGTCCGCAAGCTTGCCGGGCCCGCGACCAGGCAGGTCGATCTGAAGGGGCTCACCGTCGTTCCCGGATTGACCGACAACCACCTGCACAACGCCGGCGGCGGGCCGGGTGTCGACCTGTCCCGAGCCCGGACGCTCGGCGACGTTTACGCCGCAGTGGCGGCGCGGGTGAAGCAGAGCAAACCCGGCGACGTCATCGTGTCGAACAGCGACTGGCACGAGGCGCAGCTCAAGGAGCAGGCGCTGCCACTTCGGCGCGATCTCGACAAGCTAGCACCCAACAACCCTGTCGTACTCGTGCGTGGCGGCCACGAATTCGTTCTGAATTCCGCTGCGCTCACCCGCTGGAACATCACGAAGGCGACGCCCGAGCCGGAGGGCGGCCGCATCACGACGTACGCGGATGGCGAGTTGAACGGCGAACTCGTCGATGCCGCCCGGCGGCTGGTCACGCTGCCGCCGCCGCCGCAGCGATCGATGGAGCAGCGGATTCAGGATCAGATTGCTCGAGTACAACAAGCTGCACGCGTCGGGGTTGACCGCGGTGCGGCACCCCGGCGACTCCGCCGAGAACTACCGGATGCGTCAGGAAATGCAGCGGCGCGGCGTCCTGACGATGCGCGTGACGCAGCTGCTCCGGTCCGGTGGCAACGCGGGGGCGGTCGAGAAGGAGCTGGCCTCGGCCGGGCTCTCGCCGGATACCGGCGACGCGATGCTGCGGATCGGGGGGATCAAGCTCGGCGTCGACGGCGGGTTCGAGGGCGGATACATGCGGGAACCGTACGCGGAGCCGTACGGCGAAGGCGGAAAATTCCGTGGCCTGCAGACGGTTCCGCAGGCGCCATATACCGAGGTCGTCAAGACATTTAACCGCTTGGGTTGGCGCGTCTTCACCCACGCCGTCGGCGACGCGGCGATCGACCAGGTGATAGCGGCCTACGAGGCGGCGAACGCCGAGAAGTCGATCGCCGGACGGCGGTGGGGAATCGAGCATGCCTTCATGGCGCAGCCCGATCAGCTCCCGCGGATCAAGAAGCTCGACCTCTACATCTCCGCGCAGAACCACCTGTACCTGGCCGGTCCCAGCCTCGTGAAGTACTGGGGACCGAAGCGCGCGGGGTGGACGACGCCGGTCAAGGCGTTCCTGGACGCGGGGCTGCCGGTGTCGGGCGGCACGGATGCCGGCGTGGTTCCCTATCCACCGCTCTGGGTCATCTATCACTTCGTCAGCCGCGACACGATCACGGGGGGTGTCCTCGGATCGGATCAGCGGATTTCGCGCGAGGACGCGCTGCGCCTCGTGACCAAAAACCACTGGTACCTGACCTTCGAGGAAAAGACCAAGGGCGTCATCGCACCGGGACGCTACGCCGACATGGTGGTGCTTGCCGAAGACATCATGACCGTCGCGCCGAAGCGCATCGAGCAGATGCACGTGCTGATGACGATGGTCGGGGGAAAGACGGTCTTCCGCCACGCCGATTTCGCCAAGGTGTCCACCGAGTAAGCCGTCCCGGGACCGGGACTGTCCATCGTTGGCTCCGAGTACTGCGCGGGAGCGGAGTGGATTTCATCGCCCGCTCTGGGAGAAAGGCCGGTTCCATCCGAGTCAGATCCTCCGGAACATCTTGGGCAACAGGAACTTCACGACTGGTCGGGTGCTGACGCCATCTGCTGCGCCACCAAGAGGTCGATCTCACCCCGGTGATCTTCGTAGAACGCCAGGCACTCGTAGACCTGCGCTCTTGTCAGCATCGGCAGAACCGTCGCCGCCAGCCTCTCGACCGTCTCGCCGGTCTGCAATAGCCCAATGACATCGTGCACGCCAATGCGGGTGCCCTCGACCCGAGCGTGCCCTCCGCGCACGTCGGGGCTGCGGACGATGAAGCGGTACGACTTGGACGTCTCGGGCGCGATGCGGCTACTGTTCCAAAACCCTATCCGATTGACCGGCTTGGGTATGCTGTTCGAGCGAAGAGCAGATGCCCCAAGTCATCGGAAACAAACAAAACCGATCGAAACCGATAGAGCTGTTGGAGCGGATGGGTCTTCGCCCAAGGCAGGTGCGCTACCCCGGGGCCACGACGCGGCATCATCTCTCGCAGCGAATGCATAGATGTGAGTCACGTTGCGCGCGAAAGGCACCGGCACGCATCGCAGCGGTGTTTCTGCGGGCGGGCTGCCGATATCTCCATCATCGCGCCGCGCGCTATCCGCGCGAAGAGATGCGTTCAATGTGCGTTCAATCCGTGCCCGAACAACGAACCAGGAGGTCGCACGTTCGAGTCGTGCAGGGCGCACCAACACAACGGTCACTTCGAGATCAGACAATCGATGATTCCGAACGAGTGATCACCCACCGTCCGTCCTTTCTCACCAGCCAGACGGAATCGCCCTCCGCTTCGCTCCTCCGGAAGCCAACGACAATGGCATCGTCGCGCCGCTGGATACCGGCGATTGGCGCGGCAGGGACCTGGCGAAGAAAAGCTGGCATCGGGATTGGCGGCTGGGAGCGAACGAACTCAACAACGCTGATCAGCGTATCGTCATCGAATTCGCCTTGCAGGACGAACGGCCAGCCGAGGTCGTCGTCGCCCAGGATCTCGCCAGGACGACGGCCCGCGATCGGGATGTGAGCATACAAATCCGACTCTTGTATCCGCCACGGCGAACGCGCGGGAACAAACGGCGGCCCCTCAGCAGCGAGACGCAGCATTCGGCCTCGCTGCACTCGCCCGCCCGCCACGTCCGGTTCCAGGAAGAGTCTGGCCACTCGAACATCCCTCATATTGGAGTGCGGAGAGCGTAGAAGCCACGGCCGTTTGCCGGTGTTGATGACCAGCTCGGCGATCTGCGCCACTTCGGCGTCACTGACCGGCTGGCTACCAAATCGGCTAAGCGTGAAGGCCGTTGCCTGGGCACCGCTCGCCGAGGTCGTCTTAGCCATCGAGAAACAGGTTCGCAACGCGCAGGCGTTCTGCCGGCGGGCCGCCGAGGCACAGTTTTTCCAGCCGGGCTGCCCGATTCAATACAACCGGCCGCTGCCGCCAGTCTCGAATTGAGCGGCGGGGAATCGCTCAAGTGCGAACTCGTGATACAAGACTCGGCCATGCTCAAGCTGCCCGCCGTCGTCTGTGTGCTGATTGCTACTACGGTGGGTCTCGGCGCCCAGACAGGATTGCTACAGGAGGGGACGCTCAAGGACTGGACCTCCCAGCGCGACATGCTGCTGAAGATTGCGGCGGCAATGCCCGAGGAGAAATTCGGGTACCGTCCGACCCCGGCGCAGCGTACGTGGGGCGAGCAGATCCTGCACATCGCCCAAGCCAACGTGAATCAGATGGGCCGGCTCGGATCGAAAAGGCCAGTTCCAGCGATCGACATGACGCTCACCTCGCCGGCCGCGATTCTCAGCGCGCTGGCGGATTCGTTCGACTACGGCACCGCCGTCCTCCAGGAGCAGACGGATGCCGCGCTGATCCAGCAGGCTGGCAATACGCCCTTCGATCGATTCATGGGACCGTCAGCCGGGATCAGGGTGGTGTACTACGTCGTCGGGCACACCTGGGACATCTACGGCCAGATGGTCGTGTACCTCCGCCTGAACGGGATTACGCCGCCGGCCAGCCAGCGCTTCTGAGCCCGCGCGAATCGGTTCTACGCTGGTCCACAATCCCAGCGACGGTGCCGGTGAGCAAGTGTCATGGCTGCTCTTCGAAGGCGCCACGCCAGAGGGAGTCCTTGGGGGCGTCAGGGTCGTGCTGACGCACCCACACGAAGTTACTCCTGCGATCAGGACGCGTATTGCCGACGTAGGTGCCGGTCAGTCGACCCTTGGACAGATACAAGGTCAGGAGATTTGCGGTGGGCTCTCCGGCTGCGTCCACATGAGCGATGCTGACCAACAAGGTATTGCGACTGATCGCTGCGGATTCGATAAAAGCCGAGTATGAGCCGTCCTCGCATTTGGGGTCGCACGCGATACCCAGAATGCGATCACCAACTTGTTTGAGAAGATAGGCCGTGGGACCCATTGGCGCTCTCCACACGCCAAGAACCTTCTCTGGGGTGAGCGGCTCGGGTGGACCGGACGTCATGTACGGCTCGGGTCCTCCGGAGCGGCGACCTTCCGCCAGGATGGCAGCTGCATTGGGCGCTGGCCGCCTCAGCGTCACGGCAGTTGACTGTTCGGTTGTGCCCTCACGCGAAGCAGTGAGGGTAATCCGACCGCCGCCAGCCTTTCCACGAAACGACTCCCGGTATGGCTTTCCGTCTCCTCGATCATGGAGGAGAGTGAATGAGAGAGCATCCCCCTCGACCCTGCCATCCGACACAAACGCGAGGTTGTTGAGATCGAAACATCGCGTGCAGGCAACCCCTGAGATTCGATCACCTTGAACCGCGAAGATGTACATGTAATGCGCACCTTCGCCTTCGGTGACCCAGGAGCCTCGGATCGCCGCAGCTCCGTTCGGCGCCTGGCGAGCCGATCCGTTCATGACACGGTCGGAACTGGTCAACGCCAGCATCAGAACGACGGCCCCCATGACTCTCACAGCGTCCTCCTCCAGGAAATTCGCCCACATCCTACCGAACCGGTTGACTCCTAATATTAGAGCCGCGAGTACACTACGCCGGGGTTGCGGCGATTAGGTGTTGTGCACGAATGGAGAACTGTTATGTCCACGTTGCTGCGTATGTGTGTTGCGACTGCTTTCGCCGGCACCGTCGTGACGGCTTTGGTGGCCCAGCAACCCCCTCGTCCCAGAGGGGTTCCCCAGCCGCCGGACCCGGGTCCCCGGTTCTTCAGTGAGACCTGGCGGAATCCCAAGAGCTACGAAGCCAACACGCTCCCTCTCACCAGCGTGACGCAAGAGGTCGTGACGACTCCTGATCTGCTGCTGACCGTCTACGATCCGAACGCGAAGTACATCCCTGAATACAAGAAGGCATTGCGCTGGGGTTCGTGGGCAGACGACTGGGGAGGGCCAACCTGCCTTCTCATCTACGGTGTCGAGAGGCCCGAGCTCTGGGCCGGATCGTGTGGGGCGGTAACCGTGACGCTGCGCCACAAGAGCAACTTCGTAGATCTGTCGAACCGCGGTCGTGTCATCTGGGGGACGTATGTCTCAGGGTTTCACGTGGCCAGACTCGTCGTGAAGCTGGCAGACGGGACGTTCCTCGTTGGCGACCCTGGCACCGGTACACCTAACGTCTCTCATATCGAGAATGAGGTCGTATTGTCGTCGCTGCGCTGGCTGAAGCTCGACGTGCCCGCGACGGTCACGCGCGGCGCCTGGGTGGAGAAGCCAGATCTGTCCAAGGTGGACGAGATTGGTTGGGCCCAGCTGATGCCGGGTTCAGGCCACGGCGTCGGTGGATTCGTCGGCGTTTCCAAGTTCGAGGTCTGGGGAAAGCCTGTTCCGCGAATGGATCCGTCCTCACGTTGAGTGCCCAGAGGGTGACCCGGGGGACGACGGCAATGCCGGGCTCGAACGCGACGACCCCGGACGACGGCCTGTATTTTGACGATAGTTTGCCTGCGAAGGCGCGGGCAGCGCTGCAATGCTGCAGACAGCAATGCTGAGCAGGCGGGCACTCGGGCTTCTGGCGCTGGGCGCGTCGCTCACCTCGGCGCCCTCCCTCACCGGGCAGGAGCCGCGAGCCGCGTCGTCGGCACGCTGGTGGAGCCCGGGAGACGGCCGCATCCTGGCGGCCACCGCGGCCTACGACAACCGGTTCGGGACGCTGTCGATCCTCAACACGGCCGGCCAGGTCGAGACCAAGGGACATGCGTTCTTCGAACCCATCGGCCGCAACGGGCGCGCGTGCGTGACGTGCCATCAACCCGCCGACGGCATGAGCGTGTCGGTGGACACCATCGAGGCGCGGTGGCGCGAGACGAACGGACGGGATCCGATCTTTGCGGCAATCGACGGCAGCAATTGTCCGAGCCTCCCGCAGGACGACGCCGCGTCGCATTCGCTGCTCTTGAAGCGCGGCCTGTTCCGCGTCCCTCTGACCATGGCCTCCCAGGCGCGCTGATGGCACGCCGGTCGAGCCCGAGTTCACGATCGAAGTGGTGCGCGATCCGACCGGCTGCAACACCCACCCGGAATACGGATTGACGAGCCGTTCGCCGACGGTCTCGGTGTACCGGCGTCCCCGCCCGGTGGCCAACCTCAAGTACGTGGTCGCCGACGACTTCGGCGTCGGTCCGTTCATCGCGAAGAACGGCCAGCCGGCGGCGCGCGATCCCCAGAGCGGGAAGCCGCTCCAGATGAACATGATGGCGGATGCGCGCGAGACGACGCTGCCGGGGCAGGCGGTGTCGGCGGCCCTGGGCCACCTCCAGATGGCTTCCGCGCCGAGCGCGGCGCAGCTGCAGCAGATCGTGGCCTTCGAACGGCAGGTGTATGCGGCACAGAGCCATCACCGGGACGCGGGCGATCTGACCGAGCCAGGCGGGCCCCCGGCGCTTGGGCCGGCGGCACTGGCCGCGGGCCGGGCAGCCGTGCTCGGCAACAACACGACCAACTTCGTCTTCCCCATGGGCGAGGTCTGGAAGGCGCTGCCGCGCAGCAGCGATGGCGCCGTCGACGCACGGAACCGCTTCCGCGAGTCGGTGGCACGCGGTCACGACGTGTTCTTCTTCCGCACGTTCTGGATCAGGGACGCCATGCACCTGAACACGGTTGGGCTCGGCAACCCGGTCAAGCGGACGTGCGCCACCTGCCACGGCATGCACATGACGGGGATGGATACGGCCAACGGCTGGATGGACATCGGCACCACCAATCTGCCGTGGGCGAGCGAGCCACCGCAGAGCCCGTGGTCTACCGACAGGCCCGAGATGCCGCTCTTCAAGCTGACCTGCCGCACCGCGCTCGCACCGCACCCGTTCCTCGGCCGCGTCATCTACACCCAGGACCCGGGGCGCGCGCTCGTCTCCGGCAAGTGCAACGACATCGGCACGATCGTGGAGCAGCAGTTCCGGGGGCTGGCCGCGCGAGCGCCCTATTTCTCCAACGGCTCGGCCCGGACGCTCCGCGAGCTCGTCGATTTCTACGACCGCCGTTTCAACATCCAGCTGAGCGAGACCGAGCGGCAGGATCTCGTCAACTTCCTCAGCACGCTCTGACGCCGATGACCGCTCGACAGGATCGTGTGCCGATGATTGCCAGAACCGCGTCGCTCGCGGCAACCCTGGTCGTGCTGGCGGTCGGCGCCGGGGGGCAGGAACCGGCACGACGCAACTTCGTCGCGTGTCCGCTGGTGCAGGACACGAAGACGGTGCCGTGCTGGTTGTCCGAGTACGAGGGGGAAACGTACTACCTCGGCATTCAGACCGACATCAGCGCCGAGTTCCACCCGCCCTACCTCGGCCACCAGGTGCTGGTCGAGGGAACGGTGTCATCCGAGCCGCGCATCTGCGGCGGCATCGTGCTCAAGCCCGTGCGCGTATCGCCGCTCCCGGAGCCCGATTCGTCGTGCAACACCATCCTCCCGGCCGTCGATCAGTTCACGGTGCCGTTTGCCCCGCGGCCGCCGGGACCGAGCGGCGGCAGGCTGGCCTTCCAAGGCACCGCGCAGCCACCGCCGGCACGGTCGTCGCCGCCGAGCGGACCCCGGGAGTTCACGCTGCAATACGACTTCGACAACGGCGTGATGGGGCGGCACGCCGGCGTCCTGGGGCAGATCCTCAACCAGGCGCGGGCGAGCAAGGCGACCCGGGTGCGTATCACCGGCTACCGCGGCGCCACGCGGCTCTCGGATGGCCGGGTGATGACCGAGAGGCCGGACATCGGCGCCCGCCGAGCGCGGGAGGTCGCGGACCTCTTGGAGGAGGCCGGCCTCACGGGGGCCGCCTTCGAGGTCTCGTCCCAGGGCGAACCCGAGGCCGCCGACGGCATCGACGACTGGAGGTCGCGACGCACGACGGTGCTCGTGGAACCTTAAGGCGCGGTTGCGCGGCGACACGGAGACCGAGATGGAGCGGGTGAACAGCCCGGGTCACGCCCGCGCATGGTGCAAGGGGGGCAACCCTGCAGGGCGCACCATAACTTCCACGTCGCAAACAACTTGTTTGGCTCAGTTGTCAGTCGTTGTACGCCAGAGGGTCGCGGCGTTGGCGAGTCAGAAAATTGCGCCTGAATTCGACGTTCAGAGTGCGTTGAGCGTCTGGTTCCGGTCGCCGTCGCCTCGCCGACTGACAAACTCGGAGGAGATAGACAGCGAAAGCGGCTGACGACAAGCAGATTGCGACCATGCGGTGGGCTGACCGCTCCTGACGTGGAGCAGTCCATCTAGGAACTGTGGACCGGATGGGGGAGCTCACGACTCCAACACGCACTGGAGGCGCTTCGTAATCCACGCATCCGAACTGGCTTCGAAATGTCCTCCTTTTTCCAGCAGATCGGACCGGAGGGCAGAAGCCTGCGATTGAAGGGGCTTGTTACGGTACCGCGACCGCGAGGTACAGCGTGGAGGCGATCTCATCCTCAGCTTCGCGCTCCCGCGGCGGTAACGCACCGGTCTTCGGTCTTCGCTCTCCGAACTTCGGCCTTCGATCTTGGTCTTTGGGTATATAACGTGCCAAGCACACTCTGGCGCCTATGCACCGCGTATTTCTCACGCTCGTGGCCTGCGCTCTTGTAACCGCGCAGGCAGGATCACAAGGTCAGCCGGCGGGGGCCGCGCAGCCCGAACAGGTCGTGCAAGGGGGACAGCTGGACGGGGAGGACGCGGGCGAGTCGCGTAACGAGCTTTACGTCCCCCTCGACCACCGCTAATGCTGTCTATTCTCCGATACATGTTGGCCGAAGACGCCGATGTGGCGGGGGGCTCGGGCTGCTGCGCACTGGGACCTGATCGTGGGTGGCGCGGCGAGCTCGCACTGAACAACGTCGCCTCGGGCGCCGAGTCCGGGGATTGGTATTAGTGAGCATCATGAAACCAGCGGTAGTGCTTTTAGCGAGCGCCCTGTTTGCGACTGTCTGCCAGGCGCAATGGCAAAGCAGCCCTTCGCCCGGCGTCCCTCGCCTTGCCGATGGCAAGCCGGATCTCAATGCGGCGGTGCCTCGCACGAACGACGGGAAGCCGGACCTCACCGGCGTCTGGAGAAGGGCGGCGGACGACATGAACTCGACAACGTTCCTGTTGTCCGGGGAGATTCCGCTGCAGCCTTCCGCGCGCGAGCTCTACAACCGTCGTCTGGCCGTGGACGGCGCCGGACGACCGGCCGAGCGGTGCCTGCCTCACGGGTTGCCGCTCGACATGATGTTTCGGGAGGCGCCGTTCAGAATCGTTCAGACGCCCACGCTGACAGTGATTCTGCTCGAGATGTTCAGTCACTTCCGCCAGGTGCCAACGGATGGCCGACGGCTGGTCCCCGATCCGCAGCCGACATGGCTTGGCTACTCGACCGGCAAATGGGAGGGCGACGAGTTCGTGGTCGACACGGTGGGGTTCAACGACCAGACCTGGCTGGACAATCGGGGACTTCCGCATTCGGACGCCCTGCACCTCACCGAACGGTTCAAGCGATTGAACACAGGTCGGATGGACCTGACCTTTACCATCGACGATCCCAAGGCCTACACCCGACCCTGGAGTGTCACGATGAAGTTCGAGCTTCTGCCTGACACGGATCTGCTCGAGTACCTGTGTGACAACGAAAAATGGGCGTCCACTCGGGCGCAAGCGCGGTAGGTGGTCAAGCCAGTCTCCTCCCAGCTCGAGCGCGCGGCTGTATTGATCGCACTCCAACCGGACAGCAGTGCTCGCGCGCGGAACGTCTCGCTTCCTGGCGTGCGACGTATTCATCTCGCGCGAATTCGGGTACCACCTCTTCTACCGCGTGGTCTTGGAGCAGGAGCGGATCGATATCCTCGCGCTCTGGCACTCGAGCCGCCACGGTACCCCGTCTGCGGCAGACAAACTGTTCGTGCGGGCGAGCAGCTTGGTCCAGTTGATGAAGGATCTCGGTGACTTGAGCGATTAGTCGGCGCCGAGGATAATCGGCGCGCACTCTCCTGATACCGGAGGCTCAGATGAAGCTCGCCGTCGCCACTCTGGCAGCCGTGCTCGCGCTGCCGCTCGCCGTCGACGCACAAGCCCCGCCCGCGCCTGCGCCGGCGCCGTGCACACCGGCGAACGGCGTGCAGTTCGTCTGCGGCCTGCAGGCGCCCGAAGACCTCGTGGTCGTGCCCGGCGGCCGCTGGGTCGTCGCGGGCGCGTTCGGCGGCAACGGCGGTGTCTATCTGATTCGCGCCAGCGATCGCGCGGTGACGCGCGTCTATCCGACCGCCACCTCCCTCGATCGCTTCGACGCGAAAGCATATGCCGGCTGTCCCGGGCCCGCAGACGCGGCAACGAAGGCGAAATACCAGACCCACGGGCTGTCGATCCAGCCGGGCGCCAACAATGTGCACCGGCTGCTCGTCGTGTTGCACGGCGGCCGCGAGTCGATCGAAGTGTTCGAGGTCGACGCGCGTCCGGCGACGCCGACGGTGACGTGGATCGGCTGCGCCGTGGCTCCAGAGCCGATTGGCCTCAACTCCGTCCGCTGGCTCGCCGACGGCGGCTTCATCGGCACGAACTTCCTGGCGCGCGGTTCCGCGGGCGGGATCGGCGGACCGGCGGCGAAAGCGATGCAATCCGGCGAGCGGAACGGCGAGCTGTGGGAATGGCATGTCGGCAGCGGCTGGCAGAAGCTGCCCGGCACCGAGGCAGCCGGTGCGAACGGACTCGAGCTCTCGGAGGACGGGCGCCAGCTGTATGTCGCGGCGTGGGGCAGCCAGTCGTTCTTCCGCGTGTCACGCGGTGAGAAGACGCCAGCGCGTGAAGAGGTGCCGCTCGGGTTCCGCGTGGACAACATCCGCTGGGCCGCCGACGGGACGCTCCTCGCCGCGGGTCAGGGAGGTGGCGCGTCCATCGTTGTGAAGGTGGATCCGAAGACGCTGCGCGTGCGCGAGATCGTTCGCCACGCAGATACGCCAGCGTTCGGCGCCGGCACGGTCGCCGTCGAAGTCGGCAAGGAGCTGTGGGTCGGCTCGTTCCGCGGCGACCGCCTCGCGATCTTTCCAGCTGTTCCCTGACGCTCGCCTCGTGAAGGCCGTACCGTGTGTCCTGAGCGTCGCCGACCACACCGGTTGGTCGCACGTGGTGCGTGTGGCCGCGTACGACAACGTGCCAGCCGTGATCGAACGCCGGCGGAGCACGCTGATCGATTCCGGAGTGCTTGAATGTGCCGCCGCGGCGTGCGGACGGCCTTTCGACGGCGATTTGACCGCTGGCGGTTTCGAACCCGTCCTCCAGTCATCGGATCCTCACGGTCTAGGGACAACGGGTCCCCGTCGAGATCGCTGGTCATGGTATTCCCGCAAACTGGTCCCGGACGTCAGCTTTCCAACGGCTGGGCGGTTATGATGAAACGGTATGGAAGGCGCCTTCGACCGAATCACCCACATCCCAGGGTTGCTGGGGGGGCGAGCGACCATCCGTGGGCTGAGAGTCTCGGTCGCGCACGTGGTGAATCTCGTGGCCAACGGCATGACGCCCGAACAGATCGTCGGTGATCTGCCCGATCTGGACCTGGAGGATGTCCGGCAAGCGCTTGGCTACGCGGCGGCCCTGGCCAAGGACGAGTTGCATCCGCTCCGCGCCTGAGTCATGCGCTTCCTGGCCGATGCCGGCGTCTCGCCGGACACCGTCGCGTTCTTGACGCGACTCGGCCACGATGCGATCCACGTCCGCGCGCTTGACATGCACCGAGCGCAGGATCGGGAGCTGTCGACTACGCCAGGTCCGAGGAGCGGGTCATCGTCACGTTCGACCTCGACTTCGGGGACATCCTCGCCCTCGGCGTGCTGGACCGACCGAGCGTGATCCTGCTTCGGCTGTCAGACGAGCGGCCCGCCGAAGTGAATGGCCGGCTGGGTGACCGTCGTCGCCGAGCAGGCGGCGGCGCTCGAATCGGGTGCTCTCATCCTCGTGGAGGATGTCCGCTATCGCGTCCGAAAGCTGCCGATATACGCCAGGTTGAGTGCACCTGCGGGCGTGTCAGCGGCTCAGCTCGACTGACAAATGGCAGACAAACCGCACTGGTCTCGAGTGGTCTCCGAGGTGGTCTCGAGCGGTGAGATCAGTCAGGAAAACCTGGGAGCAGTTGTCTCCAGCTGCCCCCAGTTGCCTCGTTTCGCCTGGCTACGAACCAGGAGGTCGCACGTTCGAGTCGTGCAGGGCGCACCATCCCAACTACGTTGGGATGGTTACGCCCTGCTCGAATCTAGTTCATGCGCGCCTCTCTGCTTTGGCGTCAGCATGTGCGAGTCGTTGACTAGGCGCTTCGGGGTTTGGTGTCGCCCTGCTCGAATTAGGTCGTTGACTCGGCGCACCTCGGCAACTTAGTTGGGTTGCACGCCTGCCCGCTGGTGGACGGCAAGCCCTTGCAGGTGTGGCCTCAAACTCCCCCTCGCCGAACTGGTGAAGCCAAGGCCGCGTTTACCTGATGGCCAGGGGGCGAACGGGCGATCCGGTCGCGCCGCGAATACGCTCCGTCAGGTTGAGGTACAGAAACTCGTAGACGCGATCGCGCGCCAACTCCCGCAGGTCCATGTTCTCCAGCATCATGACGCCGCCAAACAGGAGCTCATGGTGCACGTTCCCTAGTTCCGGCCGCACCGGTGGTTGGATCGTCACGCAGCAGCTGTCGGCGCCGACCATCGACGCCTTCTTCTCCACAGCCCATCGCGCCACCTCGACGCCGATGCCTGGCGAGCCCTGGTTCTCGCCAACGAAGAAGCGCGCGTCGTTGTACTTCGCGGGATTGCCCCAGTGGACCGCCCAACCATAGTTGAACAGCAGGGCGTCGCCGGCCTCGATGGTGTCTTCGCGCACTCCCTGTTTCGCCAGAGCGCCGCGCACGTCCGCGAGCGTGACCTCGTAGCGGCTCTCGAGCGCTGCCACGCCCTTGTAGCCGGCGATGTCGATCAGGATGCCGCGAGTAATGATCGGCTTCACCTGCTCGACGCCGAGCGCCTCCAGTCCCCCGACGCCGCGGTTGCGGCCGGTCAGATCGCCCTGGGTGAAGCCGTTGTAATACACGTTCTGGAGGGTGCCATCGGCCATCCGCACGGTCTTCCCTTGATGGCCAAACGCATCGAACTGCGTGCCCATCTGGCCGATAAAGCCAGTGAAGTAGTCCTGCTGCGCCACACCCGTCCCTTCCTTCACGGGGGTGGCCGCAGGGATGATCGTGAGGAAGTAGGGACGGTAACCGGTACTGCGGCATCTCCGCCTCGTAGATCCGGCCCAGCTCGTAGGTCTGGCCGGTCTTCGGAATCCGCAGCGACTTGAGAACCTTCTCGGCACTGATGTAGTTGGAGTTCCCCGCCTGGTCCTTCGCGCCGTGCGGCGACGGCCACCACGGCCCCTTTTCTCGCGTCTGCGCACCCGCCTGGGACGAGCCCATCAGTCCACACAATACGAGGATGCCGACCAACAAACGGATTACCTGCATGCCGTTCCTCCGTGCCAGATCCTAGCCTACGGCTGGCATTTGATTGGATCTCAACTCGTCAACTCTTGGGCCTCAGCATCGCGCCGAGCGCCAGCGCTTGCATGCCTTCTGTCAGCTTGCGAGCCGTCGACCGTTTCTGGAGCTCAGGCCTGGCCGCAGTCGCGATGTTCGGCATGTGTTTCGCCGTGACCAAGTGGTGGTGAACACGCATGGCGCAATAGTAGTACCGACCGCAGCCCCGTTGCCGATCCCTGCTATCCTTCGTTTTTCCGCAAACTCCTAGACTACGCTTCATTGGAGGAGATTGACGATGCGTGAAGCTATTCTCGGAGCCATCGTTGCAGCGCTGATCGCTGCGGGTGGAGTCTACGTCCGCGCCCAGGGCGGACAGGCGGCAGGGCCTTCCGTGCCAGGTACCTCGGCCCGCGACGCGATCGACGCGGCTGCCGCCGCGCTGGGAGGCGCCCAACGGCTGCAGGCGCTACGGAACCTCACGCTGATCGGCTACGCACAGTACGCGTATCAGAACGGCGGCGGAAACATTTCACCACTACCTGGCGCGCCGCAGAAGTTCATCGCTGGCAACGACTATCGTCGGATCTACGACCTGCAGAACAAGCGAATGCTGCACCAGGAGCGGCGCAACGACCTGTTCCCGTTCGCCAACTACGGCGGGCACTCGTTTGCTCTCACCCGCCAGGGGCTCGACGGCGCCCAGGCGTATAACGTCAATGCCCAGGGGGCGGTCAACGTCGGTGGCGACGTACGCGATCGCCGTATGTGGTTCTACACCAACCCGGTGATTGCGGTGCGTGCGGTGCTGACCGGCGCGGCATCGGTCGCCAATCGCCGGCAGCAGGACGGCCTCACGCTGGTCGACCTCACGCTGCAAGAAGGCGACAAGATGACGCTGGCGATTCGCCCGCCGTCCAACCTGCCGCTGTGGGTGCGGTGGATTGCGCCGCAGCAGAACCTGGGTGAGTTCACGCTGACCACCACCTTTTACGGCTACGAGCCAGTAGGCGGCATCCCGTTGCCGATGGGCTACACGACGAAGTCCGATTGGCGAGACGTTGATCAGGTGAAGATCTACGTCGATCAATACGTGGTTGATGGGCAGATTCCGAACCTCTCCGCTACTGCGACGTTCCCACCTGCGCCGACTGCCGGCACGTTGGCAGGACCGGCGCAGCTCGGTGCTGGCACGTTGACGGCACAGCCAATCCAGACGCTCGTTCCGCAGGTGACGCCGGGACAGGGACGTGGCGGTGGTGGCGGCCGCGCAGGCGGCCCGGGACAAGCGGCCGCGCCGCAGCAGATAGGGGTGATCAACGTGGCGCCTGGCGTGTGGCGCTTTGCGGGCGGCACCATGGCGATGGAATTCGCGGATCACATCACGTTGTTCGAATTGAACGGGAGCAACCAGCGGGTACACCAGGTGGTGCAGCAGGCGCACCAGCTCGTGCCCGGCAAACGCGCGACCCAGGTCATCTGGTCGCATCACCACTTCGATCACTCGTCGGGGCTTCGCCAGGCTGTGGCAGAAGGGTTGACGATCATTTCGCGCCGAGACAACGGCGTCATCTTCGGTGAGATGGCGTCCCGCCGCGCGCCGAATTTCCCTGATGATCTCGAGCGCAACTTCCAGCCGCTCAAGTTCATTCCCGTCGACGACTATCTGCAGCTCAAAGATGAGAAGATGACCGTGGACATCTACCACGTCATCGCCAACAACCACCTCGCCGATGGCGTGTTTGCCTTCATTCCCCAGCACAAGCTCTACATCGAGGCCGATGTGTTGACGGCGGCGGAGGAACTGCAGTGGTGGGGCGACAGCTTCCTCGACAACATCGCTCATCGCAAACTCGACGTCCAGAAAATCCTGCCGGTGCACATGGACATCATGACGTTCGAGGAAGGGATTCGCATGCTGCGTCCCGGCATCGAGCGCGTGAAACAGGACCGTCAGGAAATGCTGCAGAAGGGGAACTGGTTTCCCGGCTGTCCGGCGGCCGTAAAGTAAGGCATTCGAGAGAGCCCGTGCGTTCAAATCTCCTGCGAGTCGCCCTGGGGGCGCTGTGTGCCTGCCTCGGTTGGCTCACGGCCGTCTGGCCGGCAAGCATCGATCTGTGGGCGCAGGCCGGGTCGCCACAAGGCATTTCCGAGACAGAAGCCGTTGCGCGGGCGGCCCGCGCAACCGCCGCGGATGACGGCCTGGATGTCGTCCATGTGCAAGGGCACGTCTACATGATCACCGGCGACGGCGGAAACGTCGCCGTGCAGGCCGGCCCGGATGGCGTCGTGCTCGTCGACAGTGGCGCCGGGGCGCGTTCGGCGGCAATCATTGCCGTCATCCGCCAGCTGGCCGACGAGCCAATTCGTTTCATCTTCAACACGAGTGCCGATCGCGATTACACGGGTGGGAATGCCGCCGTCGCAGCTGCCGGACGGGAGTTTGGAGGTGCTGGACGTGCGGCGGGAGAGTTCGTGGTCGGGGGCGTGCGGACCGGCGCTCAGCGCATCGCGCACGAGGGCGTGTTGCTGGCCATGGCCAAGCCAGGGCCCGATGGCAAGCCACGCATCGAGGAAGCGGCCTGGCCTACCGAGGGCTTCGTCGATCGCAAGCAGATGTATTTGAACGCTGAAGGAATCGAGGCGATTCATGTGCCGGCCTCGTCCTCGGACGCGAGCGCGATCGTCTTTTTCCGCCGCTCCGATGTCATCGCCACCGGCTCACTCGTCGATACCGAAGGCTTCCCGCGCTTCGACACCGATGCCGGCGGCAGCATCAATGGAACCATTGCCGCGCTGAACACGCTGATGCGGATGGCGATTCCACCCACCCCGCTCGTCTACCAGCGCGGGGGAACGCAGCTGGTGACGGGGCGTGGGCGTGTCATGGAGCAGAGCGATTTGGCCAGCTATCGTGACATGGTCACGGTCATTCGCGATCGCGTCCGCGATCAGATCGCACGTGGTGTCGCGCTGCCCCAGATCCTCGCCTCGCAGCCGGCCCAGGGCTACGCTCGCCGCTACGGATCGACCACCGGCCCGTGGACGACGGAGAGCTTCATTCGCGCGGTCCACGCGAGCCTGGTGACGGAGCGGCGGCGATGAAGCGACTCTTGGTATTGCCGTTGGTCGTTGCGATCGCGACGACAACCCTGGCTGCGCAGGGCGCGCCTCCGGGCGCACCAGGGGCCGGTGGACAGGGCGGTCGCGGCGCCCAGCCGCCGCAAACCCCGCGCGCGGCGGCGCCGCTCGATCTCACCGGCAACTGGGTCGCGGTGATCAGCGAGGACTGGCGCTGGCGGATGGTCACGCCCGCGAAAGGCGACTATCTCAGCATCCCGCTCACTCAGAAGGCGAAGGACGCGGCCGACACGTGGGATCCGGCGAAGGACACTGCGGCAGGTGAGCAGTGCCGCTCCTACGGAGCACCGGCGCTGATGCGGACGCCGACCCGTCTGCGTATCTCGTGGCGCGACGATGCGACCCTCCTGGTTGAATCGGATTACGGCACCCAGACGCGAGCCCTGCAGTTCGCGCCGGGTACGCCCGGAGAGCGATCGTGGCAGGGACACTCGGTGGCGACGTGGGATCGCATCGCGCGCGGGCGCGGGGCCGCGCCTGCGGCGCAGCCCCCGGCGTTTGGGAACGGCAGCCTGAAGGTGGTGACCACAAATCTCCGCCCCGGGTATCTGCGCAAGAACGGTGTGCCGTTCAGCGGCGACACGGTGCTCACCGAATACTGGGACACGTTTCAAGCGCCGGGCGGCGTGTGGTGGCTCGTGATCACGAGCGTCGTTCACGATCCGGCAAACCTTCAGACGGATTGGATTACCAGCCTCCATTTCAAGAAAGAAGCCGACGGCTCGAAGTGGACGCCCTCACCGTGCTCCGCCGAATGGTGACCCCGATGTTCATTCGCACGCTCTTCACCGTTGTTGTCCTGACACTGGCTGCGGTGTCCAGCGCGTCTGCCCAGGTCGACATATCTGGCACGTGGGCGGTCCGCATGCACGAGGACTGGATGGATCGCTGGCCCGGGCCGGATCCGGGCGACTTTTCGGGGCTGCCGCTCAACGCCGACGCACGCGCTCAGGCGCAAAGCTACTCCCCGTCGCAACTGTCGATGCCGGAACGTCAGTGCCTGTACTACCCGCAGACCTATCGCGTGGTCGGGCCCTTTGGGCCGCGAATCTGGCCGGAGTTTTCCGCCGACGGTGGCATCCTCGCTTGGCGCATGAACGGCGCGGTGGACATGACGCCCCGAACGATTTGGATGGATGGACGCCCCCACCCGCCGAAGAACGCCGTGCATACCCACGAAGGGTTCTCGACTGGGGTTTGGCAGGGACGCACGCTCGTGGTCACGACGACCCACATGAAGGAGGGACCGCTGCGCCGCAATGGTGTGTTCCACTCCGATCGGGCGGTTATGACCGAGTTCATCATCCGGCATGACGACATGCTGACGCTGACGGCGATAATCGACGACCCGGCAACACTTGACGAGCCGCACGTTGTCAGCCGGACCTTCGTCAACGACCCATCACTTCAGGCGCCGATTGTCGGCAATCCGTGCACGCCGATCATCGAGGCGCCCGGGCTTGACGCTGGGGCGACGCCGCACTACCTGCCTGGTCAGAATCCGTTTATCGCAGATGCGATGAAGAGGTACAACCTGCCGAGAGAAGTGGTCGAAGGCGGCGGGCAGACCTTGTACCCAGAATTCCGCGAGAGGCTGCGGCAGAACTACACCCGACCGCCCGCTTGCGGCCGCTACTGTTGTGGCTGGGGAGGAGGAAACAGTGGCGCAGCTGGGATCGGCGACGCCGCGAACCTCTCCTGCACGACGCGACAGTAGGTTCTCTGAGGCCACGAAGGCCCTCTGACCCGTCGCTACTGCTCAGCTCGACTGACAAACGGCAGACAAACCGCACTTGCCTCGGGTGGTCCCGGGTAGTCTCGAGCGGTGAGATCAGCCCGGAAAACCTGGGGGCAGCGGTCTCCGGCTGCCCCCAGTTGCCTCGTTTCGCCTGGCTACGAACCAGGAGGTCGCACGATCGAGTCGTGCAGGGCGCACCAACTTTCGCTCACGATTGCAGGCGAAGGTTGTCCGCATAGCCTTGGCGAAGGCGGACCTCCACAAGCACTTCGTGAGCTACGGTTGGCGCGAGGCCATCGACAGGAGTCTGCGCCGTCGCAATGCCACCGCGGCCGCGCCGGCCACGAGCAGTGAGACGGTCGCGGGTTCGGGCACCGGCCGCACGCGCACATCGATAATCATCTCGTTGTCGTCGTCGTCCAGAGAAGCGGCGTCGTCGAGATGGAGAATCCAGTGGTCGACGCCAATCGTCTCGACGATGGAGCCACCCAGCCCGAGGCTGTTGTCTCGATCGCGAAAGACCTCCAAATCCGCGGCCGATGGAGTCGAATCGAGGTCGCGGCTGAAGGCCCAGCTGACGCCGGCAAAGTCGGACAGGTTGTAGAAGTCGAGCGCGGTCCCGGCGGCGAACAGGCCCAGATCGACGCGCGCGTCTGGTGTCACCGAACCGACCTGCTCGTCGACGAGATGAATCGTGAAGATCCTCATGCGTTCGGCAAGCGTGGAATCGGTTGCGGGCGTTCCGAGACCGAACTCCAGGTTGGAGGTGGCGCCGTGACCCTCAATGACCTCGAACACGAGGTGACCGGCCGTCGTCGTCACCAGGAGCGGAGCCGCTTGCGAAAGTGTGGGAACGCCCGCGAGAGAGATGCACGCGAGAACGAACCGGAAGACGGAGGGACGTAGCTTCATGGGAGGCTCCTTGCTGATTCGACACGACGGTGCCCCAGGCGCGGCCTCGCCAGGAGTGCGCGCCGAACCGAGCCTACCTCAAGTCCGTCTGCCGATCACCCTTCTTGATCCCGCCGCGCCAGCCAGGAGGTCGCACGTTCGTCGATTTGGCGCACCTCGCGGCGACAGCACTACTTCGATGTGATTACACCGGCAGGTGTCACGCGTTCGAGCGGCACCGCCGTCGACGGCTCGAATCGCGTCGCACCGGATACGGCGCCATTGGACTGAAGCACGTACGCCAGAATGGCGGCGTAGGTCTCCGCGTTCATCGACGAACCGCCGGGCGGCATCGCGCCCGACACGAAGTCGAACAGGTCTTTCGTGGTCCGCGCCCGCCAGGTATCGAGAAACCTGCTCCCGGCCAGCGGCGGCGCATCGGGAGTGCCGCCGAGATCCGGCATGTGGCACGTGGCGCAAGCGCTGCCGTACGCCGCCTTCCCGGCCGTCGCCTGTTCGACGGTGAAGACGGGAGCCGCCGGTTCCTTCTGGCGGGCGACGACCCCGGTCTCCACTCCTGCCAGCGCGACGGCGGCGCCAACCGCCGCCACCGCGAGTATCGTGCGTGTCATCGTCATCCTCCTCATGCTGATGCCGCCGGGCCGGTCATGACACGCTCGTGCAGCTGGCGCACCTGTTTCCAGGCTGCGGCCACGGCGCCCTCCTGCCAGCCGCCGTTGCCGCTCACGGCCGAACAGCCGAGGAAGATCCGGTTGTCAGGCCGGCCCAGTACCGCCAGCCGATCGGGGTTCGCGCCACCACCGCCTGCGGTCGCCCCGAGGCTGTACTGGATCTTTTCCCACCAGACGCAGTAGCCCTTCTCGTACTCGGCGCGGATCTGCGGGTGCACCTTGCTGGCATGGGTAAGGACGTGTTCGATCCGTCCCTTGACGGGCATGTCGGCAACGCCGGCGATCCGGCCGTTGCCGTAGAACCCGAGCAGCACGCCCTTGTCACCGAACAGCCCGCCCGACGGATACGCGAACTGGCCGAACGGCAGGTTCGAATAGAGGTGGCCGCCGAAGATGCGATCGTCTTCTTCCCAGAAACGGCGCTTCATCTGCAGGCCCATCTTCGCGTTGGGGCTGTACGGCGTCGCCTTGACCGCGGCCATCGTGGCGGGCGAGAGGTTGACGTCGATGCCGCTCAGCACGGCCAGCGGAAGGCACGACACGCAGTAGTCCGCAGTCATTTGCCTCGTGGCGCCGCTCTTGACGTCCTTGCAGACCACGGACACGCCGTCGTTCGTCTGGCGGATCGACACCACCTCCGTCCCGAACGTGATCGTGTCGCCCAGCGCCCGCTGGAACCCTTTCGGGAACTGGTCCATCCCGCCGACGGGTTGGAACATCGGCGCCTGGCCGGTGCCCTCGATCACCGATCGAATCCGATTGCCGAATCCTGACTGCAGTAGCGCGCGGAAGTCGTGCGGGTCCCCGGGACCGCGGGCGCTGACCTTCTTGTAGGCGTGATCCGCCGAGTCGAGGTAGCCCTCGGTGACGAGGAAGGTGACGAACTTCTCCTTGTCCTCGGCGCTCAACGGAAGATCGAGCGCGCCCTTATCCACCGCCTTGGCAAGCAGCTCGGAGGTGTAGCCGATCAGATCCGCCTTCACCTCTCGCAGCCGCACCCGCTTGTTCGCGAGCGGGCCGATGTTGTCGCCCTCGTAGTAGAAGTAGGACGCTTCGGCCTCGTTGATGAAGATCTCGAGCGGCACGCCCAGCTCCTTGCAGTAGCCGAGCACGCCGGTGTGCCAGTGCGGCAGCCGCCACGGGCCGCCGTTCAGGTACAAGCCTTCGTCGAAATCGCACACCTGCTTCTCGCCCGAGCCGAGCTCGGTGTGCGTAGTGCCGCGGCGGATTGTCCAGTTGACGCCGCCGACCCTGTCGCGCGCCTCGAGGATCGAGACGGTGTAGCCGAGCTTGCGCAGCTCGTATGTGACCGTCATCCCGGAGACGCCGGCGCCAAGGACGATGACCGTCGTGCCGTTGGGGCGGCCGGAGAGCACCGGCCGTGGACCGGCCTGCGCCGCCATCAGCTCCCACGACCGCATCGCGCTCATGACGAGCGCCGATCCGCCGGTGAGGCCGAGCCGCTCGAGGAACGTCCGTCTGGTCAGCGGACTCCTTTTTCCATGTCACTTGCTCCGCGCCGCCTGCACTTCGATCTCGAGGAGCGCACCTGCCGCGACGAGCGCCGCGACCCCGAACGTCGATCGCGCCGGCTTGTTCGGCTGCTCCGGCGTGCCGAAGAACTTCGAGAAGGCCGCGTTCATCCCGGCGGAATCGAACTTCCCGCCCATGGCCGGGTCAGCGGCCAGGTAGACGCGCATCATCACGATGTCGCCCATCCCCAGCCCCTGCTCCTTCAGCGCGTTCTGAATCTTGAGGAACACGCTCTCGGACTGCGCCTGGGTGTTGCCGTAGACGGCCGGCGTGCCCTTGGCGCTGTCTGCGGGGGTGGCCGGCGTCGGCAACTGGCCGCTCAGATAGAACATGTCGCCGACCCAGACGCCGGACGCGATGCGCCCGCCATCGGTCTGCAGGCGTTTGACGACGGCTTGCGCGTCCGCGGGTGTCGCCCAGACCGCCACGACGAGGATCATGGCAATGAGACCAAGTGTTCTTCGCATGTGAGCTCCTGTTTGAAAAACTGACGCCGTGAGATTTGCCGTGCACGGTCACGCCGGGCGAGCGGTGGTCATCACGCGCTCATGCAGCTGCTTGACCTGCTTCCACGCCGCCGCGACGGCGCCTTCCTGCCAGCCGCCATTGCCGCTGACGGCCGCGCAGCCGAGGAAGATCCGGTGGTCCGGTCTGCCGAGCGTTGTCAGCCGGTCGGCATTGCCGCCTCCGCCGCCCGCGCCTCCACCGGCGAAGGCACCCAGGCTGTACGGCGTCTTTTCCCAGAACGTGCAGTACGCCGTTTCGAACTCGGCGCGGATCTGCGGATGCACCTTGCTGGCGTGCGTGAGCACATGCTCGACGCGCGCCGCGATCGGCTTGTCGATGAGGCCCGACATCTGGCCGTTGCCGTAGAAGCCGAGGAGGATGCCCTTGTCGCCGAAGTAGCCCCACGAGGGATACGAGAAGTTGCCGATCGGACAGATTCGAATAGAGGTGGCCGCCGAAGATGCGGTCGTCCTCCTCCCAGAAGCGGCGCTTCATCTGCAGCCCCATCTTCGCGCTCGGGCTGTACGGCGTCGCCTTCACGGCCGCCATGGTCTCCGGCGACAGGTTGACGTCGAGGGTTCTGAGGATCGTCAGCGGCAGGCACGAAACGCAGTAATCGGCGGTGACTTCGGTGCGCGCGCCGGTCTTCACGTTCCGATAGGCCACCTTCACGTCGGTGTCACTCTGGCGAATCGAGACGATCTCGGCGCCGAAGGTGATGGCGTCGCCGAGCTTCCGCTGGAAGCCCTTCGGGAACTGGTCCATGCCGCCGACCGGCTGGAACATCGGCGCCTGCCCCGTGCCCTCGATGACCGATCGGATCCGGTTCGGGAAGCCGGACTGCAGCAGCGCGCGGAAATCGTGCGGATCGCCCGGCCCGCGCGCGGTCGTCTTCTTGTAGGCGCGATCGGCGGAGTCGAGGTAGCCCTCGGTGACGAGGAACGTGACGAAGCGTTCCTTGTCCTCCGCGGACAGCGGCACGTCGAGCGCGTTCTGATCGACCACCTTGGCCATCAGCTCGCACGTGTAGCCGAGCATGTCGGCCTTCACCTCGCGCAGCCGCACCCGCTTGTTCGCGAGCGGGCCGATGTTGTCGCCCTCGTAATAGAAGTAGGAGGCCTCGCCCTCGTTGACGAAGACCTCCAGCGGCACGCCCAGCTCCTTGCAGTAGCCGAGCACCCCGGTGTGCCAGTGCGGCAGCCGCCAGGGACCGCCGTTGTGGTACAGGCCTTCGTCGAAGTTGCAGACCTGGGTTTCGCCGCCGGCGCCGATCTCGGTGTGCGTGGAGCCGCGGCGCAGCGTGCAGTTGACGCCGCCGACGCGATCGCGCGCCTCGAGGATCTTCACGTCGTATCCGAGCTTCGTCAGCTCGTAGCCGACCGTCAGCCCGGACACGCCCGCGCCGAGCACGACGACGCGCGTGCCGTTCGGCCGTCCGGACAGCACCGGCCGTGGACCGGCCTGTGCCATCAGGTCCCACGACCGCATCGCGGTCATGGCCAGCGTCGATCCGCCGACGAGGCCAAACTGCTCCAGGAATGTCCGCCGGGTCAGCGGTCCGGCGCCGCTCGTTCGTCTCTGTGATGGGCATGCGGCCTCCGTTACCAGCCCAGCCGAACCTGGAACTGCAGCGAGCGGGCGAAGCCGCCGACTGACGGTGATCTGGCCGAACGTCGACGTGCCGAAGGTCGAGACCGGGCCGACGAACAGCGGGTCGTCGAACAGGTTGAGGACGTCGACGCGGAGCGAGAGGCTCTTGCCGCCGAAGCGCTGCGTCTTGGAGATCGCCAGGTCGGTCGTCCGCTGGCCGGGACCGCGCCAGTCGGGATTGGTGCGCGGCACGTTGCCGAAGGTGAACGCCGGCGCCGCCGAGAACGCCGCCGGGTTGATCCAGCCGTTGACCGCCCGCTCCTCCTGGCTGCCCGTCGTCATCGGGTCGACGCCCTCGACGAGGTTCGGCCGCTGATTGCTGCCCAGCAGGTTGGAGTTGTTGCTCGACTGCGAGATGTTCAGCGGGAAGCCGGTCTGATAGCGGCCGGCAACCGTCACCTGCCAGCCGCCGGCCAGCGCGTCACCGATGCCGCTGGTCAGCCACTTGCGGCCCTCGCCGAACGGCAACTGGAACGAGGCGTTGACGTTCAGCCGGTGCGCGACGTCGAGCAGCGAGACGCCGTACTCGGCGTCGAGGTCGTAGTTGTTCAGCGCGCTGCCCTGACGGTTCGAGAACGTGTTGCTCTCGCCGAACTGGTTGTCCTCGAGCCGGCTGAACGTGTAGTTGACGTCGAGCGAGTAGCCGTTCGACATCCGCTTGGTCCAGCGTGCGATCGCCGCGTTGTAGCGCGCGCGCGCCTGGTTGACGCGGTGCATCAGGATGTTGTCGAACTGCGGGAACGGCCGCAGCAGCTGCCCGCGCGCGATCGTCGTCGAGCGGCTCAGGTTGCCGAACGCGTCGTTGCCGAAGAACGGGTTCGGCACCGTCTGCTGCAGCGCCGTGCCCAGCGCCTGGTACTCCGGGATCGAGCTGGTTGATGTTGAGCGTCGTGTCGCTGGTGCCGCCGAGGCTGAGCCGCTCCGACCGGCTGCCCATGTAGCCGAACGCAATCGCCATCTGGCCCGGCAGCTCGCGCTGCCAGTCGAGCGAGTACTGCTGCACGTAGCCCGGCTCCGCGTCCTGGTCGACGAAGTCGATGACGCTGCCGGCGCCGGTGGCCAGGCCGAGCGAGTTGCCCTGCGGCGGCGTGATCCCGGCCGGGAACGGGTTCGAGATGGTGCCCGACCGGCGTCAGCCCGCCGTCGGTGCTCGACAGGAACGTCGTCGACGCCGAGTAGCCGCGGGCGCCGATCGCCGACTCGCCGGTGTCGCTGATCGGCGGTACCCAGTAGAGCCCGTAGCCGCCGCGGATGACCGTCTTCTCGGTCACCGACCAGGCGAAGCCGCCGCGCGGCGCGACGTTGTTGAGCGGCTTTCCCTGCCGCGTCGGGTTGCCGTCGACGCCGGCATACATCAGCCCGCCGCGCAGCTCCATGCCCGGCACCTGCACCGGGAACAGCGCCTCGCGATCGAAGCCGACCGTGAACTCGTCGTTGTCGGCGGCGATGCCCGGCTCGTACTCGTAGCGCAGCCCGAAGTTCAGCGTCAGCGAGGCAGTGGCGCGCCAGTCGTCCTGGACGAACGCCGAGTAGTAATCGGTGTAGTAGAGGCCGGGCGTCGTCACGTTGACGTCGCCGGTGGCCGGGAAGCCGAGCAGGAAGCTGGCGAACGCGTCGCCGGCGGCGGTGCTCGCCGTGTTGGGGTTCGGGCCCTGCGTGAACGCCTGCGTGAAGCCGAAGCTGCCGTTGTTCGGCGGCACGGTCGCCGCCTGGATGCGCCGATAGTCGGCGCCGAACTTCACCGAGTGCTTGCCCAGGAACTTCGAGACGCTGGCGTTGGCCGTCTGGCCGACGTAGGTCGTGATGCTCCGGCCGCCGTGACCGATGTTGCTGTAGCCGGTCATCGTGATGCTCGGGTAGGCGTTCTCCGCCAGCACGCTGGTGTAGTAGGTCGGATAGCCGAGCGAGGAGGCGTCGAAGCCGCCGGCGTAGTTGGTGCCGTCGTTGAGGAACCGGTTGTAGCCATAGCGGATGGCGACCGCCGTGGTGTTGTTCGGGATGATGATCTGGTTGGTCGAGAAGAAGTTGACCGTCCGGAACAGCGTCGTGCCGCTCGGGTCGGCCGGGATCGTCCCGTGGGGACCCCAGAACGCCGAGCCCGGCTCCTGGGTGTACTGATGGCCGATACATGCCGGTGGTCGTCCACCTGCTGCTCCACCGGTGATCGATCTTCAGCGTCTCCTGGTCCTGCGGACCGTCATCGAGCGTGGCCGAACCGTTGAACGATCGGCCGCTGGTCGGCAGCGGCATGTCGGCGAGCATGGCCAGCGCGATCGGATTGAGCCGGTCCAGCGGGATCCGGTTGCCGGGAAATGGATCGCGGATGAAGCCGCTTCCCGAAGGGTTCGGCCGCGTCGTTAGCGGGTCGTAGATGACGATCAACTGGCCGGCCGCGTTGAAGCGACTGCGAGAAGTCGCCCATGCGCTCGAGCGCCGTCGGGAACGTCAGCACGTTGTTGCGCGTGCTGCGCTGCGTGTAGTCGTCCTTGCTGAACCAGAAGAACGTGCGGTCCGACTTGATCGGGCCGCCGATCGAGCCGGCCCACGAGTAGTAGTACTGCGGCGGGTTCGGAATGCCGGCGCGCTTGGCGAAGAACAGCTGCCCCGTCGCCCAGCCCGGCTTGTTGACGAACAGCGCGCTGCCGTGCCACGCGTTGGAGCCCGACTTGGCGGTGACGTTGAAGACGCCGCCGGCCGCGCGTCCCATTTCCGCGTCGTAGGTCTTGAGCTGCACCTTCATGTCCTCGACCGCTTCGGTCGACGGTACCCACGACGCACGGTTGACGAAGTCGGTGATCGATACGCCCTCGATGAGATAGGCATTGCCGCGCCGCGGGCCGCCGCCAAGCGAGAGCAGCGAGGAGCCGGACTGATCCTGATACCGCACGAACTGCGGATCGCCGGACTGGATGACGCTGGGCGTGGCAATCGCCGCGTAGAACGTATTGCGGCCGAAGATCGGGATCGCCGTGATCTGCGCCGCTGTCATCGTCGTCGCCACCGACGCGGTGGCACGCTCGACGACCGGCGCCTGCGCGGTTACCGTGAGTTGCTCCGTCAGCTGGCCGACTTCGAGCGCGAAATCCTGAACCACGACCTGCTGCGTGGCGATGCGGAGGCCCTTCCGCTCTTCTGTCCGAAAGCCAGCCAGCGACACGCGGACCGTGTAAACGCCCGGCAGGACGCTGGTGAAGGTGTACTCCCCGGTCTCGTTGGTCACGGCGGAGCGCACGGCGTTGGTTTCGTCGTTGACGAGCGTCACTTCGACGCCCGGGATGACGCCCTGTATGTCCTTGACCAAACCACGGAGACCGCCCTGGTAGGTCTGTGCGTGAAGGCCGACGGCCCACACAAGTGCCAGCGCGACCAGTACTGGTCGCAGACGTTTCCTGCTCGATGACATGAACTGTCCCTCCTGACCTGCTCAAGAAGGGCAACGTGGCGCCGAAGGTGCGGCTGGGCCGGAGCGTCTGGGCCGGAGCGTCTAGGCTGGTGATCGCCGACAGAGCGATCGACATTCATCCCCAGCAATTCGCGGGCCGCTTCTGTCGATCGGCGCGCGGCGCGACGGTGCCGCTAGCGCAGGCGCGGATAACCTGCGGACGTTCTTGAGGTTCTGGCGACGAGAGTCGGCGTCAGCGCGCACCCGCGCTGTCGCTCGAGGTGCTGCGCCGGCGCGACAAGCTTGTGGGAACGAATCGATCGGGGGATCGTTTTTGTAGCGGTCGACTAGAAGTCGCTGGTTGCGAGCCGTCGCTGCATACGCGCCGCCTCGCTGGTCGAGAAGCGCCACCGCTCGTCATGGGCGGCGAGACGATCGTCGGCCCATTCAGCGCGCATCACGCCGGCGTCACCGTGGTAGCCGACCCCGAGGAGCAGGTGTCCGATCTCGTGCGCGATCACGCGGCCCAGGAGCATGCCGGCATCGGTGTCGACTCGGGCGGCCGCAATCGCGATCCGATCCGGGAACACCGTCGCCAGCCAGCCGCGATCGGTCTCGTTCAGGACGTAGGCGACGCCGAAGGCGTCAGGGTGGAGCGAGGCGTTGAACGCGGGCGCGTTAATAAGCCGGACGACGACGTCGGATCGCCCGAGCGCGGTGTCGCACGCGTCGGCCGGGGCGTCCCCCACCGCTCGCCCGCAATAACGAAAGACGGGGCGCACCCCGGTCTCTCGCAGCATCCGATCGGCTTCGCGGCCGCCGTTCAGCAATTCCACGGAAGGGAATCCCGCGGTGTTGTAGAGCCGGACGGTGAGCGTCGCGGGTGCTTCCGCGCGCACCACGACCGCCGGTGTCGTCAACGCGAACGACAGGAGCACGGTCGCAGACAGGGCGATCGTTCTCAAAACAGCAAAAGCGTATCACCAGGGGCGCCCTTCCGCTTCGCCTGGGCCAGAAACGCGCTTCTGGGCAGACCGATTGCTCGATCGCTCGCGACAGTATTGATTCAACGAGCGTCTGCTCAGACATCTTTGTCGGTCGTGCCGGGGCCTTGGAAGAGCGGCTCGCGGCGTCTTCGTTAGTCCATCCGCACCAGGCCGCGCCGGGTGGCCACCTTTACGGCTTCCGTTCGGCTGGTAACGCCCAACTTCTCGAACAGATGCCCGAGGTGCGTCTTGACGGTGCGCTCGGAGATGCCAAGGTCGGCGCCGATCTCCTTGTTGGCTTTGCCGTCGGCCATCAAGCGGAGCGCCGACAGTTCGCGCGGCGTCAGCTGGATATGCGTTACGCGCTCGGCGAGCTTTGCCGCCGCCGCTGGAGCCAGGTAGGTCTTGCCGGCCAGCACGGCGTGCACGCAGGCAATCAGCTCGTCAGCTGAGATGTCCTTCAGGATGTAAGCCTTCGCGCCGGCCTGAAGCGCCCGAGCGATGTCCTCGTCGGCGTCGTACGGTCGTCAGCACGATTACCTTGGCCTGGGGATCGATCTCACGCATCCGCCGCACGGCCTCCACGCCTTCCATGACCGGCATCCGGAGGTCGAGCAAGGTGATGTCGGGCCGGTGCGTGCGGAAGGCCTCCACGGCTTCAGCGCCGTTGGTGGCCTCGGCCACCACGTGCAGGTCGGGTTCCTGGTTGATGATGTTGGCGACGCCCGTGCGCAAGAGCGCATGGTCGTCCACCAGCAGCACCCTGGCGACGGCGACGGCGGCGACGGGATCAGCCTGCGGCATCGGGTTTCACCGGAATCGAGAACGAGGGCGGCTCCCATGCCAGCACCACTTCGGTGCCGGCGCGAGGGGCCGTGACAATCGTCAGCGACGCGCCAATGCGCTCGGCGCGTTCCTGCATGCTGGTCATGCCGAACCCGCGTGAACGAAGCTCGCCCGCAATGCCGCGGCCGTCATCCGAGACCGAGAGGCGCAGGCCGATCGACCGCACCGCGGCGGCGTTGACGGCGATCGCACGGCCGCGTGAGTGACGGACGGCGTTGGTCAGAGCCTCCTGCGCGATGCCGGCGATGTCGCGTTCCATGCCACCGAGCGGCGGCAGCTCGTTGACTGTCAACTGAATCGGGATTTCGGTGGTGCTCTGAGTGGTGGCGACTATGCGCCGCAGCGCGTCGGAGAGCGACTCCTCGCCGGCCTCGGCAGGCCGCAGCGCGCCGACCGATCGGCGAGCTTCCACCATGTGCGAGCGCGCGAGATCCACCGCGGTTTCCAGCGCCGCGGACACCTGCGAGGGCAGCGCCGGCGAGGACCGCTGCGCTGCCTGCAGCTGCATCAGGATGGCGGCAAACCCCTGCGTCAGGGTGTCGTGGATGTCGCGCGCCAACCGGTTGCGCTCCTCGAGCGCAGCCTGACGGCGGGCCTCGCGTCGCCCCTGTTCCGCCAGCCGATCCTGGTGCAGCGCCAGCGTGGCCTGCCTGGCGGTGGCTTCCAGCACCGCCCGGCGCCACGTCGTTTCGCACGCGGACGCATCCGCCGACGCCAGCGCGATCCATCCGAGGTTGTGCGTGGGCAGGCCCAGCGGCGTTACCTGTAACGACGCGATACCGCTCGTCTCGTTGAACGAGCGGACGCTCTCCGGTAGCCGCGAGTCATCGGGTAGGTAATCGATGGTTTGTCGCCAGCCAGTGGCATAGCCGACCAGGTGCTCGGCCATCGCCTGTCGCGGCAGCGCCGTCGCGTCCCAGTCCGCTGCATCGCGCCCGTGGAACCGACCGTCCACGAATGCCATCCACGGCTCGCAGCGGCCGTCCTTTCCGAGCAGCCACACGCCGCAGGCGCGGCCTTCACATTCCTCGACCAACGTCTTGAGGAAGGCGCGAAAGAAGCCGTCGATATCGGTCTCGCGCACCACCAGATCGAGTGCCAGCTGCACGGCGTCGCTCTGGATGCGCGCCATGCAGTCGGCACGCCGCTCCGAGTCGATTGCCGCGGCCAGCTGCCGTTCCAGCTCGTCTGCGGCGCGGGTGGTGACCGTCCGGCCCTCTGGGACATCGAACATGCCTCGAATTATCCCGCCATGCGCCGCCGGCGTCGATTGGGCGGTGGACCGAGTCCTCTCTCATACCAAAGGACGATGTCCGAAAGGTCGAGTCCGGCCAGGCCTGAAAGCCCGAGCAACCTGCGGCACTCTCGACCGATCTTCGCCTCCGCCCTCAGCCGAATTGTTTACACCTCGCCCGGCGCGCGACGATCCGGTCCATGTCGATCACATTCCGTCTCGCATCCTTGGTCCTTCTCGCCTCTCTCACCATCGCCGCGTGCGCGCAGCCCGCCGCCCAGGTTGCGCCGCCCCCGGCCCCGCCGGTCACGGCCGCCAAGGCGCTGGCCCGCGACGTCACCGAGTGGAACGAGTTCACCGGCCGCCTCGAGGCCGTACACCTCGTGGACGTGCGCCCGCGCGTGTCTGGCCTGATCGCGTCGGTCCAGTTCACTGAGGGCGCCCTCGTGCAGCAGGGCGACGTCCTGTTCGAGATCGATCCAAGGCCGTTCCAGACCGAAGTGGACCGTCTGCGTGCGGATCTGGCCCGTGCCAAGGCCGCCTTCGCCCGCGCGACCGCCGAGAGCGCCCGCGCCCGCCGTCTGTCGGCCGACAACGCCATCTCCACTGAGGAGCACGACCGCCGGTTCTCGTCGGCCGCCGAGGCCGAAGCGCAGGTGGCGGCGGTGGAGGCGGCGCTGCGCGCGGCTGAACTGAACCTCGAGTTCACGACGGTGATCGCGCCGATCGCTGGGCGTGTCGGTCGCGCCATCGTCACTGAGGGCAACCTGGTGTCGAGCGGCCCAGGGGAGGCCACGTTGCTCACGACGCTGGTGTCACTCGATCCGATCTACGCCTCGTTCGAGGTGGACGAGCAGTCGTTTCTCGCCTTTCAACGCGCGGCCGCCGGCGCGCGCCGAGGCACAGCGGCGGCGAGCTTTGCCGACATCCGCATGGCGCTGGCCAACGAATCAGAATTTCCGCGCCAGGGACGCCTCCAATTCCTCGACAACCAGCTCGACACCGCCACCGGCACGATCCGTGTGCGCGCGCTGTTCTCCAACCACGACGGCGCGTTGATGCCCGGCCTGTTCGTGCGCCTGCGCATGAGCGGCGGCAAGCCCTATCAGGCGGTGTTGATCAAGGACCAGGCCGTCGGCACCGACCTCGACAAGCGGTTCGTCTACGTGGTCGGTCACGACCAGTCAATCGCCTACCGGCCGGTGACGCTCGGGCCGATCGTGGACGGCCTGCGCGTCGTGCGAACCGGTCTCCAGCCGGATGAAGTTGTGCTCGTGAACGGCCTGCAACGCGTGCGGCCGGGAGTCAAGGTCAATGCGGCGCTCGAGTCCATGAACGCCGCGACGGAGCGTCTGCCATGAGATTCGCACGTTTCTTCATCGACCGCCCGATCTTCGCCGCCGTGCTCTCCTTGGTCATCACGCTGGCGGGAGCGCTGGCCCTGCTGAAGCTGCCGATCAGCGAGTATCCCAGCGTGATCCCGCCCACCGTGGTCGTGCGCGGCATGTATCCCGGCGCCAACCCGAAAGTGATCGCGGAGACCGTGGCCTCGCCGCTCGAGCAGCAGATGAACGGCGTGGAGGACATGCTCTACATGTTCTCGCAGGCCACGGCCGATGGCCGGATGACGCTGACCATCACCTTTGCACTCGGCACCGATCTCGACACGGCGCAGGTGCAGGTGCAGAACCGCGTGGCGCAGGCGCTGCCGCGGCTGCCGCAGGAAGTGCAACGCATCGGCCTCACCACCGAGAAGGCGTCGCCGGACATCATGATGGCCGCGCATCTGGTGTCGCCCGACGAGCGCTACGACATGCTGTACCTGTCGAACCTGGCGCACCTGCAGGTGAAGGACGAGCTGTCCCGCATTCCCGGCGTCGGCAACGTCCAGGTGTTCGGCGCCGGCGAGTACAGCATGCGGGTCTGGCTGGACCCCGACAAGCTGGCCGCGCGCGAGCTGACGGCGACCGACGTGGTGCGGGCGATCCGCGAGCAGAACGTGCAGGTGGCAGCGGGCGTGCTCGGCGCGCCGCCGGCGCCCACCGACACCACGTTCCAGTTGCTGATCAACGCGCAGGGCCGGCTGGCCACGGAAGACGAGTTCGCGGACATCGTGGTGCGCGCAACGCCGTCGGGCCAGATCACGCGCGTGCGCGACGTCGGACGGGTGGAGCTGGGCTCCAACATGTACGCGCTCCGCAGCCTGCTCGACAACAAGCCGGCGGTGACGATCGGCATCTCGCAGCGGCCGGGGTCGAACGCCATCCAGGCGTCGTCCGACGTGCGGGCGCTCTTTGCGCGGCTGAAGGCGACGTTTCCCGAAGGGCGTGGACTACCGCATCATCTACGACCCGACCGTCTACGTGCGCGACTCGATCCGCGCCGTCGTCATCACGCTGTTCGAGGCCATCGCGCTGGTGGTCGTGGTGGTGCTGCTGTTCCTGCAGACCTGGCGCGCGTCGATCATCCCGTTGATCGCCGTGCCGGTCTCGCTCGTCGGCACCTTTGCCGTGATGTTGATGTCGGGCTTCTCGCTGAACACGCTGTCGCTCTTCGGCCTGGTGCTGGCGATCGGCATCGTCGTGGACGACGCGATCGTCGTGGTCGAGAACGTCGAGCGGCACATCGAGCACGGCCTGTCGCCGCGCGACGCCACCTATAAGGCGATGGACGAAGTGTCCGGTCCGATCATCGCAATCGCGCTGGTGCTGTGCGCGGTGTTCATCCCGACCGCGTTCGTCAGCGGCCTGACCGGCCAGTTCTACCGCCAGTTCGCGCTCACCATCGCCATCTCGACGGTGATCTCGGCGTTCAACTCGCTGACGCTCAGCCCGGCGCTGGCGTCGCGGCTGCTTCGCCCGCGCGGCGCCGCGCCCGACGCGGTGCAGCGGCGGCGGACCGCCTGCTCGGCGGCTTCTTCCGCTGGTTCAACCGCCTTTTCAGCCGCGGCTCGAGCGGTTACGTGTTCGGCGTCACGCGCCTGCTGCGCGTCAGCGCCGCGGTGGTCCTGCTGTATGGCGGCCTGCTCGGGCTGACGGCGGTGGGCTTCTCCAAGGTGCCGCAGGGGTTCATCCCGGCGCAGGACAAGGACTACCTGGTGGCATTCGCCCAGCTGCCCGACGCGGCGACACTGGATCGCACCGACGGCGTGATCCGGCGGATGACGGACCTGGCGCTGAAGCATCCCGGCGTTCAGGGCGCGATCTCGTTTCCAGGCCTGTCGGTGAACGGCTTCGTGAACGCCTCGAATGTGGGCACGGCGTTCGTGGCGCTGAAGCCGGCAGACCAGCGGCAGTCACCGGGGCTCTCGGCCAATGCCATCGTCGCCGACCTGAACCGGCAGTTCGCGGGCATCCAGGAAGCCTTCGTTGCGATCTTCCCGCCGCCGCCCGTGCAGGGGCTGGGGTCGATCGGCGGGTTCAAGCTGTATGTCGAGGACCGCGGCGGGAACGGCTTCGAGGAGCTGTACCGCCAGACGCAAGGCGCCATCGGCGCCGGCTACCAGAACCCGGCGCTCGCCGGGCTGCTCTCCAGCTTCCAGGTGAACGTGCCGCAGATCGACACGCACGTGGATCGTGAGCGTGCGAAGACCTACGGCGTCGCCGTGACCGACGTCTTCGAAACGCTGCAGGCCTACCTCGGCTCGGTTTACGTGAACGACTTCAACCGCTTCGGGCGCACCTACCAGGTGAACGTGCAGGCCGAGCAGGGCTTCCGGCTGCAGCCCGAACAAATCGGCCGGCTGAAGACCCGCAGCGCGTCCGGCGACATGGTGCCGCTGGGCTCGTTGGTCTCGGTGTCGCAAGGCTATGGGCCCGATCAGGTGATGCACTACAACGGCTTTCCCGCCGCCGAGATCAACGGCGGCCCGGCGCCGGGTTACAGCTCGGGTCAGGCCGAGGCGGCCATTGCCGAGGATCCTGCGCGAGCGGTTGCCCGGCTCGATGACCTTCGAATGGACGGAGCTGGCCTACCAGCAGGCGATCGCCGGCAACACGATGCTGCTGGTGTTCCCCCTCTGCGTGCTGCTGGTCTACGTGGTGCTGGCGGCGCAGTACCAAAGCTGGACCCTGCCGCTCAGCGTGATCCTGATCGTGCCGCTGACGCTGCTCTCGGCGCTGGCCGGCGTGTGGCTGACAGGCGGCGACAGCAACGTCTTCACGCAGGTCAGCTTCCTGGTGCTGGCGGCGCTGGCGTGCAAGAACGCGATTCTCATCGTCGAGTTCGCCAAGCAGCGTGAGCACGACGGCGAGAGCCGGGTGAGCGCGATCCTCGACGCCTGCCGCGTCCGGCTGCGGCCGGTGCTGATGACGTCGGTGGCCTTCATCATGGGCGTGGTGCCGCTGGTGTTCGCGGAGGGCGCGGGGGCGGAGATCCGGCAGGCGATGGGCATCGCGGTGTTCTCCGGGATGCTCGGCGTCACCGTCTTCGGCCTGGTGCTGACGCCCGTCTTCTACTTCGTGATCGGCTCGCTGGTCGGAACGGATCACGCAGCGGCGCCAGGCCCAGGCCGCGCCGCTTGCCGTCGTCCCCGTGGAGGAGGTGTGATCATGCGTCGCTCGACCTTTCAGCTGGCGTTTCTGGGCGTCGGCCTCCTGCTGATGGCGCTCCTGGCGCTCGGGTGCGCGACCAGGCCGCCGTATTCCGCGCCAGCGGCCAAACCGGTGGCGCTGACGCAGGCGCAGGCGCCCGCGTTTGCCCCGCAGCCCTACGACCCGCGCTGGTGGCAGCTGTTCCAGGATCCCGTCCTCGATCGACTGGAAGCCGCCGCCCTCGCCGGCAACCTCGACATCCGCCAGGCAGTGGCGCGCGTCGATCAGGCGCGCGCGATCTTCCGTGATGTCGAGCTGGACCAGTTTCCGGTCGCAACCGTCGGGGCGTCGGTGGACGTTCGCGAGCAGGCGATTCCCGGCTTCACCAGCGAGCCGATCCGGACCAACACCTATCGCGCCGGGCTGGTGGCGTTCTGGGAGCTGGACCTCTTTGGCGGCATCCGCTCGGCCGTGCAGTCGGCCCGCGCCGAGCGCGCAGGGCCTCGAGGCGTCGCTCGAGGACGTGCGCGTGGTGGTGGCCGCCGAGGTGGCGCGCAACTACTTCCTGCTGCGCGGGCTGCAGCAGCAGCTGGCCGTGGCCGAGCGCAGCCTGACCAACCAGCGGGAGGCGCTGCGGTTGACGGGCGTGCGGCGCGACGCCGGCGTGGGGGAGGAGCAGGACGTGGCCAGCGCGGCGGCCAGCGTGGCCGCCGTCGAGGCGAGCGTTCCGCCGCTGCGCCAGGGGCTGGCGATTCAACGTCACCGGCTGGCGGTGCTGCTCGGTGTCCGGCCGGCCGACCTGGCCGAGGACCTGGCGCCGCGGTCCTACGCACCCCTGATGACGATGCTGCCGATCGGCACGGCGAGGACTTGTTGCGGCGCCGGCCCGACGTGCGCGCCGCGGAGCGCCAGCTGGCGGCGGCGGCCGCACGCGAGGGGATCGCCGCGGCCGACCTGTACCCGCGCGTCTCGATCTCCGGGGTGCTGGGCTTCCTGGCCGGGCGCGGCAACGTGTTCAGCCTCACGCAATCGCGGCAGTGGGCGGTCTCGCCGGCGGTGAGCTGGGTGGGAACCGACCTGGGCAGCGCCCGGGCGCGGCTCCGGGCCACGGAGGCCGCGACGCGCGGAGGTCCTGGCGCGCTACGAGCAGACCGTGCTGCGCGCCATTGAGGAAACCGAGAACGCGCTGGTCGGATATCGAGAAGCGCAGGCCGGTCTCGAGCGGCTGATGGAGCAGGCCCGGCAAAGCGCGCGATCGGCCGACCTGGCGCGCACGCGCTACCGGGAAGGGCTCACCGACTTCCTCGACCTGCTGGACGCCGAGCGCACGCAGCTCGGCGCCGAGGACGCCGTGGCGAGGGTTGAAGCCGGCGTGTTTACGAGCGTCGTGGACGTGTACAAGGCACTCGGGGGGCCAACGGCGGCTCCGTGATTGGTGCGGACGACTTCAGCGATCCCTCGTCTTCTGTGGTGAAACGGCTCAGCTCGACTGACTTGCGTTCTGAAGCTCGCGAACATTGCCTGGCCACGAATAGTGCTTTAGCGTGGCAACCACTTGCTCCGGAACTTCTTCTTCTTCAGACACTAAACGATTTGTTTGGCTGAGTTGTCAGCCGTCGTGCGCCAAAGGGTCGCAGCGTCGTTTGATCCGCGAAATTGTTGCACGAGGATGTCGATCACCGCGCCGTCCTCGTCGACCGCCCGCAGGTCTGACACCACTGCCGAATCGCGTGGGTCTGGCGCGGCTACTTCCCGCCACCGCGCAAAGCCTCGAGGTTGAGGGCGGCTGAGACATATGCGCGGGGTGACATCCGTCTGAAGTAAGATGTCCGCCCTTTCCCCCTCGACTGGAGCATCGTGATGCGGACGTCATTCAGTCATGTGACGACCCGGACTATTGGTTGCTTAGCCGCCTTCCTCCTGCTGGTGGGGCCTCACACAGCGTCGGCCGTCACATACATGTCAATCGAGACGGTTCCGAACAAAGACGTCGCCGGCGTCGGTGAGGACGTTGTCATCACGATTCGCAGCATCGGCTACGCCAACCTCGAGCGCTGGAGTCAGCGACTGCTCTACGAGTGTCGCATCGTCGACTCCGTAATCGACGTGCTGACGGCGAACGCGGCCATCAGTTCGGTCACGTCGACCAACACGCGCGTTGTCGTTGCCGCCGGCGGCTTCGAGGGCGGCACCAACCCATCATTCGTGCTCACGGTGAAGGACTCTGGAGCACGCTCGGTGACCGAGGAGGACGTCGACGTGCTCGGCAACGCGCTTGGCTACGTGCTGAGTCAGGGGAGCACTGCGCATTTCAGCCCGGACAATTTCAAGGCCTATGCGTTTCCGCTCGACTACATCCTCGTGACGTTCTCGGGGCGGTTGACCGGGGAAGAAGCGGAAGCCTTCTTCGAGCACGTGGGTACAATCGACCCGGCGCTGTTCAGCGGCCTGTTCGCGGGGTTCACGCAGATCGATCGCCCGGGCTCGTCGACGAACAACTCGATGCTGTTCCTCCAGCCGGCCGTGAGCAAACACCGGTTCATCTCGGGTCTCTCGGCGGCGGTGGATGACGAAGCGCGCGCGTCGTATTCACCGCTCAAGAACAACGGCGCGCCGACGACGGCGCGAGCGGGCGTCGCGTTTCCCGAAAACGATTGGTTCACGTTCCCAGCCGGGGACCAGTATCTGGCGAACGTCGGCGAATCCGGTCCTCTACGGAGCGCGCTTGCCGCTCTCCGGGAGCGACATCTGGACGCCGTCGATCTCTTGCTGGCGGCGATCGCAGAAGGCCGCGTCGAGGAGTACCTCGCCACGCAGTTCACATGTCCGTGATCAGCTCACGGAGCCTGACCGGCCGCGAAAACGGACGTTTGGAGCACGGATAGCGCTATCCTCACGCTCGATCGGCAACGCGAGCCAGAGGGGCATCATGAGTGAGCAGCCGCGCAGCGGGGAGGCGGACAGCCGGGCCGAAATGTCGCTCTCGAAGGCGGCCCGGGAAGCCAGGCTGGGTCTTGTCGTCTACGGTGGCGTCTCGCTGGCGATCTACATCAACGGCGTCACCGACGAGCTGTTCCGCGCGCACCGCGGGCGGGGCATCTACAAGCTGCTCAAACGCCTCCTCGACTCCGACATCGTCGTCGACATCATCAGCGGGACGTCGGCCGGCGGCATCAACGGATTGCTGCTGGCGTACGCGCTGACCAACGAACGCGAGTTCTCCGACTGTGCGTCACTCTGGCGCGAACAGGGGTCGCTCACCAAGCTGCTCAGGCTGATCGACGACGATGTCAACACGACGTCGCTACTCAACACGAAGAACTATTACCTGCCGCACCTGGAGCGGGCGTTCCGCACGATGGACGACATTGCTCCCGAGGTCCGGCGCCAGGAACGGCCGTCGTCCTGCGAGGAGCTCGATCTCTTCGTCACCGGCACGAGCTTCGACGGCGAGCTGTCCACGGCGGTAGACGCCACGGGCCGCCGCATCGACATCAAGACGCATCGCGCGGTCTTCCATCTGAAGCATCGCGCCGGGCGCAAGACGCCATTCCGCTTTCCGCTGCAGGCGTCGCAACGGACCGACGTCGACGAGGCGCGCGTGGCGGCGCTGGCGCGGCTGTCGGCGATCACGTCCTGCTTCCCGGCGGCATTCGAGCCGGTCAAGGTCGCGCCGAGCCCGGCGAATCCGCACGAGCAGCGCGTCTACGAGTGGTTGAAGGAGTGGGGATCGCTCGAGGGGGAGACCTGGTTCCTTGACGGCGGTGTGCTCGACAACAAGCCGTTCAGCTACACCGTGAAAGAGATCTTCAACCGGACCGCGTTGAAGCCGGTCGATCGAAAGGTGCTCTACGTCGAGCCCGATCCCGAGCGGTTCACGGCGGCGAAGCCGGCGCGTACCGAGGCGCCGAACATCGTTCAGGCCGCGGTGCAGGCGCTCCTGGGCATTCCCGGGTACGAGAGCATCGCCGACGACCTCGAGCAGGTCGTGCAGCGCAACGACCGGATCGGGCGACTCGTCAAGGCGCGGCAGGCGGCGCAGCGCGCGCTCGATGCGCTGAAGCAGGCGGACGCTTCCACCGCTCGCGCGATCCCGGCGTCGGTCGCCGCCGTCTACCGCCACACGCGCCTGTCGCAGCTCACCGACCGCGCGCTGCGTGGCCTGATGGAGGGAAACGAGTTCACTCATCAGCTCAGCGAAAAGCAGACGCCGAAGTCGCCGGCGGAAAAGGAGGAACAGGAGAAACGGCACAAGGACGCCGGGTCGCTGGCGAAGGCGTTCGCCGAGTGGGAGGGGGATGGCGACGAGACGCTCGAGCGCTACGACGTCTACCTGCGGCGCCGCCACATTTTCCACGTCATCAACCGCGTCTTCGGCTGGGTCTCGGAGCTGTGTGACGCGTCGTGGGACGCGAAGGCAGTGGCCGCCGCCCGGTCGTACCAGGACGTCTGGTGGAAGCTGAACGAGCAGTTGAGCGCCTACGACATCGTCCTCTGGGCGCTCGAACAGAAGCTGGACGCGCGTCGGCTGCCTCAGGACCTCGCGAGCACTGATGGTGCCGCCACCGAGGTCTGGCGGATGCTCAAGCGCGACTTCGATTGCGTGTTGGAGGTGGATTCAGAGATGGCCGCGGCCCTCGACGCCGAGGTCTTCATCGACGCCCATCGCCACATGCTGCACCAGAAGCTGAAGGCGCGAATCAAGACCGACTCGCCACCGGAGAGCGTGACCGCCGCCGGTGCCGAACGCCCCTTGAACCTGCTCGAACGGCTCGACGCGCAGACCAGCAGTATCGTCGCGGCCGCCGCTGCCGAGCACCACGACCTGGCCGAGGCCTGGGCCGATTTTCGTTGGCACGACGCGCACTTCTTCCCGATCGACTACTTCGGCGATCTGGGCGAGAAGGGAGCGATCGACGTGATCCGCGTCAGCCCGATCGACGCCGAGCGCGCGTTCAGCAACCGCCGCTTCGAGGACAAGATCACGGGCGAAACGGTGATGCACTTTGGGGCATTCCTGAAGAAGTCATGGCGCTCAAACGACATCATGTGGGGGCGGCTCGACGGCGCCTGCCGCCTGCTCGATGTGCTACTGACTCCGAGGACGCTTGGCCGCGCGGTGGCGAATCCCGAAGTCCGCGAGCTCCTCGCGCAGGACTTGAGAGGGGAGCTCAGTCCGGCCGTGCTCTTCCCGCATGCCGGTCCGAGAATTCAGGCCGATGTCACGGCGTGGCTCGAAAAGCTCACGTCGCGTGACGACGCGGCCCGGAACCAGGCCGTGCAGGACGAAGAGAGCCGCGAACTGCTCCTGTGGTGCGCGCAGCTCGAGATCCTGCAGGAGGAGCTGCCCAAGGTGCTCGAGGACGCCGCCACCGAGCAGCTCGAGTGGAACAACGTGCGCACCAATCGCGGATTCCGGAGTTCGGCGCTGCGCCTGGACCGCAACGTCGGGCTCATCGACTCACGCCAGAGTGTCTCGGCCTTCATGAAGGGGCTGCAGGAGAATCCGTCCGAGTTCTCGGTGATCAGGAACGCGCCCATCGCCAAGTACTTCATCAAAGACTACGCCGTCGGCGGCGAGACCGCGCAGAACGACATTCCGCCGGCGGTACTCGCTGAAACGATCACCGCCGTTTCGATCGTGGCGCGCAACTGCCTGGTGCATGCCTTCCCGAAGCAGGGCGAGCGGCTGCGCGCGAACCTCGTCTTCAAGGCGATGGTCGACTGGCCGCTGATGATGGCGCACACGCTGGCGGTCTTCGCGCGGCGCGAGCGGACGTTCTATCTCGCCGGCCTCGCGATGCTCTACACCTACGCGCTGCTGGCACTGGTCGGCGGCGTCGTCGTGCTGGAGGTCGATCTCAAGACGGGCGAAGAGTTCAGCCAGACGAAGGTCATCTTCCTGGTCGTGATCCCTCTGCTGATCCTGGTGATTGGCGGCTACTTGGCGTGGGTGCGCGCTCTCAGCCATGCGGGCCGGTCGTGGCCGGCGGCAATCGCCAAGGGGGCGCTGTACCTGACGACGCTCGCGCTCGCCGCGCCGATTGTCGTCGCGTTCGTGGCGGCGTGGAAGCACACGAACGAGACACTGCGCCTGTGGTTCCAGGCGGCGCCCGACAACGAGTGGGCGCGGCTGCTCCTGCCGGATCGCTTCCTCGCCTGGCTCGCCGGTTCGGTCAGCGCCAACCAGTGGTTGATCGTCACGTTCTATCCGCTCGCGGCGATGGTCGTGCTCCTCGTTGTCGTCATCCCGGCGATGCGCGGGTTCCTGCAGTCGCGCATGGCGCGGCGTGTGGCGGTCGTCAGCGTGACGGAGAGTGCCCGTGAGCTGACGGCGAAGGCCGCCAGCGCCGGCAAGGCGGCGGGGAAGAGGTGCGCCACGGCCTACTCGTCGATGCGCGATCGTCTGACGCCGAAGACCCCCTGACTTACAGGCGAAGCCAAGACTGCCCTTCGGCGGCAGGAGCCTCCTTGCTCGCGGGCCACGCGAATGCTATAAGCACGGTCACTTGACACAGCGTCTTCGACAACCAGCCAAGAGTGTGTCCGACTCCGGGGTGACCATGAATCGTTTTGGGTTTCTCAAGCGTAGGGCCTATCTCACGGCCGTTCCCGCCGTCGCCGGCGCGCTTGTCGCAGCGCTGTGGGTCTCGACCACCGTGGCCGGGCAGTCTGGCGGAAGCGGGTCCAAGGGCGACACGGAATGGCGGTTCTTTGGTGGCGACACGGGCGCCATGAGGTACTCACCGGCAGGTCAGATCGATGCCGGCAACGTCCGCGACCTTCGAGTGGCCTGGCGCTGGTCGGCCCGGAATTTCGGTCCGCGACCGGCAAATCAGATGCAGGTCAGTCCGCTGATTGTCGATGGCGTGATGTACACGACTGCGGGGGTCAACCGCGACGTCGTCGCGCTCGATGCGGCGACAGGGCAGCAGCTATGGCACTGGCGCCCGACGGGTGAGCTGGTGCGATGGTTCGACATCATCGAGCGGCTCGCGAGAAGCTCCGGCCGCGGCGTCACCTATTGGACGGACGGCGCGGGCGACGAGCGGATCTTCGTCGTGATGAACAGCTACATGCTCGTGGCGCTCGACGCGAAGACCGGGCGGCAGGTGGCCAGCTTCGGCAAGAACGGCGTCGTGGACATGACCGAGAACCTGCGCTGGAACGAGCGGCCGGGATTGCCTCGTGAAGGCCGGGTTGCCAATACCTCTCCCCCAGCGATTGTGGGCAACGTACTGGTCGCTTCGATTTCGCTGCACACGGGCTCCACGCCGAATCTGCCCGGCGCTTCGATCAACGAACAATGGCCCATGAACATCCCGGGAGATGTCGTCGCCTACGATACGAGAACGGGCAAGATGTTGTGGCGCTTCAACGTCGTTCCCCGCCCGGGTGGAGAGGGCGCCGAGACATGGCTCAAAGCGGATCCCAAGGTCTGGGAGGTCCCCGGCGGACTGAACCCCTGGGTGAAGGACCGTCCGGGCCTTCTCGAGTCGTCGAACCTGTACACGGGCAACGTGGGCTTTTGGGCGCCCGTCACCGCGGATCCCGAGCTGGGCATGTTCTACGTGCCGACGGAATCGCCGACGAGTGACTACTACGGCGGGTACCGGCCCGGCAACAACCTCTATGCCAACTCGTTGGTGGCTCTCGATGCGAAGACCGGCAGGCGTGTCTGGCACTTCCAGTTGACGCATCACGACATCTGGGACTACGACCCGCCGACGGCGCCGATCCTCGCGGACATCACCGTGCAGGGCCGTCCGGTCAAGGCGGTCGTGCAGCTGACGAAGCAGGGGTTCGCCTTCGTGTTCGACCGCGCGACGGGTAAGCCGGTGTGGCCGATCGAGGAGCGGCCGGTCCCGAAGTCGGATGTGCCTGGTGAGTGGACGTCGCCCACCCAGCCGTTCCCAACCAAGCCTGTCGCACTCGACGTTCAGGGGATCACCGAGAACGATCTCGTCGACTTCACACCGGAGATCAAGGCCGAGGCGGTTCGTGTCGCCCGCCAGTTCCGTCTCGGACCGCTTTACGCGCCGCCGTCGGTGGCGGGTGGGGCCGATGGCACGATGGGCACCTTGACGGCGCCATCCGCCGTCGGCGGCGTCAACTGGCCGGGCGGCGCCGTCGACCCGGTCGACGACGTCCTGTACGTCACAGTCCAAACCAGTCTGTTTCGCGCGCAGGTCGCGGAGGGGTCGCCGAAAACGGGAGTGCTCTACCACGACACCCGCGGCCAACCCACCGGGCCGCCGCCGACGGCCTTCGGGCTTCCGCTCATCAAGCCTCCCTATGGGCGCGTCGTGGCGGTCAATCTGAAGACAGGTGAGCGCTTGTGGATGGTGCCGCACGGCAGCACACCCGAGTCGATCAAGAAGAATCCGAAGCTGCAAGGCGTGGAGATTCCCAATACCGGGGCGCAGACGCGCGGCACGGGGCTGCTGGTGACGAGCACGCTTCTGTTCGGAGGCGAGGGTGGCACGAACCCGGTCCTTCGCGCGTGGGACAAGAAGACCGGCGCTGTCGTGGCGGAGATCCAGTTGCCCGGGCCGACCACCGGATTCCCTGTCACGTACACCAAGGAAGGGCGGCAGTACATCGCCGTGGCGGTGCGGGTCGGCGACGCAGTGGAGATCGTGGCGCTCGCGCGTCAGGCCGCCACGGCACCAGGCGGCCGTTAGCAGAGAAAGCAGCGCGTCAGGTCACCTCGCCTCGCTCGCCAGGGGGCTATATGGGCAATCTCGAGCAGCTCGCCAGGATTCGGTCAGGAGTGCATGCCTGGAACGCATGGCGAAACGAGAATCCCCGTCTACGACCTGACCTCTCTGGTGCGGACTTGCGATTTAGTGTCCTGGACCGCGTTGACCTGCATCAGGCGAACCTGTCGGGTGCCGATCTCACACACGCGTTCTTCCACCAGGCAAACCTCTGTAAAACCGACCTCTCCGGGGCGACGATGGTCGGGACGAACTTCTGCATGGCGCGGCTGTGCGATGCCCGGCTTACCCTGGCCGATCTTCACCGGGCGAACTTCGATCGAGCAGACCTGACAGGAGCCGATCTCAGCGGAGCGAATCTTGAACGGACGTTGCTCGTCGGGACGATTGTCTCGGGGGCGAAATTCTCAAAGTGCAGGGTATACGGCGCCGCTGTCTGGGACCTGGACTTGAGCGGCGTCGGAGACCAGTCGGGGTTGAGGATTACGCCTGACGATCAGTCTGGACAGATTACGGTCGACAACCTGCAGGTGGCGCAGTTCGTCCACTTGCTGCTTCATAACCCGAACATCAGGGATGTCATCGACACTGTCGGCAGGAAAGGAGTGTTGTTGATTGGGCGGTTCACCGGCCCCGGCGGTGACATCCTCCGCTCAATCCGCGACGAGCTCAAGAATCGGTACGGGCTGGTACCGATCATGTTCGAGTTCGCCGCCCTGCCTACCCAGGAGACGACGAGAACCCTCTCGACGCTTGCTCACCTGTCTCGATTTGTCATCGCGGATCTCACGGACGCGCAGTCTGTCCTGCAGGAGTTGACGTTGCTCACCAAGGACTTGGTCACACTTCCGGTTCAACTCCTGTTGCAGGATTCCGCGCCGATTCCACCGATGGTCGATGGCCTTCTCATGAGCCAATCGGTCCTGAGACCGTATCGTTACAGCACCAAAGAACGGTTGCTGGAGGATCTCTCGACGAAGGTGATTGGCCCAGCGCACGACCGCGCGCGCCAGTTCGAAGCCAGGCTGGCGGAAATTCGGCGGGAATACCTGCCATGGCAAAGCGCAGAATCGGCTGGCCGCGGCGCGGATGCGATCTGACCATCGCCACAGAGCGACGATCACCGCAACTCCGGCAGGCTTCATAGCACGCCTCCGAAAATGTGCCCAGAAGCCTACGCCTGCACGTGGCGGCGGTCAATACGGATTCGGCGCTTTGTCGAAGAATGGGACTCGACCGGAAAACGGCCCGTCAACGGAACGACGAGGGTACCAACCGCGTCCAATCCGGCATTCGCATGTCGCATGACAGCGTCATTGGCGCCGCCATCGTCCTGGTGCTCTTGGTAGGCCCGGCGGCGCTCGCCGTTACGGGGGCTTGGGCGACCTCGAGAGTGTCTGTCGCATCATCAGGGAGATCAGGCAGCCGCCGTTCACCGAGGCTCGGGCTCGCGTCGGCTCTTCTCTATGTGTTCACCTTCAACGTCATCTTCCTGCTCCAGGAACTGTTTCTCGTCATACCTAAGGCGCTGACGCCGGGCCTACGCCCCACGCTCTTCCACAACAATCACACGTGGGAAGGCTCCCACGCGCTCGCCGACCTCTTTCAGGGAACCGGCGCGCTTGCGGTTCTGCTGGCGGGCGGCATCTGCGTGGTCCTCGTGGCAAAGGAGCGGGCTTCCACGACGCTCGGTCGGCTTTGCCACATCTGGCTCGCGTACAACGGCGTGTGTCAGGCCGCCCCGCAGATCGTCGTTGGTGCGATGGGACAGGGAGACGTCGCTGCGGCGCTCGACTACCTCGAGGCCGGTCCCGGCTGGCGACTGCTGCTCGCGCTGCTGGCCCTCGCCCTGATTCCCGCGACCGCCTTCTCGCTCGGGCCTCCACTCCTCAGCCTCGCAACGGCATCGGGCGATGTCGCGGGGCCAGCTGACCGGGCTCGGTTTGTCTTCCGTGTCGTGACGCTGCCCGCGCTCCTGTCGATCCCCTTGATCGTGGCGTTTCGAATACCGCGTGAGCCGTTCGAAGTACTGTTCCCGCCAGTCGTCTCGACGTTCGTGGGTCTCGCGTGGATACAGTCTGCGGCGTGGATGATGAAGCCCCCGCGTAGCGGATCCGCCGAGGTTCGTTCGTTGGCGGTCCCCGTGGCGGCGGTGCTGGGCCTGCTCCTGCTGTTTCAGGTCGTCCTTCGCCCCGGCGTGCGCTTCTTCTGACGGCCGAACGATATCTCCTCCGCGCGCACCCAGACCGCGTTGGCCGTCGACACGTTCGACGTAATCATGGGTACCGGTCCGTCGCCTTTATCGCCCAACGGATCGGGCCAGTCCACATACTCTCGTTCGCGCGCGCGAAGCGCCCGATATCGTCCGAACACCGTGCGTGCGCTCTCGAGGCCGAGCAGCGAGCGCCATGTCGATCCGCGGAAGGTATGCGCCACCATCTGACGACCGTGGCGAAGGACGTAGCGCGGATCGTGACGAAGCGCCATCGGAAAGTGCCGGAGCTTCATCCATCGCTCGGCCTTCCACCGCATGAACTCGATCTCCTCCGCGGTGAGGTGCGTGCTCCGCGTCACCGCCGTCGTTCCGTCGTACTCTTCGACGCGGCGATTGACGACGAGGCCGCGCTCGACGAAATCACGGGTCATCGGCGTCCCCGGGTACGGGGTGGGATGCTGGATGTAGGGCCAATCCACGTACTTTCTGGCGAAGTCCAGGTTCGCTTCGATCGCCTCTGGCGTGTCGTCCGGGTTCCCGACGATCAGCCCTCCGATGACGAACATCCCGTGCTTGCGCAGAATCTCGACCGCGGCCGCGGAGGCGTTACCCACGCGCCGTCCCTGCACGCGCTGGCTGTTCTTCGCCGCGGCCTTCAAGAAGCTCAGATCGTCGTCCAGGATATTTTCGATCCCGAGGAACACGTAGCGGAATCCGGCGCGCCGCATCAGCGGTGCGAGCTCTGCGCCATACGCGGCGATTGGCGAGGTCATTCCCTGCACCATGTAATCGATGTCGTCGAGACCCGCATCGATGATGGCGTGGCAGAGTGCCTTGAACCGCGCGACGTCGAGCGTGATGTTGTCGTCGACGATGAAGATCGCCCGCGCGCCTCGGCATCGCGCGTCGCGGATGTCGTCGATCACGCGTTCCATCGGGAAGCGATGGAAGTTGCGTCCGCGCATCTCGATGATCGAGCAGAAGCTGCAATCGAACGTGCACCCGCGCGAGGTCTCGACCACGTCCACGTTGCGGCCCATCATCGTATAGCCGGTCAGCACGCGCGCGGCCCGATTGGGAGGCTGCAGCGTTCCGTTCTCAACCGCCGTAATGGGGCGAGGCGCGGTCGGTTGAAAGCCGTGGGCGTCGCGAAACCAGAGTCCTGCCACCCGATCAAGAGGAGTCCGCTCGTCGAGCGCCCGGACGAGCTCCCGGAACGTCAGCTCACCCTCTCCGCGAACGATGGCATCGACGCCGAGGTCTTGATGTGTCCATGCTTCCGGTGCGAGGCTCGGGTCATAGCCGCCGACGACGATGCGTACGTCTGGCTTGATCGACCGGATGAGCGAGATGATTCGACGCGCCGTGCCTCGCTGGAAGGTCATCACCGACAGCCCGACAAGCTCGGGCTGGAGATCGCGCACCAACTCTTCCACGGTACGGCGCACCGATGCCTGCACGAGGACCAGGTCAGCTATCGCGACGCGGTGATGCGGGTCGAGGTTGCCCGCCAGCGAGGCCAGCGCGCCGTTGGGCATCCGAACCGCCACAGCGGGCGTGTGTTCGAAGGAATCTGGCATCGACAGGAGCAGAATCTGCACAGGCGACCTCCTGACAGTTCAGACGATAGCACCGTGCCAGGCGAGGGCCATGATGAGCTCGGGGGCGGCGGCCTGTTCGGTCAGCCTTCACCAGCGCTAAAGTTTCCTATCCTCCCGAGGTGATCAAATGCGAGACCTTCGACTCTGGCTCGTCAGCCTCTTCGTGTTCGCCGCGGCGATGGCCGCGCACGCCGACAATCCCCTCGACTGCAGCAAGAAATCGCTCGCCGAAGCTGTGAGCGACGTCAGTGGGACGAACCGCACCATCACTTTCACCGGTGTCTGCGCGGGACCCATCGTGATTGCGGCCGACGGCCTCACGCTGCAAGGTGTGGGCACAGCCATCATCGACGGGGGAGGGCAGGACGCCGTCACGACCGTGGGCGCCGGTCGAGTCTTTCTCGTCGACTTCGAAGTGACAAACGGCGCCAACGGTGTCGTGGCCCGCAACGGTGCCCACGTCAGCCTGAGTGGCGTGAACTCCCATGGCAATTCAGCCTCGGGACTCGTGCTGCGGACCGCGTCCAGCGCGGTGCTGAGTGGGGTGTCACTAAGCAACAACAGTCGCATGGGAGTCGCCGCCGACGACGGCGTGAGCCTCATCGCCACGAGCTCGACGATCACCGGAAACCTCGTGGCGGATCTTCAGCTGACCTTTGGGACCCGGGCCGACCTGCGGACGCTGACGTTTGTGACGTATACCTGCGACGCGACGGTGCTGGTCCGCGGCAATAGCGGCATCGTCTGTCCGCATTAGTCGCGTCGCACGTATGGGTTCGTCGAGGATCAGGGGCAATGCCCCGGATGCCAGTTACATGGCACAATTCCGGCCGCGGTAGTCACCGTTTGCTGGGGGACGGGGAGGGCCATCAGCCGATGCGACGACACTTCGTGGCGATTGCGGTCTCAGCGGTCGCCGCGCTCGTGGCGTCTGTGACGGCACAGACCGACGCGACGGAGCAGCGTTTTTGGCCCCAATGGCGCGGGCCTCATGCGACCGGCGAGTCGAGGACAGCCAATCCGCCCACTGAATGGAGCGAGACCAGGAACGTTCGCTGGAAGGTCGAGATCCCCGGCCGAGGCACGGGCTCACCTGTGGTGTGGGGCGACTACCTGTTCCTGCTGTCCGCCGTCCCGGTCGGCGCTGAAGGCGCGGCGTCGCATGAGCCCAGAGGTCAGATCCAGCCTCGAGACGTACACCGGTTCATCGTCCTGGCGATCGACCGCCGCACCGGACGCATTGTCTGGGAACGCACCGCTCGCGAAGAGCGCCCTCGCGAGCCATCGATGAAAGATGGCAGCTGGGCCTCGAGCTCGGCCATCACGGACGGTCAGCGCGTCTATGCCTTCTTCGAATCGAGCGGCCTGTATGCCTACGACATGGCGGGGAATCCGCTCTGGCAGAAGCATCTCGGCGAGAAGAAGATGTTCGCCGACGTGGGCGAGTCGGGAAGCACGCCGGTCTTGTATGACAACCGTCTTGTCATCGCGTGGGATCACCAGGGCTCATCGTTCGTCGTGGCGCTCGATGCCCGGACCGGACAGGAGATTTGGCGTGCCGGTCGCCAGGAAGTCGATTCCTGGAGCACGCCGCTCGTGGTGGAGCACGCCGGGCGCGCTCAGGTCGTGACCACCGCGCAGAACCGCATCAGAAGCTACGACCTCGAGACGGGCAAAGTCGTGTGGGAGGGCGAAGGCCTGACCATGAATCCCATTCCCTCTCCAGTGGCCTCGAACGGAATGGTTTTCGCGATGAGCGGGTTTCGGGGTAGTCGCTTGAGAGCGATCCGCCTGGCCGATGCCAAAGGCGACATCACCGGCGGCAAGGCCATCGCGTGGGCCCTGGACCGCGACACTCCGTATGTGCCGTCGCCGCTCCTGTACAAGGGCGTTCTGTATTTCCTCAAGAGCAACTCGGGGATCCTCTCGGTCTTCGACGCCGAGACGGGCAGGCCGCATTATCAGTTGCAGCGGCTCGCGGGCATGCCGGAGGTCTATTCGTCACCGGTCGCCGCGCAGAATCGCGTCTACATTACGGGGCGAGATGGGACCACGCTCGTGATTCGGCACGGCGCGTCGTTCGAAGTGCTGGCAACGAACACCCTGGACGATGGGTTCGATGCCTCAGCTGCGCTTGTGGATGACCACATCTATCTGCGCGGGTACCGCTATTTGTACGATATAGCCGCCCCGCGATAGCGTGCCCTACTTGTCGTACAGCCGCGAGGCGGCGAGCATATTGAACAGGCCGTAGTTCCCCTCGTGGCACGCGTACTCGAACACACCCGCATCGGCCGGCCGCGCTTTCATGTCGAGGGCGGCGGTCCACGGCGCAGTCCACGTGCCCGGGTCGACGAAGGTGACCTGATAGTCCATGGAGTCGCGGCCGCTGCGCGAGAACCGCTCAATCAGCCGCAGCCCCGGTGAGGCTCCCCGGGTATTGGCCTTCAGGTTGCCAGTTTCGACGACGAGCGTGGTGCCCTCCCACCGGCCGTGCGCATCGCCCATGTAGGTCCGAATGGCTGAGGACCGCGAGCTCGGCGACGATGCCCCATCGAGCGGGATGACGCGCGTGTCGTGAATCAGCTCGTAGCTGATGGTCACGAAGCCGGGACTCTGCAGGATCCGCATGTTCGCGTTGTAGACCGCGGGAATCATCGCGTCGGGCAGGCCGCCGCCGTGCACGATGCAGCGGACGCCGAGGCCGTAGTCCTCGTAGGTGTCGCACGGCTCGCCCCGCTGCAGGCTGCCGCAGCGCTGCACCGGGACCGGCCTGGCCTGGGCGGTGCGCGGCGGAAGGCGTCCATCAGGCGGCTCGATCACGAGCGAAGTACGCCGTGACGTGGTGTTGTATTCACGCCAATGCGGGATCGGTGCGTTCGGCCCCTCGACTTTTCCGGAAAGCACGTCGACTCGCGCCAGGTCTCGCTCGTCGCGGATCCGGACGTCCTCGAGCCGCTTGGCGTACTCGGCGTCGGTGAGGAACTGTCGCGTACCATATTGCGCCGGGCGCTCGAAGGGCACGCCATACTCACCTTCGGTGGTCCACTCGCCCTCCAGATCCGGATCGCCCCAGAGCGTGCGCTCGTTCCAGGGCCCTCCCCGGTTCGCCTGTGGGTCGCGCGTCTGCGCCGGCAGTTGCACCGATATCGCGATCGTCATCGCACCGGCGGCCAGCGTCCAGAGAACCCGAGTCTTCATTTCAGAGCCCCCGCACCGAGTGTACGGCGCGAATCGGCGCCGGCGCGTGCCACGGCGCATATTGAGTGAACTTTGACCGCGGCATCTACCAGGTCATCTGCGAGCCGTCCGGACGGTGGCACCTTCAAGGAAACCAATGGCGGCGGCCGATACTCGACCATGGCACCCAGAACACGTGGGCGAGCATGGTCAGGTGGAAAAACGGCCCCATGGCCACCATGATCCCGATCAGGATCGCGAGCATGAGCGGCACAACCGTCAAGCGGGCGGCGCGGACGAAGAGGGCCAGCGGATACAGTAGTTCCGCGAACTGCGTGATCACCCCGAGTGCCACGCCAGCCCCCGCGTGGATCTGCAGCAGCTGCGCCCCGACCGGCCAGAGCGCCCGGTCCCGAGATGCATACCAGTAGTGTCCGAGCAGCAAGCCCCGCGTCGTCTCGTCCGACAACATCCAATCAGGAAAGCCGCTCTCGCGGATCTTCGCTACGCCGGCGGCGAAGAACACATACGACAGGAACGCGCACACGAGCCGGGCGGGCCAGCCGTACTCTTCGGCCGGCCGGTCGATGACTTGCCCGCGCCGCCGGCGACGCCACGCATCGAGGGATAGCACGTCGCCGCAGTACGACACCGCGAGGATCGCCGGCACGAAGACCCCGGCCGTCACCGCACGGCCGAGAAACTCCGGCGCATCGATGCCGAAGAGATAGAGACTGCCGAGGCAGACGATGGCCGCCGACGTCCTCGAGTACCAGCCGACGGCCAGCGTCACCATGGCACCGAGCCAGACGAACTCCATCCCCTGAAGCACGCCGGTGCCCAGGATGGGAATACCAAGCAGGCGCAGGAAGTCGGCCCGCTGGTGAAGGAAGGCGGGGACCTCACCCCATTCGTGGATCGGTCGAGACAATCCGACCAGGAACATCCCGGCCGCGAACAGGATCCGGCAGATGGCCAGGTCCTCCGCGCGCCGCGGTGCGAACCAGAAACGGTCCCAGGCGGCCGCGAACTTCACTGGGCGGGTCGATCGTCCGACGGGTTAGGATGCGATGAGCGTCCGGCGCGGCGTGCGAAGGTTTGCGAGGTCTGGACGAAGCGTCCAGTTGAACCGGTATAGGTGAAGCCGTCGCAGCGGCGGTGCACTGGAGAGGCCTTGCCGCCGCCGCTCGTAGAACTCGTAGGTTTCGCGCAGGTGCTCGTCGAGGCCGTTCATGCCTGGACGGGCGCGGTTACGGTCCCGAAACCGTTGTTGATGACCATCGGCGAGACTTGGTGGCTCAGGTATCCTTGGCTCTCGAACCAGATCTCCCCGCCATCGACAGGTTCGCCGACGAGCGCGAGCGTCTCGAACGTCAGTTCACGTGCCCTCGCGAACATGGGGTACGGCGAGTACGGCCAGAGTTGCTCGTTGAAGACGAAGGACGCCAGGTTGCCGCCGAGGACGATGGCAACGAGACCGTACACGACCCTGCGCCGCCTGAACGACATGCGGGTGGATGGTAGCTAAGCGGGCCGATGCGCCTTGAGGAACGAGTGAATCTGCCGCACCGCCAGAGGGATTCGCTCTTTGGGTTGCTTCCACGGGAACATGCTCACTTCGGCCATTGGCGCGAGCATCGCGCACTCCATGGCCACGGCGTAGGGGTGCGCAGGGACCTCGTCCGGCAGGACCAGGATTGGGTTTTGGCACGTCCGCATGAAATCGCGTGACACGGTGAACAGGAAGTCGGGATCCGTTTCGAACATCCTGGTCACAAATTGGTCTGCGGTCTGCATCGTGATCTCGGGCCGCTTTGCGATAAGCGCCGGAGGCCAGGTCTTCCAAAACCTGCCCGCGTACTCTGCGTCGCGCATCTCCGGACGCCAGCCCACAGGCTGCGCCAGCACGGCTGCGGCGATACGGCCGGGTGCGCGCTTCAGGAGACTCCCGATGAAGGGGCCGCCAATGCAGAAGCCCATCACCATGAACTTGTCGATCTTGAGATGATCCATCAGGCCGAGTTGGTCGTCCGCGTAGGATTCCCACGGACGGTTGACCTCGACAGGGCCGGTGGACTGGCCGCTGGGGGCGTTGCGCAGGTCAGCTGTGATGCATCGATACTGGCTCTTGAATTCCTCGATCGCGTTGAAGGGCGAGTTGCCGGTGAAGAAGGCAATGGTGGAGTTCAATCCGCCGCCCGGAAGCAGTAGCAGCGGGAAGCCGGAGCCGGCTTCCTCGTAGTAGATGCGAACGGGGCCTCGCTCATAGAACTTTCCCGTTGGCGCCTTGCCCGATTGCTGAGCAAGCACACGGGGCACGGCGGCCGTTGCTGCTGCCGCAGCTCCCGCTGCCAATATGCTGCGTCTGGTCAAACCCATGATCGGCGTCCTTGGATAGTTGATCCTGGCGGCGGCTAGGGCCCGAGCGGGAATCCTACCACCTGTGGGAGACTCGCCGATCTCGAGTCGCAACGCCACGGTACTGCGCTCACGGTATCTTGTGAGCAGCGTCCGCCTCCCGGCTGCAGGTCAGCCCAAGGCGAGAGCTGATTGCCCGAGATTCTTCCGTAATCGGCGCGTGGCCGGTCGACCCCGAGAGTGGATCGAACCTTGCGGTGGCACCAAAACATCAGCATGACAGAGCCGCGGTTCATATCGCGCGGGACGGCCGTTTCTTGCCTGACGCTCTTGGCGGTCCTTGCCGGTGGCGCTGCGCTCAGCGCGCAGAGCGCCACTCCGGCAGAACCCCTCCTCGATCAGGCCATCGCCCTGGTGGAAAACGACCCGTCCGGACAGGACGCGGGTGGCGGCGGAGATGCGGACGGATGGGCCAGCGAGCGCCGCGGCTGCGAAGGCTGTCCCCGTCGAAGTGTGGGCCGTGCGTTCTTTGCCGCCACGATGATCAACGTCTTCTACGAGGCCGCAAATCTCGCGCGCGGCCAGGTGACCGCGAGGATTACCCCTCAGTCGTGGTGGGCCAACATGGAGCAGGGGTGGGTGTGGGACCTGGACGATTTCGTCGTCAACCAGGTCGGACACCCGTATCAGGGCAACAACTACTTCAACGCCGGGCGCGCGAACGGGCTGAGCTTCTGGGAGTCGGCCGGTGTCACCGCGTTTGGCAGCGGCACCTGGGAGTACTTCGGCGAGACCAATCACGCCTCGCTGAACGACCTGATCAACACGACGCTGGGCGGCATCGCGCTGGGCGAGATGTTTCATCGCACGGCGTGGCTGGTGCGCAACACACGGCTCAGTGGCCGGGGGCGGTTGTGGAAGGAGATCGGGGCGATGGCGATCGACCCGGTGACCGGGGCCAACCGCTTCATGAGGGGCGATGCCTCGCGCGTGTCGGCGATGCCTGCGGAGCTGGTGCCATCGACGATGGGCGCCCTGGCCTCCGCTGGCGTGCTCTGGCGAGGCACGAACACCAATGCCTTCGAAGGGGAGGGGGATCCGTTCCTCGAGCTGGATCTGCGCTACGGCGATCCGACGTCTGGCCGCAGCCGGATCCCGTATGACGCCTTCGGCGTCCTGCTCCGCTTCGGCGGTGGTGGAGCCTTCAGCGAAGCCAAGGTGCGCGGCCGTCTGATGGGACAGCCAATGGCGAACCAACGCTTTCAGCTGAATGTGGCGCAGGCCTACGATTTCAGCAAGAACAACGCCTACCAGTTCGGCGCCCAGTCGTTCAACGTCAACGCCGTATTCCGTGGCGCGTTGTCGTCCCGGTGGTCGATCTTGCTGTCCGGAACTGGCGGCCTGATGGCCCTGGGCGCCGTGGATTCGATCCCGTTGACCGGCGCCGTACCCGAGGAGCCGCCCCCTGAAGAAGGGGGAGGCGCTGGCCAGGGCGTGTCGGAAGGACCGCGCTTCTACGACTACGGGCCCGGCTCGACCATGGGGACCAGGGTCACGCTCGGGCATGACGGCCGGCCCATCGTGGTCTTCGTCTACGACGCGTATCAGCTGTACAGCCTCGACGGTGTTCGGGCCAACCATTTCCTCCAGCAGTTGCGCCTGGACCTGATGGCGCCGCTGTACCGGCAGTTCGGCATTGGCTTCTCGGGCGAATATTTCGATCGCCGCACGTACTACAAGCAGGAGGAGAACGAGACACGGAAGTTTCACTATCCCCAGTTCCGCGCCTACCTGACCTGGAGATTCTCGTGAGCGCCCGCGCGGTACGGGTGCTGCTGATCAGCCTCGCCTGCCTGATGCCCGCTGGCGCATGGGCGCAGAACCCTTCAGCGATTACACCAACGACCGACGACGATAACCAGTCCAGGCTGGTGATCATCGCCGGTGGCACCACCACCACGCTGCGAGGCGACTGTCAGGAAGACTGTCCGCAACATGGCACCGGTGCCTACTTGAACACGGGAAGCGTACTCGCCATGGTCGGGTACCGCGTGAATCCCCAGATGGATGCCGGGCTGGAGGTGTCATGGGTTCCGGCGTCGTCCCCGGCAGGACAGGACTTCCGGTCCACGTTCCTGCTTGCCGTGGCCTCGTTCCAGCCGTGGCACTCGCGCGGCCTGTTTATCAAGGGCGGCATGGGAATGACGTTCGTCCGCAATTTCGTCTACGCCTCGCCCAGCCCGGTGGATCCGATCACGCAGAAGGCGTTGGGGCTTACCTACGGCATCGGCTGGACGTTCCGCCGCACCGAGCGTGTGGGTGTACAGGTCTTCGGCTCCCAGCACGTCGCCTCGATCGGCGATTTTCAGGCCCAGGGGGTCACCGTCAATGACGTGATGGCCAATTTCTGGTCATTCGGCGGCGCTCTCATTTTCCGTTAGTCCCCTGGACCCGCTCGCTCGTCCGCCACACCTTGGTGGGGACGCCGGATTGGCGAGGGATCATAGAAGAGGGGCGATATGTCGGGACTGGAAGTGTGGGAGCTGTTGAGTTACGTCGTGACGGTCGTGGGCCTGCCGCTGGCCATCTTCACCTTCTGGCGAGAACAGCGGAAAGAACGCGAGAACGAAGAGGAAGAGACATATCAGCTGCTGTCCGTCGCGTACACGGATTTCCTCAAGCTGGTCATGGAAAACCCGGATTTGCAGTTGCGCTCTCGTCGAGCGGCACCTTCGCTGACCGACGAACAGCAAGAGCGGAGACAGGTGGTCTTCGAAATGCTGGTATCCCTCTTCGAACGCGCCTACCTCCTCGTCTTTGAGGAGGGAATGGCAGAGAAGCAGCGACGTCGATGGCACTCCTGGGACGACTACATGCGCGAGTGGTGCCGGCGTCCCGACTTTTGCGCAATGTTGCCGCAACTGCTGGAGGGTGAAGATCCGGATTTCGCTGCTTACATAACGCGCATCGCGCAAGAAGAGCATGAGGGCTCGAATACTGGTGACCGCACCAAATCCTAGGCCGACCGTTATCGCAGAGGCGTAACTCGAGCGTTGCTCGACTGTCGTCCTGGTCTCGTACATTTCACACCGATCATGGCGAGGGCCGCGTACGACCATCGCGTCGAACCTCTGGAATGCGTGCGCACGTTCTGGGTGATGGTCGGCTCCAGCAGGGTCCCAATCACCTGCGCTCTTTACCGGATGGTGGCCGGTGGCCTTGAACTTCGCGCCGGGCACGGCGAGCAGGACGCGCTCCTGCGCCAGCCTGTCTTTGCACCACGCGAAGCCGAGACGCTTGCGGCCCTTTGGAAATTCGCGGCCGAGGCCAAAGGCTTCCGCGACCTCTAGGTGGGGTCGCAGGACGCGACCCCACCTCCAGGAGATCAGCTTCCGATCTCGCCGCCGTCGTCCTTCGTGATGACGATGACCGCCGAACGCGGCCGGCCACCCTCGGCGCCATCGGGCCAGGAGCTGTAGCGCTTCGGGTTCGCCGGGATCGTTGTGCCTGCGGCGCCTCGCCGGGATGCTGGATGCCGACGAACATCGTCTGCTCGTCGGGCGTGACGAACACGCCGGTGATCTCGCAGACGTTCGGACCGACCAGGAACCGCCGGTCTCCGCGGTCGTGGGATCGGCGCACAGCATCTGGTTGTTGCCGAAGCCGGCATACGCTCCGGTATTGATGGTGCTGCCCGAGACATCGGTCTGAATCCACAGCCGGCCGCTCGGCGCGACGTAGATGCCATCGGCGAGCCGTACTTGTCGCCGATGATCGTCGAGCCGTGCGCCGGGACCGGCGGGTCGCCGCACAGCGCGAAGATGTCCCAGCTCGAAGGACGGCTCGGTGAAGTCGTCGCGGTAGGACCAGCGGATGATGTGGCCGTAGGGTTGGGCGTGCGCGGGTTCATCGGCGTCGGTCGGCCGGCGAGCCCGGCGGTGCCGCGGCGGGTGTTGTTGGTCAGCGTGCCGATCGCCGTCAGCGATTCCGGGAACGTGTCGATCCACTCGGGGCGGTCCATCTTCGTCGCGCCCGCCAGCATCGGCCGCGCCGCGCGTGTTGATCAGGATGTCGTTCATCGACCAGCCGGCGAGCGCCGGGTTGTCGGGCGTCAGCGGCAGCCATTCGCCGTTGCCGTCGGCGCGGAACTTGGCGACGTAGAGGATGCCGTCGTCGAGCGGGTTGATGCCTGATGCCGTCGGGTCTCGCCACGGCAGGTTCGAGACGTAGCGGTAGATGTACTCGAACTGCTCGTCGTCGCCCATGTAGACGACGAGGCGGCCGTCGCGGGCCTCCTGGACCCATGCGCCCTCGTGCTTCATGCGCCCCAGCGCGGTGCGCTTGACGGGCGTGGACGTCCGGCTCGAACGGATCGATCTCGACGACCCAGCCGAATCGGTTGGGCCTCGTTCGGCTCGAGGTTGGCGTTGAACCGCGAGTCGGTGGTGTGCCACAGATACCGCCGCCGGCGCCTTGATCCCGTAGCGGCGTTCGAGCTCGGTCTGCGTCCCGTCTTGCGGAAGTAGCTGGTTGAAGTTCTCCTCGCAGGCCAGATAGGTGCCCCAGGGCGTGAACCCCATCGCGCAGTTGTTGAGCGTGCCGAGCACCAGTCGCCCGGTGGGATCGGCGCTGGTCTGCAGGCGCGGATCGCCGCGCCGGCCCGCCGATCGCGATCGGCGTCATGGCCGGTGACGCGGCGCGCGTACTGCGACGGCCGCACGACGCGCCACTCGCCGCCTTTGTGTCCCCAGCGGCGCGACGGCGCCCTTGTCGCGGCCGCGGCGGCCGCGACGTTTGCGACTCGATCACGAAACGCCGTGCGCGGTGAGCGACTTCTGCGTCTTCTGCGCGCCCAGTTGGCGGTGCCGTCCGGGAACAGCAGCACGTCGTCGGTGTACTCGTTGTTCTGAACCAGCAGGCCGTGCGCCGAGCCGTTGATTGGGAAGTAGACGACGCCGTCGTTGTGCATCCCCCACTGCCTGGCCTGATCGGCGGCGCTGTTGCCGGCGTTCTGGAGGAAGGCGGGTCCGTCCGACACCGGGTCGCCCCACGCGATCAGGACCTCGGCCGTGTAGCCATCCGGCAGGACCACCGTGTCCTCGGCTCGACGACCGGGATCCCGCTGAAGCCGAGCAACGGCAGGTTGTCGGGTTTTCGCGGACGCGGGCACGGCCTGTAGCAGCGCGCCGACGCTGCTCAACGAGGCCGCCGCCACGGTGCCGATCGTGCCGCCCAGAAATCCTCGTCTCGACAGACGAGCCTCGACTACCTGCTCGAAAGTCTCGTTGTCGGAGGTGTTGCGTCCAATGTCGTCGTCATCGATCTTTGCCATGCGCCATCCTTTGAGTGGAACGTGAGCTGAGCCGTGAAAGGATAGCGTCGGCGCGCGACAGCTGTGCGACGGCGGGAAAACATCTGTTTGACGCGTGTTGCCGCGCCCAATCGTCGCCCGTTTCGGGACCATGCTCTAAACTCTCCCTGGGAACTGAATGGCTCTGATGTCGAGCGCGAGTAAGACGTGGACTCTACGAGCGCGCCAGGCGGTGCTGGTCCTCGTCCTGCTTGCTTGCTCGTCGAGCCTGGAGTCCTCGCCGCCCGCCTTCGCGCTTTCGCGCTTCGGCGGGCAGGCTCCGCCCAGGCAAATTCCCTGACGGTTCTCTTCAGCCCGAGCGCGGGAACCTTCGTCGGCAGCGAAACGGTCACCCTCAGTGTCCAGGCCAGGGCCGACATCCACTACACGCTCGACGGCTCGTTGCCGACCGTGATGTCGCCCATCTACCGGGGGCCCGTCACCCTCGACAAATCGACGCGCCTCCGGGCAGTCGCCATCGTGCCTGACGCGGCGCGTCAGGGACCCGTCGCCACGGAAATCTACCTGCGCGTGGACCCGGATACGCAGAACTTCACGAGCCACCTGCCAATCATCCTGATTCACACGTTCGAGTCGGGGACGCTGGATTCCTTTGGGACTGAACACGTCCCGGCGGCGCTCCAGGTGTTGGAGCCGAAGTCGGGCACCAGCCGCATCGTCGGCCGCGCCGCGCTCGATGCCCGCATCGGCATTCACGTGCGCGGCGCAGACTTCGCGCAACTTTCCGAAGAAGCAATACGCCATGGAGCTGCGCGCCGACGACGAGGATGCCGACAGCGATCGGCCGATGCTCGGGCTGCCGAGTCACTCCGAGTGGGTGTTGTCCGACCCCGTCTTCTACGATCGCGGCGCTGATCAGGAACGCGCTCGCCTTCGCGCTCAGCAACCGCATCGGGCGTTACGCGCCGCGCACGCGCTTCGCCGAAGTGTTCATGGTCGACGACGGCGGTGACGTGCGCGCCGGAAGCTTTCTCGGGTTCTTCACGCTGATCGAGAAGATCGAGCGTGATCCCCAGCGCGTGAACGTCAGCAGGCTCCCCACGTCGGCCGCAAGCCTGCCGGCGATCACCGGCGGGTTCATCCTGCGCATCGACAAGGGCGTGCCCGACTTCGACGCGGCGGGGAGGTGGCTCCAGTTCGTGTATCCGGACCCCGAGGACATGAGGTCTCCGGAGCGGAGACCGCAGCTCGACTTCATCCGCGCCTTCATCGACGGCTTCGGGCAGGCCGCGAGCGCCGCGAACTTCAGGCATCCTTCCACCGGCCAGCACTACTCGGAGTTCATCGACGTCGATGCCTGGATCGATCACAACATCATCAACGCGCTGACCAAGAACGTCGACGGGCTGCGCTTCAGCGCGTACTTCCACAAGGAGCGCGGCGGTCGTCTGGCGGCGGGTCCGGTGTGGGATTTCGATCGCAGCCTGGGCACCCCGTACGACCCGCGCGCAACCGAGCCCGAGGAGTGGAACCAGACGTGGAATGCGGCCGACTACTTCAACGAGGGATGGTGGCGGCTCCTGTTTCGCGATCCGGACTTCAGGTCACGATATCGGGCGCGCTTCAAGGCGCTGTTGAACGGGGAATTCTCGGCCGACAACCTCGACCGCATCGTCGATCGGATGGCCTCCGAGGTCGGTGACGCCGCGGATCGCAACTTCCGCCGCTGGACGCAGTTCCCGCCGCGAGACAATTCCCACGCCGCTGAGATCGCGCTGCTGAAAGATTTCCTCCGCCGCCGCGTGGCCTGGATCAAGACCCAGTTGGACACGAATTTCTGAACCGTCGCCCGGTCCGCCCATTGGGCACGTGTGCGATCCATGGGGAATCTTCGTTAGGGTAAGTAGGAGGCGAAGATTTTCCGTGCAAGTGCTCGAACACGTCTACCCGAACGTCGTAATCCTCGAACCCACGGAAAGGCTGACCGTGGAAACCGAAGCGGATCTGAAGGATGCCGTTCGCCGGCAGTTCGATGCGGGACGGCGGCATCTGGTGCTGGATCTGGCGCGCGTGCCATATGTGGACAGCTGCGGCCTCGGCACGATGGTGCAGGCCTATGTGTCCGCCCAGCGCGCCGGCGGATCGGTGAAGCTCCTGAACGTGGCTCCGCGGGTTCGTCAACTGCTGACGATCACGCGTCTGCTGACAGTCTTCGGACTGTATCAGCCCGAAGCGCGAGCGGTGGGAGCGTAGGCATCCCGCCGCTCCACATCAGGTCAAGGCAGGGCTTTCAGATCCTCAGGAAGCCGCTGACCGTTCGGCGGCGATATCGGACAGCACCCCGGCGACCACGCGGTCGCATCGCGGCCGCAGAAAACGAAACGCGTTCGAGGCCGCCGCGTCGGCGTGGTCCAGCAGCTCGCGGCGCAGTGCCGCGCGGGCCCGCGACAAGCGCGTCTTCACGACGTCCGGGCTGACGTCCAGGGCATCGGCCACTTCCTCGGTGCTCAAGCCTTCCACCTGACGGAGCATGAACACTTCGCGCGCGCCGTCGGGCAGCCGATCGATCGCCGACTCGAGCAGCACGCCGAGTTCGCGGGAGAATGCCAACCGCTCGGGATCCTGCGTGGAACCAGCCGGTGACACGACTCGGAGCAGGGCCGGCCCCTCCGGGTCGAGCCCAGAATCACGGCCGCGTTGCCGGAGACGCGACAACGACTCGTGCACCGCAATCCGTATCAGCCAGGTGGCGAATCGCGCCCGGCCGTCGAACTGCCGCAAATGTGCGTAGGCGTTGACATACGCCTGCTGCATCACGTCCTCGGCCTCCGCCTCGTTGCGGAGAATCGCGCGCGCCGTGCGGTAGAGCTGCTGGTTGTGCCGGCGCATCAGCGCTTCGAACACCGCGGTGTGGCCGGTCAGGACCTCCGCGACAATCTGCTCGTCGGATAGATCGGCCCAGCGGTCCAGCGCGGCCAGGGGGACAAGCGACATGTGAACCTCCTCCGTAGGGAACCGCAGGTGCAAACACGGGACCACGTCACCTTTTTCCTCTCCGCCACTCCAATAGGCATGGAGGGAATCATGAAACCTGGACAAGGTCGCGCTTGGCCGTGGCGACGCGACTCATCACCCTGGCGCGGTCGTGCGCTCCTGCTGACGGCCGCGGCGTTCCTTGCCGCCGCCATGACGGTGGTAGTCGTCGCTCAAACAACGGCAGCGGACGGCCGGCAGATCTTTCGCCACGACACCTTTGGGGACGAGCAGCTGTGGACCGACGTGCTTCGCATGCACGAGGTGGTGGCGACGCTGTCTCCGGCCACGGCCCTCAAAGTTGGACTCAAGGTGGATGTCGAGGCGCTGCCGCAGAACGTCATCAACGACCTTCGTGCCTCGCGGGTCAACCTCGACGATCCCGCCGTGACGATGCTCTTGTTGCGCCAGAACGCCGTAGTGGGCGTAAAAGGCGGCTTCAGCCGGTCCGGTCAGCTCGAGAGCATCGGCGTGACGTGTGCGTTGTGTCACTCCACGGTCGACGACTCGCTGACCAAGGGTATCGGCCGGCGGCTCGACGGCTGGGCTGCCACCGACTTGAACGTCGGCGCCATCGTGGCGCTGTCGCCGGCGCTCGACAGCGCAACCAAGGCCGAGTTCAACAAGTGGGGGCCCGGCAAGTACGACCCGCGTCATCATGCCTTCGATGGTGACCGCATCGTGCCGCTCAACAGCCCGTCGCTGCCCGTAGTGATTCCAGCGATCTATGGCCTGCGGGGGGTGGACTTCGAGACCTACACCGCCGACGGGCCGATCTCCTACTGGAACCGCTATGTCGGGGTCAGCCAGATGGGCGGGCAGGGCACGTTCGTCGATCAGCGTATCCACCTGGCGATTCAGCAGTCGCCCGACCTGGTCGCGCCGAAGCTGCCGGCCCTGTTCGACTACCAAATGAGCCTGCGCACGCCGTCGCCGCGGCAGGGCAGCTTCGATCCGTCTGGGGCCGGTCGCGGGCGGGGAATCTTCAACCGGGAGTGTGCGAGCTGCCACCGGCCGCCAAACTTTACCGATGTAGGCGGGCGATCGGAGCCGGTCCTGCACGCGCCGGTCGAGACCGGGATGGAGCCGGTCTACGCGTCGCGATCGGCGACCGGGCAGTATCGGACGACGCCGCTGCGGGCCCTGTGGCAGCACCCGCCCTACTTTCACGACGGCAGCGCCCGCGATCTTCCGGCGGTCGTCGACCACTACGACCGTGTCCTGCGATTGAACCTCTCGGCAAGCCAGAAGGCCGACCTGGTCCAATTCCTCAGATCGTTGTAGGGTCCACCGCCCCCACGCCGGCCGCGGCCAGCATCAAGGCCGCGGTCACCGCAGCCGCTCAAACGTAACGGTCCGGGCCGAGAGATTGGGTGTTGCCGTCCGCCCCGCGCCCGTCCACGCTTCAGAATACGAGCTCGCGCTGGCCGCGATGCTTGCCCACCAGTCTCGCTCGGTGCGCGCAGGCGCCGGCAGCGCAAATCCCAGCAGCAGCTCGATTTGGTCGAATGTGAGCACGACGCTCGAGGCGTAGCGATGGTCCAGATATGTGTGGAGCGACTGGTATTCCGCGGGAACACGCCGCGTGCGCGGCTCTCTCGGGAAGACGGCGGCAGGAAGTTCTGCAGCCGGCTTCACATGGCGCCACCACGTCCGAATCGGTTGGAACAGGGTCATCTAGCCCGTGATCTCGAGTTGAAGTTCATACAAAGGGTGGGCGTTTCGGAGGAGAATTAGGCCACGATCGTGGCAGTACCTCACGCCACGCTACCCCAGCCCAGGTACGTCCGGCTGTCCCCGATTGAACAGCCGCGCCAGGCGCGACCGGCGTACGCTTCAACCTCTGCCTTGTGAGGTCTCGACTCCGTCAGTGCTCAAATCATGAAAACCAGATCAGACGAGACACTTGTGCAGGACCTGCGCGAGCTGATCGCCGCATTGGACCTCCGGGTGCCGCGCCCCGAGCGCGTCGGAGAGCCCGGCATTGCCTCCGCCGCCCAGGCGTTGAGGCGCGAGGCGTTGAAGCGCATCGCCGAGCTCGAACGATCAGCTGATTGACGTCTACGGCTTGCGATCGGCTCACTTTGCGAGCGGGTCGGGTCGAAGCTGGAAGTGCACGGCCTTGCTGGTCTGGCCTTTGCCGCCTTCGTAGTGCCACGGGGTGTAGGCGCCATAGTTCGCCCACAGCCCTTTGCCTTTCCAGCCCGCCTTCGGATCGTCGATCCGGCCGTCCACGCCGCGGTGGTAGAACCCAATCGGATACGGCACGCGCATCACGACGAACTTCCCCTCGGAGAAGGCGATCAGCGCATCGGAGTACGAGCCCGTGGCGAAGGGCACGTTCTTGCCCAGCCCGAGCGTGTCGAACTGGTCCACCCAGTTGTAATAGAGCATGTCGCTGTTGCTCTCGTCGGTCACGCCCTTGAATTTCGGCCCGGGCGTCACGTGCAGCGTCCAGCCTTCGACGCAGTGCTGTCCTGTCGCCGCCGGTCCGTTCAAGGGACCCTTGCACTTGCGCCGGTCGAAGCTGGCCAGATGTCCGCTGCCAGCCAACGCGGTCCAGACGACGCCGTTTCGATCGATGTCGATCCCGCGCGGGGTATACCCATTGATCGGCGACTTCGCGTTGTTGAACGGGGGCTCGTAGTATTCCGTCAGCGTGGTCTGCGGCGGGTTGGAGCCCAGCACGGTCCGAGTGATGGCTCCGGGGGGGCCGTTCAGATTTCCCTCGGAGAGATAAATCGCGCCCGGAAACGACTGCCAGACCGACCCATCCACCGGGGAGACGATGACACCGTAGCTTCCACCCTGGAATCGCCTGTCCTTGGTGGGATCGGTCGGTTGATTCGGCTCCACGTACGCATCCCGTTTGCCGTTGCCGTTGGTGTCGATCACGTAGGGAGCCCAACCCTGCGCCTTCTGTTCATCCTTCGTCTGGTCGAACAGCTTCGTGTTGAACCAGGCCACCACCGGGCCGCTCCCACTGAAATACAGCGTGTGATTGGCGTCCTCGGCAAACTGCAGGTGATGCGTGCCGAAGCAGGTGTCGATCATCGTCACCTGCTTGGTCTTCGGATCCATCACGGACAGATGGCGGCCGCTGGTGTTGATAGGAAAGTTCTGGGCGGATGGGTGGCTCGATCCCTGTTTGCACCACGCCGGATTGGCGGTCCCACGAATCGCATGCGTGAGCCAGACCCGTCCCGTGTGATCAAGCATCGGGTTGTGCAGGCTGGCCTGGCCCGACCAGATGACGTCGTCACCCCAGTAGGGTGACGGCTCCATGTTCTTCTGCGGGTTGGTGTACTCCGTGTCCTTGTCGCGAATCGGCACAGTGACACCCGCTGCCGCGTTGCGCTTCGGGTCGAGGATGTTCACATCGGGCGCGCTGAACCTCGAAATGCTGTAGACGGGACCGTTGGGGTTGACGGTGGGATTGCGCTTGTCGGTCGAAATCGTGTCGTGGACAAACCCCCGGTCGTTGGACCAGTCCCACATGCTCACGACCACGTTGCGTTCCAAGCCCTGCGGCCGCGGCGGCGCCTCCGGCACTTCGCCCGCCGCGATGCGATCGGTCCAGTCCGCATACATGGCCATCCCTCGCGGGCCGAACCCCGCGAGCATGGCGGACATGCCGGTGCCCATCTGCCCCGACTTCACGCGCCGTTCCCACGCTGCCACCGAGGAATGGAACGTACCGAGACCCTTTGGGATCTCCCGCGTGGCCTTGGTGCCGATCGTGTGGCACGCGCCGCAGCGCATCTGGTTGAGCCAATCGGCCTGGCTCTTCATTCGATCCGAGATGCCGTTGCCCTTGGGGCCCGTGCCGGGGAACTCGCTCTTGTCCGGCACCTTGGCCAGCGAATACCAGTAGCTGGGCGGATAGTATTCCGCCGCCGCGCGCGCGTTGGGCGCGGCCACAGCATTCAGGTTCAGAATCCTGCCGGGGGCCGCCTGTACCTTCGGCGAATCGACCAGCCCGTAGCCGCGCACCCACACGTTGTAGGTCGCTTTCGAAAGATCTGGCACCAGGTAGCGCCCCCGATCGTCGGTGACCACGATCCTGGCGAACTTGGTGGGCAGGTCAGTGGTTTCCGCGATCACCCAGACGCCTGCTTCCGGCCCGCGTGAGCCGCTCACAACACCGCCAAGGTCGTCGTTGTCGATTCGGACCGCTTCGCCCGGGAGTTGGAAGGCACTGATTCCGACCAGCGAGGCGAGCAAGAAGACCGACAGGCCAACGACCGCCATGCCCTGAGGCAACGCTCTTTTCCTCATAACTGTCCGACCTCCTGCCAAAAGCTGTCCGACGATACATCGGAAACAGGGATTGTCAACGAGCAACAGCGCGACAGCTCTGCTTGACTCCACCCAGGCACGGGTCGATGCTACCGACCGGAAGGGCCCATGAAACCGGTGTCAGCCATCGTCTCCGCCGTTGTGGTCATCGGCTTCGCGCTGTCTGCAATAGAGAGTGCGGCGCAGACATCCGACGCGCCCCGTTGCGGCGCCGGCGTCCACGAATCCGAGGCTCTTGGTGTCGTGGGTTTCCCCAGGATCAGATCTTCTGCCCGACCGTCGCGGATCCCAAGGAAGCACGTTCGTTCGTGAGCCTGCTGCGCGGCACGTTCCGATCGCTCGATGATCCGTCGGGCAAAGGCACCACGATTGTGTCAGTCGGGCTGGGCGACAGTTTTGGCCTGGTTCGCTGGGGCGGACCGTCACCGAACGAAGGAGTGCAGCTCGATGTGGTGGGCAGCATCTTCGCCCAATTCGACCTCGGCGCGGTGTCCAACGATCTGATCAATGCGGATTACCTCATCGGCCTGCCCCTGACGTTTCGGCGAAGTGGCTTCAGCACGCGCATACGGCTCTACCACCAAAGCTCGCACCTTGGAGACGAATACCTGCTCCGCAGCGAAGATATCGAACGCGAGAATCTCTCGTTCGAGTCGGTCGAATTGCTGGCGTCCCAGGAGGTCGGGCCCGTGCGCTTATACGCGGGCGGCGAGCTGATTTTTCGACGTGAGCCGGACACACTGCCGTCGAAGCTGTTCCACGGAGGCGTGGAATTTCGCAGCGGCCGCGCAGGCCCGGCTCAGTTCGTGGCGGGCGTGGATGTCAAGAGCACGACGCTTCATGACTGGTCGCCGGCAATCAGCGGGCGCCTGGGCCTGGAACTCGCACGCCGCGGGGCAGGCGACCACCCCGCGCGGCTCGTCACGTTGATGCTGGAACTCTACGAAGGCCCCTCACCGTACGGACAATTCTTCCAGGACGACATTTCCTACATCGGGGTCGGTCTCCATTTTGGGCTGTGATCAGCGGGTCACGCCGATTGTCGTCAGCCTGCTAGGCGTACTGCTGGGCGGCTGTTCAAACGCGGCGTCGCCCGATGTCCGCCAGGACGCGCGCGTCGAGGAGCGCAGCGAAGAGGCCTCGCCGCTCCCCGGGCTGCATAACGACGCCGGCGTCTTCGCGCTGGACCCGACCTACAGCATCCTGCCCGACGGCTCGGTGACGGAGCTGCGGAACCGCGACCTGGGGCCGTTGCGCACCCGCAACGGATACTTCGACGCCGAGCGTCGCACGATCCGGCTATTCGGCGCACAGAACCAGGAAGTAGCGGTGCAGCTGGTCGTGCCGGTTCAGGGTCAGCGGTTCTCAGCCCGAGCGGAGGGCCTCGAGGTCGTTCCTGAGGACCGGGTCGCGTTCAGCGCGATCGCCTGGAGCCGAGTCGCTGCGAAGAATTTTCTGCCCGACGTGATCGTGCCGTTGGACGGCTCGGTTGCGGGCCTGCGCACCTTCGATATCCCACTCAAGGTGGCCGGGCTGCCCGACGCTGGCAATCGTCAGGGCCTGCTGCTGATGGAGGTGTGGATTCCGAAGACCGCTGGCCCAGGCCTCCATCGCGGCACGGTCAGCGTGCTCCAGGATGGAAAGGAGATCGCCCGGCTTGGCGTCGATCTCACTGTGTTGCCGCTGCAGCTGCCGGATCGGCCGACCTTCCGGATGGATTACCTCAGTTACGGGAGCCCGCTGCGCGCCTTGGGGCTCGACTCCGTCCTTGGGGACGGCGGGTCCGCGGACTTGCAGACCACGCCCGACGCCATCGCCGTCGAACAGCGGGCCTTCGGCCTGGCGCTCGACAACCGCGGATTCCTGAACGTCCTGCCGTATGCGTCTCAGCGCGGCACGCCGTCCTATGCATATCCGGTCCACGGCGTCGGCCGCGACGCCCGAATCGTCTCGTTCGACGGCTTCGACCGGCGCTTCGGTCCGCTGCTGGACGGCCAGGTCGGCAAGTACCGCACGCCGCCCCCGCTCTTCACGCTGCCATTCAACTTGAACTACCCGCACCGGATGCAGAGCGAGCCCGCGCGGCAGTTCGGGTGGGACGGGTTCAAGACCACGATCCCCGACGGCCCTGGACGTGAGCCGCGGCTCGCGGAAGTCGAGGACACCTGGCGCGCGATCGGCCAGCAGACACTCGCGCACATGGCGGAGAAGGGGTGGACGCGCACGGCGTTCGAGGTCTTCAACAACCAGAAGGCCAGGGCGAACAACCGGAGCCCATGGAGTCTCGACGAGCCCGTGGAAGAGTCCGACTACCGCGCCCTCAAGTATCTCTTCACCCTCGCGCGCTGGGCGTTCGAAGGCGCCGCCGCGCGTGGCATCACGATCGTGACCCGCGTGGACATCGGGCACTGGGAATGCGACGCCCTGCGCACGCCCGAGGGCACAGCCACGGGCTGTTACAAGTCCAAGGATTTCGGCTCGGCGAACGCGCGCGCGCTGCTGCAACCGGTCGTGGACCGCTGGGTGGTGGGTCACGTGCACGTCCACGGCGCGCAGCACCTGGTGAGCCGCTACAACACCGGGCCGGTGATGTTCGACGAGTACACCGGATCAGGTGTCAGCGCGACGCACGGCGGGGAGTTCTCCGGACTGGCCTGGAACGCGCACCGGCTGGGGGTGGAGGGCCGCATGCTCTACCACGCTGGCTACCTTGATCCGGCGAACGTCAGCGGCGATGGCACGTTCTATAGCGGCGGCGGCCTGGGGTTCAGCGGCATTCTGGCCAGCCGTCGCGTCAAGCTGTGGCGCGATGCCGTCAATGATTACGACCTCATCGCCCTGGCTCGGAAAGCCGACGCGGCGGCGACGACCGCGCTGCTGGAGAAGGTGACCCGGCCTGGTCTCTCCAGCGACCCCAGCTACCGCGCCAGGTCGAGGACGGTCGAAACCTACGTGACCAACAACGTGGAGGACTTGCTGCGGGCCAGGCGGCTGGCCGCGGCCATCGCAGCGGGGGAGAAGCCGCCCACGACGCTGGAAGGTTTCAGCCCGCGCTACGCGCCGGCCGGCTCCGCCGACACCATCGCCGGCTTCGACTGAGCCGTCCTGTCTATCCTCGCGATCAGCGGCCTGTTACCTCGCGTCGCTCGACAAAGTCCCTCGCGCACGCGCGCGCTTCCTCACGGACGGCCGCATAGCCCGGCGCCGAGCGGAGATTCGCGAAGTAAGGGTCGGACTCAATCGCCGGATAGCCGCAGTATTTCCCCCGGATAGCGGCGCTTAGCACCGTCAGCGCGCGGTCGGTCTGTTTGCAGTAGGCCAGGTGGCCCGCCGCGAAGAAGTTCATCTCGGGATCGTCCGAGGGCTTCACCGCGGCGGCCAGCGCGTCGATTTCGGAAGGCGGACGATGCGCCGCGCACGCCAACAGCAGATCGTAGCTGTTCCATTGCGGCATGTTGGGCGAGCCCAGCGCGACCGCCTGGTCCTCTTTCCCGTCGCGGACAAGCATGAGAATCGTCAGCGCCTTCGCGAAGTCGGAGCCGTGATCCAGATCCGTATATTTCTTCGCCTTCGCGTAGTCGCCGAGCAGGACGAACACGAATGCGCACGATCGGAGACCAGAGGTTTGAGTCCGGGGATCGAGCAGGAACGCCGTGTCGCACTCCATCGCCGACTCGTCGAGCCGGCCGGCATACCGCAGCACGTAGCTGAGCACGAAGTGCGCATCGATGCTGTCCGGGCGGCGGCGCACCAGTTCGACCGCCTGCCGGTGCGCCTGGACCAGATCTCCTCGCTCGGTTCGACCCAGGACCAACCCGGCCGAGGCCGCGACGTAGTCGGGGTCGAGCCGGGCGGCTCGTGCCATGGCGTCCTCGTAGCGGTCCATGGCTTTTCGATCGCCTGACCCGTAGCGGCTCTCGACGTAGTAGCGGCGCGCCAAGGCTACCCACGCCGGCGGATAGGAAGGATCGAGAGCGACCGACCGCTCCAGTGCCAGGATCGCAGGACTGTTGTTGGCCGGATCCAGGGTCAAGGCCGCGGTGCGGAGAAACAGTCCGTACGCCTCTTCGTCGGTCGGCGGTGCCGATGCGGTCGATGCCGGCCATCCGAGGGCGTCAGCAAGTCCACCCCGTACGCGCAGCCCGATCTGCGTCTGGGTGGCAATCAGGTTGCCGGCCGGCGCGTCGAGCGTGTCGCGCCACAACGACCGATTGCTCTCGACGTCGATCGCCTCGAGCGTGATCCTCAACACGTCACCGGCGCGAAGGAAGTGCCCGGTCACGACGGTCCCGGCACTCATCTCGCGCCCGGCCTGCTGGTGATCGACGGTCGGTTCTCCGTATCGGCTGGTCGTCGCAAAAGGCCGGACGGAGACGGAGCGGATGTGGCTGAGGATCGTCGCGATCTCGTCCGGTAGTGCCAGACGAAGAAAGTCGAGATCCGTGTCGGCACTCGCGTTCTGGAAGGGCAGCACGGCAACCGTTCGCCAGGTCTGCTGCTCCGACGCCGCGATGGGCGCCGCCGGCACGGCTGCAAGTCTGAGTGCGGCCCACGACGACAGGGCAGCGCCGATCAGCACGGCCGCGGCGAACGCGAGCGGCACGCGACGGCGAATGGCGTAGCTTCGCAGCGAATACCACAACGCATCGGGACGTGCTTCGAGGCGCTCGGCGTTCAGGAAATGGTCGATGTCGCGAATGAGCCCATCGACGGCCTGATACCGGTGGGAAGGGTCGTGGTGCATCGCCGTCAGGCACAGCAGATCGAGATCGGCCCAGGCCGCTCGACCGACCGTCGTCGTGGATGCGGTCGTCGATCCACTCCCCGCTACGGCACGAGCGGCTGCCGACGGCCTGTGGTGGCGACTGTGCGGCGCCCTCGCCGGACGCCTCGGTGTTCCCGGCTGCCGAACGGTCGAACGGCAGACGGCCGGTGAGCAACTGATACAGCACGACCCCCAATGAATAGACGTCGCTGCGAGCGTCGGCGGGTTCCCCGCGAAGCTGTTCGGGAGACGCGTAGGCCGGCGTCATCAGGCGGAGGCCCGTGCGGGTCACCTCGGCCCGCCGATCGGCGTCCTCGATCTGCTTGGCGATACCGAAATCGAGCAGGCGGACGCTGCGATCCGCCTTCACCAGGATGTTCGACGGCTTCAGGTCGCGATGAACGACGCCGTGACTGTGCGCGTAACCAGCCGCTTCGCACACCGAGCGGAACAGCCGCAGACGATCCTCGATTGAGCACTGATGCCGGTCGCAAAAGTCCACCAGCGGCCAACCCTCGACGTATTCCATGACGAACCAGGGCGTGCCGTCGTCAAGGTGTCCCGCGTCGTAGAGACGCGCGATCGAGGGGTGGTTGAGCTTTGCGAGCGTGCGCTGTTCGGTCGCGAATCGCTCGCGGCGCGCCGGCGAGAGCGCGGCATCCCGCAGAAACTTGATCGCGACCTGGTTCCGCAGATCGTCGCGCTCGGCCAGGTGGACGACGCCGCTGCCGCCCTCCCCAAGGAGCCGCACGATGCGATACGGCCCGAAGCGCTTCGAAGCCAGTCCCGGCAACGTCAGGTGGAGAGCCTGGGCCGCCGTCTGCGCTCGATCGAGATCCAGTACCGATTGTGAGGCGGCGTCCTCATGGAGCATCGCCATGACGTCGTCGCGGAGTGCCTCGTCACCGCCGCATTCCGCACGCAGGAATTCGGCTCGCTCGGTCGCGCCCAGATCGGCTGCGGCGTGAAAGAGCGACTGCATCCGCTCCCACCGCGACGGATCGAGCGGGCGTGGCTGGAAGGGTCCGTCGGCAGCCATTCAGCGCGCCCGGCGAACCTCTGACGCCAGCCACGCCTTCGCGGCGCGCCAGTCGCGCAAGACGGTCGCCTCCGATACCTCCAGCAGCTCGGCGGTCTGAGGCACATCGAAGCCGCCGAAGTAGCGGGCCTCGACAACCTGCGCCTGCCGCGGACTGACGTGTGACAGCTCCTCGAGCGCCGCGTCCAGCGCGAGCAGCTCGCGGTCGGTGACGGCCGACTGATGCACCGACTCGTCGAAAGTGACGCTCACCGCGTCGCTACCCCCGCGCTTGGCGGCGTGGCGCCGCCGGGCCGACTCGATCAGCAGCTGCCGCATGGCGCGCGCGGCAATCCGCTTGAAGTGCAGCGGCGACGTGGCCTGGAACCGATGGGAATGCGCCAGCTTCAGCCAGACCTGGTTGACGAGCGCCGTGGGGTTCAGCGTGGCATCGCTCCCGCCGCGCCGGATCGTGGCCGCCAGCCGGCGCAGCTCCTCGTAGGTCAGGCTGAACAGGTGATCGAGCTCCCGCCGCGATTCCAGGTTCGACCCCGTCCGCCGCCGGATCGAGCTTTTTCGAGAAATCGACGGGCGGCATGACGGTTTTTCCTGAACTCCTGCGCATTGCGGGGTAGCGGCGAATTCGCCCCGGCGGCGACGGGAATCATGGCACGAAAGCCGTTGGTTCCCCGCCCGCCTTCGCCGCGGAGGGACGACAGATGTATACGGGAAACCCGTTCGTGTTGCTCGACAAACAAACCGTCACGGGCGTTCTGAAAGCCACCGGCTCACGGGATCTGGACGTGCTGGCGTCGGCCAGGGCCACACTCGAAGGCACGCCCAAGTTCCACAAGCTGCTGGGGCTCGCCTTGATGATCCTCGGGGGGTTCATGACGCTGACGATCATCGGCGCCGTGGTCGGCATCCCGAGCGTCCTCGCCGGATGGTGGCTGCGCCGACGCGCAGTGGCCAACCTGGCCACCATCGATGCCGCCTTCATCGACTACACTAGCCCGGTGCGGAGCGACGAACGCGGCGCGGTGGGCGGCGTGACGGCGTCGGTTCGGGCCTAGGCCATGACGCGAATACTGATCTGGGTCCTCGCGACGATTGCCGTCATCGGCGCAGGCGCGCCAGCGCCCGCTGCAGCGCAAAACCTGCCGAATCAGTTCGTCTGCCCACGAGAGACTGGCGAATCCAACGCCGACTGGAAGTACCGCTGCGATCAGGAAGAGTGGAGCGCGGCGCAGCGCAGGGGCGAGGACCTGGCGCGCCAATCCCAGGACGTTGCCCGGCAGCGGGCCGTGCTGGAAAAGCAGCCGGCGCTGCCGGCGGCGCGCAACCGGATTCTCGGGCGGTGGGCGATGCCGGCAGCACCGCGCGCCGCGGCGAATGATCCGTTCGCGGGCCTGGCGAACATGTTGACGAACGGGGCGTGTGGGGTCCTGTTTGGTAACGGGGCCGTGGAGTTCCGCGCGGATCGATGGGTGCTTCACGACGCGGACGGGGCGACCGACCTGGGCCCGGCGAGCTATCGCGAAGGCAAGGACGGCATCATCTACATCCTGCCGCAGAAAAGCATCGTCCAGCTGCTCGGGTTGAAGATCGATACGCCAGGCAGGTTGTCGGTGATCGGCGGAGCGACGCCCTGCTCGATGCTGCGAGTCAACGGGCGACCACCGCCCGAGGCGCGCCGGCGCCAGCACCGGCCGGTCCGGTGACGCCGCCAGCGGGACCGTCACGGTTGATGATGGTCGACGATGGCTTCGGGTATGTGTGCAAGAACTACCAGTTTGCGGTTCTCCGGTGTGCCGACAGCTCGGACAATGCGGTGTGCGCGTACGTCTCTCTCGGGGAGCCGTTGCGCGCGACCGGATCGATATCGGCGAACGACTTGCGCTCATCACTGACGAGCCAGTCGCGCGTGTGCAAGATGCAGCGAGTGGCCGTGGACAGCAGGGGCAATGTCAATCTCGTGGAGTAGGGAAAGGACGGTGTGCACGATGGGCACGCTCACCGGACTCGACTCGGCGGGTCGACCGGAGTCGGCAGCTCATACCAGATTTCCACCTCGTAACCGTCGGGATCGCTGAAGAACACATACGGTTCGCCGGGCACGAATTCTCCGTGGTCGCGAATCGTGCCACCGGCGGCCCGGATGGCGGCCAGCGCCTGAACGATGTCAGCTGCGCGGCGCAGCCGGAACCCAAAGTGGACAACGCCGCCGGCCCTGCCGGCCTTGCGCGGCTTGCGCTCGAAGACGAGCACGTCCCGGCTGCCCGGCGTCTGTGCCTGGACGAAGTCGTCTTGTTGGTAGACAGCGACGACGCCGAGCACGGCTTGGTAGAAGCGCAGGGAACGCTGCGGATCGCGGACGGCGAGCGCAACGTGCGTGAGGCCGTGGGTCTTGACGGGTCGGCTGCGTCTCGCTGTCAAAGCAAATACTCGTAGTAGACCAACGGGTACTCTTCGATAGACCTTACGCCCCACTTCGGTGAAGCCGCATGTTTCGTAAAACGGCCCGCCGCCCGATGGCCCATCGTACGCGTCCAAACGGATCGCCTCGACAGGCCATTCCCGCGCCACAGACTTCGCACGCTCAATGAGTTGACGCCCGATCCCTGATCGTTGGAGCCGCGGTTCCACGTCGACGTCGTGAAGATACACTGCGCTCGCGACAGGCGTGAAATACTGCAGGTCGATGGCCCAGGGCTTCCTGGTCTCCATCCTCAGCGTGCCGACAATCCGCCCGTCCAGCCTGCCGATGAGAACCCGCGACGACTTCAGGGCTCGCGCGACGCTCTTCTCGCTTATCGTCGTGCTCCAACGGTCGTTGCCGAAGCGCTGAGCCTGATCAGCATCCACCGCAAGCCGAAGCGTCAAAAGCTCAGAAAGGTTCACATCGGTTGCGAATTCAACGGTCAGCGGCACCATGAGCCATCACATTATCGCGGACCGTCTTTTCGACTGAGCACGTCTGCGAACATCTCAACGAGGTCGGGATCGCGCCAGCCTCGCGCCGCCTGACCTCGAAGGTTGTGCAGCTGCCCGTGGCTACTTCTTTGGCGCCAGCTGCGGGATGGTCGCCACCGGCGCCGGCGGAGGAATCGACCGCAGCCAGGCGTAGATGTCCGCGAGCTCCTGGTCGGGCAGCACCTTGACGGTGTAAGGAATCATTTCCTCGGTGGGCCTGCGAACGTAGCGCGAGAACGCCGGCCACGGCGACACACGGCCGGCCAGGCGAGGGCCGGCGGCTCCACCCCTTGGGCCTCGCGGCCGTGGCACTGCCAACAGGCCCGCTCGACGAAGAGAGTCTTGCCCTTTTCCGCGTTGCCGGTCGGCGCCGCAGGCACTGGCTGCTGCGCAAAGGCCGACGAACCGCCGGCGGCCACACCCGCCGCAATGATGAGCCGTGCGACCACTTGCATGAACATTTGCCTCCCGCGCGCCGCCCGCTCAGCGCGGCTGGGTGATGGTGTCGAGCAGCGCCACTTCGCCTTTCTCGACGCGTTCCAGGGCTCGAAGGAGCGCCGGCCGCAGGTCCTTCGGATTCGAAATCGGCCCCTCGGCGTAGGCGCCCATGCTCCGCGCCATCTGCGCGAAGTCGATGTTCGGATCGCTCAGCGTCGAGCCGGGCAGGCCGAGCGCCGCCAGCTCCATGCCGCGCTGCCGCCGGTTGGCCATGCGTTGAAGGTGCATGACCTCCTGGTGGTAGGCGCGGTTGTTTTGCATCACGAAGAGCATCGGGATCTTGTGGTGCGTGGCCGTCCACAGCGCGCTGTTCACGTAGAGCATGTCGCCGTCGGGCTGGAAGCGCACGCAGAGCCGGCCGTGCTTCCTGTGGGCGAGCGCGGCGCCGATCGCAATCGACATCGAGCCGCCGATGCCGCCGCCATTCACCGCGCCCATCGTCCGGTAGAACTTGTCCACGCTCCACAGGCGATTGACCCCGCCGCCCACCGAGGCCCAGTCCTTGGTCCGCACGACGTCCCACACTTCCGCGGACAGGCGCTGGAGCGTGATCGGGCTCGCGTCCCAGCCGTAGGCTCGCCTCGACACGCGCGCGCTCGAGGGCCTGCGCCGATGCGGCGGCCAGCGCCTTGCCGCGCTCCTCGATGGCGCGCCGCCGGTCCGCCGTGACGAGCCGCTTGCACGCCTCGATCAGGCTCGGGAGCGTCGCCTGCGGATCGGCCGCGATCGCGAGGCTCACCTCCTGGAAGCGTTCGACGTTCTGATAGTTGCCGCGCGTGCTCAGGTCGTAGGTCGTGATGCTGATGACCTTCGCCGTCGGCCTGACCAGCGGGGTGGACCCGCGCACCTGCTGATCCAGATACCGGTTAAGGCGGCCGAAGAGGCCATCTTCGTTCAAGGCGAGGATGACGTCCGCCTCGCGCACGTTGCCGCCGCCGCTCAGCGGATGCTGGTTGGGCATGGCGCGACCGCCGCCCTGCACCGGAGCCTGGAGCGTCTCGGCCAGTTCCACCAGCAGCCGCATGCCGTCCTCGTCGCGGGCGACGTTGCCGGCGAGGATGAGAGGGCTTTCCGCCGTCACCAGCAGTCTTCGCCGCTTCTGCGACGGCCGCGGGATCTCCTGTGGGCGCTGTCGTGAGCACCAGCTTCGGAATGCGCAGCTTCGATCGGTCGGCGATCGCGTTCTCCTGCAGCGACGCGTCCACCACCAGCATGACCGGGCCACGTGGCTCGGTCATCGCCAGCTTGTAGGCGCGCACCGCCGACTCGGCGAAGTGCTGCAGCGAGCCCGGCGTGTCGTCCCACTTCAGCATGTCGCGGACCATGTCCGCGGGATCCTGCATCGCGTGCGGGCCCCAGTCGAACGCCGGCCGCCGTGCTTCGCCGTCGAGGATGTTCGCGCAGAGGAGATACGTGGGCGTGCGGCCCGAGAACGCGCCGAAGATGCCCATCATGGCGTGCTGCAGGCCCGACGGCGCGAACGTGATCATCGCCATGGGCTTCCCGGCTACCGCGTAGTAGCCGTTGGCGATGTTCACGGCCGCCTGCTCGTGCGTGCACGTCAACCACTCCGGCGATTTGTTGCCGCCGTAGTTGATGAAGGATTCGTGGAGGCCGCGGAAGCTCGAGCCGGGGTTGGAGATGATGTACTCGAAGTCCAGCGCCTTCAGCACGTCGACCATGAAGTCGGAGCCCGGGTCCGTGACCGTGAGTGGATTGCTTTCCTCGGTCAGTGGATCGGTCTCGGCGGCCAGACGCTGGGCCGCCTGCTCGGGTGAAGGCGGTGTTGGCGGCACGGGGTCTCGAGTGGCGCTGAGCCCCCGACGGCTGCGCGGCGGGGACCGTCAGTGCCGCGGCACCTGCCGCTCCAGCCCCTTTCAAGAACCCTCGCCTGTTCACTTTCGAGTTCGACGGTCTGGCCACGGCCTGCTCCCCTGGATAATTCCGATGCGACGGAGTGTATGCCCATTAGGGCGCCGGGGCCGCTCGGTCGTAGGTGTCGGCCAGTACGCCAAGCTTCCGCATCGTGTCCTGAGTCAATTGTCCTGGACGCAGCCGCCAGCGCCAGTTGCCGCTGGCCGTTCCCGGCCGGTTCATGCGCGCCTCGCTGCCAAGGCCGAGGAGATCCTGCGCGGGAACGATCGCCGTATCCGCGACCGATGCCATCACCGCGCGAATGAACTCCCAGTGCACCTCTCGACCCTCGAGGCTGAGATACCGCGTCGCGTGCTCCCGTTCGTCCGCGATGTCGGTGGCGGATCGCGTGCTGTGCCCAATCGCGCTCGTCCACCAGCCGACCGTCGTGTCGTTGTCGTGCGTGCCGGTGTAGACGACCAGGTTGCGCGGGTAGTTGTGCGGCTTGAAATCGGGCGCCTGCGGATCGGTTCCAAAGGCAAACTGCAGGATCGCCATGCCGGGAAGCCCGAACTGCCGGCGCAGCGCTTCGACGGCGGGCGTGATGACGCCGAGGTTCTCGGCGACAAACGGCAGGTGCTCCAGCGCCAGTGCCGATCGCACTTCATCGAACAGCGACGCGCCCGGGCCCTTCACCCACGTGCCGTGAATGGCCGTCGAGGAGTTGGCCGGCACTTCCCATGACGCTTCGAACCCGCGGAAGTGATCGATGCGGACGCAGTCGACCAGCGTCAGCAGCGCGCGAAAGCGTTCGACCCACCAGGCGTATCCGGAGTCGCGAAGCACATCCCACCGGTAGTGAGGGTTTCCCCACAGCTGACCGTCGGCGCTGAAATAGTCGGGCGGCACTCCCGCGAGGACGGTCGGCCGGCCGTCGGCGTCGAGACGAAACAGCTCCTGCCGCGCCCAGACGTCGGCGCTGTCGTGCGCGACGAAGATCGGCAGGTCGCCCATGATCTGGATCGATCGCGCATGGCACGCCTCGCGCACGCGCCGCCACTGCTCGAAAAACAGAAACTGCGTGAGCTTGTGCAGCCGGATCTCTCGCGCGCAGCGGGTTGACCATGTCGCGATCGCCGCCGGCTCATGACGGGCGATGTCCGCTTCCCATTCGGTCCACGCCGCTTGGCCGTGCGCCTCCTTGATCGCCATGAACAGCGCGAAGTCGTCCAGCCAGTGCGCCTGCTCACGGCAGAAGCGTTCGAAACGATCGCGCATCGGGCCGGCGCCGGCCGCATCGAACCGATCGAGCACTCTCGGCCAGAGCGATTGGCGATGGGCGATGACGGCAGGAAAGTCCACGCTGTCGGCGAGCCGACTGCCTTCGACGTTGCTCAGGCCGGAAAAAGCGGCCCCCACATCGCCGGCGCTGAGCAGGCCGTCTTCGATCAGAAGCTCGGGGCTGACAAGGAGCGTGTTGCCGGCAAACGCGGAGAAGCACTGGTACGGGGAGTCGCCATAGCCGGTCGGCCCGAGTGGCAGTACCTGCCAGAGTCGCTGCCCTCCGGACGCCAGCAGATCGATGAACTCGAGAGCGGCGGGACCGAGGTCCCCGATCCCGAAGCCACCCGGCAGCGACGTCGGGTGGAGAAGCACACCACTTGAACGGCGAAACGGCATGGCTAGAGGTGAGGCGCGGCGTCCGACTCCCGTTGTCGATTGGCCCTGAGCTGCTCCTCGATCAGTGTTTTGGCCGCTTCGCGGCCGCCCAAGCCGAACGCGATCGCGAGCCCGAGCATCAGCGCGCCAAAGGTGATCGCGAACGCGGCCAGAATCACGGCTGTGGCCAGCCCCACCTGCTCGAGGGCCATCACCACGCCGATGGCGATCACCAGGACCCGCAAGGCGCCGCTGAGCAGACGCGCGCCGGGCAGTCCAGCGTTGACCGACGCCAGCAGCGTCGCGCGCCAGAGAAAGTTGCCGACCAGGAAACCGACCGTGAGCACGAGCAGCGCGACGAGGAAGCGGGGAACGAACCGGAAGAACTCCTCGACCAGTCCCTGAAACGGCGTGAGCTGAAGCGTGTCCACCGCCGACACGATGAACCCGAGCCAGACGATCCAGAACACGATCTTGGCGATCAGCACTTCCGCGGTTGGCATGTCGGCCATCCGAAGCATCTCTCTCGCGCCGCTTCGCAGCGTCAAACCTTCGAAGTTCATCCACGCGAGGAAGCGTTGGATCGCCATCCGGACGACCAGCGCGATCACGAAGCCGCCGGCGAAAATGATCAGCGCGGCGACGAGTCGTGGCACGAACAGCACGAACGCCGTGGCGAAGTTGCGCCACGACTGGACGAGCGCATCAGCGATTTCCTGAATCATCGTGACCTCACCCTCCGTCCACCCAGCTGGCGACGAGCGCCGGCTTCAACCGTTGGAACGTCTCACACAGCCCATCGAGCCGGCCCTGCACGGTGGCCGGTGATTCGGGCGCCGTTTCCGCCATGAACGCCGCGGCGCGCCACATGTACAGGGGCGCGAACATGTCCGCCAGATGGTCGATGCCGGCGCGACCGTGCCGGATCGCGGTCGCGAACCCGTAGACCGTCCTGACCCAGAGCTCGTCGTCGAGTCGGGCGGTTGTGCCCGAGACGTTGTCCATGATCAAGACGAAAAGGCCCGGATCGAGCACGCCCTCGAGCAGCGGCTTGATCTCGGTGATGTCCCGACGGGCTTGCTCGGCCAGGGCCTGGTAGTCCCACGGTGACACGTCCGGCGCCACCATCGGATCGACGCCCCACGTCCGCAGCTCGGCGACCCCGTCCGCCTTCACCCAGTACGACTCGTGCGCGCGAAGGCTCTCGACCACCGAGACCACGACCTGGCGCACGACCTCGCGCAGCGTGGTGCGGCTGCCCGTCGGCGAGGTCGCCGGGCGCCAGATCTGGCCGACGGAGAACCGCTCGGCCGCGGCTTCGGTACGCAGCCACAGGTCGATCGCGAACCGGGCCGATTCGTGGTTCCAGATGTCCTGCTCGAGGCAGTGCGACGCAAAGCGTCCCGAGCACCCGAACTCGGCGCCGAGCGGCTCGTCCAGTCCGATGGAGTACACCGCGCGCACCAGCGGCCGCACCAGCTGCGTGATCAGGATGCCGTCGCGCGGATGACGGCGATAGCGCGGCGCGAGGAACTCGACATCGGATCGCGCGATCGGCGCGATCAGCTCGGTCACCCGCTCCGGGCTCGTGGCCGGTCCGCTCGGATCGATGACGACGAGCACTTTCGCCTGCGTCAGCTCGGCGGCGGCAAAGACCGTGCGGAGCGCCGTGTTCTTTCCCGGCAGTCCGTGATACGGCACGAGCACACGATGCAGTGTGCGCAGCGGATGCGACGTCTGCACGCGATCCGCTTCCGTGAACGTCGCACCGCGAATCAGATCCGGCGTGCCGTCGGCCGATCCGCCGTCGGAGTTGATCATCACCGTGCGCAGGCGCGGGAAGTCGCGGGTGAAGGACACGTGCACGGCGCGGACGACGTCGACGATCGTGGCGGCGTTGTTCAACGTCGGCAGGCCGACGAGGACGTCCACCTGGCCGACAGCCATCAGCTGCCGGAGCAACGCGTCGGGAAGGGTGCTCTCGGTTTCCACGTCTAGCGATGCTCCGCCGCGGACCGACGAGCATGCAGGCTACGCCTCACAGGCGCCTCAGCCGGAACCAGTAGAAGTCGTAGGGGCCCATCATCATGATGTAGGGCTCGTTGCCGATGCGCGGGAAGACGCTGCCGCCAAACATTTCAATCGGGATCGCGCCGGCCAGCCTGGACAAATCGAGGTCGACGGCCTGCGCCGTGCTGGAGAGGTTGCTGACCACCAGGATCGTCTCGCGCCCGAGCGTGCGCGTGAACGCAAGCACGCGGTGGTTGTCCGGCTTCAGGAACTCGATCGACCCGCGGCCGAACACGCGCGTGTGACGGCGGACCTCGATGAGGCGTTTCGTCCAGTTCAGAAGGGAGGTCGGATTGCGTTGCTGCGACTCGACGTTCACTGCCTGATAGCCATAGACCGCGTTCGACACCAGCGGCAGCCACAGGCGTTCGGGGTCGGCGGTGGAGAAGCCGGCATTCACGCCGCTCGTCCACTGCATCGGCGTGCGGACGGTGTTGCGATCGCCGAGATAGACGTTGTCGCCCATGCCGATCTCGTCGCCGTAGTAGAGGATGGGGCTGCCGGGCAGCGACATCAACAGCCCGCTCATCAGCTCGATGCATCGGCGGTCGCCGTCCATGAGCGGCGCGAGCCGCCGGCGGATGCCGAGATTGATGCGCGCGCGCGGGTCCTTGGCGTACTCGTCCCACATGTATTGACGTTCGAGGTCGGTCACCATCTCCAGCGTCAGCTCGTCGTGGTTGCGGAGGAACAGGCCCCACTGACAGGAGTCCGGAATGCTCGGCGTGCGCTCGATGATGTCGATGAGCGGCTTGCGGTCCTCGAGCCGCAGCGCCATGAACATGCGCGGCATGATCGGGAAGTGAAACGACATGTGGAACTCGTCGCCCGATCCGAAGTAGGGGCGGACGTCTTCCGGCCACATGTTGGCTTCGGCGAGCAGCACCTTGCCGGTGAAGCTGGCGTCCAGCCGCGCGCGCAGCTCCTTCAGCACGGCGTGCGTCTCGGGCAGGTTCTCGCAGGAGGTGCCTTCGCGCTCGACGAGATACGGCACCGCGTCCACGCGAAACCCGTCCACGCCAAGCTCGAGCCAGAACTTCATGACGTTCCAGATCTCTTCACGAACCGCGGGGTTGTCGTAGTTGAGATCCGGCTGGTGGCTGAAGAACCGGTGCCAGTAGTACGCCTTGGAGACTGGATCCCAGGCCCAGTTGGAAAGCTCGGTGTCGATGAAGATGATGCGGACGCCGCTATAGCGATCGTCGGTGTCGCTCCACACGTACCAGTCGCGCCGGGGGTTGTCGACCGAGCTGCGCGCCTCCTGAAACCAGGCGTGCTGATCCGAGGTGTGGTTCAGGACCAGCTCGATGACGACGCGCAGGCCGCGGCCGTGCGCCTGGTTCAGGAAGTCCTTGAAGTCCTCCAGCGTCCCGTAGCTCGGGTGGATGGCCGTGTAGTCCGAGATGTCGTACCCATCGTCCTTGAACGGCGAGGGGTACATCGGCTGGAGCCAGAGACAGTCCACGCCGAGCGAGGCGAGATGATCGAGCCTCGACGAGAGGCCGGGGAAGTCACCGATGCCGTCGCCGTTGCTGTCGGCGAACGACTTGACGTGGAGTTGATAGAACACCGCGTCCATGTACCAGAGCGGATCGGCTGATCTGAGCGTCGGCATGTATGTGCGTCACAGGCAGCCCTCTGTTGCGCTGCGGTCTGGGTATTAGTGTATGAGGGGCGAGTCCTTGGGCGCAGGAGCGCCTGGCCGGTTTCTGCGGTAGGCTCCCGCACATGGGTCGAGTTCTCTTCGCGGTTGTTGCGGTGGTCGGTTTCGCGGCTGGCTCCTCGACGCATCGCGCGCTCCTAGCCCAGCAGCAGGCGCCGTGCGTGGACCGTTCGAACGATCCGGCGGGCTGTCAGCCCAGCACGTTCGATACGCCGATGGCGCAGATGCCGTCGGTGCGGGTCAATCGCCAGGGGCAGGTGGATCCGACGTCGTCCGAGGCCGACGCCAAGGCGGGCGCGTTCGACCTGGAGAAGCGCCTCCATCTCTTCCGAAACTTCGAGCACCTGCACTGGGTGGTCACAGTGCCCTCCGAGAAGAATCCCGCAACCGGGGCTTGGCGCGGAGGCGACCTGGAAGGCGCGGGCGACGGCCGCGGGCTGGGCATCGCCGGCAACTGCATCTACGTCGGTCACGCGAACGGCGCCGGCGTTCGGCGCGCCATCAACATCTTCAGGATTCAGCCGAACCCCGAGCGCCAGCCACCGGTGCAGGTGGGCGAGATCCCGGCCATGGTCGAGGGCAACGAAGGCTTCGACGATCGCGAGCTGCGCGCGCTCGTGTATCGCACCTCCGCGGGCCAGGACCGCTTCATCATGGTCCGCAACGGCGGCACCAATACCCTCGGCCGGATGGAGACCTATCAGATCGACCCGAACACGTGCCTGCCGATCCGCAAGAGCGAGGTGTGGGACTTCCACGCGCAGTCGCACGAGTTCTTCCTCTGGCACGATCCCGCGAACGCGAACCGCATCCTCGCCTACATGACGAACTGGACGGGCGGCGTACCCGATCCGGAGAACCCGGGCCTCAAGGTTCCCGACCTCATGGCACTGGCGGTCACCGACGCGGCGACCGGCGAGATGCTGCCCAGGCCGAAGCTGCTGGCGGGTTTCACGCTGCAGGAAGTGGGTGGCCCGCCGATCGACGAACGGCCCGACGCCACCGGCCTCTTCTCCGACGGCCGCTTCGCGGACTTCAGCGACTCCAAGAACGCGCTCGGCCAGGCGGGCAACTTCCAGAACCGCGAGCAGAACCGGCTGCACTCGGTGTCGGTGACCGACGACGGCGAACGCGTCTACGTGGCCGGCACGACGGCCGGCTTCTACGTCCTCAATTCCGAGGCGGTTGCCCGCGGGCGCGATCCGGAGCTGGCGGCGGGCACGGCAGGCTGCAACCGCCGCTCGACCATCGTGTCGGTTGGCGGCGCGATCGACGCCGCGAAGCTGCCCGCGCTGGCCAACGACTGCCTGCACATGGTGGTCAACGACGATCCCGGGCTGAAGGCGTTTCTCGCCTCGAACGCGGCGGCCGAGACGAAGGCCCAGCGGTATCTCGTGCTGCTCACCCGATCGCGGTTCGACGTCTACCCGCCGGTGAACGCCTTGCCCACCGGCACGCACAGCGCCGTGTTCGTGCCCAACCGGCCCGCACGCGTCCGCGGCAACGACAAGGGCCGTCCCGCCTACGTGTGGCTGTCCGACGAGAACGGCGGGTGCCCGCTGAACTACGCGCGGATGGTCTCGGTGGAGTCCGAGATGGTGCCGATCATGGTGGGCGCGTTCGCGATCCCCGACAACCTCGTGGACGAGTGCCTGACGCAGGCCACCACCGAACCGGGGAGCCAGCAGACGCGGCGGCGTATTCCGCAGCAGAACCACAATCCCACCGTGTTCAAGAACCTCGTGTTCACCACGTGGTATGCGCACGGGTTGCGGGCGATCGACATCTCCAACCCGCACAATCCGCGCGAGGTCGGTTACGCCCTGACCGTTCCGAATGGCGTGGCGCGCACGTATCCCGTATTCAAAGACGGACTCATCTACTGGGTGGACAACGACACCGGGCTGCACGTGGCGCGCTACACCGGGCCGCGCGCCAGCGAGCTGCCGGGGCCTGGCACCGGCACCTACGAGGGCAACGCCACGAGCCCCCATCGCTAGCGAGAGACTCTGCCCCACACAGACGTGGGGCAGAGTCCGCCGCTTACGTGCAAGTCGGAGCGACGACCTTCACGGATTCGGCGACGATCGCCGGCGGACGTACGACCTTCGGATCCGCCGGGCTGTCCTTGGCTGCGCTCGGGGGCTCCTGCACAGGCCCGGTCACTTCAACCTTCTTGTTCACGTTCGCCGACCAGTTTGATTCGGGCGATCCGGATAGGACGTACATCGTCGCCGACCCGCCCTCGGCCTTACTCAGGACGTACACGGTGCCCCCGTCGGTCGTCTTCGCCTGCACCACACAACCGGTGAGTGTTGATTTGGGCGCCGCCTGTTCTTGAGGCGCCGCCTGTTCTTTAGGCGCCGTCTGCTTTGGCTGGTGGTTGTGCGGCCGCCTGTTCTTGCGCGAACACGCCGACAGCGCTGGCGAGCGTGACGGCGGCTATCGTCGAGGTGACATATCGCATGAGAAGCTCCTCATCAATGACCTTCCGACTATCGACCTAGCCGTTGAGGAGCAGTATTCCTGCCAAGTTCAGAAACACCGTGCCTACAAGGCGCAGTGCTGACGAGACGGCGCGCGCGAGCCCTCATAGCGTGAAAGTTCTTCACGATGCCAAGCTCCGCGGCAAGGCGCATGGCCGCGCTTCGGCTAAGGTTTAACGGACCGTAGGTTCCTTGGGCGAATACGACAGCACGAGCGCAGTGATGTCATCGGCCTGACGGGCCCCCGTTGCGAACGTCTCCACGGCATCCATGATCCGAGCGACTTGATCGCCTGGGGAGAGATGCCCGAGGTCTTCAACGCACGCGGCGAGCCGCTGCTCGCCGAACTCCTCGCCCTTGGTGTTGACGGCTTCGGTGACGCCGTCGCTGAAGACGATCAGCCGATCGCCATCCTGTAGCTGCACCGTTTCCTCTTCGAACGCCGCCAGTTCGAAGAGGCCGATCACGATGCCGCCCCGATCCAGCCAGCGCCGGCCCGATCGACCGATCAGGAGCGGCGGCAGATGTCCGGCGTTCGTATAGGTCAGCCGCCCGTCAGGTGTGATCGACGCGTAGAACACCGTCGCAAACCGCGCGGGAACCGGCCGACGCAGCATGGCCTGGTTGGCCAGTGCGAGCGTCGCCGCGGGACCGACGTCTTTCGGACAGACCGCAAGAATCGCCTGAAGCGATGCGCTCAGGAGCGCCGACGGCGGTCCTTTGCCCGCGATGTCTCCGAGCGTGAGCGCAAACGCGTCGTCGGGCAAGTCGAAGTAGTCGAAGAAGTCTCCACCGATCGCCTTGCACGGCAGTGACGCCGCGGCCATCTCGAACCCGGGGCGCGTGAAGCCGCCCTGCGGGAGGAGCATCTGCTGGATCTTCGCGGCCGTGTTGAGATCGTCCTGTACCCGAGCGAGGAGGAACCCGCGAAAATCCCAGATCCGGCGCTCAGAGACGATCTTCCCGTCGGCGAAGGTGCACATCAGCACCGTCGGAAACCGCACGTGCGTGCCGGGCGATGCGAAGGCGCCGCCTTCATCGGTACCGGAGAGCGTGGCCGTCACGAACGCGCGGTTGCCCATGATGGTCGTCTCTTCGTTCTCCGTTGACAGATCCGGGAACATCGCGAAGAGTTCCGACTCCTTGGCCGCGACTGCGGCGCGTCCTTTGATCGTGCCCGCGATCTGGGTTTCGACCGTGCAGTCCTCCGCATAGAGCGCCGCGAACCGGGAGACGTCGCGCGCCGCCCACGCCTGATGACGTTGTTCGAGAATCGCCGCAATCGCGTCAGTGGAGCTCATGGCCGATTGTGCCCAGGGTAGGCCGTAGGCCCGGTATCCACCACACGGAATCCGCAGGAGCAGAAGTTGTACCATATGTGACCTCGCCTGGAATGGGGCTTGCTGACTCCCTGCGAAGCGCAACGCAAATGGCCGACAGTGTGCGGAAACCTTTTTCTCCTCACTCTTCGAACTAGGCGGGAAGGCTGCGCGCCACGAAATGCGGTGACGGTCACGAGATACCGTTAATTGCATGTACGCCTGAGAGACTCCGCATGCAACTGCGACGACCTGACTCGAGGGGGAATTGGGGGTTCTGGCTGCTGCTCTGCGGGTGGGCATTCGTCACAGCGGTGACGGTCGCAACCAGCGACGACGGTCAGGAAGTGGCGCCGAAGCCCTCCGCGCCCACGACGAAGCCCGCGACGGCGCCGGTGCCAGCGCAGTCAGGATATGCGGGCAGCGACACCTGCCTGATTTGTCACTCCGACATGGAGGCCACGCTCAAGGGCACCAGGCACGGGCAGGCGCTCGACCGGCGGACGCCGGCGGCGCAGCAGGGCTGCGAAAGCTGTCACGGCCCCGGCCAGGCGCATGTCGACGACGATGCGAAGGGCAACATCCTGAAGTTCGCCAAGGCCTCGCCTGCGGAAGCCAGTGGCGCCTGCCTGAATTGCCATGGCGGCGGCGCGCACGCCGGCTGGGAGGGCAGCAGGCACGAAGGGCGCAATCTGACCTGCACGACCTGCCACAGCGTGCATCACCCGGTGTCCGCGGCCAAGCAGCTGGTGAAGAGCACCGAGACACAGTTGTGCGCGACGTGCCATCGCACCCAGGTCGCCAAGACCGAGCGCGCGGTGGCGCACATGCCGGTGCGCGAAGGCAAGATGTCGTGTTCGAGCTGCCACAATCCGCACGGCTCGATCAGCAACGTCAAGGCGCTGCGCACCGGCAGTTCGGTGGCCGAGAGCTGCATCACCTGTCACACCGAAATGCGGGGACCCGTGCTCTGGGAGCACACGCCGGTCCGTGAGAACTGCGCCACCTGTCACGATCCGCATGGCTCGTCGAACGATCGCATGCTGGTGGTTCGCCAGCCGATGCTCTGCCAGCGTTGCCACATCGCGACCAGCCATCCTTCGTCGATCTACGACAAGGACGAGATCACGGTCAAGAAGAGCAACCGGATGTTCGGCCGGTCGTGTGTCAACTGCCATTCGAACGTTCACGGATCGAATCACCCGTCGGGTCAGTTTTTCATGCGATAGGGGACCCGTTGATGCGCGCATTCACTGCCGCTCTGATCCTGTCATTGGTGTTGTTGCCGTCGTCGGCAGTATCCGGTCAGCAGCCGGCGCCAGGACCCGCGACACCCGCGGCACCCGCGGCACCCGCGGCGGGCGCACCAGCTGACGACACCCGCAGTCTGTTCGACACGACCTGGCGCCAGTTTCACATCGGCGGCCGCATCAGTAGCGTGGAAGGCGATCCGGCGCGGTGGCAGCGGTATCGGGACCTGCGGGACGGCCTGCTGCTCAACAACGTCCGGTACGAACACGAATGGGCGCAGACGGGACAGCTGTTCCAGGTCTCCGCCGACAACGTCGGCTGGCGCGATGGGCGCTACGTCGGCATGCTCGAGCGTCCCGGCCGCTTCACGGTCACGGGCAGCTGGGACGGGATTCCGCAGTTCTACAGTGTCGACACGAAAACGCCCTACTCGGCCAGCGGCGCGACCCTGACTCTCGATGACGCGACGCAGCGGGCGATCCAAAACGGGCAGGGGACGCTCAGCGCCTGGGTGCCGCAGGCGCCGCAGTTCGACCTCATCGAACGGCGCGACACCGGCATCGTCGGCGCCAGCATCAACCCGACCAGGCAGCTGCAACTGACGACCTCGTTCAAGACCCAGAAACACGCCGGCGAGCTTCCGTGGGGGGCGAGCTTCGGATTCAGCAACGATGTCGAAGTCGCGCTGCCTTACACGTCGCGCACGAACGACTTCAACATCGGCGCGGAATGGAGCAATCAGCAGAACATGCTGCGCGTCGCCTACGACGGTTCGTGGTTCACCAACCACGACGACACGCTCGTGTGGGACAATCCGCTTCGCCTCGACGACTCCTTGGAGGCACCCGGCCGCGGCCGGATGTCCTTGTGGCCGACCAACCAGGCCCAGACCTTCAGCGTCGCCGGCTCCAGGAAGCTTGCGCGGCGTACGCAGATCACCGGCTTCGTTTCCTACGGCCTCTGGTCGAACGACTCCACGCTGCAGCCCTTCACGATCAACAGCCAGTTGCCGGTGTTTACGCTGCCGCGCCCGAGTGCGGACGCCGGGGCTCACGTCTTCTCCACCAACCTCGGGATCGTGTCGCGGCCCGCGGACGATTGGCGCGTGACGGCGCGGCTGCGCACCTACAACTTCGACAACCAGATGCCCGCCACGACGATCACCGACTACGTCAGCTACGACTCGTCGGTAGGCACCTCCCATACCAATGGGCCGTTCGTCTACTCCCACGCGCGTGGCACCCTCACGGCGGATGCGACGTGGACCGGCCTGAAGCCGGTGGCGCTCGGGGTTGGCTACACCCGTAACCACAGCGGATACGTGCACCGGATCTACTCGGACGCCGACGAAGACACGCTCACGCTGACGGCGGATGCCGTCGCGCTGTCCTGGGGTAGCGTGCGAGCGCAGGCCGAGTTCTCCGACCGCACCGGCTCGGAGCTGGACGAAGCCCTGCTCGTGCAGATTGGCGAACAGCCGAAGCTCAGACACTACGACCTCGCCAACCGGCAGCGCCGCAAGTTCACCGGACAGCTCGACCTGTTCCCGTCGGACCTGTGGAGTATCAGCGTCAACGCCGGGGTTGGTAACGACGACTACGGCGACAGCTCCTTCGGCCTGCAGGAGTCGTCGTTCCGTGTCGCGGGTGTCGCGTTCGACGTCCAGCGTTCCAACGGACTCGGTGCCGGGGCCAGCTACAACTACGAGCGCTACGCCGGTCTGCAGCGGTCGCGATCGGCGCAAAGCCGGTGCTGAATTCGAGGATCCGAACCGCGACTGGACGGCCGATTCGACCGAGAACGTGCACTACTTTTCGCTCTACATGACGCCGCCACGGATGGGCCGGAACACCGAGGGGCGCTTCGTGTACGACTTCTCGGATGCGCGCGCGAATTACGTCTACGCCATCGTTCCGGGCGGCCCTCTGGTCCCGCCAAATCAACTGCCAGAGGCCTACAACACACTGCAGGAACTGCGAGCGGAGATCCGCCATCGGTTGTCGAGGCGGCTTGCGGCCTCGGTGTCGTACGCATTCGAGAACTTCAGGATCTACGACTTCGCGATGGATCCCAGCGTGATCGACGGCATCGTGCAGACCAAAACGCTGGTGCTCGGCTACGTCTTTCGGCCCTACACCACGCATTCGGCGGTGGTGAGCTTGCTCTATTACTGGTAGTTCGACGTTGGCGATTCTCGATTGGAGGTTGACCGTGCGTATCGTGTTTCGCGTGTTGATGATTGCCGCCGTGTTCGCCGTGGTGGCGGCGCGCCCGGCCCTGGCCCAAGGCGACGCTGAGAAAGGCAAGGCCGTGTACGCCGCGCAGAAGTGTTCGGTCTGCCACGCCATTGCCGGCGCCGGCAACAAGAACCTTCCGCTCGACGGCGTCGGCACGAAACTCAGCGCCGCCGAGATCCGCGCGTGGATCGTCACGCCGAAGGAGATGGAAACGAAGACCAATTCGACCAAGAAGCCGCCGATGCCCGACCGCTATTCCAAGCTGCCAGCGGCCGACCTCGACGCGCTTGTCGCCTACTTGTCCGGCCTGAAGTAGGTACCTTGACCGGCCGCGTCCCCCTTCGGCATCCGATCGCGCTCGCCGGCGTCGTCATCACGACGGTGAGCGCGGTGGCGTTCTTGACGCTGGCCGCCGCCGACCTGCTGGGGATGTTCACCAACCCGTACGCCGGACTGGTGATCTTCATTGCAGTGCCGGCGCTGTTCGTGTTCGGCCTGCTGCTGATTCCGTTGGGAATCTGGCGGCAGCGCCGGGCCCGCCGTCTGGACCCGTCGGCGCCGGTCGACTGGCCGGTCATCGATCTACGCGTGTCGCGCGTGCGCGCCATCGTGATTGGCGTCACGGCCCTGACCGTCGTCAATGCCACCCTGGTCCTGCTTGCCGCGCAGGGCTCGCTGCACTACATGGAGTCGCCCACGTTCTGTGGACAGACGTGCCATACGCCCATGCACCCGCAATTCACCGCGTGGCAAAACACGACCCACGCCGAGGTCACCTGCGTGCAGTGTCATGTCGGCGAGGGCGCGCGGGCCCTCGTGCACTACAAGCTGGCCGGCGTCCGTCAGCTCGTGCACGTCATCAGCGGCAATTTCCCGCGCCCCATTCCGGCGTCACAGGCCGTGCTGCGGCCGGCGCTCGAGACCTGCGGCACCTGCCATTCGCCCACGATCGGGCATGGTGAACGCACGCGCACCATTCGCGAGTACGCGGAAGACGAGACGAACACCGAGACGGCGACGACGCTGACGCTGCACGTCGGTGGGCCGGGACAGAAGACCGCGTCAGGCCGCGCCATCCACTGGCACGCCGACCCGAGAGTGCGCATCGAATACATCGCGACCGATGCCGATCGGCAAACGATTCCCTTCGTGCGGACGATCGACGAGAAGGGCGAGACCACGGAATACGTCGTGGAGGGCACAAAGCCGGAGACGCTCGCCGCGGGCACGACTCGCACGATGGACTGCATCGACTGTCACAATGCCGCCGCGCATCGAATCTCGCCCACCGCCGAGCAGGCCGTCAACCGCGCGCTCGCCGCGGGCCGGCTCAGCCCGGCCCTGCCCTTCGTCCGTCGCGAAGCAGTTCGACTGCTGACATCGGAATACAGCGACGAAGCCGCCGCCAGCGCGGCGATCGAGTCGGGATTCCGCGCCGTCTATGCCGCGTCGAAAGCCAGCATCGATCAAGCGGCCGTGTCACAGGCCATCGCGGCAACCCAGCAGCTCTATCGTGCCAACGTCTTTCCCGCGATGAAAGTGACCTGGGGTGTCTACAGCGACAACCTGGGCCACATCACGTCGAACGGGTGCTTCCGCTGTCACGACGGCAGTCACGTCACGCGCTCCGGGAAGGCGATCAATTCCGATTGCTCGTATTGTCACGATCAGCAGGAGTGAAGGCGACATGCAACCTCAAAGCTACCCGATGACAACGGGCGATCGCTCCCTCGACTACGAGCGCTACGCGGTCATCGCCGCGATCGTCCTGCTGGTGCTCGGCTGCTACCTCGTTGTCCGGCCGTTTCTGACCGCGTTTCTCTGGGGCGGCATCATCGCCCTCTCGACGCAGGGACTGTTCGGGCATGTCCTGAGGCTGGTCGGGGGGCGGCGGCGGCTCGCGGCGACGCTGACCTCTCTGCTTCTGGCGCTCATCCTGCTCGTCCCGATTGCCGCGTTCGCAATCCAGGTCGCGGCCGGGCTCCCCGAGATCGGCGCGCGCCTCAACGACATGTTCTCTGCTGGCCTCGGTCAGCCGCCCGCCTGGCTGTCCGCGATACCGCTCATCGGCACGAAAGCCAGCGGTTGGTGGCAGTCGATGGCTGCCGATCCGGAACAGCTGCTCGGAGTGCTGCGCCCCCTCGTCAGGCCGCTCACGGACTTCCTTCTCGCGGCGGGTGGCGGAATCAGCGGCGGCATCCTCGAGTTCACCCTGGCCCTCGTGATCGCCACCCTGCTTTACGTGCGCGGCGCCGCCCTCGGCGCGGGGATCGACCGGTCGCTCTGCGTCTGGGGGGCGAGGCCGGCCAGAGGCAAGTCGCCGTCATCGCGTCCACGGTGCGCAGCGTGTTCCGCGGACTGCTCGGGACCTGCGCCGTCCAGGCGATTCTGGCCATCATCGGGTTCTGGGTGGCGGGTGTCCCGGGCGCGCTTCTGCTGGGGATGGGCACGTTTTTCCTGTCCGTCGTGCCGGGCGGTCCCGTCCTTCTCTGGCTGCCGGCCGCTCTCTGGTTGAATGCGATCGGCTCGACCGGAGCGGCGACCTTCCTTGGTATCTGGGGGCTCGTGGTGGTCAGCGGCTCCGACAATATCGTCCGTCCCTTGTTGATCGGGAAGGGAACTGAGGCGCCTCTGGCCTTGGTCTTTCTCGGCGTCGTCGGCGGCATCCTGACCTTCGGTTTTCTGGGACTGTTCATCGGTCCCACGCTGCTGACGGTCGGCTACAACCTGTTGCAGGAGTGGATGGGCCGATTCGAGACCGAGGTCGCAGAGGGAACAGGGAAACCGTTCTAGGGGCCCGCACGGGACGGGATCCGCCACAGGAAAATCCGATGCTCGTCGACGTGGCGAACCTCTGTCGGCGTCCAACCACCCATGTCCCAGACGTAAGAAACGATCCGCGAACCCGCCTGCAGGTCGGAGCGCAGCTTCTCCCGTAGCTTCAGGTTCGGTCCAGGGTGCAGGAAGAGAGTCACGACGGTAGCCGACCGGACGTCCGCGGCATACATGTCGCCGGACCTGAACTCCACTTTGTCCGCAACGCCTGCCTTGCGCGCATTCGCTTGCGCCTGAGTGACAAGTGCGGGATCGATCTCAATCCCCACGCCACGCGCGCCAAACTCCTGCGCCGCGGTGATCGGGATGCGCCCATCCCCGGACCCGAGATCGTAGACCAGGTCCTGCGGGCCCACGTCCGCCAGCTCCAGCAGTGCGCGCACGACGGGCATCGGCGTGGGCTCGTAGCGAACGTCCTGTCCAGGAATCGTCCCACAGGCGAACGACACGAGCCATGCCAGGACGAGCGGCACCATGACCGGTTTCATCGTCTGGCGTCGTTCCGGATCGGTTCGCCAACGTTCAAGATTCATTTCGCGTCGCGGGTCATCTTCTCACCGAACCCCTTGAACAATGCGCCAGGGGCGATAACAATCGAGTCGACCTAGACAGGCTCGAGATTCCAGCTCGCAGCGTGGACGAGCCGCGAGCGCAGGTGATCGGCCGCGTCGGCACCCTTGTCTGGTCGGCGTTCGTTACCATCCGCGAAGGCCGGGTCCGGATTATCTCAGTCAGGCGAGCACGTCATGAAGAAAAAGCAGCGTATCTCGACTCGTAAGGCGCTCTCCGCGGCCACACTCGACGCGATGCACGATTCTGGCGTTGATCTGTCAGCCGAAGTGGATATGTCCAAGGCACAACGCCCCGGGCGACAGGTCCAGCGTGTCAACGTTGATTTCCCAGCGGACCTGCTCCGTGAGATCGATCAGGAGGCACGCCGCCTCGGCGTCACGCGGCAAGCATTCATCAAGATCCGGCTTGCCGATAGTCTTCAGCAGTCGTGATTCGAGCTTCGTCGTTCGGATCCGGGCCCTGGAGTAGGATCGCTCCCGTTCGCGTCAACCTCGAATAGCCGCCACGTCTGGAGGAGTGCCATGACGCCGCGCTTCGTGTTCCCCGTTGCACTTGTCCTGCTGGCCGGCACGCTGCTCCTGCACGGGCAGGACAGGGCCTTCCGTCCGGTAACGGAGGCGATGCTCCGCAACCCTCCGCCCGGGGACTGGCTGAACTGGCGGCGCACGGACAACGCGTGGGGCTACAGCCCGCTGGACCAGATCACGCGTCAGAACGTCGGACAGCTGCAGCTTGCCTGGTCGTGGTCGATGGACGACACGGGCTCGCAGCAGGCGACGCCGCTCGTCCACGACGGGGTGATGTACCTGCCCAACCCGCGTGGCGTCATCCAGGCGCTCGACGCGGCCACCGGCACGCTGATCTGGGAATACCGGCCTGGCGCGGCACCCGCACCAGCGGCGCCCGCTGGCCGCGGTGGCGGTGAGCAGACGGATATTCCCCGACTGTCGCAGCGGCCGGCCGCGGGCGGCGACACCGGCCGCGGCATCCAGCGCAATGTGGCCATTTACGGCAACCTGATCTTCGGCACGACCAACGACGCGCACATGGTGGCGCTGGACGCGCGCACGGGCCGGCTGGTGTGGGACGTGACCGTGGCCGACGAGAAGCTGGGCTACGAGTACACGTCCGGCCCGATCGTCGTGCGCGGCAAGGTGATCGCCGGCATGACCGGGTGCAGCCGCTACAAGGACGACGTCTGCTTCATCTCCGGCCACGACGCCGAGACGGGGAAGCAGGTGTGGAAGACGTCCACGGTGGCCCGCCCGGGCGAGCCCGGCGGCGACACATGGGGCGACCTGCCGCTGCAGTTCCGCGCCGGGAGCGACGCCTGGATTCCCGGCAGCTACGACCAGGCCGCGAATCTGGTCTACTTTGGCACCGCCCAGGCCAAACCCTGGGCCCGCGCGGTGCGAGGCACCGACGGCGCCGCGCTCTACACCAACTCCACGCTCGCGCTCGACCCCGACACCGGCCAGATCCGCTGGTACTACCAGCACATCCCGGGCGAGACGCTGGACATGGACGAGGTGTTCGAGAACATTCTCGTTGACGTCGACGGGCGACCGTCGCTGCTCAAGATGGGGAAGCTGGCCATCCTCTGGCAGCTCGATCGCAAGACCGGCGCGTTCGTCCGCGCCACCGATCTTGGCTTGCAGAACATCCTCGACGTGCAGCCGGGGACGGGCAAGGTCACCTACCGCCCCGGCAAGATCCCCGAGGTGGGCAAGCAGCTTGACTTCTGCCCGAGCACGGCCGGCTTCAAGAGCTGGCGGGCGATGGCCTTCGATCCACGGACGAACGCGCTCTTCATCCCGATGAACCTGAACTGCGAAATCGCCACCTTCGGGCCAGCCGCGAGGACGCTGGGTGGTGGAGGGACGGGCCCCGTTCGCCGCAAGAACACCAAGCACCCGACGTCGGACGGGTACCTTGGCCAGTTCCTGGCGCTGGACGTGCGCTCGGGCAAAGTGCTGTGGACGCATCGCACGCCGTCGCCGTCGAATACAGCCGCGCTCGCCACCGCGGGCGGCGTGGTGTTCGGCGGAGACTGGGATCGGCACATGTACGCGTACGACGCGAGCACCGGGAAGGTCCTGTGGCAGTCGCGCCTTCCGACGTCGGCGCAGGGGTTCCCCATCACCTACCTCGCCGGCGGCAAGCAGTACGTGGCGATGCCGGCCGGGATCGGCGGCGGCAGTTGGTCCACACTGATCGCGCCGGAGCTCGCACCCGAGATCCGACGGCCGAACTCGGGGAACGTGATGATGGTGTTCGCGCTGCCGGGCCCCGCGCGTTGAGAGCAATAGCTGTCGCCTTGTTGGTGGCGGTGCTCGGGGGCGCCGCGGCGCAGGAGCGCACCACCGTCTGGGACGGCGTCTACACCGAGGCTCAGGCCGAACGGGGACGCGTGGCGTACGCCCAGTCCTGCGCTTCCTGCCACGCCGACGACCTGCGGGGCCGAAGCACCGCCCCGAGCCTGGTCGAGGAAAGCTTCGCGTTCTTGTGGGAGGACATGTCGATCGGCGATCTGTTCGAGCGTACCCGCACGCGCATGCCTTCGGCTCAGCCGGGGAGCCTTGCAGGAGCCACCTACGCCGATATCCTGGCGTTCATTGCGCAGAAGAACGGTTACCCGGCCGGCGCAACGGAGCTCCCCGACGATCTCGCGGTCCTGAAACGAATCCGTATCACGGCCAAGCCCCGCTGACTCCACCCCTGTCCTGACCTGAGGCTTCAACCGCGGGCGCGACCGTCGTCCGTATAGTCGAGCAGCTCCGCGTCGAGGGTGTACACTCGCTGGTCGTGTCGATGCCGCAGCAATCGTGAGCAACACCGTTTTCGATCCCCCGCGGATGGCAGGACCGGTGGCAGACGAGGCGGCCGATTTCTCCCTGGTGCTTGGCGGACCGTTGTACCAGCTGCTCCGCCGGTCGCACCTCACGGACGATGCGCTGACGCTGGTCCATCGGCGCGTTCTCGTCGCGGTGCTGATCACGTGGCTGCCGCTGCTGCTGCTCTCGGTGCTGGAGGGGCGAGCGTGGTGGGGCTCCACGGACGTCCCCTTCCTGCTCAACTTTGAAGTCCACGCCCGGTTTCTTCTCGCGCTGCCGCTCCTTATCGTCGCGGAGCTCGTCGTCCACGTTCGCATGAGGCGGGCTCTGGTGCAGTTCCGCGCCCGCGACCTGATTCGCGAGTCAGACCTGCCGCGCTTCAACGCGCTGATCGGATCGGCGATGCGTCTGCGGAATTCGCTGGCCGCCGAGGTGTCGCTCGTCGTTCTCGTCTATGGGGTCGGCATCGCCGTCGCGCGAGTACATCGCCGTGGACGCAGACACGTGGGCGGCGGCGGAAAACGCCCGGGTTCGCCAACCTGTCGCTTGCCGGCTGGTGGCAGGCGCTGGTGAGCGTGCCAGTCTTCCAGTTTTTGCTCGTCCGTTGGTATTTCCGCATCTTCATCTGGACCCGCTTTCTCTGGCAGGTATCGCGCATCGAACTCCAGCTCGTGCCGACCCATCCCGACCGCGCCGGAGGGCTTGGATTCCTCGCCAATATCGTCTATGCATTCGCGCCTTTACTCTGCGCACGGGGTTCTGCTCGCCGGCCTGATCGCCGATCGAATTTTCTTCGTCGGTGCAACGCTCCCCCAGTTCATCGTCGAGATTGCGGCCGTCGTCGGCTCACTCGTCTTCCTTGTGCTGTGCCCGCTGATCGTGTTTGGGGGACAGCTCCTCGCACCAGGCGCGCGGGTCTTAGCGAGTACCGGCGTGCTCGCGCAACACTACGTCAGAGATTTCGACGCGAAATGGATTCGCGGGAATCGGGATCCGGCCGAGCCGCTCGTCGGCAGTGCCGACGTCCAATCGCTGGCCGATCTGGCCAACAGTTTCGACGTGATCCGGACCATGCGTCTGGTGCCGTTCTGAAAGAGACGGTGTTTCAGCTGGGAATCGTCACGTTGGCCCCGCTGCTGCCGTTGACGCTGACGATGATCTCGTTTGAAGAGCTGCTGAAACGCCTGCTGGGTGCGGTGTTCTGAGAACCTGGTCAGAGCTTATGCGCGCACCGCGCTTGCCGGTGTAGATCCGCACCGGAGCGGTGTGCACCGTACGTGAACAGCAGGCCGATCACCGACGCGCTCAGTGCGAGGCCCGCCAGACCGTCGGCGGCATAGTGATAGCGGCTGTAGACGGTGTTCGCCCAGACGAGCAGCGCGAGTGCCAGGAGCGCTCCTGACAGCCGTCGCCGATCGGGAGCAGCAAGGCGCACGGCCAGCGCCGCAGAGAACGCCGCGGCCACGTGACCGCTGGGAAACACGCTCGACTGGATGTCCCAGTGGTCGAGAATCCAGACATTGACCCGGCGGAACACCGTCTCCACGTTCGGGAGATCCTGGCCGGCGAAGGCGAGGCGCGGCCCTTCCACCGGGAAGTGCGGCAGCAGCGCATAGGCGGCCAGCGTGCCCACCAGGAACGGGAAGAGAAACTCGTCCAACCGATCCCGCTCGTCACGGAGGTAGAAGCTGGCGATGATCAAGGGCGGCACCGCGTAGAGGACCAGGTAAGCCAACTCCAGCACGCTTGGAACGACCGGCCCGAACCGTTCGATCATCGCGCCCAGGCTCCAGTCGTGGAGCAGGACGTGATCCCAGCCGATCAGCACTTGCTCGAGTTCATGGTTGCGTGGCACGGAGGGGACCCAATCCACGCTCCAGTACGCCACCAGCATGAGCACGGCGGCGAGCCAGTCCCTGGCGACACTCCAGCCGATGGCTCGAGAGGAGGCGTCGGCACGCGCCAACGCCACGAGTCCTGGCAGGACGAGGCTCGCGAGGATGCTATGCGGAGAAAGACCCTCGTGCCGCCATGCGCACAGCGCGGCGATGTAGAGGAAGAAGGCGGCCAGCGCCCACTCGCTCCGCCGCACCGCGCCGGCACTCTGACCGATCAAAACGTCGTCGTGACGCGCGCGTTGAACGTGCGCGACCAGACCCGCCAGATGGGGCGCACGGTGAATCTTCCGAGGCGCAGATCTGTGCCGGCGGCGATGTCCGGCGTGTGATGGTCGGAGAACCAGCCGCCGCCGATGACGACGTTGGTGATGGCGTCGACGGTGTACGAGCCCCAGACCTGTACTTCGATCAGCGGTCGGCGATCGCCAGAGAACAGGACCAACGCTTCGGCGGCAACGTCGGGTGCTCCACGAGGGCCGACGTTCCAGAAATGGCGCTGGCCGATGATGAGCGCCGGCGACGGGCCGACGGCAGTGAGGCCGATCATGGAACCGGCCTGGCCGCGAATCCGGCGACGCTCCATGGCGTTCAATACGCTGCCGTCCGGTGGGTCGGATGGGACCAGCAGTGTCTGAGCCGTACATCGCCAAAGATCCGAACCTGCCACGGCGAGCGTCCGTAGATGCGATCGCGGTCGCGCGGCAAGACGTCGAAGCCCTGAAACCAGGATTGCAGTTGATCGGTGGGATACAGGTCATAGCGCCGGCACTCGGGAATCTCGGCCGGATGCGACTCGGCTGGGCCGCACAGGCGAATGGCCGACGTGTCCCGGTTGTCCATGAATGAGGCGCGGTAGCGGCTTCCGGTGGCGCCGCTGTCCCGGATACCCCACTGCAGTTTTCGAGTGGCGGTGCTGTCGATGCCTGGCGTGAAACGGCCGTCCTGGTTGATGTCAGGTGCCATGGCGTGGGAGCCACGCTCGATGAGCAGGGTCAGCGGCGTCATGAGGACGTCGTCGTCAGGCGCATCGTAGTGGTTTGGCGGAATGCTTCCATCGTGGGCATTGGCCACCACGCTGCGAATCAGAAACGCGCCGCGCGCCCAGGTCTCGTCCGCCGCGCTGCTCGCGAAGTCGGCCCCTGCAGTCGGTGTCAGGATGAGATACAGGCGCTCGAGGTCGTGGGGATGATTGTCGAGCACGCGGTACGGCAGCCATGTCCCGCGGACGGTGAACTCGTTGTAGACGTAATAGGCCCGGTACTCGATGACAACCTGGCTCTGGCCTCAATCGATCCGCGAGAAGACGCGATATCCCAGCGCGCCACGCTGCAGTTTTTCCGGCCCCGACAAGGCGCGGTATCCCGCGACGCGTGTGGGCCAGCCCTCCAGTCCCTCAGGCGCGGCAGGCTGATCGCCGGAAACCGGCTCGGTGCCGAGACGAAGCATCGGGCTGATGGGGAAGTACTGCTCGAGCGGGTGAAAAACGAGGACCGGCGCGAACGCGCGCGCCACGGCAGTCTGCTGGGTCGAGCTGAGGGTGAGCGGCGTGGGTGCGTCGGCCGCTTCCAGCTGGGTGCAGGCCATGGCCACCGCCCCGGACACCAGAAGCCGCGTGACGCGAGCGGGGGGGAGGGCGAGCCTCAACTCGGAGATTCGCCGAGAGACGCCGTCGACACAGGGGCAGAGTGTATACCGCGTACAAGACCGTACATGTCCAAGACGGTACACACCGCCGTCCAGACCGCGCCGGGCTGGCCTGAGGGGAAGCGCTCGGCTCAGGGCAGGTAGGTCGCGTTCGTCTTCGACAGTTCAGCGTCGGATATTTCCCTGCCTGCGGGCGCGTAGCGGCTGCCGTTCCAGGTCCAGACCGGGAATGAAAAGCCGGGTCCGCCGTCGCCGATGTCGCGCACCCCGCCGGTGGATGTCGGCAGGATGATCAGCATCCGTCCGCGCGCGGAATAAATCTCGCGCCAGCCCGTAGCCTCGCGCATCAACAGGTGAAGATCGGGCCCGTCTCCGTAGCACGCGGCCGTGGTCGGGCCACCCGACATCGCGAACAGTACCGCGGTGCCCACGCGGCCGCCGAGCTCCGCCGGCAGGAACTGCGGCATCGCCAGCTCGCCGCATTCGTTCAGGACCTGTCCCTCCGCGTTGGCCGACAGGCGCAATGCGCCGAGGATTGCCGCCCGGTCGGCGTCCGTGAGCGCGCGGCCGTCCGTCGTGACGGCTGGTGGACCGCAGGCGGCGAGCGCGAGGGAGAGCAGAGTAGTGGCGGCCGTGAGCGAACGCATATCTCTCTGATTACGGACGCGGCTTCCAGTTCAGAAGGATCGTGATCGGGGACGGAGGTTTCGTGATTTCGCTGATCAGGAATCGCTGGCCGTCTGGCGTTGGCTCGTACGTCCCCCCGACCGACACCGGGAACAATGCCACGGGATTCCCCGGCTCGAGGCGCTCCTCCTTCGGCACGCCGTTCCGCAACAAGGCCACGCTGGTGACACGGTTGCCGGAGTCCAGATAGAAGAGCGACTGTCCGTCACGGTGCCACTTCGGAAACGTGCCACCGCTGGTGGAGATCTGCGTCCTGCCGCCGGGTACGGGAAAGCGCTGTAGGTAGATTTCGTACCGTCCGCTCTCGTTCGACTGATAGGCGACCCAACGGCCGTCTGGAGAAAACTGCGCGAACGGTTCGTCGGCCGCGGTGTGCGCCACGGCGATCGGCTTCTTCTCGCCCGCCATCGGCAGCGCCCAGAGATCGCGAGCGGTTGTGGCACTCTGCACCGCAAACAGGATCCAATTGCCGTTCAGCGACCAGTCGAGCGGGTTCTTGCTTTCGGGAGATTCCAACACCAGTGTCTCGGTTGGCGCGCCGCCGACGGATCGCTCGTAGAGGTCCACGACACCTTTTCGCGTCGAGCCAAAAACGATGCGGCTTCCGTCGGGAGCCCAGATCGGGTCGAACTCCCGCGCCGGATTCGTCGTGAATCGCTGCCGCACGTCACGCCCGGTCTCGAGCAGCCACACGTCGGCATTCCCGCTGACCATCCGATAGGCCGCGGCCATGCGCCCGTCGGGGGACAGCCGAACGGAGGTTGGATCGCCTGGGTCGGGACCGCCAAGGAGCGCAAGCTGGCGCCCGGTCCGATCCACCCATCGCAGCTGGCGGTGGCCTCCTTCGGCGCGGTAGGCGATGGGTCCGGCCGGTGCGGCCGACAGCGCGACGCTCCCAACAGTCCCCTGCGGAGTCGCGACCTGCCGCGCCACCGGCAGCGGATCGCCGACGGGCTGGCGCGTGTCGAGGTCGATTTGCTGGGCCAGCACAGTCCCCTGTCGCGCGAACAGCACGTAGTTCGGCGGCGCGAATATCGGCGCCGAATCCGCATCGAGCAGACGCGTGGCCTTCCTCGAGTCCAGCGCACCCACGTAGATGCCCTGGCTCTCGGGCGGGCCGAACGCGAAGAACAGAAAGTGCTCTCCATCTGGCAGGAACTGCGGGTACCGGTGGCCCAGGTGTGGTGCGGTGACCTCTGTGACGGCCACGGCCTTCCCGCCACCGGCTGGCACGCGAAACAGCGGTTCGGTGGCGGAGCGAGTAAAGAGGATGGTGCCCGAGGCGTTCCACGCACCACCGCGGGTGTTCAGCGGCGCCTCCGCCAGGTTCTGCACGAAACCGGTTGCCACGTCGATGCGCTTCAACTGCCCGCCGGCAAAGAACCCCACCGACTCGTTGTTCGGAGACCAGAAAGGAAAGGCCGCGCCTTCGGTTCCCGCGAGCGGCCGGGCGGCTTCCGAGTCCAGCGGCCGGAGCCAGAGTTGACTCTTTCCCTCGACGGTCGCTTGAAACACGAGCGCGCGTCCGTCTGGTGACATCGCAAAACCCGCCGGGTCAGCGCCAGGCGGCGTGACGATCTCGAGGCGCATCTCCGGCGCGGCGGTCGTGGCACGGCGTGGGTATCCGATGCCCACGGCCGCGACGCCAAGGAGCGCGAGTGTCACCGCAATCCAGGCCAGCCGTTCGCGACTTCTCCGCGACGGCACGCTTGAAGCGACCGGAGCCGCGGCTTCGCTGGCCGCTTCCTCGATCTGGAACCTCGCGTCCGCGACGTCGCGCATCCGCCGGTTGCGATCCTTCTGCAGGCAGCGCTTCAGCAGCGAAACGACCGCCGGCGGTGTCTCCGGCGGCAGCGCGCGCCAGTCGGGGTCGGCCTTCAGGATGTCACCGAGGATCTCCACGACCGTATCGCCGGCAAACGCCGGCTTACCTGCCAGCATTTCGTACAGCACGCACCCGAAGGCCCAGATGTCCGAGCGCGCATCCGTCGCCCGTCCCTTGGCCTGCTCCGGGGACATGTATGCGGCCGTGCCGAGAATCATCCCCGCCTGCGTCATGACCGGCGTCGTGATCGTGGGGGACATCGTCAGGCTGCCCGCCGCCGCGCTCGCTGCATCAGCGCCGAGCGCTTTGGCGAGGCCGAAGTCCAACACCTTCACCGTGCCGTCGGCGCGGACCTTGATGTTCGCGGGCTTGAGATCGCGATGGATGATGCCCTGTTCGTGCGCCGCTTCCAGCGCCTCGGCAATCTGCTTCGCAATCGGCAACGCCTCGTCGAGAGGCATCGCACCGCGCGCGATGCGCTGCGACAGATCGTCGCCCTCGACGAGCTCCATCACCAGCGCGCGCAGGCCGCCGCTCTCTTCGAGTCCGTAGATCGCCGCGATCCGCGGATGGTTCAGCGACGCGAGGATCTGTGCTTCGCGGGTAAATCGCGCGAGGCGGTCCGCGTCGTTGGCGACTGAGTCGGGCAGGACTTTGAGCGCGACGTTGCGACTGAGCTTCGTGTCGCGCGCCCGATAGACCTGCCCCATGCCGCCTTCGCCGATCTTGGCGGTGACCTCGTAGACGCCGAGACGGGTGCCGGGGAGGAGGGCCAAACTGCACCGCGATTATACGGGCGGGACAGCAGGACTGTTGATCCGCCATAATCGCGCGACAGCCGGATCACACCAGGAGCCGATCATGAAGACCTTCCTGTTGGCGATGGGTTTCTTCGTCGTGCTCAGCGCGAGCGCAGATGCGCAGTCGGCGCGAATCAAAGTGGACATGAATGCGCCCGCTCCACGCTTGTCCAACGGGAAGCCCGACTTCAGCGGGGTCTGGGCGCGGCCGGGCGTTCAGGATCTGACCAGGACGGTCAAGAACAACAACGGAACCAGCAACGTCGGCGAACCCAATCCGCTTCCGTTCACCCCCTGGGGTCAGGCCCAGTGGGACAACTACAACGCGACGAAGAACGGGGACTACGCCGGCAGCTGCATGCCGTTTGGCTGGCTCCGATCGTTCACGCCGCACCCGATGCAGATTCTGCAGAACAACGAGAACATCGCCTTCCTGTTCGAGCAGAGCACGATGTTTCAGGTCGTCAACACCGAGGGGCTGCCCCATCGCAAGGACTGGCCGCCGACCTGGTTCGGCGATTCGCGCGGCCGCTGGGACGGCGACGCGCTGGTCATCGAGGCCGTGAACTTCAACGGGTGGACCAAGCTCGGCACGATCGGCCATCCGATGAGCGAGCAGGCCAGGCTGACCATGACGTTCAGGCGGCCCGACATGGGCCACATCCAGTTCAAGTGGGTCCTGGACGATCCCAAGACCTACACCCGCCCGATCGGCAACGAGCGGGTCTTCGTGCTCACGCCGGACGTCGAGGTGATGGAGTACTCCTGTATGGAGGGCAACCTGAGCGCGCTGATTGAAGGCTCGATCACGCCCTGGCTCGGCTCGAAGGATGCCGACGCCAACCTCGTCTACGACGAGCAGCACCAGTGGAGCGCGTACGATCTGGCCAACGCGCAGAAACTCTCCGGCATCCTCAGGCAGATCGCCTTCAAAGACACGATGCCGCGCATGACGATTGAAGTAGACGGCAAGCCACTCGTCATCATCCTGGCGCCGGCGCCGCGAATGGAGTTCCGCGATCTCACGGAGGACATGCTGAAACCAGGCATGAACCTTACTGTGGTGGCCTATCGAAGCAAGGCGAGGCCCACTGAGTACCGCGCTCAAAGCATGACCGTCGGCCGACAGACGATCGACCTGAGGTGAGGTGAGGTCCCGATGACTCTGAAGAACAGGACGATTGTCGGACTGCTGCTGGTGTGTTGCGCGTGGGGTGCCGCCGCGAACGCGGCGCAGCTTGCCACTACCGCCTGTGACCGCGAATGCCTGCGCGGCAAGGTAACGCAGCTGCTGCATGCGCTGCTCAAGCACGACGTGCGCGGCCTGCCCGTCGCCGACACGCTGCGCGTCACCGAGGACGCTGTCGAGAAGCCGCTCGCGAAGGTCGGCCTCGTCGGCACGGTGACGCGCCTGCGCGGCTTCCGCCAGGACATCATCGACGAGCGCGCCGGCGTGGCCGGCGCCCATGTGGTGGTGGAGGAGACCGGGGCGCCCGTGCTGCTGGTGGTGCGGCTGAAGGTGGTCGCCGACAAGCTCACCGAAATCGAGCTGGTGGCCACGCGCGGCCGCGCGGAAGGGCTTATCTTCAACATCGACGGCCTGAGCGCGCCGAGTGCAGTGATGAACTTCGCGCCACGTCCCGAGCAGCTCGCCGCCCGCGACGCGGCGATCAAAGCGGCGATGCACTACCCGCAAGGGCTCAATACCGCGAAGACCTTCGCCGACGTGAACGCTCCGTTCGCGCCAGGCGCCTATCGCTACGAGAACGGCCAGGTGATGGCCGGGCCGGACTGCAAGTTCGCCCCCGGCTGCCAGAACATCTCCACCCAGTCACTCGCGATCTTCGAGCGCCTCGGTGACGTGCAGACACGTGTCATCGCTGCGGACGAGCGCATGGGCATCGTCTGGCTGCGCATGGCCTGGGGCGTGCGCGAGCGCGGCGGCGATCAGCTGACCGTGTGGGAAATGTTCAAAGTCTACGACGGCCAGATCCACGCCGTGGAAGCATTCATGCGGATCCTGCCGGTGGAGAAGCGCAACGGCGGGTGGGAGTAACGCTGGCAGCAGGCGCTCACGTGCGATGTGTCATCGCTGCAGGTCTATCAGCACGATGTCCGAATTCTCCTGCACGCGATCGAACACGATCTCCTTGCCGTCGGGCGAGATATCGAAACTGCGGACGGAGTAGCCGGGCTTGAGTTTCGTGAGCTGGCGCTTTTCCCCGGTGGCCAGATTCGCAAGCCAGAAATCCTGGTGGCGGAAGTCGCCTTGCAGGAACACCACATTGCCGTCCGGCGTGAAACGAAAAGCCTCCCAGTCGCTGTGACTGCTGAAGCCGGCAGCTTCACCGGGGTCTTGTCGAGACGAAGGCCTCGAACCGGGAAGAACGCTCCACCGACGGTCCGGTCGTCGTAGAGAATCGTCTGTCCATCCGGAGACCAGACCGGGTTGGAGGCCACGTGCTCCGTGAGCCGCTCGGGCGCGCCTCCGTCCACGGGCACGCGATAGATCCGCGGCCCGTCGCCGGCATCGGCGGCCACAGCGACGGAGCGTCCATCCGGGGACCACGACGGCGAGCCGCGCAGGTCGAGGTTTTCGGCCAGCGGGCGCGCTCCCGTTCCTTCGGCGGACGCAACGTAGAGGGTTGTCCGTCCGCTTCTACGAACGCCGAAGGCCAGCGCGCCAGTGGTTGCCACACCCGGGGCGGCAATCACGGCACCGGAGCTGGCACGCCACAACTCGACCGCCGCCCCGTCTTTCCATCGCCAGAGGCCGTCGGTACCGCCCTTGCCGGCCAGGTAGAGCAGTCCGCCCGGCGCGTAGCGTGGGCCTTGCGATTGGGCCGCCGGCACGGACACGCGCTTGGCCGCGGATTCGTCGGCGAGCCGCGTCGTGATCGGCACGGTCCACAGGCTCACGGCGGGGTTCGACACCGTGACCGCCAGCCTGCGCCCGTTCGCGCTCGCCGCGACTGACTGGTACTCCTCGACGCCTCGACTGATCTGGTGCGGGATGCGCCGTTCGACGTCCATGCCGTACAGCACCCAGGCTGTGCCGTCGCCAGCGGTTGCGCGATAGATGAGCGTGCGATTGTCCAGCAGCACCGGATAGGCGACATGCGAGTTGTGGCGGGTGAGCCGCTCGGGGGTTCCGCCGGTGACGGCGATGCGCCAGATATCCGCTTCGGTGCTGCGCCAGTTCCTGACGAAGTAGACGTGCCGCTTGTCCGGGCTCAGGGTCACGTAGTGGTTGTGTTCGCCGGGAGGCGCCCTTGTAGATCTGTCGTTCGTTCTGGCCGTCGGGCTCGGCAAGCGTGATCGGATCGCCCGGTGTGGAGTGATGGAACACGAGCATCGACCCGTCTCGGGCCCAGACCGGATTCAGCGAGGCCGGCGTCAGGAACGGCCGCGCGGCTCCGCCGAGAGTGGGAAGGAGACTCAAGCTCGCGCGCGGGGTGTTTCTCCGGGCAGATTCGCCAGCGCCGCGCGCAGCCACAGCTGGCTTCCGTCCGCGTTGAACCCGGTAGTTCGGGTCATCTCGTGTAGCAGCGTCGCGGATCGCCCGCCAGTCAGGTTACGGAATTCCCCGCCGCTTACCTGTGTGACCCACATGTCGTAAAGTCCGTCGCGGTCGGACAGGAAGGCGACGAACGTACCGTCGATGAGAAATGGCCGCGTCGAGCTCGGTCCCCGGCCAGTCCGTGAGCTTCTCGAAGCGCGCGCCTTCCAGCGGGTTCGTCCAGAAGTAGTCGGCCTCGAGGAAGCGCCAGTACAGGATCCCGAGAGCCGCGGCGACGACCAGTGCCCCCAGCGTCGCGGCAAGCGCGAGATGTCTGGCGTTGGTTCGCGCGGGCGCCACGATCGTGGGCGCGGGCTGGTCCGTGCCGCGCGTGCGCGACAGGCGCCGGAGATCGACCACCAGGTCGCGCATCGACTGATATCGCTCGGCAGGGTCCTTGTCGAGGGCCTTCTCGACCACCAGACGCAGGCTGAAGGGAATGTCGGCGCCGATCGTCGGCAGCTCGCCGTGGATCACCTTCTGGAGGACTTCCAGGTTGCTCGATCCCTCGAACGGCTTGTGGCCCGCCAGCATTTCGTACAGGACGACGCCAAACGAGAAGACATCGCTGCGGGCGTCGAGCATGTTCCCCGACGCCTGTTCGGGGGACATGTAGGGGATGGTGCCGATGATCGCCCCGGGCCTGGTGTGGCCATCGGTCCGGGTCGCGGTCAGATCCGTGTCGCCTTCGGTCAGCTTCGCAAGGCCGAAGTCCGCGAGCTTGGCATAGCCGCTTGCGGTGAGCAGGATGTTGTCGGGCTTGATGTCGCGGTGCAGGATCCCGACCGCATGCGCTGCGGCGAGCCCGTCGGCAACGCCCGTCAGGAGTTCGACCACCTGCCGCCAGGTACGCTTCTCGCGCCGGGCCCACTCTTTCAGCGTCCCGCCGTCCATGAACTCCGTGATCAAGTACTGCCGGCCTTCGTATTCGCCGACGTCGTACACCGTGACGATGTGTGGGTGATTCAGCGACGAGGCGGTTTGCGCCTCCATTTGAAACCGTCGCCGGGCGGCAGGGTCCGCGAGTTCATTCGACAGGACCTTGATCGCTGCAGGCCGATTCAGCTTGGTGTCGTGGGACCTGTAGACCACGCCCATTCCGCCCTCGCCGATCTGGGCGATCACTTCGTATGGGCCGAGGCGGTTGCCTGGGGTGAGGGCCACGCAGGCGTGGATTATAGCCGGGCCGCCGTTAGCGTCCGGTGAGGCGAAAGGTGACGCGCGTCAGTTCGCCGTTGTCGGGCAGCGATGTCTGATAGACCAGACGCCGGCCGTCGGGTGACACGGTCAGAATCGGTTGCGTGCCGAGCGGCGCCGGAGCGAGATCAAACGACCGGCGTGAAGAAAACTCGAAGTAGCGAAGCGTCACGGGCTGCTGCTGTTCGTCGCAGGCGACGTAATAGATGCCACGCGACGTCGGAACGATGCCCGAATGGCATCACGCATCCCGGCACGAGTTGTTCTTCAGCGTTCCTGACGATGTCGCCGTCGAGCGATCGCGCAAACAGCGATGAGACTCCCAATCCCTTCCTGTAGAACACGCGGCGGCCGTCGGGTGCGACGACCGGCGTCGCGCCGTCGAACAGATCCTCCAGGTCACCGTTGCTCACACGTGCGCGCATCACCCGCTGCGGCGTCTTGTTGATGGCTGTCGTGTAGAGGTACGTGCCGTCAGCGGACCACGACGCGCCAACAAGACCGAAGCTCTTCGTCTGTGCGACCTTCCGCACGGCCGCTGCCGCGCCGTTCTCGTCCAGGTCCACGACGTAGAGCGGCGCAAAGAGCTCGTCAACTTTGTGGAACGCCACGTGACGGCTGTCCGGAGAAATGTGGGCGCCGGATCCCGGCGACCAGATCGGCCAAACGGCGCGGGTTGCTGCCGTCGGCCGCCGCAATCCATAGAGTCGAGCCGTCACTGAACGTCAACCAGCGGCCGTCGGGGGAGAACTGGGGTAAGCCAATCGACCCGAGACGCATGAACTCGCCTGGCGGCCCCTCAGCCTGCCGCCCTGACGGATCGAGGTGCAGCTCCCTTAACTCCCTGCGGTCGAGGGTCTTTGCGTAGACGAGCTGGGATATGACGCCGCCAGTCCAATGGGCAGTCAGCGCCTGAAACCGATCTCCGGATACCCACAGCTCTCGCGATGCGCCGCCCACCTCCCATTCCAGCAGCCGCGCGCCAGCCGCAAACACCAGCCGAGCGCTGTCGGGCGACCACATCGGCGAACGAATCGGTGCGGCGCTCGTCCCTGCGCCGCCAGGCACTTCCTGTGGCGGACCCTCGGGCAACCCATTGCGGCCCATCCGGCGCACGAACAGGCGCGCGCTGCCCCGCTCCGCCAACCCGTAGGCCAGCCAGCGGCCGTCGGGCGAAAAGGCCGGATAGCTATCGCCGTCGCCACCCGTGCTTGCAAACAGCCGCTGCGGCGGCTCGCCGCGGAGGCCGATGCGAAACAGGCTGGCGCGGCCATCCGCATCCACGTCCAGCGTCGGGATGACGATCGCGTTGCCGTCCGGCGTCCACGTCAGCAGCGGGCGTGTGGCGTCGGCGAGCGGCCTGGACTGCCTGACGTCGCGGAGCTTCCGTTCCGGTCCACCCGCCGCGGGAATGACGATGAGCTCGTTGACACCGTTCTGCCTCACTCGCTCGAACGCAATGCCGGCTCCGTCCGGCGACCATGCCGGCGACACGTCGTCGAAACCGGATTGCGTGAGCCTGCGCGGCATGCTGGCGTTGGCGTCGAGCACGTAGATGCCCGGGCTGTTGCCGTCGGGGCCGCGCCACGAAAACGCGATCGCCGACCCGTCGGGCGAGTAGGCCGGATCCAGTTTGTTTCCAGGAAGGTTGGTGATCGACGCGATGCTCTCGACTTCCAGCCGGGTGGGCCCGCGCGTTCCACCCGTGAGCCACCAGGAGGCCGCGACGACGATCGCGAGAATCGCGGCTGCGGCGGCAACGACTCCGGTCCGGATACCACGCGACTTCGGGACGACGAGCGCTCGCAGTTCATCGGCGACGGCAGCCGCACCGGGCCGTTGCGATGGATCGGCCGCCAGCAGACGCGCGACGAGCGCATCGAGCGCCGGCGACGTCTCGGCGCGGATCTTCGAGGGCGGCGTGACGGTCGTGATACCGCCGCCGAGCATCGCCCGTCCGAGCGAGGCGCCCGGCAACGGCCGCTGGCCGGTCGTCATCTCGTACAGCAGGAGCCCGAGCGCAAAGAGGTCCGATGGCGGGCCGGCCTCAGCACCGGCCGCTTGTTCGGGCGCCATGTACGCCGGCGTCCCCATGACCGCGAGGGGCTGCGTGAGGGTCGGCTCCGGCGTTTCGGTCATCTTCGCCAGGCCGAAGTCCAGCACCTTCATGCCGTGCCGCGTGATCATCACGTTGCCCGGTTTGAGATCGCGGTGCACGATGCCCGCCCGGTGCGCTTCGGTCAGGGCGTCCGCGATCTGCGCGCCGTACCGCAGCACGTCCTGCATCGGCAGCGGTCCCTTGCGGAGCCGCGCCGCCAGCGTCTCGCCGTCAATCAGCTCCATCACCAGGTAGTCGGGGCCGATGTCGTAGAGCGTGCAGATGTGCGGATGATTGAAGGCCGAGATGGCGCGAACCTCGCGGTCGAAGCGCTCGCCAAAACTCGCCGCGCAGACCTTGATGGCGACGGGGCGATTCAGGCGCGTATCGACGGCACGGAACACGTGTCCCATGCCGCCCGCGCCGAGCAGTGCCTCCACGCGATAGACGCCGAACTGCCGGCCCGCCTGCAGCACCGTCGGCCCCGCCGTGACGGTTGCGTCATCGGGGTTCATGTCGCTGACATTCCGATTGGCGGGATTATAGGCGCGGGAATGAGGGGAGTGCGCTCTAAACACGCAGAGGCGGGGCTTCCGCCTTCGCTAAGGCTACGGCGGACCACCGTAGCTTAGCGGAGGTGGTGGGCCCCGCCTCTGCTTACGTACGTTTGACTATTGAGGTCCGAGCGCGCGAATGCGGAACTCGGATCCGGGCTCCAGGTTCAGGTCGTCGCGCCCCTGCACGATCACCGAGCCGGCGCCGGCCGCGCCACCGATGGCTGCGCCAATCGCCGCACCCTTGGTGCCGCCGGTCACGGCGCCGATCACCGCGCCAATCGCCGCGCCGATGCCCGTGCGGGTCGCCGTGCGCGACGTCTGGCTGTCGTCCTCACCCACGTTGGTGTTCTCGACCTGCAGCGTGTCGCCGTCCGGCGTCGTGACACCCTCGATGACGCCGTCGAAGTCAGCCGTCCGCCCGTTGCGGAAACGGATGCTATCGAAGTCGAACGTCATGTCCGAGCGCCCGGCCACACGGCCCGAGCGATCCACGGCCAGCAGCCGGCCGTTGATCCGCGCGCCCTGGAACTGGCCGGGCGACACGATGGTCAGCGTGAACGGGTCCTCCGCGCTCGCCTCCTGCGTGCTCAGCCGGTTGTCGAGCGTGGCCACGATTTCGGTGCCGTCCGGCACGTCAGATCGCCGCGCCGGCCCCTGCACGGTAGCCGCCGTTGCGCGGCCTCGCTGGGCGGTCGTTGCCCGTTACCGCCGGTCGAGTACATGTCGAGGCGCGCGTCGGTCGAGACGCGGTCGTAGACGCTCCGAGACAGCACCGGCTGGTTCAGGCCGACGTGGCTGACGCTCCGCGTCACCCGCAGGCTGCGTCCGTTGTTGAACGGCTCCACCGTGATCTGGTAGTCGAACGCGCGATCGCCGGTGGAATTGATCTCCAGTCGGTCGCCGACGAGGCTGGCCGCCGTACGGATCGAGCGGCCGTTGGCCGCCTGCTCCACCTGCGCCTGACCGTTGGCTTCGAACGTCACGCGATCGGCGTTGGTGGACGCCATCGTGATCGTCTGTCCGCGCCGTTCGATGGCGAACTCCTGGGGTGCGTCGAGACGCTGCAGGACCTGGTTGCGCAAGCGCGGCCGGTCGCGGCCGGGAAGCGAGCGCGTCACCTGGTCGGCGATTGTGGACGGGTTGTCGCTCTGCGATGTGTTCAGTTGGTAGGTACCGGTGAGATTCGAGCGCGCGCGGCCGAAGCCCTGCGCCGACGCCTGATTCACGCCGTCCCCGACGACGAGGCACGCGACCACTGCACTGGCGATAACCGCCGCGCGGCTGGTCCGCACGCAAACTGCGAGGTTCTTCATAACATCCTCCGCCGTAGGAGGGTGCAAGAACCGAGCCGGTGTGCTGTAACGCGACAAGTCCCGTTATCAGGGAGATTTGCGGAGGTTCAGAGCCAAGCTCGTCCCGAGACGAGGTCAGCCCGACCTTGACATCCGCACAGGCGCTCCTAGACCACGCTGGAAATCGGACTGCGCATGGCTCTTGGTGCGAAGCAGCGGGATATTCTTCGGGCGATCGTGATCCGCGGCGCGCTGCGAACCTGGACCCGCTGCTCGCCCTGAAAAGCGATCAGCAGTCGGCGGTGGCCTAACCGCCGCCTTGTACCTTCTGCCTGGCCTCGGTCACTTCCGGCAGGCCTGCGTCGGCGCGTGCCCAGAGATCGAGGAAGCGCCGATACTCACGGGATGCCGCCGCGCGGTCGCCTTTTCGTTCGAGCGCGCGGGCCAGCTGCAGCACCAGACGCGGTTCCAGGACGGCCGTCCACTTCTGGGCGACGTCGAGCGTCAGCAGCCGCTGATAGCTCTCGATGGGCCCGTCGACGTCGCCGCGGGCCAGCCGCGCGCGCGCCTCCCGTCGCGGACGGTTTGATATCGCGGTGGACGATGCCTTTGGCATGCGCAGCCTCAAGCGCGTCGGCGATCTCGATGCCGAGCCTGAGGACGGTGTCGATCGGCAGCGGCTTTCCGCCGATCACCTGCTTCAGGTTCTCGCCCTCCAGCATTTCCATCACGATGTAGTGCTGAAGGCCCTCGGCGTCCTCCGTCGCGCCGATGTCGTGAATGGTGCAGATGTGCGGATGGGTGAGGGCCGAGGCAGCACGCGCCTCGCGCTGAAACCGCTCCACAGCGTGCGGGTCCGACGAGAGCTCGCGGGGCAGGAACTTCAGCGCGACGCGGCGCCCGAGCCGCTCGTCGTCGGCCGCATACACCACGCCCATGCCGCCGCCGCCCAGCCGCTCGACGATGCGATAGTGCGAAATCGTCCGGCCCACCATGAAAAGCTGAGGGATGTTACCAGAGCGTCCGCATGGGGGCCGCGGCCGGGCGAAAAGGGGGAGGAGCGGGGCCAGTCCGGATCAGAATGATAGGCATGCACGGGTACATCGCTCAGGTCACGTGGAGCCGCGACAGCCAGCCGTTCGTCGACAACCGCTACAGCCGTCGTCATCTGATCAAGTTCGATGGCGGTATCAACTGAAGGCTTCTTCTTCACCCCATGTGGTCAAGATGCCGTTCTCCGACCCCGAGGCCGTTGACCCCAGAGAACTACTTGTGGCATCGCTATCGAGTTGCCACATGCTGTCGTTCCTGTATGTCGCTGCAGTGCAGAAGTTCTGCGTGGATCACTACTCCGACAACGCCTCTGGAATCATGGAGAAAGGGCCTTCGGGCAAGTCGTTCGTTTCTGTCGTCACGCTCCGCCCCGACGTCAGGTTTTCTGGCGATCGCGTGCCGACGAGATCCGATGTCGATCGGCTGCACCACCTGGCTCATGAAGGGTGCTTCATCGCGAACTCGGTCAGAACCGAGGTCCGTTGCGAGCCGGTGTTGACGGGGCTGTCCGAGGGATAGCCCTGGCTATAGGCTGCGCAGAAACGCCAACAGGTCGCTCTTCTCGTCTGCCTTGAGCGACAGTCCGAACGTGTGACCGGGCACCGCCCGCCTCGTCACCCCTGGCGGGTTCCAACCCTTCGGCTCGTAGTCGGGGCCGAGCCGTGCTGGATCGAACATCTCGTCCAGGCTCGTCACCGACCCGTCATGGAGCAGGCGCGGGCGATACCAGACTCCGCGCAGCGTCGGAATCTTGTAGAAGCCCGTGCCCTTCCGCGTCTTCAACGCCAGCCCGGGATCGGTGCCAACGGACAACGCACGATGTCGTCGCGATTGGGATGGTTCGCCGGCGGTTCCCAGCCCTGCGCCAGCGTAAACTTCCCGCTCGTGTAATCCGGCGGGACGTGGCAGGCGACACAGCCTTCGCGACGGAAGATCTGCTCGCCACGGCGCAGGACATCGGCGGCGGCGCGATCCGGATTCCTCGGTGGCTCGAGCGACATCAGATACGTGCCGATGGCGTACAGCACTTCATCGGCGTACCGGAACCGCACCCGGCGCTGCTCGTCGCTGAGGATGCGATGCGGTCCGAAATCCATCGGATCCGCGCCGGTAACGAAGGCGGCATACCGGCCGACATCTTCGGGCCCACGCAGCCGGTGGGTCGCGGTCGCATCCACGTAGCGGCTGTACCTGAAGCACGTGGAGGTCGGTGATCTTGGTCGTGTAGAACGGGCTGCCATGGGGGCGGTTGGTGACGCCTGCGTCGTTGGCCTGCAAGCCGCCCTGCGCTTGCTGCGCCGATCCAGTGCGCCGGCTCTCGATGCGGTCGTCGGGCGCCCACGGCACGGTATACATGCGCCAGGCGATCACCGGAAGCGTGTCGCCGACGAAGAAGCGCTGGAGCGCCAGCGGCGCGTTCGAAGCCACGACGCCAGTACCTCGCGGAAGCAGGGGCGGAGTACCGGGAGGCCGCGGCCCGCCAGGGCCTGCAAACGCGACCGTGCCATCAGTGCGGACGCCAACGTGACACCCGGTGCACGCGGGCGACGACAACATCACGCCCTGTGGTGTGACGACCCACCGCGGCCGGACGGCGGTGCCGTCGCGCAGCTTCAACACGCCTTCGAACGACTGCGGATCGCGAGCCCGCGCGATGAGTGCCGGATCGCTCGTGCGGCTCCAGAAGTGGTCCAGCTCGCGGAAGGCTCGCTCGCCCGCCGCGATCCAATCCTCGCGTGTGCGGATTTTGGTGACGTCGACCAGAGGCTGCGGCTTCTGCTTCTGCAGCCCCTCCCAATATCCCGGTGGCTCGCTGTCGGGGTGATAAACGGGGTACGTCTGAAAGTTGTCGCCGGGCACGCTGTAGTATGCGACGAGGAATAGTGCGCCGGCCGCAGGTTCAGCGCCGCAATCGGCGTGGCCCAGTCCGCCAACTGACCATCGTCCCAGATCCGCGGCGGCTGCACCGGTGACTGCGCGGGCGTCACAACGCACAGCCAGGCGATCGTGGCCAACCCGAGGGCGAGTCGCGGCAACTTCATGGCGAAGCCTCTCGACGGAAATGCGGATCTTGGTGCGGATTATGCCATGGCCTGAATTGACGATTGACGATGTGCGATTGGCGAACCCACAATCAAGCCGTCAATCGTCGTGTCAGTCGTCGATCTCCGTATGATGAAACTCGCGGCAGGGACCCGCCTCGGATCATTTCGTATCGCCGCGCTGGTTGGCGCGGGCGGCATGGGCGAGGTCTATCGGGCGAGCGACCTTGTAATCAAGCTCTGCGCTGCCACGCCCTTATTGACGCTGGCTGAGCGCAACAGCCGAAAGCAGGACCTCTTTCATCCCGGTGAACAGCGGGTCGATCTCCGTTTCTTCTTCCGGACTATGCATCCGGCGGATATTCGTGAGTCCAATGCCGGCCGCAGGAACGCCTTGTGCCAAGGCAATGACAAAGTCGCTGGACCCGATCTTGCCTTTTTGTGGGGTGACGCCGATCGCGCGGTAAGTCGCCCATAGCGTCTCGATCAATCGTTGCTGCTCCGGAGTCTTCAAAAAGATGGGGTCACGCTGGTATCGCGTGGTATCGATCTTTACCGAGACCCCGGCCTCGCGGGCGGCGCCTTCGATGACGGCCTTTACCTTGTCGCGCAGCGCTCGTCCGGTGGCCGCATCATTCGAGCGCAGGTCCACCGTGAATTCCGCGTTCTTGGCCATCGCGTTCGGCACGGTGCCCGCTTTGATCGTCCCGATATTGAGCCAGCTTCGCTTTTCCCGCGGTGTCTCCGGGATCTTCAGCCGGTAGATTCGCTCGATGGCCAGCGCCACAGCTCGCGTTGTGCTCGGTGTCCCGTGCGATTCGATGGTATGTACGCCGGGTCCGCTGAACGTTGGGAACAGTGGGTATAGGCCTACACCGTTATCCGCGACCGCACCCAGCTCGTCGATGGGACTGCCGTCGGTGCTGATGAAGGCTGCGATCGCGGGCTTGTGATCGGCGATGAATCGGCCGATGCCCTCGCTTGTGCCGCCGCCCTCTTCATTCACCGAGAAGACCCAGCGGACATTCGGCAGGCTCAGGCCGGCGTGACGCATCGCCTCCACGACCCCCAGCAAGGCGACGACGCCACTGGTATCGTCACCGACGCCAGGTCCCGTCCAGGTGAGGTGTCCTTTTGCATTCTTGCCTTCCGTGACGGTGACTCGTGACGCCCGGCTGCACCACCGTATCGAGATGCGCCACGAACGCTGTGATGCGGGCGTCTTTCGCGATGGGAGCGGAGATCACATTGCCGGCCGCATCGCGGTAGGCATCCGCGTATCCCAGCCGCTTCAGCTCGCTCATGACGAGCGCGGCGCGTTCATCCTCATGCCCTGAAGGGAGCGCTGGTGAGCGCCAGTTTCTTCCACAGTTCGAGAAGCTGAGGCCGATTCTGATCGAGACGCGCCATCGCGGCCTTGACCTCGGGTTTGGCGGCAGCCGCTTGAACTTGCGGCGTAGTCTGCGCGAAAGCGGGACTGATCAGTGAGAGACTGACGAGAAAACAATTGGCGGGAAGCAGAGAAACAAAGGGCCTGCGCGGGGGCATGCTCAGGATTGTAGTAGGTCGTCGCAGCCGGCACCCTCCGCTGTATGCTGCTGATCTTCAGCTGCCAAAAGCGGAGCTTCGCCAGTGGAGGGGTACCATGAGACTCATCGCCGCGTTCCTGATCCTCTTGCTCGGTCTCGCTGGTGAGAGCTTCGCCGACGAGGTCGTCGACGGCCGGATCGGTCCTGGTGCTCTTTACCGCCTCGTCCGTCCGACGAACTGGAATGGCAGTCTGGTCGTGTACGCACACGGCTTCGTGGGAAGCGGCCCTGTCGCGTTGCCGGGCGAGGGCGACCTGATTATCGGCCTGCTCGCGCCACAGGGGTTCGCGGTCGCGTTTTCGAGTTTTTCCGAGAATGGCTGGAACGTGAAGGATGGTGCGCAACGCACCTTTCAACTCCTCGGGCTCTTCACCTCGAAGTTCGGCTCGCCTTCGCGTGTGTACGTCGGTGGGATTTCGATGGGCGGACTGATCGCCATCAAGCTGGCGGAGGACCACCCGAACGCGTTCTCCGGTGTGCTGTCGGCCTGCGCCGTCGCCGGTGGTTCGCGTAGGCAGTTCGACTATCACGGCAACGCTCGCGCGCTCTTCGACTTCTTCTATCCGGAGGTCCTTCCAGGCTCGGCGGGCGATGTGCCGCCGGATATCGACACCGCTCAAGCGATCATTCTCCCTGCCGGCGCCGCCATATCCGCGAATCCGGCCGGCGCACTGGCGATCGCAGGCATCACGCAGACGCCGCTGCCGTTTTTGACTTCCGCAGAGCTAGTGAACTCGCTCGTCGCGGCGCTTGCCAGTCACGCGGCCCAATTCGCCGACCTGATCGCCCGCACGCACGGCCACCCGTTCTTCGACAACCGGGACACACAGTATGCTGGCGCGCTCCCCCCATCACTTCTCGAGGGCATCAATGCCGGGATTGAGCGCTTCGCCGCCACGCCCGACGCCGCAAAGCACTTCAATCACTACTACGAGCCGTCGGGCGACCTGCGAATGCCCATGATGATGCTCTCCACTTCGCGCGACCCGCTGGTGCCGGCCTTTCACCAGGACTCGTACGAGAAGGCGGTGGCGGAGAACGGCAGCTCCGACCTGCTCGTCCGGCGCACGATCGATCGATACGGCCACTGCGTGTTCACACCAGCCGAGCTCGGGTCGGCAATCGCGGATCTCGTCGTCTGGGTGGAGTTCGGGATCAAGCCGGCGCCGTGAGCGTGCGGCGACGGCAGTTGGTCCACACTGATCGCGCCGGAGCTCGCACCTGAGATCCGACGGCCGAACTCGGGGAACGTGATGATGGTGTTCGCGCTGCCGGGCCAAGCGCGTTGAGAGCAACGGCTGCCGCCCTCGTGCTGGGGGTGCTCGTGAGCGCCGCGACGCAGGAGCGCACCACCGTCTGGGACGGCGTCTACACCGAGGCTCAGGCCGAACGGGGCCGCGTGGCGTACGCGCAGTCCTGCGCGTCCTGCCACGCCGACGACCTGCGGGGACGGAGCACCGCCCCGAGCCTGGTCGAGGAGAGCTTCGCATTCCTGTGGGAGGACATGTCGATCGGCGACCTCTTCGAGCGCACCCGCGCGCGGATGCCTTCGAATCAGCCGGGGAGCCTGGCGGGAGACACCTACGCCGACATCCTGGCGTTCATTGCGCAGAAGAACGGTTACCCGGCCGGCGCAACGGAGCTCCCCGACGATCTCGCGGTACTGAAACGAATCCGCATCACGGCCAAGCCCCGCTGACGTTAAACGGCCTGCGCCTGCAGCTCCGGCTGTTGAATCGCGAGGGGCAGTCCGGGATCCATGAGCCCCATCCCGCCGTCGGCGGCGATGAGCTGACCCGTAATCCACCCCGCTTCGTGCGAGCAGAGCAGCGCGACCGCGTTGCCGATGTCCGCTGGCGTGCCCAGCCGCCGCATCGGCGTCCACCCGTTCTTGTGGTGGTCGCGGATCATCTGCACCACCGGATCCGGCAGGGTGTTGAGCACGCTGTCTTCGATCCATCCGGGGCTGATGGTGTTGACGGTGATGCCGCGCGGTGCGAGCGCCACCGCGAAGTAGCGGCACAGCGTCTCGAGCGCGGACTTCGCGGCGCCCATCCCGACCCACGACTGCCAGCTGCCGTACCGGCCGCCGGGCGCATAGGTGATAGCGATGATGCGGCCGTTGTCGGGCATCAGCTTCTCGGCCTCCCGGACGCCAATCGAGGAACGCTTTGGCCTGCGAGTTCATCGCCGCGTCCCATTGGTCGAGGCCGATCGACATCGGCGGCTGGTAGAACGCGCCCACCTCGGGACGCGCATTGGCCACGAATATGTCGAGGCTTCCGAACTCGCTCCGCACGCGGCTGAACAGGCGCTCGACCTGCGCCGGCTGGCTGACGTCGGCTTGGACGGTGAATCCGTCGGCGCCGCGCGATCTGACCTGCTCGAGCGTGGCCTTCGCCGAGGCCTCATCCTTCAGGTAGTTGATCGCGACGAGCACGCCATGGTCCGCGAGCTTCAGCGCGATGCCGCGGCCAATGCCGCGTGAGCCGCCGGTCACAAGTGCGTGTCTGGCTGTGATGGTCATGGTTGTTCTCCTGAAACAATCTGTTCATTCATATCGACGCCGGCACTACAATCGCCTCACGTTCCAGCGGCCAGCCCTAGAATGCGCTTCGGCGCAGGTGGAGTCTTCAAGACGGAGTCAATACAGAATCAATAAACGCTCAACGCGGTCAAACCATTGGCACACAGACAGTTCTACGAATTCGGCGCGTTCCGGATAGACATCGGGCTCAGCCGGCTCGAGCGCGCGGGCGAGCCTGTTCCACTGCCCCCGAAGGCGTTCGACCTGCTGCTTCTCCTCGCGCGCAATACCGATCGTGTGATGACCAAGGCGGAGCTGATGGAAGCGCTCTGGCCGAACACGTTCGTCGAGGACGCCAATCTCACACAGCATGTCTATACGCTGCGCAAGGCGCTCGGCGACCTGCCGAACGGACAGCCGTTCATCGATACGGTGCCTCGCCGCGGCTATCGTCTTGCCGTGTCTGTTCGGGAAGTCGTCGCTGCAGCTCCCGCAGGCGCTGCTGCGGGGGAAGGTGTCGGCTCTGTCGCGCCCGAAGGCGAGCGGAAGCGAGCCACCGTCCTCGATTGCCGGATCGCAAACGCCGCCGCCGTGGTGGAGCAGCTCGGACCCGCGGCGGCGCAGGAGCTGACGCGCGACTTGCTCGAAGATGGCAGCGGAGGAGCTTGGCAGGTATGGCGGCGTCATCACCGAACGGTCCGCCGACGGGTTCGTCGCGCTCTTCGGCGCGTCGATCGTGCACGAGGACGACAGCCGGCGTGCGGTTCTCGCGGCGCTTGGCATCCAGCAGCGCTTTGGACGCCTTGCGACGCCGGGATCGAATCAAGACGAGCCGCTCAAGCTCCGAATCGGCATCAGCACAGGCGGGTTGGTGGTGACCCGCGCGGGAAGCCACGCCGCCGTCGAGTATGCCGCTGTCGGTGATCCGGCAAGAGTCGCCGACCTGCTGCAACAGCTCGCATCACCCGGCATGGCGTTGATCAGCGACACCACTCGCCGCGCGGTCGATGGCTACATCGAGACAGTCCCGAGTGGGAGTCACGGAGCGGCCGGACCAGTGTTCCGCGTCGTGGGTCTGCTTTCCAGAACCGACGCGCAGTCGGCCCGATTTGCACGAACATTGGCGCCCTTCGTCGGTAGACAACAGGAACTGGCGGTTCTCGGCGATCTTGCAACCCGCGTCCGCGCCGGCAAGGGTCACGCCGTCAGCATCGTCGGCGAACCGGGAATCGGAAAATCGCGTCTGCTGCACGAGTGCACGCAGCACGTGGCCGCGCTGGCGGGCATGGCGGTGCTCGAAGGGCAGTGCGTGTCCTACGGCAGCAATATCCCCTATCTTCCACTGGCGGATCTCATTCGTGATTTGCCGTCCGAGTCCGGAACCTGGCTGCTCCGCATGATCGGTGGGATCGACACGAGCAGCGAGCTGGAAGGCCTGAGTCCGGAGGCGGTCAAGGCGCGCACGTTCGACGCGCTCCGCACCCTGTTCTTCAAAGCCGCCAAACGGACTCCGCTCCTCATCGCCGTCGAAGACATCCATTGGATCGATCGGACGTCCGAAGAATTCCTGGCGACGCTGGTCGAGCGGCTTGCCGGGGCGCCGATCATGATCGTCACGACGTGTCGTCCCGGCTATCGCGTTCCGTGGCTCGATCGATCGTACTTCGCGCAGATTACGCTCCGACCTCTGACCACCGCGGACAGCGCGCAGCTCGTCGATTACGTCGTAGGCGAGCAGCCTTTGCCCGAAGCGGCCTCGGCGTCCATTGTCGAGAAGGGCGAGGGCAACCCGTTCTTCCTCGAGGAGCTTGCACGTACCGTCGTTGAGCGCGGAGCGGACTCGACAGCGATTCCGGAGACGGTGCAGGGCGTGATCATGGCGCGGGTCGATCGGTTGCCTGAAGCTGCGAAGCACCTCTTGCAGACCGCCTCCGTGCTCGGTCGTGAAGTGCCGCTCCAGCTCCTGGACCAGGTGTGGCGCGGCGGCGAGTATGCGTTGGAACTGGCGGAACTGTGTCGGCTCGAGTTTCTGTACGAGAAACCTGGCGCCGACGAACCCGCAGTCATCTTCAAGCACGCGCTGACGCAGGACGTCGCGTACGACAGCCTGCTGGCCCGCACCCGCCGCGAGCTGCACCTGCGCACGGCGGAAGCGCTCGTCGCGCTATATGGCGATCGCGACGACCTGGCGGCCACGTTTGCCTATCACTACGCGCGCACCGATCTCGTGGACGAGGCCGTGCGCTGGCTGATCCGCGCCGCGGATCGGGCCGCGCGCGTGTACGCGAATGCGGAAGCGGTTCTGCACCTCGATCTTGCCGCCCGCAGGTTGCAGCGGCTTCCCGAGAAGCCGGACCGCGATCGCCGGATGCTGGATGTGGCGCTGCGGCACGCGCATTCGCTGTACTTCCTCGGACGCTTCAGGGAAAGCGTCGAGGTACTGCTGCCGCACGAGGCCCGGCTCGCCCGTCTCAACGAGCCGGCATTGACAGCGGCCTATTCGTTCTGGCTTGCGCACATGCACAGCCGCCTGGGAGACCAGCGCCGCGCCTCCGACAACGCCGCCCGCGCGATCGAGGCCGCCACCAGGGCGGGTGACGAGGAGACGCTCGGCAAGGCACATGGACTGCTGGTGCTGGAGGGACACTGGTCGGGCAACACCGCTGATGGCATCGCTCATGGGCGCAAATCTCTCGACCTCCTGCGCGCTCATCCACAACAGCGCTGGTGGCTGGGGATGACGCATTTCTACCTGGCGATGAATCATCTCGTTCAGGGAGACTTCGAGGCAGCACTTGCCGAAGCGAACAACGCGGATGACGTCGGCAAAGAGATCGGCGATCCCCGCCTTCAAACGTATGCGGCGTTCGCGGTCGGGTGGGTCGAGGCCACACGCGGGAACGATGCGGCTGCCGTTGCGGCATGTCTGCGCAGCCGCGAAAAGGCGCCCGATCGCGTCAGTCGCGCCTACGCATCAATGGTGCTGGGATTCGCTCTGATCGGTCAGGGAGATCACGGCCAGGCGCGCACAATCCTCGAACCGGTGGTTGCCGAACTGGAAGGCTTCGCGTTTCCGCAATGGCATGGCTTCGCTGCCGCGCTGACGGCGGAGACGTACCGGCTCGATGGACGACTCGATGTCGCCGGAACCCTCGCCGAACGTGCGCTGGACGTCATGACACGGGCGCAATACTGGTACGGCGTTGCCTTTGCTCAGCGAGTCGCTGCACGCATCGCGCTCGACCGCGGCGCTCGGGACGAAGCCACCGCCAAATTCGACGACGCCGCACGGACCTTCGAGCGGATTGGCGCCCGGTTCGAGGCGCAACAGACTCGGGACGAGCGTGACAGGCTGGTCACACCGCCGCCGCGCGAACACCCATCGCCCGACGCTCGATGACCATCGGCATGCCGAACCGCGGGCGAAGCGTGATGAGCGGCCACGCCTCGACCGGGTGCCGCGGTACGAGGTGCAGCCGATAGCCCTGCGCAAGCGTGGCCACGCTCAGTTGCGCTTCAATCAGCGCGAACTGATTGCCGATGCATTGACGCGGCCCGGCGCCGAACGGCAGATACACGAACTTCGGTCGATCGGCGCTGCGCTCCGGCGAGAAGCGCTCCGGATCGAACGCCTCCGGATCTTTCCAGAACGCGGGAAGGCGATGCAGCACGTAGGGGATGACGAACGCCAGCCATCCCCGGGGAAGACGGAACCCGCCCAGCGTGTCGTCTGCAAGCGCCTGCCGTGAGAAACCCCACGCCGGCGGGTAGAGCCGCATGGCTTCATCAACCACCATGCGCGTGTACGGCAGGTTCGCGAGGTCGGCGTACTCGGGCGGACGTCCGTTGAGCACCGTGTCGATCTCGTCCTCGAGTCGCTGTCGTGCGGCGGCGTGCTGCGACAGCAGATACCACGTCCACGTCAGCGCCAGCGACGTCGTCTCCTGACCAGCCAGGAGGAACGTCGTGACCTCGACACGCAGCTGCTCGTCGGTCATGCCCTCGCCCGTCTCCTCGTCGCGGGCGGCCAGCAGCATCGACAGCAGATCCGCGCTGTCGGACGGATGGCGCCGGCGCTCGGCGATCACGTAATCGACCGCCTCCCTGAGCACGGCGCGCGCGGCCTCGAATCGCCGGGCCTTGGCGCGCTGGAACCGCTCGGCGATGCCGAGCGACCAGAAGCTCTCGCCGACGTGCTGGTTGATGACGACCCAGGCTTCATCGACCTTGGCCGCGAACGGCCCGAGGTCGGCGCCCAGCAGCGCGCGAAGGACGACGGTCCGCGTGAAGCGCATCATCTCCTCGGCGACGTCCACCGGCCGTCCGTCCGACGCTATCGCCTGCCATTCGGCCGCGGTCTCTCGGGCTGCCTGCGCCATCACGCCGGCCAGCCCGGCGATGCGCTGACGATGAAAGGCCGGCTGCGCAATGCGTCGCTGCCGCAGCCAGAAGTCGTCCTCGCTGGTCAGCAGGCCGTTGCCGATCGACATCTGCAGCTTCTGATAGAGCGGGCTCTTGTGATAGTTGCGGGCGTTGTCCTGGAGGACGTGACGGATATCAGCCGGGTTGGTGATGAGATAGCCTCGCCGCGGGCCGATCTTGAGGTAGGCGACGTCGCCGAAGCGGCGCGCCGCTTTCAGGAAGACGCCGGTCGGATCGCGTCTGACCGCCGGCAACATGCCGAGGAACGGCACGCCGCGAGGGCCCGGTGGAAACATGCCTCTCTACCTGGCCAGGACAGACTGCCAGTTCGTCACCACCGTGAAGGGCGCCGGCGCGTTAGCACCCTCGTTCAAGAAGCTGAGAAACCGCTTGCCGTCGGCGGTGACGTCGACCTGCGACCGCCAGCGGCAGCGTGAACAGCCGTCGCGGGACGCCGGGGGTGAACGTCTGGTCGGTCCGGACGTCTACTGCCGCCATGGCCAGGCTCGTGTCCGAGTAGAAAAGCTCCATCCCGTCGCCTCGCCAACGAGGATTTCCGGCGCCGCCTTTCGACACCAGCCACTTCCCGCCCGCCGCCGACTCCGCAATCCGGTCGGGATCGAAGGGTCTCACGTACACGTCTGTATTGCCCGCTTCGGCCCCGACATAGGCGACCCACCGCCCGTCGGGCGACAACGTTGCCAGGAATTCGGGAAACGGGGTTCGAAGGTACGGAACTGGCTTCGTCGCGCCTGTCGGACCATCGGGAACGGGCAAGACCCAGATGTCAGCCCCGGCTTTCGGGTCGGCGCTCAGAGAAGAACAGCAATCGTCCGTCCTTGGACCAGCTGGTCGGACGCTTGTCCTGCTCGGTCTGCAGGATCAATCGCTCCTCGCCGGTGCCGTCGGCATTCTTCAAGTAGAGGTCCAGGTGCCCGGCGTTGAGCGACGAGAACACCAGGCGCTTCCCATCCGGTGACCACACCGGGAAGGCGCTTCTTCCTGGCCTGAAGGTCACTTTGATGCTGTTGCCTCGCGCGATGTCCACTACCCAGATGTCCGAGTTGGCGCTCTGCCGGTCCAGTTGGGTGACCGCGATGCGCGTACCGTCAGGCGACAGCGCGGGATTCTGATACGCTCCCTTCTCGCCCGCGGTCCCCAGCACCTTCCCTTCCTCGTCGAACCAGGTCAACTGCACCTGGTTTCCCCCGGCGCCCACACGATAGGCCAGCACACCCGTGTCCGACACGGAGAAGAGGCCGACGGTGGCCGGCGCGAACGACGCGACCTGGTCGACTACCGGCACGGGCTCGCCGCTCAACTCGAAGCTGACTGGGTCGAAGGGCTGCGCCAGCAGCGTCGTGTCGCGCAGGAACAACAAGCGCCCGGGGCCGCGGCCGATCGGCTCCGTGTAGATCGCCTGGCGATCGCTCGAGCATCACCGGCTTGAGGCTTTGCTCCTCCGGCTTCGCATCGATGGAACCGACGAAGATTCCGCGGTTCTCGGGATTGTTCGAAATCCGCTGGTAAAGAAAGTGTTTGCCGTCGGGCAGGAAACGCGGATAGCGGTGATTGTTTTCACCCCGCGACTTGTCCAGAGATGTCACCGGGGTGGCCACGCCTCCGGCTGCGGACACCCGCATCAGGCCCGGGGCGTTGTTGGCCGCGAATACGATCACGCCATCGGCGTTCCAGGTCCCGCCCGGGACCGAAGACGGAATGTCACAGATGGTGGTCGGTGGCCCGCCCGAGATATCGAGCTTCTTGAGCTGGCCCGACGTGAACGGGCCGTTGGTGAAAGAAAACGCGATGAACCGGCTGTCCGGAGACCAGAACACCGGCGGGGGAAGGGCATTGCCACTCTCGGTGCCTGCCAGCGGTCTCATCTCGACGGAGTCCAGCGCGCGCAGGTACATCCGCGTGACGCCGTCCTCGCCCACGGCCGCAATCACCACCCACTTGCCGTTTGGGGACACCATCGGATAGCCGCCATTGATGAAGGTCAGCTTCCCGGTGGGCCGGATTTCGAACCGGACGGCCGGGGCACTGACCGGCTGCCGCCAGGGTCCCCACATGACCGCGACAGCGCCCACGACGGCAACCGCGCCCGCTGCGGCCACCCACCGCAACGTTCTGCTTGGAGGAGCGGGCCGGGATGTCGAAACGGGGGCGGAGACGGCCGGCGTGTCATCGACGAGCGCCATCACATCGCCCATGTGACGCTGGCGCTTCTGTGGATCCTTTCCAGGCATCGGCGGAGCAGCCGATGCAGCTGCGGCGGGACCTTGTCCCACCGCGGCTCTTCCCTGAGCACCGACGCCAGCACCTCGGTGGTCGTGTCGCCGCTATGGAGCCGCATCCCGGTGACCATCTCGTAGAGCACGGCGCCGAACGCATAGACGTCCGAGCGCGGGTCCACGGGTTTCCCCTTGGCCTGTTCCGGCGACATGTAGGCGGCCGTCCCCAGGATGACGCCCACCTCGGTTCGTCCGGTCATGATTGTGGGAGAGTCGTCGCTCTGCGCGGTCGGAGTGCCGCCCATCTTGGCCAGCCCGAAGTCGAGCACCTTCACGGTTCCGTCGGGCTTGATCTTGATGTTGCCGGGCTTCAGGTCCCGATGGGTGACGCCCTTCTCGTGCGCCGCCTCGAGCGCGTCCGCGATCTGTCGGGCAATGGCCAGGGCCTCGTCGAGCGGAATCGGCCCTTCCGCCAGCCGGTCAGCGAGCGTCGGCCCCTCGACAAGCTCCATGACGAGATAGTTCGGGCCGACATCGTAGAGGTGGCAGACGTTGGCGTTGCTGAGAGCCGCGATGGCCCGCCCCTCGCGCTCGAACCGCTCGGTGAACTGCTCGGCGGAGATCTTGATCGCCACCTCCCGATCGAGGCGCGGATCCCTTGCCCGGTACACCTCTCCCATGCCGCCCTTTCCGAGCGACGACAGGATCTCGTAGGGACCGAGCTTCTCACCTGGTGAGAGAGGCATGGGCGAGGAGTTTACTGTACGCCTTGATGGCGGTGGTGAAGGTGTCTTCGAACTGAGAAAATGGCTCCGTTGGTGAGGACTCATGCCCGTCAAGATGTCTAGGCGCTGCGCCGCCGCGCTCCTGTTGGCGGCGGGGTTGCGGCTGTCGCCACGCGCCCTCGTAACCCCTGAGACTTGATCAGGGCGCGTACCCGGTCTCGAGCAGTTCGACCGTGCTGAACGCGCCGACGGTCACCGTCACCTGAACCTCGGAGAAGACCACCGCACCGGGAGCGTAGTTGACCGGGTCGAGAGCCTTGGCCTTCGACCCTATCCAGTAGGCACCAGCCGGAAGCTCCACCTTGAACTTTCCATCGGAGTCGCTTTTGACGAACGTGGCCCTGCTGTATTGCGGCCGGTCGCCCTCGAGCGGCGCAATCGCGAATTCGATGCTTGCCGGCCTTCGAAGCGTCTGCCCTCCGGGGACACCGCTGATGACGACAGACTGAACGGTTCCGGTTATTCCGGATGTGCGGCCGGTGGTCTGGACGGCGCTCGGGCGCGACGGCGTACACCCGCCCCCCACGACGACGAAGATCAAGGTCAGCGCGATGAAGTTGCCACGCATGTCAGGCCTCGCCGGCGATTATCGCAGCCGCCCGAGCAGATGGCGAGGAGCGGGGGCAGCGTTGGACGCTGCCCCCTCCAGGCATTACTAAAGTGAATGGGGCACGCGAACAGTCACGGCCCTGGTCGAGCTGTTGCCAGAATGATCCGTGCACTCGATCGTAATCGTGTAGATCCTGCCCGTGCCAGTTCCTGATCGTTCCGCGCGCACTTCCAGCGTGAGTGCACCCGTGATGATCCAATCCGGTGCGGTGTCACCATCACCGAGCCCGTCGATCGGCTCGTTGCTCGTCACCGAGACGATCTCGCAGTGAGGGTTGGCATCGCATGCGTCTACGACCGACAGCTGGATCGTCACCGGAACCATCTTGTGGTTCGGCGGCCACAACTGATCAGGGTCTGCGGCAGCGTTGGTAATCGTGGGAGCCGTGGTATCGACGACGGTGATCGTGACCGTGTCAGAGGCCGTCCCACCCCTGCCGTCGTCCACCGTCAGCGTGAACACGTGCACCCCCAACGGCAGGGCGATCGTGGGCGTCACGCCCATGGCGACGACGTTGTTGGAGCTGTCTCTCCAGGTATAGGTCAACGGGTCGCCGTCCGGGTCGAACGAGCCCGAACCGTTGAGCGTGACGTTCGTCCCGGCGTGGCTGGTGCATTCCACTGTCTGATCCGGTCCGGCGTTGGCCACCGGCGGGGTGTTGAGCGTGGTCACCGCAGACAACGTCCATGCACCTCGACCGAGTGTCCCGGCGACCAGCACGTCGTCGGTCACGTCGTAGTCGAGATCCCAGACCGGCGCGTGCGGCAGCCCTCCGCCAAGCAGGAACCAGCTGCCGAAGCTGCTTTCCCTCGAGACCAGCGCGCCGGCGTCGGTGCCGACCACCAGCCGATCGTTGGCTCCATCGGGAATGTAGGCGATGGACCGAAACGTGCCGGCGCCGGCGGAGGCGATGTTTCCCGTGATGTTGTTCCACGTCGCCCCGCCGTCGGTGCTGCGGAAAACTCTGGCGTTGTCGATCACGAAGACGTCGTTTTCGTCCGCGGGATCGACCGCCACTCCGAAGACCTGTCCGCCGGGGAACGCGCCGGTGGTAGGTGCCAGGTTCCCACCGGCGGTGGTGCGGACGAACACTTGGGTACCGGCGCCGACATATATCAGCTCCACGTTGTTCGCGTGGCCGTAGACCATTTGCGCGTCGGAATTTGCCGTCACGTTGAACACGCCGTCTGGGACGATGCTCGCAGTGGCTCCCGAGTCCAGGGATTCGGAGACGCCGCCCGTGGTGCCCAGCAGGAGCCGCGCGGGATTGCTGGCGTTGATCTCGAGCGGCGTATAGAACTGCGCGGGCCCTCGTCCGGTGAGCGGTGCCGCGGCGTTGGCGCAGCCCGGATTGCAGGTTCGCCGTGTGAAGGTTCCCAGATTCTGAAAGCTGAAATACCGGACCGACGTGCCCGCGATGGTGTCGTTGACCGCGACCTTGCCTCCATCTGCCCCGGCGAGCGAGTTCCAGATCGCCGAGCCCGGGGCGGTCTGTTCAGGCGTGCCGGTGTCCTGCGTGCCGCCCAAGAGGATGTTGAAGTTGGTGTCGTAGGCGACTGAGTGAAACTCCGTCACCTGGAGATCGCCATTGATCGACGTCCAGTTTCCGGTGTTGTTGGCGGGATTGTTTCGTCGAATGATGCCTCCATCCGACACCTCCAACAGGTTGCCGTTGGCGTCGAACGCCATCGCGCGTGAATCTGCGTGGCCGGCGGTATTGCCGGCAGTGCCCCCGTTCGGCATCAGCGCATTCCCGGTGGCGTTTGTCAGGTGGTCCCACTGGCCGGACACGGTCCCTGTCATCCCGCGAGCCCGGGTGGTATTGCCGCGGAACAAATGCGCGGTGAACGTGGTCGCACCGACGGAGTTGGGAAACGGCCCGACCTGGCTGATGGAGCCCACGTAGACCAGGTTCGAGTTGCCCGGATGGACCGCGATCGATACCAACTCGTCCCTGCCGCGCAGCGCCGTTTCCGCGGTCCCCGGGACGTCCATCTGCGTCCAAGCGCCACCCTGGTTGTCGCTGAAGCCGACGTAGGAAACGGTGGCTCCGTTCGTCACCAGCACGAACACTCGTGCATCGCCGGCGACGGCGATCCGGGTGTTGCTCGACGCCCCCATAGCCGTGTTCAAGGCGGGGTCCGTATTCGAGACGAGCGTCCAACTTGCTCCCGTGTTGCCGGTGCGATAAATACCATCGCCCTGAACCGCGACATACAATCGGGTGGCGTCGCTCGGATCTCCTTCCAGATCGTCAACCGCTCCGGCTGGCAGGCCGGTTCCGGCGCCGCCGCTGATTTGCGTCCAGGTGGCACCCGTATCGGTGCTTCGGAACAAACCTCCAGCTCCGCCCCCGCCAAAGAAGTCGTTGGCGCCAGCCAGCAGAACTCCTCCGCGGGAAGCCACGGCAGAGATGTGCTCGCCCACGAGCAGCGGATCGTCGATGACCGCCCACGTGGCTCCACCGTCGGCTGTGCGGATCAGTCCGCCGAGTGGGCCGCCGGCGACCTGGAATGGCGGGTCGCCGCCGAAGGAGCTGAAACGACCGAACCCACCCACCAGTACCTGAACGTCGCCCGGGTCCATGGCCAGCGCGCCGATCGACAGCGACTGCTCGAAATCAGTCAGCGGCGTCCACGTGGGGCTGGCCGCCGTGCCGTTCGTGGTCCGCCACACGCCGCCATTGACCGCACCGATGTACAGGACGTTGGCATCGGTGGGATGAGGAACGATCGCGTGGATTGCTCCAGACACTTCGTTGTTGGGCGTGAGGTTCTGGACCTGAGCATTCCGGTTCGGCCCGGGCCCCTGCGACACCCAGGTGCCGTCGGTCGCCGGGAGATTGGCCGTGATCGCCAGGGTCGACATGGCGAGATCCGCCGCCAACGTTGCGGCCCCGGCTTCGAGTCGCTGCGAGTCCTCGTGATGCGCCTGGCCCGTTGGAGGGGGAGACGGAGGTTCCGGCGGCAACTGCGAACCGAGTTGCGCCAGGACACCGCCACCGGTAATTAATACGGCGAGAAGGCTGAATCGAAATGCTTTGTCCCGCATGATCAATCTCCGGGATGTGATGACGGAGAACACAGCCTCGAGGGCATGAAGCTACGAGCAGACGGAATCTACACGCGAAATGTGAAGCCCGGAAGACGATGAGACAACGAAGCCGCAGCTCATGTGCGTCGTTAGCGCAAAGTACCAGCAACGTCAGGGGAAGCGGTGCGAAGCGGGTTTAATTGGATGAGGACTCATGCCCTTCAAGACGTCTAGGCGCTGGGCCGCCGCGCTCCTGTTGACTGCGGGGGTGTGGGCGGCGTTTACGGCCGAGGTGTGGCTCGCCGGCGCGCAGGCGCCCGATGGCACGGCGCGCGAGGCAATGTCGTCGGCCGGACCGACCGCGTTCGTCTGTCCGATGCATCCGGACTACATCCTCGAGTCTCCGGCAAGCTGTCCGCGCTGCGGGATGGCCCTGGTGAAGGCCACGCCCTTCGACGTGCGGAACTACCGCGTGGATCTGACAACCACGCCAGCCGTGGTGCGTGCGGGCCGGCCGGCGCGATGGACCTTTCGCGTGTTCCGGCCCGATAGCGACGAGCCTGTGACGCGGTTCGAAAGGGTTCACGAACGTCAGTACCACCTGTTCGTCGTCAGCCAGGACATGACGGAGTTCCAGCACATTCATCCGGAGATGCAGCCCGACGGCTCGTGGGCGCTCGACGTGACGCTGCCAAAGGCCGGGTACTACAAGGTGCTCTCGGACTTCATGCCGTCAGGCGGCGCGGCGCAGCTCATCGCCTATCCGGTCGTGACGGCTGGCTTCGCGGACGACCTGCCGTCGAGCCGGGCCCGACTCGTGCCGGACACGAACCTCACGAAGACGGCGGGGGATCTCACCGCGACGGTGTCGTTCGATCCCGACCCGTTCGTCGCGGGCCTTTACGGCCACCTCAAGTTCCTGCTGGCCGATCGCCGCACCGGCCGGCCCATCACCGACCTGCAAACGTATCTCGGGGCCTTCGGGCACACACTGATCATGAGCGAGGACATGGTGGACTACGTCCACAGCCACTCACTGGACATCCTGAATGCGGGCGACGAGGACAGCGAGCCGATGTTCCTGATTCCGCCCGGCGCCGACCTCGAAGCCATCCGAGGCGGGCCGGAGGTGGTGTTCGACGGGCTGATGCCGCGTCCGGGACGCTACCGCGCGTGGACGCAGTTCCGCCGCGGCGACGCGCTCCACACCTTCACGACCACGTTCGAGGTGCGGGAGCCGCCGGGGCGATGACGACCGCCTCGCGCGCCGCCGGCATCCTGCTCGTGAGCGTCGCAACCCTGTGTCTCATGCCACGGGCGGGGCAGTCGCACGGGTCCCTCACCACCACGGTGCTGTTCGATCGCGAGATCGTCGGCCTGCTGGAGCGTCGATGCACGTCGTGCCACAACGAGGGCGGGGTCTCGTTCCCGCTGTCCACCTACGAGCAGACCTGGGTCAAGCGGCTGTCGATGCGCACCGAGGTGCTGCGGCGGCACATGCCGCCCTGGGCGGCCGTGCCCGGCTATGGCGAGTTCGACAACGACAACGGGTTGACGCTGCGCGAGCAGCAGTTCCTGGTCTCGTGGGTGGAAGGGCTGGGCCCGCGCAACGCCGGCAACACGTTCCTGAACGTTTCCGCCGGCGTAACGGCCCCTGCATCGGTGCGCGCCTCGGCGCGTGTTCTCGACTGGCGGCTGGGCGCGCCCGACATCACGCGGACGCTGGAGTCCACCGTTCCGGCCGGCCCTGACTCGATGGTGCGCCGCGTGACGATCGATCTGGGGCTGACCGAACCCAGGCGCATAGGCGCCATCGAGTTTCTGCCAGCTGACCGGCGCCGCCTGCGCGCTGCCGTGTTCCGGGTGCAATCAACAGGGCAGTGGCTGGGCAGCTGGACGCCGTGGTACGGCTTCGCGAAGCTGCCGCAGGGCGTGGCTTTCCAGCTGCCCGCGGGCGCGCGCCTGTCGGCGGAACTCCACTACGGCGCCGGGGCCGAGCCAGTCACCGACATCGGCACGGTCGGGCTGTTTCTGGCCCGGGGCGCTCGGTCGCGCCGAGCGATCTCGTCGTGACGGCGGCGCCGGGCCGATCGCGCGTGCGCCGCGGCTCGGCACGTCTCGCGTCGGACGCGACGATTTGGGCCCTCGCTCCGGAGATTCCGCCGGGCACGCAATCCCTGGAGCTGTCGGCGCGGCGCCCCGATGGCTCGACCGAAGTCCTGCTGCTCGTCGAGCGGCCGTCCACCGACTGGCCGACGCCCTACGTGTTCAAGTCGCCAGTTCGACTGACGCGCGGCACCGAGCTTCGCTTCGCGCTCGAGACAGACGCCCCCGCGACTGCATCGGCACGTCTGGTCATCAGCCGTTATGCCTCACTCAGGCCCGGAGCATTTCGGCCTTGAAGCCCTTGCGGTACCGTCTGACGGTGGGCCCGGCGATCATGAAGAGGCCGTCGCCGCGATAGTGCAGCGTCTTCGGAAACTTCGGCGTCGTCCGCGCGTAGCCCTTCACCACCTCGAACACGAACAGGCTGTAGCGGTTGATCAGGCTGGAGTCCACGAGCCGGCATTCGAAGTTCGCGTGACACTCCGCGATCCGTGGCGCTCGCACCTTTTTCCCCGGAAGTGCCGTCAGCGCGAAGGTCTCGAACTTGTCGATGTCGGCGCCCGAGGTGTTGCCGATTCCCACCACCTTCTTCGCCAGGTCCACCGTCGGCACGTTGATCACACACTCCCGGCTCTTCCGGATCATCTCGAAGCTGTGGTTCTGATCCCAGATGAAACAGCCGACGAGCGATGGCGACTCGCCCATCACCATGTGCCACCCCATGGTCATGATGTTGCGCTTGCCCTTCCACGCGGAGCTGACGAGCACGATGGGTCCGGGCTCGAGGAAGCGGCGCACGTCATCCACGGGAAAGTCGCGTTTTCGCATGGCTCAGGGGGCGGCGTCCGCCAGCCGGATGAGAGGCTCGAACAGGCGCGAGCCCTTGCACGAGGGACAGCGCCCGGGCTTGCTCAGCCGCTCGGGCCCGAACACGAAGCCGCAGTCCTTGCAGCGGGCCGGGATCACCTCGACCCGATGCCCGGCACTCATCGCCGAGCGCACCGCATGACGAAGGTCCTCGTCGACGTCGCCGCGACGAAGGCCGAGTGCCAGCGCCAGCGACGAAACCGACCGGGGCTCATGGGAGAGCAGCTCGATGAGCTGACGACGAATGGTCGGCACCGGCCGATCGTAGCAACTCTCGTGGAGCGCTTCACCAGGACCGGCCGGGCCAGATGCGTTCCAGGGTACTCGGCCACGGCGCCGCGGAACTCGACGATCGACGGGCAGCGTCTGTCCGGATCAGCCTCCACAGCCGTGAGGAGAATCGCTTTGAGCTCCGGGCCGACCTCGGGATCGGCCTCGATGGACTGTCTGAGATCCGTGCCCAAGGTCCAGTCATAGCCGGCGAGCATCGTGTAGAGCACCGCGCCCAACGAGAACACATCGGATCGCCCAGCGGGCGCGTGATGCGACAGCTCGGGCGCCGAGAAGCCGGTCGTCGTCGGCGGATTGTAGAAGCGTCCCTTGGCGTGCCGGCCGACCTCGTACGACGATTCGAAGTCCACCAGCCGGATCACCGGGTTGCCGGCCTCCCACCGGGAGAGGATGTTCATGGGGTTCAGATCGACGTGCCAGATCCCGAGACCATGCAGCTCGCCCAATGCCTTGGCGACCTCGACCGTCGTTCTGAGATGCACGACCAGCCGGTCCGGCCGTCGCTCTGAGCCGACGGTCGTTGCCAGTGGCCACTCGTCGAAGAGTGACATGGTCAGATACACGCGGCCGTCGGCCAGGCGTCCGTGTTCCCCCAGTACTGGGAAGTATTGCGAGTCGGGCAGTTCGCGATTGATCGTCGTCAGGCTGGCGATCTCGTTCGTGAGGTTCTGCTCGTAGACCAGTCCCGGCTTTGAGGTCACTTTGATGAGCACGTTCGCACGGCTCTGCTTGTCGCGCGCAACATAGAGTTCATGACGGGCATGCTCTTCGGACGCGTGCCCGCTGCGCGCCGCGGCGAGCCGATGAAGGCTCCCGAACCGATCGAAGGGAGCGGACACTCAGGGCACCATACCATCGCGGTTCTGCTAGAGTGGCGCGATGAAATCGAGCGCCGTTTTTGCTGTGCTCCTTGGCTGCGCCGCGGCCGCCTGGGCCCAGAGTCCAGCCTCTTCCTTTCCTCGCGGGAAGAGCCTACAGGCCTGGCAGCATCCCGGATTGCGCGGCGTCCTGGCCAAGTGCCAGACGCCTCCGCAGCCCTTCAGCATTCCTGTTCAGCCAGCCACGACTGAAGCCGGACAGCCGGCACCGCCGCCCAAGGAAACGCGCCCGCCGGCTTCGACCGCGATACCGGGCGTGATCGCCGCAGGGCAGGCCTGGAAGGTCGTTTGGTCGTGGGAAGGCAACAACGCCGACGGCATCATCGCCGGTGACCGCGGCTCGATGCTGTTCGCGAACAACGACGCGAGCAACGTCATGAGGCTCGATCCCGCGACTGGGCAGGCCACCATCATTCACCGCGACGTGAACACCGGCGGCGCCCTGTCGCGCAGCAAGAACGGTGCGCTGTTCCTCGTGTCGAGAGGATTGCACTCGGGCGTCCTGCAAGTGCAGCCGGCGCGCAAGGTGCTGGCCAACTCATTCCAAGGCGAGCCGTTCGAATGCGTCGGTGGCGTGCTGAACGACCTGTCGGCCGACAGCCGCGGCGGCGTCTACGTGTCCATCTCGGCAGCCGGTGTGTACTACGCCAACCCGCAGGGCGTCGTCTCGCAGTACGGAGAAGGGATGCAGGGGGCCAACGGCATCATCCTGAGCCCGGACGAGAAGACGCTCTACGTGACCAACGGCGGGGTCGTAGTGGCGTTCGACGTGCAGCCCGACGGCTCGCTGACCAACCAGCGGGAGTTCGGCACGCTTCGTGGCGGCCAGAGTGGCGACGGCTCGGCCGTCGATGCCCAGGGGCGCCTGTATGTGAGCACGGGGTCGTCCGTGGACGTGTTCGCACAGGACGGCGCGTTCCTCGGCATCATCCCGGGTCCACAGGGGCTGCACGGCGTAGCCTTCGGCGGCCCGGACAAGAAAACGCTCTTCGCCATCGTCTTCTCCGGCGGCTGGGGCACGCCCAGCGCGCGAAACCGCGTCATCGCGATTCCGACGATCGCGCAGGGCTATACCGGGCGAGCGAAGTAGGTCGTCGACACGACGGTGCGGCTTCAGCGCCAGCCCGTCGTCCAGTTCGCCGACCAGATGGACGAAGAACCGGTGCCTGCAGCATTCAATTGCCGCACCTGGGCGCTGCCCGTGCCGCCACCGTAGAGGAACAGCCCGCCTGACCCGTCCGGAAGCAGCAGGGGCGTGAACGACGTCCAGTTCGTGGTCCACGAACCGCTTCCGAGATGCTGCGAGCCTTGCCCCTCCGCCCTCAGACGGCCATACGAAACCTCCCCCGTGCTCGACCGGTAGGCGAAGAGGCGCCGTGTGCCCTCGTGGGCGATCGCCACGAGGTGCGACCAGCCGGCCGACCACGTGTCCTGCCACACCGCCGTGAGCGTGAGGTCGTTCCCGCCGCCGGTGATCGACATGACCTTGGCCTGCCCGCTGCCGCCCTTGTACAGCAGATAGGTACTGAGTCGGCCCGAGCACGTACGGCACGAAGTGCGTCCAGCCCTTCGTCCACGTGCCGCTGTCGATCGTGGTCGAACCGCTCCCTTCGACGTTGATCCGCTCCACGTTGGCGTAGCCGTGCAGTGAGTCGTAGGCGATGAAGTACGGCTTGCCCCCGATGGCGAACGGGGTGAAGTGCGTCCAGCCGGCCCACCACGTGCCCTGCGCGATCGTCGTCGTGCCATTGGCCTGGCCGTTGATGCGGTCGAAGCGCACCTCGCCAGTCGATGCCTTGTAGCGGAAGAGATGCTGCTGCCCGCCCACCAGGTAGAACGGGATGATGTGTGTCCACTTGCGGCCCCAGTTGCCGCTGAACACGGTGGTCGTGCCGGTGCCGTCGGCGTCAAGGCGGACGATCTTCACGTCGCCGTTTCCCGGCTTGTAGAGGATCTGATAGCGCATCCCGTTCTGGTTGAACGCGGCGAAGGCGCCGCCCGGACAATTGAGGCTGGTGAGCGCTTCGGCATCGTCGGTGCCGTATGTGTCCCACGAGGCCACGTTGCCCGCGTGCGTGTCGATCGGTGCCCCATCGAAGCGGACCCGGGAGGGGAACCCGTCCTCCATCTGGTTGTAGTGCAGGTGCATGGACACGGCGCCGCTGTTCGAGATCCGGCCCACGACCTGCCCCTGCGCGATCTGCTGGCCGATGGTCAGCGGCGGCACGGACTCCAGGTGGACGTAGTCGGTCCGCCAACCGTTGCCGTGATCGAGGAACACCCGGTGCTCGCCGCCACCGTTGGTGTAGGCATTCAACACGGTGCCTGCCGCGGCGGCGACGGCGAACTCGCCTTCACTGAGGTTCTGCTGATCCTCGTCGCGCTGCGCGAGATCGATTGCGTCCTGGTCCCCGTTCCAGTGTGTCGCGTAAGTGGACGCCCGCCAGGTCTGGCCGCAGGGCACCGGCATCCTGAAGAGCGGGATCGGCCCGGCCGCCCACGCCTCGGGAGCCCCGAGGCCCATCGCCACAGCGACTCCAAGGATTGCCGTAAAGGTCGCACGTCGTTGATGTCGCATCGTCGTTCTCCCGCCCGCGCGCCCGCGCGGGCAATCCAACACTGGAACAGCGAGGCGGAGCCTACATGCTCGTCGTCCGAGGCGCAGCCTCGCTGTTGATGAACGTGGAAGGAGGCCCATTCCCCTCAGGGCAGATTGATGACACCTTCGATGGTGTTGGTGAACTCGCACGTGTCGCCGACGCCCATCCACACCACTTCCTGGTCGAAGCCGACGTTGCCGAAGCACTGATCGTTCAGGCCGGAGTCGCCGAAGAGCAGATCGTCGCCGTTGTCGCCCACCAGCACGTCGTTGCCGGAATCGCCGTCGAGTTGGTCCTGTCCTTCGCCGCCGGTCAGCGTGTCGTCGCCGGAGCCCCCGCGCATCCGGTCGTCGCCGTTTCCTCCCTCGACCTGATCGCTGGAGGCGCCGCCATCCAGGTAGTCGTTGCCGGAGAGGCCGCGGAGGATGTCGGTACCGTCGTTGCCGAACAGCGAGTCGTCGCCGCCATGCCCGCTGACCGTGTCGTTTCCGGCCCCGCCGTACAGCGAATCGTTGCCATCGGTCGGTGCGCCGTCGATGAAGCCGTCGCCCCAGATGGTGTCGTTGCCTTCATCCCCGAGGATACGGTCCGCGTCCTCCTGTCCCCATAGGGTGTCGTTGTCAAGTCCGCCGTGGATGTAGTCGTTGTCGCGGCCGCCGAAGATCGTGTCGTTGCCGTCCTGTCCGAACAGCAGATCGTTGCCGTCGTCTCCGTAGATTCTGTCGTCGCCGCTGAGGCCGCAGATGATGTCGTGCCCGGCGTTGCCGTGGATGGTGTCGACCCCCGCCGTCCCGACGATGACGTCGTCGCCGGCCGTGCCGTTACATGCTCCGCCGGGGCAGAGAATCACGTCGCGGGTGATGCCCATGCACGATCGGCCGTCTGGCACCTCGATGATGAAGTCCCCGTTGGCGACGGTCTGTGCCGACGTCGCGCCGCCCATGGCGAAGGCCAGCAGTGCGATGGCGGCGGTCGAACGCGCGCTGCGCTGTTTGAGAATGGTCATGTCGTCCTCCAGAAAAAAGCTGAGCTCGACGGTCCGGCGCGTCGTCATTGAGTCGCCGGTCCCGTTCGAAACCTGTTGCCGGATGAACGACTGGCGCCGCGCGTTCCCCTCAGTTGGCCGGCGTCATGAGCGTGTTATGGTGCGGCTGCCGGGTCGGCCCGTTTCACCATGCCCTTCCAGTCAGCACCAGTTGGCGATGACGCGACTCCGGATTCCGCACCGGCCGAATCGCGATGGAGCGCGCTGGCCGCGGCGATGGCTCGGGCCGTGCGACGGCAATGCCCGAGCTGGCTGGCCGACCACGCGCAGGACATCGCCCAGGCAGCGCTGGCCAAAGTCATGACCGCCGAACGCGGACGTGAGGGAGAACGGCCCCTCACGTCGTTCTATCTCCACAGGGTCGCGCACAGTGTTCTGGTGGACGAGATCCGGCGCCGGAAGCGGCGCCCGGAGGTTCCGCTGGAAGGCGTCACTGAGGCGGGAGAGGAGGTGCGGTCCGTTGAGCCAGCGGCGGCGAGCGATCCGGAAAGCGATGCGTCGTTCCGGGAGCTGGGCGCGGCAGTCCGGGATTGCCTGGCGGCGGCGAAACGCGAGCGACGACTGGCCGTCACCTTGTACCTGCAGGGTCACACAGTGCCGGAGACAGCCCGCATTCTGGGATGGGACGCCAAGCGCGCGGAGAATCTGGTGTACCGGGGGCTGGCGGATCTACGGCAATGCCTACTCGGGAAGGGACACAGGCCATGAGCACAGGCGAGCCGGAAGACGTGGCGCGGCTGCGGGCGGCGCTGGCCTCCCTGCGCGGTGGTGCCGACGCGCCCGTTGATGCGGGGCGCATCTTCGACGCGGTGCACGGGCGGTTGAGCGTCGAGGAACGTCAGGCCGTGGTGGAGGAGCTCCTGGCCAACCCGGACGCGGCGGAGGCCTGGAGACTGGCTCGCGAACTGGCTCCGGAAACTGCGGCGGAAGCGGCGCCGGGGAGGGAGTGGTCGAAGTGGCTGGCCATCGCGGCGGTGGTCGTGCTGGCCGTCGGAGCCGGATGGCGGTTCCTCGGCACGTCGCCCGAGCCGGTCTATCGGGGAAGCGAGACGCGGGCCATCTCGTCGTCATTGCCTCCCGACGCCGTGCTGCCGCGGACACAGCCGGTGCTGCGCTGGATGGGAGTGGAGGGCGGACGCTACCGCGTGCGGGTCCTGACGCCGGAGCTGGAGCTCCTCGAGGAATCGCAGGAGTCAACAGCGGTCGAGCACACGGTGAGCGCCGCATCGCTGTCGCGGGTACCGCCGGGAGGCCAGATCTTCTGGCAGGTTGAAGCGCGTGTGCCCGAAGGCGGGGCGATCGTGTCGCCCACCTTCAGCACGCGGATCGAGTAAACGCGTAGGGATAGTGCGAACGGAGGGTGTCATGGTGAACGGAATGTCGAAGGCAGGTTCAGTATCGCGGCGCACTCGCCTGGGTGTCCTGTGCGCCCTTCTGGGCGCGATGGTTCCCACGCTCGGCGCGCAGGCGCCGGATCTGGTGTTGAAGTCGGGACTGCACACCGTACGCGCCGGCGACGTGCTCCAGGTGATCATGGCCGAGGTGGGCTCCACCACTTCGACGTCCGAGGTCAGGATCGTGATTCTCGACGGAGCCGACCAGCGCCGGGGCATCGCGTCGGGCCTGATGATGCGTGGCAAGCCGGTGCGGGTGCGCGTGCGCGTCCCGCGGGATTCGATGGGTTGGCAGTTGCGGGCGGTTGTCGAGATCCGCGGGTTGACCAACCTGGCGTTCAGCCAGCCGGTCGCGACCCTCGAAGACATCGATGCCGACTCTCTGAGGATCGAAACCAAGCCGCCCTGCGCACCGCTACCCTCGGTGGGTGGGGGCGCCGAAGGCAGCTGCGACGGCTGGGGCGTGACCGGCTTGGCGTCAAACCAGGCTGACGACTCCGGGCTCGATTAGGGCACCTCGGTGCGTCGGGAGAAGCCGACAGAGGAGCGGCGCACATTCCTTCTGTGCGCAGCGTGGCTCATCTGCATGGCGCTGGGCGGCGCGGTTGCCGCCGCCCAGCGTTCGGCTTCGCCGTTTGCCGACTGTGAGCCGGGAGCCGGAGAGGGCTGGACCTACGAGCGGCTCATGTGCGTGCGGCAGGTCGGCACCACGCTTGGCGTGCGCGATCGGGCGCGGGAGCGTCTGACGCAGCTGGGTGGCGGGGACCGGGATCAGCCTTGGCCCACGCTGGTCCTGGCCCACCTCACGCTCGACGAGCTGAAGCGGCCGCAGGCCGTCGCCCTCTACGAGCTCGCGGCAGAAGGCTTTGCACGCTCGCGCGAAGCCGAGGGGGAAGTGGTGGCGCGGCAGAACCTCGCCACGCAGTACCGGCTGCGCGGTCAGCCCGACGTCGCAGCCGGCCACGTCCAGCGCGCAGTGGCCTCAGCCGAAGCGTCGAAACAACCCTTGACCATCGCGCGGGCGGCCGCCGTAGAGGCAGTGCATTCCATGGCGACGGGCGGCGACATCGGGCGCGCCTATCGGGTGCTGGCACGGGCCGATCGTGTGGTGCCGCCGGACGCACCGGTCGGCCTGCGCAGGACCATTCTGTTCAACCTCGCGAACGCCAACCTGTATCTGGGACGGCTCGACGCCGCCATCGACGTCCTGGAGCGCCATCGTGCCTTGCGCAAGGAGGACGGTTCACCGCAGAACGCCGCCACGGTGGCATTCAATCTGCTGGTCGCGCGCATGACCCGAAGCGAGAGCCGTCCGCGGGCGTCGGACCGTCCGGCGCTCGTGGCCGAGGCCGAGACCGTCCTCACGGAGGCGCAGCAGCTCGGCGAACCGCTGGTCGAAGCCCAGACCCACCAGGTCCTGGGCGATTTGCTGAGGGCCGGCGACCCGGAGCGCGCAGCGATGCACTTGCGCCGTTGTCTCGAACTGGAAGCGTCGCTGCGGTTCCCGAGTCTGAAGGCCACGTGTCTCTGGTCCCTGTCGAGGCACGAATCCAGCCGGGACGTCCGCCGGGCGGAGCAATTGAGCCGCGACGCGATGGCGCTGGTGGAAGGCGGGCGGGACTTGTTGGTGCTGGCCACTGCCTGGCAGGCACGGCTGCCCCTGGTGTGGCAGACGCTGCCAGAGGAGGCCGCCATCGCCCAGTCGCTCGAGGCGCTCGACGCGATCGAGCGGCTCCGGGCGGGGCAGCAGGGCGAGGCCAGCCGGGCCGCGCTGCTGAGCAACTGGTCCCGGATCTTCCAGTGGACCGCCGGGCGGCTGTTGCAGGCCCAGCCTCCCAGAGTGGGGCAGGCCTTCGAGGTGGGCGAGCGCCTGCGGGCGCGGGTGCTGCTCGAGTATCTCCAGCGGGCGGGCGTCCGGGCCGCGGTCGGAGCGGGACCGGCCCCGGCTCCGCAGATCGCGGGGCGGATTGCGGGCACGCAGCGGCGGCTGCTGTCGCCGGAGATGCCAGACGCCGAGCGGCGTCTGCTGCTCGATCAACTCCGGCTGCTCGAACTCGAACAGGAAGAGCTGAACGCGGGCCGCGTGCCTCCGGTGGCGCCTGAGGCCATCTCATTCGCGTCGCTCGAGGCCATCCAGCGCGGACTCGGAGAAGACGAGGCGATGGTGTGGTTCTCGCTCGCCCCGTGGACGGATCTGTACCAGGACTTCGGCGGCGGCTCCTGGGTCCTGGCAGTCACCAGACGTACGGCGACAGTGCACCGGATTGCTCCCGACGTGGACCTCGAAAGCCAGTCGGCGGCCTTCATCGGGCTCCTGCGGGATCGAGCGGCGAGTGCCGAGGTGTGGTCGCCCGCTGCCCGAAAGCTTGGACGAACGTTGTTCGACGACGCGCTCGCCCAGTTGCCGACAGGCGTATCGCGCCTCGTTGTCGTGTCCGACGGCGCGCTGCACCGTGTGCCGTTCGAGGCGCTGATCGTCGGCGATGGCATGCTGCTCGGGGAGCGGTTCGAGATCAGCGTCGCGCCCTCGGCCACGTTGTGGCTGCGGCTGCGCCAGTCGCCCGCGCCACGTGTGACACGCCGGGCCCTTGTCCTCGCCGATCCCGATCTTCCGCCCGCGCGTCTGGACGGAGCACCGCCGCTGCGACCGTTGCCCTGGGCCCAGCGGGAGGCGCGAGCGATCGGGCGGCTGTTGGGGCTTGACGCGAGCGACGTGCGCGAACGCGGCGCCGCGTCGGAGCGGTTCCTCAAACAGGCGCCGCTCGACTCGTTCGGGGTACTGCATCTGGCCGCCCACGCCCGCGCCGATGCGGCCTTTCCGGAGCGCTCGGCCGTCTTCCTCTCGCCAGGCGACGAGCGCGAGGACGGATGGCTGCAGCCGTCCGAGATCGCCGTACTGAATCTGCAAGGGCGGCTCGTGGTGCTGTCCGCGTGTGAATCCGCGGAGGGCTCGTTGCTGCAGGGGGAAGGGCCGCTCAGCCTTGCGCGCGCGTTCTTTGCCGGCGGCGCCGTCGGTGTCGTCGCCACCAGGTGGCCGCTCCGCGACGACGACGCGGCGTTCTTGATGGAGCGGTTCTACCGTTCGCTCGCCGAGGGCAAGCACGTGGCCGCGGCGCTTTGGCAGGCTCGCCGCGATGCCGTGGCCGAGGGATTGCCGGCCGCCGCGTGGGCCGGCGTGACGAGCCTCGGCGATGGACTGCAGCGGCCGGTGTCGGTTGTGCCGCCACGAGCCGCTGATTGGCCATGGATCGCTGCGGCGCTGGTGGCCGCCGGTCTCCTGGGCTCGGCCCTCTACGGCCGGTGGCGATGACGTCGACGCAATGCGCGGAATGCGCGAAGCATGTCCGCGTACGAATAATTGGCATTCCGTCCGCTGGGGTTCGGCAGCACGAAGACGCCTGAATCGCCGATTCGTTCCTGCCTCAATCCCAGCGGCACCGGGCCTTTGTGTCCGGGGAACATCGCGCGAAACACCGTGACGCCGACGAGCGCCACCAGGCGAGGACGGTAGCGCATGATCTTGCGTCGAAGACGGACACGGCCGTCGACGTACTCGTCAGGTTCGAGCGTGTCGATGCCCGGCGTCGGCCGCGGCACGATGTTGGTGATGCCGTAGCCCCATTCCGGCAGCCGTCCGTCGTCTGCGTACGAGATCGGTTCCGGTACGAGCCGCGATTCGTAGAGCAGCTTCCAGAACCGGTTCGAGAAGCCCGCGAAGTGGTGGCCGGTGAGAGCCGAGCGGATACCGGGATTGATGCCGACGAACAGCACGCGCACGCCTGGCTGGACGCGGTCTCGCAGGAGCGGCAGTGTCGAAGGCATCGGGCTTCAAGGCACCATACCATCGCGGCCTCTGCTAGAGTGCGGTCCATGAAATCTGGAATCGCTTTGACTGTTCTGCTGGCCTGTGCCGCGGCAGCCGCGGCTTTCTCCCAGAGTCCGGCCGCTCCGGCGGCTCCGACGCCCGCGCCGCCCGATCCCGTCCGGACCCTCGTGTCGCGGCTCGATCTCGAGCGCTACAAGGCCACGATCAAGGGGCTGACGCAGTTTGGCGATCGGCGCCAGGGCACCGAACGGAATCGGAAGGCCGTCGACTGGATCGAAGCGCAGCTCAAGAGCTACGGCTGCCCGACCGAGCGCTTCAAGTACCGAGTACAAGACGCCGCCGCCGAATCCGCAGGCGGGGCGCGGTGGCGCCCCGGATCCGAATGCGCGCGCCGTCGGTGGCGGCCGTCCTCGCGGTCAGCGCACGAGGCCCAGTGTGAACACCGACCCTCTGCGCCAGCCCGACGAGCGGCTGCGCGCGCTGAACAGCGAGCCGGCCACGGACGGGCCCCGTGAAGAGGTCTACTGCACGAAGGTCGGCACGACGCGTCCCGATGAGATGTACATCATCGGCGCGCACATGGACGGGCACGGCTGGGGCGAGGCGGCCAACGACGACGGCTCGGGCACGGCGCTGGTGATGGAGCTGGCGCGGATTTTCTCGATGCCCGACGTGCAGACGGAGCGCACGATCCGGTTCGCGCTGTGGAACAACGAGGAGACGGGCCTGAACGGCGCGCGCGCCTACGTCGAGCAGCGGAGGGGTCTGCAAGGGAGAGGAGATCCGGCCGGCTCGGGCCGCTACCCGGAACCGAAGTGGCTCGGGATGATCCAGCACGACATGATGCTGTTCGATCACGGCATGCCCCGCGCCGACGGCACCATCAGCCCCGATCAACGGCCCGAGGCCGACGTCAACATCGAGTTCCAGAGCAACTCGCGGATGGCGGCCGAGTCGCAGAAGCTCGCATGGTTCTTCCACGCGGCCAACGCGGAGTACGCCACCGACTATCCCGCGCAGGTCAGCCCGCACATGACCAACACCGACTCCACGCCGTTCATGGACGAGGTGGCCTCCATCAGCCTGCGGGAGAACGAACGCGGCGTGCACATCGGCAGCGGCTGGGACCCGCACTGGCATCAGCCGACGGACGTATACGCCACGTTCTCCGACAAGGACTTCCTCCTCGGATTGAACGCCGCGCAGACGACGCTGGCGGGCGTGGCCCAGCTCACCGGCGCGAGGCTGGGCTCGGCTTCCCGGTGAACTCGAGAAGCCGAGCCTACTAGAAGCCAAGCCTTAGGCCGAACTGTCCGGTCCTCGGTATGCCGCCCGGCCGCAGCGTCGTCAGCGTCAGGAAGTCGGTCAACCGGCGGTCGGCCCCGGGGTGCCCCAACACCAGCACGGTCGGGTTGTTGAAGTTGGCGCGATCGGTCAGGTTGAAGATCTCCGCGAACGCGTCGAGCCTTCTGCCGCCGGGGATGTTGATGCGATAGCCCAGGCGCAGATCGAGCTGGAAGAATCCCGGCCCGTACGCGCCGTTGCGCTTGCCGTCGTAGTCCACCGTGATCGCGTTCCGTCCGGTTCCCGAATAGGTGCCGGCGGGCAGCATGTCGAACAGGATGGCGTTGCGGTCGGCATCGGTGTTGGAATCAATCAGGCTGAAGGGCAGGCCGCTCAACGCCCGCGCTACGGCGCTCACGGTGAGTCCGCCGGTCTTGGGCACCAGCGCCGTCCCGCTGAACACCAGGTTGTGACGCCGATCGAAATTGGTGGGACCTTCGTTGGCATCCAGGCGCAGGTCGTTCTGGATTTGCACGAGGCTCTGAGGAATGGCGTCGCCGCTCGTGTTGCCGCGTGAATAGGAAAGCGTGTACGCCACGCGCGCGCTGTAGTTGCCCGCGAAGCGCTTCTCGAGCTGCATCTCGAGCGCATCGTAGTCCGTCGATCCGAGATTGTCGCGCTCCAGCACCGATGCCACGAATGCCGGATTCGCCCGAACGACCTGACCAGTACGGCTCGTGTCGACGCGCATTCCGGGATTCACCTCGTTGCTCATGAAGAGATCGCGGGCGAATGCGCGAATGTAGTCGACGCTTGCCGAGGCGGTCGCGCCGATCTGACGTTCATAACCGAGCGACAGTTGATGCGTATGCGGAATGCGCCGGTTGGGGCTGTCGAGAAAGACGGTTCCGGTGTTCCGGAGCCGCGAACCCGGGGGGTACAACTGATCAAGCAGAGCACGATTGACCACTGGACCACCACGCAACAACGGGTCCGTTGGAAGCTGCCCTTGTGATGGACCCGGATCGGCTGCGTTGGCCGGTATCAGTGGGACGAACGAGTCGGAGAACACGCCGCCGGTGATGATGGCGGTGATCAGCTCGAAGTGCGTCTTGTCGTAGAAGAGTCCGTATCCCCCCCGCACGACCGATCGATGATCCCCGGGACTCCAGGCGAAGCCGACACGCGGGGCGAAGTTGTTCTTGTCCACGGGGTAGGCGCCGGGATCGGAGAATTTCGGGTTGTCCAGCTCCTGCAACGGGATCACCTCGATGTCCCATCGCATCCCGAGGGTGAGCGTCAGCCGGTCGTTGAGCTTCCATTTGTCCTGCGCGAAGGCCGACCCGAAGTGGGTCTTCATGTAGAACGCCAGCGGTCCGGGCACACGAATCTGGAGCCGCTCCGGATACGTTCGCGGATCGGACGCGTTGAAGTTGTCGTTGCCCCGAAACGCGAACAGGCCGTTCATGAAGCCCTGATCGGTGCTGTCGTTGGTCGAGTACTGGTATTGGATCCCGAACTTCAGGTCGTGATCGCCCCGCTTGCCCGGAACGAACCACGAGTAGGTGTCGTCGAGGGAGAACGCATTGTTGATGCGCGCCGATGCGACTTCGCTCTGCTGGTCGATGAACGTCAGGTACTGGAGCGTCGGCTCCAGGTCCATCTGGCTGCGACCGTTGCCGTTGAATCCGGGATTGGCGAACGCCACGTTCTCGCGCGTGAACGCGAATCTCACAGTGTTGAGGCGCGAGTTGCTCAGCACCGACGTCAGCGTGCCGACGGTGGTCTGGTCCACATCGGCTTCCTCGCGCGATGCGTTGGTCGTGGATTGCCGGCCCGCCACCGGAATCAGCTGATTGCGCTGCGGCGACGACTCCCGCAACCATCGCACGCCATAGGTGTGGTTGGCGTTGAGCTGCTGGTCGAAACGGACCATGGTGTTCCAGACGCGATCCTGCGTCGTGGCGGCGGTGTTGAACTCGGGACGCGCGGGGATGTTGACGGTCGTGCCGCGGTCGATCATCACGCGCTCGAGGCTGAAGAAGAAGTGCGCCTTGTCCCTGACGACGGGGCCGCCAACCGTGCCGCCCCACTGCGTCTGCTTGGTGTCCGGCTTTGCCAGGTTGTTCTGCTTCGCGAAGTAGTCCTTCTCGGTCAGCGCCGCATCCTGGAAGAAGGAGAACGCGCTGCCGGTAAACCGGTTCGTTCCCTGCTTGGTGATGGCGTTGATCACGGCGCCCGTCGTGCGGCCGAACTCGGCGTCGAACTGGTGGGTCAGGACCTGGAACTCCTGAATCGCCTCGATCGGCGTCCTGGCCTGCGTGCCCGCGCGCTGCCCGATCACGTCGTCGTTGTTGTTGGCGCCATCGACCAGGAAATTGTTGTTCCGCGAGTCGGTGCCGTTGACCACGACGGCGTCCGAGCCGAACGACTCGGTGCTGATGTTCGGCACGATGCCCGGTAGCAGCCCGACGAACCCGATGAAGTTGCGGTTGACCGACGGCAGTTCCACGAGCTCACGGCCGGTGATGTGCCCGCCGATCTCTTTCGACGTCACGTCGAGGAGCGGCGTCTCGGCGGTGACGGTCACGGCTTCCTCGAGGCGCCCCACCTCCAACGTCACATCGACGGTGGTCGTCCTTCCGACCTCGAGCCTGACGTCCTGACGCACAAGTTCCCGGAATCCGGCCAGCGACGCTCGTAGCTGGTACACGCCAGGCACGAGGCCGGTGACGAAGTAGGTGCCGTCGGGATTGCTGACCGTTTCGCGAAAAGTCCCGGTGCCCTGGTTGCGGATCGTCAGGCTGACCCCGGGCAGCACGGACTTCTGTGCGTCGAGTACTACACCGCGCAGCTCGGTGGCGCCCTGTTGAGCGGATGCGGGAGCCGCCAGGATCAACACAGCAAGCGACATCAGGCAAAGCGATCTCATGGTCTTCTCCTCTCGAAAGCGTTTCGAAGAAGCCCCCGCTTCGGTTCTACGACCGCGTCTGGGTCGAATCTATCCGCGTATTCTAGGCCGGGATTCAACAGCAACGGCCGAGCTGGGCCGTCGTATATATTCAAGGTGATGAGAAGGATGAAAGCGACTGTCGCGCCTGCGGTTATGGCCCTGGCGCTCCTGACGGACGGGTTGACGTTGAACGCCCAGGCGCCGTCGGCGGCCAAATCCTCCTACACCGCGCCGCGTACGCCGTGGGGCGATCCCGATCTGCAGGGCATCTATACCAACGGCGACGAGAGCGGCACGCCGATGGCGCGCCCGGCCGAGTTCGCGGGCCGGACCCCGGACCAGGTCACGCCAGCCGAAATGGTCCGCCTCGCCAAGGAACGCGCCAGCCGCATCGAGAAGACGGCGGAGACAATCGGCGGCACCGAGGACAACAACACCGGCGCCGGCCCGTCCCATTGGTACGAGAACTACAACCCCAGGAACAGCCGGCCCTGGATGATCCTGGACAGTCCGGACTACCAGATGCCGCCCATCACCGCCGAGGCGAAGGAGCGGGCCACGGCCCTCCGCGCGGCCCGCGGCGGCGGCGACGGCTACTACGTGGGGCCGTTCCGCGGCCCGGAGGAGTTCACGCCGTACGTGCGCTGCATCACCCGCGGCGTGCCGGGCTCGATGATGCCCGCCATCTACGGCAACTCGTACGACATCACGCAGTCGCCCGGCGTTGTCGCCATCCGCTACGAGATGGTGCACGACACGCGTGTGATCCCCTTGGACAACCGCCCGCCGCTGAAGGGCGCGATCAAGAACTACATGGGCGACGCGCGCGGCCACTGGGAAGGCGACACGCTGGTGGTCGTCACGACCAACTATCTCGAGGCGGCCGCGTGGGGCGGGGCCTCCACGTCGCTCAAGACGACGGAGCGGTTCACGCCCACCGGGCCCAACACCGTCGAGTGGTCGATCCGCTTCGAGGACGCGCGCACGTGGACGCGTCCCTGGAGCTTCGGCATGCGGCTGACCCGCGACCCGCAGTCACGCTTGTTCGAGTACGGGTGTCACGAGGGCAACGAGGGCTTGCGCAACACGCTCAAGGTGGCTCGGGACGCGGAGAAGGCCGCCGCGGTAGAGCCAAGCCCGTGTTCCTGCAGCGGTCGCGGCAAACGGCCGCTCGTCTGCTGATTCATGTCAGCGATACTCCCCGCCGGTCCATCGCTTCCAGCCAGATGGCCGCCGCCGCGACCTCGGCCATCCCCATCCGCTCGGACGATTGGCGAAGCCCCGGAATCGCGTTCGAGCATCGCCCGGTCCATCACGTCGTCAACGAGCGCCGAACGGCGGGCCAAGAAAGTGGGTAAGAGGGCGCCGATCGAGGAGCCGAGCCAGGTCCGCGCCGCGTCCTCGCCGAGGTTGACGCGATCGGCCCGGCGGCCCACGGCGTCGGACACTTCCGGAAAGGCCGAACGCAGTAGCGGCTTGTTTAGAGCGCCAGCCTGACGCGGCACCCGTAGTTCGAGCGGCATGGCAAACACCAGCTCGATCACTCGGCGGTCGATGCAGGCGCGGCCGCTACCACGCCGTAGCGCGCGTAGAAGGCCCGATGCATCTCCAGGCCGGGCCCTTCCTGGCTCAGCAAGCGCTCGAGGTCCGCCAGCATCGGATGCGCCGATGCGGCGGCGCGCGGTTGAGCGTGCGGGAGCCGAAGCCACGGGTGGGTCTGAGCGGGCAGGGCATCCGGCCGCGTAGCGGCTTGCGCGGGGGCGACCAGGTCAAGCGCCATGCGCGACAAGGCGTAGCCGCGACTCCCCACCGCCCGGGTAATCTCGAGAAGCAACTGCGCGTACCGACGCGCGCGGTAGAGATCGCGCAGGTAATTGAAGCTGCCCGCATGCAGCTCGCCTCCCGCGCCGTTGAGGAGCAGCGTCGCACCCCACTCACGTGCGGCGCGGGCCAGCGCGGTGAGGGGTGGACCGAAGATCACATGGCCGGTCGGGAACGGCAGGCGCGCGGCCGTGTCCAGAAGGGCGTCGATCGGATCGCCGTCTGCAGTGACGATGCGATGCTCCACACCGATGCGTCCGGCTACTTCGCGCGCGGCCGGCACCTCGCCGGCTGGCCCGTCATCGGGGGCTGAGAACGTCACCGCCAACAGCTCCGTTCGCGTGGTGCGAGCCACCTCACGCGCGCAGGCCGCGACGGCGCCGGAATCCACGCCGCCGCTGAGCGCGACGCACACGCGGCGGTGCCCCTGCATGTGCCGCGCGACCGCGCCCCTCAGCGCCCGCCGCAGTTCCTCTTGGTAGGCCCGCCGCGTCATGCGCAAGCTCCCAGGTTGCGGCGGGCTCCACCAGCGTGTCGACGACACCGGCATGGTCCGCCCTGACGCGTACCCTGGACGCAGCCGCCGGACATCCTCGAATGGCGTCCGCTCACCGCCGTTGAGGCACCCCCGTGCCTGGTTGGCAAAGAACGCGCGATCCCCACGTGGGCGATCGGTGTCGAGCAACAGACAGGGGTGGTCGGCCACCCATAGAGTGCGACCGGCCGTGCGGTAATAGAGCCACCTGGCGCCTCCCGGCGACACGGCGCAGAAGACCGGCGCGCCCGGATGCCATGCGATCAAGGCAAAGTCGCCATACAAACGCTCGACACAGGCCGTGCCCCAGCGCCGGTAGCCGGAAAGCACAAGGCGAGCAGGTGATGACTGCCCAGCCTCATGGCCTTCAGGCAACGAGCCGTCCACGAACGCGAATCCTTCACCGGCCGGCGACGACCAGCTGCCCCGCCACGAGCCGCCCGAGCCGCTCATGGTTTCGCCCGCGAACACGCCGCGCCCGTCCTGAAGGACCACGGAATCGGCGCGGGGGATGCCGGCCGCAATCGCGCGCCGCAGAACCGCCGTCGCGTCGCGACCCGTGGCGGCGGTGCCGTCCGGGCTGAAGAATCCGATGAAACGGCCCCTGCTCATGCGTGCCTCCCGTCGTCGGCGCGGGTGTCATGTCGGACTCCTTGGCGTCGTAAGTAGAAAACGACGCCGGTGCTCGATTCCCCTCACGGCGGTGGGCGGCGTATGGTGAAGGCGGAGCTTGGCGGAGGGAGGGCGGTCGGTCGATGGTTACCGGCCGCTGTCATTCGTCACAGCGTGCCGTGATGCCATGGGTCCGTGATGTTCGGCCGCGGCGGCGGAATCCGGCCTCGTCTGGATGGCGCGCATCTTGCGCTCTTAGCCGCGATCCTGCCACCGGAGCCAATGATGACACGCAATCGACCCGCGCCATCCGCTCCCGAGCGACCTTCGCCGGGATGGCGCATTCCTGCGTGGCATGCAGCCCGGGGGAGCCTTCGACCGACGCCGAACGGCTGACACGCGGCCGGGAGCTGGTGCAGCAGATGAGCGACCGGCTGGCCGCTGCAGACCGACGGCGACGTCCGGCGCGAGCTGTGGAAAAACGTCTTCGTCGCGCTCAACGTCTTCTACATCTTCGACAGCGCCCCACCGAATCCCGACGCCGTGCGAATGGACGTTGGCACCGTGGTGTCGATCGGCTGGTCCTTCTAAAACACGACCAACTCCTGCAGTGCTGCGTTAGGATCGCCGGCATGAAATTACACACCGCTCATTCTGGTCCTTGGGTTGGTTGCGGCGACGGCCGCCTTCACCCCCGCGACTGCATCCGCGGCGTCGGTTGATGGCATCAACCTGCATTGGACCTCGGCCGGCTCGGGACCGCGCACGCTGGTCCTGGTCCACGGATGGACGTGTGACGAGACGTCCTGGTCGGCGCAGGTGCCCGCGCTCTCGAAGAAATACCGCGTTATCACGATGGATCTGCCCGGGCACGGGAAGAGCGGGATGCCGAAGGGCGGGGCCTTCACGATGGACCTCTTCGCACGGGCGGTTGAAGCCGTGCGTGTCGAGGCCAAGGCGGATCGGCTCGTGCTGATGGGACATAGCATGGGCACGCCCGTCATCCGCCAGTACGCGAGGCTCTATCCCCAGCACGTGGCAGCGCTCGTGCTCGTGGACGGGGTCGTAGGGCTGGGCGCCCGCCCCCGCCCGGCGCGAAGCGCCTCGCGCTGCCACAGGCGGACCAGATGCGGGGCCCCGGCGGCCTGAAGACGCGCGAGACGATGATCCGTGGGATGTTCCTGCCGTCCACGCCGAAGCCGATTCAGGACCACGTGCTGAAGATGATGCTGGGCGCGCCCGAGGCGACAGCCTATGGCGCCATGACGGCGACGTTCGACCCCGCCATCTGGAAGGAAGCTGTCGTGCTGACGATGCCTGCGCTGGGCATCTTCGCGGACAAATCCGCGCTGGCGAATCCCGATTTCACCAGGAAGGTGCTGCCGAACTACGAGCACCACGAGATACCCGGCACGGGGCACTTCCTGATGATGGAGAAGCCGGCGGAGTTCAACCGGCTCGTCGAGCGGTTCGTGGACGCGCTGCCGTAAAAAAACCCTCCATCGGGTGTTCGGTTTTCGCCCGCTACAGCGTTATACGGGTGTGGGACGACCCGTGCCCCCGCCTTTTCTTCGCTCCTCGGCTGACTCCGATCAGAGGACGACATGAGTGATTTCGAGATTCACTGTCTGGATGTCGGCGCCTTCAACTACGGCGATTCGATTCTGTGTGTCTTCGGCGGCAAGACGATTCTCATCGACGGCGGCACGCCGCGCAGCGGCGCCGCCTCCGACTCGATTGTGCTCGGCGAGGACGTGCACCACCAGGCGCTCCAGGATCAGGTCAGGAAGATCCTGCAGCAGACTGGCGTTGCCACGGTCGATCTGCTGATCGTCACGCACTGCCATTCCGATCACATGGGGTGTCTTCCCAAGCTGGTCGCCGAGGGCAAGCTCCGATGCCAGTGGGCGCTCGTGGCCGACCCGCAGCTGGGTACGGCATCACCGACGATTCGGACGAGCCTCCCCCGTTCGACAGCATGTCCGACGCCGACAAGCTGTGGCTCGCGCTGCGGGAGGAACCGATTTTCGGGGCCACAAACGCCGAGATCGCGGCATTCATCGAAGACTCCGCGCGCGAGTACGGGGACTACGTCACGTTCGTCAACAAGCTGCGTGACGATCTCGGGTCCCGCTGTGTCATCTACCGTGGGTTGACGAATGCCGAATCGGAGGGACTGAGCGACCTCCTGAACGAGTTCAGCGATACGGGTCTGCACGTCTACGGCCCGACCTTCGATCAACTGCTGGCGTGCGCCGGACGGCTGGTCGGACGCAGCGAGGATCTGATCGAGGACGCCTTCGCCGATAGTCCGGGAACGCTGGTGGAGGCCTACAAGAACGCGCTCCAGGTGCTGACCGAACAGGACGCGTCCGACAGCGCCGACGGCGCCGCGGTCAACTGCCAAAGCCTCGTCCTGAGGATGGGGAACGACGGCAGAAAGGTCTTGCTCACCGGCGACATGCAGTTCGCGCAACCCGACGTCGGGGAGGCATCGCAGGCGGTCAAGGACCTGCTCGCCACTGTGAACGAAGACGCGCCATTCGACTGGGTGAAGCTGTCGCACCACGGCGCGACCAACGGCCAGAACAAGACGATTCTCACGAAATGGGGCAAGCGCTTCACGATCTCCACCGGGAGCACGAGCAGCAAGCACCCGACGGAGCCCACGCTCAAGGCGCTGGAGCAGATCGAAAGCACCGGCGTGGAGTGGTCGCGGGTGGACATGAACGGGCGCTGCACGTTTGCCGTGGAGGGCACGAGTGCCCGGCTCAAGACCCAGCGTGGGGACTTGAATGACAAGACGCGGCCGAGCGCGCGCAGTGGAGACGAGGTGCCCGTCCCGGTGGAGGGGCCGGTGCTTCCGCGGGTACAGGAGCCGGTACGGCCGCAGATCGTCAGGGGCGGCGCGTCAGACGAGACGATCGAGATCATCGTGCGGCTCCCGAATCGACGGACCAAGTTCTCGTTCACGTGCGAAGTCGATCCTGGAGGAGGAGACGATCGCCCTTTTGACGGTGGCGCCGTCGTAGAGGCGAAGAGCACCCGAGGCATCGCAGATCGTCTGCGTGGCCTGCCACGGTTGCTCTTCGTCACCGACGGCGCCGCGCTCGCACGCAACATCGGCAGGCCCGCCACCGACGCCGTGCTTGGGGCCATCGCCGCTGCGAACCACCGGCTGGTCAACCAGTCGCAGGCGACGCTCCTGGCAGCGACTCGCCAGGTGCTGAAGAACGATCCGTCGGTCAAGGGCGTCGTGCTGCTTGGCGGCTACGACGTGGTGCGGTCGCAGATTCTCAACGCGCTCCCGACCGAGATGGCGCAGGTCAGGGTCCGCGACCGCGACAGGCTCCAGGTCTGGAACGACGACGGCTACGGCGACCGCGACGACGACGGGGTACCGGAGTTGCCCGTCAGCCGCATCCCCGATGCCCGGGACGCCGCCTTCCTGACCTATGTGCTGAGCGCCCCGGCCTTGTCCGGCCGTCCCACCGGACGCGCCGGCATCCGGAACATCAGGCGGCCGTTCGCCGACTCGGTCTTCGGGTTGCTGCCAGGCGCTTCGCCGCTGTTTACGTCCGAACCGACCGCGCCGAACCTCCCGCCCTATTCGCTGGCGGGCGACTTTCTGTATCTCATGCTGCACGGGACGGCGTCGGACACCTCCACGTTCACCGGTGAGGACCTTGCTGGTGGCTACCCGGTGGCGGTCGACGTGAAGAGCCTGCCCAAGCCATCCCCGTCGGTCGTGTTCACGGGCTCATGCTACGGTGCGCTCATCGTCGACACGTTGGCACGAGACGCCGCGCCAGGAGACACGGTACGGGGACGGCGCGTCGCCGATTCGATCGCCTTGTCCTGCCTGGCGGGAGGCGCCAATGCCTTCGTGGGCTGCACCGGGGTGCATTTCTCGCCGACGCAGCGTCCGCTGAGCTATTTCGGAGAGCCGATGCACCGTGCATTCGTGACGCACCTGCTCGACGGCAAGCCACCGTCTCACGCGTTGTGGGCGGCCAAGACTGAGTACGCGAATGGCATTCCTCACCGGCTTGGCGCGCGAGTCGAGGAAATTGCCTACGAGCACAAGATTCTGCGACAATTCACCTGTCTGGGCTTGGGTTGGTAGGGGGCCGAATGGATCAGAAGAAGCTTCACGATCTCTTGCGGCAGGCGTACCCCCAACACAAGGTCGTCGAGGACCAGGAACGCACCTACGCCGAGTCCGACGCACCGGACGTCGATATCCAGAGCACTTCCCTTGGGGCGTGGAAGAAGTTTGGAACGCCCCCGACGGAGAAGTCCGTGGCTACAGATTCCCCGAAGGCGGATCTTCGCGAGGCGTTTCGTGGGCGGAAGCTCGTTGGTGCGGGGCCGGCTCGCGCCGGGTCGCGCCGCGCCGCCGCCGAACCCAGGGGCGGCGCGCGTCGTCGCCTCGATGCGTCACAACAGACGTCTGGAAAGCTGGAAATGAAGCGGCTGACGACCGACGCCGCTGCCGACGGCACCGACGACACGCTGGACGTTCTCGTCGATGAAGAGCACGGCGTCATCGGCGAAAGCGACAGCGGCCCGGACGAAGACAAGTAACGACGCCGTAAGACTCGCATCGTCCCCGATGAGCAAGCTTGCCGTACTGGCGTGTGTCGTCGTAGTGGGCGTCAGCGGAGACGCCGCCGCTCAAGGCATCGTGAAGTGCGACCCTGTCCCCCAGGCGACGCTCGACGCGAACAAACAGCTGCTGATCGATTTCTTCGATTCGGGGCGCACGATGTCCCGCGAGGAGCGCTCGCGCCGCTTTCAGGCCGACAACTACATCCAGCACAACCCGCGGGCGCTCCGGATTGACGAGTTCACCGGCGCGACGGGGCGCGACGCGTGGGTCAAGGCGTTCGACGAGGCGGCCCGGCGCAAGGTGGCGCTGGTGGATCTCGGCGGCATCGCCCTGCGCGATCCGATCATCGTGATGGCCGAGTGCGACCTGGTGACGGCGATCTACAAGGGTGTGCTGAAGGATCCCGACGATCCGAATCGCACCTACGAAGCCTTCGCCTTCGAGACCGTTCGGATCAAGGACGGCAAGTTCACCGAGCACTGGGACCAGGTGACGCTGGCTCCAGGGTGGATGAAGGGCTCGGGAGGTCGCTAGACGCCCGGACAATCCGGAACCGACAAGACACAATTAGGAGCGCTCAGTTGGTGGGTCGGATGTCCGGCCGTGCGTGAATCGCGGCGATCTCGGCGTCGCTCAGCGACCCGGCAGCTGCCGCGCCCGTCGACTTGAGCATCACGAAGTTCTTGATGTACACCCCGCACGTAGTCGTCGATGCCGGCCGCGTTGGTGAAGTGGTAGAACTCCTCCGACGCATTCCATTCCTGCCAGAACTGTCGAATCCGCCGTGCCGGTGACCCGCTCCAGTTATTGGCGCCGACCAATGCGCTCGCATGCAGGCGCACGGGGTTCTGGTCCTTGTCCCAGAGCCAATAGTCGATCACGTCCCAGTCGTTGGCCACGTTCTGGAACCGCAGCATCGCCCGGTGCCAGCGGCTCGGGAGTCCGCAGTACTCAGTGACCTTTCCGCGGCGCGTGGGCTGAATGTCCTCGCTGATCTGCTGCCAGCCGGGCCCGGTCTCCGTGTCGTAGTCGGCCGCCCATGCGGCATGCACGTTGCCGCCGTCCCGGTGGTACGGACGCATGCGGGCATTGAAGGCATGCCTGGATCGGTTGTAGCAGGACCGTGCCCCGATGCCTGCGCCCACGGCTGCGTTGGAGTAGTCCGTTTGCGGCTCGATGAACAGCGAGCCGTTGTAGAGATGCCACGTCTTGTGACCACCCACGGACTTGTAGGTCCAGTTCGGGTCCATGAACGAACTCGTCAGGTAGAACTCCCAATAGAACAGCCCGGTTTCGCCGTCGTCCAGGTTCACGGTGGTGCGCAGCTGCGTCTGAAGACTCACCGTTGCGAGTCGAACCACGGCCCCGGCTGAATGCGACGCCCCCTTCGTGCCGTACTGCGCCCGCTTGACATACAGGACTTTCGTGGACCGGTCGTACTGCGGTGCAGCCCCGTCGGGATCGCACATCCGCATGATTTCGTCACCGACGCGCACGTCACCGGGGTTGCCGTCAGTACCCGTCGACGCCCTTGCCATCGACGCTCGTCGCGTTCATGTCGAGGGTCTGATTGCACGCCGCCGAACTCGAAGCCGAGACGCTCGTTTCCAGCGTGCCGGCGCCGCCGGTCTCGGCGCCCATGAACGCCGGGATCGTCACCCGCGCCGCGTCCTGCCGCTCGGGATCGGTGTCGCGCGCATAGTCGTACCAGACGTAGAGTCCCTCCTGATTTGCCTGCCCGTTGAGATCGCCGCCGCCCGTTCGTTTCAGCTGGTCCTTGTAGTGACAGGCCGCCGCGCTGGTCACGCTCTGGTCCGGGCGATAGCTTCGGCAGACGGAAAGGTCGCGGCGACTCGCGAGATAGTCGAACAGCGAGTTATCGCCGCCAGCGCCCGCCACCGGACGTACCGGCACCTGGGCGACGAATGTGTCGGCCAGTGTGAGGAGGCCCACGAAGGCGATGGCGAGGATGAGGACGTTCTTCTGCATCAGGCACGCGGCCGAAGCCCGATCTTATCCGAGTCGTGTAGCCGATTCCGTTTGAGTGGTGTCTAAGGGGGGCGAGGCGTAGCCTCGCCCCGTGACCTTCAAAGACTTCGTCCAGCTCATCGCGATCGGGCTGCAGGCCCGCATCCCCATGCACATGACGGGTTTTCCCGGCGTGGGGAAGACTGAATTCACCAAGAGCCTGGAAGCGGGATTCGAGCGAGCCGGCATCAAGTGCAAGGTGATCATTCTGGTAGGGTCGATCCGCGAGCCGCAGGACTTCGGCGGTTTTCCGGTCTCCACTCCGGACGGCGTCCGGCTGCTGCCGATGGCGTGGGCCCGGGACGCACGGCGGCTGGCCGAAGAGGGCTACATGGTGGTGGTGTTTCTGGACGAGCTGACCACCGTCCCGCCCACCACGCAGGCGGCCATGCTGCGGCTCCTGACCGAGAACGTGTGCGGCGAGCTTCCCCTGCCGGACTACGAACCGGGAAAAGGCGGCGTGGTCTACCTGTGCGCCAGCAACGCCGTGGAATGGGCCGCCGGCGGCCAGGAGATCCAGGCGCCCATGGCGAACCGCCTCTGGCACGGCGAGTTCCCGATGGACCACGAGACCTGGTGCGACATGATGGTCAGCGACTTTCCGCCGCCCAGCGATTTGCCGGTGCTGCCGGCCGACTACCTGCGCACGCATCATCACCGGCAACGCGCCCTCGTTGCCGCGTATGTGAGGTCGGCTGGACGCGATTCGTGGCTGGCGCCGCCGGAGGACCCGGCACGCCGCAGTGGTCCGTGGCCGTCGGGCCGCACGTGGTACCTGGCCTCACGACTGCTCGCGGCGATTGAATCGGTGTCCCCCGGCAACCGCCTGCTCCAAGGGCCGGCGTTGGCGGGGCTGGTCGGCGACCAGGCGTCTGCCGTTTCTCGAATACCGGGAAACATTGAACCTGCCGGACCCTGAGGACATCCTGAAGGACCCGCGCAGCCTGGTGCTGCCGGATCGGATCGATCGCGCGTATGCGGTCTGCTACGCGCTGGTCGGCGCCGTGCTCAACAACAAGACGCCGGAACGGTGGGAGGCGGCCATGATCGCGCTTGGCGTCGCCGGAAGAAAGAACGCCGACATTCCCACCGCGGCCGCGCGCACGCTCTGCGACAAGCGCAACCGGCCCGACGGGCCGATCAAGCTGCCGGCCGAGTGCCGGCCCTTCTACGACCTGATGCAGGCGGCGAATCTGCTGCCGCGGGATGGAGTGACGGATGCTGGAGCTGCTCGCAAGCTGATGCGCGGCGCGGGACGCGACGCCCACGCCTACTCGCGCGGGCTCCAGGCCGCACGCGTGCGGGCGTCGTATCAGCGCGCCTACTTCGCTCCTGCGCTCTTCCGGCTCGTGCCGGTGCAGACCGATCTCATCGGCAGCATGGCCGTCGACCGCAACTGGCGCCTGTACTACAACGACTCGTGGGTGGCGACGCACACGGTGGAGGAGAACGCCGCGCTGCTCATTCACGAGGTCGGCCACCTGCTGCGCGACCACGAGGCGAGAAGGAAAGCCGCGGACGCCAGGAACGAGTACGTGTGGAACACCGCCGGGGACTGCGAGATCAACGACGACCTGGCCGCCGAGGGACTGCCGCTTCCCGGCGACCCGCCGCAACCCGGGAAGTACGGCCTGAAGACGGGGGAGAGCGCCGAGGTCTACTACCGTCATCTGTACAAGCCCGCGCGGCCGGACGAAAACGCCCCGGCTGCCCAGGAGGAATCGCAGCCGAAACAGGATTGCGGCTCGGGCGCGCACGGCGAACGGCGTGCGTGGGAACTGCCCGACGACGACGGCAGCTCCACAGGCGTCCCGGGCGTCGATTCGGTGAAGGCTGAATTGGTCCGTCGCGAGGTGGCGCAACGCATTCTGGAGCTCGGACGCGACCGCGACAGCAACATTCCATTGGGCTGGCGGCGCTGGGCCCACATCCTGCTGACGCCGCAGGTGGACTACATGGCCACCATCCGTCATGCCGTGCGCAAGGCCCTTCGAGACAGCACGCTGGGCCGGTACGATCGCACCTACCGGCGCCCATGTCGCCGGCAGGCCGCCTACGGCGAGTTCCTCATGCCGTCCTATTTCCAGCCGCGGCCGAGACCGGGCTTCCTCATCGACACGTCGAACTCGATGCAGAACGCCCAACTGGCCCGTGCCGTCGCCGAGCTGGGAGGACTGACCCGGCAGCTCGGGTACGGCGCCGAGATCGCCGTGGCCTGCTGCGACGCGGCCGTGCACGATGCGCGCAAGGCGTTCACCGCGGCAAAGGTGGAGCTGTACGGCGGCGGCGACACCGACATCGGCGCCGGCCTGCAGTGGTTCATCGAGGGCAGGAGCGGCCCGATCGATCTGCTGATCCTGGTCACCGATTGCCACACGCCGTGGCCGGAGCAAACACCGCCGTTCCCGGTGATCACGATTCGCGTCGGCGACGGCCTTCCGCCGCCGTGGGGCGATCGGGGTACTAATAAGGTCATCACCATCCAGGAGCCGAGACACTAGAGATGGCCGACGGTTCGATGCACGAGATCGCGCCCTGGAATCGGCGTCAGGTGACGTTTCCCCCCGATTCGCGGCAGGCCTGGATCAGGCTGGTGGTCTGGCAGTGCTGGATCGGTGTGATGCTGTGCGGCATCGTCGGGTTCGGCACGATGCTCATCGTTACCGCTCCCGAGCGACTCATCACGGTGCAGGTCTACGCCGGTTGCCACGCGTCTCAACCGGTCGTGCAGCCTTGCCACCGCGCCGATTCCGGCGAGGTCACGACCGGGGTCGTCTACCGGACCGGCGTGCTGTACGCGCTGTTCTCGGTGCTGGCCGGGGTGCTGATGTTCGTGCTCGCGGCCTGGTTCCTGTGGGAATTGTGGAGCGCCACTCTACCGAAGCCGATCACCGACGACTTTCTGAAGCTGCTGCACGACTCGTTTGCCCGGAAGTGGCGTGACCCTCGCACGTGGCCGTGGTCTCGCATGCGATGGGCGTACGGTTTCGCGCTCCTGGGCGCCACGGCAACGGCCGGCGCCGCCGTGCTGTTCTGGGCGCTCCTCGCGCCATCCCGCGTCATCAAGCGGCCCATCATCAGCGTCGAAACCTCGGAGATCTTCAGGCTGGGAGGGGGCCGATGAGAAGTGCCGTGGGGATGGCGTGGATGGCGCTGCTGCTCACCGTGGTCGCGTCTCCAGTTGCGGCGCTGCGCGAGGGCGCGCGCCAGGCGAGGCCGCCGGCGCCGCTGGCGCGGTGCAGCCGAGCGCGCCAGCGGTGCTGCAGCTTCGTCCGAACTTCTTCATGATCGTGGGCGCCGGCGGCAACATCGGCGTCCAGATAGGCGACGACGGTGTGGTGGTGGTGGACGCCGGGTCGGCGTCGAGCGCCGACGCGGTTGTCGCCGCCATCAAAAGCCTGTCACCCAGGCCGATCCGGTACGTGATCAACACGGGCGCCGATCCGGATCATGTCGGGGGCAACGCCACGGTGTCCCGGGCAGGGGAGACGCTCTTTACGGGAGGCGGCGGTCCCGGGATCTCGGCCGCTTTCATCGGGGGCGCGGCGTCCATCCTGGCGTCCGAAAAGGTGCTGGCGCGAATGAGTGCGGCGTCAGGAGCGGCGCCGGCCTTTCCCGCCGCTGGATGGCCAACCGAGACCTTTCACCAGCCTCGCAAATACATGTACCTGAACGGCGAGGGCATCGAGGTGCTGAATCAGCCCGCGGCCCACAGCGACGGCGACGCGATTGTGTTCTTTCGCCGCTCGGACGTGATCATGGCGGGGGACGTGCTGGACACCACGCGCTTCCCGGTCATCGATGTCGAACGCGGCGGCAGCATCGACGGGGAGATCGCCGCTCTCAACCGCATCGTTGACGTCGCCATTCCGTCGGTGCCCATCGTTTCGCGCGAAGAGGGCACGCTCGTCGTTCCCGGACACGGTCGAGTGTGCGATCAGCTCGACGTCGTCGAGTACCGCGACATGGTGACCATCGTGCGAGACCGCGTGCGCGATCTGATACGGGCCGGCTCGTCGCTGGACCAGGTCAAGGCGGCATGCGCCGGCGCGCGGGTACACGCGGCGGTATGGCTCCGACACGGGGCCGTGGACGACCAACGCCTTTGTGGAAGCCGTGTACCGGAGTCTGGCGAGGGCGAAGCGATGATCGGGCGCCGCTTCACGATCGCCGTGCTGGGCCTGCTGCTCGCGGGTTCGGCGAACAACGCGTCGGGCCAGGCCCGCGGCGGGGGACCGCCTCCTACCCCGAGGGCCGCCGCGGCGATCGACCTCACCGGCTACTGGGTGTCGGCGATTACCGAGGACTGGCCGCTGCGCATGCTCACGCCGCCCAAGGGTGCCTACATCGCCGTCCCGATGACGCCAGAGGCGCGCAAGATCGCCGACGCCTGGGATCCGGCCGCGGACCACGCGGCGGGCAACCAGTGCAAAGCCTATGGGGCGGGCGCGATCATGCGCCTGCCCGGCCGCCTGCACATCACCTGGCAGGACGACACCACGTTGAAGGTGGAGACCGACGCCGGGATGCAGACGCGGCTGTTCTCGTTCGGAGCGCGCCCGGCTGCGCTGCCGCCGCCGAGCTGGCAGGGCGTGTCGGCGGCGCAGTGGGAACGCCCGCCGGGCCCTCCCAACAACCCGCCTCCCGGCGGGGCCTTGAAAGTGGTGACGACGAACCTGCGCGGCGGTTACCTCCGGCGCAACGGCGTGCCCTACAGCGAGAGCGCCGTGGTCACGGAGTACTTCGACGTCGGCGCTTTGCCGGGAAGCGGCCAGGTGCTGATGGTCACCACCATCGTCGAGGACCCGCGCTATCTGTTCGTCCCGTTCATCGTCAGCTCGCAGTTCAAGAAGGAAACGGATGGTGCGAAATGGGATCCCTCGCCATGCTCCGCCAGCTGGTAGGCGCGCGGCCGCTCATCCTCGGGGTCCTGGCGCTGTGCGGGCCGTGCACGCCTGACGCGTTTGCCCAGATGGAGCTGGCCGGGTCGTGGGTAGGCCGCGGGAACGAGCTGACGACCGGAACCGGCTTGCCCGTGGACTTCACCGGCATTCCGCTCAACGAAGAAGGACGTCTGCGCGCGCTGACCTACAACGAATCGCAGCTCGGCATGATCGAGCGTCAGTGCCAGGGCTGGCCGGCGTCGTACCTGGTGATGGGGCCGTTCGGGCTCCGCATCTGGAGCGAGCTCGACCCCGTGAGAGGCACTGTCCGCTCGTGGACGATCGGCGCCTGGGAAGACAAGCCGATCATGACCATCTGGATGGACGGGCGGCCTCACCCGTCCGAGTACGACTTGCACACGCGCTCCGGCTTCACCACCGGCCGGTGGGAAGGCACCACGCTGGTGGCTCGCACGACGCACATGAAGGAAGGTCTGCTGCGGCGCGTCGGGGCTCCTGTCAGCGACCGGGCCACGATGACGACGCGGCTCACGCGCCACGGCGACTTCCTGGCGGTCCTCGTCATCATCGAGGATCCCGACTACCTGGCCGAGCCGTGGCTGGTGTCCAAGACGTTTCAAGTGAGCCCGACCGCAGTGCCCGCCATCGGCCCGCCGTGCATCACGACCTTCGAGGGCGTGGACCCGGATGCCGGCGTCCCCCACTACCTGCCCGAAAAGAACCCGTTCGTGGACGAGCTGACGAAGAAATTCGGGGTGCCACACGACGCGATCATCGGGATGCCTGAGACGCTCTATCCCGAGTATCGCAAGAAGTTCGCGCCGGCCAGGCCGTAGTGGAGTGTGAATCTCCTCGGCCGGAGCCCAGAATCTGCAAAAATGCTCGGCATCTTAAACGGCACCGCCTGTGCTCCCACGACGCCTAGCGGCGATTGAGCCGCTTGCCGGCCGGCGTTATCCTTGAGGAGATTGACGGGATGCCCACGATCGAAGAACGAGTCGCCTACATCGAGGGCCAGATGAGCGAACAGTCCCATGCGCTCGTCGAGGTCCGGGAGGCCGTTCGTAGCCTGGAACATCGTACCGACTCGCGCTTCGAGGCAATGGAGCGCCGCTTTGACGCACTGGACCAGAAGGTCTCAAACCACTTCGTCTGGCTGGTTGGTCTTCATGTCACGACGCTGGTGGCCATCGTGGGTGCCCTACTAGCCCGTTCTTAGCGCGACAGCGCGGCAAGCAGCGCATCCACGTTGTAACTCACGCCGACCTGGCCGCTCCAGCTCCGCTCGTCAACCAGCTCAGTGCGGTTCGAGTACGTCACCGACACCGGGACGCTCATGCTGCTGCCGGGCGGCGTCAGCGTGAGCTTCGCTTGCGTGAGCCAGATGTTGCCGGTCTTGGTGAACACTTCGGTGGCGGTCGCCGGCAACGGCGAGAACGTGATGCCCGGTAGGGGATTGTCGGGATCGACCGTCAGGATTGCCGCCGCGTGCTGGAACTGCAGGTACGCGGCGACGCTGAAAACGGCCGGCCCGAGAATCGTGGGGCCGAGATTCCAATCGAACTCGGCGGCCGCCTGCACGTCCCGCAGCTTGCCGCCCGCGGCCGGATCCGCCGGTTTCGAGTTGTAGTACGTCAGCGCTGCGTTGGCCACCACCCGGGTCCGCGCCGAGAACGGGTAGTCCAGGATGGCGCGAACGTTCGATGTGGTTGGCTGCGAGACCGGCCGGGTATGCGTGTACTCGACCGCAAACACGTTCGCGGTCACGAGCGTCTCGATCAGATCGTCCTGTGCCAGGAAGAAGCGGTTGTAAGCCCGTTGCAGCGCGGCCACGCGGTCCTCGTAGCCAGGCATGTCGCGCACCAGCGCCGCCAGCTCGCCAAGCGCGCTCTTGAAGGCGGCGACGATCTGCTGCCGGTCCCGGCCCGCCTGCTCCACGGCTTGCCGGCTGCGATCCCGCCAGCCGTCGTACTCCGGCAGCTCCGTGACGTCGACGACGAACTGGCCGGCGCTCAGCAGCTCGTTGGCCGCCGCGTCCATCGAGGTGCCGACCTTGGATCTCCACCGATCGCGGAACGCCGTCGAGCTCGAGTCCCGGCGGTTGAAGAGCTCCGCCCGGAAGTTCAGCGAGCTGAGCTCGCTCTTCGATCCCGTAAAGGCGACGGGCTGCGATGCCGTGCCAGGCGGTGCCGAAGCCGTTGCCGTCAGCGCCTGGGTCCGCGACGGATCGAACGAAATACCGAACGAAAATTTCCTGAGCACGCTCAGCAGCGACCCCCCGACGCAGAAGTCGTTGGTGTTGGCATCGACGCAGTACGGAAAGATGTCGTGCGACACCAGGGCAGACGGCAGGCCCGCGAGGTTGCCGCGGATCGTGACGATCTGGTCCTGGGTCGACTGGGTCAGTGCGCCGTATTCCGCGGCCACCGACAGCACCTTGGCCGCCGGGCCCTTCGCCACGATGGTGGTCGAGCCCGACGACGTCGAGGTGGCGCCCGCCTGCCGGTCGCCACGGCTGCTCTCGAACCTTCGCACCAGGTTCCGGAACGCCGACTCCTTGCCGAGAAAGTCGACGAAGCAGCGCGGCGCCTGGCCGATGTCCACCAGGTTCACGGCGGCCTGAGGCGCGCCTGCCACCACGGCGTCCACCAGCCGGGCGTAGGCAGTGCATTGTTCGACTTGCGCCGACGCCGGCGCCGCACAGAGCACGGGCAGGACGAGAACGAGAAAGACCGACCAGCGAATCACGGCTACGTCCCGATGATCCGAAGGAAATGAAACGGTTCGTCGCCGGCCAGCGCCCGCAGGAAATGTCGAGTCGCCATTGCCGCAGTCCTCACGCAGCTCGCCGCGGCCGCTGATCGCCCGCATCGAAGACGAAAACGGCCTTGAGCGTGTTCCGGCCTGGCAGCACCTCGAGGCTGATGCTCGCTCAACGGCCTGGCCTGCCGGCACCAGCTGCTTGCCGCCGTACTCGGCCTTCTAGAACAGGACCGTGCCGATGTGATCCTTCGTCACCAGCTCGACGGCTGCGCCGATCGGCGCCTGAAAGTCGGGCGTCGAGGGAATCTCCTGAAGTCGGCAGGCGGGACGGCCGCTGGTCCTGGAGGCGGCGCGGGATCGGGCTCGCTTCCGGCGCTTGGCCATGCGTCAAGACTCTACACCGCTTGACACTGGCCGGGTCACACAGCGGATGCTTGTCCGCATGGCTACAGCTGAGCCGCTCCGGGACACGGCGCGCCGGTTCACCTTCGAGATCGCCGCCATCACCGCCGGCATTCTCATCGCGCTGTCTCTCGATTCCCTCGTGGAGCAGAACCGGGAGCGAGCGCTCGTGCGTCAGGCGCGCGCGGCGATTGCGCGCGAGATCGCCGACAACCGCAACGACCTCGAGCGTGGGTCTGAGAGTCTCGAGAGGCACATGAACGATCTGACACAGGCGCTGCGATTCGCCGACGAGATGTTACGGGCGCGGAAGTCAGACGTGCACGAGCTCAACCTCGGGTTTTCGTTCCCCAGCCTCAACCGCGCGGCCTGGCAGACGGCCGAACGCACCGGCGCGCTGGGCCTTGATGGACTACGACGAGGTCAAGGAGTTGAGCGAGTTGTACGAGCTGCAGGACCTTGTGGCCGACAGCCAGCGCCAGCTGCTGGTTCGACTCTCAGGGCTCACCGCGATCATGGGCGCCGGTGACCCCACGAAGTCCAGCCCCCAGGATCTGCAGGTCTTCCGTTCGCGCCTGCTCGATGCGATCGGGGCGTTGGCGATACACCGATCGCTGGCCGGCTCGCTGGCGGAGAGTTACAAGAAATCGGAGGCTACTTCTTCCGTGGCGCCTTGAAGTCCCCTTCGACGGCGCGGAACACCGCGTGCGTCACCACGCCCTTGTCGTCGGCGACGAACTCCATGCGCCCGCCGACACCCGCGAACGTGGTGTTCGACAGCGGAATGAGCGGCTGTGGGTCCTTCCCGCCGACGTCCACGAACAGCTCGTTGCCGGTCAGCGTAACGTTGATGAGCTGTTTGGCATTCGGGTCTTCCGTGGACGTGAACTCATAGGAGCCGACGTATTTGGCCAGGATGTCCCGCGATACGCTGACGGCGTTCTTCTTGTCGTCGGACGCCTTGCCGACCATGCGCGCGTAGGACTTCTCGTTCTCGTTGCAGACGTACTCCAGCATTTCGCTGTCGGCCACGAAGTCCACCTTGAGCGGGACCGTCCACGAACGGCTGTACAGCTTTGGATCCTCGAAGGTGACCTTCACGTCCAGGCGCCCGAAGTCCGGGCGCGTGATCCGCTCCACCATGCGAAGGTCCTCGGTGTGCGGATGCCCCCCGAAGTCGAGCCACGTCGCGTCCTTGAACCCTCGGCTCTCCACCACGAGCGTGTCTTGCTCCCAGCGTCCGACGGAATAGCCCATGAAGCTCGGGCTCGGTTCGGTCGGCAGCGCCCGGCCGTCCATGAAGATCTGGCGGTAGCTGAGGTTCTCGTAGAGGACGACCACCAGGGCCGGGGTCTGGATGATCTTCGCCCATCCGCCGAATCCGAGTACGGCGCGGGGGCCCTGTGGCAGGCACTTGAAGGTGGACGGGTCGTCCTTCCCCAGGTCCTCCATCCGCTGCTTGTACAGCTTGTCCGCCGACGGCTGCACTTCCGTCGGCTTCAAATCCACGACCAGGTTGCCTCCATAAGGCCCCGAGTCGATCCGCCAGAGGCCAGAGAGGTCAGGCTTGCCGTCGGCAGTCTTGGGTGCCGGAGCGGTCAGGTTGGGCTTCCCGTCAGCAGTGCGCGGAATTCCGCGCGTTGGCTCTTTGAGCCACTGCCCCGAGGCCGGCGCAGCCAATCCGCACGCAACGAGCAGGAACGCTATGCGAAGTGTCATGGTCGAGATTCTAGCGCCGAGGGCACAGGCATTGCACTTCTCGACCATATGGCAAAGGCGAGCCCCACAGTCGAGTCTCCCTTGATGCAACAGCTCCACAGCTTGGCTGCGTACGTGCCATCCGAGGTGCCTGTCGTCAGCATGTACTTGAACCTGGCACCCGACGCGAACGGACGAGACGCATACGACGTGTTCTGCCGCCGGGCCTTCGCCGACCGCCTCGAGGCGTCATCCATGCCGGACGATCGGTTGGCTCTCGCAGGGGTCTTCGAGCGCATCCAGGCGTATCTGGGCTCGCAGGTCCAGCCGTCGGCCAATGGTCTGGCGATTTTCGCGTCGGGCGGCCCCGATGGAATGTTCGAGGCCGTCCAGCTGGCGGCGCCCATCGACCAGCACGAGCTGTTCGTTGGCGACGTTCCTCACGTCTTTCCGCTCGCGCGGCTCATCGACCAGAATCCACGTTATGCGGCCGTGCTGCTCGACAGCACCCAGGCGCGGATCATCGTTTTCGGCCTCGGTGAGATCGAAGGGCGCGAGGACGTCACCGGCGTCAAGACCAAGCGGCACTCCAAGGGCGGATGGTCGCAGGCACGCTACCAGCGCTGGACCAGGAACGTCCAGACGCAGCACATCAAGGACGTGGTGGAGACCCTCGACACGATCGTGCGCGCCGAGGGCATTCAGCACGTCATCGTCGCCGGCGATGATGTGATTGCGGCGCGGCTGCGCGAGGAGTTGCCGGCGCAGCTCGCCGAGAAGATCGTGGATGTGTTTCGCCTCGACCGGGCGGCCGGCGAGGAGCAGATCGTCGCGGAAGCACTCGAGGCGCTGCGCCGTAAAGATTCGGAGACCGATGCTGTGCGTGTGGCCGAGGTCATCGACGCATGGCGGGCACGCGGACTCGGTGTTGCCGGACGCGAGGGAACCCGGCACGCGCTGGAGCGCGGTCAGGTCGATGAGCTGCTGATCACCGCGGCTCCTGAAGAGGCCGAGCTGTCGAACGAGTTGGTGACACGCGCCGCACAGACAGGAGCAAGCGTGCGCATCATCGAAGATCCGGACCTGCTGCGGGAACACGGCGGGGTCGCGGCTGCGCTGCGTTTCAGGGTGTAGAGAGGGAGAAGAGGCGATGAGCCGTACCAACAAAGTGAATCCGGGCCAATACACCATCGCCGGCCGGCTGACGCCCGACGATCTGGGCCGTGAGCGGCAGAAACAGCACTTGCCGCCTCCTGCGCCGCCGCGGCGGCGACTACGTTTCGAGGCGCCGATGCGCTCCCCGAACGCTTCGCCGGCTGGTCAACGCGAGGTGCCGGCTTCGAAGCCGGCTCCAGCCAATACCGGTCCTGCGAAACCTGCTGCGCGGAAAGCGCGGAAGGCAGCTTCGACGAAGGCGAATGTGACAAACAATGCCAAGATGAAGTCCGCCGCGGCAAGACCGGCAGCGTCGAAGCGTGGCGCCACAAAGGGCTCGTCGAAGGCCCGTGGCACGGTACGTCGCGGGTCGCTGCGAGCAAGCGTCGATAACCAGGCGACGCGCCGCGACCGCGGCAGCCGCAGGAACGGCTAAGATCTCGATACCGTGAGCGTTGCGACCGCCTGTGCCGCGTTGTGTGTCCTTGCGGCCACCGGCGCGCCGCGCTGCGCAGGTACCGGATCTCCCCTTCGCCGACGCCGGCCAATCATCGAGTCCCAGGATTGCGGGGCTCGAGAAAGCCGCCGGCTCGGGCAACGGCGGCCGCGCCGTGGCCGCCTTCTGGAAGGAAATCGGTCGCGGCGCACCCTTGATCGAGCCGGTGGCTGGCGAATCGAACTACTCGTGGCTCACATTTCTGTGGCGTGCCACCGGCGCCACGACCAATGTCGTAGTCGTCGACGGCGTCGCGGCTGGTGTCGGCGGCGGCGATCCGAAACGAAGCACCATGCGGCGGGTAGGTGGCACCGATGTCTGGTATCGCACCTACAAGGTGCGCAACGACGCGGCCTTCACCTACATGCTGTCCCCGAACGACAGCCTGGAGTCGCTGCTCGGCCCCCGGAAGTCCACGCCGGTGGCGGACCCGCTGAATCCCAATCTGTCCGGTCCGCAGTCGTTCGTCAGGCTGCCGTCGGCTCCGAAGCCAATCGACGGGGCGGGGCCGGTGGAGGCTGGAACGGTCACATCCACCAGCTTCAACAGCGCCATCCTGCGGAACACCCGCGGCCTTCGGGTCTACACGCCTCCTGGTTTCACGACGGCTGACGCGGCCGCGCGTTACCCGCTGCTCGTCGTCCTGGACTCCGGTGCCTACGGCGACTACGTCCCGGTGCCGGCGATTCTCGACGTCCTGATCGCGCAGCGGCGGATCCCGCCGCTCGTGGCCGTGATGGTCGGCAACGCGAACCGCGCGCAGGAGCTGCCGTGCTTTCCGCCGTTCGCCGATTTCCTCGCGTCGGAGCTCGTGCCGTGGATGCGCGAGACCTTCCGCGCCGGAGCGGCCGCGGACCGGACCGTCGTGAGCGGCGCGAGCCTCGGCGGCCTGGCGGCGTCCTTCGCCGCGTTTCAGCACCCGGAGGTGTTCGGCAACGTGCTGTCGCAGTCGGGCTCGTATTGGTGGACGCCGGCGCAGGATTCAGAGCCGGAATGGCTGACGCGCCGTTTTGCGGAGGCATCCCCCCGCGGCATTCGTCTGTCCATGAGCGTGGGCGCGATGGAGGTCTCCCAGCAGCTGGACACCAACCGTCGTCTCCGAGACGTACTGACCGCACGGGGCTACGCGGTGGACTACACCGAATTCAACGGCAACCACAGCTACCTCAACTGGCGTGCCGAGTTCGGGGACCGACTCGCACGTCTCCTCGGGCCGCAGCGCTGAGCCCCTCCGCGCCGCGCCCGCGGCGCTGAGCCCCTCCGGCGCTGCGGCGTGCGCTTTCCTCCCCGGGCACGTTCTACCAAGCAGCAACCGAATCTTTACCGGTTCTTAACACTTTCGTGACGAACCAGGCGTGAGGCCTGACGTCTAAAGATCCAGCGCCGCCTCGGGATGGAGTCCATGTGCCACGGTCCCTTTCGTACACCCTGCTGCTCGTGCTCGCGCTGGCGGCGACGGCGGCCGAGAGCGCAGGCCAGGAGCCGGCCCCGGCTGATGTAAAGACCGGCGAGCGCGAGGCCCGCCCGTCGATCGACTTCACGTGGGCGGATCGCCCGTCCATCACGTTCGGCGATCGGCTGCGCATAGCGTTTCGCGCACGGGTCCAGGTAGACACGAGCCGCTCCGAGGCGGAATCCGGGTCGCTTGGCGGCCGTGCCGATGTCGAGAAGCAGCGGGTGGGCATCGAGGGCAGCGTCGGCAAGATCCTGGACTTCGAGGTCTCGCGTGAGCTGACCGATACGCGGCCCTGGCGCGACGCCTACGTGGACTACCGCCAGTTCGATGCGGTGCGAGCACAGGCCGGCCGGTTCAAGCTTCCGTTCAGCCTCGACGAGAACACCGGCGCGGGCAACCTGGACTTCGTGAACCGGTCGATGGCGGCATCGGCGCTCGCCCCGGGGCGCGACACGGGCGTCATGCTCCACGGACGGCTCTGGGGCAAGGCGCTGTCCTATGAAGCCGGGGTCTTCGCCCACGACGGCGACAACGCGCGCGCCCGCGACGACCTGTCGGTCGCCGCCGGCCGAACCGCCGCGTTCAGGGTGTCTACGATGGTCGGTGGCAAGTCCGGCGTTCACCTGGCGTTTGCGAGTGCGATGAGCGACGTGCCCGTGACCATCTGGACGATCGCGGGACGCACGCCGTTCGACGCCACCTTCTTTCCGTCCTCGCTGTGGGTCGAGGGAACCAGGCGTCGCGTTGGAGTCGAAGCGCGCTGGGTCGGCGGGCCGGTCTCGGTGCAGTCCGAGTACATGCGGCTCACGCAGGAGCGGCGTTCCCAGAGCGTCCAGGGCGGCGCGTTGGATCCGGTGGTGGCCAGCGGCTGGTACGTCAGCGGTACGTGGGCCCTCACCGGCGAACGCAAGGCCCGGCGGCTGCAGTCGCAGGCCCGCTCCGTGTTCCGGGGCGGGCGCGGAGCGGTCGAGCTCGCAGCCCGTGTGGAGGCGCTGACGTTCGGCGAGCTGAATGCCGCCACCAGCGCGTCGGCGAGCCCGCGCGCCGAGACGGTGCTCGGCAACCGCGATCGGGCGGTCACGCTCGGCGTCAACTGGTACCTGAGCCAGCACGTCAAACTCCATGGCCAACGTCATCCGCGATGCGCTGCAGGATCCCTCGCGCGGTCCGCTTCCCACGCAACAGGCGTACTGGAGCAGCGTGCTCCGCCTCCAGGTGGGGATGTGATGGTCTCCGCGACGTCGATCGTGCGCGCCGGCGCCGTTTGCATCGTGATGACGATGTGGGCCGGTGCTCCAGCAGTGGCGCAGACGGCGGCCGAGCTGTTCGATGCGTCGCAGCTCCAGGAGGTGCGCCTGTTCATCAACGCGCGCGACCTCGCGGAGATGCGCGCCACCTACCTCGAGAACACATTCTTTCCAGCGGACCTGCAGTGGCGCGGAACGACGGTCCGCAACGCCGCCGTGCGGTCGCGCGGCGGCGGCAGCCGGAATCCTACGAAGCTGGGGCTCCTCGTCGACTTCAACCGCTACGTGACCGGCCAGTCCTTCGTCGGCCGCCGGGCCATCGTGCTGGACAACCTGTGGCAGGACCCGTCGATGATCCGCGAACGCGTGGCGATGGCGCTCTTTGCGCGCATGGGCCAGCCCGCGCCCCTCGAGAGCTTCTGCCGCCTCTACATCAACAACGAGTACGCGGGCGTCTACGCGCTCGTGGAGAACATCGACCAGACGTTTCTTGCCGGGTCGCTCGGTGTCAACGCCGCCTACTTGTACGAGTATCACTGGCTGGCGCCGTACTACCTCCAGGACCTCGGGGATGACCTGGCCGCCTACGCGGCGCTCTTCGAAGCACGCGCGCATGAAAGCCAGCCCGCATCGTCGCTCTACGGGCCGATTCGCGACACGATTCGGGCCATCAACGAGCCATCCGACACGCTGTGGCGGACCGGCGTGGAGCGGCATCTCGACCTGGCCCAGCTGCTGTCGGTGGTCGCCGTCGAAACGTTCCTGTCGGAACTCGACGGGCTCCTGGGCTATGCCGGCGTGAACAACCTGTACCTGTATCGCCCCGACGCCGTCACCCAGCACCGAATCATCCCGTGGGACCGTGACAACGCGTTTGAGAACGCGTACGCGTCGATCTTCGGACGGGCGGAGGAAAACGTCCTCGTCCGCCGCGCGCTGTCGTATCCCGATCTCCTTGCCGTGTTTCTCGACGCGCTCGAACGGACAGCTCGCGCGGCCGCCGACGGGAACTGGCTGGAGAACGAGTTGCGGGCCTCGGCCGCCATCACGCAGGCAGCCGCGGCAGACGACCCCAGCACGCCCTATTCCGCCCAGGCGCGGCAGGAGGCCGTGGCGCACCTGCTCGACTTCGCCCGCCGCCGCCCCGCCATCGTCCTCGAACAGGTCGCCTCCGCCCGCTAGAATTGACCGAATTTTGGACCACGCCACTGGCGGCGCTGGTAATCTCGATTCGGCAAACGGGGGAACCTATGAGATCGATCGCAGTGGCGTTGGCGTTGGTGGCGGCAGCGGCGGCATCCACGGTTGATGCCCAGTGGGAGCCGTATCCCTGGAAGAACATGCCTCGGACGCCCGACGGCAAGGTCGATCTGAAGGCGCCGCCGCGGCGGACCGCGGACGGCAAAATCGACCTGTCCGGGTTCTGGATGCCGACCGACCGCGTGAAGCACCTGCTGAACCTGGCGGCCGACTTGAAGCCGGGATCGGTCCCGCTGCAGCCCTGGGCGGAGGCCGTCTACAAGGAGCGGATCGAGACCAACGGCAAGGATCATCCCGGTGTGCGGTGCTGGCCCTCGGGCATCCCGGAGAAGAACAACATCCCAGACGGCGTCAAGGTGGTGCAGACACCGGATCTCATGATTCACCTGCACGAGTCGCGCACCATCTACCGGCAGATCTTCACCGATGGCCGGCCGCTGCCGCGCGATGCCCAGCCGGCCTGGATGGGCTACTCCATCGGCCGGTGGGAGGGCGACACCTTCATCGTGGACACCATCGGGCAGAACGGCAAGACGTGGCTCGACATGCGCGGGCTGCTCGCCACCGAAGCGCTGCGCGTCACCGAGCGCTTCACGCGTCCGACCATCGGGCGCATCCTCATCGACGTCACCATCGACGACCCCAAGGCCTACACGCGCCCCTGGGATGTCAAGCTGTCGTGGGACCTGCAGCCGGACACGGACCTCATCGAGAGCATCTGCGAAGAGAACAACAGAGACCTGCCCCACATGGTCGGCAAGTAACGGGCGGGTCGTGAAGTCGGTACGCGTCCTCGGCTCGCTGGCTCTCATGGCGGCGCTCGGCGTCGCGGCAGGGTTCGATGCCGCGGCACGTCAGGCGCCGAGCGCGGCGTCCGTCACGGGTCTGCGTTCGTACCACGTGCAAGGCCACGTGTGGGTGATTGCCGGCGCGGGCGGCAACATCACGGTCCAGGCCAGCGATGCGCGAGCGGTTGGTCCTGGCACGGGCGAGGGTGTGCTGCTGGTGGATACCGGCACCGCGGAGATGACCGCCGCCGTGCAGGCGGAGATCCAGAAGATCTCGACCGGCCGCATCGAGTACATCATCAACACGAGCGGGGACTCCGAACACGTTGGCGGCAACGAGACCTTCGCCAAGCCGCGCATGGACTTTCTGGCGACGCCGGGCACCCTGTCGGGACCCGGCGTGAGGATTCTGGCCCACGAATCGGTGCTGCCGCGGATGAGCCTTCCGAACGCCGAGGGCCGCGTGCCGTACCCCGCCGTCGCCTGGCCCAACGGCACCTATTCGCTCGCGCAGCGCAAGGTCTTCTTCAACGACGAATCCATCGTCATCACGCACGCGCCGGCGGCCCGGACCGACGGCGACAGCTACGTGCACTTCCGGCGGTCGGACGTGATCAGCGCCGGAGACCTCTTTCTCACGACCGGCTATCCGGTGGTGAGCCCCCAGAGCGGCGGAAGCCTGTCGGGCATCATCAGCGGGTTGAACAGCATCATCGACCTGATGGTGCCTCGCTACAACCAGGAGGGCGGCACCTATGTGATTCCCGGGCACGGCCGCGTGGGGGATCAGCACGACGTGCTCGAGACCGCGACATGCTGGTGATCGTTCGCGACCGGATTCGCAGCAGCGCGGCCAAGGGCCTGACGCTCGACGAGATCAAGGCGACGCGGCCCACGCTGGACTACGACGCCCGGTGGGGATCCACGGCAGGCGCATGGACGACCGACCGGTTCATCGAAGCCGTGTTTGCTGAGAGCGCGAAGGCGCGATGACGCGATCCCTCGCGTTGCTCCTTGCCGTCCTGGCCGCTGGTGGGCTGGCACTCGACGCCCAGACCGCGGTTACGCCCAGGGAACAGGCGCCCCGCGACATTGCCGGCTACTGGGTGTCGATCATCACGGAGGACTGGCACTGGCGAATGGTGATCCCGCGCAAAGGGGACTACGCGAGCCTGCCACTCAACGACGGGGGCCGGAGAGCGGCCGATGCCTGGAGCCCCGCGCCGCCCAATGCCGCCGACGCGTGCAAGCCTTTCGGCGCCGCGGCGATCATGCGCGTCCCCGGTCGCGTGCGGATCTCGTGGGACACGGCGTCGATTCTGAAGATCGAGACCGACGCCGGCACGCAGACTCGTCTCCTCCGATTCGGTGCACCGGCGGCCGCGGGCTGGCGCACGAACGCGCGCGGAGAAGTGGTGTGGGTGGGACCCGGTGCAGGTCCGGACGGCACTGGCCCGCCGCCCAGCGGGCCACGAGACTGGCAGGGCTACTCCGTGGCGCGGTGGGACATTGCTCCGGATCCGGCCGCTGTCCGCGCCTTGCCGTTCTTCCCTGGCGGCGTGGGGACGGGTGCCGACGGCGCCGGTATCGTGGTGCCGGGCCGTTTCGGGTCGCTCCACGTCGAGACGAGCCGGATGAAAGCCGGATTTCTCCGTCGCAACGGCGTGCCGTACAGCGAGAACGCCGTGTTGACCGAAGACTTCGACTTTCGAACCGAGGACAACGGCACGCAGTGGTTCACGGTGACCACCGTGGTGGAGGACCCGACGTATCTTTCCTCGCCATTCGTGACGAGCAGCGACTTTCGGAAAGAGCCGGACGGCTCGAAATGGAGGCCCACGCCGTGCGCCGCCTACTGACTCTGATTGTCGCTGTCGTGCTGGCGGCGGCCGCCTGCGCCGACACGGCCTGGGCCCAGTCCGACATCACGGGCGAATGGGCACCGCTCTATCACGAGGATCAGCCCGACCGCGGCCCTGGTCCTGGCCCCGTGGACTTCACGGGCCTGCCGATCACCGACGGCGCTCGACAGTGGGCCCTCAGCTGGGACGCCTCGCGGCTGTCGATGCTGGAGCACCAGTGCCAGGTGCACGTGCTGCCCTATATCCTGAGCGGGCCGACCCGCCTGCGCATCGAGCCCGAGCGCGACGCCAACTCGCAGCGGATCGTCTCGTTCCGCCAGTACATCGGGCTGTGGGGCCAGTCCCGCACCATCTGGGTGGACGGCAGGCCGCATCCTCCCGACATCGCGCCTCACACCTGGATGGGTTACTCCACCGGCGCGTGGGAGGGAAACACGCTGGTGGTGCGAACGACGCACATCAAGCAGGGGTGGATTCGCCGGAACGGCGTGCCGCAAAGCGACCGTGTGAAGACTACGGAGCGGTTCACGCGCCACGGCAACACGCTGACCTATGTGATCTACATCGAGGACCCGGTCTATCTGGCCGAGCCCCTCACGCGAAGCCGGAACTTCGTGCGGATGTCGGGCCTCAACGAGGGAACTGGATCGCCGCGACGCCGTGCGAGCCCGGGGAGGAGACGGCGGCGCAGCCCCACCAGGTGCCGCACTATCCGATCGGCGGGAATCCCTTCCTCACCGAGCAGGCGAACAGGACAGGGCTACCTGTAGAGGCGCTGATGGGCGGGAAGGAAACCGTGTACCGGAGTACCGTCAGAAGCTGCCAAAGGCCGCGGCCGGCCGTCCGAGCCGGTGAAGCACGCCGGGCTTCCGGCTCTCGGACAAAAAAAGGCCGGTCCCAGTTGCCTGGGACCCGCCTCAGTTCCGACTCCGGGCCTAGAGCCCGGAGTCCGTAGCCCAGAGCCCTCCGTCTCTAGAAGTCTATCTGCGCGCTGAACTTCACGATCCGCGGCTGCAAGACGCTGTTAGGCCGCAGCCACGTGGTGGTCGTCGGCACGAAGGTCTGGTTGTACGTCAGGATCGCCGCGGAGTTTGCGAGGTTGTAGAGGTCGATCCCCACTGTCGATCGCGTGCGGCCGAACCTCAGGACCTTCGCGAACCGCATGTCGACCTGGGTCACGCGTTCCCCGTAGAGCGTTCCGGGCTCGATGAGGTTCACGACGATGGTCTGGCCGCCCGTGCCGGCAAACGGGCGGTTGAGGCCGACGGTGGCCGAGTTCGGCGCGGTCCAGTTCGCGGCCAGCTGGCCACCTGGATCGCTGCGCAGCGTGCCGGCGATCTGCACCTCGACCTTCGGAATCGTGTACGTGCCGAGTGCCGTCGCGCGGGTGACCCATCCCGACGACGTGTCGCACCACGGGTTGGTTGGTGACTGCGCCAGGACGACCGTCCACTCCGGAATGGCACTCCTTACGTCGCAGTAGTCGTTCCGGTTCGTTCCGGTGTTGAACCCGCCCTGCACCATCAGGCCGTTGCGCATCCGCGCCGTCACGTTCAGGTTGACCGAGTTGGCCACTTGCGACCAATCGGCATAGGTCGTGGCGAGCGTCTGGTAGTTGTCGGTCAAGCGCAACGCGGCCTCCGGGGTGACGTTGTACAAGCCGCCAAGCACGCCGCCGCCGCCATCCGGCAGCCGTGCGTCCACAGGAACGCTGACGCCGAATTCCGTGTGGTCCCCGGGCGCCCGGTTGCGGTTGTCGGTGACGATGGAGTTTGTGAGCCACCGGCGCTGGTATCCCACTTCGACCGCGACGCGGGGAAGTAGCTCATGCTGCACCGACGCGCCAAACTGCCAGTCGCCCGAGCGCACGCCCCAGCCCGATAGGAGGCCCGGGTCCAACGTCGAATCGAAGACCTGCGTTCCGAAATTCAGGTTCGCGTTGGCTCCACAGAAATCGCCGCCGCTCGCGCGCAGGTCCTGGGCGCCCGAGTTCAACAGGTTGCAGTCGGCCACGTAGTCGCGGTCCGCGTCGGTCCACGCCCTCGTGGTCGTCGTGGACAGGCGCCCGGTTGGATTGAGCGCGATGAACAGCCCGCCGTTCTGCGCCGCCTCCAGATACCGGCCGAAATTCACCTTGACCGACGTCTTGCCCGTGCCGAAGACGGTCGGTACGCGACACCGCCCCGCGGCCACAGGTCGTTATAGCCCTCCACGCCCGTCGTGCGCGGATACGTCACGGCCGTGGGGAAGAAGCGGACCGGTCCGACCGTCTGCTCCGGGAAGTAGCTCGACGCGCGGTCGTAGCGGATGGCTCCCAGCACCGTCATGCGACCGAGCGTCCACTGCTCTTGGAGCGTAGAACGCGTCACTACGGACCGTCTGCTCGATCCCGAAGCGATTGATGTTCATCGTGAGCTGATCGGGGATGGCGTTGTTGAACCGGTACTGGAGATACTCGGTGTTCCCGAAGTTCTTCCGCTCATCGATGAGCAGCGCGCCCTGGTAGCCGATCTTGATGTTGTGGCTGCCGGTGACGAGCGACGCGGCCGCGTTCCACTGATTGTTCCAGTTGACGTTCGAAATCCAGTTCAGCGCCCGGTACGTCAGTCCGGGGATGTTGCCGTTGGCGGCGCAGCCGCCGGCGCACGCCTCGACGACCCGGATCAGATTCTCCGTCTCGAGACCGGGAAGCTGCCCGCCGCCGTAGCGGCTGCGGTACATGCCGAACCCGGCTTCCAGCAGGAGCCGATTGCTCAACGGTGAGGTCCACTTCGCCTGGGTCACGCGGTTGCCGAAAGTCGCGATATCCCGCGGTCTCGGGCGCGTTGAGGGCGGACGCAGAAGGGGTAGGGGGGGCCGTCGAGCCGGCGAAGACTTCATTGTCGCCCGATGTGCGACAGGCGTCGCCAGAGAATCCCTGGGCGGCACCGCCTTCGCAGGGCATTTGCTGGTCGTAGAACACGGTGAACTTGTTTCGCGGCGTGGCCTGCGCCGTGAGCCTGAGCGCGGTGATGCGATACGACGCCGCCAGCACGGCCGGACGGCTCGTGTCAGCCACATACGTCCACTTGGTCGGATCGCCGGCGTTGGCGTTCGCGAACATGCCCGGCACGGTGCGCTCGCTGCCTTCCTCGCGGATGTTCGCGTAGAACCACAGGCGGTCCTTGGCGACGGGCCGCCGATACCGAGGTTGAAATCCCACACTTTCCTGGTCTCGCCAGGAGTGGTCAACCCCAGAGCGCGCAGCTCGTCCGTGTAGTTGCTGCCGATCATGCCGCCCTTGGCCACGGCGGTGAAGAACGTGCCGCGCACCGCGTTGCCGCCTTCTTTCGGCAGGATATTGAGCGACGGGCCGCCGCCTTCCGTTTCTCCGAGGCCGCCGCTGGTGGTCATCGCGATCTCGCGCGCGTTCGCCACGTCGGCGATGTACGACGACACGCCCGCGCCGTTGAAGGCCGAGCCGACGCTGAGGCCATCGACGTTGACGCGGCCCTCGTTGGACCGCCCGCCGAATCCGCCAAAAACGACCATGCCCGGCACCACCTGGACGTCGGTCGGGGCTCCAGCCCTGGTTGACGCTGTTCGGAATCAGCTGGATCAGGTTGTTGTACGAGCGCGAGGACGGAATCGCGCTGATCATGTCGTTGTCGAGGACCATCTGCCGCCGCACGTTCTGGACGTCGACGATGGGCGACTCCCCGGTCACGGTGATGGTCTCGGTGAGCGCGCCGACGCGCAGGTCGGCGTTGATCGTCGCGGTGAAGGTCCCTTCAAGGGCGACACCCTCCCGCTTGACGGTGGTGAATCCCGGCAGTGTGAACGTGACCACGTACTCGCCGGCCCGCAGATCGACGATGCGGTATTGGCCGTTGCCGTCGGTCGTCGCGGACCGCACCTTTTCGATCAGCGCCGGGCTGGCCGCTTCGACCGTCACTCCCGGCAGAACGGCCCCCGAGGGGTCCTTGACGACGCCGGTGATCGACGCCTGCGCCCAGGCGATCGACGGAAGGGACAAGACGGCGAGCAACACGACTCCGGCCACTTTCAACGTGCGCATACTTCGATTCCTCCTGAGCCCCGCGACCCAACTCGAGCGCGCCAATGGTAGGGCGAAGACAGGGGCAAACCGCTCAAATAGTCGTCAAATCCGCGGGCGGTAAGAATACTCGCGAATTCTCAGGGAAGCGACGTGTAATGTGTCGCCGATGAGGACCATCGCCGCACGCCTGGCGGGTGCCGGGCGCGCACTGGCCGGGGCAGTCGTGGCCGGCCTCGCCGGTGGACTGCTGGTGGCCCAGGCGCCCCCCGACCGGTGGAAGGCGGCCATCCCCCGCACGTGGGACGAAGCTGCCCTCGCCGAGTGGGCGATGCCCCTGGCCGGACTCGGCGTGCGGCCCACGCACATGTCGGCGGCCGAGTACTACGCCATGCCGGTCGAGGATTTGAAGACCTACCCGGTCTACATGCCCGGGCGGGAACCGGCCGGTTACTGGGAAAGGATGCAGACCGTCGGCCCTCAGCCTCTCATCGAGCCGCGCACGCTTCGGACCGAGGCCGACTGGGTGCGCGCCGGCGAGCGGGTCTTCTTCGACGCGGTGGCGCTCCGCACGTTCGATCCGAAAGTCATCGCGATGGCCCGCGACCTGGCCGCGATGAAGCAGCGCGGCGCCGGACCATATCCCGACGGCACGATCTCGGCCCTGCGCTGGGTGCCGACCAAGAACGGCGTGGCGCTCGGCTTCGCCAACTGCAGCGCCTGCCACCTCCTGCACCTTCCCCGACAACACGCCGGTCCCCGGCGCGTCGTCGTTCGCGATGCCCAACACATTCCGCAACGGGCTCGGCGGCGTGATTCGTTCCACCGAGCGCGTGCTTCCCGGTGAAGCGCCTTTCGTGATGGGCGGCTCTTTCGGTTCGTGGCTGTATCAGGCGTACGGCGCCCCCTGGGCGAACGATCCGGCGGCCGAGCGGTTGAAATCGATGACCGAAACGGACCTGGCCGCCTACGTCGGCGCGAACTTCCGCGGCGGGGCCGTGGCGCGCTGGAACGGCAGCATCCTCTATCCGGCCAAAGTGCCCGACCTGATCGGATTCAAGGACCGCCGGTTCATCGATCACACCGGCACGCACCGGCATCGGGACATCGGCGACCTGATGCGATACGCCGCGCTCGTCAGCTTTGCCGACACCACGGACTTCGGCCCGCACACGTCGTGGACGCCGGCACGAGGCGGTTCGGCCGGCGGCTCTCCGACGAAGCGCTGTACGCGATGGCACTCTACATCTACTCGCTGAAGCCGCCGAAGCAACCCACATCCGTTCGACGACACGGCCAGGGCAGGTGAGGCAGTCTTCGCGCGCGAGGGCTGCGCGACGTGCCACACGCCGCCGCTCTACACCAACAACAGGCTGACGCGCGCAATGGGTTATGCACCACCACCCGGCGTGGTCGAATCGTCCGACGTGCTGCCCATCTCGGTGGGCACCGATCCGGGTCTGGCGCTGCGCACACGCAAGGGGACCGGCTACTACAAGGTGCCGTCGCTCAAGGGCGTCTGGTATCGTGGCCACTACCTGCACGACGGTGCCGTGGCCAGCCTGGAGGAGATGTTCGACCCCAGCCGGCTGAGCGAGGAGCACACGCCGGGCGGCTGGCGGCCACCAGGTAAAGAGAAAGCCGCGATTCCCGGCCACCCCTTTGGACTGAAACTCGATGCCCATGAAAAAAGCCAACTCATCGCGTTCCTGCGGACCCTCTGACGGACGAAGCAACCTGTCGCGCCGCGACTTCGTGGCCGGACTGGGTGTGGCGGCATCGCTGCCGTTCCTGAAGGTCCCGGCCGCGGCAGGGCAGACGCCGGCCGCCGACGGCGGCCGCGCGCGCCTGCTGCCCCTGAACACGCCCAAGATCGACCACCTGGACGTGATCGTGCCGAACGTCGAGGCATCCGCCCGGTTCTACATGAGCGTGTTCAACACGACGCTCCACGCGCAGCCCTTTCAGGGCGGCTTCCGCTATTTCGTCCTCTTCGGCGACCTGCCCGCCAACCGCCAGGTCGGGTATGTGGCCATCGGCGACTCGCGCGGACGGGGGACCTACATCGGCCACTTCTGCACGTCGGTCTTCGACTACCGCCGCGACAGCGCGGCGATCACGGCGGCGCTCACCGAGGCCGTGGCGAAGGAGGGCCTCGGCAAGCTGTCGGGCGGCGGCGGGTTCGGCGGCATCTTCTCCGATCCCGACGGCATCGAGATCCAGTTCCTGCCAGCGCCCGACACGCTGGTGACGGCCGCCGTGCCCTCGCCGCTCGTGGAACCCCACAAGGGCCTGGTGACGCCGCGTGGCGTGGACCACGTGTTGCTGCACGTGTCGGATCTGGCGAAGGGTGTCCAGTTCTACCGGATCCTCTACGGCAAGGAAGCGAGCCGCGACAAAGCTCCCGAACGGGTCTGGTTTCAGATCGGCGACACGCGGCTTGGCCTGGAGCAGGCCGCCGCCGGTCAGAAGCCGCACATCGCGCACTTCGGCGTGAAGGTGGCGTCGTTCGACCGGCGCGCGGTCAGCGAGGGCCTGGTCAAGCTGGGCGCGAAGATCGTGCCGTCGCCGGACGAAGCCGGCGCCCTGAGGTTCACGGACCTCGACGGCATCACAGTGGAGCTGAACGCATGACGCGACGGGCGGTCGTGTTGGCGCCGCTGTGTGCGCTCATGGTGCTGACGTCCGCCGCGCGATGGGTGTCGCACGCGCAGGCGCCGGTGGCGCCCACGCCACCCGCCGGCGATTCGGCGAACTACACGGGGCAGACGTCGCGGATGGAGACCGACGGCATGCTGATGGGCCGGCGGCGCTTCGAGGCCGGCGCGCGATCGGCCTGGCATACGCACCCGGTGGGCCAGCTGCTCTTCGTCGAGCAGGGCCGGATGCGCGTGCAGCGGCGGGGCCAGCCGGCGAAAGACCTCGGCCCAGGCGAGAGCGACTACACCGGCGCCAACATCCCCCATTGGCACGGCGCCACGCCCGATCAGTTCGTCGTACAAGCCTCGATCAGCTTTGGCGGCATCGGCCCCTGGCTGGAAAAGGTGCGCGACGACGAGTATCTGGCGCCTGCGAAGCGCTGACGTCACAAGACTCGCCTAAAATCTCTGCGTGCCGATCCACATCGGTGCCATCGACCAGGGCACCAGCAGCACCAGATTCATCATCTTCGACGAGTCCACACGCATCGTCGCCGAGTCCCAGCTCGAACACGGACAGATCTATCCGCAGCCCGGCTGGGTGGAGCACGACCCGGTCGAGATCTGGCGCAACACGCAGACGGTGATTTCCGGTGCTCTTCGGGCAGGCGGACTGAAAGCGAGCGACCTGGCCGCTATTGGCATCACGAACCAGCGCGAAACGACGGTCGTGTGGGATCGGCGCACGGGCGAGCCGCTGGGGAACGCACTCGTCTGGCAGGACACGCGCGTCACGGAGTACCTGCCGCGTTACGTCGAGCGGCCGGGTGTCGAGTTCTTCCGGTCCCGCACGGGCCTGCCGCTTTCCAGCTACTTCAGCAGCCTGAAGATCCGCTGGATCCTCGACAACGTTCGCCAGCGCGCGCGAGCTGGCCGAGAGCGGAGACGCACTGTTCGGCAACATCGACACGTTCCTGGTGTGGCACCTGACGGGCGGTCCAGACGGTGGTCTTCACGTCACCGACGTGACCAACGCCAGCCGGACGCAGTTGATGAACCTGGACACGCTGGACTGGGATGCGGAGTTGCTCGCCGCGTTCGAGATCCCCCGCGGGATGCTGCCCTTGATCCGGTCGAGCAGCGAGCGGTATGGCATGGCGCGCGCCGAGCCGATCGCGGGTGTGCCGATCGCCGGCATCCTCGGCGACCAGCAGGCGGCGCTCGTCGGGCAAACCTGCTTCCGCCCTGGCGAGGCCAAGAACACGTACGGTACCGGCTGCTTTCTGCTCCTGAACACCGGCGAGTCCGCCGTTCGCTCGTCATCGGGTCTCCTGACCACGGTGGCGTACCGGATGGGCACCGAGCCCGCCCGTTACGCGCTCGAGGGCAGCATCGCGGTGACGGGCGCGCTCGTGCAGTGGGTGCGCGACAACCTCGGGCTGATCCAGCGCAGCTCGGAGATCGAAGCGCTGGCGCGCACCGTGCCGGACAACGGCGGCGTCTACTTCGTGCCGGCCTTCTCCGGGCTCTACGCGCCCCACTGGAACGACGGCGCCCGCGGGACCATCGTCGGCCTGACGCGCTTCGCCAATCGCGGGCACATCGCCCGCGCCGTGCTGGAGGCGACGGCGTTTCAGACGTGGGAAGTGCTGCAGGCGATGGAGAAGGACTCCGGCGTGAGCCTCGAAACGCTGCGCGTGGATGGCGGCATGACGGACGACGAGCTGCTGATGCAGTTCCAGGCCGACATCGTGGACCGTGCCGTGGTGCGGCCGCGAATCAAAGAGACGACCGCGCTGGGCGCGGCCTTCGCCGCGGGATTGGCGATCGGCGCGTTCCGCGATGCGGACGATCTGCGTGCGCGCTGGGCCGAAAGCCACCGCTGGCAGCCGCAGATGCAGGACGACGCGCGACAGCAGATGCTGCGCCGGTGGACGAAGGCCGTCAGCCGTTCGTTGGACTGGATGTAGGAGGGAGCCGTTGCCGTCAGCCGCGTTCGGTGAATTTGTCGGGACCTTCATCCTCCTTCTGCTGGGCAACGGCGTGGTGGCCGGCGTGCTGCTGAAGCGGTCGAAGGGGGAGAACGCCGGCTGGCTGGCCATGACTGCGGGGTGGGGCTTCGCCGTGATGGCCGGCGTATTCACAGCGTTGGCGTTCGGCAGCCCCGACGCGCATCTGAATCCGGCGGTGACGCTCAGCGTCGCGGTCTCGAGCGGCGACTTCAGCAAGGTCGTGCCCTATGCGCTGGCGCAGCTGGCGGGGGCGTTCCTGGGCGCGGTGCTGGTCTGGATCCACTACCTCCCGCATTGGGCGCTCACAGAGGACAAGGACCTGAAGCTCGGGACCTTCTGCACGGGTCCCGCGGTCCGGCACCCCGCGGCGAACCTGACCAGCGAGATCATCGCGACGTTCGTGCTGACGCTGGTTGCTGCCGCCATCTCGTCAGGGCGTGTCAGCGCGACCGGGCTCGCCCCCGGGCTGGGACCGTTCCTCGTCGGCAGCCTGGTATGGGGCATCGGGCTGTCGCTCGGCGGGCCCACCGGGTATGCGATCAACCCGGCGCGGGATCTCGGGCCGCGCCTGGCCCACGCCGTCCTGCCGATTCCAGGCAAGCGCGACTCCGACTGGAGCTACGCGCCGATTCCCGTGATTGGTCCCCTGATCGGAGGCGCCCTCGCGGGCCTTTTCGTTGCCTTCGTAGGAGTGTGACGTCAACGCAGCGGACAGCCAGGTGTTGATCTTCAAGAACGCGGTATTTCTTCACGTCCCTAAGACGGGCGGCACATGGGTCAAGGCCGCCGTCAGCAACGCGGGCATCGAGTTCGAAGAATACCTGGTCGACGGCGACATCCACGGCGACCTGTCCTATTGCCCGTTCAGGGACAGGTTCATCTTTGCCTTCGTGCGCGAGCCGCTAAGTGTCTACCAGGCGTACTGGCGTTTCAAGACGATGGTTGGCTGGGACCAGCGCAATCCGTTCGACATGGACTGTGCAGCGCCGACGTTCCACACCTTTGTAGAGAACGTCCTTCGACTCGAACCAGCGTGGTGCTCTCGAATGTTCGAAGACTATGTGGGTCGCACAGTGGCCGACGAAATCAGCTTCGTTGGCCGGTACGAAGCGCTCGCTGATGACTTGGTACGCGCCTTGGGAATGATCGGAGCATCGTTCGATGAGCCGGCACTTCGGGCGACACCGCCGGTCAATATGAGCACTGTGAGTCGCGAATTGACTCAGTGGCCGCCCGAACTGGAAGCCAGGGTCAGGCGCAGCGAAGAACGAGCGCTTCTTCGATTCGGCTATTGATAGTGCATCGCTACCTGGCTTGGGTGATGCTTCGCGAGAGGAAGACCTCCCCTGCCGCGGCCGATCGCACGGCGGTCACGAGGTCGAACGGCAGGTCGACCTTGTCGACGACGCAGAGCGCACCCATGTCGAGCCATGCCTGTGCGCTCAGGCTTGCTGTGGTCTGCAGCACGAAGGGGATCGTGTGGCCGGCGGCGCGGAGCATCGCCAACGCCTCGGCCCCGTTGAGCGAAGGCATCATCAGGTCGCTCACGATCACGTCGGGTTCGAGCGCCACCGCCGCATCCACCAGCTCGCGGCCGTTTGAGACCACGGCAACGACCTCGAACACAGGCTTGAGAAGCTCGACGATTCGCTCTCGAGAATCGTCGTGGTCGTCGGCGACCAGGACGCGCAGCCTGCCCTGACGCTCGTTGTGCACATCGCAGCATCACCGGACGCTGACGCCGGTGTCGTTGCGCTGGCGCAATGAGGGCGCGACCGGTCAAGCACTCAGTCGAGCAGGAGCTTCTCCGGCCAGATGATCTGGACAATGCCGCGGCTCTTGGTGATCACGCCGTCCCGTTCCCAACGCTTGAGCAGGCGGCTGGCCGTGAAGGGGCTGACATCGGCGAGGGAGGCTAATTGCTCGTTCTTGATCCGGACTTCGACGCCTGACGGTTTGCGCGTGCCGGTCCGGACGCCAAGGCGCGTGAGCACGCGGGCCAGGCGTTGTTCGGCAGTGGCTGTGACTAGCCTCTCGTGCCGTTCGGCGAACACGGCCACGTAGCGGAGCGCGACGTTCAATGCGTTCTCCGGCAGCCGCGGGTGCTCGTCAGCAAACGCCTGAATCGTCTTACGTGTCCAGACGGCGACCTCGCCGGACTCGAGCGATTCGGCGGTCCCGATGTAGTCGACTGGCTGCGTCAGGATCGTGCCAAGGCCAAAGACCTCGCCGGGCACCAGAATCGCCATCACGATTTCGCGGCCTGTGTGAGCCAGCCGGGCGAACTTCACCCGCCCCTTTTTCAGCACGAACAGTTGCTCGGCCGGCTCTCCGGTCCTGAAGAGTATTTGCGCAGGCCGGAGCGTGCGCCGGCGCGATCCAGCGATGATCTCCCGTCGCGCCCCGGGCGCGATGCCGGCAAGCAGCTCGTCCCTGAAGTCGTGCGGGCGCGAGCGGTGCGTGGACACGACACCCTGCTTGTTCAGTTCGTACTCACGCTGCGGGGCGCGCTGCCTCCGACCACGGCCTGCATGACCATGTTCTCGAAGTCCCGCAGGAATTCCTGATTGGACGTTTGCGTCATCGCAATCGCGATGAGCTTTTCCTTTCGGTCGACCCAGAAGTGGGTTCCGAACAAGCCGCTCCATCCGAAGCTTCCTTCAGAAAGGAACGAATTGCGTGCGACGGGATCATTCACCACGCGCACGCTGAGGCCGTACCATTCACCGCGCGGCCGTCCCGGCAGCGTGTCCGGCGCGAACACCGATCCCATCAGCTCGACGAGCCGCGGGCTGAGAATCCGCACGCCGTTCAGTTCGCCCCCGTTGACCAGCATCAGCGCGAACTGCGCGTAATCGGTTGCGGTGCTGACCAGGCCACCGCCGCCTGAGAAGTAGACGCCGTTCATGAAGTTTGGATTCGGCGTCGGCCGCAGCCCCTCGGGCGTGCGCGAGTAGAGCGTCACGAGCCTCGGGTTGCCCACGGGGACGACGTAGGTCGTGTCTTTCATCTCGAGCGGGTCGAAGAGGCGCTGCTTCAGGAAACGATCGATGGGCATCCCGGCAGCCACTTCCACGATTCGCGAGAGGATGTCGAAGCCGGCCGCGGCGCTGTAGGCCCACCGCGCGCCGGGCTGGAATTCGAGCGGCACCTTGCCGAGACGCGGGATGTAATCCGCCAGCGTTTCCGTGGCACTGGCCGCGACGGCGCGTGCGCCGACGTTGCTCATCGGGCCGCTGACGGCTCCCGACGTGTGCGTCAACAAGTCGCGGACCGTGACCGCGCGCTCCACGGGGACGGTGTAGAACCTGGGCTCGGGCGCAGGGCCTCCGGTTCTTCCACCCGGTGCGGGACCGCCGCCGCGGGCGCCGGCCGGCGCGGGCAACGCCACGGCCACCGTCATGTCCTTCCACTCGGGAATGAACTTCGAGACGGGGTCCTGCAGCCGAACCTTTCCTTCTTCCATCATCATGAGGATGGCCACGCCGATGACCGGCTTGGTCATCGACATGATCCGGAAGATGCCGTCCTTGTGCATCGGCTTCTTCGTTTCCAGATCCATGAGGCCATGGGCCTCGTGGTGGCCGATGCGGCCGTTGCGGGCCACGAGCGTGACCGCCCCCGAAAAGCTGCCCGCCGCGATATGCCGCTGCACGAGCTCGGCGACTCGCTTCAGCCGATCCGTAGAGAGGCCGACTTCCTCGGGCTTCGCCGTCGGCGCCGCGGCCGTCAGTGGCCAGGCGAGTGTGAGACAGCCGATGATGGCGAGCGCCGTCAGCTTGGTTCGAAGCGGTTCGGCGGTCATGTCACTTCCTCTCTCGCCGCGCATTCTACTAGTCGCGGTCGTCGGATTTCAGAAATTCATCAGACACGACCTCACTTGCGTGGCTGGAGAGTGAACACATCGGGACCCAGCCGAACCACATAGGTGTTGCGACCATCGAGCGCGGCGGCGCGCACGACAGCGCCGCCACAGGTTGTTGACGTCGATAACGTTTGCCGCCACCGGCTACCTTCTTTCTCGATCAAGTTCGTCCCTGGGCCTAGTTCGGGGTCGGCGGCTCCACACTGTCGATCACCAGCACGTCGACCGGCGCGCGCACCGAGTCGAGTTTGAGCCCGAGCTGCTCCTTGAGCGCCGTCATCACCGACGAGCCGTCCGACTGGGGGATGTTGGCGGCCGCCCCGCAGGCACGTTCATGCCCATCCCTTGCGCCATCGCCAGCAGCGCTTGCAGATCCAGCTTCATGTCGAAGTCGTAGCGGCCGGTCAGGCCGGTCTTGTCGCGAATGTGGCGGCCGGTCATCTGCGTCAGCAACTCGATCAGTTGCTTGATCTCCTGTCCGTCGCCGTGCACGGAGATGTTCGCCGGGCCGCCGGCCACATTCGGCGCCAGCGTGCAGTTGAGGACCCCGCCCGGCTTGGCCATGACCGCGGAAACATCGCCCTGGGCGAGTGCCTCCGCCCGCTTGGCGTTGAGCGCCTCGGCATTGGAGCAGTCCGACGTCGACGGCTTGATGTCGGGCCCCAGCCGGCCGTCGCTGCGCGCGACAACAAGGTCGTAAACCCGCATCTCGCGTGACTCGGTGTGTGCCTTCAGCTGGAACCGCTCGATCAGCAGGTTCTTCACCAGCGGCATCATCTCCTTCCGCGTGAGCGTGCCGCCGCCGGAGGCCTTCGCGATGATGTCGAACTTGGCGTTCATGAGCGCGGGTGGGCCGCCGTCAACCCGGAAATCCTGCATTTCGTACGCGAACCCGATGAGCATCTTCAGCGGGAGGTTTTGGACCGTGACTCTTCCGCCCGGCTGTGGCCTCACCATCGGGATCATGCTCAACGGGTTGGCCGGATCGGGGTTGCTCGGTTTGATCGCGGCGACCTCGAAGGTCGCGTCGGACGATGCTGCGGCCGAGGGTGCGGTGGTGTCCTGCGCAGACGCGGCTGTGGCAGCGATCAGGATGGCGAGAGCGAAACCACGCGTCGAGCGGATCATGTTCATCAACCTTTCAGCTTCTCTTCACGTATGTCGAATGCGGCTGAGCGACCAGGGCGCCAGCGCGCTGACCATCAGCGGCAGCAGTGCCGGCGACAGCTACCGAGATGGCGTTCGTCGCAGACATCCCGGCAAGCTGCCGCCGGCCATGTGCAGCACTGTCAGCCACGCCGCCCCGAATGCCGCCGAGATCGCGACGGCGCCGCACGCGTAGCGAATGGTCAGCACGCGCTCCGCGAAGCCGCTCCAGAAGAGGTAGACGATCGCGAACACCATCGCTGCCGCGGCGATCCAGCCTGTCGCCCTGAGAATCGCGCCCAGCAGGAATTCCGGTCCGATCCCGCGTCGTGCGGCCAGATCGAGCAGGACGATTGCGAGATACCAGAGCAACAGCAGCGAGCCCGCGACGATCAGACGACGGGGGTAGCGCGCGCGGAGCGCCGTGAACGCCGCGAGCGAGGCGACCATGACGGCGACGACGACGGACGCGATGACCACCAGCGCGGCGATTGCGTACCCGTCAGTGCCGCCGAAGGCGTCTCCGATCGCATGCGCCGCATCTGCAGCAACCCCGGGAGCGCGTCCTTTTCTGCCGTCCGCCAGCCATGCCCCCCATGCGCTCAAGAGTGAACTGGATACCACACACTCACGCCGATCGCGATCAGCGCAGCCAGCAGGCAGGCCGATCCGCACGAGCACTTTCAGGCCGGCCAGCTGCGCGGTGCCGTACGGCTGGGTCGCCTCGAACGCGCTGGCGTACATGCGTCCCTGTCTTCCGGCGAATGCCGAAGGCATTGCCTCCGAGGCGAGCAGCACGATCGGGACGGCAAAGCACCATGAACGAAACGGCAGCGACGGCGGCGCATGAGCGTCGAAGGGGATGCTGATCGCGAACAGCAGTGGGATCAGCATCGCGAGCGCCAGTCCGATCGCCAGCACCGGCAATCCACTGGACTTCAGCTCGAACCACACCTGCGCCCTCGTCGCTGACGAGGTGGGACACGGGAACCGGAACAGGGTGACGAGCCAGTCCGGGTATCCGCCCGATCCCGCCGTCCGGGCACGCTCGCGAGGCATCGCCCCGGCGCTGCCGCGCTACCCCGGCGACCGTGAGACCGAACGACACGACGCCAATCAGGACCATCAGTGCGTTCTCGAGCGAGCGAGAACTCGACCTGCAATGGCGACGCCACACGATTCTGGAGCAGAGCGAACGAACGGCAAGAGAGATGGCCATCGATCCAACCCACTGGACGACTCTGTTTCGGGTCGACCATTGCACGCAGGTATAACAAAGTGGTAGGCCACGATCCACACGGTCACAGAGAACAACGGGAGCGGCATGGCCAAAGGCGAACCCAGGAGAGCCGCGGATACGAGGTACAACGCCGTGCAGGAGACGGCGTCGTACACCATGGCGACGCCGACGAACAGACCGTCGGGACCGGACGTGAGTAGAGAAGATAGAACGGAAAGCCGGGCTTGTACCCGTCCATGAACCGGCCGCCATTGAGCTTCGCAATGGAAAACCAGAAGAAGGCGTGCGTCGCGATGAGGATCCAGAATGCCATGGTCGCGTCGGCGTCGAAAAAAGTCAGCGCGGCCGAGCGCCGCGACAATCCCCAGGGCCAGGCGCTGAGGCGGCCTCGATGCGCGACAGCCGCCAGTTCTCCCACAGCATGGCGACGATGGGCGAGCGCATGGCTAGGCTGCCTCCACCTGCTGGCGGTTGCGGCCGGCGCGCGCCAGAAAGATCTCTTCGAGCGTGGCGTCGCGCGATTCGACGACCTCACCGCCGAGCGCAAGGACCGAGTGATGGAACTGCTCGAGCGACCCGCTGTGGACGACGCTCCACGTGCGGCCTCCACCTTCCATGGCCAGCGCGGTCTCGAGGGACGGAGGCTGATCGAAGTGCTCGACGAACCGCACACGGCTGCGTTGGTAGCCGCGGCGCACGTCGTCGAGTGCGCCGCTCAGCGTCACGCGGCCCTGGTGCATCAGCGTCACGTGGTCGGACATCCGCTCCACCTCGTCGAGCAGGTGCGACGAGAAGATCACCGTCCGCCCGTCATCGGCCACGGTGCGGACGATGGCATCGAGGATGTCGCGGCGCACGACCGCGTCGAGGCCGGAGGAGGGCTCGTCCAGAATCAGCAGCTCGGGACGATGGGCCACGGCCGCGATCAGGCCGGCCTGGGCGCGCATGCCCTCTCGAGAGCTCCTTGATCTTCTTGGCCGGGTCCAGCGCGAACGTCTCGAGCAGCTCGCGCGCATACGACGCATCCCAGGTCGGATGGAAGGCCTGCGTGTAGCGCATCAGCTCGTCGACGCGCATCCACTCCGGCAGCTCGCGCTCCTCGGAAAGGTAGCCGACGCGGCTCAGCACGCCGACCGGGTCGCGCACCGGATCGAGACCGAAGACGCGCACGGAACCGGTGGTGGCGCGCAGCAGCCCGAGCAGATGCTTGAGGAGCGTCGTCTTGCCGGCGCCGTTGGCGCCCACGAGGCCGTGGATCTGGCCCGCGGTGGCGCTTAAGGACACGCCATCGAGCGCGCTCTTGCCGCCGAACGATCGCGAGAGGTTGTTGACGTCGACGACGGTCTGTCCCATGAAACTATCTCTCCCTCTCCACTTCCGCGGGTTCGGCGTTGTCGCCGGGGTTCATGGCCACCTTGCGTTCCCGGACCATCCGGAGGATGTCGTCCACGGTGAAGTTCAACTGGTGCGCCTCGGCCAGCAGAGCGTCGATGCGCTGCTCGATGACGCGGCGCCGCTCCCGGATCGCCAGCTGAGGACGCCCTTCGGAGACAAACGTGCCCGAGCCCTGGCGCTTGTGGACGACACCGAGGATCTCCAAATCGCCGTACACCTTCACGATCGTGTTTGGCGTCACCTTCAGCTGCAGCGCCAACGTCCGGATGGGGGGAAGCTCCTCGCCGGGCCGCAGCAGCCCAGATGCCACTATGTACTTGACCTGGTTGACGATCTGTCGATAGATCGGCACGCCGTCTGTCACGTTGATGGTGATGTCCATGCGGGAGTTCTAGCGATCAGCCAGGTTCAAGTGTATGGGTACACTGATACAATTATTGCGGGCTGTCAAGCGCGAATTCGATGACGGCGGGAAAAAACCTGGGCCGCTCGAGGCGCCGGTGATCGACAGCCTCGAACGGCCCTGCGAAAAAGCGCGATGAGCGCTACTGGCCCCGGCCAATTGGCCGGCGGCCTACTGGCCGCGGCCTCCTGGCGCGCCTCCACGATCGCAATCAACTCGCCGGCTCGTCATTTGCGCGCGTTCTCGTACCAGCGCAGCGCCCACGGGTCGGAGTTGTCGATGCAGGCCAGATCCATCTTCTTGTCGGCGTTGAAGTCCGCCGTCACGCAGCCGTTGGCCGAGATGGCCGGATCGAGTGAGAACCGGTCCCACGCCTGCCCGCCGGGCCCCGCCTTGTAGAAGAACACCCCAGGCTTGACGCCCCTGGCCGCGCCGCGGGTGCCGCCCGAGACGATCTCGGCGTTCCCGTCGCCGTCCGCATCGATCAAGGCGAGCGCGTGCGAATTGCTGATGCGCGAGTCGATGACGCTGCGCGACCACACGCCCTTGCTGGTCTCCTGGTAGACGACCACCTGGTTCCCGTGAAACGGTTCGTTCGTGACGAAGAACTTCTTCTTGTCGAACGTACCGACGGCGATCTCGCTGGACCCGCTGCGCGGCCACTCGGCCGGATCGCCCTTGACGATCTCGGTACGCGTCCACGTCCCGCTCTTGGTCAGCGAGTAGACGAAGACGCCCAGGTACCCGGCGGTCAGCAGGTCGTCCTGCTTGTCGCCGTCCCAGTCGTGAATCGCCAGGTCGTGCACCACGCCCCGGTTCTCTTCGGTAATCGTTTCGCGCTTCCACTCCGGCGGGCGATAGGCATTGAGCGGCGTGGGCGTGCGCTCGGGGTCGGCGGTGCCTGGCGCCTTCGAGCCGATGATCGGCGCGTGAATCAGGATCGGCTGGCCGCCGATCCGGACGAACCGGGCGCGGTGCGACGTGGGAACGGTGTCGATCTCCTTGAGCGTCCACAGTTCGCGCGGGTCGCCATTGGCTTTCAGGATACCGAGGCGGCTCGTGCCCTGCGCGGGGTTGAGCGTGAACCCGTAGGCCAGGGCGATTTCGGGGATGCCGTCTCGATCCACGTCCATCGCATCCAGGTTCACCATGCGCGGCACGCCACGTACCAGCACGTGCGGCGTCCAATACGGGTTCTCGTACCAGACCAGCTCGGGGTTCGTGCTGCCCAGGCCGATAAGGTCCACCTTGCCGTCCTTGTTCATGTCGGTGGCCAGCACCTGGTAACCGCCGCGGATTCCCGCCGCCACTGTGTGGGGATGGAAGGGCGCCGCCGGCTCGGCCGGCTCTGCCGGCACGGGCGGCGCGCCGCGGCCGCGACCCTGAGTCGCGGGCTCGGCCGGAGGGGCCGGGGCTTGTCCCGCGAGAACCGTCAGTCCGAACGCCACCGCCCCGATGGCCACGAGCGAAGGAGTAGACGCACGCACCTTTCGACCTCCGGTGCGGATTATCGATGCGATCCGATCGACTGAGCGGCCGCGCTCCGCTGAATTTGCCGATCTTTTGACACCCTCGATGGCGCCATCGGCGCGTGCCCAAAGATAATCCTCACGTCAAAAGGAGGTCACCATGGGGCGTGTGTTCGTGAGGTGCTCGCTCGCTCTGATCGTCGCCGGTGCCGGTGTCGCCACACCGAGTGCGTTCGCTCAGGCAACAACGGTTGCCGGCATCAGCTGCACGACGCCGCCGCCGGCGCATTGCGGCCCCGAGTGCGCCCGCGAGCTGCTGGGGAATCCCGGCAACGTCACCGAGCCGATGACGGGCCGGACGTTCTTCCTCGATGTCCCGTGCGACCTGAAGCCGGAGGAGCAGGTCATCGTGATCCTGAACCTTCACGGCGCCGGCTCCATCGGCAACTGGCAGCGCCACTACTTTCCGGCGCTCGACTTCAAGGAGAAGTACCGCCTGGTCATCGCCACGCCCACCGCGGGCGGCTCGGGCACGATCGGCGCGAGCGGCGCGCCCGCCGTCCGCATGTGGGGTCCCTCGACAGACGACGCCTACCTGCAAAACGTCACCAACCTGGTACTCGACCGCGTGGGCCGCGCCAACGTGAAAGCGTTCTGGCTGGCCGGCCACTCGCAGGGCGGCATGACGTCCAACCGCGTCGTGTGCAGCGACTTCTTCAAGGACAAGGTCGACGGGTGGCTCAGCCTGTCGGGCGGGCGAATCGGCCCCGCGCCAATCTCGCCGGATTTCTTCGGCCCGAGCGGCCCGCCGGCCGCACCGCCGGGAGGCGGTAATGCGCCTCGGCCCGGTGTCGCCGCCCAGCCGGCGTGCGACATCTCTTTCATCTTCACCTCGGGGCAGCACGAGAATCACGGGATTGCCGGAGACGTCGCCGTGGGCGGCCAAGTACGCATGTGGTGCGCGCACGCGGCGTCCCGACGTCGTGGACTCGAAAGCCGGTTACGTGACCGGAGCCGCTCCCGGCCGCGGCGCGAGCTGGGGTCGCGCGGCCAGACCCGGCACGGCGGAGGTGTTCGTGTACCCGAACTGCCAGGGTGGCCGCGTGGTGGCCGACGTGTTGCGGTTGGACAAGGGCCACACCGAAGGGCTCGAACCGAACGTCACCGAAACGCTCGTAGCGCTGATGGCGTCCGCTCCGGGCGGGAAGGTGCGAGCATCCCGTCGCTGAACGGGGGAGACGCCGCCCCTGCGGCGTCAGATTTCGAGAACGCCGGTGCTGTCGCCGAATGAGTCGAGCGGGGCGCCCAGCACCTTCAGCATCGCCAGCAGCAGGTTCGACATGTGCGTGTCCTTCGCGAACTGCAGATGCCGGCCGCCCTTCAGCTTTCCGGACGCGCCCCCGGCGAGGATGATCGGCAGCGGACTGAAGTTGTGCTGGTTGCCGTCGCTCAGCGAGCTGCCGTACAGCACCATCGAGTGATCCAGCAGCGTGCCGTCGCCGTCCGGCGTCGTCTTCAGCTTCTCGAGGAAATAGGCGACCTTGGTCGCGTGGTAGGTGTTGAGCTGCGCGAAGCGATCCATGTTGCCGCGGTCGTTCGAGTGGTGCGACAGGTTGTGGAACGGATCGCGGATGTTCGTCTCCGGGTAGGTGGCCCCGCTCAGCTCGCGCGCGAACATCAACGTGGATACGCGCGTGATGTCCGCCTGGAACGCGATCACCTGCAGGTCCATCAGGAGCTTCAGGTGCTCCTGGAACGTCGGCGGCACACCGGCGGGCACATCGGGCAGCGTCAGATCCTCGCGCACCGTCGCCTCGGCGCGTTGGATGCGCCGCTCCACCTCGCGCACGTCGTCGAGATACTGACCCAGCCGGCGGCGGTCGCCTGGCGGCAGGTCGCGCTGCAGCGCCGAGACCTGGCCGGTCACCGAATCGAGCAGGCTCCGTGACTCCTGCCGCCTGGCGCGGCGCTCGGCGCTCGTGGACCCATCCCCGAACAGCTTCTCGAACACCAGCCGCGGGTTGTTCTGCATCGGCAGCGGGTCGGTGGGGGACTTCCAGGAGATCGAGTTCCGGTAGGCGCAGCTGAAGGAGGCTTCGCACGCCAGCACCGCTTCCTCGATCGAGAGTTCGAGAGAAGGGAGCGGCGTGTCCTGGCCGATGTGGCGGGCCGCGACCTGATCGACCGACACGCCCAGGTGCGCCTGGGCGCCGCGTTCCGGCACGGCGCCGGTGAGGAACACTGCGGCTGCGCGGGTGTGGTTCGCGCCGGCCGATACGTCCGCGCCGCCCGCTCCTGCCACGTACGGGTGGGCCAGGCCGCTCACGACGTTCAGGCGCTCGCGATACGGCTCGAGCGGCTTCAGGATCTCCGTGAACGTGAAGCCCGATGCCTTCGGTCGCGGGCGTCCACTTGTCCATCGTGGCGCCGTGCGGCACGTACATGCAGGCCAGCCGCGCGCGCGGCTGGGCGGCCGTCTGGCGGAGAGGTGTCTGCGCCGGGACCATCGATTCGAGGAGCGGCAAGGCCAGGATCGTGCCCGACCCCTGCAGGAACGCGCGCCGCGACACGTGCTTTTTGGTGATGAACATCACTGTGGCTCCGGACGACTTCGATCGCATCTGGAACTGGGGGGCCGCCACGACGCCCTGAACGAGCGCCGAAAAGCGGTAGCGGTCTTTCGCGGTGGCACGCACGATCGCACGCACGGCCGGCATGTCTTCCGGACGCATGGCGCGGCCCGACGCGTAGGTCAGCAGCTTCTCGACGAACACCGTGGCGAACACATCCGCGCGCGCCAGGAGCGCCTGCCGCAGCGACGCCGGCCCGCTGAGTGCCGTTCCGTCGGTCAGCCGTGCCGAGACGTCGATCGCCGCCTGGCCGTCGACCGTCCGCCACTTGCCGGTGTGATCGAAGTTCTCGAGCGTCAGCCCGATCGGATCCATCAGCTTGTGGCAGGACGCGCACGCCGCGTTCGCGCGATGCTGCTCGAGACGCTGGCGCAGCGAGGTGACCTTCACCTGGTTGGCGTCCTTCTCCAGGTTGGTCTCGACACCGGGAGGCGGCTGCGGCGGCGGGGCCCCCAGCAGGTTCTCGAGCACCCACTTGCCGCGCACGACCGGCGACGTGCGGTTGGCGGCCGAGGTGATCGTGAGGACGCTGCTGTGACCCAGCAGGCCGCGGCGCGGGCTGTCGGCGAGGCAGCGACACGCGCCGCGTGCGCGAGCCGCGGATGTCGGGCACGCCGTAGTGGCGCGCCAGGCGTTCGTCCACGAACGTGAAGTCGGCGTCCAGGAGATCGATGACGCTGCGGTCCTCGCGCATCACGGCGCGGAAGAGCAGCTCGGTTTCCCGCTGCATCGACCGGCGCAGGCTGCCGTCGAAGTCGGGCGAATCGGGCCGCAGGTTGCGCAGCTCGCGCAGGAGCAGCCACTGCCCGGCGAAGTTCTCCACGAGCTCGTCGGCTCGCGGATCGGCCAACATCCGCCGCACCTGCCGCTCCAGCGTGTCGCCGGTCCGCAGCGCGCCGCGCCGGGCGAGATCCAGCAGCTCGTCGTCGGGAATGCTGCTCCAGAGAAAGAAGGAGAGACGCGACGCCAGCTCGACGTCGCTCAGCGGAAACGCCTTTCCCGGCGCCACGTTCGCGGGCTCGCGCTCGAACCGGAAGAGGAACTGCGGATCCACCAGCACGCGCGCGACGGCCCGCCGGATGCCCGCTTCGAACGAGGCGCCGCTGCGCCCGGCCGCGTAGGCCTCGAGAAGCGTGCGCATCTCCGGCCCGTCGGCCGGCACGGCACGCCGATACGCGCGCGTGGCCAGCGTGTTCAGAATCTTCGCCGCGCAGGCGGGCTCGTCGGCCGGTGTGGCGGGCGTGCAGACGAGGAGCCGCCGGCGGCTCGGCGTGTCGCCGGGCCCGGTCGGGTTGAAGGGCCCCGCGATAGTCACCTGCGTGATGCCCGGCGTTCGCGAGTCCACATCGTAGACGCCGTCCGCGGTGCCGGCGTGGCTCCGCACCAGCGACGCGGCCGCGATCGTCCGCGGGCCGGCGGCCACGCGCAGGCGCGTCGCACCGCGTCCTCCCTGGATCGCGACGGGCGTTCCGTCGATGGCGACATATAGATCGGTCGCACCGCGGGCCAGGGCCTCCCGGTCCGCCGAGGCGGGCACCGCCGGCTTGTCCGACCTGGAAGTCGTACTCGGCGTCGAGCGGGAAGGTGTGCCGGATGATGATGCCGCCGCGCGTGCCCAGCGGCAGGCCATCGACGTGGGCATCCTGCGGGATGTCGCCGGGCACCCGGTAGGTGGCGCGATCGAGCCCGGTCGAGGGATCGCCGACGGCGAGCCGGCTGACGCGTGCGGCGGCCGCCACGTAGCCTTCGATCAATGCCGGCGAGACGCCCAGCACGTCGGCAATGTTGTCGAATCCGGCGGCCGAGTCGTCGGGCGGCAGCAGCGCGCTGACGTCCACGTCCAGGGCCAGCAGGTCGCGCACGACATTGGCGTATCCGTGCGGTTCAACCGGTGCAGCGCCGGCGCGCCCGGATCGAGGTTGCGCGCCGCCGCGCGGTCGAGATCGTTCTCGAGTACCCGCAGCAAAGGCTTCACGCGCCGCCGCGGGCGGCTTCGGCGCGCCATCGGGCGGCATCAGGCCGGTGCGCACTTTGCGCACCACCTTCTCCCACGCCTCGGCGTGCCCGACCAGGTTTGCCCGGTCCAGCGAGTCGAGCGCCAGGCCGCCGCTCTTCAGCCGGGCGTTGTGGCACGTGACGCAGTACTGCGTGAGGAAAGCCGGTGCCGGTGCCTGCTGACTGAGCCGCTGGACGTGCCGCTCGAGGCGCGGGGTTCTGCGCGCCGGCCAGCTGAAGACCGGGCACGAAGACGGCAAGGGCGACGAGCGTGGCGCCGGCCAGGTACTTCATGGGCGAACCGTTGCGGCGGCCGGGGCGCTGGCCAGCCGGCGCAGCAGGGCGATCGTGGACGGCTTCGCCACCGGAGAGTTGGTGGCCAGGAACACGCCTTCGGCCCACGTCAACGGCGTGCGGCCTTCTTTGTCCGCGATGTCGATGCGCGCGCCGCGCTGCACCAGCAGCTCGATGATGTCGTCCGATCCGCGGTTGGCGGCCCCGTGGATCGCCGCGAGCCCCATCTCGTTCACGGCGTTGGGCTCACCCCCGATTTCCAGACACAGGCGAACGGCGTCGAGCCAGGAGGCCGGCGACTCGCTGTAGGTCTGTCCGACCACCCAGTTCACGCCGGCCGCCGCCATGAGCGCGGTGGTGCCGTGGAACGTGGTGATGGCCGGGTCGGCGCCCTTGGCGAGCAGCCGCCGCATCACCGTCACGTCCGCGGACTGCGCGGCCCGGATGAAGGGTGTCTGGCCCGTGAAGTCCACCCACTCCAGCGATCCCAGCGGCAGCATGTGCCGGCGCTGCGGCGGGAACTCCTTCACGCGTGCGTTGACGTCCGCGCCCTTGGCGATGAGCGCGTCGATCAGCGCCAACGCCGCATCACGATCGATTCCGTTGTCGGTGGCGCCGCTGCGCAGATCCAGGTTGCGGATCTCGACCGCTGCCCACAGCGGCGATCGGCCCCACCAGTCGGCGGTCCGGACATCGGCGCCGGCGGTGACGAGGAACTGGGCCACCGTCACGTGGCCGTTCGTGATCGCCATCAAGAGCGGCGTCACGCCGTTGGGATCGACAGCCGCCAGGTTCGCACCAGCCGCGACGAGCTGCCGGGCGGGGTCCAGCAGTCCGCCGCGCGCGGCAAAGAGCAGCGGCGTCATGCCGCCGGGCGTGGCCAGCTGCTCGCCCTGCGGTGGGACGCCGCCGCGGACGATGCCGACGCCGTGCGAGCCGCCGCCGGCTCCCGGCGGGCGCGCCGCCGGCCTGGCGCCGACGCGTGTGCGCGCTTCGATCGACGCGCCGCGGGAGAGCAACAGGCGAACCAGCTCGGAGTCGGTTTTCGCGGACGGCCCACATCAGCGCCGTGTGACCGAGTTCGGGCTCCGCGGCGTTGATGGCGGCGCCGCGATCGAGGAGCAGCTGCGCCGCGTCGAGCGCGCCGGTGCGAACGGCGGCCATCAGGAGCGTGTCGCCGGTCGGGTCGGTCGTATCGACCCGTGCGCCGGCATCCAGAAGACGGCGCAGGATCGCGGCATTGCCTTGCGCCGCCGCCACGTAGGCGGGTGTGACGCCCAGGGCATTGGCGGTGGCCACCTTCGCGCCGGCCGCGATCAACGCCGTCACAACGCCGTCGTCTTCCGCGCGAACGGCCCAGTGCAACGCCGTGGCGCCGTCGGGCCCCGTCGCGTTGACGTCGTGTCCTTCTTTCAGGAGACGTCGGACCGCCGCCATGTCGCCGGACTCGGCGGCCGCGACAAGCACGTCGGTCGCCGCCGCGCCGGCAGGCGGAACAAGGATGCACCACGAGGCGACCCACAGCGCGACCACAAGCCTCTTCACGGACCGCCTCCCTGGCGCAAGTATCGGGCGCCGAGTGGCAATTATCGCGCCTGACATGGCGTGAGGGCCGCAAAAAAGCCACAAATTCGGGTCAGTGCATGGCCTTTCGCCTGCTGTTTACGCAGCGCCCCGGTGCCTCGTCCTACCCCATGTGACTGAACAGCTGCCGTCCCAGCGGCACCACATGCGAACAGCGGCTTTCCCATTGCTGCGCCGGACTTCCCACCGGGCATGGGGGTCGGCGAAACCGCAGTCGAGGAGGAAGTCATGAGACGTACAACGTACGTGACCGCGCTGGTTGCCGGGGGCTGGATGGTCGGCGCGGCCAGGCAGAAGCAGGGAGCCCGGCGAAGGGCGCGCCACGCGAACCGGAGATCGAGCCACACGCCTCAATCATTGCCGTCACCTCCGCGTAGAGGTCCCTTTTGCTCCGAATCGGACCCGTCCCCAAGCTCGGAGGCGGGCGTAGAATGGCCTTGGCCATGCGTCCATCCAGGGTCCTCTCTCGCCTGTGGGCAAGCGTGGCCTGCACGACGGTAGTCGCCATCGGCGCGCTGGTGTCCGCGCAGTCGCAGCCAGCCTCGCCCGTCACCGCACCGACCGGCGCCGTCACCGGCGCCTGTCACGTCAGCCCCATCGTCAACGACCTCGATCGCGCCGCGCGCTTCTACCACGATCTCCTTGGGCTGGACCTGGTGCCTGCGCCGCCGTCTGGGCCGTTGCCCTGGGACGAGGATCCCGGCCACCTGCACCTGCATGGCCTGCCGCAGGCGCGGCTGCGCTTCATCGGCGCGCGGATGCCGGGTATCCGCTGCGGCGTCGAACTGGTCGAGATCAACGGCGTCGCACGCACCGCGGTCCGCCGGCGGATGCAGGATCCCGGCGCGGTCACGCTCATCCTGCTGGTACGCGATATCGACGCCGCGTTCACCAAGCTCAAGGCCGCCGGCGTCCCGGTCGTGACAACGGGCGGCATGCCGCTGGCGATGAGCGCCACGAACAAGACCCGCGCCGTCATCGTGCAGGACCCGGACGGCCACTTCGTCGAGCTGGCCCAGCTCGATCCGATGCCGGCCACGGCGGCGCCGTCGTCGAGCAACGTCATCGGCATTCGCCTGCGCGTCACGGTCGCCGACATGGAAGGCACGCTGCGCTTCTACCGCGAGCGGCTCGGCCTGACCGGCGAGCTGGGGCCGTTCTCGAAGACGCCGCTCGTGTCCGCGATGATGGGGCTTGCCCGACAGCGAGTACCGGCTGGCGACGATCCGGATGCCGAACTCGCCGCTGCTGTTCGAACTGCTCGAACTGAAGGGCCTGGCGCCGGCGACGGTGCGATCGACGGTTCAGGATCCGGGATCGTTCCGGCTGCAGCTCAACGTTCGCGACATCGACGCGGCGCTGGCCGGCATGACCCCGCCGGCAGCACCGTGGTGTCGAGCAACCGGGCGCCGGTGGCGATGACGTTCGGCAGCCGGCCGTGGCGTCTCGCCGTCGCGTCCGATCCGAACAACCTGTTCCTGGTCGTGCAGCAGCCGCCACCCCCGGCCGCGGCGCCGCAGCAGCGCAGCCGTCGGCGCAGGCGAGCACCGGGCCGGCGGCGGCCACGCCGCCCTGGTCTCCAACTACTGCGTGTCGTGCCACAACTCGCGCACGCGCACAGCGGACCTGGCGCTCGACTCGCTGGACCTGTCGAACGTCGGCCGCGACGCCGCGGCGTGGGAGAAGGTGATCAAGAAGGTCCGCTCGGGGGCGATGCCGCCTCAAGGCATGCCGCAGCCCGACGGCGCGGCGCGTGCGGCGCTGGTCACGTTCCTCGAAACCACTCTCGATCGCGAGGCCGCGGCCAGCCCCAACCCGGGACGTCCGGCGCTGCATCGGCTGAACCGCGCCGAGTACCAGAACGTGATCCGCGATCTCCTGGCGCTCGACGTCGACGCGGCGTCGCTGCTGCCCGCCGACGATTCCAGCTTCGGCTTCGACAACGTGGCCGACGTGCTGGGCGTCTCGCCAGTGCTGCTCGAGCGCTACATCGCCGCCGCCGAGAAGATCAGCGCCGCGGCCATCGGCGATCCGGCCAGCCCGGCCACCGACAAGACCCATCGCGTCCGGTTCGACCTGACGCAGACCGGGCACATCGATGGACTGCCGCTCGGCACGCGTGGCGGCGCGCTGATTCGCGACACGTTCCCCCTCGACGGCGAGTACGTGATCAAGCCCAAGCTGTGGCGGACGAACGTAGGCTTCATCCGAGGGCTGGCCTCGCCGCACCAGGTTGAGATCAGCGTGGACGGCGAGCGCGTGCACCTGGTGACGGTGGGGACGCCCGAGGACTACCAGACCTCGCTGATGGGTCCCGACAACGCCGTCAAGATCATCGAAGCGCGGATGCAGGTGCGGGTGCCGATCAAGGCCGGCCCGCGCGCCATCGGCGTGACCTTCGTCCAGAAGACGAACGCGCTGCCGCCGACGCTGCTGCAGCCGTATCTCTCGACGCTGGACCCGGTGGACTCCGACGGCGTGCCGCGCTTCGAGGCGGTGACCATCAGCGGTCCGTTCCGGGCCACCGGACCGGGGAACACCCCGAGCCGGCGCCGGATCTTCGCCTGCCGTCCGCCTGCCGGCGCCACCGCCGCGGCGGAGACGGCGTGTGCGCGGCAGATCATCACGGCGCTCGCGCGGCGCGCCTATCGCCGTCCGGTTGGCGACGCCGACGTGGCACCGCTGCTGGCGTTCTACCAGACGGGCCGCGCGAAGGCCGGCTTCGACGGCGGCATCCAACTGGCGCTGCAGCGCGTCCTGTCCGATCCGGAGTTCGTGTTCAGGGCCGAACGCGACCCGAAGACGGCCGGAGCCGGATCGGCGTACCGCCTCACGGACCTGGAGCTGGCGTCGCGCTTGTCCTTCTTCCTGTGGAGCAGCATGCCCGACGAAGCACTGCTGTCGGCGGCGGGGCAGGGGCGCCTCACGGATCCCGTGACCCTCGAGCGGCAGGTCAAGCGGATGTTGGCCGACCCGCGCGCCGCGGCACTCATCAGCAATTTCGCCGGGCAGTGGCTCTATCTTCGCAACCTGCGGAACGTCGTGCCCAGCAAGGACCAGTTTCCCGACTTCGACGACAACCTGCGGCAGGCGTTGCAGCGTGAGACCGAGCTGTTGCTCGAGCACGTGATGACGCAGGACCGCAGCGTGCTGGAGCTGCTGACGGCCGATTACACGTTCGTGAACGAACGGCTGGCCCGCCACTACGGCATCCCCAACGTCTACGGCACGCAGTTCCGGCGCGTGCCGGTGACCAACGACGCGCGTCGCGGGCTACTGGGCCACGGCAGCATCCTCACCGTGACGTCGCAGCCTAACCGCACGTCTCCGGTGCTGCGGGGCAAGTGGATCCTCGACAACCTGCTCGGCACCCCGCCGCCGGCGCCGCCGGCGGTCGTGCCGCCGCTGAAGGAGAACAGCGACCGCGAGCGGCCGCTGACGATGCGCGAGCAGATGGAAGAGCACCGCGCCAATCCGGCCTGTGCCGGCTGCCACAAGCTGATGGACCCGCTAGGCTTCGCGCTGGAGAACTTCGACGGGGTGGGCGCGTGGCGCACCAGCGACTCGCGCGCGCCGATTGACCCGTCGTCCGAGCTGGCCGACGGCACCCGCGTGGCGGGACCGGCGGCGCTGCGGCAAACCCTGCTCGCGAAGCCCACCGTGTTCGCCGGCACGATGGCCGAGAAGATGCTGACCTATGCGCTCGGCCGCGGGCTCGAGCCCTACGACATGCCCGCGGTCCGCGCGATCGTGCGCGACGCCGGCCGCCGCGATTACCGTTTCTCGTCGCTCGTGCTCGGCATCGTCAACAGCGTCCCGTTCCAGATGCGCGCCAGGGCTTCGCAGGAGCCTGCCGCCACGCGGGCGAGCCGCTGATCCAGGAGACACCCAGGAGAACCGTGATGTTCATCACCAGACGGTCGTTGCCTCGCCGGACGTTCCTCCAGGGCATGGGTATCACCCTGGCGCTGCCGCTGCTGGACGCGATGGTGCCGGCGATGACGGCGCAGTCGCGCACGGCCGCGGCGCCCGTGCGCCGGTTCGGCGCCGTCTACGTTCCGCACGGCAAGATCCTCAACCAGTGGACGCCCGCTGCCGTTGGCAGCGGGTTCGAGTTCACGCCCATCCTGAAGCCGCTGGAGAGCTTCCGCGATCACCTGTGTGTGGTCAGCGGGCTCGACGGACCCAAGGACCCGGCGGCCGGCGGCCACGCCACCGCGCCGGCGATGTGGCTCACCGGGATTTCGCCAAAGAAGACCGAGGGCGTGGACGTTCGCAACGAGACCACGATCGACCAGATGATCGCCAAGGCGATCGGCCAGGAGACCCCGTTCCCGTCCATCGAGGTCGCCACCGAAGACTTCACGGGCTTTGTCGGCGCCTGCGACGTCGGCTACAGCTGCACCTACATGAACACCATCTCCTGGCAGGGCCCGACCACGCCGCTCCCGATGGAGATCAACCCGCGCGTCGTGTTCGAGCGGCTGTTCGGCGGCACCGGCACCGTGGAGGAGCGCCTCGAGCGGATGCGGACACGCCGCAGCATCCTGGACTCGGTGTCGAAGTCCGCGTCGAAGCTGCAGCAGGGGCTTGGCGCGCGCGACCAGTCACGCTTGAGCGAGTACCTGGACCACGTCCGCGAAATCGAGCGGCGTATCGCCCGCGCGGAGCAGCAGACCGGCGCGGACCTGAAGGTTCCTGAAGCGCCGATCGGCGCCCCCGAAGTGTTCGAGGCGCACGTCGGGCTGATGTTCGACCTGCTGGCGGTGGCGTTCCAGGCCGACATCACCCGCGTCTTCACCTTCATGATGGCGCGCGACCTGCACAACGGGACCTACCCCCAGGTTGGAGTCGACGAGCCGCATCACGGCCTGTCGCACCACCAGAACAAGGCGGACAAGATCGCGCGCTTCGCCAAGGTCAACACCTATCACGTCGATCTCTTCAGCCGCTTCGTGAAGAAGCTGAAGGAAACGCCTGACGGCGACGGATCGATGCTGGACCACTCGGTGGTGCTCTACGGCAGCGGCATGGGCAACGCTAACGTGCACAGCCACGTCGCGCTGCCGTACCTGGTCGCCGGCACCGGCATCGGCGCGATCAAGGGCGGCCGCCACATCAAGGCGCGCGAGCACGACCCGACCGGAAACCTGCTGCTCAGCATCGTAGACAAGTTCGGGATCGAGCGGCAGAGCGTGGGATACAGCACGGGAAGGGTCGAGCTGTGAAATTCACAATTCACAATTCACAATTCACAAAGTCAGGCCGGGACAGCATTGCCGCTCTTGCTGCAATGCTGTTCGCCCTCTCGGCCGGCGTGGCGAGCGCGGCGGACTTGCGGGTCGTGCAAGCGGCCAAGAACGGCGACGCGGCGGCGGTGCGGACGCTGGTCCAGCAGCGCGTCGACGTCAACGCGCCGGATGTGGACGGCACCACGGCGCTGCACTGGGCCGCGCGGTCTGGCGACGCGGATCTGGTGGGCATGTTGCTGCGGGCCGGGGCGAAGGCGGGCGTCGCAAACCGCTACGGCATGACGCCGCTACTGCTGGCCGCATCCAACGGGCACGTCGCCGTCGTGGACGCGCTGCTGAAGAGCGGCGCGCGGGCCGACGCGGCGGGCCCCGAAGGCGAGACGCCGCTGATGCTCGCGGCGCGGTCGGGCAACCTTGCCGCCGTCAACCTGCTGCTCGAGGCCGGCGCGAACGTCGGCGCGAAGGAGCAGTGGCAGGGCCAGACCGCCTTGATGTGGGCCGCGGCCGAGAACCATGGCGCGGTGGTGAGGGCCCTGGCCGCGCGGGGCGCCGAGCTGAACGGGCGGTCGAACGTGCTGCAGCCGCCACAGCGCGAGATCCTGGACTTCCGCACCGACAAGAACGGCCAGGCGTTGCAAACGCTGTTGACGACGTTCCCGCGCGGCGGCCTGACGCCGCTGCTGTTCGCGGCCCGGCAGGGCTCGCTCGACGCCGCCCGCGCGCTCGTCGCCGCCGGTGCGGACGTAAACCTGGCCGATCCCGAGGGCATCAGCCCGATGGTGCTGGCGATCCGCAACGGCCACTACGAAGTCGCGGCGCTGCTCCTGGAGAAGGGTGCCGACGTCAACGCCGGAGATCGCGTGAACCGCACGCCGCTGTACATGGCGGTCGACATGCACTCCCTGGACTGGATCCAGAACCGCCCGGCGCCCAAGGTCGAAGGCGCGCTGGACAGCCTGGATCTGGTGAAGCTGCTGCTCGAACGCGGCGCCACACCCGATGTGCAGCTGACCGGCAACGTTCCTGGCTGGAAGGGCGACGCGATCGCGTCCCAGAACACGTTCGGTAACGTGATCGGGGCCGGTACCACACCGTTCGTGCGCGCCGCCAAGAACGGCGACATCGCGGCGATGCGGCTGTTGATTGGCAAGGGCGCGAACACGAACATCGGCACGCGCAACAAGACCACGGCGCTGATGGCGCTGGTCGGCGGGCTGGGCCGGAAGTACGGTGCCGACTTGCAGGTGTCCGCCGCCGAGGAAAGGAACGCCCTCGAGGCCGCCAGGCTGATCCTGGATTTGGGCGCCGACGTGAACGCGTCCAACGATGCCGGACAGACCTCGCTGCACGCGGCCGCTGCGATCGGCGCCAATGGCGTGGTGCGCTTTCTCGTCGAGCGCGGCGCGCGGCTCGACGCAAGGACGCGACAGGGGCGGACCGCCCTGGACGAAGCGCTGCGCGGAGTGGCCAACATCGACGGCGCGCCCGGCGAGGCGCACGAAGACACCGCCACGCTGTTACGGGAGCTGATGACGCAGCGCGGGCTCGATGTGAAGCTGGCGGCTCCGGCGCCTTCCGCGGCACCGGCGGAACCGTAGGGCAGTGCGACGAGCGGCGTTCGTAGCCGCGTGTACGCTCGGGCTCGGCTCGGCGGCGGTCTACGCTCGTCAAGGTGACGCGCCCACGCTCGACGCCGGCGTCTACACCATCGAACAGGGCAAGCGCGGCAGGGTGCATTACGGCGCTCTTTGCGCCTCGTGCCACGTCGGCGACCTGAGCGGTACGCTCGCCGCCGATGCCGGCGCACCGCCGCTGCGCGGCACACCGTTCGTCACGTCGATGGAGAAGAAAGGGCTCGCCGCCGTGTTCGACTACATGAAGACGACGATGCCCGCCGACGATCCGGGATTCCTCGACGACAGTGAGTACCTCGAGATCCTGGCATACCTCCTCGAAGCCAACGGATTCCCTCCCGGCTCTCGCGAGCTGACCATCGCGCACTTGCCGAACATTCGCACGCGCCCGGCCTCCAGTCGATAGTCGCAGATGCCCGAAGACTGGCCGCGGGTACTGGCCTCAACCAGTGGCGTGTGCCGACGACCATCGTGACCGCACGCTTCGCCAAGTTCAGCGTGCAGGTCGACTTTTGACGCTCCCGGCTCCCGGCTTCCGGCTCCCGGCTCCCGTCAGGACGCGGCGAAATCGAGATTCTCGGTGATCCGCGTTCCGTCTTTCTGGAACGCGTTCACCAGCAGCCGGATCCGCCGGCGGCCCTCCTCGAGATTCGAGTTGCCCAGGTTGACGTTCAGGAGATCCACGAACCACGGCATCTTCACCGTCTCGGTCACGTAGGTCTCCACGATCTCGCGCGAGATGGGCAGGGTCGTGGTCTTCGAGTTGTCGTGGACGTCGCGGTTGCTCGCCGCCAGCAGCTTTGCGTATTCCTCGGCGAGAAGTTTGCGGAACAGATCCGGCGTGAACGTGTCGCCGGCCTTGACGCCCGCGCCCGGGTCGTCGGCGGTGAGCGTCGCGCCCTTGTGCAGCCACTCCCAGAGGATGCTGAGGCGAATCTCACCGGTCGCCATGTCCTCCATCAGGTAGAGCACGTCGTCGTTGCCGAAGAAGTCCGCCGCCTTGAGTGCGGCCGCCTGCAGTCCCTGGCCGAAGGCGTTGCCGTACTGGAGCGCCACGCTCAGGAGATCCCGGGCTCCGCGCACGGTGCGTGGCGCCGGTTCGAGGAGCATCAGGCCGTCGGCATCCGACAGCGTGTGGGTGAGGCGCGGAAACTGGCGGCCCAATTGGTTGTCGTCGCCCACCTTCTCCCAGACGGGCCGGACGATGTGCACCATCTTCCAATGGGCCACCCACTTGCCGCTGGCACCCTCGCGCTGCTCCCGTTCGGCCCCAGCCGTCGCGCGCGCCATGCCAGCCGCCACACCTGCCGCGGATCCCACAGGGATGTTGGGCTCCATCCCGCCTTGCCACAAGGCGCACCGCCCAGTCCGGTCAGGGCTGTTCACGGCCCGGCGCACGCGGTCCTCGTAATGCCGCATGTAGCCGTAGGTCATCGTGATGGCGTCGATGTTCGGGTTGACGAACCCGGGATCCCAGGCCATCGTGTCCGAGACGCTGTTGATGTAGTCCCACCGCCCGGTGTTGAAACCCACGAAGTCGCAGCCCGAGCGCGGCGCGGATCTCCATCAGCTGGAAGCACGCCTCGATCTGCTCCACGAGCACGTAGACCTTCACGGTGCCGGCCGGGAGACCCAGGTGGCCTTCGAGCGCCGTCAGGATGTCGTTCCAGAGGGCCGCTTCCTCCGCCGTCTGGATCTTGGGGAGGTAGAGGACGAGGGAGGCGCCCGACCGGCGCAAGGCCTGGTGGTTGTTGACCAGATACAGCGTGGCGTCGAGTATCGATGCTGAGAAGCCGGCGCCGCCCGCGTGGCGCACGTGGCGGTCGTCCAGGTGCAGCCCGCGCGCGCGGAACATCTTGGTCGTGACGTCGAGCTGCTTGCGCCAGTCCGGCACGGTCTGCCGCCCAAGGAACCCCTGCGCCCACTGGTTGATCTCGGCGGCCACCTGCTCGGCGACCTCGAGGAAGACGGGCGCCCGATCGATCGCCAGCTTCAGGCTGCGCTGGTTGTCGAGCGACATCGTGGACACCTGTCCCAGCGCGTCCTCGCTGTCGAACATCCAGCCGTCGGCGCCCGACAGCAGCGCGTAGGCCACGTTGCGGAGGCTCGTCGCGATGGGAACGCCCGGCCGCGCCGCCGGTCCCGTGCCCTGAATCCACTGCCGTTTCAGATCGGCGGGGATGTCGCTGCCCACGAAATTTCCGTCGCGCGCGTCCTGGACGCGGATCGAGGTGCGGCCGATGATGGCGGAGGGTTCGAGGAAGGTGAGGCGGCGCCGCTCGCGCGCTTGCGCGGCCCGGCGGGCGATGCGGGCCGTCATCACCGCTTTTCGATCGGCATCGAAGTGCGCCAGGGCGTTCAGCGCGGCCAGGGCCTCCGGTGTGTAGACATCCGCGTAGTCGCGCTCCAGCGTGCCCCTGATCTCCAGCCGTGTCGATTCCATAGCGTCTCCCGCCAAGAACAGACAAGCCCGATACTTCAGCGCAGGGCACCCAGTACCCGCTGCACAGCCGAAACGATGAGACCCGGATCCTCGCGAGGGATGGTGTGAGTCGTGTTGTTCGCCATCACCAGGGTGCCGTGCGGCGAGGCCAGGACCCATTCATTGAGGACCCTGAGCCGATAGCGCAGGTCGGCCTGGAAATGCCGCTGAAGATCGAACGGCACCTTGAGCGGCACCGCGAGATACTTCGCGGCTACGACCACGACCATCGGCACGGCGGGAACCTGACGGAGGTCTCGATCGGCCAGGTCCCTTTCCAGCAGTCCGCGCAACACCTGATTCTCAGCGCGTACCGCGGGAGAGGCCTGTGCGATCAGCGCAGTGAAGCTCGACCAATATGCCTCGAAGCCCCCTCGCCCGACGCCGATCGCCTCAAACGGCATCAGATTGTCGGCGAGCGACTCGGTCACCATCGGACTTGGATCGACGAAGACGAGTCCAACGATCTCGCGAGGGTAATAGCCAGCGTAATAACGCGCGAGCATGCCGCCCCACGAGAATCCCACCAGCACATACGGCGGGTCGGCACCAATCTGCCGCAACACGCGTCGAAGCCTGTCAGCCACGTGCCGGGGCGTCGGCGTCGTATCGTCCCACTCGGAACGTCCCAGTCCGGCGCGATCGTACGCGACGACCGGCGCCATCGACGCAACCTGGGGCAGGATTCCGCCCCATACCTCGAGTGAATTGGTTGCGCCCGCCTCGAAGACGATGACCGGCTGTCCTGGACGGCGGTCCTGCAGTCCGATGGCCTGAACGCGCACCGCACGACCATCGAGTGTGATGGTCGTCACTCCTGGAAGGGCCGGAGCCGGCTGGGCGTGTGCGGCCGAACTGGCGACGAGCCCGGCAGCCACCAGAAGTGCGCATCTCACGACGCCGCTCAGACAAGTCATATCAGGTCTCTTCTCTCGGGAGAGCGCCAACATAGTACCGGAGGCTCCGCTTCATATCGGCGACGCTCAATATCGGATTGGCGTGCTCGAACTTCGTCCGTGCGGGCTTGGGACGCTGCATGAAGTCCTCACCAGGCGTCTAGAATGCATCCCACCATGCCGGTTGTCACGGGTCGATCGCTTGTCGCCACCACACGGGGCATCGTCGCCGCCAGCTCTCCGCTGGCAGCCCAGGCGGGCGCGCAGATGCTCGCGGCCGGCGGACACGCCGTGGATGCGGCGATCGCCGCCAACGCCGTCCTTGGCGTCGTCGAGCCGTTCATGAACGGCATGGGCGGCGATCTGTTTGCGATGGTGTACGAAGCGGGCACGGGGACCCTTCATGGGCTGAACGCCAGCGGACCGTCACCGCGCGCGCTGTCTCCCGAGCGCCTGCGCCGGCCAGGGGTTGACGGCGATGCCGTCGGCCGGCATCCACAGCGTCACGGTGCCTGGCGCCGTGGCGGGATGGGGAGCGCTGCGCGATCGCTTCGGCCGGCTGGGGTTTGCCGACATCCTGGGTCCGGCGCGCTACTACGCCGAGCACGGCTTTCCTGTGGGGCCCGTCGTGGCGGGGGGCTGGGCCGCGCACGAAGAAACGCTGGCGGCCGAGCCGTCCGCCGCGGCGACGTATCTCCCCGGCGGGCGTCCACCGGCCGCGGGCGCCATCTTCCGGAATCCCGACCTGGCGCGGTCGCTCCAGTTGGTGGCCGAGGGCGGCGCGGAGGCGTTCTATCGCGGCCCGATTGCCGGCGCCCTCGTGGCGCTGTCGCGCGAGCGGGGCGGCGCCATGGCCGCAGAAGACCTGGCGTCGTTCGAGCCGGAGTGGGTGACGCCCGTGTCAACCATCTATCGCGGCTGGACCGTCTACGAGCTGCCGCCGAACACGCAGGGCATCGCGGCGCTGATGATGCTGGACGTGATGGAGCAGCTGCCGCTGGCGCGCTACGGCTTCCAGAGCACCGACACGATGCACGCGATGATCGAGACGAAGAAGCTCGCGTACGCCGACATGCTGCGATGGGTGGGCGATCCGCGCTTCGGGACCGCGCCGGTAGCAGCCCTGCTCGACAAGACCCGCGCCGCGCGCCGGGCCGCGTCGATCGATATGGCCCACGCGGCCGCACACGTCGAGCCGGACCGGTTGGCCGGCCTGACCACCGGGGCCGGCGGCGACACCGTCTACTTGTCCGCGATCGATCGCGACGGCAACATCGTGTCGCTGATCCAGAGCATCTTCCACGGCTTCGGGAGCGGTCTGGTGGCGCCGGGTACCGGTTTCGCGCTGCACAACCGCGGTGCCCTCTTCACCCTGGAACCGGGGCACCCCAACGAGCTGGCGCCGGGGAAGCGGCCGCTGCACACCATCATCCCAGGCTTCATGCAGAAGGGCGACGTCCACATCGGCTTCGGCATCATGGGCGGCTTCAACCAGGCGCAGGCGCACGCGCAGTTCGTGTCGAACATCGCCGACTTCGGCCTGGACCTTCAGCAGGCGCTCGAGGCTGGACGCTTTACCAAGCCGACATTCTCGGGGTTGGACGTGTGCGTGGAGGAAACGGTACCCGCGTCCACGCGGCGCGGGCTCGTCGAGCGTGGCCACGACGTCATCGTGGTGCCGCCGCGCACGGGGACGTTCGGCTACGGACAAGCCGTGATGAGCGACGGCACAGGGGCGCACTTCGGCGCGTCAGAGCCGCGGCATGACGGCGCGGCGATTCCGGAGCCGACGCCGTGAATCGGCTCGGTAGGCTTCAGGCTTTAGGCTCTTGGCGCGCCCCAAAGCCCAGAGTCCAGAGCCCAGAGCCTGTCGTCACAGCAATCCCGCCCCGCGCGCCCACTTGTACTTGGCGCCGAGCACGTCCACCGGGATCTCCGTCGAATAGGGATAGGCCGGAATCTTGTGATCGAAGAGATACTCTGACGCCTCTTCGACCTCCACATCGCCCGCCAGCGAGACGACGACCGGCTTGTCGATGCCCTTGCCTCGCATTTCCTCGACGATCTCGGCCAGGAGCTTGGCGAACACCATTGGCGGCGTGACGATCGTGTGCCAGTAGCCAAGGATCAGCGAGTGGATTCGCGGATCCTCGAGCCCGAACCGGACCGTGTTCTGGTAGGTCTTGGGCGGCTCGCCTCCCGTGATGTCGACCGGGTTGCCGGACGCGCCGAAAGGCGGAATGAACTTCTTGAACGCCGCGTCGAGGTCCGGGGGAAAGGTCATGAGTGACAGGCCGTTGTCCACGACCGCGTCTGATAACAGGACGCCTGAGCCGCCGGCACCGGTGATGATGACGATGTTGTCGCCCTTGGGTGTGGGCAGGATCGGAAGCGCGCGCGCGAACTCGAGCATCTCGCGCAGCGACCGCGCGCGAATCACGCCCGACTGCCTGAGCACGTCGTCGTAGATCTTGTCGTTGCCTGCGAGCGCGCCGGTATGCGAGCTGGCCGCCTTGGAGCCCAGGGAGGTGCGTCCGGCCTTGAGCACGACGACCGGCTTCTTCTTCGAGACTCGCTTGGCCACTTCGGCAAACGCGCGGCCGTCCTTCAGGTCCTCGCAGTGCTGCACGATGATGTGCGTGTTGTCATCCTGCTCGAAAAATGTCAGCAGGTCGTCCTCGTCGATGTCCGACTTGTTCCCCAGGCCGACGATGGCCGAGACGCCCATCTTCGCCGAGCGGGAGAAGCCGATGATCGCCATCCCGATGCCGCCCGACTGCGACGACAGCGCCGCGTGGCCCTTGACGTCGTAGGCCGTGCAGAACGTCGCGCAGAGGTTGCTCCACGTGTAGTAGAAGCCGTAGATGTTCGGGACCCATCAGGCGGACGCCGTACTTGCGGCCAACGTCGATGATCTCCTGCTGTCCCGCGACGTTGCCGGTCTCGGCGAAGCCCGACGGAATGAGGACGGCGCCCGGAATCTTCTTCTCGCCGCACTCGGCGATTGCCGCTGCGACGAACTTGGCCGGAATCGCGAACACCGCGACGTCGATGTCGCCGGGAACGTCCTTGACGCTCTTGTACGCCTTCAGCCCCATGATCTCGTCGGCCGACGGGTTGATCGGGTAGATCTGGCCCTGGTAGCCGCCGTTGATCAGGTTCTTCATTACCGAGTTGCCGATCTTGCCGGCCTCGGCCGAGGCGCCGATGACGGCGACCGCCTTCGGCTTCATGATGCGGTTCATGTCGCGCACGATGTCTTCGTGCTTCGGGCGATACCGCGCCGGCGCGGGCGAGAAATTCACCACGATTCGGACGTCGGCCGCGGTCGCCCCGTCTTTGGTGGCGAAGACCGGGTTCAGGTCCATCTCGGCGATTTCCGGATGGTCGGAGATGAGCTGAGACACGTTCTGGATCATGGTCGCGAGCGCGTCGCGATTGACCGGATCCGCGCCGCGGACCCCCTTGAGGATCGGTGCCGCCGCGATGCCGTCGAGCATCGACAAGGCGTCGTCCTTGGTCGCCGGCGACAGGCGGAACGTGATGTCCTTGAGCACTTCCACAAGGACGCCGCCCAGGCCGAAGGCGACCAGCTTGCCGAACACCGGATCGGTGACCGCACCGACGATCACTTCCTGGCCGCCGGCGAGCATCTGCTGCACCTGGACGCCGAGGATGTTCGCCTTGTCGTTGTACTTCTTCGCGCTGGCGATGATGGTGTCGAAGCCCTTCCGGACATCGTCGGCGTTCTTCATACCGACCAGCACGCCTCCCGCTTCGGTTTTGTGCAGAATCTCCGGCGAGACGATCTTGAGCACCACCGGAAAGCCCATGTCCGCGGCGATCGCCGCCGCGTCGGCAGCCGACGTCGCCACGCCTTCCTTTGGAACGGTGATGCCGTAGGCCTCGCACACCAGCTTGCCCTCCGGGGCGGTCAACGCGGTGCGGCCTTCGGCTTTGACGGTGTCGAGCACACGTCTGACTACGGTCCGGTCGTTGAGCATCGTCGTTCCCATCAGCCATGCGATTCGCTTTCAGATGGCCTTTTCGGCGCGCAGAGCCGCGATCTCCTCGGCTCCGTAGCCGAGTTCGGCCAGGACTTCGTCGGTGTGCTCGCCGAGAAGGGGCGAGCGTTTCACCTCGGTGAGACTATCGGACATCTTGATCGGGTTGCCGACCGTGAGGTACTTGCCGCGGGTTGGGTGATCGACCTCGACGACAGTGCCAGTGGCGCGCAACGAGGGCTCCTCAGCCACCTCCTTCATGGAGAGGATCGGTCCGCATGGGATGTCGTGCTGGTTGAGGATGTCCATCGCCTCGAACTTGGTCTTCGTTTTCGTCCACTCCTCGATCGCGCCGAAGATCTCCATGAGATGCGGCAGCCGGGCTTTCGGCGTCGCATACTTCGGATCGGTGATCCACTCCTCGCGTCCGATCACCTTGCAGATGGCCTGCCATACCGGCGCCTGCGTGATGAAGTAGATGTAGGCGTTGGGGTCGGTTTCCCACCCCTTGCACTTGAGAATCCACCCTGGCTGACCTCCGCCGGAGGCGTTCCCGGCACGCGGCACGGCATCACCAAACGTGCCGTTGGGATACTGCGGGTACTCTTCCATGACCTGAGTGCGCGCCAGTCGCTGTTGATCGCGCAATTTCACGCGACAAAGGTTGAGCACTCCATCCTGCATCGCCGCGAGCACGCGCTGTCCGCGGCCGGTGGTGTTGCGCTGGTACAGGGCGGCCACGATGCCCAGTGCCAGGTGCAGTCCGGTGCCGCTGTCGCCGATCTGCGCGCCGGTGACGAGCGGCGGGCCGTCGTCGAAGCCGGTCGTCGATGCCGCTCCTCCGGCACACTGCGCGATGTTCTCGTAGACCTTGCAGTCCTCGTACGGCCCGGGGCCGAAGCCCTTGACCGACGCGACGATCATGCGCGGGTTGAGCTCGTTGATGTGCTGCCAGGTAAGGCCCATGCGATCCAGCGCGCCAGGGGCGAAGTTCTCCACCAGTACGTCGCAGCGCTTCACCAGCCTTTCGAGGACGGCCTTTCCCTTCGGATTCTTGGCATCGATCGTGATCGATCGCTTGTTCCCGTTGAGCATCGTGAAGTACAGACTGTCCGCGCCCGGCACGTCGCGCAGCTGGCCGCGCGTGACGTCTCCTTCACCGGCGCGTTCGACCTTGATGACGTCGGCTCCCAACCACGCGAGCAGCTGCGTGCAGGTCGGCCCCGATTGAACGTGAGTGAAGTCGAGAACGCGAACGCCGTCTAGTGCCTTGCCCATCTTCTGAGGTCCTCTCGTATTCGTTTCAGGTCTATTTCTTGCGCAGCGCGCTTTGCGGGTTGAGCTTGCCGATGCTGCCGCTCTCGGTGCCGCCGGCCGGGTCGATGACCGCGTTGATGAGCGTCGGCTTGCCGGAGTCCATCGCCGCGTCGACGGCGCGCTTCAGCTCGTCGGGCGTCGTCGCGTTCACGCCGACGCCGCCGAACGCCTCGATCATCCGGTCGTAGCGCGCGCCCTTGACGAAGACGGTGGTCGCCGGATCCGAGCCGGCGGTGTTGACCTCGGTTCCGCGATAGATGCCGTCGTTGTTGAAGACGACGACGCAGACCGGCAGGTTGTAGCGGCAGATGGTCTCGACTTCCATACCCGAGAAGCCGAAGGCGGAGTCGCCCTCGAGCGCGAGCACCGGCTTGCCGGTTTCGATCGCCGCGGCGATCGCGAAGCCCATGCCGATGCCCATGACACCCCAGGTGCCGACGTCGAGACGCTTGCGAGGCTGGTACATGTCGATTGCGCCGCGCGCCAGGTCGAGCGTGTTGGCGCCTTCGTTGACGAGAATCGCGTCGGGCCGCTCCTTGATGACGGTGCGCAAGGCGCCGAGCGCGCCGTGGAAGTCCATCGGCGACTTGGTGCTCATCAGCCGTGGCGCCATCTTCGCGATATTTTCCTCGCGCTTCGTCTTGACGGCGTTGATCCAATCGGCCGGCGGCGCGGGCCACTGGCCGCCCATGCCATCGAGCAGCGCGGCGACGCAGGAGCCGATGTCGCCTACCACCGGGGCGGCGATCTCGACGTTCGAGTCCATCTCCTTCGGCTCGATGTCGATCTGGATGAATGTCTTCGGCGCGTCGCCCCACGTCTTGCCCTTGCCGTGCGACAGGAGCCAGTTGAGTCGGGCGCCGATCAGCATGACGACGTCTGAATCCTTCAGCACCGTCGAGCGTGCGGCGCCGGCGCACTGCGGATGCGTGTCGGGCAGAAGGCCCTTGGCCATGCTCATCGGCAGGAACGGCACGCCGCTCTTTTCGACAAGGCTGCGAATCTGGTCGTCGGCCTGCGCGTAGGCCGCGCCTTTTCCGAGAATGATCAGCGGACGCCTGGCGCCCTTCAGCACATCCAGCGCACGCGCGACGGCGTCCGGCGCGGGAGTCTGCGCCGGCGCCGGATCGATGACCTTGACGAGAGACTTCGCGCCGGCCTCCGCGTCGATCGCCTGCGCGAACAGCTTGGCCGGCAGATCGAGATAGACGCCGCCCGGACGGCCGGACACCGCGGCGCGGATCGCGCGCGCCACACCGATGCCGATGTCCGCGGCATGCAGCACGCGGAACGCCGCCTTGCACAGCGGCTTGGCGATGGCCAGCTGGTCCATCTCTTCGTAGTCGCCCTGCTGCAAGTCCACGATCTCGCGCTCGGACGAGCCGCTGATCTGGATCATCGGAAAGCAGTTGGTCGTGGCGTTGGCCAGAGCCGTCAGACCGTTCAGGAAGCCGGGAGCCGACACCGTGAGGCATACGCCGGGACTTCTTCGTCAGGTAGCCGGCGATGGCCGCGGCGTTGCCGGCGTGCTGCTCGTGCCGGAACGAGATGACGCGAATGCCCGAGGCCTGTGCCAGACGGCCGAAGTCCGTGATCGGGATGCCGGGCACGCCATAGATCGTCTTGATGCCGTTCAGCTTGAGCGCCTCGATGACCAGGCGAAAGCCGTCGGTCAGCTTCCGCTCGGCATCGGCTGCGTTGGCTTCGGCGGTGGAGGCCGCGGTTTCTAGCATGGTCTCCTCCGGAGCAGTGGGTCTTGGACCGATCAGAATCGCATACCTGCGTCTATTTGGCGAGCACCGCGCCCGCCACAGCGCTCGGTCACTTTGCGATCGCGGGCGACGGTAATGGCGCGTACGCCATGGTCCGAATGCGCATCGGTTTCAGCACGGCCAGCGCCATCACGGCTGCGACGATGTTGAGGATCGCGGCTACATAAAACACGGCGTGCCAACTGCCGGTCGCATTGGTCAACACGTTGGCCAGCGGGACCAACAAGGCTGCCGTGCCTTTCGCCGTGTACAGCATGCCGTAGTTTGCGGTCGCGAACTTGCGGCCGTAGATGTCGGTGCACGTCGCCGGGAACAACGAATAGATCTCGCCCCAGGCAAAGAACACCAGGCCTGACAAGATCACGAACAAGAGCGGATTGTCCGCGAACACGAGCAGCGCATAGATGCCGACGCCTTCGATGAAGAAGGCGATGAACATCGTGTTTTCGCGACCGATTTGATCCGACACCCATCCGAAGAACGGGCGGCACACGCCGTTCAGCACCCGGTCGATCGTCAAGGCAAATGTGAGCGCCGGCAGCGTCAGTCCGAGGATCGAGACTGGGATGGTGCCGACGTTGAAGTCCGCGGCGATCGGCGCCAACTGTGCCACCGCCATCAGGCCGCCCGCTCCGACCATGACGAACATCGCATACATGACCCAGAACACTGGCGTCTTGAGAACCTCGGACGGCCTGTAGTCACGCTGTGTCTGCTGGACAGCCGGAGACGCAGGGGAGGCGACCTCCCCGGGCGCTGGCGCCCGCAGCAACAGCCCGACGAACACCACCACGATGCCCTGCCCGAGTCCGAACCACAGGAACGCGGATTCGTATCCGCTCGACTGGATCATGTTGGCGATCGGAATCACGGTCAGTGCCGAGCCCGCGCCGAACCCCGCAGCCGTCAAGCCGGCGGCCAGGCCACGCCGATCGGGGAACCATTTCAGCGCGTTGCCGACCGCGCCACCGTAGATCACGCCGGCGCCGATGCCGCCGATCGCCGCGCCGACATACAACAGGAACAGCGAGTCGGCGATCGAGTTGATGACCCACGCGATCGCGACCAGGACGCCGCTGGCGCTGATCATGATGCGCGGACCGAATTTGTCGATCAGGTAGCCTTCGATCGGCACCAGCCAGGTCTCCGTCAGCACGAAAATCGTGAAGGCGACTTGAATCGCCGCCCGGCCCCACTGATACTTCTCGTCAATCGGACCGACGAACAACGTCCAACCGTATTGCAGGTTGGCAATCATCACCATGCAGATGATGCCGAAAGCCAGTTGGCCCCAACGTGTCGCGTCAGACGCGGGTGAATGAGTCATCGTTGCTGTCCAGATCTCCATCGGGCGGCCGGCGTCGTCGTCCCGCGGCAGCCTCCCCAGCGTGAGCGGACAATTCTTGCCGAAATCAGGCGCGGAGTCGACCGGGTCGAGGGCCTTGCCAGCGCGGGCCGCATGCGATAATCACCGCTTTCCCGGCCCCTGATGTCTCATCCCGACCAATCGCCCCCGCCCCAGCCAGGCAGTGACGCCGTGCGGCCACCGGCCGCTCGAAACACGACCTTCGCTGAGGGCGACCTGGTCTCGGGGAGGTTCCGCGTAGTCCGGTTCATCGCCCGAGGAGGCATGGGCGAGGTCTACGAAGCCGAGGATCTCGAGCTCGGTGAGCGGATCGCGATCAAGACGATTCGCGAAGATATCGCCGCCGACGAGCGCGTGAACCAGCGCTTCCGCCGCGAGGTGCAGCTGGCGCGCAAGATCACGCACCCGAACATCTGCCGGATCTTCGACCTGTTCCAGCACCAGTTCGCTGGACCCCGCGATGGCACACCGCCGGTGCTGTTCGTCACCATGGAGCTGCTGAGCGGCGAGACCCTGGCGCAGCGCCTCAAACGCGAAGGGCCGATGACGGCGGAGCAGGCGCGGCCGATCGTCGCGCAGATGGCGGCGGCGCTCTCGGCGGCGCACGCGGCCGACATCGTGCACCGCGACTTCAAGAGCAGCAACGTCGTGCTGCTGCCGCAGGCGCGCGACTGGGACCCGCCGCGCGCGGTGGTGACCGACTTCGGCCTCGCCTACAGCGTCAGCGATTCGACCAAAGGTGTCACGCTGTCGGGATCCGGGGATCTGCTGGGCACGCCGGACTACATGGCGCCGGAGCAGGTGGAGGGTGCGGCCGTCACGCCGGCCACCGACGTGTACGCGCTGGGCATCGTGCTGTACGAAATGGTGACCGGCGTGCGCCCGTTCGTCGGCGACACGCCGATTGCGTCGGCCTTGCGCCGCGTGGCGGGCCCGCCCGCCAAGCCGCCGCGGGAGCTGGCGCCCAACCTCCCGCCGGCATGGGACGCCGCCATCATGACCTGCCTGGCGCGGCTGCCGTCCCGCCGTTTCCCCGACGCCAGCTTCGTGCTGCAGGCGCTCGCTCCCGGAGGGTCTCACATCGGCCCGTCCACTGAGATCCCGCTTCGGCTGGTGGTTGCGGCGCTGCTGGTGCTCGCCCTCGCCGGCGCGGGAATCGCCTGGCGCGCGTGGAACCCGGCCACGGCGCCTGCGTCCGTGGATGGCGCGCCCGACCCGGACGCCGGGCCGGTGAAAGGCTTCGCCAGCCGTCCCGCCATCGCCGTGCTCGGGTTCCGCAACCTCGCCAACCGGGCGGACGCGGAGTGGCTCGCAACAGCGCTTTCCGAAATGGTGACGACCGAACTGGGCGCCGGCGAGGCCGTCCGCACCGTGCCAGGCGAGAACGTGGACCGCATGAAGATCGAGTTGGCCCTCGCCAACACCGATGCGTACGCGCCGGAAACGCTGGCTCGCATTCGCGGGAATCTTGGCACCGACCTCGTGGTCTTCGGGTCCTACGTGACGGTGGGCGAAGGCGACGCGGCGTCGCTGCGCGTCGACATCCGCCTCCAGGACTCGCGCGACGGGCAGATGCTCGCGGCCGTGAGCGAAAGCGGCCGCGCCGCGGAGCTGCTGGACCTGGTGTCGCGGGCGGGAGTCCGGCTGCGGGAACGCCTCGGCGTCAAGGTCGACGCGGTCCCGGCCGTGCTGGAGTCGGTGCGTGCGTCCCAGCCGGCCTCGTCCGACGCCAGGCGGCTGTATGCCGAGGGACTCGCGCGGCTCCGGCGGTTCGACGCGCTGGGCGCGCGCGGCCTGCTGGAGCGCGCCGTCCAGGCCGACGCAAGGTTTCCGCTCGCGCACGCGGCGCTGGCCCGTACCTGGTCCAGCCTTGGCTACGATGCCCGCGCGCGGGAAGCCGCCGCGCGGGCCTTCGAGCTGTCCGTCCGGCCTGGCCCGGGCCGATCGGCTGCAGGTGGAAGGCACGTATCGCGAGATGGACAGCGCCTGGCCCGAGGCGATCGAGATCTGGCGGACGCTCGCCAACTTCTTCCCGGACGATATCGAGCACACGCTCCGCCTGGCCGAGGCGCAGATCGCGGCGGGAGTCCCCCGCGACGGCCTGGCCACGATCGAGGGGTTCCGGTCCCGCTACCCGTCGATCAAGGATCCGCGTCTCGAGCTGGCCGAAGCGGGCGCGGCCGACACGCTCTCCGACTTCAAGAAGATGGAGTCTGCCGCCGGCGCGGCGGCAGCGGCGGCCGAGCGCCAGGGTGCCACGCTGGTCGTCGCCTCGGCGCGCCTGCGGCACGGCTCCGCCGTGCTGCGTCAGGGTCGTCGGGACGAAGCGACTCGGGACTTCGAGAACGCCAAGGCGCTCTACGAAGCGGCCGGCGACAGGGCCGGCGTGGCGCGAGCGCTCAACAACCTCGCCTCCGCGATCTCCGACGGGCCGGACACCCGGCGGACCAAGGCCTTGTACGAGGAGGGGCTCGCGATTGCGCGCGCGGTCGGGGAGCAGGACCTGGTGGCGCGTTTCCTGAGCAATCTGGCGATCCAGGAGCGCCGCGCCGGCAACCTGCAGATGTCGCTGCGGATGAACCAGGAGTCGCTGGCGATCCGGCGGGAGCTTGGCGATCGGACCAACGCCGCGGTGTCGCTGAACAACATCGGGAACGTGCTGCTGGACATGGGCAACCTGAAGGCCGCCTCCGAGCACTACGCGCAGTCGGCCTCGCTGACGCGCGAGATCGGCGATCGGCGGGGTCTGGCGCGGGCCTTGTTCAACGAGGCCGAATCGCAGCGGCTTCAAGGCAACCTGGCTCGCGCCCGTTCAACGGGCGCCGAGGCGCTCGAGATTCGGCGGGGCATCGACGATCCAGCCGGCGTCGCCACGTCGCTGTTTGGCGTCGGGCTCGTCGCCGCGCAGCAAGGCGACCTGGCGGCTGGCGCGCGCCTGCTGAACGAAGGTCTCGAGATGGACCGCAAGTTGAACCGGCGACGGCCGATGGCCTACGGGCTCTACTTTCTGGGCGAGATTGCGCTCGTGCAGGGGGATCTCGCGCTGGCGAGGAAGCGCCACCAGGAAGCCCTGGACATGCGCACGGCGCTCGGAGAGAAGGGGACGGCGGCTGAAAGCCGCGCCGCACTGGCGGCGTTGTCGCTCGAGGAGGGGCAGCCGGCGGCGGCCGAAGCCGTGGCTCGCGAGGCGGTGACGGTGTTCGAGAGCCAGATGGCCAACGACAACGAGGCGAACGCGCGCGCCGTCGTGGCCCTGGCGATGGCGGCGCAGGGCCGGCAGGCCGCGGCCCTTCGCGAGGCATCGCGCGCCCGCGCGTTGGTGAAGGACTCCCAGAACGCGATGGCGCGGCTGCCGGTGATGATCGCGGCGGCCCGGGTGGAGGCCGTGGGAGCCCCCCGCGACGCGTTGCGCGCGCTGAGCGCCGCCCGGCAGGAGGCCGAGAAGCTGGGGATCCCGCGCTACGCGCTCGAGGCCCGGCGGGCGCTGGCCGAAGTCGAGCGGCGCACGTCCGCCGGCTCGTCTGCAGCGACGCTCGCGTCGCTGCGCGCCGACGCCGCCGGGCGCGGGTTCAACCTGTTTGCGAGGTGAAAACGAAACAAGGACGTGGTGGCGGCTTATCCGCCACCGCGTCATTGAACGATGTGTCGCGCGTCAGTGACTCGGCTACTTGCGGAACCGGCGGCGCAGCGCGGTCGCACCCAGGGCCGACCCGAAGAGGAGCAGGCTCATCGGTTCGGGCACCGCTCGGGTGTTGATGGTCAACGTCGGCGTCCCCAACCGAATGAAGTTCTCACTCGTCATGATGAGCTGCAGGCCCACGCTTCCAGTCGCCAACGTCGGGAACGTCGAGGCGTTGAGGGCGAAGTTGAATGGACGGAACGCTGCACCGGCCTGCCAGCAATTGGCCGCAAACGGGACGCAGGCGGTGATCGTCTGCCCGCCGATGACGGCGTCGAAGCCGGCCTGGACTATCGTTAACGGCTGCCGTACCGTAAGTGCCCGAGAAGGACGCCGAGACGATGACGTCTCCAAACGGCACGACGAAGTTGAACGTGTCCACCACACCCAGGTTGATGGGGAACGCCGAACCCGCCCCGTGGAAGGGACCGTTGTAATCAGCAAGGGAAACGACAATGACAGCCGCGTTCGCCTTTGACGGAACAACGAAAGCGAGGAGCAGGAAAAGGAAAACACCAAGCGAGCGCAGCCGCATATTCACCCCTTTCAGGTGGAAACAAGCTTTAGATGCACATGCGGTGCCAAACTGTCGAGCTTTGTGAACGGGCGTGAATCCAACCCGCTTCGCCAAAAGGTATCGAATGCGGCGATAAGAGTGCGTTGGAAGGAAGGCTACCGAACCTTTTCATGGGGCATGATCACGCCATGGCCACGTCGCTCCGATTGCTCATCGCCGTCGTCTTGTTGCTGATCTCCGCATCGCTCACAGCCCAATCCCCGAGCGCTTCAGAAGAAGCGGCTCGCCTTGGGGAGGCGGTGACGATCATGAACGACGTGATGAAGGGCGGCGATACGGCCATTCCCGAGTCCATCCTGAGGCGAGCCGAGGGTATCGCCATCTTCCCGAGCACCGTGAAGGCGGGCTTCATCTTCGGCGGCCAGCGCGGGCGCGGCGTCCTGAGCGGGCGGACGGAGACTGGCTGGTCGCCGCCCACCTTCATGACGCTGACCGGCGGAAGCTTCGGCCTGCAGGCCGGGGGTCAGGCCACCGACATCGTGTTCGTGATCATGAACCGGCGCGGACTGGAGAACTTCATCCGCAACCAGTTCAAGTTCGGCGCCGACGCGTCGGCCGCGGCGGGGCCGGTGGGGCGTGACGTCCAGGCCGGCACCGATCTGCAGATGCGCGCGGAGATCTTGAGCTATTCACGCGCGCGAGGTCTGTTTGCCGGTGTGACCGTGAACGGCAGCACCGTTCGCACCGACGTGGACGCGAACTACCGCTTCTACGACACGCGGTTCAACAGCACGCAGATCGTCGTGGGTGGGCTGGCCGGCACGCCTGCCTCCGTGCAGGAGTGGCGGGACACGCTAACCAAGTACGCGCCGGCTCGATAGACGACCGGCGCCTCAAGGCTCCAGGCTCCGGGCTCCAGGCCCCGGACCTGCAGTTTGTGAATTGTGAATTGTGACTTGTGAATTTCGAGCGCCAATGGGGAGACGCAGCGCTGCTCGTGCCCCTGTCCGGCCCTCTCGATTGGCGAGAGTCAACGACCCCTCGTGTCCCTCGGCGATCTGCCGGCTGAGGGCCAGGCCGATGCCGGAGCCACCGGGCTTGGTCGTGAAGAGGGGGACGAAGAGGTTTCCGGTGTTCTGCACGCCGGGGCCCTCGTCCTCGACGAACACCTCCAGCGCGTGGTCGCCGGACGTCCAGCCGATCGTGACGCGGCCGCCCGTTTCCAGCGTCGCGTCCACGGCGTTGCGCACCAGGTTGATCAGCAGCTGTTCCAGCTGATCGGCGTCGGCATCGACCGTGGCATCCGGGCCGGGCGCCACCTGCACCGGCAGGCGCGTCTCGATGCCGGCGACCTGATGCACCAGCGGGCCGATCGCCACGGGCCGGCGCGACGGCGGCGGCAGCTTGGCCAGCCGCGCATACGCGGTCGTGAAGCGGCTGAGCGCATCGGCGCGCGCGGCGATGATGCCGAGGCCGTGCTGCATGTCGTCGCGCCAGTCGTCGGGCGGCGGGGTACGGCCGAGCAGCGACTCCAGGCTCCCGGCGATCGACTTGATGGGCGCCAGCGAGTTGTTCAGCTCGTGACCGATGACGCGAATCAGCCGCCGCCACGCCTGGCGTTCCTGCTCGCGCAGCGGTTGGCTGAGATCGGAGAGTACCAGCAGGTCGTGCGGAGCGCCGCCCTGCCAGAAGCGCGCGCGGCGGATCTCCCAGCGCCCCGACGCGCCGGCGAACGTCAGGTCCTGGAGCGGCGACGCTGCCGAGAGCGCCGCCACCAGCCCCAGGTCCTGCGCGGTCTGGCCGAGCAGCGCCGGCGCAGCGCGTCCCAGCAGGCGCTCCCCGTAGCGGTTCGCCAGCACCAGCCGGTGCGACTCGTCGAAGGCGAAGATGGCCACGTCGATCTCGGCCATCACCGAGCGCAGCAGCGCCGTGGCCTCCTGCGCGCCCAAACGCTGGAAGCGCAGCGTGTCCGCGAGCGTGTTGATTTCCATCATCACGTGACCCAGCGCGTCGTGCGACACGCCGCTGCGCGCGCGGATGGAGAAGTCCCCTTCGCGCAGGGCGGCGAGGAGATTGGCCACCGTCTGCAGGGGGCGGATCAGCTGATCGCGCGCCAGCACGGAGAGACCCACCCACACAGCCAGCACCGCCACGATGGCCGCGATCCGGATGAATCCAGGGAGCGGCGCACGCCACAGGACCACGGCGGCGATGACCACCGCAGGCAGGCCGGCGGCCATGAAGAGCGCCGTGACGCGTTGATCGTGCGTCATCGCGTCAATTCACAATGCACAATTCACAATTCACAAACTGCAGAACTACCAACTACCAACTACCAACTACAACCTGCTTGTACCGCTCGAGCCGACGATAGAGTGCGGATCGGCTCAGCCCGAGCGCTTTCGCAGCATGCGTCACGTTCCCGTAGCGCGTCATCGCCTTCCGAATCAGCAGGCTCTCCACGTCCTCCAGGCTCATGTCGTCCAGCCGCTCGGTGGACGCGTCGCCCTGGCGCAGGCCCAGGTCGGCGACGTGGATGACGTTGCCCTGGGCCATCAGAATGGCCCGTTCCACGGCGTGGTCCAGCTCGCGCACGTTGCCCGGCCAGGCGTGGTCCACCAGCGCCTGCATCGCGGCGGGATCGAATCCCGTAATCGGCTTGCGATACCGCTGTGCGTGCGCGGCCAGAAATTGGCGCGCCAGGCGGGGGATGTCATCGCGCCGCTCGCGCAGCGGCGGGATGTGCACTTCGATCGTGTTCAGCCGGAACAGCAGATCCTGACGGAAGCGCCCGGCTCCCACTTCCGCGTTCACGTCGGCGTTGGTGGCGGAGATCAACCGCACGTCGGCCTTGCGCGTACGCGATGAGCCGAGCCGCTCGAACTCGCCGGTCTCCAGCACGCGCAGCAGCTTCTGCTGCTGGCCCATCGGCACGTTGGCGATCTCGTCGAGAAACAGCGTGCTGCCGTCGGCCAGCTCGAACCGCCCGACGCGGTCCTGCTTCGCATCGGTGAACGCACCCTTGACGTGGCCGAAAAGCTCGCTCTCGAATACACCTTCGGAGACGCCGCCGGCGTTGATCGTCACCATCGTGCGCGCGCTGCGAGGCGACGCCGCGTGCAGCGCCTGCGCCACCAGGCTCTTGCCGGTGCCGTTCTCGCCGGTGATGAGCACGTTGGCGTCCGACGGCCCCACGCGATCGATGATCTGCAGCACCTGCTGCATCGAAGGCGCCGCGGCGATAAACGGCGCGGCGTCCGCCGCGCCAGCCTTGGTCTGGGCCTCCAGCCGGCTGGCGCGCCGGAGCGCCTGGCCCAACTGGACCTGCGTGCGGATGATCGACAGCAGCCGCTCGTTGTCCCACGGCTTCTCCACGAAGTCGCGCGCGCCGCGCCGCATGGCTTCGACGGCCAGGTGCACGGATCCCCAGGCAGTCATCACGACCACCGGCATCGACGAGTCGGCGTCGTGAATGAGGCGGAGCAGCTCGAGGCCTTCTTCGCCCGACGTGGTGTCGCGGGCGTAATTCAGGTCGATCAGCACCACGTCGTAATCGCGCTGGCCCAGCGCGGTCACCACCGCGGTCGGTGATTCCACCAGGTCGATCAGGTAGCCGTCGGCCTTGAGCAGCAGCCGCAGGGCTTCGAGGACGTCGCGTTGGTCGTCGGCGACGAGGAGGCGGGAAGGGGACGAGGCCACGGCTGGAGGGTAACCCGGCTTTGACAGCGGTTCAGTCCTCGCGCAGCGCGGTAACCGGATCGACGCGCGCCGCCGCGAGGGCGGGAATTACGCTGGCGGCCAGTGCCACCGCGGCCATCACGATCAACGTGGGACCCATGATAGCGGCGTCGGTCAGCCGCATTTCCGTGGTCGTGAACAGGCGATCGAAGACGGCGGTGCACGCCGTGCCGGCCAGCAGACCCAGCCCGACGATCCGCGCCCCCGGTATCAGGATGAGGCGCAGCACGTCAGCGGCACGCGCGCCGACCGCCATCCGGATGCCGATCTCGCGGCGCCGCTGGCGCACCGCGTGCGCGGTCACGGCGTAGAGCCCGACCAGCGCCAGCACGAGGGCGCTCGCCCCGACGCCGTACAGGAGCGCGCTGGACACCTGGCCCACCCACCGCACCTGCTGCAGCGCGTCGTCCAGCGTCATCGCCCGCGTCAGCGGCAGGTTCGGATCGATGTCGCGCAGCTGGCCCCGGAGGGTGGAAGCCATCGCAGCCGGGTCCCCCGAGGTGCGCACCAGCAGTGCCCCCGTTACCGGCGGCTGCAATCGTCGAGAGACGTACACCACGGGGTCGGGGACAGGTGGCCCCTGCGGCTGCTGCCGGATGTTGGGTGCCACGCCGACGATCCGCAGCCACGGCGCAGGCGAATCGGTGGGCGCCCCAGGCGGCGGCGCGAGGCGAATCGACTGCCCAGATCGGGTTCTGGTTCGGGAAGTGCAGGTCCACGAACCGCTGGTTGACCACGGCTTCGGTCATCGCGGACGCGACGCCGTTGCGGCCGAGGCTGCCTCCGCGCACAAGGCCGACCCCCAGCGTGCGGAAGTAGTCATCGCCTGCCGCCACGGTCGTCGCCGCGGCCTCGCCCTCGCGATTTACGGTCCGGCCGGCGATCGTCACGGCGTGCTGGGCTCCGCCGCCCCCTGGAAGGGCGCTGACCACGTTGGCAGCCACGACGCTTGTCATCGTGGCCAGCTCGGACTCCAGGCGATCGTAGAGGCGATTGCGAGCGTCCGCGTCCGCATAGGTCTGCGGCGAAAGCGTGATCGACGCCGTGAAAATCCCGCTGGTGTCGAACTCGTGCTGGGCCGCACGCGCGGCCTGATTGAAGCGCATCCCGAGCGCCACCGAACAGGCCAGCACCAGCGTCAGCGCGAACTCGACGGCGAGGAACGTCGCGATCCACCAGCGCCGCCGCGTGCGCGTGGCGGCACGTCCCCCGCTCGCAAGGCCATCGGCGGGCCTCACATTGGAGAGGTGCAGTGCCGGTGCCAGCCCGAAGAAGACCACGCTGCCGATCGACGTGACAAGCAGCACACTCATCACGCGCGCGTCCATGCGCAAGTCCGCCAGGAACGGGACGTCCGAGGGCACGAGCAGCGCCAGCGCCCGAAGGCCGAGGAGCGAGAGGCCCAGGCCGATCACGCCTCCGGCCAGCCCGAGAACCGTGCCCTCGACGAGCAGCTGGCGAACCAGCCGCGCGCGGCTTGCGCCGAGGCCCATCCGGATGGCGAGCTCGTGGGAGCGCTCTGCGCCGCGCATCAGCAGCAGGTTGGCGACGTTGGCGCAGGCGATGAGCAGGACCAGTCCGCCGACTGTCAAGAATGTGAGCCACACCAGGTCCGTCACGCGGCCCACCATCTGCTCGTTGATGGGGACGACTGTGGGGCGCAGCGGCGCGGCCCCGGGCGGCGCCGTGGCATTCCAGCGGCCAGCCAGCGTGCGGAACTCCGCCTGGGCAGACGCGCGTGACTCGCCGTCGCGAAGGCGTCCGAACGCCGACAGCGTGCGGCCGCTGCCCGGCTGCGCATTCGCCGCGGACTGCGGAACCATCGGCACCCACAATTCGGCGGCTCCGGGGAACGCGAATCCCGGCGCCATCACGCCAACGACCACCGCGGGCCGTCCGTCGAGCGAGATCCCGCGACCGAGAATTCCAGGGTCGCGCTGATAGCGCCGCTCCCACAAGCGGTCGCTCAGGATCGCGACGAGGGGTGCGCCCGGACGGCCGTCGGCCGCATCGAAGCCGCGGCCGCGGACTGGCAGGCGGCCGAGGAGCGCGCAGCCCGTTGGACGAAATGGACGCCGCCACCACGGCGTCCGCCGGCAGCGCAGGCTCGGTCACAGTCGCCGGCGCGGTCGAGAAGGCGGCGATGCCCTCCATCGTCGAAGCCTGCTCCTGAAGGGTGCGGACGTCGTCGGGCGACAGACCGCGAACCTGGTCCTGGGCGTTCAGACTGCCGAGGGAACATCACGCGGTCGGCGCTCTCGATCGGCAGCCCGCGAATCACCGCCGCGTTGGTGAGCGCGAAGAACGTGTTGTTGACGCCGATGCCAAGGCCGAGGCCGATGGCGGCCAGCGCCGCGAACCCGGGGTTCCGCTGACAACAGGCGAACGGCCAGACGCAGATTGTAAAGCGTCACGTCAGTCGGCCCGCAGCGCCTGCACCGGGTCGATCCGGGTCGCGCGTCTCGCGGGGAGGAGACACGCCGCCGCGGCGACCAGCACGACGCCGAGCACCACGCCGCCGAGGGTGCGCGGTTCGCCCGCCTGCGACACCGAGAGGATGGCCGGGATGACGCGCGTGATCGCCACGGTCCCGAGGATCCCGAGCGTCAGACCGATCACGACCTGCGGGGACGCGCGCCGGGCCACCAGCCATCGCACGTGCGCGGCCGTGGCCCCGAGCGCCATGTGCACGCCGAACTCGCGGGTGCGCTGCGAGACCGAGTAGGCGGTCACGGCGTAGAGGCCGACGGCCGCCATCAGGAGGGCGATTGCCCCGAAAATCGCGAACATCGAGCCGAAGACGCGTTGATCCCAGCGCTGGAAGTAGGCCAGGTCCTCCACGGTTCGGACGTCGTAGAGCGGCAGGTCGGGGTCGAGCGCGCGCACCTGGGCCCGGACGGCGTCCGCGGCGGGAGCGGCGTCTCCTGTGAACCGGACCACGATGTTCGTGTTCGCCACCGTATTGGCCTGGTAGGGGACGTACACAACTGGCGCGAACCCGCCATCGGGCAGCGGCCGGTGCTGCACGTTCTGGGTGATGCCGACGATCGTCATCCACTCGGCCGTGGTGTTCGCCGTGACGCCGGGGAAGGGTTGCGCCGCGAGCCGGATCCGCTGGCCCAGCGGGTCGGCGCCGCCGAAGTGGAGCGCGGCAAAGCGCTGGTTCACGATGGCCGCGCCACGGCCCGGTTCGCCGTCGCCCGCGGCGAAGTCCCTGCCCCTGAAGCCGCTGCCCATCGTCTCGAAGAAGCGCGGTCCGATCGTCACCATGGAGACGGTCGGGCCCTCCCGTGAGGGATCCTCCGCGGCGCTCAACCGCAGTTCACGCGGCGCGCCGCCGCCAAGCGGCACCGCGTCGGTGATGGCCGCGTTCAGCCCTGAGGACGCGAGCCTCTCGTCGAGCAGCGCGTAGAACGCGCGGCGCTGTTCGGGCTCGTCGTACTTGGGAGCCGGCAGGTCGAGCCGCAGCCGCAGCAGGCCGGCTGTCTCCACACCTGCCTCGATCGTGCTGGAGGCGACGATGCCGCGCACGGTGGCCCCGGCACCGGCCAGCAGCACCAGCGTCAGAGCGATTTGTCCTCCGACGAGGATTCCGGACCAGCGCCGTCCGCGCTGCCCGGTGGCGCCGCGCGCCGCGTCGTTGAGCAGCTCGACGAGGGTCGTCCTCGAGGTGTGCAGCGCCGGCAGCAGGCCGAAGACGATTGTGGTCGCCCAGGCACACGGCCGCCAGGTACCCGAAGACCGTCATGTCGAACGGGAACTGGAGCCAGTACGGCGGTTCGGTGTCCGCCGCGACGCTCCAGAATGCCGTGACGCCGAGGTAGGACAGCCCCAGGGCGACCAGTCCCGCGATCACCGCCAGGACCAGGCCTTCGCCGAGGAGCTGGCGCACGATCTGCCAGCGGCTCGCGCCGAGCGACATGCGCAGCGAGACTTCGCGCGCGCGGCCCGCGGCGCGCGACAGCAGCAGGTTCGCCACGTTCGCGCAGGCGATGAGCAGCACGAACGCGACCGTGCCCGAAAGGGCCGCCACCATCGGGTACACGGGGCCCCCCAAGCCACTTCTGAAAGCGCGCACGCGCGGCTCGAGGTTGCGGTTGGTGTCGGGATACCGTGCCGCAAGCCCGGTCATCACCGATCCGAGATCGGCGGCGGCCTGGTCGAGGGTGACCCCCGGCCGCAGCCGTCCGAAGGTGGACACGCTGCGAACGCGCCGGTCGCTTCGCGCTTCGGGCGGCAGGAGCGCCAGCGGCTGCCACACGCTGGAGACCTGCGGGAAGCCAAAGTCCTCGGGCATGACGCCGATGACGGTCGAGGGAACACCATTGACGCGGATCGTGCGGCCGACGATCGCGGGATCCCCCTGGTAGCGGCGCTGCCACACCCCGTGGCCCAGGATGACCACCGGCGCCGCGCCTTCGCGATCGTCCTCCGCTCGAAAGTCGCGGCCGAGAAGCGGGCGCTGGCCGATCAGGCCGAACGCGGTCGCCGAGACGAACGCGCCGCGAAACCGCTCCGCTGGGCGCGTTTCGTCCGACAGGTTCATCGTCCGTTCATCGGCGCCGGCGATGCCCTCGAACGTGCGCGCCATCTGGTTCCAGTCGCGCACGTCGGGATACGAAGCGCTCGAGATCGGGTTGCGGGCGTTGTCCCGGTTGAAGACGGTGATGTCGACGATGCGGTCGGGCGCGTCGAACGGCAGCTCCCGCAGCAGGATGCCGTTGGCGAGCGTGAACACCACCATGTTGGCCGCGATGCCGAGCCCCAGCACGGCCACCGCGGCACACGTGAACGCCGGATTCTTCGCGGCCATCCGGATGCCGTGCCGCAGGTCGGTCCAGCCTGTCATGGGGCCCTCACTCCTGGACGATGTATCCGTCGCGCAGCCGCACGATGCGGTCTCCGTAGGTCGCGTTCACCTCGGAGTGCGTGACCTGCACGATGGTGGTGCCCTGCTGGTTGAGCTGCCGGAAGAGCTCCATGATCTCCTGCCCCTGCGACGAGTGCAGGTTGCCGGTGGGCTCGTCCGCCAGGATCACCGCCGGGTTGGCCACGATGGCGCGCGCCACGCCCACGAGCTGCTGTTGGCCGCCCGAGAGCTGACTCGGATAGAGGTCCTTCTTGGCGACGATGCCGAAGCGGTCCAACACGTCGGCCACGATGCTCTGGCGCTCGGACTTCTTCACGTCGCGGTAGGAGAGCGGCAGCTCGATGTTCTCGTAGACCGTCAGGTCGTCCAGCAAGTGATAGCTCTGGAACACGAACCCGATGTGACGCTTCTGCAGCGCCTGCCGATCCTTGGCGCCGAGCGCGTGGATGGCGTGGCCCATCAGGGTGTACTCACCGACCCACGCGCTGTCGTGGAGGCCCAGGATGTGGAGCAGCGTGGATTTGCCGGCGCCCGACGGCCCCATGATCGACACGAACTCGCCAGGTTTGATGTCGAGGGTGATGCGCCGCAGGACGAACGACTGGCCGGCGCCAACCGGAAATGACTTCTCCACGCTCTTCAGCGACATCAGCGGCGTGTTCCCGGTCGCTTCCCAACCCGGATCGGCAACCGGGGACGACGAACGCTTGAACAGCATGAATGCTCCCTTAACGTAGCTTTCAGTTCCGTCTAGCAGTGGACCAAGGACCAGGGACCAAACTAGCGTCCCTGCGCCGCCGAGATCCGAATGCCGCCGCCGCTGGTTCGCAGCCGCAGCGGGGAGCCGCCCCCGTTCAGGTCTCCGCGAATCGACGTGCGCGACATGCTGCGGGTCGTCAGCGCCAGATCGGATGTCACGCCGCCACCGGAGCTCGAGGCGTCAATCGACAACGCCGCGGCCGGATCCACGGCCGCGGTGACACCGCCGCCCGACGTGGACAGCTCGCCGCCGCGCGCGTTGCCTGGCGCGAAAGCCACCGTGACGGGCCCGCCTGAGGTGTGCGCTTCCACGCGGCCGCCGGCGCCGCTCACGCGGATGCCGCCGCCGCTCGTTTCCGCCGACACGTCGCCGCTCGCCGCCTCGATGGTGATGCCGCCGCCGCTCGTGCCGGCCCGCACGGGCCCGGCAATGGTGGCGATCTCGATGCTGCCTCCCGATGTGCTTGCGTCAACCATGCCGCGCACGCGTGCGACACGGACCGAACCGCCGCTGGTGCGGGCGTGCACGTCACCGACGATGTCCTCCGCGCGGACCCGGCCGCCCGAAGTGCTCAGTCGCGCGTCGCCGTCGAGCCGCGACAGCTGGACTTCGCCGCCGGATGTTCCCACCGATACGTCGGTCTGGTTCGGCACGTGGACCGTGAAGCGGACGTTGCCGTACTTGGACCAGCTGCCGAGCCAGCCTGTGATCGAGCCCTTGCGCCGCGCCGTCACGCGCGCGCTGCCCGCCTGCTCCTCGAAGCTGATGTCCAGGCGAGAATCGAGGTCGTCGCGCGAGGACGTGACGGTGACCGTGACCCCGGACGGCGAATCACCCACGACCATCACCGAGCCGACGTAGGTCTCGAGCGTGAAGCTCCCCCCCGGCGCAAGCGCCAGCCGGCGTTCCAGCCTGAAGTCGGCCGAGGCCGGGGTGACGAGAAACAACGTGACCATCGCCACGCCGAGCGTCCAGGTCCGGATGTACATACACGTCTCCTTGCCGCTTATTACCCGCGTATGCAGCGCCAAAGTTTCATCCCGCTGCTCATTCTGCCCGCAGCGCCACGTCTGGTCGATCCGCGCGGCACGCCGCGCCGCCACGAAGCAGGCCAGCAGCGCCGCCGCCGCCATCAGCGCGGCAGTGGCGGCGGCCGTCGCCGGATCGGTTGGGGAGACGCGCGTAGAGTTGCCCTTGCAGCGTGCGGCCGAGGAGCAGCGCGCCTGCCAGCCCGACGGCGATGCCGAGCGCGGCCGGCGTCAGCCCCTGCCGCAGCACCAGGCCGATGACGCTGCGCGCTGTGGCGCCCAGCGCCATGCGGACGCCGATCTCGCGGCGGCGCTGCGACACCGAGTAGGCGATCACGCCATACACGCCGACCAGCGCCACCAGCAGCGCCACGCCGGCGAACGCGGCCAGCAGCAGCCACACGAACCGCTGCATCGACACGGAGCTGGCGCGAACCTCAGCCATCGTCCGCACAGCGTCCACCGAGAGATTGGGATCCAGGGCGGCCACTTCGCGGCGCAGCGTCGCCGGCCACCGCGGCAGGATCCGCCGCCGTCCGAATGGTGATCGACAGCGAACGCATCGGCTCGGTGCCGGCGCCGAACATCCGGAACTGCGTGTGCGCCAGGTACATCTCCGGCCGCGGCGCGACAGTCAGGTCGCCGGTGCGGATGTCGTTGACGATGCCGACGACGGTGACGAGTCCCGGGCCCGCACGCCCGCCGAGCGTGAGCCTCTTGCCGAGCGCGTCGCCGTCGGGCCAGTGCAGGCGCGCCGCGGTTTCGTTGAAGACGATGACGCCCGGCGAGCCCGTGATGTCGGTGGGCTGGATCCCGCGCCCTTGCACGACGCGCATGCCCATCGCGTCGAAGTAGCCCGGGGTCACGACCTGCCAGTCGGCCCGCCTCGACAGCGTGCCCGGCGGGGTTTCGCGGCCTTGGATCTGGAAGTTCAGGTCACCACCGCCGTCGGCGAGCGGCAGCCGGGTCACGGCGCCGGCCGCGGCGACGCCGGTTTGCGTGCGCAGGCGGTCGAGCAGCGTGATGAAGAACTGCGACGTCCGCTCCGGGTTGGGGTATGCGGCGGTCGGCAGCGTGATCGAGGCCGTCAGCACGCGATCGGTCCGGAAACCCGGGTCCACCGACAGCAGGTTCCAGAAGCTGCGCGTGGCCAGCCCCGCACCCAGCAGGAGGACGATGCAAAGCGCGACTTCGCTCGCCACCAGCAGATCGCGGATGCGGCGGTGTGCTGGAGCGGCGGTCGCGCCTTTGTCGGCGTCGGACGGCAGCCGCGGTGATCGCGCGCGCCGCGCAGCGCCGGCACCACGCCAACCAGCACCGCCACGAGCGCCACGGAGCCAGCCAGGAAGAGCAGCACCGGCCAATCGAACGAGATCGTGTCGAGTCGCGGCAGGCCCTCCGGCCGCAGCGCCCAGGAGCCCCGCCGTGGCCGCGTTCGCGGCCAGCACCCCGATCGCGCCGCCGGTCACGGCGACGAGGGCGCTTTCCGCCATCGTACCGAGAGCAGCCGCCAGCGGCTGGCACCGAGGGCGGTGCGCAGCGCGAACTCGTGCTGTCGCGGCGTTCGCCGCGCGACAGGAACAGGTTGGCGATGTTGGCGCAGGCGATGAGCAGCACGAATCCGACGGCGCCGAGCAGCACCAGCAGCAGCGGACGCACGTCGCCGACCACGTCCTCGGACACCGGCGTCACCGTGGCGGCAAACTGCATCGAGGGCGGATAGTCTATCGGCAGGTCGGCGGAGAACCCTGCCGCCACCCGACCGATGTCGGCCGCGGCCTGTTCCGGGGAGACGCCGTCGCGCAGCCGCGCGACACCGCGCAGGAAGTGCGAGCCGCGAATGGGTACGGTGGTGCGGTCGAGACCCAGCGGCACGAAGGCCTGCGACGGATCCGGCGAGTCGAGCTCCAGCGGCAGGCGGAAGCCGGGCGGCAGCACGCCGGCGACGGTGAACGCGCGCCGGTTCAGCCAGATGGTGCGGCCGACGATGCTACGATCGGCGCCGAACTTACGCCGCCAGAGGCCATCGGTCAGCAGCACCACCGTGTTCGCACCGGGCGGATCGTCTTCGGCAGTGAACGCGCGTCCGAGCTGAGGAGCGATGCCGAGTGCCGGCAGCACGCCGTGCGAGATCACGCCCACCGGCAGCCGTTCCGGGTCGCCCTGCTGCGTCAGCGTCATGCTGTTGAACGCATAGACACCGAAGTGCTCGAATGAGGCCACCTGGTCCCGGTAGTCGAAGTACTCGGCGGGGGAGATCGTGGCGCGAGGCGTGTCGTTCCACGAGTTCCACACGCCGACGACGCGGCCGGGCTCGGGTAGGGCAGCGGCCGGAGCACCACGGCGTTCAGGACCGAGAACAGCGCGCCGTTCAAGCCGATGCCGAGGGCCAGCGTGAGAACGGCGGTGATGGTGAATCCAGGCGTGCGGCGCAGCGATCGCGCCGCGTGCTTGACGTCCTGCCACAAGGCGTCACCCATCGGCTAATCCTGTCGCAGCGCCGTCAGCGGATCGATGCGCGCGGCGCGGCGCGCCGGCACGTAGGTCGCGAGCAGCGTCACCGACACCAGCAAGGGCACGACTATCAGCATCGTGACGCCGTCGACGCCGCCTTCGGCGCGTTCGAGGCCGTTGAGCACGACTGGCAGCAGACGGCCTATCGCCAGGCTGCCAGCGGCCCCGGCCACGAGGCCGCAGATCGACAGCACGAATCCGTAGCTCAACACCATGCGCAGCACTGCCCGCGGCTGGGCGCCGATCGCCATGCGGATGCCGATCTCGCGCGTGCGGCGGCTGGCCGCATAGGCCACCAGGCCATACAGCCCGACGACAGCCAGGGTGACGCCCATCGCGCCCATCACGGCCACGCTGCCCGAAAGGAGCCGCGCGATGTAGGTGGCGCGCCAGAAGTAGAAGTCTTCCATCGTGCGGACGCCGAAGACCGGCATGTCGGCGTCCAGCGAGTGCACGATGTCGCGGATCGGGCCGGCCACCGATTCAGAAGCGCCGGTCGTGTGCACCAGCAGCGTCAGCCCGTCGTTGGGGTGCTGCAGATGGGGCACGAACAGTTGCTCGAGCGCGTCCATCGCGATGAACGCGTTCTTGCTGTCGCGCGTCACGCCGATGATTTCAGCCCAGGCGCCGTCCCGTGAATCCAGACGCACGCGTTTGCCGACAGCGTCCTGGCCGGGCCAGTAGCGCCTCGCCATCGTTTCGTTGACGATCGTGACGAGCGGCGCGGCCTCGTCATCGGTGTCGCGGAACGCGCGGCCGCGCACGATGGGATTGGCCATGGTGTCGAAGTAGTGCTCGTCGATCTGCGCCCATAGGACCGGCACGTTCTGCGTTCCCGGCGCAAACTCGAAGCCCTCCGGCGCGACGAGCGTCTGCTCGAAATCGCCTGGCTTCATCGGCACGGAGGATGTCCAGGTGGCCGACCGCACCCCGGGCAGCGCCAGCGTGCGCTCCTTGACCTGGCGGTAGAAGCGCCCGGCGCGGTCGGCGTCGTAGCGCGCCAGCCCTGGGTCGAACACGGCCATCAGGAGGTGATCCGTGCGGAATCCGGGCCCGCGGTCGAGCTCGAACGCGAACGCGCGGTACAGGAAGATGCCAACCGTCAGAAGAACCAGCGCGAGGGCAATCTGCCCGCCGACGAGGATCTGGCGACCCCACTGGCGAGGCAGCCGCGACGAGCCGTCGCCCTTGAACACCTGGACGAGATCGGTGCGCGATGCCATCCAGGCAGGAATCAGGCTGGCCAGCAGCGCACAGGCCAGTGCAGCCGCCGCGCCGACTGCGAACGCGCGCAGGTCCAGGGCGAACGTGAGCTTCAGCGGAATGTCGGTCGGAAAGTCGATCCGCTGGAAGACGCCGATCGCGGCATAGGCGAGCCCCAGGCCGGCGATCGCCCCGCCCACGGCCATCAGCAGGCCCTCGACCATCAGCCTGCGCACCACTTGCGCACGCCCGGCGCCGATGGCGAGGCGCATGGCGATGTCGCGCGCCCGCGCCGGTGCGCGGCTGATCAACAGTCCGCCAACGTTGGCGCACGCCACGATCAGCACCGCCAGCGCGACCGCCATCAGCATCATGATCATCGGCGCGTCGGAGCGCGCGTATGTGAGGGCGTCGAGCTGCGTGCGGGCGATGAAGCCGCGATCCTGGTCGGTATCCGGGTAGGCCTGCCGCAGGTTCGCGGCGATCTGCGACACGTCCGCCCGCGCCTGCTCCACTGTGAGCCCCGGCTTGAGCCGCGCTTTCACGGCCAGGACCCGCGCCGGCTCCTCGCGCGAGGTGAGCACGTCGAGCGGCAGCCCCGGCACGACGCTCGTCCACGCCGCCAGCGGCACGTAGAAGGCCGGGTGCACGTCGTGGTCGATGCTGGTGAAGCCGCGCGGGGCCACGCCGATCACCGTGAAGTCCATGCCGCCGATGCGGATGATCGATCCGACGACGCCCGGGTTCGAGCCGAAGCTCCGTACCCACTCGTCGTGGTCGAGCACCACCACCGGGACGGGGCGGCCCGCCTGGTCTTCGTCGGCCCGGAAAGCGCGTCCGTACGCCGGGCGTACGCCCATGGCGTCGAAGTGGTTGCCGCTGACGGCCATCCCGACCTTGCGCTGCGCGGTCTGTTCGCGGCTCACGGCGAAGCTTGCCGCCGCCATCCCATAGGCCACGACGCCGTCGAAACTGCGCGAGCGATCGCGGACGTCGACGTACTCGGCAGCGGAGAGGTTGGGATTGCGGAAGCCCGTGCCGGCGGACGTGGCCATGATCGAGAGAATCCGGCCCGGGCTCGCCACAGGCAGGGGCCGCAGCACCAGGCCGTCGGCCACGCTGAACATCGCCGCGTTGGCGCCTACGCCGACCGCGATCGACAGCATCGCGATGGCCGCAAAGCCTGGATTTCTGACCAGCATCAGCGCGCCGTGACGGATGTCCCGCCAGAGTGTCTCGAGCATCTCGCTACTCCTGCCGCAGCGCGACCAGGGGATTGATCCGCGACGCGCGGCGCGCCGGCACGTATGCCGCCGCCAGCGTGACCGCGACCAGGATGGGCACGACGACGAAATAGGGCACGAGGTCGATCTCACCCCGGCTCGGCACGATGCTTCGGAGCAGGTTGCGGACGCTCGCGCTGCCGATCAGCCCGAGCACCACGCCGGCCGCCACCAGCCATCCACCGTGGCCCATCACCATGCGCAGCACCGATCCGGGCTGCGCCCCAATGGCCATGCGGATGCCAATCTCGCGCGTGCGCCGCGCCACGGCGTAGGCCATCAGGCTGTAGAGGCCGACGAGCGCGAGGGCAAGCCCCATCGTGCCCATCCAGGCGATCATGCGGATCGCGCCGGCCACGGAGTTGACGGCGCTGCCCTGGTAGAACTCCTCCATCGTCCGCACGGGCGACGTGGGGAGATTCGGGTCGATCTGGCGCAGCACGTCGCGCAGCGGAGCCACGAGACCCGTGGACGGTCCCGTCGTGGCCACGAGCAGGGTGCCGCGTGGCATCCCTTGTTGCCGGCGCGAGAGATAGACGAACGGCGTCGGCGCCTCGCCAACCCAGTTGTACTTGCTGTCGGCGGCCACGCCGATGACCTGTGCCCAGGGCCGGTCAGCGCTCTGTAGACGCATGCGCTTGCCGAGCGGATCCTGCCCGGGCCAATAGCGCGCGGCCAGGGTCTGGTTCACCACGACGACCGGCGGCGCGTCGGCCGTGTCGGTCTCGCGAAACGGGCGGCCGCTGACGAACGGGATCCGTATCGTCGCGAAGTAGCCCTCGTCGATGCGCGTGGAGGACACGGCAATCGTGTCGGTGCCCGGTGGCAGCTCGTAGCCCGTCAGGCACGATGCTCAACGCCTCGCGGTTGTCCTGGTTGAGCGGCACAATCGACGTCAGCCCCACCGAGCGGACGCCGGGGAGCGCGCGCGCGGCGTCCGTGAGGCGCTGCAGCAGGGCGTCGGTCTGGGCCGCGTCGTAGCCGGCGAGCACAGGGTTCAGGCCTACGAGCACCATGCGGGTCGTGTCGAAGCCGGGCCGGGCGAACTCGGCGGCGAACCCGCGGTAGACGAACATCGCGACGATCAGCATCATCAGCGAGAGCGCCACCTGGCCAACCACGAGGCCGTGGCGCCCCCACAAGCGGCGCGCGGGACGAGAGGACGCGCCCGGCCGCAGGCTCGCCGTCAAGATCTTTCGATCCGGTGGACTGCCAGGACGGCAGCAGGCTGGAGGCCAGGACACTGAAGATGGCCGCGATCATGCCGACCGTCAGTGCTCGACGGTCGAGACTGGGATCCATCCGGACGCCAATGTCGCTGACGACCCCGCCGCTCTGCATCAACCGCAGTACGGCGTAGGCCGTGCCGATGCCCACGGCGGCGCCGCCGGCGGCGATGAGCAGGCCTTCGGTCAGCAGCTGGCGCATCACGCGCACGCGGCCGCCGCCGATGGCCATGCGCACGCCCAGCTCCTTCATCCGCGCGGGCGCTCGGCTGATGAGCAGCCCGGCGACGTTGGCGCAGGCCACCAGCAGCACCACGACCGCGAGCGTCATCAGCATGAAGGCCCCTGGGGCCGACGGCCCACGCTCCTCGATCCTGGCCTGGAAGTCGGATCGCGCCAGGAAGCCGAACGCCCGGTTGGTGTCCGGGTGGGCGCGTTCGAGTTCGGCGGCGATGATGTTGGCCTCCTGGTGCGCCTGCTCGATCGAGACGCCGGGCTTGAGCCGGCCCTTTACGAGCAGCATCCGCGCGTCCCGTTGGTCCAGCAGCCCCGGGGGCTGACCGGCCAGCGTCGCGGTTGTCGCCAGCGTGACGTAATAGGCCGGGTGCAGCACCAGGTGCATGCCCGTAAAGCTGGCCGGCGCGACACCGATCACCGTCAGGTCGGTGCCACCAAGGCGCACGCGCCGGCCGACGACATTGGGATCGGAGCCCAACCGTTCTGTCCACGCGGCGTGCGACAGCACGACCACCGGGTCGCGGCCCGGCGCTTCGTCCTCGTCGTCCCGGAACGTGCGGCCGAGCGCCGCCGGCACGCCCAGCACCCTGAAGAAGTTGCCGCTGACACCCAGCCCCATTACCTGCTGCGCCGGATCCTCGGCGCGCAGCGCGAAGCCGGTCAGCAGAACGCGGTAGGCAAAAAGTCCTTCCCAGCTGCGGGCGCGGTCGCGGACGTCGCGGTAGTCCAGGTACGACACACTGCGATTGACGCCAAACCCCGTGCTTGCGGTGGCCGCGGTGCTGTTGCCGCTGAGCGCCACCACTTCGGTCGCGCGCGGCACTTGCAACGGACGCAGCACCAGCGCGTCGGCCAGGCTGAACATCGCGGCGTTGGCGCCGACGCCGACGGCGATCGACAGGATCGCGACGGCCGCGAAGCCCGGGTTCTTGGCCAGCATTCGCGCGCCGTGGCGCAGGTCCTGCCAGAACGTCTCGACCATTTCTTTACTCCTGTCTGAGAGCCACCACCGGGTCGATGTACGCCGCACGCCGTGCCACCGCGAGGCACGACGTGGCGATCACGACGGCCAGAAGACCCGTCACGGTCGAGAATGTGAATGGATCGTCGGCAGGCACGCGGAACAGCTGACCCTGCAGCGCGCGCCCAAACACCCAGGCGGCGGGGAGGCCGAGGAGAAGGCCGCCACCGATGATCCTGCCGCCTTCTCCGAGCATCAGTCGAACGATGTCACGTGGTGCGGCGCCCACCGCCATGCGAACGCCGATCTCCGGCGTACGCCGCCCGGCAATAAACGACATGACGCCGTACGTGCCGATCACCGCCAGGAGCAACGCAACACCGGCGAACCCGCCAAGAACCGCCATCGTGAACCGCCGTCCCGCCAGCGACTCGTCGATCGTGTCGTCCATCGAGATCAGGCCAAAGACCGCCTGGCCGGCATCGAATCGCGCCACTTCGTCCCTGATCGACTGGGCGACAGCGCCCTGCGGAGCCGACGACCGCACCACGCCGCCGATGGCGCCAGCGGCCATTCGCGCGATGACGTCGGGCAGCTGCGCGTGAGGGATGTAGAACTGCGACCGGACCAGCGCCGCGTCGTCGGAGTCGAGTCCCCAGTGGCGGACGTGGCGCACGACGCCGACGATCAGCCACGATCCGCCGACCACACCGAGGCTGATATGTTGACCCTCCGCGTCTTCGCCCGGGAACGTCGATCGGGCCAGCTCCTCGTCCACGATCATGACGCGCGCGCCGCGCTCGTCGTCGAAGCGCGAAAAAGCGCGCCCTCGGAGAATGGGGATGCCCATCGCCGCGAAATGGTCCGGGCCGACCGCGTGAAAGATCCCGCTCTGTTGCTCGGACGGCCTGGTGGGTGCCGGTCGATCGGCCCGCCAGAACCCCAGGGCCGAGACGCCGCCGCCGAACGGCGGCGAACCGATGTCGAGGCCGGCCGCCGTCACTCCTGGGAGACTGGCCAGCCGCCGGTCCAATTCTGCAAACGCCGCTCGAATGATCGCCGGGTCTGTCGAGCGCTGGGGAGACAGACCCGTTCTGAACGTCAGCACGTTGGTGGGATTCAGTCCCGGATTGACGACCCACAACTGCGTCAGGCTCCGCAGCAGGAGTCCAGCGCCCACGAGCAGGACGACGGTCAAGGCGACCTGCGCGATGACGAGATACCGCTGCAGACGGCCACCGTCCCCGCGAACGCCTCTCGTGCTCGCGAGGTGTCCCTGGGCTGGTGTCCGCATCGCGGCGAAGCTGGGAAACACGCCCACCAACAACGTCGTCAGGATGGCGGCGCCCGATGCGAACGCCAGGACCACAAGGTTGGTCTCGACGCCCGCGATCGCTGGCAGCGCGTCGGGGGCGGCCAGCAGCGCCACGCGCACGAGCCATGGCGCGGCGAGCACTCCACACAACCCGCCGGCGCACGACAGGATGACGCTTTCCGCCACGATCTGCGAGGCGAGCCGCCGGCGCCCCGCGCCGAGTGCCGCGCGCACCAGCAGCTCGTGCCGGCGCGCCGAGGCCCGCGCCAGCAGAAGATTGCCGACGTTCGCGCAGGCGATGAGCAGCACCAGGCCGACGGCGCCGAGCAGCGCGACCAGAATCGCGCGGCGGTCTCCCACGAGGTCGTCGGCAAGGCCCACGACGTTCACGCCGATGCCGCGATTCTCGTCCGGGTATTGCCCGGCCAGGCGCGTGGCCACGAGCGAGGCGGTGGCTCGCGCCCGTTCCAGGCTCACGTCGTCGCGCAGCCGCGCGACGCCCATCGTGCCGTCGCTTACCCCGCGCCTTCGGAAGATGGGGTCGTCGTACTGGCCGATCGGGACGTAGACGTCGTTCAGGAAGCGGCCCCGCGACCGCGTGAAGCGCACCGACGAGGGCGCTACGCCCACAATCGTGTGGGCCTGGCCGTCGAGCACGAATGTGTTCCCGACGACGCCGGGGTCGGCGCCGAGCCGGCTGCGCCAGTAGTCTTCGCCGACCATGGCGACGCGTGCCGCCCCGAGCCGATCCTCGTCCGGACGGAACGTGCGCCCGAGAACCGGCGACACCGCGAGGGCCTCGAAGAAGTTGGCCGTGATCATCTGTCCGGCCAACGCTTCCGGCTGACCGCGGCCCGTCAGTGTGAAGCCGTCCGTGCGCCAGCCCGCCAGCTGTTCGAACTCGCGGACGTCGCGTTGAATGTCCTCGAAATTGGCGAAAGAGAGCGAGTTCCTTGGCGCGTCAACGCTCGTCCCGTGCACGGCCACGAGGCGGTCGGGCTCCGGGAACGGCAGGGGACTGAGGATGACGCCATCGACCACGCTGAATACGGCCGTGGTGGCGCCAATGCCCAGCGTCAGCGTCAGCACCGCGGCGACCGTGAACCCGGGTGAGCGGCCCAATGACCGCGCGGCGTGACGCAGGTCGTCCCACATCATCCACCTTCCGCCAGACGCCCGCGCGAACGCGCGGGCAATCAAACACTGTCTGGCGAGGCCTCTCTGACGTGGGCCTCGCCCTACGACTCTTCGACCACGCGGCCGTCGAACAGGTGAATCGTCCGCTCGGCGTGCGAGGCGTAGCGCGCGTCGTGCGTCACCATGCAGATGGTGGCGCCGCTGTTGTGCAGCTCCTTCAGGAGGTCCATCACGGCTTCGCCGTTCTTCGAGTCCAGGTTCCCCGTGGGCTCGTCGGCCAGCAGGATCGACGGCTCGCCGCACACGGCGCGCGCCACGGCAACGCGCTGCTGCTGGCCGCCGGAGAGCTGGCTGGGCAGGTGCTTGGCGCGGTGGGCCATGCCCACGCGTTCGAGCGCGGCGGTCACGCGCTGCCGCCGCTCGGCCGGGCGCATGCCGCGGTAGGTGAGCGGCAGCTCCACGTTCTCGAAGACGTTCAGGTCGCCTATCAGGTTGAAGCTCTGGAAGATGAACCCCACCTCGCGGTTGCGCACGCGCGCGCGCTGCGCCAGCGACAACGAGACTGCCGTCTGGTTGTTCAGCGTGTAGGTGCCTTCGGTGGGCGTGTCCAGCAGGCCGAGGATCGAGAGCAGCGTGGATTTACCGCATCCCGACGGCCCCGCTATCGAGACGTATTCCCCGCGGTTGATCTCGATGTTGATGTTGTCGAGGGCGTGCGTCTCCACTTCGTCGGTCAGGAAGACCTTCTTCACGCCTTCGAGCCTGATCACATGCTGTGCGCTCTCGTTCATCGTGTCCTCTAGCGAATCTGCGCCATAAAGCGCATTGAAAAGACGCGTCGGCTCCGATTCGCTCGGCCAGCGTCTTTTGGCCCCGCTCCGCGGGGCGGGACATCTTCGAGAACTCCAAACCTAAACGGCAACCCTCTCACGACCATCGCCTCTCGAAGATGTCAACGGAGCCGTACGCGGTCGTAGGCGTCCCATGCCGACATGTCCGACAACACCACCCGGTCCCCTTCGTTGAGTCCCGACAGCACCTCGATGGCGTTCACCGAGCTGCGCCCCAACTTCACCTGCACGCGGGCGGCATCGCCGGCGTCGCTGGTGACGCGAAACAGTCCCACCGTGCTCTGTTCCTGGCCGAGCGACGGCCGGCCCACGTAGAGCACGTTTTCGAGCCGCTCGAGCTGCACGGTGCCGTCCACGCTTTGGTCGGGCACGGCGCCCTTGAGGAGCGCGCCCGTCAGTGAGACGTCAACGGTCACGGTTCCGTTCGTCGCCGCCGGGTCCTTGCGGCTGACGGTGCCCGTCATGACGCCGTTGCGCGTGTCGATTTCCGCAGAAAGGCCGACTTCGACATCTTTGGCTTGCGTTTCCGGGATCCGCAGCTCCGCCTTCAGGCGTTCCGGATCGGCCACGCGGGCCAGGTTCTGGCCGGGCGCGACGCGCTGTCCCACCTCGACCGGCACCTGCTGCAGCACGCCGGCGAATCCGGGCCGCACCTTCAGGAGCGCCAGGCGTTCGTCGCGCAGGCCCGATATCGCCTTGGCCTGGTCCACTGAGGCTTGCTGCACGCGGAGCCGCGCCTCGATGCCGGCCTCCGCCGCGGCCAGGCGCTTGGCCTCGATCTCCACGCGCCGCTTCAACGTGTCCGATCGCAGCCGCGACTGCCGCCAGATCAGGTCGGAGACCAGCTGTTCTTTGGCCAGCAGCTCGTTCGCGTCGGCCTCCATCTTGGCTTGCTGCGCCTCGGAGTCGAGCGCCGCCGTGGCGGCCTCCTGGGTCAGGAGCTCGTTTTGCAGCTGGGCGCGCAGATTGTCGAGCGCCGCCAGCGCCGACTGCAGCGCCAGACGCGCGTCGAGCGCTTCCTGTTCGACCTGCGGGTTGGTCAACTCGAGGATCACCGAGTCGGCCTCCACGCGCGCGCCCGGCCGCAGCAGGATGCGTTCGACGCGGCCGTCGGTCGTGGCCGGCAGCCAGCGCGTGTCCTCCGGCACCAGCGTGCCGGGTCCACGTACCTGACGGATGATCGAGCCGCGCTTCACGACGTCCTCGAGGACGGTGGCCCGCTCCACCGAGGGCGCCGCCGGCTCCATACGCGCCAACGCCACCGACACCACGAGCACGACGATGCCTGCCAGCACAGCCAGGATTACCTGGCGCAGGCGCCTACGTTTCAGGATGGCGGGGTCTCGGGCGACGTCGGGCATGGCTGTCTCACTGAACCATCAAGTCGTGTGCCGGGGCGTGCGAGGCAGGGAAGTGATTAGCGCTCAGCGGGTTGCGACCGGTGCCGACCCACGCTCCGGGCCCCGCAGTGTCCGTTTCCGGGACGGGTCGTCCGGACCCGCACGATCTACGGAGCGGGTCCGAATTCACAGTTCACAACCCACAATTCACAAGAGAGCCGGAAGCCGAGAGCCGGAAGCCGAGAGCCAAAAAAAAGGGCCGGGCCCCTGTCGGAGTCCGGCCCTCGCTTGCTCTGGCTGCTTCTAGTTCGGAGCGAAGCAGTACAACATCCCCGCGCCGCCCGTCGAGACCAGGTTCGGCTGGCTGCAGCCGCGGCTGCCGTGCGTGGAGTTCCAGGAACCGTTGCCGCCGCCCGTCTTGTCGTGAGTGTCCCAACTGCGCCGAAGGGCCGGGCGCCGGAGGCGTAGCCGGCGGCGCCGCGCCGCGCGCGGGCGCTTCCACGTTGGCGTTGCTGGTCCAGTTGCTGCAGGTGTGATCGGCGGCGTCGGTGTAGGCGCGCCCGTCGGGCGTGCGAGCCGGTCAGGATGTCGTGCTGGTTCGGCATGTCGCCGACGCCGTTCACGACATCGCCCTTTTCGGTCCGCGCGCTGTTCTTGTTGAGGCGGTTGCCCAGGCGCGCCTGCTCGATGGTGTCGCCGTGCAGCTCGGCCTGGTTCGCGGCAATCATCGCGCCGCGCGCGTTGTACCACGGGCCGTTGCCGATCCGGTCGCGCGCGTTGACCGCGCCCGGTCCCTGCGTGCTGAGATAGGCGACCCACTTGGCTGCCCCGCGTCCGGCCGCCGCTGCCAGCTGCTGGCAGTACGCGTCCGCGCCGGCCAGGCCGCCGTAGTTGGCGCCGTCGCCCTTGGGCGCGCTGGTGACGAAAAAGCTCATCGGCTGCGCCGGCTGCTGAGGAGCCTGCGCCGTGACGAGCACCGTGAACACTGCGGCAAACAGGACCAGGGCGCCAAGGCCGAGGCCGACTGAGCGTCCGAATTGTTTCATAGCCATCCCTCTCCGGTGGAAGGCAGAGGCAGACCCAACTCGCCCCGCCGGGCGGGATCCTATCACTACCGCTCGATTTGCTCACGGTAGTGATAGCAGTGTTTGTTTGGCCGCCGCTTCGCGGCGGCGGGGCTTCCGGCTTCGGCTCCGGCCCGGCTCCCGAGCTTCCGGCCTGCTGTGCTTTCGATCGTCAGCTGATTCTGCTATCACAGCGGGCGGCGGAGGCGGCAGATGGCTCTTTATGCGTTCGACGGCACCGGCAACGAGGACAAGCCCGACACGGCTGAGGGCGGCTTCGACAGCAACGCGCTGCACTTCTTCCGGGCCTACCAGGATCCCGACAAGGACCTCCAGGAAACCAGCGACGACCGGGGCAGCCTCTATCTGAAGGGGATCGGCCGGCGGGCGGAGACCCACACCGGGTCGGTGGTGGCCCAGGCCTTCGGCCTCGGCGGGTTCCTCCGCATCGGCATCATGATGGACCGCCTGGCGCTCAACTGCGACGCCGGCGACACCACCATCGACGTCATCGGATTCAGCCGCGGCGCGGCGCTGGCGATCTCGTTCGCCAACGAGGTCGCGCGCAAGCTGCCGACGCTGAGCATCCGCTTCATCGGCGTCTGGGACATCGTCGGAGAGTTCGGCCTGCCTGGCCGCTTCGTCAACGCCGGCCACGACCTGCGCCTCCCACCCAACGCCAAGCGCGTCTATCACGCGATGGCGCTCGACGAGGCGCGCAGCGTGTTCCACCTCACCCGCCTGTGCGGCACGGGCCGCGAGGAGGACGAACGGCTGGTCGAAGTCTGGTTCCGCGGCGTGCACTCCGACATCGGCGGCGGCAACGGCAACTTCGGCCTCAATTGGCACTCGCTGGACTGGATGTACGCCGCAGCGATCCGCGAGGGGCTGCCGATCGCTCCGCCGGCGGTGATCGCGAACAAGGTCCACGGATCCCTGGAGATGGACATCCGGGAGCACCGACACGCCATCGGTCCGAAGCGCCATATCCTGGCCGCCGACCTGCTGCACACGAGCGTCGTGCTCGACGCCAGCATCCGCCACCATCAGCGCAACGACCCGGCCGTACCGTTGCGGCGCGCCACCAACGAGGGCCTCGTCCTGCCGGCCGTCTGACGCCACCGCCGAGGCTACAATGCCTTCGGCATGCACGCGGGCCCGAGGATCACCGCCATCGTCGCGGCGTTCAACGAAGCGGACATCATCCAGCAGACGGTCCGCGATCTGGTCCAGCAGGGCATCGCGGTCCACGTGATCGACGACGGCTCGACCGATGGGACCGCGAAGGCGCTCGAGCCGCTGCTGGCGAGCGGCCTGGTGCGGATCGAGCGCTGCCAGCAACCAGGCGGCCCAGGTTCCGCCGCGGGTGAGTTCAGCCTGGCGCAGATTCTCGGCCGGAAGGAACAGCTCGCCCGTGAACTCGACGCGGACTGGTTCGTGAACCACGATGCCGACGAATTCCGCGAGAGCCCCTGGCCGCATCTGAATCTCCGCCAGGGCATCGCGCTGGTCGATCGATTGGGCTACAACGCCATCGACTTCGCGGTGCTGAACTTCTGGCCGACCCACGACCGGTTCGACGGGAAGGCCGACATCCGCGAGATGTTTCAGTACTTCGAGCGCGGCCAGGAGTTCAATCGCGTGCAGGTGCGGTGCTGGAAGAAGGCGGCCGACATCGACCTGCAATCGAGTGGCGGGCACGATGCGCGGTTCGCGTCGCGCCGCGTGTTCCCGCTGCGGTTCGTGATGCGCCACTTTCCGATTCGCGGCCAGGCGCATGGCCGGCGCAAGGTGTTCGAGGAGCGTAGGCCTCGCTTCGCCGGCGACGAGCGCGGCCGCGGCTGGCACGTGCAGTACGACGGCTTCGACGAGAACCATCGGTTCACCCGGGATCCGGACACCCTCGAACGGTACGACCCTGACGTCGTTCGCGCGCAGCTGCAGATCGAGCACCGCGGCGTCGAGGCGCTGCAAGTCGAAGCCACGGAGCTTCGCCACACGGTCGACCAGCTGTCGTCTCAGCTGGAGTTGCTCGGCCAGGCCCTGGCCGCCGAACAATTCGCTCGCGCCGCCGACGTGGCCGCTGCTCTCGGACCTGCAGGGTCGTCACGCCGAACTGCGCGGCCAGTTCGAACGGCTCGAGCGCCAGTATCGCGAGGTGGAACGCCACGGCCAGGACCTGGAGGGCGAACGGGGCGCGCTGATGCGCAGCGTCGCGGAGCTCGAGCGGCAGCTCGCGGACATCCGGCAGTCCTGGAGCTGGAAAGTCACGACGCCGTTGCGCGCGCTGGGACGCCCGCGGACCCCGTAGCGAGGCCGGCTCAGACCGCCAGGGATTCGAGGAGCCGGGCGAATGCCGGCACATCGGTGTTCGCGGCGTCGATTCGCGGTACCTGCAGCACGTCCACCGGCGCGGTCAGCGGGCGCGCGTCGGTGGTGACCGCGAGGTCGAATCCCTCGGCGCGCACCGTGGCCACGGTAGCGTCGTCCACGAATCCATACGGATACGAGAACGCCGGCACACGCCGGCCGGTAAGGGTTTCGAGCCGGTGCCGGCAGGTACGAATGTCGTCGGCTCGCTCGGCCGCGGACAAGAGCGGCAGCCGCAGGTGACGATGCGAGTGCGCGCCGATCGAGAGGCCAGGCCGCGACGCCAGACGCGCGACCTCTTCGGCCGTCATCGGCCGCCGCGGGCTCTCGGTGGCCGGACGCGTGCCGCTCCAGGCGTGCAGCGTTTGCAGGCTGGACTCGCGGGCGTCCGCAGCCAAGGTCATAGAATGACGCCGTCAAGCGGTCGCGGGCGGCGCCCCGATCGGCGCGGCTCGCCGTCGGCATCTCGATCACCCCGCCGGGCAGCGTCAGGGCCAGCCGAGCGGGCAGCTGGTGGTCCGAAAGAAAGATGCGGTCCAGGGCGTCCCACCAGAACTCGTGTGGTGCGTCGAGCGCCTCGCCAACGATGAAGAAGGTGGCCGGGTAGCCGAAGGACTCGAGGATGGGCGCGGCGGACGTCAACGCGTCCAGATAGCCGTCATCGAAGGTCAGAGCCACCGACCGGCTCTCGAGCGAGCCGGCCGATGCGGCGGCCACGAGCTCGGCAAGCGGCAGCACGCGGTAGCCCGCGTCCCGCAGATGCTGCATGTGTCCGCGGAACTCGTCCGCGGCTACGCTGATGCGATCGCGTTCGTGTGCGGGTTCCGCGATGCGGTGGTAGGTCAGTACGCCGCCGACTGCCTGCACGGTGTGCGGGCCAGAAGACACTGGAGGCGCAGCCGCGCTGGCCTTCATGGCGCGCACGGTGTAGACCAGCGGGAAGAACGGGTCCACGACGTCCAGTTCCTCGCGTGTGAGCTCGTCCTGCGCCAGGCCGTAGAGGAAGGCGGCGCAGGTCAGCACGTTGCCGTGACCTGCCACCTCGAACGCACTCGGTGGCAGCGCCTCGCCGAAGAGACGTCGCACCGAGCCCTCGGTGAACCGCCAAAAATCGCCGTCGAGTCCTTCTTCGTACCGAATCCGCCCGGCAGCGGGAAGCGTGCACAGCAGCACGCCGCCCGGCTTCAGCACCCGCACGGCATGCCGGACCGCCGCCGCCGCGTCGTAGATGACGCCCAGCGTCTGCGTCAGGATGAAACAGTCGTAGGCGTCGTCGGGGATCGCGTCCGCGCGCGACAGGTCGGCGACCACCGTGGCGTTCGCGTTGCCGGCGTCCACATCCAGAACGTCGGCGCGCGTCACGCGCTCGCCGCCGAACATTCGTGTGTAGCCCGAGTCCTTGACCTCGAGCACGCGGCCGCCGATGTCGAGGCGGTGGCGATCCAGGAATCCCTCGATGTAGTAGCGATCGAGGGGCAAGCCGCGGTCGAGGCCCCACACGGGGCTGATCGGCGTGGTGCGCCGGAGGTCGCCGAACTCGACGCGGTCGCGCCCCAGCGCCCGCAGCCGCTGGACGACGTCCGCGATGTCGCGCTTCAGCGCATGCAGTTCGGCGTCGAGCGCAACGCGGTGGTGGCTCAGTGCGTCGTGGCGCAGCTGCGCCTCGAGGATGCGCCGTTCCTTGTCGAGCAGCGCCGCCGTGACGTCGTTGCTCATCGTCGGCCGCGTGGGCGAACGGCCGTGAACGCGTCGTACAACGCGCGCAGTGGCGCGGTCACCTTCCAGCTCGCCGAGGCCCGCAGAGCCGCCGCCTCGGCCGAAGCGGCCCGGTAGGCCGATTCGGCTTCGGTCAGCCTGGCGCGCTGTTCCTCGGTCTCGGCGAGCCGGCGCTTCAGCGCGGCCAGCTCGTCGCGAAATCGCTCGACTGTCGCGGCCGTTTCCGTGATGCCGGCCTCGAGCGCTCGCGTTCCGCGCGTCGAGATCCGCCAACGAGGCGTCCTTCCATCGCGTCACGGCGGGCAGGTGGGCGCGGTAGCTGCCCTCGTGCTTGCGGACGATGTGCTCGACCGAATCCAGGTGCGCATCTCCTCGCGTGCAGTCGTCGCTCATCGAGCCCTCGCGCCGCCGGTAGAAGAACAGCACCTCGTCGAGGATGACCCCCGAGAGTCCGGATTCGGCGATGCCGATCCACAGGTCCCAGTCCTCGTTGCCTTGATGCGCCATCCGCTCGTCGTAGCCGCCGGCGGCAAGGACCGCTGAGCGGCGGACCAGCGCGGCGCAGTGGACGGGGTCGTGGCAGAGCAGCGTCTCGAGATCGCAGCGCGTGTCGTCGGGCCACTCGCGCGTCTCGGCGCCGAACATCTGCATGCGCGTGGACACGAAGCCGATGGAGGCGTCGCGCTCCAGCACCGCGAGCGTGCGCGTCAGATATTCGGGATGCAGCCGATCGTCGGCGTCGAGGGCGCACAGATACTCGCCGCGCGCGTGCCCGACCAGGAAGTTGCGCGCCGCGGCGAGCCCGCGGTTGGGTGTGCGGAACACCGTGGTCTTCGGCCGATCGAGCGCGTCGAGCACGCTGATCGTGGCCGGATCGGTGGACCCGTCGTCGACGATCAGGATCTCGAAATCCTGATACGTCTGCGCGAGGACGCTGTCCACAGCCTCGGTGACGTAGGCGCCCAGGTTGTAGCAGGGGATGACCACCGAGACGCGCGGCGCCGCAGACGCCTCGGTCGTGGCTGCCATGGATGACACCGGCGGCCAGTATACGTGACACGCGGCCCCGCATGCGATCGCCGCCGTGCTACTTTCAGGGCGTGCGGCGTCTGCGCGTCCTTCACGCCATCCACGACTTCCTGCCTCGTCACCGCGCCGGGTCCGAGATCTACGCGGCGGAGCTCTGCCGCGAGCTGAGCGCGCGTCATCACGTCACGCTGCTGTGCGCGGAGTACGATCCCAGCCGCGCCCACGCGCACCTGACGTGGCGCGAGCACGAAGGGCTGCCCGTGGTGGAGATGGTGAACAACTGGGTGTGCCGATCGTTCGCGGAAAGCTACGCGTCGCCCGAGTTGACCGCACGGATCGGCCAGGTGCTCGACGCGGTGGAGCCCGAGATCCTGCACGCGCACAGCTTCCTCAATCTCTCCTACGAACTGGCGGCCCAGGCGCGCGCGCGCGGGATCCCCGTGGTGGCGACGCTGCACGACTACACCCTGGTGTGCCCCTCCGGCGGCCAGCGTCTCCACCGGGCCGAGTCGCACGTCTGCCACACCATCGACACCGCGCGCTGCGTCCGCTGCTTTCAGCAGTCGCCGTTCTACACGCAGATGGCCGTGGGCACGGCGGCCACGGCCGTGGCCGCCTCGGGCGTGCTGCAGCGCCTGGTCGAGGCCGCGCGCCGGCTGTCGCCCGGGCTGGTCCAGACCGCGGCCACGGTGGCGGGCCAGGCCCGGCGGTTTCCGGTGACCGAGGCCGATATCGCCGACCGCCTGGCTCACGCCAGGCGGGTGTTCGAGCAGGTGGACCTGTTCGTGGCCCCGTCCCCGTCGATTGGCGCCCAGTTCAGGGAATTGGGTCTCGATCCGACAAAGATCGTAGTGTCCGACTACGGTTTCCGCCCGGCGGCTTCCCGGCCTCGGCCGGCCCGCACCGGCCCGCTGCGCATCGGCTTTGTCGGCACGCTCGTGTGGCACAAGGGCGTCCACGTGCTGATGGAAGCCGTGCGCCGGCTGCCGCCCGATGCCTTCGAGGTGATCCTCTACGGCGACCTGAACACGTTCCCGGACTACGTGTCGGAACTTCGCCGCCTGGCCGGGGAGATGCCCGTGCGCTTCATGGGCGGGTTCGATTCCACCGCGACGAGCGAGATCTACGGCCAGTTCGACGTGCTGGTGGTGCCCTCGCTGTGGCTCGAGAACTCGCCCCTCGTGATCCACGAGGCGTTCCAGGCAGGCGTGCCGGTCGTGGGCGCGCGGATGGGCGGCATCGTCGATCTCGTGCGCGACGGCGAGTGGGGGCTGCTCTACGACGCTGCATCTCCGGAGGCGCTCGCCGCGTCGCTGCAATCGATCCTCGCGGACCGCGGCGTGCTGGAGCAGTGGGCCGGCCGTCTGCCGGCCGTCAAGTCGATCGCGCAGGACGCGCGTGAGTGGGAGGCCACCTACGCGCGCCTGGTGGCGGCGCCAGCCACCAGGTGAGCGATCCCCTGGTCTCGATCGTGCTGCTGACCCGTAACGGCGGCAGCGGCGTGCGCGATCTCGTCGGAGCGGTGGCACGCCAGCGCACCGACTTCAGCATCGAGGTCATTGCGGTGGACTCCGGTTCGACCGACGGCACCGCGGAGTGGCTGGACGAGTCGCCGTACGTCCACCGGCTGGTGCGCATCCCGCCGGACCACTTCAACCACGGCACCACGCGAAACCAGGGCATTCAACTCGCGCGGGGCGCGTTGACAGTGCTGATCGTGCAGGACGCGCTGCCGGTCTCCGACCAATGGTTGGCGAACCTGGTGGCACCCTTGCGCCGCGACCCGCAGGTGGCGGGCGCATTCTGCCGCCAGCTGCCGCGGCCCGACGCGCGCGCCATCACGGTCGACTATCTCGAGCGATGGGCGGGCGCGTCGTCCGAGTCGAGACGGGTGACCTTCGCTGATCCCGGTGCGCTCGAGGCCTTGGACCCCGGCGCGCGGCTGCAGGCGTGCACGTTCGACAACGTGTGTTCGTGCCTGCGCCGTTCGGTCTGGGAGCGCCTGCCGTTCGGCGAAACGGTGATCGCCGAAGACTTGGAGTGGGCGCAGGCGTGCCTTGCGGGCGGGTTACACGCTCGAGTACGTGGCCGATGCCGCCGTCGTCCACTCGCACGATCGTTCCGCGGGCTACGAGCTGGCCCGCACGTATCTGCTGCACCACCGGCTGTTCGAGTTGTTCGGCCTGCGCACGATCCCGCGCGCCCGCGATCTCGCACGGGCCATCGCCAGCACGGCGCGGCTCCACTTGCGGTGCGAACGCGCCGCGCGCGCGGCCGGCCGGAGGGCCACCGGCGTGTGGCGTGCGCTGAGCCTGGCCGTGGCCTGGCCGCTCGGGCAGTACCTGGGCGGTCTTTCTGCGGCGAAGGGCTACAAGCCCGTGCGCTGGCGGGCGGTCTGATGCGCGTGCTGGTCGTCGCGCACGGATTTCCGCCCCACGCGCAGGGCGGCAGTGAGATTTACGCCTACCACCACGCGCGCGCGCTGCGCGAGCGCTGCGGCGACGACGTGTTCGTGCTCACGCGCGAGCAGGACCCGTCCCGGCCGGAGTACGACGTGCGCGTCGAGACGCGCGACGGCCTGCGGGTGGCGTGGGTCAACAACACGTTCCGCGCGACCACCAGCTTCGAGGATTCGTACCGGAACCCGGCCATCGCCCGCGTGGCCGCGCGGTTCATCGACGAGTGGAAACCGGACGTCGCGCACCTGCACCACCTCACGTGCCTGTCGACGGAGATCGTGGACGTGCTGGCCACGCGCCGCATCCCCGTCGTCTATACGCTGCACGACTACTGGCTGCTGTGCCACCGCGGCCAACGCCTCGACACCAGCTATCAGGTGTGCGAGGGACCCGGGCCCTCGGGTTGCGGCGGCTGCGTGGATGCTGTCGCCGAGGCACCGGTGCCGGGGGCGATGCTGCCGGTGCTGCGCGCGGTGGAGGGACGATTGCCAAAGGCGATCGGCGACGCCGGCCGCCAGATAGTCGCGGCGGCGCTCCAGGTGGCCACGCCTCACGCAGACTCGGCCAGCGCCGTGCGCACACGGCACATGCGCGGCGTGCTGGAGCGGATCGATCGCTTCCTGGCGCCGTCGCACGCGCTGCGCGACTGGTTCATCGGTCAGGGCGTGCGGGCCGGCCGCATCGGGTTTTCGCCGTACGGCCTGGACCACGAACAGCTGCGACGCGTGACGCGACAGCCGTCCGCGCGGCTGCGCATCGGGTACATCGGCACGCTGATGGTGTCGAAGGGGCCCGACGTGCTGCTCGAGGCGTTCCGGCGTCTGCCGCCGGGACGCGCCACGCTCGAACTCTTCGGCGCGCCCGCCGACTACCACGGCGACACTGCCTACCGCGCCCGGCTCGAGCCGCTGTTGGCGCTGCCGGGCGTGACCGTCAGCGGTCCCCGGCCCCACGGTCAGATCCCGGACGCGCTGGCGTCGATGGACGTGCTGGTGGCGCCGTCGATCTGGCCGGAGAACAGCCCGTTCGTGATCCAGGAGGCACTGCTGAGCGGCATCCCGGTGATCGGCTCACGCATCGGGGGTATCCCCGAGCTCCTGGACCACGGCCGCAACGGGCTTTTGTTCGAGGCCCGCGACGTGGACGGCCTGCACCGCGCGCTGACGCGGCTGCTCGAGGAGCCGGGATTGCTCCACGCGCTCGGCGACGGCGCGCGCGGCACCACCTTCCGCACGCTGGAAGACGACGTCCAGGCGGTCCGGGCGCTATACGAGGAGCTGGGGTCGGCTGCGGCGTCCTTGCGACCGGCGCCATCGCGCCGCATCGCGGCCGTGGTGGTGAACCACCGCACGCCGGGCGACACCTACCTGGCCGTCCGCTCGCTCCTGGGCTCGCGGCGCCCGCTCGATCAGATTTTCGTCGTCGACAACGACACGCCCGCCCAGCTGCGCGAAGGCGCGGCGGCCTGGGGCGGGACCGTGACCTATGTGCACACCGGCGTGAACCTGGGCTTTGCGGGCGGGGTGAATGCGGGCGTCCGCACCGCGCTGGCCGAGGGCGCGGACGCGGTGCTGCTGGTGAACAGCGATGCAGTGCTGGCGCCCAGCTGCCTGTCGCATCTCGAAGGCGCGCTCGAGCCCGCGGCCGGCGCGTCCATCGTAGCGCCCTTGATTCTCGCGCGCACCGACCCCGCCACGGTGGCGTCGGCGGGCATCGACTACGACACGCGCACAGGACGCATGCGCGAGCGGCACGCGGGCCGTCCCCGCGCGGCCGTGGACGTGTCGTCGGGGAGCCGAGTGGCGGCCAGCGGCTGCGTGCTGCTGGTGACGCGTGAGGCGTGGGAGCGGGTGGGCCTGCTCGACGAGCGCTACTTCTTCGGGTTCGAGGACATCGATCTCTGCCTGCGTGCGGGCGCGGCGGGCCTGCGCACCCAGTTCGAGCCGCGGGCGCTGGCCTATCACGAGGGCGGTGGCTCGCTGGGGCCGGCGTCGCCGCGGCGTTTCTATTTCGCGGCCCGCAACCACTTGCTGTTGGCTCATGACCACCACGCCGGAGGGGTCGTGGCGCGCGTGGCGCGTCCGCTTACCGTGGTGGCGCTGAACCTGGCGCACGCACTGACGTCGCCGGGAGGGTCGCGGGCGGCCAAGCTCGGGGCCACCGTGCGCGGCGCGCTCGACTACGCGCGCGGCCGCTTCGGAGCGACTAACGACTAACGACCAACGACCAACGACTAACGACCAACGAGGCGCGCGCCAGCGCGCTCCTCGCGCAGTTCAGCCGACAACATGGCGGTCTCTTCGATCAGATGGTCGATCTGTGCCTGTTGCCGCGACAGCACCACGGACATCCACAGCAGCACGGCCGACACCACCACCACCAGGGCCAGCAGCAGCACCGCCGGGCCGTAGTAGATGCCCAGCCAGCCGGCCGCGCGGTCGATCAGATCGCGGCGGATGGACGCGGCCAGGAGCAGCAACGCGCCCACGATCCACAGGACCGAGTAACTCCTCGGCCAGCCGGCGCCGCCGAATCAGCTCCAGCACCAGCAGCAGGAAGCACACGCTGCCGATGATGGCGACGACCTGGATGCGGCTGGTCACGGGCCTACCCGCTGGCGAAGCGGAACGATGATCACCGCCAGCAGCACCCTCGCGGCGGCCGCGAGCAGACGGACGAGCGTCAGGGAGCTGCGGCCGCTGAGCCTGGCGCGCGAGCGCACGGGCACCTCGGCCACGCGCAGGCCGTTGCGACTGAGAAAGAGGTGAAGCTCCGGTTCGGGGTAGCCACGCGGGTGATGATCGGCCAGCAGCGCCACGGCCCGCGGACCGAGCGCCCAGAACCCGGACGTGGCATCGGTGACCCGCCGACGCGTGACCGTGGAGACCACCGTCGCGAGCGCCCGCTTCAGCAGCTTCGGACCGGGATACGTCTCCGCGTAGCGCGATCCCAGCACGGCGTCCACGTCGCCCTCGGTCAGGCGTGCGAGCAATCGCTCGATATCCGCGGCGTCGTGCTGGCCGTCGGCATCCAGCCGCACCACGACCTCGAAGCCGAGCCGCGCGCCGTAGCGCAGGCCGGCGCGAACGGCGCAGCCCACGCCGCGCCGGAGCGGCCAGGCCAGTCTCCGTACACCCAGTTGGTCGACAACGCGCGACGTGCCGTCGGTCGAGCCATCGTCCACCACCAGGATGTCGAGATCGCGGCATCGCTCGCGAATCTCGGCGATCACGGCCGGCAGGTTGCCCGCCTCGTTGTGCGCCGGAATCAGCGTCAGGGCGCGCCGACCGACCCTCATTCGGCCACCGTGCGCGGGGTCATGCTGGCCGCGGGTCCGCTCGCGCGCCGCAGGAGCCGGCGGGCGCTCCAGACCGCGATCGCCGCCACCCATGCCAGATCGCGCGCGGAGTGGACCAGGGGAAACGTCAGGGCCGCCGTGTCGCCGTAGCGCCGCCACGCGCGCACTCCGGCGATGGCGCGCTCCACCAGCAACCCCAGCGAGAGCAGCAGCGCCGTCCATCCGATCGGCGCCGCCGCGATGCCCAGCCACCGCGACCACATCCAGGTCAACGCGCACACCAGCGCCGTCGCCGCCACCACCGGATGGCTCATCATCGCCAGCGGCGACACGTCGTCGCCCGAGACTCGGGCCGGGTGCGCCGCCACCACGTCGATGCGGCCGTAGCCGAACCCGTACTGCTGTCTCAGGTACCCCGCCAATCCTTCCCGCCATCGATGGCGGCTTCGCGCGTCGCGGCAGAACAACAGGCGGTAGCGGGCCGCCCCCAGTCGATAGCTCAGGTCGTTGTCGTAGCCGTAGCCCAGTTCCTCGTTCAGCAGGCCCACGGCGGCCAGCGCCTCGGCGCGATACGCCGTGTTCCCCGTGCACACGTGGTCCACCTGCTCCGGCAGCCGGTCATACCGCTGTTCGAGATCGAGCGCCATCACGCGGCCGAAGAACCCGTCCGAGCGGTGCGAGGTGTAGCGGCCCTGCACGGCGCCGACGCGCGGATCGGCGAAGCACGCGGCCACGCGTTCCAGCCAGTCGCGCTCGAGCGCCACGTCCTGATCGATCTGCGCGATGACGGGATAGCGCGCGGCGCGAACGCCGCAGTTCACTGCCGCCGCGGCGCCGCGGCGCGGGCCATCCAGCACAAGGATGGGGGTGTGGCGGGCCGCCTCGTCCACGATCGCCCGCGACTCGTCGCGGCTGCCGTCGTCGACCACGATGATCTCGATCGGCCGGCGCCCGTCGGCCTGCGCGGCAATCGACGCCAAGGTCTCGAACAGCGTCGCCTCGCCGTTCAGCACCGGCACCACCACGCTCACGCCGCTCCCCGCCCGCACGAAGTGCGGGCCAGAAGACGCTGCGACTAGCGAGGCGGAGCCGTCCGTTTTCTGAGAAGCGGTCTGCGGCGAAGCCTCGCTAGACGTCTTGACCGGCCTGAATGCGTGATTCTGAGTCACATGTTCCCTCGGTCAAGACGTCTATGCCCGCGCGGAGCGCGGGCCAGTAATACTGGGACTAGCGAGGCCCTGGATCGCGGACATGCTCGTGGGTCTGAGGCCAGGGCCTCGCTAGTCAATGGGTCCTCATCACCTCGCCGTACAGCTCCTCGAGCTGTGCGCCCACGGCCTCCGCGCCGAACCGCGCGACGCGACCTGGTGTGCCGCTGCGCGCGCGGCCGCTCGCCAGTCCCCGGGTTTCCCCAACACGGTGTCGATGGCCCGGGTCAACTCGGCGTCGGCCCCAGGGACCACCAGTCCGCCGCCCACACGCGACACCACCTCGCCGCAGCCCGAATCGTCGGCCACGACCACGGGCGTGCCGACGAGCAGCGCCTCGAGCGGAACCAGCCCGAAGATCTCGTGCTCCGAGGGGTAGACGACCACGTCGGCGTCGGCCAGCAGCTCCAGCCGTGCGGCGCCCTGCAGCAGTCCCACGAACCGCGTGCGATCCGCCACGCCCGTGGACACGGCGGTGGCGCGCGCCGAGGCCTCGGCGCCCATGTCGTTGCCGGCGATCACGAGTGTGGCCTCCCGCGTCCGCAGCCGCGCGAAGGCGCGAATCAGCGCGTCGACGCGCTTGCGCGGCGTGATCTTGCCCAGAAAGGCCACCACCGGGCCGCTCAGCCCGTGCCGGCTTCTGAATGCGCCTGGCGGCGGCGCTGCCGCGAACTCCTCGAGGTCGATCGGATTGGGAATCAGCCGGATGCGGCCGTCGTCCACGCCGACGTCGCGGAGCTGGCGCCGCTCCGCCTCGGTGACCGCCAACACCCGGTGGGCGTGCCGGGTCACGTTGTTCCCCAGGGCCACGTCGAAGAGCCGCTTGGCGAGGTGCCGGCGCTCGATCACCGGGGCCGTGCCATTGGGTGCCAGTACATAGGGGACGCCCGCCTCACGCAGGCAGCGCGCCGCGATCACACCCGGCAGGTTGCGGCAGGCGTGCAGATGCGCGACGTCGTATGACAGCGCGTGCTCACGCAGGAACGCTCGCAGACCGATCGGCGCGAACACCTGCTGGTGATAAGCGAGCCGGTTCGACAGGTTCGGGAACACGCGCGTCGTGATGCGTTCCGAGGTGCGCACCGGATCCCAGGCGAAAAAACGGGCCCCGGCATCGCCGTCAGGCGGCCGCAGGCGATTGCCCGCGTCGTACGCGTCGGTTGTGCAGATCGTGACGCGATGGCCGCGGTCGGCGAGACTGCGCGCCATTGCATGCGAAAGGCGCGGAATGCCCCCGTATGCCCATGCGTCCCCCGAGTACGGCGTCACGTGAAGGACGCATAGCTCTTGCACCGATACAGTTCCTACCGAGAGTTATCGGACTTCACATGTCATTCCAGAGCGGGGCCTCCTCCCAGGCTGCCTTCGGTGGCGCGTCGTGGTCGCGCGTCCGCCGGCGGGTGCCCCTGCCCGCGTGCGGCGCGGCCGGGCTCGCCGTGCTGTTGTATGCAAGCGCCCTTGACAACCCCTTTGTCTACGACGACTTTCGCCTGATTGTCGAAAACCCGTCGATCACAAATCCGTCAGGCGTACTTACAACCCTGGCGCGCGACATTACGCGGCCAGTCGTCACCCTCAGCTACGCCCTCGACACGGCACTGTGGGGAACCCGCCCATTCGGCTATCACGTGACCAACGTCCTGCTGCACGCGCTCAATGTCGTCCTGGCCTATTGGCTCGCCTTCGTGGCGGCCGAGGACTGGCGCCGGCGGGGCGGCGGGGTGTACGGACTCACCCCCTCGCCGGCGGTGGTTGCCACCGTCACGAGCCTGTTGTTCGCGGCGCACCCGGTGATGACGCAGGCCGTCGGCTACATCACGGCGCGGTCGGAGCTGCTCTACGGTGCCTTCTTTCTGTCGTCGCTGCTGGCTGCCCGGCAGTGGATGCGAAACGGCGGCTGGTGGCGCTCGCTGGCGGTGGGCCTCTGGGTGCTGTCGCTCCTCGCCAAAGAAGCGGCGGCGATGCTGCCCGTGGTGTTGTGGTGCTACGACGCGTGGCTGTTGGAGGGCGATCGCGACGCACGGTGGCGCCGGATCCGCGGTCTCTACGCGCCGCTGATGGGAGTGGTGCTCGTGTTTGCGGCGGGCCGATTGGCGTTGCTCGCAACCTTTGAATATCCGGCCGGCGCCGGGCCCGAGTGGCGTCACGTCCTGACGGCAGTGGACGCGTTCTGGCAGTACCTGGGACTCTTCGTCTGGCCCAGGGGCCAGACGATCATGCACACGATCTCCTCCGTGAACGCCTTCAGCCCGCGCGTCGTTGCCGGAGTAGCGGGCCTGGCGGCGTTTGCCGCGCTGGTCTGGAGTGTGCGGCGAATCCAGGGGCTCGTGAGCGTCGGGCTGGCGCTGACCGCGGCGCTGCTGCTGCCCGGCAGCGTCCTCTTCATCATGGGCGTCGGCGAGCCGATGGCCGAGCACCGGGCCTACATCTCCGCGATGGGGTTCTTCCTGGCCTGCGGCGCATCGGCCGGGATGGCGTGGGCTCGCGCCGTGTCGTACGGCCGTGGCACGCTGGCGCTTGGCGCGGTCGGGGCGGTGGTGGTCGCGCACCTCGCGGGCCTGACGCTGATTCGCAACGCGGTGTGGGGGAGCTCGAGTCAACCTGGCCAAGGAAGCGGTGGTCCTCTCGCCCACCCACTGGGTGCCGCGCCTGCTGCTGGCCGAGACGCTGCGTCAGACTGGACGGTGCGGCGAGGCCGTGCCGGAGTATCGCGCGGTCCTCGCCATGGGAGGCGGCCTGGAGGCCTTCACGCAGCAAGAAGCTGCTTGGATGCCTCCTCCAGAACGGCCAGGTGCCCGAGGCCGAACGGGTTCTGCACGAGCTGCGCACCATCGAGTCTGGCTCCTCCGAAGCCGCGGGGCCAGGATCGACGCGCCCATGATCAGCCCGAACGCGCCGGGCCTCGCATGGACGCTCGTCCGCACGGATTTCAAGACACGCTTTCACGGCACGCTCAGCGGCTTCGTGTGGGCGTTGCTGAAGCCGGCCGCGCTCTTCGTCGTGCTGATGAGCGTGTTCTCGTTCCTGTTCCCGGATCCCGCGTACAAGCTGCAGCTGGTCGTGGGGTTGTTCCTGTGGGACTTCTTCGCGGAGGGCACGAAGACCGGGCTGGCCGCCCTCCACGCCAAATCGTTCCTCTTCCGCAAACTGCGCGTGCCGCTGTGGATCGTGGTCGTGGCCGCGATCGCCAACTCGTTGATCACGCTCGCGGTGTTCGTCGTGGTGATCGTCGCGTTCCTGGTGCTCGTCGGCCAGGCGCCGTCGCTCGCCGCGCTCGGGCTCTTTGCCGCCTATTGCCTCGCCCTCACGCTCATCGTGGTCGGCTTCTCGCTGGCGACCAGCGTGCTCTTCCTCAAGTATCGCGACCTCAACCAGGTGTGGGACATGGTCACGCAGGCCGGGTTCTTCCTGGCGCCGATCATCTACCCGCTCGGCATCGTGCCCGAGCGCTACCACTTCTACTTCTACATGTGGCCGCCGACCCCCATCATCGAGTTCTCGCGGGCGGTGCTCGTCTCCGGCCAGCGGCCCAGCGCTCTCGCGCACGCGTACCTGGCGGCCGAAGTGGTGGTCGTCCTGGTGGTCGGCGCCATGGTCCTGCGGCGGATGGGCCCGCGCGCGGCCGAGTTCGTCTAGCCAAAGCCATGAGCGAGCCACTCCTCGAGGTCGAATCGGTCTCCAAGGCGTTCTGGATTCCCGACGAGCCGCGCCACACCATCCGCGAGCACGTGATGGCCGGGTTCCGGCCGCGGCCGCAGAAGCGGCTGCAGGTGCTGGACAGCGTGTCGCTGCAGCTCCGCCGCGGAGAGGCGCTCGGCATCATGGGGGCGAACGGCTGCGGCAAGAGCACGCTGCTGAAGCTGATTTGCGGCATCTACTTGCCGGACAACGGCCGGGTGACCACGCGGGCTGGCATCACGCCGATTCTCGAACTGGGGGTGGGCTGGAACCCCGAGCTCGATGCGGTGGACAACGTCTATCTGATCGGCGCGCTGATGGGGCTCTCGATCGCCGAGATCCGCAAGAGCCTCCACGGCGTGCTGGCGTTCGCGGAGCTGCAGCCGTTTGCACGCATGCACCTGAAGAACTTCTCCAGCGGCATGGCGGCGCGATTGGCCTACTCGGTGGCGTTTCAGGCGGTCCGGGAGGTGCTGGTGCTCGACGAGGTGCTGGCGGTCGGCGACGCCGGGTTCAAGGAGCGCTGCTTTGAACGCTACCAGCAGATCAGGGCGGCCGGGCATACGACGCTCGTCGTCAGCCACGATCCGAATCAGATCAAGTGCGTACTGCGACCGCGCGGTGTTGCTGCGCCAGGGCCGCATCGTCGCCGAAGGTCCGGCGGCCGAAGTAGCCGAGGCCTACCTCTCGAGTCTGGTCAAACGCGAGTAGGATTTTGTCGGCGATGACGGAACAGTCGCCGCGGGTCTCGGTCGTTGTGCCCTGCTACAACCTGGGCCACCACCTCGGGGACGCGGTGGACAGCGTGCTCGCGCAGACCTTCACCGACGTCGAGATACTGGTCGTCGACGACGGGTCCACGGACGCGGCCACCATAGCGGTCCTCGATAGCTTCAACCGGCCCAAGACGCGCGTGCTGCGCTCCGAGAGTCGCGGTTTGCCCGGCGCCAAGAACTTCGGTGTGACGCAGACCACCGGCGAGCTGCTCTGCATGCTCGACGCCGACGATCTGCTGGAGCCCGAGATGCTGGCCCGCTCGGTGGCCGCACTCGATGCCGATGCGTCGGTGTCGTTCGCGTCGCACTGGCTGCGGACGTTCGGCGACGAGCAATGGGAGTGGACGCCGGAGAGCTGCGATTTTCCGGCGCTGCTCGACATGAACACCGTGAACGGCTCGGCGCTGGTCCGGCGCGCGGCGCTCGACGCGGTGGGCGGCTTCGACGAAACGTTTCTTCGACGGCTGCGAGGACTGGGACCTGTGGATCACGATGGTCGAGCACGGCTATCGCGGTGTCATCCTGCCCGAGTTTCTGTTCCGGTACCGGCGCCGTGCTGGCTCGATGAGCCAGGTGATGATGCAGGGCGATACGCACCCTGGCCTCTACCGCCGGCTCGTCGCCAAGCACGCCGCGTCGTACCGCTCGCACCTCGCGCCCCTGCTCGTCCGGCGCGAGCGCGAGGAAGTGCACTTGAAAGGGCAGATCCACGACCTGGAGCTCGACGACTATCTGGTCGTGACCCCGGGGCTTTCGAGCGCCCGTGATGACCTGCGGGACATCGAGCGCTGGCGCGCCGCTGAAGACGACGCCCTCGCCCGTGAACGCGACGAGGCCGCCGCGCACGAGGCTCGCGTGGAGCGTGACGCGGTGCTCGCGACCGCCGAGCACCTGGCGACGGAGCTTGCCGCGGTCCGGCGCACGCACGAGGAGGCGGTGTGGCGGTACCTGGGCGCCGAGGCCGCGGTGAACCGGGTCATGGACGAGTTGCGCGACCTGCGCAGGTCCTGGAGCTGGCGTCTGACCTCGCCCTTGCGCGCCGCGCTCGACCTGGTGCGGCGGTCGAAAGGCGGGCGGTGACGGAGGCGCAGCCACGCGCGAAAGGTCGCAGGGGCCGCCCACCGGCGGCAGTGGTGCTGCGCTGCGCCGACGCGGGGGCGCGCGTATGGAGCACGTTGCGGAGCGTGGAGCGCCAGACGCTTTCCCCCGAGCTGGTGCTCGTGGCCGATCCCTCTACACCCGACGGCACGCGCTCGTGGCTGCGCGCCGTGGCCGAATCTCGCGGCCACCGCTTCGTGGAGGCGCCGAGCGATCGCCCGGCCGCCGTCAAGAACGCGGGCATCAAGGCCTCCACGGCGCCATCGATCGCCTGCGTGGATGCCGGCACCGAGCTGCGACGCCAGCTTCATCGAGCAGTCGGCCGCCGCCCTGAAGGACCGCGGCGCCGCGGCCGCGGCCACGTGGGTCGAATGGCTCGGGCCGGGCTCGCGCGTCGTGGTGGAGGGTGTCTCGTCAGTGACACTTGCCGCATGCGCGTCGAGCTCCGACGCCGTGAACTCGACCGCGCTCGTCCGCCGGCGCGACTGGCTGGGCGCCGGCGGCTTCGACGAATCGCTGGAGGCCCTCGAGGATCTCGATCTGTGGCTCTCGCTGCTGTCGCGCGGACGGGAGATCGCGGTGGTGCCTCATCCCCTCGTCAGCTACATCGTCGAGCGCGACGCGCTGTATCGTCGGGCCTGGGATCCGGATCGTCGCGCGCGGGCCATGATCCGCGTGCTCGAGAAGCACACCGGCGTCTTCGAATCCCTCGTGACAGGCGTGCTTGCGGATCGCGAAGCGCGGCTCCTGCCCCTTGCTGGACGGTTCCGTTCGATCCTGGCGCGGCGTGATGAGGGCCTGGCGGAGATCGACCGGGCGCAGGCGCGAGGACGCGGCCTGCTGGCCGCCGCCGCGCTCGCCCCCGCCCGCCAACGCGCTTGTCCCCACCGCCGTTGGCGGCGCCGGCCGGGCGACGCCGATTGCCCGGGATTGGGGCTTCTCGCGCGGCACCCCCGTCGATCGCTACTACATCAACGCATTCCTGGAGATGTGCGCCGCGGACGTCCGTGGCGTCGTCCTCGACGTGCAGGAGCCGGACAACGCGCGCAGGATCGGCGGCGGCAGCATCACCCGTCTGGACGTCATCGACGTGGACGGCCGCAACGGCAACGCCACGGTGATCGCCGACCTTCGCTGCGCGCCGAACGTGGCCTCAGAGTCGTACGACTGCATCGTCCTGACCCAGACGCTCCACCTGATCGACGACATGGCGGCCGTGTTGGCGGAATGCGCACGGCTGCTCCGGCCGGGCGGCGTCGTGCTGGCCACGCTGCCGTGCGCCAGCCGGATCGCCAACGACTACGGGCCCGCGCACGACCATTGGCGGGTGACCGCTCCCGGCGCGCGGCGGCTCTTCGCCGAACAGTTCGGGTCGAACGTGCGGGTGGAGTCGTGGGGCAACGTGGCGACCACCGCCGCGTTCCTGTATGGGCTTGCCGTGCACGAAGTGTCGCAGGCCACGCTGGACTTCGCCGATCCGCACTATCCGACGCTGGTGACCGTGCGTGCACAGAAAGGGTAAGCGCCGCCCGCAGTGACCAACCCGGCCCCAGTCTCAAGACTGTCCGGCCTGTTTCAGTTTCCGTGGGGCTGGTCTGAATCGGCACACGACGCGGCTCGGAACCGAACCTCGGCCGATTGCCGCAACCATCGGCTCGACAGCCACTTAAGCCCCACTCGAGGTAGTGGCACCCTGGTTGCTACCTCAGTCGGGCATGAGGAAGGACGACGCCGGATTCTCCGTGATCGAAGTCGTGGTGGTGGCCACCGTGACCATGATCACCGTCGGCTTGGCAGCCCCCAGCATCACGGGCGCCATCGAAACGTACAAGTTCAACTCGGACGTGCAGAACGTGGCCGCGACGATCCGTTCGGCGCGCTACACCGCGGTTGCGTCCAACGTCCGCATGCGCGTGCGGTTCAACTGTCCTACAACGGGGCAGATGCGCGTCGTGGAAGTGACCGGCAACGCGGCGGTCGACGACGCCGGCGATCGCTGCGACCTCGCCGCCTATCCGTATCCGGCACCGGACACCGATCCAGCCACGCTGCCGAACAACGACGGCCCCGTCGTGGCGATGGGCTCGTCGGCCACCACGTTTCCGGGCACGATCGCCAGCCTGGAGGTGAGCACGGCCGGCCGCGTCGTGCCGCTGACTGGATGTCCGACCTGCGTGGCCGCATCACCGCCCGCAGTGCTGACGATCGAGGACGAGACAACTGACACCGGCCGCCGCATCACCGTGACCGCCACAGGCGGGACGACGATCGACCGTCATACGACCTCACGCGGATACGGGCAGGACTAGCCATGACCGAACCCCAAGGCGCGCCGAGCGAGTCCGGTTTCTCGCTGGTCGAGACGATGGTGGCGTCGCTCGTGCTGACGATAGGGCTCGTCGGCCTCGCCCAGCTCCTCGCGGTGGCGACCATCATGCACTCCGACGCGCGGCAGGCCACCACCAGCACGGTGTTGGCGCAGGCCAAGATCGACGAGCTGATGAAGCTGGACTTCGACACGAGTCCCGCGATCCAGCTGGGCGGCAGCATTTCGTCGAACATGGCGAATTTCTTCGACTCGCCTGAGCCGGGCATCGATCGCCGGTGGCAGGTGACCAACGGCCCGGTGGCAGGCACGCGCCTTCTGGAGGTCAACATCGACAACAAAGGCGGCCGGCTGTATGGGGGCTCGCAGACGCTGACGACGGTGATCCGCGAATGGTAGCGATGCGCGACGAACGCGGCTTCTCGATGATCGAGCTGATGATCGCGATGTTCGTCAGCATGCTGGTGCTGGGCTCGGCGGCCACGGTGATCTCGGGCGTGCAGAACACGTACGCGCACCAGATGGACGACGGCACGGTGGAGCAGGAGCTGCGCTTCGCCATGGACTTCATCCGCCGCACCATCGAGCAGGCTGGCAGCAATCCCTACAGCGTGTCGGTGAGCGATTGTCCCGCGGCCGGCACCGCCGTTCAGGCGATCCGTATGGATCCGGACGGCGACGGCCAGCCCGACGACATCCGTGTTCAGGCCGACGCGGGCGTCCCCGATGGGCTCATCGGGGGTTCGACGGGCTTCTGTACCCAGGCGGACGAGGACGTCACCATCGCCTACAACAACATCTCGAACACGATCACGCGATACGACCGCGGGACCGATCTGGCCCCGGTGGTCTGGACCGACGGCGTGTTCACCGGCCTGACGTTCGAGTATCTCGACTCCGCGATGGTGCCGACGGCGTTCGTCGGCGCGGTCCGCATCGTTCGCGTCACGCTCACCGCCCGGTCGCGGTCGGCGCGCCCGGGGATGGATGAGGGGCAAACGTTCACGCTCGAGTCGGATGTGCGGCTGAAGTCGCAGTAAACGCTTATGTCCACCTATCGATCACGCCTTCACAGCGAGCAGGGCATGGCCCTGATCGGGGTCATCCTGCTGCTGATCCTGGCCTCCGGTGTCTGCGCGGCGCTGGCGGTCAGCGGCAAGACGGAAACCATGGCGGCCTATAACCTCGACACCTCGGCGCAGGCCCGCGCCGCGGCGCAGGCCGGCCTGACGGCCGCCGTCCAGGTGGTGATCACCAGCCTCAACAACAGCGCGCTGACGCCGGGACCCGCAATCGACGCACTGCTGGCGGGTCCAGACGGCGACTTCGCCAACACGCTTGACAACGGCAGCCTGATGACCGTCGATGGCGCTGCGACCGGCTTGCCGCCGCCGAACGCCACGCTGCAGCTGGGGACGCTGACAGGCGTGTCCTACACCGTGCAGGTGTTCGACGACGACGATCCCCTCCGTGGCCTCACGTTGAGCCCCGCGGCGATCACCGAGGTCAACGAAAATACCGACGCCTCGACCGACAACAACGAGCGAATCGTCATCCGCGCCATCGGCCGAGGCCGCAACAACACCACGGTCACGCTGGAAGCCATCCTCGGCACGACCACGCTGCCGGCCCTCCTCACCAACGGCGACCTGGACGTGCAGGGCAACCTGACGCTTCTCGGCCAGAACGGCGGCGTCCACGCCAACGGCAACCTGGAGATCGGCAGCGGCGCGGTGGACATCGCCCAGGACGCCACCTCCTCGCTCATGGCGACCATACACGCGAGCGCCGACGTGGGGGGCATCGAGGCCAGCGGCCAACCGACTATGACGGTACCCAACGTCAATGCGGCGGACTACTTCAACTTCGCCGATTACATCCTGGACAGCGACGGCGTCATCAAGAACCGCGTGACGGGGGTGGCAGAGGCGGATCAGGCGTCGTTCGGCTGGACGTTCGATGGCGCCGGCACCTGGGAGCTCAACGCCGATCCCATCGACGGGACCTACTACGTCAGGGGCGCCTCAGTGCGGATGGCAGGCAGCCCCACCGCTGTCATGTCGCTCATCGTGGAAGGCGACATCGACATCCAGGGCAACGCCACCCTGACACCCGACGTCCAACCCCTTCTTCGAGAACCTGTTCGTGACCAACGGCGACCTGGAGATCTCCGGCAGCTTCGCCACGCCGCTCTCATCGAGGGCGTGGTCATGGTGCGCGGTCAGCTCGACATCGCCGGCAGCCCCGAAATCGCCGGCCAGATCCTGGTGCAGGACGTGGCCGGCGCTGGCACGCTGACCGACGTCAACACGATCAGCGGCAACCCGACCATCACCTACAACGGCCTCGCCGGCAGCGGCACGTTCGACATCGGCGGCTGGCGCGAGATCAAGTAATGCGCACGATGGTGTCCGCGGTGATGCTGCTGGCCATCGGCTGGCTGACGTCGGGCCCTTCGGCGCAGGGGCTGGGCGAAGTGGCTCGCCGTGAAGGCGAGCGGCGGCAGCAGACCAGCGCGGGCAAGGAGCACGAACGAAGATCTGCGGGCCGTGCCGGGCGAAGCTGCCCGGTTGCGGCTGCGCCTTCCACTACCGCACCCGCCTCGACCGGGTCGGCGCCCGCCGCCGCGCCGGGTGATGCAGCCGGAGCCGCCGCGGCTGCCGGAGCCGCCGGGACGCCGGCCGACGCCGCCACGCCCCGGACCGACGTCAAGACCGCGGAACAGAAGCGTGGCGAGGAATACTGGCGCGGCAAGGCGGGAACGATTCGGACCGAGCTGGAGAGGAGCACGGCCAAGGTCGACGGCCTGAAGACTCGGCTCCAGAGCCTCGACGAGCAGCTGAGGGGCGGCGCCGGCACGTCGCACGTACAGGAGCGCGAGGTCACGCTCAAGGCTCTCGAGAAGGCGCAGTACAACGCCACGTCGCTGCGCGAGGAATGGGCCCGGTTCGAGGCTCGCGCCAAGGCCGACAAAATACCCGCCGACTGGCTGCGATAGCTGCCCGCTCGCAGCGCAGGGCCGCCGGACCTTGGGCGGTTTTGGCCCCTTTGGGGTCGATTCATTCGGTTGCCGAATAGGCCGTATCCGGCTTGAAAGCCCGACACAGTTATGGGACTCTGACCCACTGTTTCCCGTCGTCGGGTGCCTGCCATGTCGCACACCAGGTCGGCCGTGCCTGCCATCGCGGTTCTTCGTCGTCCTGACCGCCACGACGGCGGGGGTTCGCTTGGAGGGCCAATCGGCACGCCTCGCCGCGCCCTCGGCGCCGGCAACGGCTGAGAAGCAGAAGGCCCTCGTCGATCGGTACTGCGTCACCTGCCACAGCAACCGCGTCAAGACGGCCAACCTCTCGCTGGAGGGGCTCGACTTCGCGCGCGTCGGCGACCACGCCGAGCTGTGGGAGAAGGTGGTGCGGAAGCTGCGCGCCGGCGTGATGCCGCCGCCGGACGTCCGCCGGCCGCCGCTGACCGAGTACGAGGGGCTGCGCGACTGGCTGGAGTCGGAGATCGACCGTCACGCCGCGACGCGATCCAATCCCGGCGCCGTCGTCCTGCACCGCCTGAACCGGACCGAGTACGCGCACGCCGTGCGCGACCTGCTGGACCTGGAGATCGACGTCACGGCGCTCCTGCCGCCCGACGACATCGCGCGCGGCTTCGACAACATCGCCGGGTCGCTGACGATCTCGCCGACGCTGCTGGAGTCGTATGCCACCGCCGCGGCGCGCGTGTCCCGGATGGCCGTCGGCTACTGGAAGACGCCGATCGAGGCCACCTACCTGGCCCCCGGCGACACGTCGCAGAACCACCACATCGAGGGGCTGCCGTTCGGGACGCGCGGCGGGATGCTGGTGCGCCACGATTTCCCGGCCGACGGCGAATACAAGTTCGCCATCCAGAACTTCGGCATCGGCTCGTACGTCCCAGGCGAGCAGCTGGAGCTGATCGTCGACGGCGAGCGCGCGCATCTGTTCAAGTACCAGGGCGTCGGGCTCAGCCAGGGGATGGCAGGCGATCAGGGTGACGGCATCCTGGAGGTCACCGTCCCGATCCGCGCGGGGTCGCGCACCGTTGCCGCCACGTTCCTGGCGACGAACCTCCGGCCCAGCCTCGACCTGATCAAGCAGTACGACCGGAAGTCGCTGGAGAACAACAGCATCCCGCAGCTGCAGTACTACCCGGCGATCGGCTTCCTGCGCATCTCCGGCCCGTTCAACGCGCTGCGGCCGGAGGACTCGCGCAGCCGCCGCAAGGTGTTCGCCTGCCGGCCGGCTACCGCCGCGCAGGAGGAACCGTGCGCGCGGCAGATCCTGACGGCGCTGGCCCGGCGCGCGTACCGGCGGCCGGCCACGGCGGGAGACGTCTCCACGCTGATGGAGTTCTACCAGCAGGGGCGCGCGGACGGGACCTTCGACGAGGGGATCGAGCTGGCATTGCGGCGCGTCCTGGCCAGCCCCCAGTTCCTCGTGCGTGTGGAGAAGGAGCCGCCCACCGTGGCGGCGGGGCGGCCGTATCGCATCACCGATCTCGAGCTGGCCTCGCGGCTCTCATTCTTCCTGTGGAGCAGCATCCCGGACGACGAGCTGCTGACGGTCGCGACGCAGGGCCGCCTGAGCACTCCGCGGGTGCTCGAGCAGCAGGTGCGCCGGATGCTCAAGGATCCGAAGTCGGCCGCGCTCGTGACCAACTTCGGCCAGCAGCTCCTGTACCTGCGCAATCTGCCGGCGACGTCTCCCGACGGCATCTACTATCCGGACTGGGACCACGAGCTGCGCCAGGCGTTCCAGCGCGAGACCGAGCTGTTCTTCGAGAGCATCATCCGCGAGGACCGCAACGTCGTGGACCTGCTGACCGCCGACTACACGTTCGTGAACGAGCGGCTGGCACGCCACTACGGCATCCCGAACATCTACGGCTCGCACTTCCGGCGTGTCGCCCTCGGTCCGTCGCTCGACTACCGCCGCGGGATTCTGGGCAAGGGCAGCTTCCTGTCGGTGACGTGGACGCAGAACTTCCGCACGTCGCCGGTGAAGCGCGGCGTGTGGGTGCTCGAAAATATCCTCGGCACGCCTCCGCCGGAGCCCCCGCCGAACGTGCCGGCGCTCGAGGACGCCGCGGCCGGATCGAAGAAGGTGCTCACCCTGCGCGAGCAGATGACCCTGCATCGCGCCAACCCGACCTGCGCAGGCTGCCACAAGATCATGGACCCGATTGGTTTCGCGCTCGACAACCTGGACGCCGACGGGAAGTGGCGGGCGAAACAGGGTGGCGAGGGCGGCACGCCGATAGACGCCGCGGTGACGCTCTATGACGGTCAAACCGTGAACGGACCTGTCGGCCTGCGCCAGGCGCTGCTGCGCTACTCGCCGCAGTTCGCGGCGATGATGGTCGAGAAGCTGATGACGTTCGGCCTGGGCCGCGGTGTGGAATACTCCGACA
>CAWEBF010000007.1:0-43033 GCA_963807235.1 uncultured Acidobacteriota bacterium
GCACTTCGATTTGAAGGCCGCTAGACACCGCCTCTTGCACAGCTGGAGCGGTTGCAGCGGCGCGCCGCTGAGACGCCGCTCGACTACGAGCTGCCGCGGCCTTCAGTTTCTTCTTCAGCAAGGCGCCAGCCGCGGCCCGCGCACCCGCCTTGGCCGCAGCCTTCGCGAGCTTTCCCCGAACAGATGCCTTCGTAGCCGTTTTCGCCATGCTGTTCCCCCTGCGTTCCCGCACGCCGCGTTCCCACGCCGCCGGCAAAACGCCCACGGGCAGGAGCTGACACAGGGATAAACGCTCAGCCGCCCAAAACGAACGTCGTCCTGTTCGATTTCAGCGGCGGCGGCGTTTTACTCTGTAACGCTGATTGGCACGTCGCGCGCAGCTCGCGAAAAGGGGGAGCCATGGGAAAGCGCCTCAACGTCTGGAAGCTCAGCCGAACAATCCGGCGAGTCCATCGGGTCCCTGGGACCCCACCATCGAGTGGTACACCAGGGCGGTGCGCGAGATGCAGAGGCGCCCGATCTCCAATCCCACGAGCTGGAAATATCAGGCGGCGATTCACGAATACCAGCAGGGCGTGCCGCCGAACACCGAGCCGGTGAGCACGTTGCCAGCCCCGCGGATCGGGGGCAGTTCTGGAATCAGTGCCAGCACCAGAGCTGGCACTTCCTGTCCTGGCACCGCGTCTACCTGGCCTACTTCGAGCAGATGGTCGCCAAGACCGTGGCCGCGCTGGGGGGTCCCAATGATTGGGCGCTGCCCTACTGGAACTACAGCGACGCATCGAATCCGAACGCGCGCAGCCTGCCGCCGGCGTTCTACCGGGCGACGCTGCCAGACGGCACGCCCAACCCGCTGCGGATCACGCAGCGGCGATCCGGCGCCAACACCGGCGCCATCATTGCCACCGCGGCGAACGTGAACCTGACGGCGGCCCTCACGGAACCGAGGTTCCAGGCGGCGTCCACCGGCGGCAATCCCGGTTTCGGCGGCCCGAAGACGGGCTTCAACCACGGCGGCGCCTTTCCCGCCGGCAAGCTGGAAGCCACCCACACGGCTCGATGCACGTGCGCGTGGGCGGACCCACCGGATGGATGAGCGGCTTCAATACCGCCGGGCTCGATCCGATCTTCTGGCTGCATCACTGCAACATCGATCGCCTGTGGGAGGTGTGGCGCAAGCGCAACGCCGCGCACGCCAACCCGGTGGACCCGGCCTGGCTGGGCGGCCTGACGTTTGATTTCCACGATGCCACCGGCGCGCCGGTGACCCGCACCGCGGCCGAGTTTCTGGACACGCTCACCTGCCCGCTGCCGTACCAGTCCGATGACGTGTCCGATCCGCTGGCCGGCACGGGACCAGCCGGAGTGGGGATCGCAGTCGCGGCCGCCGCAGGAGCCATGAGCAGCAACAACGCGGAGATGGTGGGCGCAACGGCAGCGTCGATCGAGCTCACCGGGGCGCGAGCCGACGTGCGTATGGACGTGGCCCAGCCCACGGGCCCGGCCGCGGCGCGGGTCGGCGTGGCCAGCGCGGCGCCGCTGGAGATGTACATTAACGTCGAGAACATCACCGGCCTCGAGCCCAACATCTACGACGTCTACGTGAACGTGCCCGCGGGGGAGGATCCGCGCGCCCATCCGGAGCTATATGCGGGCCAGCTGCCGATGTTCGGCCTGGCCGAGGCCACGCGCGGCGACGCCAACCGGCCGGCCGACGGGCTGCACTACGCGCTCGACATCGGGCACATCGTCCAGCGGCTCCAGGACGCGGGGCGGTGGAATCCCGCCGAGCTCAATGTCTCGTTCGTGCCCGAGGAAGAGGCCGGGGGCGTGGCCCCGGCCGCTGCCGGCGCCGCGATTGCGCCGGTGCAGCCGATCCGCATCGGTCGAGTGAGCCTCTACGTGTCGTGACCACGGTCAGCGCGGCGGCTGTGAGGTGGCCGGCCGGGCCGGCCGCCATGCTGGCGTGCCTCAAGCGCCTGGCATGGCGAAGCCCCGAGTCGTGGAGCCTGGCGCTCAGCGGTCTGGCCTGGGTGTGGTTGGCGGCCCGCACGGCGTCGGCTGCCGATCCGGCGTCGGGGACCCACGCCGTGCACCAGCCACTGGCATCCGCCGATGCCGTTGTGGCATCGGTGGCCGCGGGGCTGGCCGACTGGTCGCTGATGGTGGTGGCGATGATGGTGCCGCTGGTCGCGGCTTCGGTGCGGATGGTGGCCGCGCGGAGCCTGTGGCGACGGCGGCATCGCGCGGTGATCATCTTTCTTTCTTCCTACGTCCTGGTGTGGTCCGTGGTCGGCTGGGCCGCGCTGGCGCTGGTGACGCTGTGGCTCGGCAGCGTCGCCTCGCCCGTGCCGGCCACTGTGGCGCTGCTCCTCGCCGCGGCGTGGCAGACCACGAGAGCCAAACAGCGTGCGCTGATGGCCTGCCACCGCTCCGCGCCGTTGGCACCCCACGGCTGGCGCGCGACGCGCGACTGCGCCCACTACGGTCTGCTGGCAGGGCTGCGCTGCGCCGCCAGCTGCTGGGCGATGATGCTGGCGTGCGCACTCGCGCACCACAGCGTGCTGGTGATGGCGGTGGCGTCCGGTGTGGGGTGGGCCGAACGTTCCACTCGGACCAGTCAGCGTGCAACCAGCGCCGCACTGGGCGCGTGCGCGCTGCTCCATGCCATCATCTCGAGTCTATGACTCGATGCGCGTCATCCTTCCGCCGTTAGTCATCCTGCTCGGCGTTCTTCTGGCGGCTTGTACCACCGGGCTCGTTCCCCGTGTGAAGTACTCCGTGCGGCCCATGGCCGTGGTGCCGCTGGGGTCCACGGTCACCGACAGCGGCAAAGCGTTCGCCGAAATGTTCTGTGCGGTCCTGCCCCACACCGATAACGGGCAGTGGGGCCGATGCGGCCCGTATCTCGAGACGCAGGTCGGCGTGCAAACGCCGGTGGATACGTTGATATCCACTCCCCTCAAGGTCATGCTGGTCGGCGGTGCGTTCTCGGAGTGCTTCGAGGACAAAGACCTGTATGTGTTCGATCGCAGCCTCGACCACCTGCGTGGGCATGGCATCGTGTTCGGCAAGCGCGTCAAGATCGGCGGCACGGCCACGCCCGTAGCGAACGCTCGGGAGATCGCGCAGTACCTCCGCGACAATTCCGGGGACTACATCGCCATCGGCCACAGCAAGGGAGCCGTCGATCTGATGGCGGCGATTCAGTACCACGACATCGCCAGGGAGCACATCAAGGTGCTGGTGTCGGTGGCCGGCGCCATCGGCGGCTCGCGGCTATCCGATCTCGGCGTGCCGCTCGGGATCATTGGCTTTCGCGATGCGGTGCGCAAGGCCGGCCTCGGCGATTGCCAAATCGAGGATCACGGTGCAATCGGCAGCCTGCAGCGCGGCGAGCGCTATCAGGAGTTGCGGGCGTGGAAGCCGCCGGCCACGTTGCGCAGCTATTCCATCGTCGGCGTCAGCAGCTACGACAGGACCTCGAAACCGCTGCAAATCTTGTGGAAGCGCAACGAGTACTACTCGAATCGATCAGGACAGCCACATCATCGCGGAAGAGGGAGTGATTCCGGGTGGTGAGTTCCTGGGGGTGGCCAACGCCGACCACTGGGCGCTGGCACTGCCGATGTCCGAGCACCCACTGACCGCCAAGAAGGTGGACCAGAACCCCTTTCCGCGGACCGCGCTGCTGGAAGCGATCCTGCGCTACGTGCTCAGGTCTGCCGGCGCGCCTTGAAGAAGTCCTGCATCAGGGCGCGGCATTCCTCCTCGCGCACGCCGCCCACCACCTCGAAGGTGTGGTTCAGGCCGGGCAGCGCCAGCCCGGCGACGGCCGACACCAGCGCGCCGGTCTTCGGCTCCGCGGCGCCGTAAACCACCTGGCGCACGCGCGCGTGGACGAGCGCGCCTACGCACATGAGGCACGGCTCCACGGTCACGTACAAAGTAGCGTCCACCAGCCGGTAGTTCCCTACCGCGCGCGCCCCGGCGCGCAGCACCAGGATCTCGGCGTGGGCAGTGGGATCGACGCTGCCGATCGGCTGGTTGTAGCCGCGGGCGACGATGGCGTCGCCGACCACCAGCACGGCGCCGATGGGCACCTCGCCCTCGTCGGCGGCGCGGCGCGCCTCGATGAGCGCCTCCGTCATGAACGCTTCGGCATCCACCCGCGACCCCAAATGACGAGAGTGTAATCGGGCCGGAATTAGGCCCGACCCCATTCACCCCAGAAAGAACTTGTAGGCGGGGTTGTCGTGCTCGGACGTGTAGGGATAGCCCAGCTCGGCGAGAAACGCGTGGAACGCCGGCAGGTCAGCCTCCCCCACCTCGAACCCGGCCAGCACGCGGCCGAAGTCCGCGCCGTGGTTGCGGTAGTGGAACAGGCTGATGTTCCAGCGGCCGCCCATCTTCTCCAGGAACTGCGTGAGCGCGCCGGGCCGCTCGGGGAACTCGAACCGGCACAGCCGCTCGTGCTGCACGTCGGGCGCACGGCCGCCCACCATGTGCCGCACGTGCAGCTTGGCCATCTCGTTGTCGGTGAGATCGGCCGTCTCGTAACCTTTCGCGATCAGCTGCGCCGCCAGCTCGGCGCCGTCCTTGCGCGACTGCGTGGCGATGCCGATGAAGATGTGCGCCTGGTCGCGCCCGCTCAGCCGGTAGTTGAACTCGGTGATGACGCGCCGGCCCAGCACCGCGCAGAGCTGCCGGAAGGCGCCCGGCCGCTCCGGCAGCGTGATCGCCAGCAGCGCCTCGCGCGACTCCCCCGTTTCCGCTCGCTCGGCCACGAAGCGCAGGCGGTCGAAGTTCATGTTGGCGCCGCTCAGCACCGCGGCCACCGTCTGCCTCCGCTGCGTGCCCTCGCGCGCGGCCCAGGTCTTGAGCCCGGCCACGGCCAGCGCGCCGGCTGGCTCCATCACCGACCGCGTGTCGTCGAAGATGTCCTTGATGGCCGCGCACATCTCGTCGTTGCTCACGCGCACGATCTCGTCCACGGTCTGCATCACGATGGGCAGCGTACGCGCGCCCACTTCGCGCACGGCGACGCCGTCCGCGAAGATGCCCACGTGGTCCAGCCGCACGCGCCCGTGCGCCTTGAGCGACTGGTACATCGCGTCGGCCTCGAAGGGCTCCACGCCGATCACCTTCACGTCGGGCCGCAGCGCCTTGATGTAGCCGGCGATGCCGGCAATGAGCCCGCCGCCGCCGACTGGCACGAACACGGCCGACAGGTGGTCCTGGCTGTGCCGGAGAATCTCGGCGCCGACGGTGCCCTGCCCCGCGATCACCAGCGGATCGTCGAACGGGTGGACGAACACCATGCCGGTCTGCGCCACCAGCTCGTCGCAGTGCACCTGCGCCTCGTTGTAGGTGTCGCCGATCAGGACCACCTCGGCCCCCAGCGCCCGCACCGCGTCCACCTTGATCTGCGGTGTCGTCTGCGGCATCACGATCGTGGCCCGCAGCTTCAGCTCGCGCGCCGCGTAGGCGACGCCCTGGGCGTGGTTGCCGGCGCTGGCGGCAATCACGCCGCGCGAGCGATCCGCCGGGCTCAGGTGCGCGATCTTGTTGTAGGCGCCCCGCAGCTTGAAGCTGAACACCGGCTGCTGGTCCTCGCGCTTCAGCAGCACGCGCTGACCGAGCCGCGCCGACAGCTTGGGCGCGGGGTCGAGCGAGGTCTCCTTGGCCACGTCGTAGACGCGGCTGTTCAGGACGTCGTGGAGAAGCTGGGTGAGATCGGCGGTCGCGGGCACTTGTGGCTATTGTAAGTGCGGCGACCGGCGACCGGCTTCCGGGCTCCCGGCTTCCGGCTGGACGAGGGCTTCGGGTCAGGCTCCAGCGGTTCGGGGACGGCACGTGGGCGCAGCGAAGGCCTATGCCAGTCCGACCTCGGAGATCCGGGTGAGGAGCGGAGGGAGCTTTCCCGGACGCAGCATCGGACTTCGCGGCGCCCACGTGCCGTCCCCGGACCGCTACGGGTAGGCCGCTCTGGGCTCTGGGCTGTGAGGTCTGGGAAGAACGCTCGAAAGGATCAAATCGCTCATCACCCGCCCACGGTGGGCCACGAGAGCGGCGTGGCCTCCACTTTGACCCGGCCGGCCTTGATGGCGGCGCAGATGGCGTTGGGGTTCGGCTCGGCGTTCACCAGCGAATATGTGGTGCCCAAGCTGCGACAGCCGATGGATGTCGCCGTTGCCGACAAGCGCACTTGTCGCGTGCCTGCGCCCAGCGGCGGGCCGGCGCATTGAAGTCCACGGCCTCGGTGAACATGGCGTTCACCTCCACCGCGTCGAAGAGATCGGCGTGGTCGTCCAGCAGCCCCCACAGGCAGCTCCGGGCCGGGAAATACGGGTGCGGCGCCACCACCAGCCCGCAGGGGGCGCGCTGCTTCAAGGCGGCGAGATCGGCGAAGCTCCCAACGTCCTCGGCCTCGCGCGGGAAATTGAGCAGCAGCACGTGCTTGCCGGCGATCGTGCGTTCGATGCCGGGAATCAGCACGACGGCGCTCTGCGCGGCGTAGGGCGCCAGGCGCGCAGGTCCAGCTGCTTGTCGTGCAGCGTGATGGCCAGCGCGTCGTAGCCCAGCGCCGCGGCGCGATCGATGAGCTGCTCCGCCGAGTACGGAATCCGGTCGTGCGGATCGTCGGACGTGTGGCTGTGCAGCTCGACCTTCAGCACATCTAGGTGAGTCTTCAAGAGAACTGCCAGCGAATCCCCGGCCAGAACCGTGAACTCTTAATTCTTTCATTGACTCGTTTCGCGAATCGTTGGTACAGTCGGCTGACGTTTTAATTTGTTAAGACTTGCAACCGATCTGGACTAACGCAAGACTTCGGTGGCTCTGACGGATGGCGAGGCGCGCGTGATGGCGGTCCTCTGGCGGCTGAAGACGGCCACCGTCGCCGACGTGGTCACGTCGATGAAGGCCCAGTACACGCTGACCTACAGCACCGTCCAGACCATGCTGCGGATCCTGGAGCAAAAGGGCTATGTGGCCCACGAGAAGGTGTCGCGGGCGTTCGTGTTCCGGGCGGTGGTGGACGAGCGCCAGGCGCGCCGGCGCGCGCTGAAGCACTTGATTGGCCGCCTGTTCGACGGGTCGCCGAGCCTGCTCGTGTCCAACGTGCTGGACGACGACGACATCGACCCGGCCGAACTCGCTCGGCTGAAGAAGATGATCGAGCACGCCTGAGGAGGAGCCGATGGGACTAGTCCTCAATTGGATCGTCCAGGGCGCAATGGTGGCGGCCGCCGCCGGCATCGGACTCTGGCTGCTGCCCGCGGGACGTGCCCGCGCGCGGGTGCAGGTCTGGTGGACGGTGATCGCCGTGGTGATTGCTTTGCCGCTCATGACCTGGTGGTCGGCGATAGGGCTTCCGGCTTCCGGCTTCCGGCTCCCCGCTTCCGGCGTCGCAGCAGGAGTCATAGCGCCGCTGGTGGTCGTCCCCCACTCCGTCTGGAACGCGACGGAGCTGGCCGCGGCCGTGTGGATCGCGTGGATTTGCCTGCAAAGCCTGCGGCTTTCCCTTGACCTTCGCGCGCTGGCGCGCGCCCGGCGCGCCTGTCGTCCGGTGAGCGTCTCGGTTGAAAGCCGGCTGCGGCCGTCCACCCGCGCACGGCTGGCTAAGTCGGGCGCGCGGCTCATGGAGTCCAGCGACGTACGAGCGGCGGCCGTGCTAGGCTTTGCCTCGCCTATCATCGCCGTGCAGCCGGCCCTGCTCTTACACCTTACCAATGCCGAGCTGGACCAGGTCGTGGTCCACGAGTGGGCGCACGTGGCACGGCGGGATGCCCTGGGCACGTTGGTTCAGCGGGTGGTGCACGTGCTGGCCGGGTGGCATCCAGCCGTGTGGTTCGCGATGGGCCGCCTGCGAATGGAACGCGAGATGGCGTGCGACGAAGTGGTCGTCGACGTCACCGGATCGGCCAAGGCGTATGCGACGTGCCTGACGCGCGTTGCTAGCCTGGCGCAAACCTCGAGAGGATCCCATTTGGCCGTAGCGATGCTCTCGTCCCCAGGACTGACACGCCGCGTCATGCGGCTGCTAGCTCGAAGGCGGACGCCGGTATTCGCTCCCCATTGGATGATCGCGCCGGCCGCGCTGGCGGTCGTCGTGGCATTCGCCAGCGGACAGATCAGCCTCGTCGGCGTCCAGCTGACGACTCTCCGTTCAATCGACACGCAGCTGGCTTTGACTACCGCTCTGACGTTGAACGCTGTGCCGGCACTTCCCGTCGCGGCCACGCCACTGACTCGGACGCGCACGCCGGTCGCACAGACTGGAGGCTTCCGGCTTCCGGCTTCCGGCTCCCGGAGGGCGGACGTGCAGCCAAAGCGAGTCGAGGCTGAAGGCTTCCGGCTTCCGGCTTCCGGCTCCCGGGGAGCAGACGTGCCGCCAGCGACTCCGGCAGTGGAGCAGATCGAAGAGCCGGCGCCGATGCCGCTGGCATCGGCATCGGTAACTGTTCCGACGACGGCGGTCTCGCAACCCCCGGCCGTCGTGCCGGTGCAGGAGTCCAGCGTCGAACGGACGACCGCCGGTGGCGAAACCACTGTCGGCGGCGAAGCCAGGCAGGCGTGGGCGGCCGCCACGCAGGCGGGCGAATCGATCGGCCAGAGTTCACGTAAAGGGGCCGTGGTCACGGCCGGGTTCTTCACGCGGCTCAGCAAGAAGGTCGCGACGTCGTTCTAGTTCGAGACGCCAGCGTTAACGAGGAGATTGCTGAGTGCGAGTGTTCCTAGTCAACCCCAGTCAACTGTCGTTCGGCACAGCCGTCATCACCCCGCGGTGGATGTTCGTGCTGGCGGCGGCCACGCCCGAGCGGTTTGGCACGCCGGTCATCGTCGACGAGACGCTCGAACAGTTCGACCAGGCCCAGGTGCAGTCGGGCGACGTGGTCGGCATCGGCATCCACACCGCCAATGCGGTGCGGGGCTACGAGATTGGCAGGGCCGCGCGCGCGGCCGGTGCCTATGTCGTGTTCGGCGGCATCCATTCGACCCTCTACCCCGACGAGGTGCGCGAGCATGGCGCCGCGCACGCCGTGGTGAGCGGCGACGGCGACGAGGTGTGGGCGAGGGCGCTGGCCGACTGCGAGCTGGACGCCCCACAGGCGCGCTACGACGGCGGCCGGGTGAGCGGCGACTCGTTCGCGTCGGCGCGCTGGGACCTGTTGCCCACCGACAAGTACATGTGGGCATCGGTGCAGACCGTCCGCGGCTGCCCCAAACACTGCTCGTTCTGCTCGGTGTGGCGCACCGACGGCCAGACGCCGCGGCAGCGCAACGTCGCCGCCGTGGTCCGTGAAGTCGTGGAGCTGCGCCGCAAGGGCTTCCGCTTCATTCTGCTGGCCGACGACAACTTCTACCCGGTCACGCTCGAGGACCTGGCCATGGCCGACCGCCGGGCCGACAAGAGCCGGTACGACTGGCTGCTCGCGCTGCGCCAGGAGCGCTTCGAGCTGATGGAGCAGCTGGCGAAACTGCCGGCGGACATGGTGTTCTACACCCAGATCACCATGGAAGCGGCGGAGGACCCGGAGTTCCTGGCGGCGATGCGCCGCGCGAACATCAAGGGCGCGCTGGTGGGCGTCGAATCGGTGACGCCGGAAGGCCTGAAGGCCGTGTTCAAGAACTTCAACGACTCCGGCGACGCGCTGGTGGCAAAGCTGCAGAAGTTCAGCGAGGCCGGCGTCTACGTGCTGGGATCGTTCATCTTCGGCCTGCCCACCGACAAGCAGGACACGTTCAAGGCCACGGCCGACCTGGCGCAGAAGGCCGGCGTGGCGTTCGCGCAGTTCGTGCTGCTGCAGCCGTTCCCCGGCACCCTCGACTTCGAGAAATGGGAGAAGGCCGAGGCCGAGGCCGACGGGCCGACGGTGGATGGGATCCCGCTCACCCGCTACTGGCTGATCCCGTCGAGCAAGCGGCCCAAGATCTACACGCCGCACCCGCTGCTCTCGCCCGAACAGATCCGCGCCGGCACGCAGATGGCCTGGGACCACTTCTACGCGTTGCCGAAGGTCTGGCAGCGGTCGGCGATCATCAAGTCGCTGAAAGGCCGCCTGGCGTTCGTGCTGGTCTCGAAGCTCTATCGCCAGATGTACGCGAACACGGGCATCGCCACCGACAGCGCCCGCGTGGCGCGGTCCGCCAAGCGTGCGCGGCTACTGGCCGGGCTGGCACGCCGGCTGTTCGTGGCGCCGCCGATGCCCGATCTGGTCGAGCCGCCGGGGCTCGCGAAGATCGGCGCCGTGGCCCCTGCGGTGCTGCACCTGACCTCGCGCGCCTAGCGACTACTTTCGATGAGCGCGTCGCGTTTCTTCAAGCTTGAAGAGCGCGGCACGACCGCCGGCCGTGAAGTACAGGCCGGCATCACCACCTTTGCCGCCATGGCCTACATCCTGGCGGTGAATCCCAGCATCCTGGCCGACGCGGGCATGGACCGCGCGGCGCTTGTCACTGTCACGGCGCTCAGCGCGGCCACGGCCACCGCCGTGATGGCGCTCCTCTCCAACTACCCGCTGGCGCTGGCGCCCGGCATGGGCATCAACGCCTTCTTCACCTACACCATCTGTATTGGCGCGGGCGTGCCGTGGCAGCAGGCGCTCGGCATGGTGTTCGTGAACGGCTGCGTGTTCCTGCTGCTATCGTTGAGTGGCCTGCGGGAGCGCGTGGTGCGCGCCATCCCGTATTCGCTGACGCTCGCGATCACGGGCGGCATCGGACTCTTCATCGCGTTCATCGGCCTCCGCAACGGCGGCGTGGTGGTGGCCAGCCCGGCGACGTTCGTCACGCACGGGGACTTCACCAGCGGCCCCACGGCCCTGTGCCTGGCGGGCCTGGCCGTCACCGCCGTCCTGGTGGCGCGTCGCGTGCCCGGCGCGATCGTGCTCGGTGTCGCGTTGACGACGCTCGTCGGCGCGTTCGTGCCCGACGCGCGCGGCGGCACGGTCACCGCGTGGCCGGGCGCGCCGGTGTCGATGCCCGCGTCGCCGGCTCCGGTGCTGCTGCAGCTGGATCTGTCGTTCATGACCACGCTGGACGGGTTCCTGCGCGCGCTGCCGCTCATCCTGACGCTGCTGCTGGTGGACATGTTCGACAACATCGGCACGCTAATGGGCGTCAGCAAGCGCGCCGGCTTTCTCGATGCGAAAGGCCAGCTGCCGCGCGTGGAGCGCGTGCTGGTGGCCGACTCGCTGGCGGCGATCCTGAGCGCGCTCCTGGGCACGTCCACCGTGGTCAGCTACGTGGAATCGGCGGCGGGTGTCGAGGCCGGCGGGCGCACCGGGCTGACCACGCTGGTGACGTCGGCGTGCTTCGTGCTGGCGCTGTTCCTGACGCCGCTGATCCTGGCGGTGCCGGCGGCGGCGACCGCGCCGGCGCTCGTCATCGTGGGCGTGTTCATGCTGCAGGCGGTGGTGGAGATCGACATGAAGGACGCGGCTACCGCCGTGCCCGCCGCGCTCACGCTCGTGGGGATCCCGCTGCTCTTCAGCATCGCCGACGGGATCGGCCTGGGCATGATTGCCGCCGCGCTGCTGGCCGTGGCGATGGGCCGGCCGCGCGCGCTCACCGTCACCGGCTACGTCGTGGCCGCGGTGTTTTTCCTGCAGTTCTTCAAGATCTTTCCGTTCAGCGGGTAGCTGTAGACCAGTGCCAATTACCCAAGGCGTATACTCGAACTAGCGCTGGTTCGAGGAGGTCAGTCATGTCCGAGCCCATTCCTGGCGTTCATTCGGATCCCGAGATTCTGGGAGGGACGCCTGTGTTCGTCGGGAACGCGCGTGCCGGTCCGGGCCATGTTGGACTACCTCGAACGCGACCGACCTTTGGCTGAGTTCCTCGACGATTTTCCAACTGTGGATCGCTCGTTGGCCGTGGGAGTCCTCGAACATCTGAAGCAGGTCGTCGCTGATGCGCCTGCTACTCGATGAGTGTGTTCCGAGGCGGCTGAAGCGCGAGCTACCAGGTCACGAAGTTCAAACGGTTCAGGACGCGGGCTGGGCTGGCCTCAAGAACGGTGCGCTGCTTCGGGCCGCCGATGGGTTATTTGACGTGCTGTTGACCGTCGATCAAGGCATCGAGTACCAGCAGAACCTGGCCGGGCTGCGAACCAGCGTCCTGGTCATTCTCTCGAATCGCGTTCACACTCCCGCACGAAATGTTCGTGCCGCCACATTTTCCTGTTGACACGTTTTGAGATGGGCCGCGGCGCGCCTCGCTGTTGCGTCGTGGATGCGTTGCTGCGCGCTCACATCGGACGCGTGACGCGCGATCGGTAAGCAATGAACCATCGTCGATCGCATCGCGCGCGATCGCCGCTGTGCGTGGCGCCGATGCGGTCGAAATTCGTGGCGTTACGATGCGGCATGACAGCCACGCTCACGCCACCATCGACTCCCCTGGCGCCTCCTCTCACGCCGCTCACCGCGACCCGCGACAACCCGATGCCGATCGATGCCCTCGGCGAGCGCATCGCCGAGCTGGCCGCGCGCATCCATGCCGCCACGTACGAACTGCTGGTCATGCTGCGCGAGTTCGACGAAGAGCGAGGCTGGACCTGGCCTCGGCTCCAAAGCAGCAGGCCAGGTCACAGTGTCTGTTTTGGCGCAGCTGCGCGCGCCGGGGTTCCTGTCGTGCGCCCATTGGCTCACCTGGCGGACCGGCATCGACCTGGGGGCTGCGCGGGAGAAGGTGCGCGTGGCGCGGGCGCTGCCGGGACTGCCGCGCATCAGCGCCGCGCTGGCATGCGGCTCGATCTCCTACGCCAAAGCGCGGGCCATCACGCGCGTGGCCACGCCAGCCACTGAGCAGCGGCTGCTCGATGTCGCCCTGGCGGGCACGGCGTCGCACGTGGAGCGGATCGTGCGGGCGTGGCGGCGCACCGACCGCGTGATCGCCGCACAGGAGGCCGACGCGCGCCACCGCTCCCGGCAGCTGACCACCTGGATCGACGACGACGGCATGCTGGTCCTTCGGGGCCGGCTGACGCCGGAGATCGGCGCCGTCCTGCACCGGGCGCTCGAGGCGGCCGCCGACCAGCTGCGCCGCGAGTGCAAGGACGCGCCGGAGACGGGCCTGGTCGCCGAGGTCACCTGGAGCCAGCGCCGCGCCGACGCCTTGGGGCGGCTGGCCGAGGTGGCGCTCACGGCCGACCTCGACGCGGGGCACGCCGGGGACCGCTATCAGGTGGTGCTCCACGTGGACAGCACGGCGAGCCCCGACGTCGCGGCACGCGTCGACGCGGCGCGCGACGGCGCGCTCGAGGTCGATGACGCGGCGATCCACGTTTCCGCGGAAACGTCGCGCCGGCTGACGTGCGATGCGAGCGTCGTCGCGATGCGCCACGACGCGGACGGGCACGTCCTCGACGTGGGGCGCAAGACGCGGACCATTCCCACCGCCATTCGCCGCGCGCTGAGCGCCCGTGACACACGCTGTCAGTTTCCGGGGTGTTCCGCGAAGCGCTGCGATGCCCACCACATCGACCACTGGATGGACGGTGGGCCAACCAGTCTCGACAACCTGGTGCTGCTGTGCCGGCGGCATCATCGCCTGGTCCACGAAGGCGGGTTCACGCTCCGGTGCCGGCCCGACCGCACGATCGCGTTCTTCTACCCGGGCGGCTCGGAACTGCGCGTTGCTCCGCCGCAGCCGCGCATAGACATCGGCCACCCGCTGGCACCGACCACCGCGCGCCTCGCGGCGCAGGGCATCGTCATCACACCGCGGACGCTGCCCACCTGGGAGGGCGGGCCGTTCAATCTCGGCTACGCGGTTGAAGTGCTCTACAGTCCCCATTCGCGCGCCAGCAGTTCATAGGACCGGCGGCGCTCATCAGGGCCGTAGATCATCGACGTGACCATCACCTCGTCGGCCTGAACCTCGTCCAGCACCTGGCGCATCAGGCTGACGACTTTCGGTGGTGTGCCGATGAAGTGGCGCAGGCGGCTCATCTCCACGACCACGCGTTCCTGCGGGGAGTAGTCGTACGCACGAGCCTCCTCGGGGCTCGGCAGCGCCGAGAACTCGCGGCGGTGCAGCCGCAACCAGCCGAGGTCAGAGGACGTGGTCAGGTAGTCGGCCTCTTCATCTGTCGGCGCGCACATCACCGACACGCCCAGGATCACGTGGGGCTTGGGAAACTGCGCGGACGGCCGGAACGCCTCGCGATACGCGCGGATTGCGGGGCCGGGCGGCGTCGGGCTGAAGTGCTTGGCGAACGCATAGCCGAGCCCCTGCGATCCGGCGAAGGCAGCCGTCTCGCCGCTCGACGCCAGCACCCAGATGGGCGGCAGCGCCACGTCCGGCGGCACGACACGCACGGAGGCGAACGGGATGGTCCGGCGGGAAGGCGCGCTCGGACAGCGCGCGCAGCTCGCGCACCTGGTTGGGGAACTCGGAGGACTCGAAGGGACGCAGCGCACGCGAGGTGGCGGGGTCGGTGCCGGGCGCGCGGCCGATGCCCAGGTCGATCCGGCCGGGGTGAAGTGCCTCGAGCGTGTGGAACACCTCCGCGACGTGCAGCGGCGTGTGGTTGGGCAGCATGATGCCGCCGGAGCCGACACGCAGCGAGGTGGTGGCCGCGGCCACGTGCGCGATCAGCACCTCGGGCGCGGAGCTGGCCACGCTGGCCATGCCGTGATGCTCGGCGAACCAGTAGCGGGTGAAGCCGAGGGTTTCGGTAAAGCGCGCCAGGTCTACGGCTTCGCGCAGCGCGTCCGCCGAAGAGAAGCCGGATCGAATGGGAACGAGGTCGAGAACCGAGAGCGGGATCAACCAGCCGATCGTACTGCCAGATAGACGTAGAGCAGCAGCGCGGCCCCTAGGACGCCGTTCACCAGCGGGCCGTTGCGCGCCTGACGGATCGTCCGGCTGGAGTTGTTGAGCCAGAGCAGCGTCGAGATCACGAACGGGAAGAACATCGAGCCCACCACGGTGTAGGCGAAGACGAGCCACACCGGACGCCGGACGACCAGCGACGACATGGCGGCCAGCGCCAGATAGATCGCCCAGGCGCGATAGGCAGTCCCCTGCTGTCCGGCCGGCGCCTTGCGCTGCCATACGTGCAGCATGTCGTCGAACAGAAACGGAACGCCGTGGTAGACGCCGAGCACTGAGGAGAACGCCGCGCCCCAGAACCCCAGCAGGAACACGGCGCGGCCGATCGGGCCGATCTCCTGGCCGATGCGGTCCGCCAGCATCAGGCAGAGCCGAGGGCCCTCGTCGAGGATCGCGCCCTGCCAGTTGATCTGCGTGGACAGGAAGATCATCGAGAAGCAGAAGAGGAAGACGAGCGAGAACGACAGCGTGAGATCGGTGCGGGCGGACGCCAGCCGCTCGGGCCCGCGCCAGCCGGCTTCACGCATCCAGTAGCCGTAGGACAAGAGCGTCACTGTGCCGCCCACGCCGCCGATGAGCGACAGCGTCGAGACGACTGAGAACGGCTCGCGCGCGCCGGTGTTGGACCAGTCGGCGCCGGACCACAGCACGATCAGCAGCGCCGAGGCGATGATGGCGCCGAACTTGAGGCCGACGAACCACTTGATGATCGAGAGGAAGCGGTCGTAGCGGCCCACCCACACCATCGCCAGCGCCGCCAGCGCGTGCACCACGCCCCAGACCGGCAGCGGCACGCTGGGTATGATGGCCGCCGGCACCAGCGCACTGGCCGTCACGAGCGCGCTCGAGACGAAGTAGCTCCAGACGATGAAGTAGAGGAAGAACGCCGCCACGGCCACGCGCGGCAGCGCGTCGCGCCAGCCTTCGATCAGCGTGATGCCGGTGGCCAGCTGCCAGCGGGCGGCGCCCTCGGTGATGGCGAACTTGATGATGACGCCGAAGACGAGGGCCCACACGAGCGTCAGCCCGTACTCGGCGCCCGCGATGGTGGAGGACACCATGTCGCCGACCCCGATGCCCGTGGCGGCGAGGAGGAGCCCGGGCCCGATGTCGGACAGCTTCACTCGGGCGCGATTATGTCCTGAATTATGGAATTGGGGTCGGGCTTAATTGCCCGAACTGGGGTCGGGCAATTAAGCCCGACCCCAAATTACAGAGCTGTTACTTGAACATGTAGCGGACGCCGCCCCAGAACTGGTAGTTCACGTCGGGGTCGCTCCCGCGATCGAAGAACTGCCGCCACTCGAAGTGGAGATCGAGGTTGTGCCTCTTGGCCTCGCTCCGCCACAGCGGGAAGCCGCCGGTGCCCAGCCAGCCCAGCGTGCCGATATCGCTGTGCGCGAAGTCCCAGTACGTCAACCCGGTGCCGAGATAGGCGCGCATCGGGAACGTGTACTGGACTTCCGCGTCGGCCATGATGCTCGACCGCGAGCCCTCGTCCAGATTGAACGCGAAGCCAAGCGACGGGTTGAAGCGCATGTTCGGCGACATGCGGAACGACATCCCGACGCGCGCGCCGATCAGCGGATCGCCGAACGCATGCACCGGATTGCTGTCGATGCCCACGTCCGCCGGGTCGGTGGCGTCGTACTGCCGCTGCTGCTTGCCGAGGAACACGCCGAAGAACGGACGGATCTTGTCGTCGGCCAGTTCCTGGGCCAGTCGTGCTTCTTCGGCCTTGCGAGCCTCTTCGGCCTTGCGCGCTTCCTCAGCCTGGCGGGCTAATTCGGCCTGGCGAGCTGCCTCAGCCTTGCGCGCTTCCTCAGCCTTGCGGGCCTCCTCGGCTTTGCGGGCTTCCTCGGCCTTGCGCGCTTCCTCAGCCTTGCGCGCTTCTTCCGCGCGACGCGCTTCTTCGGCTCGACGCGCCTCCTCGGCCTTGCGCGCTTCATCCGCTTTGCGCGCCGCCTCGGCGATCCGGCTCGGTTCGCGGCGCATCAGCGCGAGGTTGCCGCAATCCTCCGGCACGATGAAGGTATAGGTGCCTGTGGTGCCGTCGTCGATCTCGAACTGGTACGCCCGGAACGGCTGCCGGCCGGCCCAGCGCAGCTGGCGCAGGATGGTCGGGCGTCCGCCACGCCGCAGCGCCATCCATTCCAGGGTGGCGCCGATTGGCACGCTGACCTGCGTGACCTCTCCCGCCGTGATCTTGCGCAGCACCTCCGCGCGCAGCGCGCCAACGCCGGCCTCGTCCAGCACCCGCTGGACATCGTTCTGAATGTTTTGACGCGTAAAGGATCGCCGAAGGGCGTCTACGTTGCGGACGGGCGCGGTGAACCGGGTCGTTGCGCCGCCGAGGCGGGTCATGTTGCGGAACCCGTCGGCGCCCTGAGCGCGCGCCAGGGATGGCGCGCCGAGAACAAAAGCCAAAACGAGGCCTGTCGCCAGGGCTCGCGCGTTGCGTCGATCGCTCATCTGCTTGGTTACCTTTCCAGGATCACCAAAAGAACGGCCGATCCCTCCAGACTCGCTGCACGTGGCATGCCAACGCGTAACGCAGAGTGAAATACTGTGCGCCCGCGTGACCGTTACTGAAATTGTAATCGGTGGATTAAGGTCGAAACGTTAGTCAGAGGTGGACAGTGGCGGGCACTTCTGCTGATGAGCTTGAGGGGCGAGCGAAGCAAACGGGTCTGCAGACGCGTCTGCTTCGCGCACCAAAACGAGAAGAGGAGAGACTACCAGCGGGGTTCGGAACGGCGATTGGGGCCGCGGCCACCGCCGCCGCCGCCACCTCCGCCGCCAAACGATCGGGGTTCCTGCGGGCGCGCTTCGTTGACCTTCATCGATCGGCCGCCGAACGGCTGCTCGTGAAACTTCTCGATGGCCGACTGCGCTTCGGAATCGCTGTTCATCTCGACGAACGCAAAGCCCCGGCCCTGACCGGTGAACTTGTCTCGCGGCACGAACACCGACGCCACCGAACCGGCTTGCGCGAACAACTGCTCGAGCTCCGATTCCTGGACTTGATACGGAAGGTTGCCTACATACAGCTTGCGGCCCACGGTCTGCTCCTCACGCGCCACTCAGGTCTCGCGTCTCGCGGTGGCACATTCAACATACTGACGGCACTCTCCGGCTGGGACGAGCACCGGGGAGCGAAGGCACATTCTATGTGGTTTCCCTTGTCAAGGGTTACGCCTCCAGCTGGGATCGCAATAAATCACCCAATTGTTCCGGGGTGAACGCATTTCCCTCGATTTCGGCCAAAAGTCGGCCATCCCGGCCCACCAGCACCGTGCGCACCATGTGCGTCGTCTGCCCGTCGCCGGGCACCGCTTCGACGCCGAACAGGGCGCACACCCGCCGGACGTCGTCCGCCGCGCCCGTCAGAAACCTCCATGCGCGCGCGTCGGCATTCCGCTGGCCGGCAAAGGCCGCCAGCACCTCGGGCGTATCGCGCTCGGGATCGAAGGTGATGGTCAGCAGCTGCACTTCACGGCCGAGGACGTTGCTGAAGCGCTTCTGCAGGACGGCAAACGCGTTCGTCATGCGCGGACAGAACTGCGGCATCGCGCAGCGGGTGTAGACGAAGTTGATCACGACGATCTGGCCGGTGTAGCTGGAGAGCTTCACTGGCGCACGCGTCGAGTCCATGAGCGTGAAGTCGGGGACTCGTTGGCCGATCGCCACGGGAGACGGCACGCGCCCAGTCAGTCGAAGCGGCAGCGCCTCCCGCTTGACGCTCGCGGGATTCTGCTCCGCCGTCTCGTAGCGGCGCAGTTGCATGTTGGTCGCGTAGCCGGCGTCCTTCTCGATCACGAGAGTGAACTCGACGAGAGCGCCAGGGGCCACGGCCTCCAGCTGCCGGGCGTCGCGCACCTCGAAGGGCATGGTCATCGCGTCCATCAAGCCGTCGATGCGCTCGTGTGACACGAAGAACGTGCGCGCCGGCGCGTCTACCCGCAGCACCATGCCACGAACCTGGTAGCGCCTGTCGGCCTGTCGGGAGTCGATGGAGGCCGTGGCAACCGCCGTCAGGAGCATCGCCGCCAGCGCGGTTTTGCCGGCCATTCAGCGGGTATCATAGCCGTTCGGCGCGTGCCCAGGCTTTGGGCTTTAGGCTCTAGGCTTTCGGCGCGCGCCAAGAGCCAAGAGCCCAGAGCCGAGAGCCAGGGCGTTCGACGGGATGGAGGTCGGTGGTGCGAATCGTTGTGTCCATCGTGGTGCTGCTTGTCACGACATCCGGGGCGAACGCCCAGAACGGCGAGGCGCTCTACAAGGCCAACTGCGCCAACTGCCACTCGCAGACCACGGCTGGCCAGCAGGCGCAGGCGCCGGGACCAGACGCGCTGCGCCAGCTGACGCCAGAGGCCATCGTCACGACCATGACCTACGGCCGCATGCAGGTGCAGGCCATCGCGCTGAGCGACGACGAGCGCAAGGCCGTGGCCGAGTTCCTGACAGGACGCCGCATGGCGCCGCCCGCGCCGCCCGTGGTCGTCAACCGCTGTACGTCGTCGCCCGCTGTTACCAACCCCGCGACGGGACCCAGCTGGAACGGGTGGGGCAACGGCATCGAAAACAGCCGCTACGCGAAGACGGGCGGGTTGACGGCCGCCGACCTGCCGCGACTGAAGTTGAAGTGGGCGTTCGGCTACGCCGGCGTGGACTCGGCCCGCGCGCAGCCGGCCCTGGCCGGCGGGCGCCTGTTCGTGGCGAGCGAGAACGCCGAGATTCATGCGCTGGATCCGAAGACGGGCTGCACGCACTGGACGGTTCGCGCGCGGATGGGCGTCCGCACGGCGCTGTCGGTGGGTCCGTATCGCACACCAGGCGCCAGCGGCTACGCCGTGTTCTTCGGCGATGGGCGCGCCAACGTCTACGCGCTCGACGCCACCACCGGACGCGAGCTGTGGGTCCGCAAGGTGGACGATCATCGCTTTGCCGCGTTGACGGGTGCGCCCACGTATCACAACGGCCGTCTGTACGTCGGCGTGCAGGGGCTGAACGAAGAAGGACAGGGCGGGCGGCCGCAGTACGAATGCTGCACGTTCCGTGGCAGCGTGTCGGCGCTCGACGCCAACACCGGCGCCGTGTTGTGGAAGCGCTTCACGATCGACGAGCCGAAGCCGCGCGGGAAGAACAAGGACGGCGTGCCGCAGTGGGGCCCGGCGGGCGGAGGCATCTGGGCTGCGCCCACGGTGGATCCCAAGCGCAACATGATCTACGTGGCCACCGGCAACAACTACGCGGAGCCGTCGCAGAAGACCAGCGACGCAGTGATGGCGCTGGACATGAACAGCGGCACGGTGAAGTGGGTGAACCAGACCACGCCTGACGACAACTGGACCATCGGCTGCCGCGCGCAGAACCCCGACAACCCCAACTGCCCCGCGACGCTTGGCCCCGACCACGACTTCTCCGCATCGCCATCGCTCGTCACAGTGAACAACCGCGACCTGCTGGTGCTGCCGCAGAAGTCGGGCATGTCCTACGCGCTCGATCCCGATCGAGAGGGCGCGGTGGTATGGAGCTACCGGATCGGCCAGGGCAGCGGCCTGGGCGGCCAGTGGGGCGGCGCGGCCGACGAGAAGAACGCCTACTTCGGCGTGTCGGACATCCTGACGCCGAACCCTGGCGGCATCCGCGCCGTGGACCTGGCGTCGGGCAAGCCGGTGTGGAGCGTCGGCCCGCAGCCGAAGCTCTGCCCCGAGTCGCGCACGTGCCGCGCATCGCAGGGCGCGGCGGTCACGGTGATACCCGGCGCGGTGCTGTCGGGATCGCTCGACGGCGGCATGCGCGCCTACTCCGCCGCGGACGGCAAGATCCTGTGGACCTTCGACACGAACCGCGAGTTCACGACGGTGAACGGCGTGAAGGCCAAGGGCGGCGGGATGGATGGCCCTGGCGCGATCGTCGCCGGAGGGATGATCTATTTCAATTCTGGCTACGGAGGCTTTGTCGGTAATCCTGGCAACGTGTTGCTCGCGTTTGGGGTGGACTAGGGCTCCAGGCTCCAGGCTCCGGGCTCCAGGCCTTCAACGCTCGAGGAGATCGCTCATGAAAAGAACGCTCGCCTGCATTGTTCTTGTCGTCGCCGGGGCGACCGGGGCCGCGGCGCAAGGCGTCGACGGCGCGGCGATATTCGCGAAGGCGTGCGCGAGTTGTCACGCGGAAGGGCAAACGGCGGCGCCCACGCCCACGACGCTGCGAGCGCTGCCGGCCGAATCCATTCTCAACGCGCTGACCAACGGGAAGATGCAGGTGCAGGGCTCCGCACTCTCGGCCACCGAGCGGAACGCGGTTGCGCTCTTTGCCGCGGGACGGGGCGCGCGCGACGCCATCGCCGTCACTACCGCCACCTCGAACAAGTGCACGACATCCCCGCCGATGGCGAATGCAGCCACGTCGCCGGGATGGAACGGCTGGGGCAACGGCGCGGGCAACACGCGCTTCGCGAGCAACGCCGGGCTGACCGCCGCCGACCTGCCGCGACTGAAGCTGAAATGGGCGTTCGGCTACTCGGGCGTCAGCGCCGCGCGGTCGCAGCCCGCCCTTGCGGGCGGCCGGCTGTTCGTCGCCAGCGAGAACGGCGAGGTGCACGCGCTCGATCCGAAGACCGGCTGCACGCACTGGACGTTCAAGGCCGCCGCCGGCGTGCGCACGGGGCTCTCGGTCGGCCCGTACAAGACGGCGTCCGCATCGGGACAGGCCGTGTACTTCGGTGACACGCGCGCCACGGCGTACGCCGTGGACGCTCAGGCCGGCACGGTGGTGTGGACGCGCAAGGTGGACGATCACCCGTCGGCCGCGCTGACGGGCAGCCCCACCGTGCACGGTGGGCGCGTCTACGTGCCGGTGCAAGGACTGAACGAAGAGGGCCAGGGCGGCCGCGGCGGATATCAGTGCTGCTCGTTCCGCGGCAGCCTGGTGGCGCTCGACGCCAACACGGGTGCCGTGGCGTGGAAGACCTATACCGTGGACGAGGCGAAGCCGCGCGCCAAGAACGCACAGGGCGTCCAGATGTGGGGCCCGGCCGGCGGCGGCATCTGGTCCGCGCCAACCGTGGACGCCAAGCGCGGTGCGGTGTACGTGGCGACGGGCAACGGCTACGCCGACCCGCCGCAGCCGATGACCGACGCCGTGGTGGCGATGGATCTGCAGACCGGACGCGTGCGCTGGGTGCAGCAGATGACCGCCGCCGACAACTGGACGATGGGCTGCCAGGCGCAAAACCCCACCAACCCCGCCTGCCCCGCGACGCTGGGACCCGATCACGACTTCTCCGCGTCGCCCGCCATCGCCACCGTGGGCGGCCGCGAGCTGCTGGTGGTGCCGCAGAAGTCGGGCATCGCCTGGGCGCTCGATCCCGACAAGCAGGGGGCGATCGTGTGGCAGCGCCGCGTCGGTCAGGGCAGCGGCTTCGGCGGCCAATGGGGCGGCGCGGTGGACGAACGGCAGGCCTATTTCGGCATCGCTGATTTGCAGACGCAGACACCGGGCGGCATGCGGGCGGTGAACCTGGCGACGGGCGAGATCGCCTGGAGCATGCCGCCGCAGAAGCCGCTGTGCGGTGAGGGCCGGACTTGCCGGGCGGCGCAGGGCGCGGCCGTCACGGTGATTCCCGGCGCGGTGCTCTCCGGTTCGCTCGACGGCGGCATGCGCGCCTACTCCACGGCGAACGGAGAGATCCTCTGGACGTTCGACACCAACCGCGAGTTCCAGACCGTGAACGGCGTCAAGGCCGTGGGCGGCGGCATGGACGGCCCTGGCGCCATCGTGTCCGGCGGGATGATCTACTTCAATTCCGGATACGGTGGTTTCGTCGGGAATCCGGGCAATGTGCTTCTGGCGTTCGGAGTGGAGTAAGGGCTCCAGGCTCCGGGCTCCAGGCTACAGGCCCTCAGTTGCTGCACTGCTAGGAGACCTCGCATGAAAAGAATGCTGGCCTGCATTGCTCTCATTGTCATTGCTGCATCGTCCGCGCTCGCTCAAGTCGTCTCCAACGCTCCGATCGTCTACGGACACCACCATGTGGCCGCGTCGGACATCGAGGCGCACAAGAAGTTCTTCGCGGCGACGCTGGGCGGCGTGGCGGCGAAGTTCGGTGCCAACAACGCCGACATCGTGAAGTTTCCCGGCGTGCTGGTGTTCTTCCGCGCGCAGAAGCCGACCGGCGGCACCATCGGCACGACGGTGAACCACATCGGCTTCGGCGTGCCCGACCTGCGTGCCACGGTCAACAAGATCAAAGCCGCGGGCTACACGATGATCACGCGCACGTCCGTCGCGGACAACATCGAGGTGAAAGACGACGTCGCCACCACCGCCGCGGGCGGACAGATCGCGTTCGTCATGGGGCCGGACGACGTGAAGGTGGAACTCGTGCAGGTCAAGGGCCAGACGCAGCCGATCGCGCTGCACCACGTCCACTTCTTCGGTCAGCAGAACGCCGAGATGCGCGCGTGGTACGAGAAGACATTCGGCGGCAAGCCGCGCCAGGGCGGCGGGTTCCTGGTGGCCGACCTGCCGGGCGTGGCGCTGAACTTCACCCAGTCGCCCGAACCCACGGTGGGCACGAGCGGCCGATCGATGGATCACATCGGCTTCGAGGTGAAGGGGCTCGAGGCGTTCACGAAGAACCTCGAGGCGCAGGGCATCAAGCTGACGGTGCCCTATCGCAGCGTGCCGGCGCTCAACCTCTCGATCGCGTTCATCAACGACCCCTGGGGCACATCGATCGAGCTCACTGAGGGCCTGGATAAAGTCCCGTAGGGCCCGCGCGTTCGCGCATCAAGGCAAAGGGCAAAAGGCTAAAGGCAAAAGGCTAAAAAGCCAGGACCGTCAGGACCGCCGTGAAGCCCATCAGGAAGTAGCCCGCGATCAGCATCGCGCGCATCGACCGGCGCGCCGTGTGCCACGCCGCCACCGGGTGGACGCACGCCGCGGCCGTGCGGCCGAGCGCGATCTCAATTTTGTTAGCCGCCGGCTTTGGGGCCGGGCCTAATGACGCCATCGCATCGGGAAAAGCAACGTCGCCGCCAACTGACAGGCCGCCGAATCACGCGGGAAACGCCGCCGTACGTGCGAACGCGGCGACTGAAGTGCCGCCGCGCCGCTACCCTAGTCTTCCAAAGATGAGAGTTCTTTGGAAACTCCGGCTGAGCCTGTAGCCTTCGGCGCCCGGGCCCTGAGCCTGACTCACCCCACCGCCGGCATCGCCCGCTTGTCCTTCAGCGCCATCCAGCCGCGCGTGATCCGGTAGATGGCCCAACAGCCCAGCGCAAAGAAGCCGATGAACCAGATGGCGAAGCCCACGAGCACGATCGCCAGCACGGCCCCCAGGATGGCGATGGCACAGGTCCACGCCAGGGCCCACCAGAACGTGGCGATCTGCCAGTTGACGTGGGACTCGAGCCACGTCCCGCGCGCTTCGCCCCGCTTCACGTAGTTGATGATGACCGCGATGATCGACGGCCAGCCGAACAGGAACGAGCCGACGATCGTGGACGCGCCGAACGCGCCCAAGGCCAGACCCAGGGCGTGGAGCGCATAGGTCACATGGAGCGTCGTGACCAGCGAGTCGGAGTGCTGGTCCGCGAATGGGGCTGAAACGGGTGCTTGGTCTGTCACCTGATCACCTCAGCTGATTCGACGTGAATGATGCCCGCGAGGTTCACGCCAGGGCTCGCAGCCCGGCCATCAGCGCGTCCGTATGCTCCGGCCGGCCCACGCTGATGCGGATGCAGTCCCGGAGCCCCTCGCGATCGAAGTATCGCACCAGCACGCCCTGACGCTCGAGCCCTTCCTTGACGGCCCGCGCCTGCCGGCCGCCGCCCACGCGGCAGAGGACGAAGTTGGTGTGGCTCGGCAGCGGCGTAAGCCAGTCCAGCTCGGCGAGCGCTGCGGTGAGTCTCCTTCGCTCCGCCACCAAACGCTCCACGATGGTGCCAAACCACGACTGGTCCGACAGCGCCGCCAGGGCCGCGACGGTCCCGGCAACGTTGGGCGTATAGGGCTGCTTCACCTTCCAGATGTGCTTGATGACCGGCAACGGCAGCAGGCCGTAGCCGACGCGCAGGCCGGCCATCCCGGCCAGCTTGCTGAACGTGCGCAGCACCACCAGGTTGTTGCGCTCGCGCACCAGGGGCGCCAGGGTCTCTTCCGTGCTGAAGTCGATGTAGGCCTCGTCCACCACGACGAGCAGCGGCAGGTCGAGCAGGCGCACCAGGTCGCGGCGCGCCGTGACCGAGCCATCGGGGTTGTTCGGGTTGGCCACGAAGAGAATCTTGGGACGCTCGCCTCGCCCGGGCGCGGTCTCAACCGCCCGCACCGTCGCCTCCACGTCCACCGAAAAGTCCGGACGCCGCGGCACCGTCACGTAGCGGGCGCCGAGCATGTCAGCCTCCCACTTGTACATGCCGAACGTGGGCGGCAGGTCCACCACCGTGTCCCCGGGCTCGACGAACGCGCGCGCCAGCAGATCGATCACCTCGTCGGCGCCGGCGCCGCAGATGATGTGCTCCATCGGCACGCCCACGAACGCGGCCACCGCCTGTCGCAGCGCGGTCTGATCCGGATCGGGATAGATGTGCAGCTCGCGGCAACGCGCCACGGCATCGATCGCCTTCGGCGAGGAGCCATAGGGGTTCTCGTTTGCGTCGAGCTTCACGATCTCGTGGGCCGCGCGGCCCAGGCGCTTCGACAGCACCTCGAACGGCACGATGGGTGCGTAGGGCTGCATGTCCCGTACGCGCGGCGCAATCAGCGCTTCGACATCCATGAGGCCCATCGTAACCCTACTGGAGACCGGAGACTGGAGACCGGAGACTGATCCATCATCACCAGGCGTGCCCGAATCGACTGCCGCCGCCGACGCCGCACGCCAGGTTCAGGGCTCCCGTGTCCGCTTCGGCGTGCGACGCATGGCGTTCTGGCTCGCCGTGGTCACGTACCTCGATCGCGTGTGCATCGCCACGGCGGCGCCCTTCATCATGGCGGACCTGGGGCTCACCCTCGTCGAGATGAGCTACGTATTCAGCGCCTTCACGCTGGCGTATTCGCTGTTCGAGGTGCCATCGGGCTGGCTCGGCGATCGACTGGGGCCGCGACGCGTCCTCACACGCATCGTGCTGTGGTGGTCGGCGTTCACGATGTTGACGGGCGCCGCGCAGGGGCTCCGGTCGCTGGTCGTGATTCGGTTCCTCTTCGGCGCCGGCGAGGCGGGGGCGTTCCCCAACGCCGTACGGAGCTTCGCCACGTGGTTTCCCGCGCGCGAGCGCGGCATGGCCAACGGCGTGCTGTTCTTCGGCTCGCGGTTGGGCGGCGCGCTCACGGCGCCGCTCGCACTGGTGCTGGTGCGCGCGTGGGGATGGCGGCTCGCATTCGTGGCGTTCGGAGCGATCGGCATCGTGTGGGCGCTGATCTGGTATCGCCGGTATCGCGACCGGCCGGAGGAACACCCGGACGTGGACGCCGCCGAGCTGTCGTGGATTCGGCAGGATCACCCGAATGGCGGCGAGACGGCAGGCGCCGGCGCGACGCCGTGGGCGGCGCTGCTCTCGAGCCCGAACTTCTACGCCATCTGCGCGATGTACTTCGCCTTCGGGTACGGCCTGTACTTCTACTTCACGTGGATGCCGACCTACCTCGTGAGCGAGCTGGGCTTCTCGGCGATCGCCGGCGGCGTCTTCTCGTCGCTGCCCTTCGTGCTGGCGGGCGCGGCGAACCTGGCCGGCGGATGGACCACCGATCGACTCGCGCGAACCGCCGGCTTGCGGCACGCGCGCTCGACACTTGGCGCCGCATCGTTCCTGACCAGCGCCATACTGACGCTTGCCGCGGTGCTGGTCGGGGCCGCCGGTCGCCAAGGCGCTGCTGCTGGCGTTCGCGCTGGCGTCGGCCGACTTCGCGCTGGGCGCCTGTTGGGCCGTGTGCCTCGACGTCGGCGCCACGCACGCGGGCGTGGTGACCGGCTTCATGAACACGTTCGGCAACGTGGGCGGTTTGGTCGGCCCGCTGGTGGTGGGCTATATGGTGGAGCAATGGGGGTCGTGGACGTATCCGTTCTACATCACCGCCGGCGTCTACGTGATGGGCGCCGCCGCGTGGCTGGCCGTCAACCCCCACCGACGAATTCTGTAATCTTCCGCGTTTGGGGTCGGGCCTAATTGTGAATCACAGACTCAACCTGATCACGACCGCCGCGTTGGTGGTCGTCGCCACTCTGGCCGTGGACGCGCAACGCCGCGGTGCGGCGTCCGCGCCGACCGCCCCCCGCGCGGGCGAGGCCCCTGTGCCGCCGCTGCTCGCGGCCGCCGTCCGCGAAGGCGAGGCGCTTCCCCGCCTCCACAGCCTGATCGTCAGCCAGCGCGGAACGGTGCTGGTCGAGCGCTACTTCCACGGCATGCGCGCGTCGCGATTGGCCAACGTGAAATCCGTGGCCAAGAGCGTGATCTCGGCGCTCGTGGGCGCGGCCGTCACCCGCGGCCTCATCCCCAGCGTCCGCGAGCCCATCAGCACCTACTTCACCGCCGAGCTGCGCGCGCCCGGCGACGCCGCCAAGCGCGCGATCACCGTCGAGGACCTGCTGACGATGCGCTCCGGCCTCGAGACCACGAGCAACCGCAACTACGGCGCGTGGGTCCGCAGCCCGAACTGGGTGCGCTTCGCGCTGGCGCAGCCGCTCCTGACGCCGCCGGGCACGGCCATGGACTACAGCACCGGCAGCACCCACCTGCTGTCGGCCATCCTGACCAAGGCCACGCGCAAGACGACGCTGCAGTTCGCGCAGGAGGCGCTGGGCAAGCCGCTCGGCTTCACGGTGGCGCCGTGGACGCGCGACCCGCAGGGCATCTACTTCGGCGGCAACGACATGGCGATGACGCCGCGGCAGATGCTGGCATTCGGCGAGATGTATCTGCGCGAAGGACGCGCCGGCGACGTGCAGGTGCTGCCGGCGCAGTGGATCCGCGACTCGTGGGTGCCGCGCGGCCGGTCGATGCGCGGCGACCGCGACGATCGCCAGTACGGCTACGGCTGGTGGATGCGCACGCTGGCGGGCCAGCGCACCTACTACGCGTGGGGATTCGGCGGCCAGTTCATCTTCGTCGTGCCGGCGCTCGATCTCGTGGTCGTCACCACATCGTCCTCGACAAGCGACGACGAGCGCCGCACGCATCGGCGCACGGTGAACGAGCTGGTGGAGGCGTTGGTCATCGCGCCGCTGGCCGGCGCGACGCCGAACTCGAGCCGCTGAGCGCGCGGCGGGCGCGGGAATTAGGCCCGACCCCAACTCCCCCAACTTGCAAAAACGTAATCAGCGCTGCACGCGAATCGTGTAGTCGAACCACTCCTTGATCTTGCCGTCCTTCACGAAGAAGACGCCGACGCCTTCCCATGTCAGCGGACGCGTAGTGGAGACAAAGCGATCGACGCGATGGTTCACGACCATTGGCCCCTTGGCGAACGTCTCGAGGATCTTGAAGTCAATCTGCTGCGACGACTCGATCCAGGATCCCAGCCGCTCGCGCACGCCGGCGTGGCCGGTGGCGACGGGCGTCGTCTCGCTCATGCGGTAGGCGGAGTCTTCGGCAAGGAACGGCAGGATCTTCGTCAGGTCCCGCGTCGCCCACGCCGCGCAGAAGTCGCCGACCAGCTTCGCGTTCGCCTTTTCGGCATCGGTCAGCTCCGCGGCATGCACCTCGCCCGCACTGCCCAGCGTCATCAGCGCGCCAAAGCCAGCCGCCGCACCGAGCAGCGTGCGCCGCTCGACCTGATTTTGCGAATCGTGTTCGTCCACGTCGCCCTCCTGCTTCGAATTAGGCCCGGCCCCAGTGTCCTCTATTTCGGTCGGGGCGACGCCGTCAACTGCGTCGAATCGCATAGAATCGCTGCCTTGTGGCCACGATAGCCGACGCGCCTCCCGCCGCCACGACCGCTGAAGAACCGGACACACGTCCCTGGTACCGGCAGGTCACGAAGGATCAGTGGCGCGCCTTCTGGGCGGTGTTCCTCGGATGGATCGTCGACTCGTTCGATTTCAACATCCTCACCTTCATCATCATCGACATCCAGCAAAGCTTCACGGTGGACCGCGCGCTGGCCGGGGCGCTCGGCACGGTGACCCTGGTCATGCGTCTCGTGGGCGGCACCCTCGCCGGCACGATGGCCGACAAGTGGGGCCGCAAGCTGCCGCTGATGCTGTCGGTGCTGTGGTTCTCGATCTTCGCGTGCCTGAGCGGCTTCTCCACCTCCTACGCGATGCTGTTCGCGCTGCGCGCGCTGTTCGGGCTGGGGATGGGCGGCGAATGGGCAGCGGGGATGCCGCTGGTCCTCGAGCACTGGCCGAGGAAGCTGCGAGGCCTGGTCTCGGGCCTGATGCTCGGCGGCTGGTACTGGGGCTATCTGCTGGCGGCGATGGTGTTCCAGTTCATCTACCCGCTCCTGGGTGACACGCCCGATTTCGCGTGGCGCGCCATGTTCTGGATGGCGCTGGTCCCGGCGCTCTTCACGCTCTGGATTCGCGCGAAGGTGCCGGAGAGCCCGGTGTGGCTGGAGCGGCAGCGCAAACTGGCCGAGGCCAGGCGCCGCGGGCAGCCGATCGTCGAGAGCACCATCTCGCTGCCCCGCATCTTCCAGCGGGATCTGATCGGCACGACGATCCACACCACGCTCGTCATCGGCGCGTTCATGTGCATCTACTACTCGGTGAACTTCTGGTACCCGACCTTCCTGCGGGATGCCGGCCGCCCCACGCTCCCCTATCTGGCGGCATTCAACATTGGAGCGATCGCGGGCACGGCCATGTGGGGCCGGCTGTCCGAGGGACGCCTGGGCCGCCGCGGCGCGGCCACCATCACGGTGCTGCTCGGGTTCGCGTCGCTGCCGCTCTATCTGCACGCCACCTCCGCGCCGGTTCTGGGACTCGGCGCGCTGATGATGGGCTTCTTCGGCATGGGCATCTGGGGCATGGCCCCGGCCTACAGCAACGAGCGGTTCCCTACCGAGGTCCGTGGCGTGGGGCCCGGCTTCTGCTACCACGCCGCCGCGGCGATCGGCGCAATGATGCCCTACGTACTGGGGCTGCTCCAGGATCAGGGCTTCGCCCTGGTCAACGCGATGAGCGCCGCCATGGTGCTCTCCGGGATCGCGGCGATGGTGATCTGGCTGGGACCCGAAACGCGCGGGCGCGAGTTCACGGGATGAGCGACCTGCACGAAGTGTTCGCGGTCCGCTACGCGCACCACGATCGCAAGGCCCACGAGAACTACATCGGCGGCGACCCGCACGACATCCTGCAGCCGCTCGACTACTTCGTCTGGGTCGTGCGGGGGCCGGGCGGCACCTGGGTGATGGACACCGGCTTCGACCAGGCGATGGCCGACACGCGCGGCCGTCTGATCACGCGGCCTGTAGGCGACGGCCTGACGGCAATTGGCGTGAACCCGGACACCGTTACCGACATCGTGATCAGCCACCTGCACTACGACCACTGCGGCAACCACGGACTGTTTCCGCGCGCGCGTTACCACCTGCAGGATCGGGAGATGGCCTATGCCACGGGCCGTTGCATGTGCCACGCGCACCAGCGGATCCCGTTCGAGTGCGAGGACGTGCTGGCGATGGTGCGCAAGGTATTCGATGGCCGCGTGGTGTTCCACAACGGCGTGGACCAGCTGGCGCCTGGACTGACCGTCCACCACATCGGGGGCCACTCGATGGGACTGCAGTGCCTGCGCGTGAAGACGCGGCGCGGCCACGTGGTGCTGGCCGCCGACGCGACCCATCTCTACGCGCACATCAACGAAGGCCGCGTGTTCCCCATCACCTACAGCGTGGCGGAGACGCTGGAAGGCTACGCCACCATCAAGCGGCTGGCCGATTCACCCGACCACATCATTCCAGGGCACGACGGGGCGGTGTTGGAACGGTATCCTGCGGCGGCTCCCGGTCTTGAAGGATGGATCGTGAGGCTCGATTGAGGTCAAGGCAAAAGGCTAAAGGCTAAAGGCTAAAGGAAGAGGCACATGGGCATTCGTTGGGGGGTGGTCATTGCCGGCGCGCTCTTGGCCGAGGTAGGAATCGCGGCGCTGGTGTTCCCGGTGCGGTTCTTCGTGAGCGAAGAGGCGTTCATCAGCTCCGTGGCGCCGGCGTGCCTGGCGATGACGCTGGTGTTCGGGTTCTGGGCAGGCGTGCGTGCGCGGGTGAAGCCGGTGATCCATGGCGCGCTGGTAGGCGTGCTGGCGGCGCTGCTCTACATTGTCCTCACGATCGGGCAGACGCTACCGCCCGAGTTCGTGATCTCGCACTTCGTGAAAGTGGCAGGCGGGCTGATGGGAGGCGGACTGGCCGCGTGGCGTTTAGGCCACCTTCGCGCTGCGCGCTCCGGTGGCTAAAGCCGCGTGCCTGCGGCGTCCTAGCTATGCTGACGGGCGCGGCGTACCCTGGTCGCGCATATCCTCGAAGAAGGCCTGCATGCGATCGGTCGCGAGCTGCGCGGACGTCAACGAGCTGAATACCTGCATCACCGAGCACTCCTCGTCGCGGATGACGAGCAGCCATCCTCTCTCGGTGTGCGCGATGCTGCACTGCGGCCCTGGGCCATCGGTTGGAGGAAGCGTAGCAACGGCTTTACCCATAGCGCCTGCACTGAACTTCAAGAGCCGTGCCTGCATGCGCGTGCACCATTTCGCGGATCGCTACGCACGGCGCGTTCGCATCCAGCGACGGCCATACAACACTCGATCGCGATTCTGTCGGAACGTCAGGGAGCGCTACACCGGCAGTATGGGGTTGACCTGCAACTTCTTCGCGGCGGGTACTGGCTCTCCAGCCAGGCCGACGTCCTCGCGGACTTCGGCCACGCGCACCTGGCGCGCCGGTCGTAGCCTCCCTCCTTTAGCCTCTAGCCTTTTGCCTTCGGCGTGGGCATGTGAGTTTTCTGAGGAACATGCCCACGCCGGTACACCATAAACGTCCTCAGGAACTCGATCACCACCGTGCCTTCGTGGGTGAAGCCCGTCGTCTTCACTTTCACGATTCCGACATTCGGCCGCGACTTCGACTCCCGCTTCTCCAGCACCTCGCTGCGCGAGTAGACGGTGTCGCCCTCGAAGAGCGGGTTGGGCAGACGGACCTCGTCCCATCCCAGATTGGCCATGACGTTCAGCGACAGGTCGATGGTGGACTGGCCGGTCACGAGCGCGAGCGTGAACGTGGAATCCACCAGCGGCTTGCCGAACTCGGTCTGCGCGGCGTAGTGGTGGTCGAAATGGATCGGGTTCATGTTCTGGGTGAGCAGCGTGAACCAGCTGTTGTCCACAGGCAGCACGGTGCGCCCCAGCGGGTGCGGGTAGATGTCGCCCACCTCGAAGTCTTCGTAGACCCTGCCCGTCCAGCCTTCCTTGATCGCCATGTCGTCCTCCCCGCGGTGCGGTACGATACACCACCATGCGGATGGCACTGGTGCTGCTTCTCCTCGGACTTCTGCTGATCCAAGTTCCAGCGGCTCAGGCGCCCGCGCCGGCGACGCCGGCCCCGAAGCCGACGACGATGAAGGAGCTGATGCTCGATCTGATCTACCCGGCGTCGGATGCGCTGTTCTACGTCGACAGCGACGACGTCAAGACCGCCGTCGAGTGGAACCGCCTCTCGGAACGTGCGCTGGCGCTGTCGCAGGCCGCGATTGCATTGACCACGCCGGGCCAGGCTTGGGGTGGCAACAGCGACCAGTGGAAGGCCGACGCGAAGCTGCTGCTCGACGTCGCGCTGAAGGCGTACCGGGGCGCCAAGGACAAGAACCTCGAGGCCGTCCAGGCTCTGAACGCCGAGCTGTACGAGTCCTGCCAGAGCTGCCACGTACACTATCGCCCCGGCTACAGGCGGCGGCCCTGAGCGTGCCCCCCGCGAGCCGGATTCTCGAGGGGAAGTGCGCGATCGTCACGGGCTCCACGCAAGGGCTCGGCCTTGCGATTGCTCGCGCTCTCGCCGCCGCCGGCAGCCACGTCGTGCTGCACGGACTGGCCGATGCGGCCGCGGGAACGGAATTGTGCCGGACGCTCGAGGCGCAGGGTGTGCGCACGTGGTTCAGCAACGCGGACCTGCGAGCCCGATCCGCTGCCGAGCAGCTCTTTGTCGATGCGTCGGTGCATATCGGTGAGTGCGACATCCTGGTGAACAACGCGGTTGTTCGCCATGCAGCCGCCGTAGAGGCATTTGATCCCACGGCGTGGGACGACGCGATGGCCGTGAACCTGTCGGCGGCGTTCCACTTGACGCGCCTGACTCTGCCCGGCATGAAGCGGCGCGGATGGGGCCGCATCGTCAACATGTCCTCGATCTACGGCTTGATCGGCGCCACCAATCGCGTGGCGTACGTGACCACCAAGACGGCGCTTCTCGGCTTGACGCGCGCCGTGGCGCTCGAAACGGCTGGCGCCGGCGTCACATGCAATGCGGTGTGCCCGGGCACCATCGAAACGCCCGTGCACGCTGAGGCCATCGCCGCGATGCGCGAGCGGGAGGGGCTGTCGCACGCGGAAGCCGAACGGCGCTTTCTGGCGTCCAAACAGCCGACCGGGCGTTTCATCGGCGCCGAAGGCGTCGCCGCGCTCGTGACGTTTCTGTGCGGACCGGACGCCGCGGACATCACCGGCGCCGCCCTGCCGGTAGACGGCGGCTGGAGCATCGCCTGACGGGGCCTCGGGCTTGGTAACTTGGTAACATTGACGGGCCAGCCCTTTGGAGTACAGCAAATCAATGTCACGTGTCGTTTCGATCCTGTGTGGCGTGTGTCTCGTCGTCGCCGGCTGCGGTGGCAGCGACTCTCCCAGCAGCCCTTCGTCGCAACCGCGGGGCGAGTTTTCCCAGACCGATCTCGTCGTCGGCACCGGCACCGTAGCCACGACCGGGCGTTTTCTGACCGTGAACTATACGGGGTGGCTCTACGACCCGGCCGCGCCGGAACAGAAGGGCCGCCAGTTCGACTCGTCGCTCTCGCCAGGACGGACTCCGTTCCAGTTCACCCTTGGAGGCAACGTGATTGCCGGGTGGAATCAGGGAGTCGTGGGCATGCGCGTCGGCGGCCGCCGGCGCCTCGTGATTCCTCCTGAACTGGGTTACGGAGCGCAGGGCACCCCCGACGGAGCCATCCCACCGAATGCATCGCTGGTGTTCGATATCGAGTTGCTCGCGGTGCAGTAGGGCTCCAGGCTTCCGGCTTCCGGCTCCCGTTATCGGCGCAAGCCTCTGAACAGGACGATGTCGTTCGTCGTCACCGAACGCGAGATGGCGAGGCGTTCGCCGTCGTGCGACCAGGCGAAATCGGTGATCGTGCGGCCGTCGGTGAAATGCGTGAGCTGATACGGCGGCTTCCCGTCGATTGGCAGCCCCCAGACGTTGGCCAACGTCTTGTCGATATAGGCGACCGCCCGGCTATCCGGCATCCATTTCAGGCCAACCGCCGCCAGGTTTGCCGGTAGCGTCAGAGACCGACGGGCGCTGCAAGCGGGGAACTCGCACACCATGACACTGGGTTGATTCTGCGCATCGGGCGTGCCATACACGAGCAGCGTGCCGTTCGGCGACACATGCGGGGTGACGGCGAGGCCCTCGAACAATCGAACCGGCGCTCCGCCATCGAGCGGAACGGTCCATACGGCTGGCAGGCCACCGTTGAGAGAGACGAACACCGCCTGCCGATCGTCGGGGGTCACGGTGACCCAATTTCCGGTGGCTGTCGGGTCGACCATGATCGGACCAGACACGAGCTGAATGGCATTACGGCCGTCGGCGTCGGCCTTCCACAGACCGGCCTCGCTGCCGGTCTTCGTGGAGATATAGACGATCGTGCGCCCATCTGACGTTGCGCCTGGCGCGATCCCTTTCAGCACGATTTCTTCGGGCATTCGGCCGTCAGGCCGGATGCTGACGATCGATGGTTCGCCCGGGGTGAAGCTGGTGTAAACGAGGCGCTCGGCCGCCCAGGCGACGTCTCCCCTTTTTCCCGGCGCCAGCGGCACAACTTCGGCGCCTTGTGTCGCCAGACGGTTGCCGACCCAGATGCCGGTACGCGTGACGCGTTGTGCCGTCACCAGGCTGCGGCGATCGCTGGTGACGCTCACGCCCGCGTAACTATTCAGATCGTTCGTCAGGCGCGAGAGCTTCCCTTCGGGATACGACAGCCGCCACAACTGCAACGCCGCGCTCTCGGCCCGCCGGCTGAGCACGATCGAAGCATCATCGAGCCATGCGAGCGTCGACACTCCATTAACTGGAAAGACCCGCTCCGCGCCCGTCGCGACGTCAATGGCAACGAGGTGGTCCCGTCCGCTCGGAGTCGGGGCGGCGCCATCGCTTACTGGCAGCGCAATCGTGGCGCCATCAGGAGACCACCCTGGCTGCTGGATGAAACTGTAAATGGGAATGATGTTGAAAAAGAAAGGTCTTCGCCGTACCGCCAGCACCTTCTCGTGACTCCCATCCGGGTCGGCAGTGATCAGCGCCGTGGACTCAGGTATCGGGGAAGTGCCTGACTGCGAAAGATCCCTGACGAAGGCCATCTGCTGGCCGTCCGGAGACCACGCCACCAGACTGCCGAGGTTGTCGACGATGCGCTTCGGTGTCCCGCCGAGAAACGGGACGCGCCACAACTCGACGGTGAGCGTTCTCTGACTGCGCACGAAATCCACATACCCACCATCCGGTGTGACGGTCGCGCCAAGCAACGCCACGCCGGGCTCCGCCGGCACGATCTGCACGTTGCTCGGCGTGGCGGTCTGGCGGACCCACAAGCTGTCGTTGTTGCCGTCGTGCTGGATGTAGGCGACGTACTTGCCATCGGGCGACATGGCCGGCCGGTCGGCGTTTCCGCTGGTCGTCAACTGCGTGATCTGCAGATCCTGGATGGACGGCGCCGTCGTCGCCAACGCCGCCGCCGAGCCGGGCTGCGACCCTCGCGGCATCCATGCGTACATGCCGCCTGCGATTGCCAGGACCACAATCACGGCGGTAACCCCGAGACCAGCGCGGTGGCGTTTGATCACCTCCGCGATCACCTGCACGTCGGATGACGAGTCGGCAGCCATGGCCGGCGGAGGTGCGGGCAGGACGAGAGTCTCGGTCTGTCGCGGCGTCTCCGCCGTGATGCCGCTCACGACCGTATGGCTCGAGCCGAGGTCGCGCTTCAAGCGCTTGAGATCGGCCAGCAATTCGCCTGCGGTCTGCGCGCGCATGTCGCGAACCTTTTCCAGTGCCTTGGTGACGATGCGGTCGAACTCCGGCGGCAACTCCGGCTTCAGCCGCAGTGCGGGAGTCGGCGTCTTGCTGAGAATTTCGTGAAACACCACGCCCGCGGTGGCGCCCTTGAAAGGCAAGATCCCCGTTGCCATCTCGTAGAGGACGACGCCAAACGAGAACAGATCGCTGCGGGCGTCCAGCGGCTCGCCGCGCGCCTGTTCCGGCGACATGTAGGCCACTGTGCCGAGCGTCGTTCCCGGGCTCGTCAGGTGTGCATCGCCCGCCATCGTCGGCAGCACCGACGCATCGTGACCCGCGACCGCCTCGACCTTGGCGAGCCCGAAGTCCAGGAGCTTGGCCGTCCCGCGTCTCGTGACGAAGATGTTGGCCGGTTTGACGTCGCGATGGACGATGCCGGCCAGGTGAGCGGCGTCGAGCGCGTCCGCGATGTCGGTGGCCATGGCGAGGAGGCGATCGAATCGGCAATGGGCCGGCGCTCAGCTGGTCCTTCAGCGACTGGCCGTCCAGCCACTCCATGGCGATGAACGGCGCCCCCGCGTGCTCGGAGATTTCGTAAACGGTGCAGATGTGCGGATGGTTGAGCGCCGAGGCGGCCCGCGCTTCGCGGCGGAACCGTTCGATCGTGGCAGAGTCGGCCGCCACCGCCGAGGAAAGGAATTTCAGCGCGACCTTGCGTCCTAGCGTCAGATCCTCGGCGAGATAGACAATGCCCATCCCGCCGCCGCCCAGCAGCGACTCGATTCGATAGTGACCGACGGTATCACCGGAATTCATGCGATTCGCAGGTCGTGCTCACGGCACCAACGCGGAGGGAATTTCGTACGCGCCAAGACGGGGTGTCGGACTGAAGGCGCAACGATTCGAGTCGCTGCGATTATATCCGCCAGGCTGAACCGTCTTTCTAGAACAGTTTCCGTCGCCAGCGGACGGGAGGATAAGCAACATTAGAGGGGGTCGAGGTTGACCGAATGCCCGTTATGCGACCGTGACCGGACAGCCCGAGGCTTCCCTCCCCTTCGGACAGAACACCGACGGCCGCCGCGCGCTCGACGCGGCGAAGAGCCAGAAGCTGGAAAGCGTGGCCTCGTTCCTGATCGAACGCGGTGCCAAGCCGGGCGTCGAGCCGAAGAAGTAACGACTTCGGCAACTCGCAGGCTTCGCCGCCCGCCACGGATAGCAGCACGAACGGCCGGTTGCCGCGGCGCGTGAACAAGTGCGACGCGCCACGCGGCACCGACTGGAGCCCGTTGGTCTGACCTTAGAGGACTGGTACAAAAGAGCTCATCATGACCCTGAAGGATGTAGCCATTCCGTCAACCGTCGCCAGCGCTAAAACCCAATTCCGACTATCCTTTGCATCCGCATATGGAACCCGGATTGGCACAGCCAAATGCCGCGCGGGAATCCGTACGGCGACGCAGTCGGAGGACGAACGATGCAGAGAGACTACAGCCTGGTTCGGCGTGTGCGACCTTCCTGGCACTGTCCCTTCCATCGGCCGCCGGCGCCCAGGCGTTGGGCACGGTCGCCGGAACGGTGAAGGACGCGTCGGGCGCGGTTCTGCCCGGCGTGACCGTGGAAGTCGCAAGTCCCGCGCTGATCGAAAAGGTGCGGACCGGCACGACGGATGGCTCGGGCCAGTACCGGATCATCAACCTGCCGCCAGGCGACTACACCGTCACGTTCACGCTGCCTGGCTTTGCCACGGTCAAGCGGACGGACGTCGAGATCTCCGCCAACTTCACGGCCAACATCGACGGCGACATGCGTGTCGGCGGTCTCGAGGAGACCATTACGGTGACCGGCGAGTCGCCAATCGTGGACGTGCAGTCGGCGACGCTGAGACGCACGGCCACGGCGCAGGTCTTCAAGGAGATCCCGAGCAGCGGTTCGTGGACGTCGATGGCGGCGGTCATGTCGGCGGTGCGCACCTCCAGCACGGACGTGGGCGGCGTGCTCGGCGATCCGACCGGTGCCACCATCTCGGCGCACGGCAGCCGCGAGCAGGATCAAGTGTCGCTGTTCGACGGCATGCGCATCGGCAACATGTACCAGAGCTCGAACAACACCAACATGAGCCTGTCGCCGCTCCTCTTCGAGCAGGTGGACATCCAGATGTCCGGGCAGGGGGGTGAGACGGGCACCAACGGCGTGGTTCTCAACGCCATCCCGCGTTCGGGCGGCAACCGGTTCAGCGGCACCGGACTCATCAATTTCTCCCGTCCATCTCTACAGGGCAGCAACCTCACGGATCGGCTGGTGGCGCGCGGCGCCGGTGCCACCAACACATTGAAAACCCTCCACGACATCAACGGCGCGCTCGGCGGCCCGATCAAGCAGGACAAGGTGTGGTTCTACGTCACGTCGCGCTACAACATCAACGAGTTCAACATCGCGGGCAACTACTTCCCGGTCGATGCGGCGGCGGTTCGCCGGGTGGACGACACGTCCAAGCAGGCGTTCGGGGGCACTTACCTATACGACAACAACGGCCGCGTCACCTGGGCCATCAACGACAAGCAGAAGTTCCAGGGCTGGTACGCGTTCCAGTACAGGGTCGATCCGCATTGGCAGATCGTATCGGCCACCCAGTCCATCTCGCCTGAAGCGGCCCGCATCACGACGTGGCACACGCAGCTCTCGACGTTCAAGTGGACCTACACGGCCACGAACCGCCTGCTCTTCGAGGCCGGCGTCGCGCCCGGCCAGAGTCCTGACACGATCGCCGTCGACAGGGACGTGCTGTCAGGCATCTCGATCCAGGAGCAGGGCAGCCCGGCCGGCAGCACGGTCGGTGCGCGCCCGGTCCTCTACCGTGCCCCCCAGAGCTTCGACTTCGTCGACACGCTACCGACGCAAACGTTCATGGGCTCGATGAGCTACGTCACGGGCACCCACAACTTCAAGGTCGGTGCCGACTTCCAGCGCGGCTGGTTCCGGCGCGGCGACAACAACGACTCCACGGGCGGCATCTGGTACCGCACCCGTGACTACATCCCCAACCTCGTCACGATCCAGGCGCCGATTGCCGGCTGGCAGAACAACCTCGACTCCAACCTCGGCATCTACGTCCAGGATCGGTGGACGATGGACCGGCTCACGGTGAGCGGCGGCCTTCGCGTCGACCTCCAGAAGGAATCCACCTCCGACTTCACGGCGATGCCCCACAAGTGGCTGCCCAACCGCAACCAGTTCTTCCCCGGGGTCGAGGTCACGAACTGGAAGGACATCAACCCGCGGATGTCGGCTGCCTACGATCTGTTCGGCACTGGCAAGACCGCGCTGAAGGTCAGCGCCAGCCGCGGCGTCGAGCAGGACTCGATTCGCTACGCAGCGGCGGCCAATCCCGCCGCCACCCTGGTCACCCAGGTGCCCCGCGTCTGGACCGACTCGAACAACAACTTCGTGCCCGACTGCGACCTCTACAACTCGCAGCCCAACGGCGAATGTGGCGTGTGGCAGGATCTCGGGTTCGGCACCGCTCGCCCGACCACGTTCTACGATCCGGCCGCCCTCACCGGGTGGGGCAACCGGCCGTGGAACTGGGAATTCTCCGCCGGTATCCAGCACGAGCTGATCCCGCGGCTCTCGGTCAGCGCCGGCTACTTCCGCCGCGTGCAGGGCAACTTCTACGTGATGGACAACGAGGCACTCTCGACTGCCGACTTCACGGAGTACAGCGTCGTGGTGCCGACCGATGCGCGGCTGCCGCTGTCCGGGCAGACCATTACCGGCGTCTTCGACCAGAACCGCTCGGTGGTGAACCGGCAGGTCATCAAGCAGGCTTCCAACTTCGGCAACCAGTACGGACATTGGAACGGATTCGACGTCAACTTCGATTACCGCGCCAGGACCGGCCTGCTCCTCCAGGGTGGTTTCGGCACCGGCAAGCAGATGACCGACAACTGCGAAATCGTCGACGACGTGCCGGAGGCGCTGCAGATGCCGACGCAGTTCCCGACGTCGCCACCACCCGCAGGCATCCAGCCCACGCTGGCCCAGATCCCGGCGGTCTATGCGGCGGGCGTGTCCATCCCGAGGCAGTTCTGCCACCAGTCGTCGCCGTTGCTGGTCAACTTCAAGGGCCTGGCGTCCTACGTGCTGCCCTACGGCATGCGGATCAGCGGCACGTGGCAGAGTCTGACGGGTCCGCAGGTGGCTGCGAACCAGATCTACGCGAACGCTGGTACGGCCCCGCCTCCCGGAACCTCGCTCACCCGTCCCCTGACGTTCGCGCAGAACACCGTGAACGTGGTGGAGCCCGGGTCGCTGTACGGCGATCGCCTGAACCAGATCGACCTGCGGTTCACGAAGATCGTGGGCGTCGGACTCGGCCGCATGGACCTGAATTTCGACATCTACAACGCGTTCAATTCCGACGCGATCCTGACGCAGCAGAACACGTACGGCTCCGCGTGGACGCGTCCGCTCACGATAATCCAGCCGCGCTTCGTGAAGTTTGAGCGCGCGTGGGACTTGATATGTTGATTCGGTAAGTAGAGTTCTTCGCGTCGGGTTCTTCGAAACGGAACGCGGTCATCCGGCCGCGTTCCGTTTTCGTGTTTGAGAATAGTCGGTATTAGCGCCGGCGACGGTTGACTGAATGCCCGTTATGCGACCGTGACCGGACAGCCCGAGGCAGCCCCTCCCCCCCTTCGGAGCGGCGGCGGCGGTTTCGGTGGTCTCGGCGGCGGTCGTTGTGCAGGTGGTGCCAGAGGCGCGGCTGCCGGTCGTGGCGCACCTGGTGGTCGATTCGGCGCTCCTGCCGGACCTCCTCAGCCGCCGTGGTTTTCAGCCGCAATGGCAAGGAGTTCCAAGTAACCGGGGGCACCAACGGAACGAGCCGGTACAGATCAAGGTGGCAACCGAAAGGCCGACCGTGCCCCTCACCCTGAAGGAACTGGATCGCGGCTCGTGGGTGATTTTTCAGCTGCCGGGATTCACCACCGCAGCCTCGGGTGCGCCGCTGGACAGCCTGGATGCGCTGCGCAAGGCCAGCGCCACCAGGTACTACAAGGACAAGGAGCACTGGGTCAAGGTGGTCTCCAACGGTGACGCCGGCACCGGCGCCCCTGGTGGTGGAACCAGCGTCCAGGTCAGCCGGTAGCTTCCGACCCTGTTGTTTGAGCGAGAGCCCCCGGCTGTGCCCGGGGGCTCTTTTCCTTCGTCCAGCAATCAGCCAAGTCCGGCGCGCGTATTCAGTTCGACGCGGTAGCCTTGATGAGCGCGCAGCGCGAAAGCGCACACCAGTGGTAATCGAATCGCGTATCTCTGCGGGGAAGTCGGCGGGCAGCGCAGCAGAGTTTTGCCTGCAGGCATCAGTCCTGTTTATTCCTTCCATCCTGCAGGTGGCTCACTGAGACCCACATAGCGCTCCTTGTACAGCCACTGGCCTTTCACCTTGACCCAGGTGGCGAACTCCTTGCCCTGCACCGTCATCTTCACCGGATCGCCCTTCTTCTCCGGCCGGTATTCGGTATAGATGACCTGCGAGGTCGCCGTATCGCCATGCACGAAGATCAGTGCATTGTCGACCGTCATGTTGAAGGGGATTCTCTCGCGAGGAGCAGCGGGTGGCGCTCCCGCTGCGGGTGCAGCACCTGACGCGGGTGCCGCGCCAGCCGCTGGCGCCGGGCGGGCACCGCCACCGTAAGCCGATTGGACCGCTTCCCTGCCCTCGTAACGGCGGGTGCCGAGAATTAGCGCGCCGTCTTCGGCGTAGAAACTGGATTCAGGGACTTTCGTTTCCTTTCCGAAGTTGTAGTAGTAGCGGGTGATCTGATCCAGGATCAACTGGCGGTCGATCAGCGTCTGCGCAGTCATTTTCTCTTGTGCAATCGCTGACGTACCCGTCATGACGATGCAGCACAGTCCCGCTGCAGCCGCCCAAGCCCCCAACTGACGAATCGAAATCATAGTCATGGTCATATCCCACATTCTTGTTGATACTGGTGTGCTGATTATCGGACACGGGCGCGGTGCCCGGCGTGCGCGCTTTATAGACCGGGGTCGGCTTTTGAAGCAAATTCTTGCCCAGCGACGGCGATTCCGGCGACCACCTTTCATCTTGACGGGCGCGTCGCTGTAACGCTGCCGTTGAGAGGCGATATTCTCTCCGGTAGGGTTACGAACCCACACTGATTATCTCGGGGTGAGCGAATTCATGCGGTCTTTTCGGAACTGCGGTGTCCTGTCTTCTCACGGTGTCCATTGCGAGCGTGTTGTTCGGCACAGTCTCTGGGCTTGGTGGCGCAGCCAGGCGCCGTCGATATCGAGCCGCCGACGACGGCGGCACTCGGCCTCGAGTGGCGCATTCAGGGCGACGACAACCGCAACGCGTCCGTCGCTGTGGCATGGCGCCGCACCGGCGAGACGGCGTGGACCTCACCGGCCTGCCGCTGCTTCGATTGCAGGCGGAAGCCGTGCAGCAGGGCGCATCCTTTCATTACGTCGCGCCAAACATGTTTGCGGGCAGCGTGTTCAACCTCGAGCCCAACACCTCGTATGACGTTCGGTTGAGACTGACGGACCCGGACGCACCTGCGGGCAGTCCGCCCGTCGAGCGACAGGTCACGGGCCGCACGAGACCTGTCCCGAAACCCGCGACGGGCGGCGCGGTGTATCACGTGTATCCGCGCGATTACACGGGCGCGAAGCTGGAGCCGAATTTCAACTCTCTCGATGGCGGTGTACAACACTGGCGCGAACGGCGCCGATTTCGTCAATTCGTTCCCCCCGCGCATGAAACCAGGCGATGTCATCCTGGTTCATGCCGGGACGTATCGAGAGGATCGGCGGCGCTACGCAGGGCCGAACTCGACGTTGTTCGACGGCACGTTTTATCTCACCGCCGACGGCACGGCGGACAAACCCATCGTCATCAAGAGCGCTGGGGACGGCGAAGTCATCTTCGATGGCGGCGGCAACGCGG
>CAWEBF010000008.1:0-201732 GCA_963807235.1 uncultured Acidobacteriota bacterium
GTACGGTGAGCACCAACTAGGAGAGGGCCGATGTTTGTCACCAAGCGACACATTCCCCGCCGGACGTTCCTGCACGGCCTGGGCATCTCCCTGTCCCTGCCGCTGCTCGATGCGATGGTGCCCGCCTTCACGCCGCTGCGGCTGACCGCCGCCGCGCCGGTGCGGCGCTTCGTCGGCATCTGGCATCCGCACGGCGCCTCGCCCGGTTACTGGAGCCCGACCAAGGAAGGCCGGGACTTCGACTTCTCGTTCATCACCAAGCCGCTCGAAGCGTTCCGCGATCGGGTCGTCCTCATCACCGGCCTCGACATGCCGGAGGCGATGGCCACCGACGAGGAGCCGGGCGGCGATCATGCCCGCGGCGCGGTGCTGCTGTCCGGGGCGCGGCCGCGCCGCAACGCGGTCAGCCCGTTTCTCGGCGTGACCATCGACCAGATGATCGCGCAGAAGTACGGCCAGGACTCGATCCTGTCGTCGATCCAGCTCGGCGTCGAGGACACCGGCAACTTCGGCAACTGCAACTGGGGCTACAGCTGCGCCTACACCAACTCGATTTCGTGGGCGTCGCCGACGCTGCCGCTGCCGACGCAGGTCAACCCGCGCGTGGTGTTCGAGCGCCTGTTCGGCGACGGCACCAGTCCGGAAGAGCGGCTCAAGGGGCGGAAGCAGAACGCCAGCATCCTCGACTCGGTGACGCGCGAGCTGGGCGCGTTCAAGACCGGTCTCGGTGACGGTGACCGCGCGCGCATCGACACCTACGTCGAGAACATCCGTGAGCTGGAACGCCGCATCCGCATCGCGATGGACAACTCGGTCAAGGAGCCGGAGGGCGACGTGCCGTTCGGCTTGCCCGACAGCAAGCACGTCCACTTCCGGTTGATGTACGACCTGATGGCGCTGGCGTTCCAGGGCGACATCACCCGTTCGGCCACCTTCATGCTCGGCCGCGACCTGAGCGGCACCAGCTTCCCGGAATCAGGCTCGAACGGCGGCTGGCACGGCACCTCGCACCACGGCGACAAGCCGGAGAACGTGGCGGACTACGCCAAGATCAACCGTTACCACGTGCAGAACCTGGCCTACTTCTGCGACAAGCTGAAGAACACGCCCGACGGCGAGGGCAGCGTGCTCGACCACGTGCTGATCTACAAGGGCAGCAACATGGGCAACTCGCACCGCCACGCGCACGAGAAGGTGCCGGTGATCCTGGTCGGCGGCATCGACGGCACGTTCAAGGGCAACCGCCACATCGTCTTCCCCGACAACACACAGCGGACCTCGAACATGTTGCTGAGCATCATGCACAAGTTCGGGATCGAGCAGGAGAAGATCGGCACCAGCACCGGGAAGCTGCCGTACCTGTTTGCCGCCGAGCAGTCGGCGGAGCTGCCGTCGCTCGATCCGCTGCCGAACTTATAGGGACATCCCGATGAAGCGGATCAGCGACGTCTACGCCGCCCGCAGGGCGGGCAATCAAACACTGTGCTAGCGAGGCGAAGCCTTCATGGATGCTCGCTGGTCCGGGGCGCAGCCTCGCTAGCCTTGTGGGTGGCCGCCGTCGTGGCGGCCACGTCGGTGCCGATCGCGGCGCAGATCGGCGGCCGGCCGACGCGGCCCCAGGTGATTCCGCCGCAGGGCGCCGGTCCGGCAGGTGATTTTCAAGAACTGCACCTCCTGCCACGGCATCGACGACTACGCGTTCAATGCCTTCGACCGCGCCGGGTGGAGCAACTACATCGACGAGCGGCACAAGGACAAGAAGGTGTCGCTGGCGCCGGCCGATCGCGAGCTGTTGCTCGACTGGCTGGTCAGCAAGTTCGGCCCGACCACGCGCCCGTTTCCCCGCACCTACGTCGCCCAGGAGGTGACCACCTTCTTCAGCGACGGGGAAGCGGACGAGGTCTTGAAACGGTCGTGCACGGGGTGCCACACGATCGATCGCGTCAACGAGGCGCGCTTCAGCCCCGACCGCTGGCGCGTGGTCACCGTGGACATGCGCGAGCGCGGCGCCAAGCTGGCGGACGACGAGCTGGAGCGCCTGGTCGAGTGGCTCGGCCGCACCAAGGGCACGAACCCGAACCAATGAGGAGCATGTTCGCTGCGCTCATCGTCGGGCTGGCGATGCCGGCTGTGCTCGCGCAAACCAGCGAGACGATCTTCACCGCCACCTCAGCGAACGTGGCCGAGCCGGGCGGCCCGGTCAAGATTCGCATCCTGCGCTGGTCGACGCCGGAGGAGGCCGTGCCGCTGGTCGCGGCGCTCAACCCGCCGCCGGCTCCGGCCCGTCGCGGCGGCGGTCCCGAAGGCGCGGCCGCGGCACAGGCCGAGCCGCCGGGCGCGGCGCACGCGGGCGGGGACGTGGTGGCGCACCGGCCGCGCCGTTGAGCCCGACGGCGGCGCTGACGCAGGCGATCGGACGGGCCCCGACGATCGGCTATCTCTGGACCGCGGACGTGACCGGCTACGCGATCAAGTACGCCTATCGCACGACGCTGCCGGGCGGCGGCGAGCGGGTGATCCTCGCGAGCGATCGCCGGCTGGGCACGCACACGGCGGCCTGGCAGCCGGCGGTCGCGGGTCCGTTGACCGAGTACGAGTTCACCATCATCGAGATCCGGTTCGACGGCAAGGGCCTGGGCGAGGGCCGGACCTCGTTGACCACCAAGGTCGTGGTCGATGCCGAGGCGAAGACGGTGGCGCTCGAAAGCTATCAGGCCGCCCCCGCCATCCTTCGGAATGTGAAGCGTTCGTAGGAGCCAACCAATGTCGATGCGACGCCTGATTGGGTGCTGTGCGATGGTGCTGCTGGCCGCGGCGAGCGCCAGTGCCGCTGGCAGTGAAGTGGCCGACGCGGTGATGAAGCGCAACGCCGACGCGGTTCGCGCACTGCTGCTCCGGAAGGCGAACGTCAACACGCCGCAGGTCGATGGCACGACGGCGCTGCACTGGGCCGTGCGCTTCGACGACGCCGCGATGGCCGACGTGCTGATCCGTGCCGGCGCGAACGTGTCGGCGGCCAACCGCGACGGCGTGCGGCCGCTGCAGCTGGCGGCGATGAACGGCAGCGCCGCCATGCTCGACAAGCTGATGAAGGCCGGCGCCGACCCCAACGCGCCGCTGACGCCAGTCCGGCGACACCGCCCTGATGATGGCGGCGCGCACCGGTAAGACCGACGCGCTCTCGGTGTTGCTCGAGGCCGGGTCTCGCAGTCAACGACAAGGAGAAGTGGGGCGGGACCACCGCGTTGATGTGGGCGGTCTCGGAGCACCATCCGGCGGCCACGAAGCTGCTGGTCGAGCGCGGCGCGGACGTCCAGGCGCGCTCGAACTTCGTGGCGGCGGCCAACGGCCGCGGCTTCGAGGGCCGCACGCCGGCGGCGGACGCGGCCGGCCGCAAGGTCGAGGAGTTCGCCAGCGGCTGGCTGACCCCGTTGATGCTGGCGGCGCGCGAAGGCGATCTCGAGTCGGCGCGGGTGTTGATGGGCGCCGGCGCCGACGTCAACGCGATCGCCGGCGACGGCAAGAACGCTCTGAGCCTGGCGATCTTCAACGGCAACTACGACCTGGCCTCCGCGCTGGTGGACGCCAAGGCCGACGTCAACAACGTCGACACGCAGCGCTTCACGCCGCTCTTCTGGGCGGTCGATCGGCGCAACATGGAAACGGCGCCGAACTTCCCCTGGATGGTCACGCAGGATCCGCTGCCGCTGATCAAGAAGCTGCTCGACGCGGGCGCCAACCCGAACGCCGTCGTCAACAACACGCCGCGCGCGCGGATGCGCGCCGGGTCGCCGCGCATCGTCTTCGCGACTGCGCTGATGCGGGCGGCGTTTTCGGGAGACCTCGAGCTGACGAAGCTGCTGCTGTCGCACGGCGCGGATCCGAAAGTGATCTCGAGCGACGGCGAAACGATGGTCGAAGCCGCGGCCAGTCTCGGCTTCATCCAGGGCTACAGCAAGGGCAAGTCGCCTGAAGAACGGCTGGAAGTGGTCAAACTGTTCGTCGAGCTGGGCGCCGACGTCAACCAGGCCGACGACTACGGCATCACCCCCCTGATGGTCGCCGGCAACCTGGGCGACACGCCCATCATCCAGTATCTGGTGGACAAGGGGGCGAACCTTGCCGCCTACGACCTCGGCAAGAAGAACGACGGCGCCTTCGGCGCCAGCGTCGAGCCGCTGATGCCGGTGGACTACGCCATCGGCGTCGGCACGTTCGTGCCGAACAACGCCGTCATCATCCACGAAGACGCCGTCCAGCTCATGTTCAAGATGATGAAGGAGCGCGGCATCACGCACACCACCTCGGAGTGCACGCTGCGCGGGTTCACCTGCGCCCAGGTCAACGTCGATCCGAAGTTCGCGACGCCGGCCGAGATCGCGAAGATGCGGGCGTTGGCGATCGGCCACCAGGTCGAAGGCATCACCGGCGGCCTGGTCGCGAAATAAGTCCAGACCTCGTCCAGGCACTTCCTCGGTGTTCGCCGACTACGGCAGTTTCTCTGAGCAGGGGGATTGTCTATGACCGCCGTCAGGAACTTGTCCGTGGCGCTTGCTTTGTTGGTGCTCATGCCGGCTGCGGCCTGGGCTCAGGCTTCCATCACCGGCGTCGTCAGGGACTCGTCAGGGGCCGTGCTGCCGGGCGTGACGGTCGAGGCGTCGAGCGCCGTGCTCATCGAAAAGGCCCGCACCGCGGTGACGGACGGTACCGGCACCTACCGGATCGTCGACCTGCGGGCCGGCACCTATGCGGTCACCTTCAGCCTGACCGGGTTCAACACGTTCAAGCGTGACGGGATCGAGCTGACCGGAACCTTCACGGCGTCGATCAACGCGGACCTCAAGGTCGGGAACCTGGCGGAAACGATCACCGTCTCCGGCGAGTCGCCCATCGTCGACACGCAGAGCGTCAGGCAGCAGACCACGATCGCGAACGACCTCATCGCCGCGATGCCGGCGGCGCGATCGACCGCCGGCGTCATGATGCTGATTCCCGCGACGCAGGTGCAGGCCAACCCGACCAACCTCGACGTCCAGGTCACCCCCGGAGTGGTCTTCTTCGGCGGCGCGGGCGGCCGCTCGAACGAAGGGCGCATTCAAGTGGATGGTTTGACGACGACCGCGGCTTTGAACGGCGGCGGGGCGTCGAGCTACGTGCCGGACATCGGCAACGCTCAGGAAATCACGCTGTCATCGTCGGGCGGCATGGGCGAGATGCAGGCGGGCGGACCCGTGATCAGCATCATCCCGAAGACGGGCGGCAACAGCGTCAAGGGCAGCTTCTACCTGTCGAACGTCACCGACTGGATGGTCGGCGACAACTACACGCAGGAGCTGAAGGATCGCGGCCTGACGACGCCCGGCAAGCTGTACAAGCTGTGGGACTACAACATCGGCATCGGCGGCCCGATCAAGAAGGACCGGATCTGGTTCTTCTTTCAGTTTCGCGACGAAGGCAGTCATCGAACCGTCCCCGGCATGTTCGCGAACCAGAACATGGGCGATGCGACGAAGTGGACCTATGTCCCGGACACGAGCCGGCCTGCGGTTCAGGCTGGCAGCTGGCGCAACGCGGCGCTGCGTGTGACGGTGCAGCCGACGCGCGCGAAACAAGTTCAACGTCTTCTGGGACCACCAGATTCCCTGCCAGGGCGCCGGGTATCTGGGCACCGAGGAAGGATGCCGCCAGTCGGGGGCGGGCGAGATCATCTGCGGCGCGCCCCAATCCACCAACCCGTCGTGCTCCGCGACGTCGGCGCCCGAGGTCGGCACGTTCCTGACCGGCTATGGCCAGCGGGTGCAGCAGGCGACATGGACCTCACCCGTCAGCGACCGGCTGCTGCTCGAAGCGGGCTTCGGCACCTACCTCAGTCAGTGGGGCGGCACCGAGCAGCCCGGCGGCCCGCTGACCAGCCTCGTGCGCATGACCGAGCAGTGCACCGTCACCTGCGCCAGCAACGGCAATATCCCGAACCTGACCTACCGCTCCGGACTCTTCCGACACAGCTTTCAAGGGGTGTTGAGCTGGCGCGGCGCCGCCTCCTACGTGACCGGCCGGCAGAGCCTGAAGGTGGGCTATCAGGCCGAACATCAGATCTCCGACGGGTTCTCCTATACGAACACACAGTTCCTGGACTTCCGTGTCAACAACGGCGTGCCGAACCAGCTGACCCAGAACATCAACGCCTTCGAGCAGAAATCCCGCGTGCGGTTCGACGCGTTCTACGCGCAGGAACAGTGGACGCTCGGCCGCGTGACCGTCCAGGGCGCGCTTCGGTTCGACTATGCCCGAAGCTACTTTCCCGAGCAGACGGTCCCCGCGCAGCGGTTCCTGCCGACCTCCATCACCTATCCACGGAGCGACGGCGTCACCGGCTACAAGGATCTGATGCCGCGCGGGGGAGTGGCGTGGGACGTGTTCGGGACCGGGAAGACGTCGATCAAGATCAACGCCGGCAAGTACGTGCAGAACGCCAACAGCGGTCTGACCTACACCGCCGCTGAACCCGTCGGGCGCGACTCACCACCACCGCGACACGGACGTGGACCGACAACGGCAATTTCAGGCCCGACTGCGATCTGCTGAACCCGGTGGCGCAGGACAACCGGGCTTCCGGCGGCGACTTGTGCGCGCAGATCAGCGACGTGAATTTTGGCAGGGACAGGTTCACGACCACACTGGACCCCAAGCTCCTGAACGGCTGGTCGACCCGCCCGGGGGACTGGCAATACGGCGTGTCGGTCCAGCAGCAGGTGTTGCCGCGTGTCGCGATCGAGCTCGGCTACAACCGGCGCTGGCTCACCAACTTCGCGGTGACCGACAATCGGTTGCAGGCAGTGACCGACCACGCGACCTTCAGCGTCACGGCGCCGATCGACGCCCGCCTGCCCGACGATGCGTCGGGCCGCGTCCTCTCGGGCCTGTACAACGTCAATCAGAACGTGGCGTCGCTGGTCGATCAGGTCCAGACGCTGGCCGGGGATTACGGCACCTACTCGCAGGACAGCCACGGCATCCTGTTCAACATCAGCGCGCGTCCCCGGAACGGTCTGGTCTTCCAGGGCGGCGTGAACACCAACGACACGCGCACCGACTATTGCGACATCCGGGCGGCGCTGCCCGAGCAGAACGTGGCTCCGCTGTCGCCGACCAACCCCTGGTGCGACACGACGACCGGCTGGGTGACTCGCTTTACCGGCCTCGGGTCATACACGGTTCCGAAGGTCGACGTGCTGGTGTCGGGGACGTTCCGCAGCGACCAGGGTGCGCCGCTGGCGGCGAACATGGCGTTCACCGCCAACCAGACGACGCTGGGCCGCCCGTTCGCCAACAACGCGCCCAACGTCACCGTGAACCTGGTCGAACCGGGCACGTTGTACGGCGATCGCATCAACGAAATCGACCTGCGCATCGCGAAGATCCTGACGTTTGGCCGCACGCGGACCAACGTCGGTTTCGATGTCTACAATCTCATGAACCTCGCGCCCGCGCTGAGCTACAACCTGGCGTACAGCCCGACGAGCACCACGTGGCTGACGCCGACCGGCGTGCTGCAGCCGCGGTTCTGGAAGTTCAGCGTGCAGATCGATTTCTAGGGCTCGCTGGCCCGGCGCTAAGCCGGTTTGCCAGACCTGCAGCGCTGCCCGCGATCGAGCGTGGTCGGCCGGGGAGACACCATCCGTGGCGGAATCCAAGCAGCGTCAACCGGCGTGGGTTTCTGAAAGGGGCCGCAACGGCCGCGGTCGGCGCGGCCGCGGTCGGCGGCGCGGCGCCGAGCGCCGGGACGCCGCAGGCGACGCAAGGCGGATCCGCCGGAGGCAACGCACCGGCGCCGCCGCCGACCGCTGAGCAGATCGCGCGCGACGCGGGCGCGGTGCGTCCGCCCGCCGTGGTGCCCGGCGCACGGGCCGCCGTGAGACCGGGGTCCGACCTGATGGTCCAGGTCCTCCGGGATCTTGGCATCGAATGGGTGGCCGCCAATCCCGGCTCGAGCTTCGAGGGGATCCAGGAATCGATCATCAACTACGGCACTCCGCCCAACGTGAAGCCGGAGTTCATCACCGCGCTTGCACGAGGAGTCCTCGGTCACGATGGCCCACGGCTACGGCAAGGCCACCGGCAAGCCCATGTGCGCCTTGCTGCACGGGACCATCGGCATCCAGCACGCCGCGATGTCGATCTACCAGGCCTACTACGACCGGGCGCCGGCGCTCCTCATCGCGGGCCGCGACCTGGGCTTCATCGCCGCGCACAGCGCCAACGACATGGCCGGCATGGTGCGCAGCTTCGTCAAGTGGGACGCGACGCCCCGGACGCTCCCCGACGCACTCATCGCCATCCAGCGCGCCTACAACGAGGCGATCACGCCGCCGTGCGGCCCGACGATGGTCGTGATCGACATCGATCTGCAGAAGCAGGAGGCCGGCACTCTGGCGGTGCCTGCCTATCAGCCGCCGCAGATCTCCGGTCTCGACCCCGGTCAGGCCCGCGAGATCGCCACGAGCGCTGCTCCAGGCCCAGAACCCCGAATTGCCGTCGGCCGGCTGCGGACGCCCGACGGCGTGCGCCGTGCCGTCGAGCTCGCCGAGCTCGTGGGCGCGTCCACGTCGACAGCGGCCACGCAGGGGCCCATGAGCTTCCCCCAGCGTCATCCGCTGTGCGGCCCAGGCGCCAACACGTCCTACGACTACACGCTGGGCCTCGAGCAACCGGGTGGGTCCGTGTCGCTCATCGGCCCGTCGTTGGCCACGCTCCTCGGTCGTGACACCGCCAACATCGGATTCGGCGGCATCGCGCCCAGGTGTCGCGCGCGGAGGTGGGGGCGGGCGTGGCGGCGGGGGCGGACGCGGCGGCCGCGGCAATGCGCCCGCCGGCCGTAGCGTCGATGTGGATGCCGAGGCCAGTCTGCCCGCGCTGATCGAAGAGGTCCGCCGGCAGATGACGCCGGACAGGCGGCGCGTCGTGCAGGAGCGGAGCGCCGCACACGCGACGGCGAATCAGCTGGCGAGAACCGACGCGCTCAGGAGTGCGCTCGAGCAGCGCCGCGCTGGATGGGACGCGAGCCCGATCAGCACCGCGCGCATCTACGCGGAGCTGTGGCCGCTGATCGCGGACGAGGACTGGATCCTTGCCTCGCCCAGCAATTTCTCGGGCGGCCACCACACGCAGTTGTGGGATCACAACAAACCGTACAGCTATCTGGGCGGACAGGGCGCGGCCGGGATGGGCTACGGTGCGCCGGCCGCCGTCGGCGCGGGGCTGGCGGCCAAGACCCGCGGCCAGATCGTCGTCAACGTCCAGTGTGACGGCGATCTGAACTACGCGCCCGGCGTGCTGTGGACGGCACAGCATCACCAGTTGCCGGTTCTCAACGTGATGCACAACAACCGCGCGTGGCATCAGGAGCTGATGTTCGTCGAGTACATGTGCGGCGTCCGCGGCCGCGGCACCGACCGTGGCCACATCGGCACCACGCTGCGCGACCCGTTCATCGACTACCGCATGCTGGCGGCCGCCTACGGCATGGCCGGCGAGGGCCCGATCACCGATCCCGCGAAGCTCGGCGCGGCGCTCAAGCGCGGCGTCGCTTCCGTCAAGCGCGGGCAGCCCTACCTCATCGACGTCATCACGCAACCGCGGTGACACGGCGGTCCGGAGGTTCCAGATGACGAACCCCAGGCCCTCCATCGCGGTCGCCGCCGGTGTGCGTTCTGGCTGGCGACACTGGCGCAGACCTCGCCGCGCGCGCAGACGGCCGTTACTACCCTGACCAGTCCGGTGACCGGCAACGCGGCGAACGGCAAGAAGCTGTACTACGACCACGCGTGCTATTCGTGCCACGGCTTCAACGGCGAAACCGGTGCGCGGCCGTTCGTGCCGAACTGGCCGCCGAACCTGGCGACCGAGCGCAGCTTCACGGCCTTCCTCCGCGGGCGGGCCAACCTGTCGCCGGTGCAGCCGTCCACTGCGATGCCCAACTACGCCGCGGAGGCGCTAAACGACGCGCAGGCCAGGGACGTATACGCCTACATCCGGAGCTTCAAGAGTCCGCCGCCGCTGCCCATCGACAGGATTCCGGTCATGTCGCAGATTCTCGCGGCGGCGCAGAAACCGTACAAGCCCTAACCCAGTCCAGAGGAGCGTCCATGGCGATCATCCCGGGTGGCAAGACAACCGTCCTTGTTTGTTGTGGTCTGGTCGCTGCACTCGCGGCCCTCGCGACCGCGCAACAGCCGGCCGGGCGCGCGGCCGCGGCCTCGTCCGGCGTCTCGGTCGAGCGCGGCAAGTACCTCGTCACCGTGCAGGACTGCAACGGGTGCCACACGCCGTTCAAGAACGGCGAGCCCGACATGACCCTGATGCTGTCCGGGCATCCTCAAGACGTGCGGTGACCGGCCGACCGGCGCTGCCGGCCGGGTTCAGCACCGCCATCAACGACACCAACACGGCATGGGCCGGGCCCTGGGGCGTTTCGTTCACCACCAACCTCACGCCCGATCCCGAGACCGGCATCGGCAGGTGGAACGAGAAGACCTTCATCAACGCGATTCGTTTGGGGAAGAAGCTCGGCGTCGGACGCACACTGCTGCCGCCGATGCCGTGGAAGATGTATGCGAGCCTGACCGACGACGATCTCAGATCGGTGTTTGCATACTTGAAGACCATTCCTGCGATTGCGAATCGTGTGCCGAATCCGATACCGCCAGCGAAATAGTCGCCGGCAGCGTGACGTTGGCGGCGGGCCCGCGCTGGCGCGTGGCGTCCTACCAGATAACCTCGACGCCAGAGTTGCGGAATTGCCGGTCGCGAGACACGAGTGCAGCAGTTTGTGGATCTGCGCCTGCGCGGCCAGCAACCGGTCGAAGGGGTCGCGGTGGTGAAAAGGCCAACGTCTCGACAGCCGCGGCGTCCGCCCAGGTGACAGGGCAGCAGCCGATATCCGGCCCGCGCTTTTTCGGCCATGTCGCTCGAAACCGGGACCGAGACCGGAAGGCTCAGGCGACCCACGCTCGCCTTTATCGCCATCTCCCATTGCCTCGAACCACAGAAACGCGTGCGTATCGAGCAGGAGTTCACCGGTAGTCCTTGAAGTCGGGCAGCGGGGCGTCGATATCACGGCTCATGCGGATGCGCCCCCGGTCGCGCCCGAACGTCGGGCGCTCCGACGCCTGCTCGATCGGGCGCAGTTCCGCCCCGATTCGACCATGCTTCAACGTCCTCAATACCGGTAAATGCCCGACAACCCGGTGGCGACGTTGAGCAGTCTCCGAGCTTCGGCAGGATCGTGGCGCTCGCTGCCCGGTACGGCCCCGCGCATCAGGCAGCTGGCGGTGAAGTATATTTTTTGAGTGACGGCTGGGTTTCGATCCGCGCGCGCTGGTCGGCGGCGCGCTGCTGCTGACGCTGGGCTCGGGGGCGCGGGCGCAGTGGCCCGCGGTGCCCGACAAGGGCGTGCCCCGGCGTGCCGACGGGCGAGTGGACCTCGACGCGCCGAGCGCCGCGCCATCCCGACGGGACGAAGCCGGGCGAGATTCCGTTTCAGCCGTGGGCCGAGGCGCTCTACAAGCAGCGCCGCGAGAACAACAGCCGTCGATCATCCGGGCGCGCGCTGTCTGCCGTCCGGCATTCCGGAGAAGAACACGGTGCCGGTGAGATCCTCAGGTACCGAGGATGGTCGTGTTCCTCTACGAGCGCGCACCATCTTCCGGCGATCTTCACGGACGGGCGGCCGATGCCGCCGGCCGATGCGCAGCCGACCTGGCAGGGTACTGGCCGCTGGGACGGCGACGCGTTCGTGGTCACGACCGCCGGCTTCAACGACAAGACGTGGCTGGGTCTCGGCGGGCACCCGGCTACCGAGGCGCTGCGCGTCACCGAGCGGTTCGAGCGCAAGAGCGTCGGCCGATGGACCTGCTGGTGCAATCGACGATCCGAAGGCCTACACGCGGCCGTGGACGGTGGACATGCGGTTCCGGCTCCTGCCGGACGGCGAGCTGATCGAGCACATCTGCGAGGAAAACAACCGTGATCTTCCGCACATGGTCGGCAAGTGAAGGCGCCAGATGGAAGTGCGATGCGAGAAGTTCCGAAGCTCGACCAGGTCCTGGGACGAGCTGATCGAGGAAGCCCGGACCTTCGCGACGTCGAAGGGGCGCGACCGGCTGATCAATATTTCCGTGGCGGCCGCCGGGGGCTCCGACATCTTCGGCTTTGGCTCGCAGGGCACGATTTTCGTCTGGTATTGGGAATAGCCGCCGCGTAATGTATCCCCCCGGCGTTCGGGCGCCTCTGGAGGGAGAGCCATGCGACCCACCCACGCCTTTGCCTCTGACGACCTGCGTCGCGATGCTCTGCGCGGCGCTTTCCCTCCACGCGGCACAGTCGGCTTCCACGGCCAAGGACGATCCGATCATCGGCACCTGGCAGCTCAACGTCGCCAAGTCGAACTACTAGCCGGGGCCAGGGCCCGTCAGTGAAACACGCACCTACAAACGTGGGCCGAACGGCGTGGAGGGCGCGATCGAGCGCCGGTTCGCCAACGGCCGGTCCCAGCGCATCGAGTACGTGGCCGAATACGACCGCGTATATCCCGTGAGCGGCACCGAGGCATACGATCACATCCTGCTGAAGCGCATCGACGAGCGCACGGCGCAAGCCGTGCTGTCGCACGCGGGCCGCGTCTACGGCGTCGCCCGGCGCGTCATCGCCCCGTCGGGTGCCAGCATGACGATCACGTTGAATCGCGAGAGCAGCACGGGGCCGAACGGTGTTGAATACGGCGGTGTACGAGAGGGTGATCCCGTAGGCTTCCGGCTTCCGGCTCCCGGCTACCGGCTTCCAAACGACCAACGACTAACGACTAACGACTAACGTGAGGATTGTCGTCGTTGGCGCCGGCGCTTTCGGCGGCTGGACCGCGCTGGCGCTCCGCCGCCGCGGCGCGCACGTCACGCTGATCGACGCCTGGGGCACCGGGCACCCGCGCGCCAGCTCCGGCGGCGCAAGCCGCGTCATCCGCGCCGCCTACGGATCGCGTCCGATTTACACGAAGATGACGCTGCGCGCGCTGGAACTGTGGCGGGCGCACGATCCCCGGCGCCGCCTGTTGCGCGAAACCGGCGTGCTGTGGCTGTTCGGCGACGACGACGCGCTTCGGCCACACGTCGGCGCGGGTGCTTCACGATCACGGCGCGCGCCTGGACGTGCTGCCGCTGGCGGAGGCGGTGCGCCGGTTTCCCCAGGTCGCCTTCGACGGCGTCGCACGCTCTTCTGGGAGCCGGACGCCGGCTATCTGCTGGCCCGGCGCGCCTGCGAGGACGTGGTCGATCGGCTGACGGAAGAAGGCGGTGAGTACCGACAGGCCGCAGTGCCCGCGCCGCTTGCCGTGAACGGCGGCGCGCTTCGGCGGCTCGCACTCGAGGACGGCACGTCGCTCGAGGCCGATGCGTTCGTCTTCGCCTGCGGGCCGTGGCTGCCGTGGCTGTTCCCGGACGTGGTGGGGACAGCCATCACGACGTCGCGGCAGGAGGTGCACTACTTCGGCACGGCGCCGGGCGACGCGCGCTTCACCGTGCGCGAGTTACCGGTGTGGATGGACTTTGCGGCCGGGTCCCGCGCCGGGCAGATCTACGGCATTCCCGCGGACGGCGCCTCCGGCTTCAAGGTGGCGGACGACACACCAGGGCCACCGATCGATCCCACCGGCGACCAACGCATCGTCAGCCCGGAGAGCGTCGCGAAGGCGCGTGCGTTCCTGTCGCGGCGGTTCCCGGGCCTGGCCGGTGCGCCGCTGATTGCCTCGGAAGTGTGCCAGTACCAGAACACGCCCGACGCCCACCTGGTCGTCGATCGCCATCCGCGCGCGCCGAACGTCTGGATCGTGGGCGGCGGGTCCGGCCACGGCTTCAAGATGGGTCCGGCCATCGGCGAGATGATGGCTCGCCTGCTGCTGGACGAAGAGACCCCGATCCACAGTTCAGCCTGTCCCGCTTTGCCGCGCCTCCGGCCTCGGGCTGGACGGGGCGTTGGTCCTGAGCGGCCGTTAGCCGATCGGGCCCGGAGCCGTGAGCCGGAAGCCTTCAGCAATGATTCCGAGAACCTATGCGCTGGCCGACGCTCGATGGCGGTCTGGAACGATTTCGCTGTGCGAAATTCATTTCGTTGACATAGCGATCCAACGGCGGTATATCTCCTCAGCTGTCAGAGCACATGCGAAAGGTGAGGACACCTGTATGGAGAAGTGCGCCATGACCAACCCGCGGCGTCTCGTTCTGCTCTTGACGCTTGCCGCGTTGCTCGTGCCCCTCGTGAGCAACGCCCAGGTGCTCGGCACTATCGCCGGGTCCGTAAGAGATGCGTCCGGCGCCGTGCTGCCCGGCGTGACGGTCGAGGCGGCCAGCCCCGCGCTGATCGAGAAGGTGCGCTCGGTGACGACCGACGGATCCGGCCAGTACACGATCGTCAACCTGCCGCCCGGGCACCTACACTGTCAGCTTCACGCTGCCAGGCTTCAGCACCGTCAAGCGCGAGAGCGCTGCAGGTGTCGGTCAACTTCACGTCCAACGTCGACGCCGAGATGCGCGTCGGCGCCGTGGAGGAGACGATCACCGTCACGGGCGAGAGCCCGATCGTCGACCTGCAGTCCGCCGCGACCACGCGGACAGTGACCGACACGGCATTCAAGGAGCTGCCGTCGGGCGGCTCGTGGATCCAGATGGCGGCGCTCATGCCCGCGGTGCGGGCCAGCAACGTAGACGTCGGCGGCGTGCTGGGCGACCAGACGGGTGCCCAGGTCTCGGCGAACGGCAGCCGCCCGGCCGACGGCGTCTCGATGATCGACGGCCTGCGGATCGGCAACATGTACATCAGCTCCAACCTGACGAACATGAGCCTGTCGCCGCTCCTCTTCGACCAGGTGGACGTCCAGTTGTCCGGGCAGCAGGCCGAGACGGGCACCAACGGCGTGATCATGAACGCCATTCCGAAGTCCGGCGGCAACCGGTTCAGCGGATCGGCGCTCGTCAACGGCTCGGGGCCGAGCCTTCAGGGCGACAACATGACGGAGCGGCTGAACGCGCGCGGCCTGGCCGGCGCCTCCAGCACGCTCAAGAAGCTCTACGACATCAATGGCGCCGTGGGCGGGCCCATCAAGCAGGACAAGGTGTGGTTCTACGCCACCTCGCGCTACTTCACGAACGAGTCCTACCTTGCCGGCCGCTTCTTTCCGACGGACGTCACGGCCGTTCAGCGCCAGAACGACCCGTCGCAACAGGCCTACGCCGGCACCTACACCTACGACAACAACGGGCGCATCACCTGGGGCATCAACGACAAGCAGAAGATCTCGGGGTGGTATGCCTATCAGTACAAGGTCGATCCCTGGTGGCTGTTGCAGGTCTTCAACCAGTCGCCTGAAGCGTCGCGCATCACCACCTGGAACACCCAGCTCTCCACGACGAAGTGGACGTACACGGCCACCAACCGGCTGCTGTTCGAAGCGGGCATTGCGGCCGGGGCCAGCCCCGACACCATCCTGCTGAATCCGGATACCGTGGCTACCTGTCCGTCGCAGGGCGCGCTGGCGGAGCGCTGCATCGCCATCGTGAACCAGACGGCCGGCTACACCTACCGCGCGCCGACCGGTTTCGACTTCGACGATCGGCTGCCCAGCCAGTCCTTCAACGTGGCCAGCAGCTACGTGACCGGCTCGCACAGCGTGAAGGTCGGGTTCGAGGCGCAGCGGGTCACTTCTGGCGCGGCGACAACAACGACTCGACCGGCGGCATCTGGTATACCGTGAACGAGCTGCCGGTGGAGCTGGTGCCGGCGTTCGTCAACCTCAACGCGCCGGCCACCGGGTGGCAGGACAACCTGGACTACAACCTCGGCTTCTTCGCCCAGGACCGCTGGACCATCGATCGTCTGACGCTGAGCGGCGGCGTTCGAGTGGACTTCCTGAACACGTCCACCGAGCCTTTCACGCTGGGTCCGCACCGGTGGCTGCCGAACCGGAACGTGACCTTCGCGGCGGTCGAGAACGTGCCGAACTGGAAGGACGTCAACCCGCGCGTGTCGGTGGCCTACGACCTGTTCGGCAACGGCAAGACCGCGCTCAAGGCCAGCGCCAGCCGCGGCGTGGAGCAGGAGTCGATCGGCATCGCACGGCTGAACAACCCCGCGAATACGGTCGCCACCACGCACCCAGCGGACGTGGGCCGACGCAACAACAACTTCGTTCCCGATTGCGTGCTCACCAACCCGCTTGCCAACGGCGAGTGCGGGCCCAACCTGAATCCGAACTTCGGCAGCGCGGTTCCGGCCACGCGTCTACAGCCGCGACATCATGGAGGGCTGGGGCGTGCGGCCGTGGAACTGGGAGTTCTCCACCAGCATCCAGCAGCAGATCTTGCCGCGCGTCTCGGCGACGTTCGGCTACTTCCGGCGCATCAACGGCAACTTCTGGGTCACCGACAACGAGGCGCTCAGCCGGACGGACTTCACGCCGTATTCGGCGACGATCCCCGCCGATCCGCGGCTGCCCGACGGAGGCGGCGGAACCTTGACGGGTCTCTTCGATCCGAGCATCAACCCCGCCGCCCGCAACGTCGTGAAGAACGCGGACGACGTTCGGCAAGCAGCAGCAGCAGTCCAACGGCTTCGATCTGACGATCGATGCGCGGCTCCAGAGCGGGCTCTACCTGCAGGGCGGTGTCAACATGGGCACGACGATGACCGACAACTGCGACGTCGTCGACGATGTGCCCGAGGCGCTCGCCACGGGCGGTCCCAATACCCTGCAGTCCATCAACTTCTGCCACGTCGAGACGCCCTTCCTGGCACAGTACAAGGCACTGGCCTCGTACACGCTGCCGTGGTACGGCATCCGGCTCAGCGGGACGCTGCAGAGCCTGCCCTTCGCGACTCAGAACGGACTTGCCGCGAACAACGTTTACAACAACGCCAACCGGCTGACGTCCACGACGCTCGGCCGGCCGTTCACGCTGGCGCAGCAGACCGTCAACCTGGTCGAGCCGGGCACGTTCTACGGCGACCGGCTGAACCAGATCGATATCCGGCTCACGAAGATCGTCAACGTCGGCCGGGGACGCGTGGACCTGAACGTGGACTTCTACAACGCGTTCAACTCCGATGCCGTCATCTTGGAAAACCTTGCGTACGGGCCGGCTTGGCGCCGGCCATTGACCGTGATCCAGCCGCGGTTCGTGAAGTTCGCGGCCCGCTGGGATTTCTGACCGGCACGAGTTTCGGGTCACATTGCGCCCCCGGCAGCCCTGCTTGACAGGCGCCGGGGGGGCTGTAAAACGAAAAAGTTTCGATTTGGTTTCGCCCGGCTCCGGAATGACGCCCTCTCGAAAAGGGGCCGGACGCGCGGCGAATTTTCGGAGGATCAATGCGTGTAGGAATTCGAGTGTGTTTGATCGTGTCGTGTCTCGTCGTCGCCAGCTCGCCAGCGTGGGCGCAGGCGACGCTTGCAGGTCTGGTCAGGGACGCGTCGGGTGCGGTGCTGCCGGGCGTTACGGTTGAAGCCGCGAGTCCGGCGCTGATCGAAAAGGTGCGTAACGCAGTCACCGACGGCGCGGGCCGCTACCGCATCGAGAGTCTGCAGCCCGGTGCCTACACGGTGACCTTCACCCTGCCCGGCTTCGCCACGGTGAAGCGCGAGGGCCTAATTGTCAGCGGCACGGGCGTGGTGACCGCGGACGCCGAGCTGCGCGTCGGCGGGGTGCAGGAGACGATCACCGTCACCGGTGAAACGCCGCTCGTGGACGTCCAGAGCACCAAGCGGGAGATCTCGCTCGACAACGAGACAATCCGGTCCATGCCAGGTCCTCGAAGCTACAGCTATCTGGTCGGCGCGGTTCCCGGAGTGTTGACCAACGGCGGCAACGTGCAAACTGGTCCGACGTTCCTGATTTTTCCGGTGAACGGCGGCCGCGGCGTCGAATCGCGGCTGACGGTGGACGGGCTGAACATCAGCAACCCCCCCGGCGGCAACCAGCCACCCAACTTCACCGCCGACATGGGCAACGCGCAGGAAGTGACGATGACGAGTTCGGGTGGACTGGGCGAGGCGGAGACCGCCGGCCTGACGATGAACATCGTTCCGAAGCAGGGCGCCAACTCCATGTCGGGCCTGTTCTACGTCTCCGGCTACTCGGAGGCGATGCTGGCAGACAACTTCACCCCTGAGTTGCGCGCGCGCGGCGCAACGCAGCCCACGCCAGTTACCCGTGTCTACGATGTCAACGGCGCGGTGGGCGGCCCTATTGTCACAGACAAACTCTGGTATTACATGAGCGCCCGCATTCAGGGTTCGAGGCAGAACATCCTGAACGTCTTCTACAACCAGAACGCCGGCAACGCGACCGCGTGGACCTACGTACCAGACTTCAGCCGCCCCGCGTTTTACGATCGGACCTGGGAAAACTACACCCCTCGCATCACCTGGCAAATCACGCCGCGCAACAAGATCACGGCCTCGTGGGACGAGCAGCCGGTGTGCCGCAGCTGCACGGGCACGGCATCCTTCAGCGGATCGCCGGCCGCCGCGACCTCGCCTGAGGCAGACGGCCACGGTGAGTTCAGCCCGCAGCGCGTGCAGACGGCTCGATGGACGGCGCCGATGACGAACCGTTTGCTGCTCGAGGCAGGCTTCGGCACCACCTTCTACCAGTGGGCGGGCCGCGAACTGGATCCGAACCCGACGCGGAATCTGGTGCGAGTCGTGAATATCGGGCAGCTCATGGCCCCAGGCGTCACCACCACCGCGACGTTCCGGTCGCAGAACTGGTACAACAACCTGACGAGAGGCTCGAGCTGGTTCGGCACGGCGTCCTACGTCACCGGTTCGCACAGCCTGAAGTTCGGCTACCAGGGCAACCACTGGCAAGACGACCGGGAGATAAACGTCAATGACCAGAGTCTGCGGCTACACCTTCCTCAACGGCGCGCCGCTGACGCTGACGCAGTACGCCAACGGCTACAACGTCAACGCGCGGGCGATGCAGATGTCGTTCTTCGTCCAGGACAGCTGGACCGTTGGACGCGCAACGGTACAGGGCGCGCTCCGCTTCGATCATCCCTGGAGCTGGTTCCCTGAGCAGGTCCAGCCCGCGTCACGCTTCTTCCCCGGCGCCAGCTTCGCCAAGGCCGATGGCGTCACCGGCTACAACGACATCACGCCACGCCTGGGCCTGGCCTACGACCTGTTCGGCAACGGCAAGACGGCGGTCAAGGTCAACGTCGGCAAGTACCTGCAGGGCGCCAGCGTCAGCAACCTCGCATACGGCGCGAACCCGTCGTTGCGGATTCCTGGCGGGGGCGGCGGCATCTTCGCGCCCTCGGTCAACCGAGGGTGGACCGACGCGAATGGGAACTTCAACCCCGACTGCAACCTGAATAACCCGCTGCAGAACGGCGAGTGTGCCCAGATCAGCGATCTCCGATTCGGCAGCAACCAGCTCATCGGCGCCCAATTCGATCCGGGCTTGCTGAGCGGGTGGGGCGTCCGTCCCGCCGACTGGACGTACGGTGTCTCGATCCAGCATGAAATTCTCCCGCGTGCTTCGGTGGAGGTGGCCTACATCCGCCGGACGTTCACGCAGTTCTTCACGGGCGGCACGGTGCAGGACAACCTGCTGGTTGCGCCGAGCGACCTCGCCACCTACACGATCAGGCAGCCCAGCGACCCGCGCCTGCCCGACGGCGGCGGCGCCACCGTCGGCCCGCTCTACAACATCAATCCGAACGTCTTCGGGCAGTCGAGTCTACTAATCAAGTCCACCAAGGACGTCGGCGACGACACGCGCGTGTTCAACGGCGTGAACCTCACCGTCAACGTGCGCGGGACCGGCGGCTTCAACTTCTCCGGCGGCACCAGCACGAGCAAGGTGGTCAACGACTGGTGCGACATCCGCGCGGCGGTGCCGGAGAACGCCGGCGCCGGCCCGAACGGCTACCTGATCAACCCGTACTGCCACACCGAGTCGCCGTGGCAGACGACGTTCCGGTCCCTCGTTTCGTATCAGATCCCGCGCATCGACACCCAGGTCAGCGCGGGGTACCGAGACACGATGAACGTCGGTACCGACCAGATCGTCTCGCTGGCGGCCAACTACACCCTGACGCCGGCGGACCAGGCGGCGGTGGCGGCGCAGATCGGCCGTCCGATGACGATTCCGGCCCCGCAGACGGTCAACCTGGTGTCGCCGGGTGAGCTGTACGGAGACCGCGTTCGCGCGCTCGACCTCACCGCCAAGAAGATCTTCCGTTTCGGCGGCCAGCGGTTGACCGTTGGCGCGGACTTTTACAACGTGCTGAACAACAACGTGACGCTCGGGTTCACTGGAACGTTCGTGCCCGGAGTGGCCGGCTGGCAGTCGCCGACTTCGTACATGAACCCGCGGGTGGTCCGTCTGAACGCCGAATACGCGTTCTAGGGCAGGGCACGCGCCCTTCGAACACAGACGCCCGGGGTTTGGTGACGCCGAATCCCGGGCGTTTTCTCTTTTGCGGTGCGGGAGGAAGGGAAGAACTGAGGCCTGGAGCCCGGAGCCTCAAGCCCGCGCTAATTCCGTCGACGGTCATTCTCCAGACACACGTACTCGAGCAGTTCGGTGTCCGGCGTCATTTCCAGGACCAGGGGAACCGTCCACGGTTTCTCGTACCACTCCGCGTCGTCTATCGTGATCTGAAGGTCGATATGACCGAAATCACGGCGGCGGTAGCGCTCGGTGAGGCGCAGGCCTTCGCCGTGGGGATGGCCGAGTCCATCGAGCCACGCCTTCCCGTTGAACCCGATTGACTCGACGACGAAGACGTCGCGATCCCAGCGGCCGATCGAGTATCCCATCCACGCCGGATTGGGATCCTTCGGCAGTGCGCGGCCGTCGGTGAAGATCTGTCGGAAGGCGCCGCTGGTTTCGTACAGGATCGCCGTCAGCCCGGGGTTCTGAATGATCTTGAAGGGAAGCGGGAACGTGATGACCATGGGCAGCCCCGCAGGCAAGCAGCGAGAGAACGGGATGTCTTTGCCGAAGGCCGTCACGCGCTCCTGAATCAGCGCTCGCGTCGCGGGTTTCAGGGGGACCTGCCCCTCGGGAAGATCGGCTGCGAGGTAGGTCGCGTAGCGCGGAGGGCCTCCGGGGCCGAGCGTGGCCATGGGCACCATCCAGGTGCCACTCAAATCCCGTCCCTTCGGGGCGGGCGCATTCAGATTCGGTTTGCCGTTGGGCAGTCGTGGGATCCCTTTCGCAGGCAGGTTCAGCCATTGGGCGGAGACCATGGAAGAACCCAGAAACACCAGGAAGACGATCCCCAGGCGGCTCGCTGATCGTGGCATGCGGGAGATTGTAGGCGGAGACCGCTACTTCAACAGTTCCAACAGCGCCGACGAAACCTCGGCCGGGCGCTCGCGCGGCATGAAGTGGCCCACGCCGGCCACCACGCGGCGCGCGACCAGCGTGGCGAACACGGCGCGCTCCGCGGGCGGCGACTCCGTGGACGGCCGTGCGATGCCGTCCTCGGCCCCGTACAACGTGATCGACGGCGCTTCGATGCGCGGCCGCGACGCAAGACGCTTCTCCATCTCCATGAAGCGTGCCTCGCCCGGCGCATTGCCGATGCGGTGCCGGTACGAGTGGATGACCACGTCCACGAAGTCGGGGTTGTCAAAGGACGGCGCGGTGCGGTTGAACTCGTCGTCGGTGAACTTCCAGCTCGGCGACCACTGCTGCCACAGGTAGCGGCAGATCTCGCGGCGGTTGGCCTGCAGGCCGGCGCGACCGCGTTCGGTGTTGAAGTAGGTACTGATACCAGATGCGATGCTCCGCGGCGGGTGATCCCGGCTGCGACGGCGCGATGGTGTTCTGGATCGTGTAGCCGCCGATCAGCACCGTGGCGCGCACGCGCTGCGGATGAAGCGCCGCGGCAATCGCCGCCGCGCGGCCGCCCCAGTCGTAGCCTGCGAGCGCGAACCGCGGCAGCTTCAGCGCGTCGGCGAAGTCGATGACGTCCTGTCCGATCGCCGCCTGCTCGGCCATGCGCGGCGCCGAGGCATCGCGGAACCGCGTCGGACCGCAGCCGCGCAAGTAGGGCACGAGCGCGCGGTGGCCGGCTTTCGTCAACGCCGGCACCACGTCGTCGAACGCGCGCACGTCGTCGGGAAAGCCGTGGAGCAGGATGATCGGGAACCCGCTCGGGTCGCCGTGAGTCTTCGTAGCCGATTGCGAGCGCGGCAGTTTCGACGACGCGCGTGGCGGGTGCCGCGCCTTGCGCCAAGCGTGCGCCGCGCACGGCAAGTGCCGACGGCGCCAGCGAGCAACGGCGTGTTTGAGAAATGCGCGGCGAGATTTCATGCCGCGCATTGTAGCGCCGGCTTCCGGCTCTCGGCTCTCGGCTTCCGGCCAGCCGAGAATCTGGGGTCCAGGCTTTGGGCTACCTGCGATTCTCCTTCACGATCGCGGCGAAGCGCGACGCACGATCCTCCTTGCTTAACGCCGTTGCCCATTTCCAGGCGGTGTCGTAGTCGTAGATGCCTTTTCGTCCGCTCTCGATGACGACCTGCTGATCGGCGAACTCCTTGCCGTAGAGGCTTTCCCACACGTCGTAGAGATACAGGAACAGGATCCGATGCTCGTCGATGTCGCGCGGACGCCGGCGGAGCTGGCCGTTCATGCGATGTCCCAGCTCATGGACCAGCGTGGCTTTCTTCACGTCGGGCGGATAGCTGGCCCGCAGCATCATCGGCCGATCGCCGAATCCCGAGCTGCTCGGTCCCTCGAAGATCACGGCCTTGACCTCTTTCTCCAGGAACGTCAATCCGGAGCCGCGCTCCATCCCCTGGATGATCGTCGGCCCTTCCTCCGCCCACAGGCGGCGGTATTCCTCGGCGGCCGCCTCGAACTTCTCCGACTGCGGGGTGAAGATCATGTTCACCTTTCGGTCCTGCCCGAAGGCTGGAGCCGAGACGATCAACGCGAGCAGCACCAGTCTTTTCATACCCGCCTCAGTTCCGCTTGCAGGCCCGGAGCCTGGAGCCTGGGGCCCAGGGCGCGGAGCCTACTTCGTGGGCGCCGGTTTTCCGTCCGCGCCCACATAGTGGGCTCCGCTCTTCTCAATACACACGAACTCGATCAGCTGCGTATCCGTGGACAGGCGATAGTTCACCGTGGCTTTGAACGGCCGCGTGTACGCCTTCGGGTCGTCGATCGTGACCTCTATATCAAGCGTGCCGTAGTTGGGCCGGCGGAAGCGCTCGATGAGCCGGCCGGCGTTCGTGATCGGGCTGCCCTGCACGTCCAGCCAGCCGTCGTCCATCAGGCCGGTCGTCTCGGCCACCAGCGTGTCGCCTTCCCACCGGGCCACGCTGTAGCCATTCCACCAGGGCTCGACGTCCTTCGGCGGCAGCGGCCGGCCGTCCATGAACAGTTCCCGCACCGTCGTGCCGGAACCCTCGTAGATGACCAGGACTTCCTTCGGCGTCTGGATGATCTTGCGCGGGTAGGGGTGCGAGGTCATCTGCATGATGCCCATCGGCAGGCACAGCGCGTCGGGGTTGTCCTTGCTGTTGTCGGCGCGCCGCTTCTCCATCAGCGTCTTTGCCCACGGCTGATAAGGGGCGATCCCGCTGGGCTCGTCGGACCCCACGTTGAAGAAGACCGACCGTACCCCGGCCGGCGGGCCTTCGCCGGTGCCGGTGGCGGCCACGGGCGGCGGGGCCGCCACGCGCCGCGGCGGGGCCAGTTCCCACACGCCGGACAGGTCGGGCTTGCCGTCGGCCGTCCGGGGTGTCGGCGCCGCCATGTTGGGCTTGCCGTCGGGGAGCCGGGGCACGTCGGGGGTGGAAAACGCGGGCCATTGCGCCGACACGGCGGCGCCGAAAAGACCAATGATCAGGGCGGAAACGATCGACAATTGCTTCATACGGAAATGAGTATACCCAGGGGGTTCGAAATTTGTTTCGTCTGACGAAGTCCGATAGGATCCCGCGAATGAGCCGTGCGAGCCGCCTTCGTTGGCCGCCTCGGCGGCGGCGGCCGCGCTCGTCTACCTCGGCGCGGGCCTTCACGCGGCGTCGAGCGACGTTGCCGATGCCGCGATGCGCGGCGATGCGGCGGCGCTGACAAAGCTGCTGCTGCGGCGCGGCGTGGACGTCAATGCGCCTCAGGCCGACGGCGCCACGGCGCTCCACTGGGCCGTGTACCGCGACGATGCCGCGATGCTCGACCAGCTGATTCGCGCCGGCGCCAAGCCCGACGTGGCCAACAGCGCCGGGATGACACCGCTGGCCATGGCGTCGCTGTACGGCAGCGCGCCCATCGTGGATCGGCTGCTGAAGGCCGGGGCCGACGTCAAGGCGGTGGGACCCAACGGCGAGTCGATGATCATGTACGCGTCGCGCAACGGCCGGCCGGACGCGCTGCGGCTCCTGATCGAGGCGGGCGGCGACGTCAACGTGCGTGAACGCTCGCGCGGGACCACGGCGCTCATGTGGGCCGTCGCGCAAAAGAACTCCAAGGCCGTCGAGATCCTGCTCGCCGCCGGCGCCGATCACAGCGCCAGGTCCGGCGGCGCCGGCTTGCCGCGCAACTACCTGGCGCAGCGCGTGAACGTGCGCGCCGTCGAAGAGGCGCAGCGGCGTCACCAGCGGGCGATTGCCGCCGGCCGCACCTACGAGCAGCAGCTCGAATGGGAGATCGAGAACAACGTCGATCTGGGCGGTGCGCGCAACGCGTTCGTTCCCGCTCGCGGGCGTGGCGGGGCGGCCGGTGCGCCCGCACCTGGTGCTCCAGCCGCTGGTGCGGCTGCCGCCGGTGCGCCGCACCCGCCGCGGGGCGGCCACCCGAACACCCGCGGTGCGGCGGCGCTTCGCGCCCGCTGCCGGCAGGGGCCGCGCGGTGGCGCGTCTGCCGCAGCGGCCGCGGCACCGGCCGGGAGCAACAACCAGGCGCCGGATCCCGACGACAACGACACAGAGGTCGTCGTTGCGGGCCTGGTGGGGAGCGGCGGGGGCGGCCTGACGCCGCTTGTCTTCGCGGCGCGCGAAGGCGATCTCGAGTCGGCACGCCTCCTCGTCAAGGCCGGCGCCAACGTCAACCGGCAGACCGAGTACGGCTGGACGCCGCTGCTGACGGCGGTGAACAACCGCAACTACCAGCTGGCGCAGTTCCTGATCGAACAGGGCGCCGACGTGAATCTGGCCAACAAGGGCGGCTGGACGCCCCTGTATCTGGCCACGGACAACCGGAACATCGAGGGGGGGACTACCCGGTCCCGAAGGCCGACCTGGATCACCTGCAGCTAATCGAGCTGCTGCTGCAGAAGGGCGCCAACCCGAACCTCAAGGTCAAGGACAACACGCTCACCCGCACCATCTTCACGATGCAGTGGTTCTTCGAGGACGGCGCCACCCCGTTCGTGCGCGCCGCGCAGTCGAGCGATACCGCCTTGATGTCGCTGCTGCTCAAGCACGGCGCCGATCCCAAGATCGTCACGACTGGCGGCGACTCCGCGCTGACCGCCGCGGGCGGCATCGGGTGGGTGGACGGTGTCACGTACGAACGTTCGCCCAAGGAGAACCTCGAGGCGGTCCGCATGCTGCTGGATCTGGGCCTCGATCCCAACCACGGCAACAACGAAGGGCGCACGCCCCTCATGGGTGCGGCGCTCAAGGGGCGTGTGGACGTGATCGAGCTGCTCGTCCAGCGCGGCGCACGGCTCGATGCGCGCGACCGCGGCAGCCGCGACACCCACATCCCCGGCGCACCGGTGGCCGGCGTGACGTTCCAGGCCATCGACTACGCGGACGGCCTGGTGCGCGTCGGCGTGCAATCCGCGGTCGAGCGCACCGAAGCCTCGGCCGCCATCCGCCGCCTGATGGTGGAACGCGGATTGACGCCGCCGCCGATCGGCCGGACCCTGAACTCGATCTGCGTCGTCCCGCTCTGCCAGACCACAGCGCCATGACCAGCGAGACTCCGCCACTCGTCAACCCAGGCTCCGTCTCGCTGGTGCAGTGTTTGATTGCCCGCGCTCCGCGCGGGCGGTCGCGTGGCCGCCGCGACGTCATGCTGCTCGCCGCCGTGGCGTGGACGTTGTCGCTCGGCTGGGCGGCTCCACAGGCCAGCCCCCAGGCGGCCGCCGCCCAGGCTGGTGCCAGACCGTCCGAGCACCACTGTCCCGGATCAGCGCGGCGTCGTCGACAAGTACTGCATTTCGTGTCACAACGCGCGGACGAACACGGCGGGCCTGTCGCTGGAGCGCGCCAGCATCGCCGGCATCGCGTCGCATCCCGACGAGTGGGAGAAGGTGATCCGCAAGGTCCGGGCCGGGATGATGCCGCCACCCGGTATGCCGCAGCCGGATCCCGAGTCGCGCCGCGCGCTCGTCGGCTGGCTCGAGTCGTCGCTGGACCAGGCCGCCCGCACGTCACCGGAGCCGGGCCGCCCGCTGGTGCACCGGCTGAACCGCGCGGAGTACGCCAACGCCATACGCGACGTGCTGGCGCTCGAGGTCGACGCGGCGACGCTGCTCCCGCCGGACGACTCGAGCTCCGGCTTCGACAACAACGCGGACGTGCTCGGCGTGTCGCCGGTGCTGCTCGAAAGCTACCTGACCGCGGCCGAGCGCGTGAGCGCGCTGGCGCTTGGCGATCCCAGCACGCCGCCCGCGGGAGAGCTGTTCCGCGTCCGCCAGGATCAGTCGCAGGACCGCAATGTGCCCGGGCTGCCGCTGGGCACGGTGGGCGGGCTGCTCATCGAGCGCACCTTGCCGCTCGACGGCGAGTACCAGTTCCAGGTGCGGCTGTTCCGCACCAACCTCGGGACGATGCGCGGCCTGGAATATCCCCACCAGCTCGAGATCACGGTGGACGGCGAGCGCGTGCACCTGGCGTCGTTCGGAGGCGACAAGGAGATCGCCGCGTCCAGCGAGAATCCCACGACGACCGGCGACGACGTGGACGGGCGGTTCACCGCGCGGGTGCCCATCAAGGCCGGACCGCACCGCATCACCGTGGCTTTCCTCCAGAAGCCGCAGGCCCTGAACACACGGCGGCTGCAGAACTACGTCCGCAGCTCGTCCGACACGATCGACTTTTCCGGGTACCCCCACATCGACGAAGTGATATTCACCGGTCCCTTCAAGCCGACGGGCGCGGGCGAGACCCCGAGCCGGCGCCGCATCTTCACGTGCCGGCCGGCCACGGTGGCCGACGAAGAACCATGCGCGCGCCGCATCCTCTCGACGCTCGCCCGCCGTGCGTATCGCGGCGACGTGACGCCGAACGACACCAACGAGCTGCTGGCGTTCTTCCGCCGTGGACGCCAGGACGGCGGCCGGTTCGACGCGGGCATCGACCTGGCGCTGCGCCGCATGCTGGCGAGCCCGAAGTTCGTGTTCCGCGTCGAGCGCGATCCGCAAGGCGTGTCGCCGGGCCGCGCCTATCCATTGCGCGATCTCGAGCTGGCGTCGCGCCTCTCGTTCTTCCTGTGGAGCACGATTCCCGACGACGCGCTGCTGGATCTGGCCGCCGCCGGGCGGCTCTCGGCGCCCGCCACGCTCGAGCGCCAGGTGCGCCGGATGCTGGCGCACCCCAAGTCCCAGGCGATCGTGGACAACTTCGCCGGGCAGTGGCTGCAGCTGCGCAACCTGCGGAACAAGCAGCCGAACTCGCACGAGTTCCCCGACTTCGACGACAACCTGCGGCGCGCCTTGCAGACCGAGACGGAGCTGTTCTTCGCTTCCGTGTTGCGTGAGGACCGGAGCGTCGTGGACCTGATGACGGCCGACTACACGTTCCTCAACGAGCGGCTGGGCCGCCACTACGGCATCCCCGGCGTCTACGGCAGCCACTTCCGCCGCGTGGCGCTGACCGACGACGCCCGGCGCGGCCTTCTTGGGAAGGGCGCGATCCTGATGGTCACCTCGCACGCGCATCGCACGTCGCCGGTTCTGCGCGGCAAGTGGGTGCTCGAGAACGTGCTCGGCGCGCCGCCGCCTCCGCCGCCCGACGTGGTGCCTCCGTTCGACGAGGACATCGAGGCCGCGAAGCCGCGTTCGGTCCGCGAGCGCATGGAGCAGCATCGCCGCAACCCGGCGTGCGCCAGCTGCCACCGGTTGATCGACCCAGCCGGGCTCGCGCTCGAGAACTTCGACGGGGTGGGCGCCTGGCGCACCAGGGACGGCGGCACCCGTGGCACGCCGGTGGACGCGTCGGGGCAGCTGGTGGACGGCACGACAATCAACGGCGTGGTCGAGCTGCGCCGGGCGCTTCTCCGCGAGCCGGACACTTTCGCCCGGACGGTGACGGAAAAGCTGCTGGTTTACGCGCTCGGGCGTGGGTTGACCGGCTCGGACATGCCCGCCGTCCGCACGGTGGTGCGCGACGCTGCGCGGGACAACTACCGCTTCTCTTCGCTTATCCTTGGTATCGTTCGCAGTGTGCCGTTCCGGATGCGCGTGGCCACCCCGGCCGCCGAAGCGCAGGGGATACGGACGGCGTCGAAGTAGGCGCACAATAGGGACAGACAGGCAAAGAGACAGCTAGACAGATTAGAGGGCCCCCATGTTCATCACGAAGTCGTCGCTGTCACGCCGGACCGTTCTGAAGGGCCTGGGCACCACGCTGGCCCTGCCGCTGCTCGACGCCATGGTGCCGGCCCTGACGCCCACCGCGCGCACCGCGGCCGCGCCCACGCGCCGGTTCGGCGCCGTCTTCGTCCCGATGGGCGAGCGTCCGAGCCACTGGACGCCGGCCACCAGGGGCGTGGGCTTCGAGTTCAGCCCGATCCTGAAGCCGATCGAGAAGTTCCGCGACCACGTCACCGTGGTCTCCAACATCGATCGGCCGCTGCAGGGCACGCACGCCGTCAGCACGGGCACCTGGCTGACCGGCTGCGCCCCCAAGCGCACCGAGGCCGAGGACTTCGTGGCGGGCACGTCGCTCGACCAGGTGATCGCGGGACGGATCGGCCGCGACACCGTGTTCCCGTCGATCGAGATCGGCACCGAGGACTTCACCGGCTACGTGGGCGCGTGCGACGTCGGCTACAGCTGCGCGTACATGAACACCATCACGTGGAAGTCGCCGACGCAGCCGCTGCCGCTGGAGACGAACCCGCGTGTCGTGTTCGAGCGCATGTTCGGGCGGCCGGGTTCGCTGGAAGAGCGGGTGAAGCGGATGCAGCAGAACCGCAGCATCCTGGATTCGGTGACCGGCGATGTGGCCGCGCTCGAGCGCGGCCTGGGCGGACGCGATCGCGTGCGCCTGGACCAGTACCTCGCGCACGTCCGCGAGATCGAGACCCGCATCCAGCGCGCCGAGAAGCAGGCAGCGACGGAACTGACGCTGCCGGTCGCGCCGGTGGGCATCCCCGACTCGTGGGAAGAGCACGCCACCGTGATGTTCGACCTGATGGCGCTGGCCTACGAGGCCGACATCTCGCGCGTCTTCACGTTCATGCTGAACCGCGAGGCCAGCCAGCTGGTGTTCCCGAACCTCGGGTTCAACGAGCCGTGGCACCACGTGTCGCACCACGGCAACGAGCCGGAGAAGCTGGCGCTGCTCGTGAAGCTGAACACCTGGCAGATCGAGATCTTCGGCAAGTTCCTGCAGCGGCTGAAGGACACGCCCGACGGCGACGGCACGCTGCTGGATCATTCGACGCTGCTCTGGGGCAGCGGCATGAGCGACAGCAACACGCACTCTCCGCTCGACGTGCCGTACCTGATGGTGGGCAAGGGCGCCGGTGCGTTCACCGGCAACCGCCACCTGGTGGCGCCGAAGGGGACGCAGCTGGCCAACGTGATGCTGACGGTCGCCCAGCGCCACGGCGCGGAGATCGACAAGTTCGGCGTCAGCACGGGCGCTTTCGACCTGTAGGCCGTGTCCATTCCGCGAGCTCTCCAGCGCGCGAGTCTCTGGCTCGCGCTGGTGGCTCTGGCCGGCTTCGAAGCAGCCGGGCAGTCCACCCCACTCATCGACGCCGTGAAGCGCGGCGACCACGCCGCCGTGCGCGCGCTCGCGCGGACCCGCGTCGAAGTGAACCGCGCGGAGCCCGACGGCACGACGCCGTTGCACCACGCGGCGCAAGCCAACGACGTCGAGCTGATGGCGATCCTGCTCAAGGCCGGCGCCAACGCCAAGGCGGCGAACCGCTACGGCGTGCAGCCGATCACCCTTGCCGCGACAAACGGCAGCGCCGCGGCCATCGAGGCCCTGCTGGCGGCGGGCGCCGATCCCAATGGCACCGGACCGGGCGGCGAGCCCGTGGTCATGACCGCGGCCCGTGCGGGGAGTGCCGACGCCGTGCGGCGGCTGTTGACGCGAGGCGCCAACGCCAACGCGGTCGAGCCGTGGTTCGGGGAAACGGCGCTGATGTGGGCGGCCTCCGAGAACCATGCGGCGGTCGTGCGCCTGCTGGTCGAGTCGGGCGCGGCCGTCAACGCGCGCTCGACGGTGCTCGACGCGCCGGTGCTCGAGTTCCCGCGCAGCGGCGGCCCCAACTCGCCGCTGCCGCGAGGCGGCTGGACGGCCCTGATGTTCGCCGCGCGCGAAGGCTCCATCGACGCGGCGCGCGCGCTGGCCGAAACCGGCGCCGACCTCAACGCCACGGCGCTGCCGCAGACGGACGTCGCGCTCAAACCCGAAGACCTCGAGGCGGCGAAGAAAGGCGTGGGCACGACGGCGCTCGTCTACGCCATCATCAACTCCCACTTCGATCTCGCGGCGATGCTGCTCGAAAAGGGCGCGGACCCGAACGTGGCCGACCTGGCGGGGGAGGCGGCGCTCTATGCCGCCGTGGACATGAACAGCATGCAGTGGACGCAGGGCCGCCCCGCGCCGATTTTCAAGGACACGCTCGACGCCGTGGATCTCGTCAAGCGGGTGCTCGCGAAAGGCGCGAACCCGAACGCGCGGCTCAAGCGCTCGCCGCTCAAGCGGCACCATGATGCGGGCACGACGCTCGGCATGGGCGCCGGCGCGACGCCGCTCATCCGCGCCGCCCGCACCAACGACGTCGCCGTGATGAAGCTGCTGCTGGACGCGGGCGCCGATCCCTTCCTGACGCTGCCCGACCGCACGAACGCGCTGATGATCGCCGCAGGCCTCGGCTACAACGGCGTGCGCGGCGAAGCCATCCGCATCGTGGTGCCGACGCCTGAAGGCGCCGCCGAAGCGGTGACGCTGCTGCTCGATCGGGGGATGGACCCGGACGCGTTCAACACAGCGGGCAACACCGCCGTGCACGGCGCGGTGGGCCGCGGCGAAGCGGTGATCAAGCTGCTCGCGTCGCGCGGCGCCACGCTGAACCTGAAGAACAGGGCCGGCCTCACTCCGCTCGACCTGGCCCTCGGTTCGGGCGGCCGCGGCGGGCGCGGAGGTGTCGTCCGCCAGAACATCGCGGACCTGTTGCGGCAGCTGCAGGGCCTCCCGGTTCCGCCGGCCGCAGCCAGCCCTGCCGGGCCCGGTGCCGCCACGCCGTAGCGTGCTGCCCGCGCCGCGAGGCATAGCCCCGCGCCCTCCCGCATGCGCGCCGTCGTCCTCCTGATCCTGTCCGTCCTGCTCGCGCTGGTGCTGGTCTCCGGCGGCGTGCGGTGGCTGGTCCGCCAATCCGTCACGTCCACGCGCCAGGCCGAGGCCGTGCAGCCGCCACCGCCCGCGCGCTCCTGGGGCTCATTCGTGTCGAGCGCCGTCGGCGTGCTGCCCCAAGGCGACGAGCGGCCCCTGATCACGCACGTGGCCGTGGTGGACCTGGACCGCGACGGGCTTGGCGACATCATCGTCTGCGACGCGCTGCGGGGAGTGGTCGGCTGGATCCGGCAGGGCCCGCGCGGCGTGTTCACCGAGCAGACGCTCGCCAAGGTCACGGCGCCCGCCCACGCCGAGCCTCTGGACTTCGACGGGGACGGCGATACTGACCTTCTGATCGGCGCGCTCGGCTTCCTGTTTCCGAACAACAGCCGCGTAGGTTCGGTGCTGGTGCTCGAGAACGACGGCCGCCAGTCCTTCACCACGCGGACGGTGGCCACGGACATCGCACGCGTGGCCGACGCCCGCGCCTCGGACTTCGACGGCGACGGCGACATGGACGTCGCGGTGGCAGGGTTCGGCTACGACGACGGCGAGACCAGCTGGCTTGAAAACCGCGGCGGCTGGCAATTCGAGCAGCATGTGCTGCAGCGGCTGTCGGGCGCGATCAACGCCGTGCCGTCAGACGTCAACGGTGACAAGCGGCCCGACATCGTCGCCCTGATCAGCCAGGAGTGGGAGGAAATCTGGGCCTTCGTCAACGACGGCCGCGGCGGCTTCACCTCGCGGATGATCTGGGGCTCCACGAACCCCGACTTCGGCTCGAGCTGGCTGTCGATGGTCGATCTGGATCGCGACGGCGATGCGGATATCCTCTACGCCAACGGCGATGCCTTCGAGTACGCGCCCCCCAACAGCCGCCCATGGCAGGGCGTGCAGTGGCTCGAGAACAGGGGTAATTTGAGCTTCGAGCTGCACCGGATGGTGGACCTGCAGGGCGCGACGAGCCCCGAAGCGGTCGATCTCGACGGTGACGGAGATCTCGATGTGCTGCTCGTGACCGCGAACAACAACTGGGACGATCCCGCGGCCCCCAGCCTGCTCTGGCTCGAAAACGACGGCGCCATGCGGTTCACGCTCCGCGGCATCGCCACTTCACCGACGCACCTGCAGACCGTGGCGGCCGGCGATCTCGACGGTGACGGGAAGCCCGATGCCGCCACCGGCGGCATGCACATCAGCCGGCCCTACGATCGCCTTGGACGCGTGACGGCCTGGTCGACCCGCCAGCCGTGAGGACTAGCGAGGCTGCGCAGATCCTTGCCGTTCAAGACGTCTAGCTGGATCGCGGGCGGCGTGGCGGTGGTGATGCTGGGCGGCGCGCTCAGCGGCTGGGTGACCTGGCGACGACTGTCGGCGCTCGAGCGCCTGCCGGCGCCGCCCCCGGCAGCCCAGGTCACGCCGGCCGTCGCGGCGCACGTCGGGACGGCCTACGCGGCAGCACAGGACAGCCCGCGCGCCATCGACGCGGTGGGTCCGTTGTGCCTGGCCTACCACGCCGACATGCTGTTCCCCCTGGCCGATCGCTGCTACGAACTTGCCACCGAGCTGGCGCCCGGCGATTGGCGCTGGTCCTATTACCGGGCGCTGGTCGAGGCCGATTGGGGCGGCAGCCCTGCGCTGGTGCCGCGGCTGCGGCGCGTCGTCGAACAGGAGCCGAAACTCGCCCCGGCGTGGCTGCGTCTCGGCGACGCGGAGTTCAAGGCCGGCCGCTACGACGCCGCGGCCGACGCGTGGCGGCGCGCCCGCGACCTGCCCGAGCCCGCGCCAGGATCAGAAAGCCCTCCGCATCGCGTCGAGGTGCCGCTGAAAGCGTACGCGTCGCTGGGGCTGGCACGCGTGGCCCTCGTGAAAGGCGACCCAACCGCCGCACTGACCCTGCTGGAGCCGCTGGTGGGGGAGTGGCCCCGCTTCAGCCCGGCGCTGCGGCTGCTGGCCGAAGGCCTTCGTTCAACTGGGAAAGCAGCCGAGGCAGACGCGGCGCTGGCACGTGCCGGCCGTCTGCCGCCCTTTGCGCCGTACGCCGAGCCAGCCGTGAACGCGCTGGCGCGCGAATCCCGCAACGCCACACTGCTCCTGCGCGTCGCCTCGGAGGCTGACCTGGCGGTGAACCAGGAGTGGAGCGAGCACCTGACGCGCCGGGCGCTCGGGTTCGAGCCCGACAACCCCGAAGCCATCGCCAAGATGGCGCGCCTGCACCGCGCGGCGGGGCGCAACGAGGAGGCGCTGGCGCTCTTCGAGCGCTATCACCGCATGGTGCCCGGCGACTTCCAGGTGCTTGCGCAAATCGCCACGACCCTCAGTGCGCTCGGGCGCTTCGAAGAAGCGGAGGGCTACTTCGCGCAGGCCCTGCGCGGCGTGGACGATGCGATCACGCACTTCAACCTCGGCTTGCTGATGGCCCGGACGGGCCGCCTGGACGAGGCGATCGCGGCCTACGGGCGCGCGCTCGAGCGCGAGCCCACGCTGAGCGACGCCCGCACCAATCTGGCCACGGTTTTCGCGCGCCAAGGGCGTCTGGACCGCGCCGTCCAGGAACTGGAGCGCGTCCTGTCCTACGACCCCGCCAATACGCTGGCCCGCACGAACCTGCAAGTGGTCCGGAACATTCGGGCCGGCCGCTAGCGCGTCTAATCTATTCACGTCATACCGTTTGCTTGACAGGACGACTCAGGCAGCGTATACCTCACCACGCACGAGAAATATTTTTCGTACTGCGAAATTCAGCGCCTTGCCCAGCGCGGCTGTGGGGACGTGTCGGCTCGGCAATTTGATGGAAGTGGCGGAGAGGTAGGAGGCGCAAATGCGAGGTTGGGTCGGAGTCCTGGCCGTTCTCGTCGCGGTCCTGGTGCCGTCAGTGGCGCGTGCGCAGGATGGCACGTTGGCCGGCGTGGTGCGCGACGCATCGGGCGCCGTGCTCCCCGGTGTCACTGTCGAAGCATCGAGTCCGGTGCTCATCGAAAAGGTCCGGTCGGCCGTCACCGACGGCACCGGCCAGTACAGCATCGTGGCGCTGCCCCCGGGCGCTTACACGCTGACATTCACACTCCCCGGCTTCAGCGTTGTCCGAACGGAGGGCATCCAGTTGAACGCCGCCATCACCGCGACGATTAACGCTGAGCTGCGCGTCGGCGGGCTCGAGGAAACGGTGACAGTCACCGGCGAGTCGCCCATCGTGGACATCCGCAGCGCGAGCCGTCGACAGGTGCTCGACGGCGACGTGCTTCAGACGTTGCCGACGTCGCGGGCCTACAACGATGTGCTGCAGCTCGCCCCTGGCGTGGTGGCAGGCAACGGCCAGGCCCAGCTGCGGCCGGGCATGCTGCTGTTCACGGCGCACGGTGGCAACACGCAGGACGGGCGCCTGACCGTGGACGGCATCAACACCGGCGCGTCGCGTGGCGGCGCGGGGGTGTCCGGCTACATCCCCGACATGCAGAACGCCCAGGAAGTGACGTTTACCATTTCCGGCAACCTTGGCGAGGCCGAAACCGGCGGCCCGCAGATGCAGATCATCCCCAAGGCCGGCGGCAACACCTTCAGCGGCTCCGCGCTGTTCTCCGGCTTCAACGAGAACATGCAGGGCAACAATTACGACGAAAAGCAGCTGAGCGTGCTCGGCCGATACGCGCCGGCCCTGCTGACGAGCGACGGTCAGGTGTCGGTCGGTGGGCCGATTCTCCGCGACCGCATGTGGTTCTTCGGCAACTACCGCAGAGTGGATGCCGCCGATGCGCAACCCGGCATTTTCGCGAACAGGTTTGCGGGCGACGCGACCAAGTGGACCTACGAGCCGAATCTGTCGCTCCAGGGCCGGCTTGAGAACCACCGGAGGATCTACTCGCTGCGTCTGACGACGCAGCTCACGCCCAAGAACAAGCTGATGGTGTTCTGGGACGAGCAGCCCAACTGCGTCGGCGCCGGCTGGACCGATGACGATCATTGCAACTCGCAGAAGGAGGGATGGGTCTACGGCGGCAGCCAGGTGAACGGCTTCTTCGGTCCCGGACCCAACTCGCCCGAGACTGGCGACTTTTCCAGCAATCACCAGAAGATTCAGCAGGTGAAGTACACCGGAACCGCCACCAGCAAGCTGCTGCTCGAAGCCGGCTTCGGCACCTACATCTCGCAGTGGGGCTACACGGAGCGGCCGGGGAACCCGACCACGAACCTGATTCGCGCGCAGGAGCAGACGGCCCAGATCTTCGACCCCAACGGCAACCGCGTGAACGCCGCGTGCGCGGGTTGTGTGACCGTGGCCGGCGGCCTGAAATACCGCTCGTCGAACTGGCCCACAGGTTACATCTTCGCGCACACGTGGAGCGCATCCGCCAGCTACGTGACTGGTGCCCACAACATGAAGTTCGGGTACCAGGGCGCGTTCCACCGCGACGACGACAACCTGTTCGACATCATCACCAACAGCCAGCGGATGCAGTATCGCTTCGGCGCCGGCGTCAACCCCCTCACCGGCCAGACGCAAGGTTACGGCGTGGCCAACCAGGTGACGTTCCAGGCGGGACCGTGGACGCGCAAGGTGCGAACCGGATACGGGGCCTTCTTCGCCCAGGACCAGTGGACGATGGGCCGGATGACCATCCAGGGGGCGATTCGCTTCGATCAGGCTTACAGCCGGTTCCCTGAACAGATCATCCCGCAGGACGTCTTGTGGCCCACGACGTTCACCATTCCCGAGGCCAAGGGGGTCGACTCCTACCTCGACCTGAGCCCACGCGTCGGCTTCGCCTACGACCTCTTCGGCAACGGCAAAACGTCGTTCAAGGCCAACGTTGGCCGCTACCTCCATCCCGCCTCGAACGCGGGCCGGTTCGACGCGGCCAATCCGGCGGCGCGCGTTGTAACGCTCGCTAGTCGTCCGTGGACGGACGGCAACGGCAACTACCGCGTGGACTGCGACATCTCTGAACGCAACCGTTCAAGACAACCGCGCGGCTGGCGGCGACCTGTGCGGCCAGGGTGACCCGAACTACGGCCGTAACCGCCCGACGACCACACTCGACGCATCGGTGCTGGAAGGGTGGAAGGCCCGGCCGTACGACTGGCAGTTCGGCGTGTCGGTGCAGCACGAGATCATCCCGCGCGTGTCGGCCGAGGTCGGGTACTACCGCCGGTGGTGGCCGATCTACGACGGCGCCGACGCGACGGACAATATCGCCATCAGCGCCGCGGAGTACGGCCAGTTCAGCGTGACGGCTCCGGTCGATCCGCGCCTGCCCGACGGCGGCGGCTACCGTGTGGACAACCTGTACAACGCGACGGCCGCCGCGGCCGCGCGTCCTTCCGAGAACATCCGCTACGCGAACAACGAGTTCGGCGACTACAAGCGCTACTGGGACGGCTTCGACATCACGTTCCAGGCGCGTTTGGTCAACGGCCTGAACATCCAGGGCGGCACCAGCACCGGGCGGTTGTTCGAGGACTTCTGCGAAACCAGGGCCGCGGTGCCGGAGTTCCAGGCGGCGCCGTCGAGCCTGACCAACCCGTACTGCCGCCAGGTCGAGCCGTTGATGACCACCTACAAGGCCAACGCCAGCTACCTCGTGCCGAAGATTGATGTGCAGGTCAGCGGTACGTTCAGCAGCCGGCCCGGGGCGGTGCTCCAGGCGCAGGTGATCTACCAGCCGAACGATCCAACCATTGTGGCGACGTTGGGCCGTCCGCTCGCCGCCGTCGCCAACGCCACCGTGAACCTGATCCCGCTCAATACGATGTACGGGGACCGGATCGATCAGGTGGACATGCGCATCGGCAAGCTGCTCCGTTTCGGGCGGACGCGGTCCAACCTGAGCCTCGACATCGTGAACCTGTTCAACTCGAACGACAATCTGGGCTACGGCACGCTGTTCAATGCGACGTGGCCGGCGCCCACCGCCGTGCTGCTGCCGCGGATCTTCCGCATCAACGTAGGCGTCGACTTCTAGCCCTCGCGGGGAGCCAGTCACTTCAGTGGCTGGCTCCCTTCGTCTCCCGGCTTCCGGCTTCCGCCTGGCCCAACCCAAGGCCGCCTAGAATGGCGCCAGTGGTGCCACGACTTCACTTCAGGCTCCAGGCTCCAGGCTCCAGGCCCCAGGCCGGCTGGATTGTAGTCGTGTGCCTTGCGTTGGGTCAGCCCGCCAACGCGAGTGCGCAGGCGAAGGACGCGTTCGTCGAGGGACTGGTCGCGTTCTCGCAGGCCGCGGCCGGAACCTTCGGCACCGAAGGCTCCGCGCTCAAGGACGCGCTCGACAGAATGAACGACGGCCTGGCTCGGTGGGATGCCGCCGTGTCGCGCGTGGAGACAGGCTTTGCCGGCGCGATCAAGTCGGCCGCCCCGCGCGAAGCGGCCCAGATGCGCGCCACGTTGGGCGCGACCTATCTCGAGCGCGGACGCGTCGCCGACGCGTTGCCGCACCTCGATGCGGCGGCGTCGCTGGATGCGGCCTCGGTGCAGATCCTGCGTGGGCTCGGCCACGCGCGCGCGGGGCAGGAAGCGGCGGCGGCAGCTGCCTTTCAGCGTGCGCTGGTGCTCGAGCCGGCGTCGGCCAGCGCGGCGATGTTCTTCATCGGCGCCACCCGTGGGGCCGGGCCATCGAAGGAGCGCGAACTGGCCATGGTGGCGCTGCTCGACAGCGTCTCGGGCCTCGTCGCGGGAACCGGCGCGCCTGCGATTGCCGTCCTGCCGCTCGATCTTCTGGACGACGCCTCCGTTGACGAGCCGTTCTATCCAATCAGTGCATACGCCCGCGGTCTCGCGCTGCTGCGCGAGGGGAAGCACGCCGAAGCGCTGGCCAGCTTCCGTGCCGCGGTGGACGCCGACCCGCTCGTGACCGATGCGGCGCTGTCGTCGTCGGAGGCGCGCGCGGCGGCGGACGCCCTTCGGGGCCAGGACGCCAGGCGTGCCGTGCAGTTGTTCCTGTCGGTGCCGGGGCGGGAGGCTTCGTCCGAGATCCAGCGGCTGCTTGGCGTCGCCTACTGGACGCTCGAGGACCACGCCCGCGGCGCCGAGCACCTGCGCGCGGCCCAGCGCCTGAACCCGCGCAACGAGCGCGCGCGGCTCGCCCTGGCCGACGTGCTGGTGGCCGCTCGAGATCCCGGCGCGGCGCGGGACGTGCTGCTACAGACGATCGCGGCGTTTCCCTTGTCTGGTCCGGCGCAGTGGCGGCTCGGCCGCCTGAGCGAGGATCAAGGGGACCAGGTGCGCGCGCTCCAGGCGTACGAGGCCGCATCGCGGCTGACGCCTTTCGCGGGGGCATCCCTCGTGTACGCGGCGATCGGCCGCATGCAGCACAACAAGCTGGACCTGGACGCGGCGGCCATGGCCTACCAACGGCGGGTGAGCCTGACACCTCTCGCACGAGACGCCCATCTCGATCTCGCCACGGTGTATCGCTCCCAGGACAGGCTCGACGACGCGCTGGCCGAGTTCCTGGTCGCGGCGCTGCTGGATCCGAAGAGCGCCCGCGCCTTCGCCGCGCTCGGGCAGCTGCACGCGGAGATGGGGGATGACGGCGAGGCGCTGGCAATGCTGCAGCGGGCGATCGCCCTCGACGACACGCTGCTGGAGGCCCGCTACGCCGTCAGCCGGGTGCTGTTGCGGCTGGGCCGGACCGACGATGCGCGCGCGGAGATGTTGACGTTCGAGCGATTGCAGCGCGAGGCGATGGAGGCCGAGCGCCGTCGGTTCGAGGACAACGCGCGGGCGATAGAGGAGGCGCTGAGGAAATGAGACCGAGGGCTCCAGGCCCCAGGCTCCAGGCCCCAGGCTCCCGGCTGGTGGCCTGCGTGGTGCTGGCGTGCGTGGCCGGCATGTCCGTGCCGCGTGCCCAGGTCCCGCGCCCCGCGACTCCCGCCGCGCTCGCGCCCCTCGCGTTCCAGGACGTGGCCAAGGCCGCCGGTCTCGCCGTGCCGCACGTCAACGGAGCCAGCCCCGACAAGTTCCTCGTCGAGACCATGGGCTCGGGCGCGGTCTTCTTCGACTACGACGCGGACGGTTGGGTCGATCTGTTCCTGGTGGACGGAGGATCGCTGGCCGATGCCGCGGTGGCGGCACGCGCGCGCCCTCGGCTCTTCCGCAACGTTGGCGCCGGAAAGTTTGCCGACGTGACCGCGGCGTCTGGCATCGCATCGCGGGAGTACGGCCAGGGTGCATGCGCCGGCGACGTGGACAACGACGGGCGGATGGACCTCTATGTCACCAACTACGGCCCCAACCAGCTGTATCGCAACATGGGAAACGGAGCATTCGCTGACGTGACCGGTGCTGCCAGGGTGGCAGCCGGCGGCTGGAGCACCAGTTGCGCGTTTGTCGACGTGGACAAGGACAGCGACCTGGATCTGTTCGTGGCCAACTACCTCGACGCGCCGAAGACGAACAACCGCTTCTGTGGCGATCCCCAGCGCCGCATCCGCGTGTACTGCCACCCGCTCAACTACAAGGGGCTGGCCAGCGTGCTGTACCGCAACGACGGCGCGGCGCCCGACGGACGCCGGGTCGTATTCACCGACATCAGCGCGAGCGCCGGCGTCGCCCCGCACGTCGGCAACGGGCTCGGTGTGGCCGTGGGCGACTACGACGACGACGGCTGGCCCGATGTGTTCGTGGCCAACGACGGAGTGCCGAACTTCCTGTTTCACAACGAGGGCAACGGCCGCTTCACCGAAGTGGGCCTGCTGGCGGGTGTGTCTGTGGCGCGGGACGGCAAGCCCAGGGCCGGCATGGGCACCGAGTTCGCCGACTACAACGGAGACGGCCGTCTGGACCTGGTGGTCACGAACCACGAGTTCGAGACCCACAGCCTGTTCCGCAACGATGGCTCCGGCACGTTCACGGATGCGACGGTCGAGAGCGGCGTGGGGCCGCCCACGCTGCCCTTTGTCGGCTTCGGCGTGGCGTTCTTCGACCCGGACAACGACGGCCGCCTGGATCTGGCGATCGTGAACGGCCACGTGATCGACAACACGGCCATGTTCCGGCCGGGCTCGAGCCACGCTCAGCGCAAGCTCCTGCTGCGCAACACCAACGGGAGACGCTTTCAGGAAGCCGGTCGCGAGTCGGGTCGAGGGTTCGCCGCCGATGGCGTGGGCCGATCGCTGATCGCGGCCGACGTGGACAACGATGGCGGCATGGATTTGCTGGTCACCAATAACGGGGCCCTGCCCGAGTTACTGCACAACGGCACCGTGGCACGCGGCAACGCCGTGATCGTGCGAACGATCGGCACGCGCAGCAATCGCGATGGCATCGGCGCACGGATCACCGTGACCGCCGGCGGCCGAGCCCACGTGCGAGAGGTGAAGTCCGGGAGCAGCTACCTGGGCCAGGCCGACCTGCGCGCGCATGTCGGTATCGGAGACGCCACGCGGATCGACCGCGTCGAGATCCGTTGGCTGGGCGGTGAGGTCCAGCGGATCGACACGCCGCCGGTGAACCAGATACTCACGGTGGAGGAAGGCAAGGGCGTGACACAGGCCACGCCGTTTGCCGCCCGGTCGCCGGGCAACGCGAACGACCGGCGGTCGCCGGGCAACGCGAACGACCGGCGTTCACCGCGCTGAGGATCGCTTGGAGCCCACGCTCATCCGGCGAGCCTGCCGCGGCGCGACTGGATGGGCCACCCGCGCCACCGCGGGCAGGTAATCGGATCCCACGGCGGTCACGGAGTTCGTGAGCTCGGGGTATTGCGCCAGCATGCCTTCGATCCGTCGCACGGCCTGCCGCAGCACGGGCAGCCGCTGCTTGATCATCGTGTCGCGATCGAGGCGGTTGGTGACGTCGGAGCAGTTGGCGGCTGCCACCAGCCGGCCGTTGGCGCGCGAAGATGGGCAGCGACACCGACACGATGCCGTAGTCCAGCTCGTCCTGGATCGCCGCATACCCTTTGGCCCGCACCTCCGACAGCACGCGCCGCAGCGCGCGCTCGTCCGTTTCGGTGTGCTCGGTGAACCGCTGGAACACCGCTTGCCGGAAGTACGCGTCGATCACCCCATCCGGCTGAAACGCCAGCAGCACGCGACCCATCGACGTCGGGTATGCGGGGTAGCGCGCACCCACGCCGGCGGTGAGCCTGATGGCCCGGTTCACCGACGCGTGCGCGATGTAGACGATGTCCAGCTCGTCGAGCACGGTCACCGACGAGCTGCCGCCGACTTCGTTCGCCACTTCCTGCAGGAACGGCTGCAGGACCACTTCGGCGTTGATGGCGCTCAGGTATCCGGATCCAATCGCCAGGACCTTCGGACGCAGCATGAACCGGCGTCCGCTGCGACCCAGGTACCCGAGCTTCTCGAGCGTGTGGAGCGAGCGTCGCGCCGTGGCCGGCGTGAGCGCGGTGAGCGCGGCCACCTCGCTGAGCGTGAGCTGCGGGTGCGCGCGTGAAAAGGTCTGGAGCACCTTCAGGCCGCGCTCCAACGAGGCGACGAACTCCGGGCTGCGTGTTTTCGCCATGCGAAAGTGGGGGAGATTATAGCGCGGTCAAACCGTGCACGCGGCTGCCTTCTCTCGACTTCGGAACGGCTGGCGCTCTATGATCGCGTTCTCTCGGGCGTGACGCCTTGGGAGGGGGGCATGGACACGCTGGTCACTGGCATCCACCACATTACGCTCTGCTCGGGCTCCGCGCAGGCCGATGTCGATTTCTTTACCGGGGTGCTGGGTCAGCGTCTGGTCAAACAGACGGTGCTGCTCGACGGGAACATTCCCGTCTACCACTTCTATTACGCCAACGCCGACGCCGAACCCGGTTCAATCGCGACCTCCTTTCCGTACCCCCACCGCAGGGGCCGGCAGGGCTCGGGGCAGGTGTCGATGCTCACCTACGCGCGTGCCCAGGGGCTCGCTGCCATTCTGGGCGGCGCACCTGGAGCAGCACGGGGCGCTCGACGGAGACGTCGCCGAGCGGTTCGGCGCCGCGTTCGTTCGCGCGCGGCATCCCGCCGGCCAGGCGTTCGAATTGATGGAGGCCGACGACCCGCGCCGGCCCTGGACCACCTGCACGATCGGCGCGGACGTGGCAACCCGCGGTTTTCATGCCGCCGTGCTGTCGGTGCGCGAGGTGGCGGAGGCGGAACAGTTCTTCGTTGACGCCCTGGGCTATCGCAAAGTGGGCGTGGATGGCGCCTACCATCGCCTGGCCCTGCCAGGCGGGGCTCCGGCCGGCCTCATCGACCTCCACCACGAACCCGAACGTGCCCCGGGCTCATGGGCGTTCGGCGAGGGGACCTTCCACCACATCGCGTTTGCGGTGCAAGACGACGCGCAGCTCGTGCGCCAGAAAGCGCTCTACGAGGAACTGGGCTATACCGACGCGTCCGAGCTCAAGGACCGCCTCTACTTTCATTCGTTGTACGTGCGCGCGCCGGGCGGGATCCTCGTGGAGTGCACGGCCAACGCCGACGAGGGCTTCTGCATCGACGAGACTCCCGAGGAACTGGGCACGCATCTGAATCTTCCCCCGTGGTACGAGGACCAGCGTGCCGCCATCGTCTCGAGGCTCGAAAGCGTTCGGGTGCCCGACGCGAACCGGCCTCGCACGGCCGTGGCCCAGGGTGCGTTGCCGCCGCGGCCCGTGCCCCCGGCGCCGCCGCTGTCCCGGACGAACGCCGATTTCGGTGTCGAGCGGGTCGCGGCCCGTGCGAGCGACGCTCCCATCCGGCACTAGCACTCCCATCTCTCACAGCACGGCATGACGGCTTTCGCCGGCCAGTTCGACCTGCCCCGGCTCGAGCGCGTGATCTCGGGAGCCGGCAGCGTGGAGAGTCTCGAGGGTGAGGCCGTCCGCCTGGGCGTCCAGCGCGCTGTCGTCGTCACCGGCCGCACGCTGGGCGCGTCGGACCTGCTCCGTCTCGTCACCCGTGGCCTTGGAGCCCGGGCAGTGGCCGTCTTCACCGGGTCCCGTCAGCACGTGCCGGCGACATCGGTTGCCGACCTCATCGCGTTCATGCGGGAGCACCAGGCGGACGGCCTGGTCAGCTTCGGCGGGGGCAGCCCCATCGACACGGCCAAGCTGGCGGTCCACGCGGGGCTGGCGGCGGGCGACGGCGTACCGCACATCGCGATCCCCACCACGCTGTCGGCCGGCGAGTTCACCTCGGTCGCCGGCATCACCGACGACGTCACGCGCACCAAGCGGGCCGTGCACGACGCGCGCCTGGCGCCGCGCACCGTCATCACCGACCCGGCGGTCACGCTGGCGACGCCGGCGTGGTTGTGGGCCGCCAGCGGTGTCAGGGCGCTCGACCATGCGGTCGAGTCGCTGTACTCCAATCGTCACCATCCGATCAGCGACGCCACGGCCGCGAAGGGCTTGTCGCTGCTGCTCGAGCACCTGCCGCCCTCGATTGCGGCCGACGGGCCCGACGTGCTGGACCACCGGGCGCGGTGCCAGCTGGCCGCGTGGATGTCCGTGTTCGGCATGACGAACGCGGGCTTCGGCCTCTCGCACGCGCTCGGACACCAGATCGGCCCGCGGTGGAACGTCGCGCACGGCATCACGTCGTGCATCACGCTGCCGCACGCCATGCGGTTCATGGCCCGGCTGGCGCCCGAGCGGTTCGCGCCCGTCGCGGCTGCGTGCGGCGTCGCGTTCGACCCGGCGCGGCCGAACGCCGGGGCGCTGGCCTGCGCGGACCGCGTCGAGACGTTCATCGGGCAGCTGAGTCTTCCGACGCGCCTGCGGGACGTGGGCGTGCCAGCCGGGGAGATCGGGGACGTGGCCGCCGTCGTGCACGGCCACATGGAGGGCGCCGGGATTGTCGGCCGGCCGCGTCGCACTGGAGGAGATAGAGGCGCTCCTGGTCAGTGCGTTTTAGCGGCCCAATAAGTCACAAGTCACAAGTCACAATTCACAAGGGCAGACACGGAACTGCAGTTCCGGCCTTACTTTGTGAATTGGGCATTGTGAATTGTGAATTGTGAATTGGGGCGTAAGATCGATCCCCGGAGGCCCTGGATGGTTCGAATCGCTGCACTTGTCCTCGTCGCCCTTTCTTGCGCCAACGCCGTCTTTGCCGGCCCCCTGCAGGACGATCTCAAGGCCCGGCGCGCGCGGGTGATGGAGCGGCTCACTCCGCAGTCGCTCGCGATTGTGTGGAGCTCCCCCACGCGCGTCTACTCCGGCGACGTGGACTACGAGTACCGGCAGGACAGCAACCTGCTGTACCTGACGGGCATCACGCAGCCCGAGACCATCCTTGTGCTGATGCCCGGCAACAAGACGCAGCGCGAGATCCTGTTCGTGTCGGAGCCCAACCCCAGGCGCGAGCACTGGAACGGGCACATCCTGACCAAGGACGAGGTCACCGCCGAGAGCGGGATCTCCGCCGTCTACTATGCCAGCCAGTTCGAGCCGTTCCTCGCCGCCATGTTCGCGCAATCGTCGTTCGGCGCGCCGCGCTTGGCTGAGACACAGGAGTACGCGACCTTCTTCGCCGCGGTGACCGCCGGGCGTGCAAGCCTCGCGCTGCCGCTCGGGCCTCCGCCTCCACCGTCGGCTCCGTTGACAGAGCCGTTCGCCTTCGCCAACAAGGCGCGGGAGCGGTTTTTCAACGTCTCCGTCACCGATACGTGGAGCATCCTGGCGGACCTGCGGCAGGTGAAGACGCCGTACGAGCTGGGCGTGATGGAGCAGAGCGCGGTGATCTCCAGCGATGCGCACAAGGCCGGGATGCGGACGGCCCGGCCCGGCCGCTTCGAGTACCGAAGTCGAGGCCGCGATCGAGCACACGTATCTGTCGCGCGGCGCGATGAGCTGGGGGTACCCCTCTATCGTCGGGTCGGGGCCGAACGCAACGGTGCTCCACTACAACGCCTCGAGCCGGAAGATGGAGGACGGCGACCTCCTGCTCGTGGACGCGGCCGGCAACTTCCAGGGCTACACGGTGGACATCACCAGGACCTATCCCGTGAGCGGCCGCTTCACCGAGCTGCAGAAGGACATCTACCGCATCGTGCTGGCTGCGCAGGAAGCCGGCATCAAGGCGGCCAAGGTGGGCAACAAGAGGGACGACATCGTGAAGGCCACGGTTGACGTCACCAAGGAAGGGCTTCTGAAGCTCGGCCTCATCACCGACACGAAAGGTGAGCAGTGGCGCACCTGGTATACCCACGGTCCGGTCCACTGGATCGGCATGGACGTGCACGATGTGGGGGACTACGGCCGGACGCTCTCGGCGGGCATGACCTTTGTAATAGAACCAGGTCTCTACATCCGGCAGGACGCGCTCGACAACCTGCCGGATACGGCAGAGAATCGCGCGTTCAAGGCGGCCGTGGCACCGGCGGTGGCGAAGTACAAGAACATCGGGGTCCGGATCGAGGATTCGTTCGCGCTGACCGACGGCGGGTTGAAGAACCTTTCAGCGACGGTGCCGAGGACTATCGAGGACGTGGAGCGCCTGATGGCGCAGCCAGGGACGAGGTAGGGAGCAAGGGGACGACAATGCACAATGCACAATTCACAATTCACAAACTGCAGCGAATCGCATTCGCTCTCGTGATGGTCGTGGTGATGAGTGCGGGCGTCGGGGCTCATCATGGGTGGTCGGGCAACCTGGATCAGCAGTTCGAGCTGTCGGGCGTGGTGGAAACCGACGTGAGTCTGGGCGGCCCGCACGCCACGATGCGCGTGCGCGACGCCGAAGGCAAGGTGTGGGACGTCACGCTGGCGCCGGGGCCACGCACCGAGCAGCGCCGGTCTGAAGCCCGGCATCATCCCGGTTGGCGCCAAGGTGACCGTGTCCGGCCACCGCAACCGCGACGCCAAGCGGTTCGAGATCAAGACCGAACGCGTGACCTACAACGGGCGCACGTTCAACGTCTATCCCGACCGCAGCACCTAGCGAGGCTGCGCCTCGCTAGGTGAGCAGCCAGTGTCCTTGGCCCCGCTTCGCGGGCGTGCGAGGCTGCGCCTCGCAGGCAGAGTGGTCCGCGCTGGCCCAGATGGCGTGATCATCTGCTTGATCGTTTTCCGGTCGTCCAGCTTTTCCGCCAACACCTTTCGCGCCAGTTCCGCCAGTTCGGCATCGCCCGCGAAGCGCAGGCTGCACAGCTGGTTCATGGTGAATTCGCCCAACCGCGGGGCCAGGTCGGGCACGAGCGTGGCCAGCCGCAGGCGCATCTCCAGCCGGATCACGCGGTCCTGGACCGTGAGCGCGAAAATGCGCGCGAAGAAGAACAGCATCAGGAGCACCACGGCGACCGCCAGCGACATCAGCTGGGCCACCGAAAAGTCCACCGCGACGCGATAGAGGTTCCAGAGCAGGTTGATGGCGGCCAGCCCGAACGTCAAGAAGTGGTAGGCGGGCACTAGCCTGGCGTGATTCTCGAAGGTCTGTGTCTGTTGGGGCATGGGCCCGATCCTACTGCTTGAGCTCACGCCCAAAAACGTAATGGGTTGGGGTGTCCAGAAATGTGGAATTGGGGTCGGGCCTAATTGGAACCTTCGTCGAGCAATTAGGCCCGACCCCAATTCCACATTTCTGGACACCCCAACCCACCAGGCTTGGGTGAGCTCCTTTTCGCCCGCTTCGCACCTTGAGGATCAGGGCGCCTCCTGCGCCCACAAAAGGAGCGAATCATGGCGGGAACCCACGTCCGCGAACACACGAGCGTCCTGGCGGACGCGGAGAAACGACTGCTGGTCTGGCTGGCCAGGCGGATACCCGCCTGGATCAACTCCGACCACCTGACGGCGCTCGGCGCCGCGGCGATGGTGGCCACCGGCGCCGCCTTTGCCGCCGCCAGCGTCGATCGCCGGGCGCTGTTCCTCGTGCCGGCGCTGCTGGCGGTCAACTGGTTCGGCGACAGCCTCGACGGCACCGTGGCGCGGGTACGCGGCCACCAGCGCCCCCGATACGGCTACTACCTGGACCACGTCGTCGACCTGACCACCACCACGGCGCTCTTTGCCGGGATGGCGATTTCCGGGCTGATGCAGCCGATGCTGGCCACGCTGGTGCTGCTGGGCTACGTGCTCCTGTGCGCGGAATCCTTCCTGGCGACGCATACCGTGGGCATCTTCCGCCTGGCCTTCTCGGGGATGGGCCCCACGGAACTGCGAATCCTGCTGGCGGTGGGCGCGCTGGTGGCCACCGACCCGGCACACCGTGTCGGTGGCGGGTCTGCGCGACGTGCCGCTTTTCGACGTCGGCGGGGTCGTGGCCGTCGTGGGCATGGGCGTCGTGTTCGTGCTGTCGGCGTGCCGCAACACGCGGGCGCTCTACCTGGCGGAACCCATTCCGGGGACGGACGATGACGCGCGAACTGTTCCGCGGCGCCGCATGGGGCCCTTCGTCGCGGTGGGAGCCGCCGGCTTCGTGGTGCAGCTGGCCTCCCTCCACGCGCTGGTGTCGTTGGGGGGCGTTCACTACCTTCTGGCCACGGCGCTGGCCGTCGAGGCGGCCATCCTCCACAACTTCGCGTGGCATTCGCGTTGGACGTGGCGCGACCGCCCCCGTGGGGCTGGTGCGCAGGCGTGGACGCGGTTCGCGAAGTTCAACGGTCTGTCGGCGCTGTCCTCGATCGTGGGGAACGTCCTGTTCACGGGGATCCTCGTGGCCACGATCGACATGCCCGTTCTCGTGGCCAACGCCATTGCCGTGGCTCTGGTCGCCGCGATCAACTTCGCGGGCCTTGACCGATGGGTGTTCGCACCCGCGCCGCCCGCCGCCGCCAGGCGCATTCCGACGGCTGCAGTGCTGGCGGTACTCGCCCTGGCGCTGCCACTCGACGCATCGGCCGCGCAGCTTACCGCCGAAACGCGCCGCGCGTGGCAGCGCTACGTGACCGCCACGGAAGCCCGCATCGACCGTGAGCTCCGCACGCCCGGCCGCTTCCTGTCGCTCGACTTCGATGAGCCCGCGGATCGGAAGCGGGCGCGCGTCGAGCTGCGTGACGGCAGCGTCGTGATCAGGAACATGAAGGGCGAGGACGGCGTGGAGCTGCCGTCCGGCACCCTTCATCATTGGCGCGGCGCCGTGTTCGTTCCGGGGGCCACGGTGGAGGAGATCCTCGAAGGCGGTGGCGGATCCCACGGGGACCGCGCGCGCACCGGCAGGAAGACGTCATCGAGACGCGGGTGCTGGCGCGCTCACCGAACGCCCTGCGGCTCTTCCTGAAACTGCAACGTCGCGTCATCGTCAGCGTGGCCTACAACACCGAGCACGATGTCGTCTATCGCACGCATGGATCCGGACGCGCCAGCAGCCGCAGCGTCGCGACGCGAATCGCCGAAGTGGCCAATCTCGGCGATCCGGACGAGTACGAGCGGCCGCCTGGCTTGGATCGCGGTTTTCTCTGGGGTTTGAACTGGTACTGGCGCTACGAGGCCGTGCCGGGCGGCGTGGTGGTGGAGCTCGAATCGTTGACGCTGAGCCGCAGCGTGCCGTGGGGAGTCGGCGCCGTGGTCAGGCCGCTCGTGGATCAGGTGGCGCGCGAATCGCTGACGCGAACGCTCGTCGCCATGCGCGCGCGGTTCGCCGAGCGCGCGTCGGCGGCGTGATGAGCGGCGCGTCGGGCGGCCATCCGTCCCAGGGGTGAATGGTCGTTGAAAGCTCTGCAGATAGCCAACCCGAGAAGGCCGGACTGTGCATCCAGCCGGATCGACGTTCAACGATCCGTAGTTGATCACTCGGTTCGAAACCTGGCCCACCACTCGCAGGTGTCATCTCGAACCTGGCGGCGGCCGGTCATCCCATCGTCACGCAGGTGGAACGCCTTTCTCACCGCATCTCTCAACTTGCGGTTGCGCCCGTTCGACCCCGATCGAGGGACGAACGGCCGCCCTGTTGGGAGGAACGTATGCTCAGAAAAACTGCGGGAGCGTTGCTGGCGTTGCTCGTGGTCGCGTCGAGTCCGCTGTACGGTCAGGAGCGATTCGGGTCGCTGACCGGTCGCGTGACCGATCAAACTGCTGGCGCGCTGCCAGGGGTAACGATCGTCACCACCAATCGCACGTCCGGCGAGGTGCGGACCTTCGTGACCGACGTGAACGGGCAGTTCATCGCCCCCGACCTCGCGCCGGGGCGGTACAACGTCCGGTTCGAGCTCACCGGGTTCGCGGTGGTCGAGCGGACCGACATCAGCGTCGTACTGGGCCGCGCGTTCGAGTTGAACACCCAACTGTCGGTGGGCGCCCTGACCGAAGTGGTTCAGGTCACCAGCGAGGCTTCGCCGCTCGTGGACCTGCGGAGCACGTTGATCGCGCACAACGTGGCATCTGAGGAGATCGACCGGCTGCCCAAGGGGCGTTCGTTCCAATCCCTCGCGTTGACGGCGCCGTCGGTGAACGCGGGCGAGATCGAGGGGGGATTCCAGGTCAACGGTGCCAGCGGCGCCGAGAACGCGTTCACCGTTGACGGCATCGTGACCAACTCGCTCGTCAACGGGCAGTCGCGCCAGAACACCGTGTTCGAGTACTTGCAGGAAGTGCAAGTGAAGACCAGCGGTATCGCGGCCGAATATGGCGGAGCGCTGGGCGGCGTGATGAGCGCCGTGACCAAGAGCGGCGGCAACACGTTCCGCGGTGAGACGCACTACTACTACGAAGGCAGCACTATCAGCGCCGGGCCCGTCAGGCGACTGGTGCTGGAGCCACAGCTCGAGCAGACGACGTTGTTCGTCCAGGATCGCGAGAGCCCCGATCACCAGCAGGAGTTCGGCGGGTCGGCTGGCGGCCCGATCGTGCGCGACCGCCTGTTCTTCTTCGGGTCGTACTCGCCCCGCTATGAGCGCAAGACGAACAGTTACACCTACCTGGACGGCAATCAGGACATTCCCAGGGACATCTGGCGCCAGCAGGCATTCGGCAAGCTGACTTACGCGTCGCGTCGAGTCACAGCCAACTGGTCCACCCTCTGGACGCCCACCGAGGCCACGGGAACGCATTCGTCATTCGACGCCGCCACGCCCAACACCGTGAACACCACGCGTTCGTCGGCGCTCAGCCAGATCGACCGCGGCTACGAGATCAACCAGGTCAACACCGGCGGGTCGCTGGACCTGAACCTGTTCCGCAACTCGTTCGTCAGCCTGCGCGGCGGCCTGTTCCACGACCGCTACTCCGACGTGGGCATCCCGCTGATCACGTCCTATACCTACGGCAACTCCACGGAAAGTGTGAACGCCATCTTGCCCGCGGAGCTCCAGGGTCCGTCGCTGCTCGTCAACACGCCCCGGTCCGCCATCACGGAGTTCGACACCACCAAGCGTCGAGCGTTCAACGTGGACTACAACCACGCCTTCAACGCAGGCGGCTATCACGCGCTCAAGGGTGGTTACGGGTTCCAGCGGACGATCAACGACATCAATACGTTCTATCCAGGCGGCTACGTGAACATCTTCTGGGGCCGTACGTTCGCGTTCGGCGGTGAGACGCTGGGCACGGGCCAATACGGCTACTACGAGGTGAACGATCGCCGGATCGAGAACCAAGCCGGCAACAACATCCATTCGCTGTACGTGCAGGATCAGTGGACGGTCGGCAACCGCCTGACGCTCAACCTGGGGCTGCGAGTCGAGGACGAGAAGGTGCCGACCTTCCGGCCGGACTACCTCGAAAACGCGTTCCACTTCACCTTCGCCGACAAGCTGGCGCCGCGACTGGGCGCCGCCTACGACGTGTGGGCCGATGGACGGATGAAGGTGTTCGGCAGCTGGGGCCTGTACTACGACTGGACGAAGTACGAGCTGCCGCGCGGCTCGTTCGGCGCCGAGACCTGGTGCATCCACTACCGCGCACTGGACACGCTGGACCTGTCGAGCCTGAGTCTCAGCAACATGCCCGGGCGGGATCTGTGGGTGGATCCGGGCAGCTGTCGCGACCGGCGCGTGCCGGCGTTCGGCTCGGACATCGACCCGCTGACCGACCCCATGAAGCAGGCGAGCACCAGCGCCGGCCTGGAGTATCAGGTGAACCGCAACAGCGTGCTCACCGTGCACTACATCCACAACGATCTGCTGGAAACCATCGAGGACATCGGCTTCCTGAACTCGGTTGGCGACGAGCAGTTCCTCATCGGCAACCCGGGGCTTCGCCAGACGGCCGTCCAATTCCCGTCCGGTGCCACGCCCCAGGGTCAGCCCGTGCCGCGGCCCAAACGCGTCTACGACGCGTTGGAGCTGGGCTTCAACCGGCGCTTCGCGGACAACTACTTCTTCAGCGCCAACTACACGTTGAGCCGCCTGTACGGCAACTACGCCGGCCTGGCGTCGTCGGACGAGGTCACGACCCCGACGCAGAACGGCACCTCCGCGACGGCGCAGCAGCAGGCCGGCAGCATCGCGCGGCCGGGCGGCAACGCCAACCGGGCGTGGGATCAGGACGAGTTGATGTGGGATTCGCGGGGCAATCTCGATGTCGTGGGGCGTCTGGCCACCGATCGCCCGCACGTCGTGAAGCTGTACGGGGGGTATGACCTGCCGTTCGGCTCGCAGGTCGGCGCGTTCTTCTACGGCGCGAGCGGCACACCGATCTCCACCTACGTCACCTCCACGCACGGGGCGGACCTCTTTCCGTACGGCCGTGGCGACATGGGGCGCACGCCCGTGCTGACGCGGACCGACCTGCTACTGACACACGACCTGCGGTTGGCGGACAACAAGCGAGTGCGTCTGGAGCTGAACGTCATCAACCTGTTCAACCAGAAGACCACGCGCCACCTGTTCAACTTCGTCAACAAGGGCGGCCTGATTCCCGACCGCTCGTCGTCGTTCATCGACCTGGCGAACACCGACCTCACGCAGGGCTACGACGTGAACGCGCTGATTCGCGCCACGCCAGACGGCGCCAGCGCCTTCGACCCGCGCTACGGCATGCCGGATCTGTTCGACAACGGCACGCGTGGCTACGTGACGGTCAAGTTTCTCTTCTAGTTCGTCGTTGGTCGTTAGTCGTTGGTCGTTGGTCGTTACTACCAACTACATCCGCCCGGGCGCTTCATCACGGAAAGCGGCCCGGGCGGTCGAAGGCTCGATGACCAGGAACGCCACGGCGACGATCACGGCGGCGGCGCTGAGCACGATCGTCAGCAGGGGTTCCTCGCTGCCCACGAACAAGCCGCTCCCCAGCAAGCCCCCCGCGAATACGCCGTCGGCGAGCCACAGCCACAGGCGCGTCTGCTTGCGCTGTGCGGCGAGGTCCTCGTCGGCCACGCTCGAGACGAACCAGAGGTGCAGCCGCAGGGTGATGGCCACGATGCCGCTGGCCATCAGGAGCAGAAACACAAGCAGGCCGGCCCGGCCGCCCATGAACGACCGCGCCAGCCACGCCGGGACGAGCAGCCCCGCGTAGGTCAGCGCCACCGCTCCCTGGTGAAAGGCCCACCACCAGCGTGCGACTCCATCGGGACCTCGCCGTCCGGACGCGGCCGCCGCGAGGGCCCATCGAAGTTCCGTGGCCGACCCGAACCGCGCGGCGGGATCCCGTTGCAGGCACCGCGTGATCACGGCGTCGAGCGCCGGCGGGGACGCGGGCCGGTGGCCCCGCGCCGTCGGCGGTCTGCCGGTCAGCATCTCGTCGAGCAGAACGCCCACGGCATAGACATCGGTCCGTCCGTCCACGGGGCCTCCTGCCAGCTGTTCTGGGGCCATATATGCCGGCGTGCCCAGGATGGCCCCGTCCATGGTGAGCCGCGGCCCGTCCTCCACGTCCACCGAGGCGATGCCGAAGTCCACCACCTTGACGCGACCGTGCGACGTCAGCAGCACGTTGTCTGGCTTCAGGTCGCGGTGGACCACGCCGGCGGCGTGCGCGGCGCCCAGCGCATCCGCGATCTCGATGGCCAGGCCGATCGCGCGGTCGGCGGGTATGGGCGCACGCGTCAGCACGTCGCGGAGCGATTGCCCTTCCACGTACTCCGCGGACATGAACAGACGCCCGTCGATCTCCTCGAGCGCATAGACGGTCGCCACCCCAGGATGGGTGATCGTGGCCGCCGCGCGCGCTTCGCGACGCAGCCGTTCACGGAGTACCGGATCCGCCGAGACCTCGGCCGGCAGCGCCTTCAACGCGACGACCCGGCCCAGGCGGGTGTCGCGCGCCTGGTACACGACGCCCATGCCGCCGCGGCCAATCTCGCGCACGATCTCATAGGGCCCGATGCGGTCGCCTGGCTCCACGCCGGGCCCGGCCAGGACAGCCGAAACGTCCTCCGGCTCCAGCTCCAGCGGCGCCTCCAGGAATCCGCCGAGAGTGTCGGATGAGGTGAGCAGCGCCTTGGCTTGCGCCACCAACTCGGCGTCGCCGCCAGCCTGGGCCTCCAGCCAGGCGGATCTGCCTTCGGGTGGCATCTCGAGCGCTTGTTCGAACAGCTCCTTCAGACGGCTCCACTGGTCCGGCGTCACGCGGCCTCCAGCTGGAGCTTCAGCCACGCACGAGCCATCGCCCAGTGGCGTTTCACGGTCGCTGGCGAGATGCCCATCGCTTCCGCCGTCTCCTCCACGGTGAGGCCGCCGAAGTATCGCAGCTCGACGACGCGTGCCTGCTCAGCATCCAGGCGCGCCAGCCGGGTCAGGGCATCGTCGAGCACCACCAGGTCCACGCCGTTGCCGGCTGCGCGCGCTCCCGGTCCGATCGCCCGCGCCAGCACCTGCTCGTCGAGGGTTACCCGCTGCCCGCCTCCGCCGCGCTTGGCGGCGTTCCGGGCACGGGCGCGCTGCACCAGGATCTGGCGCATCGACAACGCCGCGATGGCCACGAAGTGCGCCCGGTTCTGGAACTGCCGGGTGCGTTCCGCGGACAGCTGCAGGAACGCTTCGTTGACCAGCGCCGTTGCCTGCAGCGTCTGACCACGGCGCTCGCGGCCGACGTAGCGCGCGGCAATGCGCCGCAGCTCGTCGTAGACGAGGGGCAGGAGCGTGGACTCGGGCCGGCTGCGGTCGCTCACGTCGCTCGTTCGGAAAGTCGCCTACCGAATGATCGTGATGCGCCCTTCCACCCTGGGCGCGACGCGCTTTTTCGACGCGACATAACGCTCCACGACGCCGACGACCAGCTCTCCCGCCGCCGGTGTGACGAGCGCCCTGGCTCCCGGCAGCATGGCGAAGCCGTCGCCTCCGCTGAAAAGGTAGTCGGGCAGGGCGACGGTGTATGCGCGATCGGGATCGAGGGGCTGGCCGTTCACGAGCACGTTGACGAGCCGCGGCGGCGGCTCGTGGATGTCCACGTCGAACTTCACCCCCGACACCTGCGGAAAGCGCCCCGCGGTGGCTGGGAGCGCCGAAACAGCGTGGGTCAAGGTGGCCAGCAGCACCCGGCCGGGCAGTTCCAGCTTCACGACGACGTTGCCGAACGGGTGCATGGCCAGGAGCAGGCGGCGCGTCAACGGCCCCGCAGGGTAGATGCGGTCGCCGCGAATCGCTCCCGCGTTCACGAAGCCCACGTCCGCCTGGACGCTCTCGCGCATGGCGTCCGCCACGAGGTTCCCGACGTTGACCTCGCTGGCCCTCAAACGCAACTCCTCGGCGTCGAAATCGACCGTGCTCTCCGCCACCGGCACGTCGAGCTCCGGACCGAGCCTGGACTCGTACCCGGCGATGATCCTGGCGGCGCCGGGATCGTCGGGCAGACCGGGGCCTATCGGAATCAGCTCGAAGTGCCGATCGAGATTCGCACTGCGCTTGTCGAGATCGATGCGCGCGACGAAGCGCGCGTCGCTGCCGGCCTTGCTGATCAGCGTCCGGTTGCGGATGACGGTGATGGGATAGTGCTCGTGCCCGCCGATCACGACGTCGATGCCGGGAAACCGATCGACCAGCGCCTCGTCCTCCGCGATGTTCAGGTGGGTAATGGCCACCACCGCATCCACTTTCTCTTCCGCCAGCACCTTCAAATACCGTGCGGTGGCCTCGAACGGGTCGGTCGGCACGATGCCCCTCAACCGCTCGGATCCCATCTGCTCGGTGGTGCTGATCAGGCCGATGAAGCCCACGCGAAGGCTCCCGAACGTCCGCACGACGTAGGGCACCGTGCCCGGCAAGGGCTTCCCCGTGCCGTCCACCAGGTTCGACGCCAACCACTGCCACTTGCTCTCCTTCATGCGCTGCCGCAGCACGTCGGCGCCGAAGTCGAACTCGTGATTCCCGAACGTGGCCATGTCGAGCCCGGCGGCATTCAAGGCCGCCACCATCTGCTCGCCCTTGAACACGCTGGACGCCACCGACGGCGACAGGAAGTCCCCCGCCATCACCAACAGCGGCGTCAGGCCGGCTTCAGACAACCGCCGCTTCAGCGTCGCGACCCGGGCCAGTCCGCCGGCGCCGTCGATCGGCACCGTCGAGTAGACGTCGTTGAGCTGAAGAATCGTCAGCGGCGCCCGCGCTCGCGGTGCGCTGCGCTCCTCCGCGAACAACGACGTCGCCGGCGGCGGAGCAGAGCCCGCCGGCGATGCAGCGGCGGCCGGCGGGGGAGTCGTTGGCGCCGGTTCGGAGCTCGATCCGGTGTTGCAGGCGACCGCGAGCAGCAGCCAGCCGCAGGCCAGAAAGGGGAATCGGTCGCGGGCGGAGCCTCGGAGCACGCGTCATTATGGCAAACGACCGTCAACACGCGACTGCTTCGACATCCCAACCCTAGAAAACTTGACTCCTGAATCTCCAACCAAATGAGTCAAGTTTTCTACGCCCCGCCGGAGGCGGGGCAATCAGACACTGCGCTAGCGAGGCGGAGCCTCGTTGGCCTTAGGCGGAGCCTCGCTAGATAATTGCTTCGAGATGACGAGCCCGCCTTCCGCCTCCGGCATGCGCCGCACGGCCTCCGACCCTCGCACGCTGGTCACGCACCCCGAGCTGGTCTCGCGCGCGTCCTTTCCCGTCTTTCGCACGGTCGGGGAGCCGCCGAAGGGGCCGCTCGAACGCCTGCTGTCCGTGTTTGCCGACGTCCGCGCCGGCGAAGGCGTGGGCGTGGTGCTGCTGGCCGTCAACGTCTTCCTGCTGCTCGCGCTCTACTACCTGCTGCGGTCGGCGCGGCAGGGGCTGATCCTGACCGAAGGCGCCCCGTTCGGCTGGACCGGGTCGCAGTTGGCCGCCTATTCAGCCGCCGGGATGGCGGTGGTGCTACTGGGGGTGGTGCCGCTCTTCGGCTGGCTGGCCTCGCGCGTGCCGCGCTTTCGGCTGATCACCATCACCACCGTGATCTTTGCCCTGACGCTCGTCCTGTTCTACGTGGCTGGGCCGCGCCGGCCTTCGGTTGGCGGCGATCTTCTACATCTGGCTCGGCGTCTTCAACGTCTTCGTGATCGCGCAGTTCTGGTCGTTCGCCAACGACATCTACACGGAAGGGCAGGGGCGGCGCCTCTTTCCGCTGGTCGGCGTCGGGGCGTCGCTGGGCGCCTGGGTTGGCGCGTCCAGTGTCGGACCGCTGGTCCGGCGCCTGGACTTCACGCCGTTTACGTTGATGCTCCTGGCCGCCGTCGTCCTGGTCCTGACGCTCTCGGTGACCTGGTACGTGAACCAGCGCGAGACGGCGCGGGCCGACCCGGAGGGCAAGCGTACCGACGAGGAGCCGCTGGGCAAGGAAGGGGGCTTCGCGCTGGTCCTGCAAGACCCCTACCTCCGATGGATTGCGGTGCTGGTCATCCTGCTCAACGTCGTCAACACCGTCGGGGGGTTCCTGCTGAATCAGATTGTCGAAGGCGGGGCGCTGGAGATCGGCAGCCTGGAGGACCGCCAGCAGTTCGTGACGCTGTTCTTCTCCTCGTTCGACGCCCGCGTGAGCTTGATCGGGTTGCTGCTGCAGCTGTTCGTGACGTCGCGCGCCATGCGCCATCTGGGCGTGCGCGGGTCCCTGTTCATCCTGCCGGTGCTGGCGCTGGTGAACTACTCCGTCATCGCGATCGCGCCCGTGCTGGCCGTCATTCGCTGGGGCAAGATCCTGGAGAACAGCACCGACTATTCGATCCAGAACACGCTGCGGCACGCGCTGTTCCTGCCCACGACGCGGGAGGCCAAGTACAAGGCGAAGTCGGTGATCGACACGTTCTGCACCCGGGTCGGCGACGTGCTGCAGGCCGGCGTGGTGTTTGCGGGGACCGCGATCGGGCTCGGCGTGTGGGGATTCGCCTGGTTGAACGTGGCGCTCACCGTGCTGTGGCTGGTGGTGGCCGCGCAGATTGCACGGGAGCACCGGAAGAAGACGGTGTAGTTCAATTCAGGTTCGCAATTCCAAAGAAGGCTTCGGAGCTCCAGCTCCGCGTCCGAGTTTGTGACCTGTGACTTGTGAACTGTGCATCACGGCCTGTGCGGCGCGCTCCACCAGGACGCGCGCGTCGGCTGGTGTCCACGGTTCGACGCCGCTGTCCGCCAGGCGCTCTGCAACCGCGGCCATGGTCGGTGGCCGGTCGGCTGGCCGCTTTGCCAGGCACTGCATGACCAGGCGCTCCAGCTCCGGCGGGATCGCGAGGCTGGTCCGCGTGGATGGGGGATCGGGCGTCTGTTGGACGTGCAGCAGCGCCATCCTGGTGGGATTCTCTTCCTCGAACACCGTCGTTCCGGTCAGCAGGAAGTAGGCCACGCAGCCCAGCGCGTAGATGTCGGCGCGGCGATCGATCGCCACGTCGGCGAGCGCGATCTCGGGCGCCATATACCCCGGCGTGCCGGCGGTGGTGCCGGCAACGGTCAACTGTGTCGCACCCGGGTCGCCGACCGTCTTGGCCAGCCCGAAGTCCAGCACCTTCACGAAGTCCACCGCCAGCGCGACCTCACAGACCATCACGTTGGACGGCTTCAGATCCCGGTGCACGAGACCGCGCTCGTGGGCCTCGTGCAGCGACTCGCACATCTGCGACAGCAGCGCCACCGCCCGTGCGGCCGGCAACGGGCCGAAATCGTTGACCAGTGACTGGAGGCTCATGCCGTCCAGCAGCTCCATGACGTAGTAGAAGCGGCCGTCCGCCGCCTCGCCGAAGTCGTACAGATAGACCGTGTGCGGCGACTGCAGCTTCGCGATCACGTTGGCTTCGCGCCGGAATCGCGCGGCGGCCGTGTCGGCCGAGCGGCCTTCCTGATCGACGACGTCCCGGCGAATGATCTTCACGGCGGCGGCGCGCGCCAGCAGCTTGTGGCTGGCCTTCCAGACCTCCCCCATCCCGCCTTCGCCGATCCGCGATTCCAGGCGGTAGCCGCCGACGTCGTCGCGGCCGCCGGCGGCCGCGGCAGCCCCTGGACCGTCGGCGGAGTGGCCGATCCAATAGACAACGGCCGCCAGCCCGTAGTTCAGCGCCGGCCACAGGAGAAACAGATCGGGCGCGAGGCCCCGGGCGGCGTTCACGGCGTACGCCACAGGCCACGCTGTCGCGGCGACGAGCCCGACCGCGAGGGCCCTGGCCGGGCGGTTCGGCACCAGCGCGCTGAAGATGAGGATCCAGGGCCCCACCGCCGAGATCCCCGCCGGCGGCGAGGACGCGGGCCCCGCCGTTTCGATCATGGCCAGGGCGAACGCGATCAACGCCTGCCAGGCCATCCCCAGCCGAAGCACCATCGACGGCGAGGTCAAGCGGTACTGCCGCGCCGCGAAGATCGCCGCCGACGAGAGCACCGCGGCGAGCAGCACCAGCCGGTTCGCCGGGTTGAAGGCCACATCGACGAGTGCGGGTTGTGCCGCGGCTCGGGCCACCTGGACGGCCGGCAAGGCGACGGCGGTGGCCAGCGCGACGCGGCCGATACGCGCCGCGGCCCTCTCTACGACGGCCGGAGGCAGACCGCGGCTACGCTCGTCGTCCGGCGCCATCGTGACTCGATGATACGCGGTGATACGATCGCCGGCAGGGCTCGTGTCGATCCGCCCCGCAGTTACTGCCGCCACCATCTGTTCCGCGGCTGTCAGCGCACATTTCGTCGCGGGCAAGGCCACGCGCGACGCGCTGTTCCTGGCCAATGCCGACGTGACGTCGCTGCCCGCCCTCGTGGCGGTGACGGCGGCCTGCTCGATCGGACTCGTTGCGCTCAGCTCGTTCGCGCTGCGGCGCGATGCAGCCGGAAACCCTGATCCCGGCGGCGTTTTCCGTGCACGCCGGATTGCTGCTGCTGGACTGGCTGCTGGTCGAGCGATTCACCTTGCCCATCGCGTGGCTGGTCTACCTGCAGATAGCGGGCCTCGGGCCGCTCCTCGGCTCGGGTTTCTGGCTGCTGGCGTCGGAGCGGTTCGACCCCCGCACCGCCCGCCGGCACTACGGTCAGATTGCGGGTGTGGGGACGCTGGCCGGGCTGGTGGCGGCGCTGGCGGCCGAGCGGGTCGGCGCCCTCTTCGGCATCGCGGCCATGCTGCCGATTCTGGCGGCGGTGAGCATCGTGTGTGCCGCCACGATCCGGCGCTTCGCCCCGGAGCCTGTGCCAGTCCAGCGCCGGGCCCATGCCATGGACGACGCACCAGAGCTCGCCGCCGAATCCCCCCGTTCCGGGCTGCGCGCCCTGGCCAAGGCGCCGTACCTCCAGAACCTGGCCGCGCTGGTGTTCCTGGGTACGCTGGCGGCAGCCATTGCGGACTACGTCTTCAAAGCCGCCGCCGTGGACGCGTTCGGCCGCGGTGATGCGCTGCTGCGCTTTTTCGCGATCTACTACGCCGCCGTCAGCCTGGTGGCGTTCGTGGTGCAGACGAAGGTGAGCACGATCGCGCTCGAGAAGCTGGGCCTCGGCGTGACAGCAAGCACACCATCGTTGGCACTCGCAGTCGGCGCGGCGGGCGGCCTGCTGGCGCCCGGCCTGCAGGGTGCCGTGATGGCGCGGGTGGGCGAGTCGGTGTTCCGGAGTTCGCTGTTCAAGACGGGCTACGAGATCTTCTTCACCCCGATTCAGCCCCAGGACAAGCGCGCGGCCAAGTCGATCATCGACGTCGGCTTCGATCGTCTGGGCGATGCCGCCGGTGGCGCCGTGGTCGCCGGGCTGCTGCTGGTGCCGTTCGGCAGCTCGTCCCAGCGGCTCCTGATCGCCGCCATCGTCTGTTCGGGGGCCGCCCTGTTCGCGGCCCTGCGGCTGAGCCGCGGCTACATCCGTACGCTCGAGGAAAGCCTGGTGAACCGCGCGATCGACTTCGACCTCGGGGACGCCACGGACCTCACCACCCGCACGTCGATCCTTCGAACGCTGCGATCGAGCGGCGTCGGCGGCACGCGGTCCTCAGGAGCCACGACAGGCCCCGTGGGCCGCTCCCAATCGCCGACCCTGAGGTCCAGGAGATCCTGGCGCTCAGATCCCGGGATCCGAACCGCATTCGCCCGGTCCTCCGTGAGGGCGACGGCATCCCCGCTTCGCTCGTGCCGCACGTGATTCCGCTGCTGGCGTGGGATCCCGTCGCCGACGACGCCATCCGGGCCCTGAAGGGAGTGGCCGAGGAACGCCTGGGCCAGCTGATCGACGCGCTGCTGGATCCCAACCAGCCGTTCGCGGTCCGCCGCAGGCTGGCCCGCGTCTTCTCCGTCTGCGTGTCGCAGCGCTCGGTCGATGGACTGCTGCTGGGGCTGGAAGATCTGCGGTTCGAGGTGCGGTTCCACTGCGGGCGTTCCCTTGCCGCGGTGGTCGAGCGCAGCAGCTTCGTCAGCGTGGACGTGGAGCGCGTGCTCAACCTGGTGCGGCGCGAGCTGGCGGTCGGGCGACCCGTGTGGGAAAGCCAGCGGCTGCTGGATGACGTGGACGACAGCCGCTTCGTGGACGGGTTCTTGAAACAGCGAGCCGGGCAAAGCCTGGCCCACGTGTTCACGCTGCTGTCGGTGGCGCTGCCGACGGTTCCGCTGCAGATTGCGTATCGTGGGCTGCTGACCGACGACCGGGCGCTCCGCGGGACCGCGCTGGAGTACCTTGAGGGGGTGCTGCCACGGGATATTCGCGATCAGCTGTGGCCGGTGCTGGGCGATGAGCCCGCCGCCCCGGCCGGAACCACGCGAGATCGGAACCAAATCCTGGCCGACCTGATCAGCTCGAACGAATCGATCATGGTCAACCTCGAGGGGCTGCGGCAGCGACTGGCGCGCCCGCCGGGGGGCGAAGAAGGCGCCTGAGACATGGCTGAGCACCGAAGCATCCGCGCCCGCCGTGAGCCGGCTCCGTCGGCCACCGGTGCGGGCGACACCAAGTCGTTCCTGCCCGAAGAGCTGCTCTCGGAGCAGGTCCAGCGGCTGGCGCTGTTCTGCCTGATCGCGGCGGGGATGTGGACGGTCGGGTTCGTGATGGATCTGCTCGTGCTGCCGTACGCCACGGGCATGCCACGAAACTTCCGGTCCTTGACGCTCGAGTTCATGGCCACGCTGGCCTCGCTGGTGGTAGGCCTCTACGCGGCGACCTCCGATGCCAGCAGCCAGCGCAAGGCCGACGTCGGCATCGTCATGATGCTGGCCAACGCCGTCGCTGATCGCCGCCCTGAATACCTGGGCCCTTCCGCTTCCAACCGCCGTTCCGCCGGGTACCTCTCCTGGACCACGGTTCTCATCCTGGTCTACTCGATGGTGGCCTCCCACACGCCACGCCGCATGCTGTTCGCGGCGCTCGTCGCCGCCTCCTGCGATCCGGTGGCATTCTGGCTCGCCCACCTGCGCGGGGTCCCCACGCCATCGGCCGCCGAGGTGTTCGTGATGATGTGGCCCAACTACAGCTGCGCGGCGATCGCCATGCTGCCGTCGCGCGTGCTGCACCGGCTGGGCAAGAAGCTGCGCGACGCCCAGGCGCTCGGCAGCTACCACCTGGTGGAGCTGCTGGGGCGCGGCGGCATGGGCGAGGTGTGGCGCGCCGAGCACGAGCTGCTGGCGCGCCAGGCCGCCATCAAGCTCGTGCGCCCGGAGGTCCTGGGCGCCCGCAGCGAGGCCGACGCCCAGTCGCTGATGCGGCGGTTCGAGCGCGAAGCGCAGGCCACCGCGGCGCTGAGCTCGCCGCACACGATTCACCTGTTCGACTTCGGCACGACCAACGACGGCTCCTTCTACTACGTCATGGAGCTGCTGGCCGGCCGCGATCTCGAGTCGCTGGTGCGGGAGTTCGGGCCCGTGCCGGCGCCGCGGGCGGTCTATCTGCTGCGCCAGGTGTGCCACTCGCTGGCCGACGCGCACGCGCGCGGCTTCGTGCACCGGGACATCAAGCCGGCCAACATCTACGTCTGCCGGATGGGGCTGGAGTTCGACTTCGTGAAGGTGCTGGATTTCGGCCTCGTGAAGGTGAAGGACCGCGCGATGGACATGACGACGCTGGCCACGATGGACCACACGACCAGCGGCACGCCGGCCTACATGGCGCCCGAGGCGATTCTCGGCGACGTCGAGGTCGATCGGCGCGCCGACGTGTACGCGTTGGGCTGCGTGGCGTACTATCTCCTGACCGGCCACCTGGTGTTCGAGGCCGACACCCCGATGAAGATGTTCGTACAGCACCTGCAAGCCACAGCCCATCCCGCCGTCGCAGCGCAGCGAGCTGCCCATTCCCCCGGAAGTGGACGCCTTCGTGATGTCGTGCCTGGAAAAGGATCCCGACAAGCGCCCGCAGTCGGCGCGCGAGCTGTTCGAGATGGCGTACTCGTGCGGCAGCGGTGGGTGGACCAACCGCGACGCGAAAGCGTGGTGGGAGGTGCACCTGCCGGAGCTGACCCGCGACCTTGTCGTCGCCGTCCCGGCCGATCCAACCTATACACAGGCTTCGTCGTAGCCCTCATGACGCCGTCGTCGCTTCGGTGGGTTGGCAGCGCTGGTCTGCTTCTGGTGCTCGCGTCGCAGGGCTGGGCCCAGGAGCCGGAAACGCGCGCGGCCGAGCTGCAACGCCAGCGGGAGGAAAAAGCCAAGCAGCTGGAGCCGCCGAAGTCGTCCGCGGTCGAGCGCGGGCTGTTGCGCCTCGAGGAGGGCCGTCTCTTCGAGCGCTTGCTGAGTCCCCCCGAAGGCTTCTATCCGAAGATTGGCAACATCACGGCCGGGAGCGGGTTCGCCGCGGGACCCGGTTACCGCCGCACGCGCCTCTTCGGCGACTCCACCGACTTGTCGGCCTTCGCCGCCTTCTCCACGATGCGGTACTGGATCGTGGAGGGGCGCCTGCGCATGCCCCGGCTGGCCGGCGAACGCGTCGCCCTGGACCTGTACGGCCGTCGCTCGGATTACCGGCACGAGCCCTTCTACGGATTGGGCCAGGACTCGGAGCGAACCAACGAGGCGTTCTACGCGCTGAAAAACACCGCGATTGGGGGCGGCGTGACAGTCTCGCCGCGTCCATGGCTGTCGTTTGGCGGCTCCACCGAAGTGTTTCAGCCGAACGTGCGCGGCATCGACGATGAAGCGTCGATCGACGATATCTTCACGCCACTCGAGGCGCCAGGCCTCCGCGCACAGCCGCGGTTTCTGCGCCACGCGGCCACCGCCGAGGTGAACTACCGCGAGCCACGTGGCAACCCGCGCCGCGGCGGCAAATACGCGGTGGCCTACCAGAAATACGTCGACCGGGAAGAGGGACGCTTCTCGTTCGATCGTGTGGAGATCGATCTGCAGCAGTACGTGCCGCTCGTGCGCGACCGCCGTGTGCTGGCCCTTCGCGCCGCCGGATCGCTGGTTCCAGACGATGCGGCCGTGGTGCCCTTCTACCTGCAGCGGACGCTCGGGGGGCCCGACGATCTGCGCGGATTCCGGCGGTTCCGTTTCCGCGACGAGAACGTCCTTCTGCTGCAGGCGGAGTACCGGTGGGAGATCTTCACCGCGGTGGACGGCGCCCTTTTCTACGATGCCGGCACGTTGGCGTCGCGGCCGTCGGAACTCTCGCTCGGCAACCTCGACACCGACTACGGGATCGGCTTTCGGTTCGGCACGAAGAACGGTATTTTCCTGCGGATCGAGGCCGCGTTCGGCAGCCGGGAAGGCAAGCACTTCATCTTGAGGTACGGGCATGTGTTTTAGGTATCGCGCCGCCGTTCTGGGGCTGGTGCTGGCGGCCTTCGCGGCCGGTACCTCGGTCCGCGTGGCGTCGCCCCGCTTTTTCCCCGACGACCCGCTGCAGGTGGACGACGACCGGTCGATCGATGCCAGCGGCGTCACGCCGATCGCGGGCAGCAACGGCTACGACTTCGCCGAGCACACGTTCGGCAAGCCCGGCGATCGACGCGACGTGCGGGCCATGAACGTCAACACGATCGACGAGGTGCCTGATTCCAGCTGGTTCACCAACCGGATCGGCCGGCGCGAGATGTCGATCGAGGAAATCGTCAGGGGGCCGAACCAGCTCGAGACGATGAATATCGACGACTGGCCGATCGTCCAGGAGAAGAGCAGCGGCATCACACCGGGCTACCGTGTCACCGACCCCACCGGCCATCTCTACCAGGTGAAATTCGACCCGCCGGAGCATCCCGAGATGGCCAGCAGCGCCGAGGTGATTGGCGCCGCGATCTATCACGCGCTCGGCTACAACGTGGTGCAGGGCTATGCGGTCGACATCGATCCGAATCGCATCGTGATCGCCGACAAGGCGACCACTGTGGATATGTCCGGGCGGCGGCGGCCGATGCGCCGCGACGACGTCGACCGGCTGCTGGCGCGAGCGGCCAGGCTGCCGAACGGCAAGTACCGCGCGACGCTCAGCCGGTTCGCGGAGGGCACGTCCGGTCGGCTACTTCAAGTACTACAGCACGCGGCCCGACGACCCCAACGACATCCACCCTCACGAGCATCGCCGCGAGCTGCGCGCCAATCGCGTATTCGGCGCCTGGCTGAACCACGACGACTCCCGCGGCATCAACAGCCTGGACATGCTGGACGGCCCGGACGGCCGCAAGCACATCGTCCACTACATGTTCGACTTCGGGTCGACCATGGGCAGCGGCAGCACGGTGGCCCAGGTGCCGCGCGCCGGCAACGAGTACATCCTCGAATGGGCGCCCGCATTCAAGACTCTGGCGACCCTGGGGCTCTACATCCGCCCGTGGATCCTCGTGGACTACTGGGAGGAGGCCAAGTCGGTGGGCCGGTTCGAGGCCGACTTCTTCGATCCCGTGAAGTGGCGTCCCGAGTACCCGAATCCGGCCTTCGACAACCTGCGGCCGGACGATGCGTTCTGGGGGGCCCGCCTCGTGGCCAGGTTCTCGGATCAGGCGATTCGCGCAGTAGTGGGCAAGGCCCGGTACAGCGAGCCGGGTGCCGCCGAACACATCGCCACGACGCTGATCACGCGCCGTGACAAGGTGCTGAGAGCGTGGCTGACTGGGGTCAACCCGATCACGGATCCGGCCCTCGCAGAGGACGGTACGCTCACGTTTCTCAATGCCGCCGCCAATGCCGGCGTGGCGCCGCCAATGGCATCGTATGTGCTGCGTTGGTCACATTGGGACAACGTGACCGGAACGGCGGGCGGACAGACACAGGAACAGACCGTGACGGCCACCGAGAGTCGGGTCAGCCAAAAAGCGCCTGATGGCGTCTTAACTGCCACCGACTACGTGCAAGTGGCCATCGAAACGACTGCCGAGGGTTTTCCGGCCTGGCGCGCGCCGGTTACGCTGACGTTTCGCCGGGCGGGCCAGCGGTGGCAGCACGTGGGCCTCGATCGATCTTTTACCAGTCGTTAACAGACGCTGTGCGCGACGGTCACGTATACTGCTACATCGGCCGAAACGAGGATTGATGCTCCCGACTTGCCGTCGTTGCGCCCTTGCGTGTTCGGTCGTCACCGCACTCGCCGCCGTTCCCGCCCACGCTCAGAACCTCGGCTCCAGCATCTTCGATCAACCCGCCGCCATCACCGAGCAACCGGCCGCGCCGGCGGTTCAGCAGAGCCCGTTTCCGTCCAAGCAGAAGTCGTTCTTCGGCAACTTGTTCAACGACTTCCGCGCGCTTCCCACTCGCGAAAATCTGATGATCGCCGGCTTCGGCGGCCTGGCGGCGGGCATGGCGTATAACGCGGACGGGTTTGCGACGCGAAGCCTGTCCGGCTCGGCGCGCATGGGCAGGTGCTCTCGTCGGGCGACACGCTGGGAAGCGCGGCGGCGCAGATGGCCGGCGCCATCGCCACGCAGGTCATCGGCCGAGCGGCCGGCAGTCCCAAGGTCTCCGCCATCGGTGGCGACCTCGTTCGCGCGCAGATCGTTTCCCAGGCCGTGACCCAGGGCGTCAAGCTCGCGGTCGGCCGCACCAGGCCGGACGGCACCCAGTTCTCGTTCCCATCGGGGCACACCGCCAGCTCGTTCGCCACGGCCAGCGTGCTGCAGCGTCACCTCGGGTGGAAGGCCGGCGTCCCGGCGTATGCGCTCGCGACCTACGTGGCCGCGTCGCGCGTCCAGGTCCAGCGTCACTTCCTCAGCGACGTCACCATGGGCGCGGCCATCGGCATCATCGCTGGACGTGCCGTGACGGTCGGCCGGGGCGATGCGCGGTTCGCGCTGGCGCCCGCCGCCGTGCCCGGCGGCGCCGGGGTGAACTTCACCTGGGTCGGCGGCAAGTAGTAGAGCTCGGCGCCCGGCTCCCGGCTTCCGGCTTCCGGCTCCCCTCGATTTCGGCGAAGATGGACCCATGCCATTCCGCATGGGCTCATGGCTGCTGCGCCCCTGGTTGCTTCGAACCTTGCTGTTCGACGTCCGGCTGGCGGCGCGCCTGCTTCGTGAGCCCATGGTGCCGCTCGTGGCGAAGGCCGCGATGCCGATGGCGCTCCTGTACCTGATCTCGCCGATCGACGTGCTGCCGGACGTCATTCCAGTCCTGGGGCAGCTGGACGACCTGGCCATCGCCTACGTGGCGTTGAAGTTCTTCTTGCGAATCTGTCCGCCGGCCGCCGTGGCGTTCCACCGCGCCGCCGCTCTGGCCAGGCGCCCGTTCACGACGATGTCGCCCGGCGACGCCGTGATCGAGGCCGAGTTCCGGCGCCAGTAGGCCGAAGCCGCCGGGCCCTTATGTGACCGTCGCCGGCCGCGGCGACTGCTGGACTGCCTGCGGGGCCTGGCTGGCCGCGCGCAGGTACAGCACTCCGCTCAGCAGTCCCTGCATCAGGTCCACGTGATCGGTCAGCACGGCGAACAGCTCGTCCCTCCCGAGGCGTAGAACCGATCCACTCTCGGTCACGGTGGCGCGCCACCGCGTGGGAGCCCCGGCAAGGGTCTCGGCCACGTCGATCGTGGTACCGCTCGCGACCGGCGCCACCGTGCCGTCGCTTGCCTGGAGCAGGAGGGCGCCATCGAGCACGAGGTGCAGGGCGGCCGCCGTATCTGCCTCGAAGAGAACCTGTCCCTTCACGAGCGGCACCTCGCGTGCCGCGCCAACGATTGCCAGCAGCTGGCTGGCCGTTGCGCGCGCCAGCAGCGGGTGCTCGGACAAAAGGAACGCCTGGTCCACGGGCTGCAGCGTTCCAGCTCGCGGCGCCCTCGACGCGGCAGGGAACCGCGACGTGGGCAGGGCGGGCGATTCACGGCCGGCCAGGAGCATGCTGAACAAGCCCTGCGCCAGCCACACGTTGTCCGAGATCATCGTCATGAAGTCGGACGATCGAATCCTGAAGCTGACGACGGGCTCGAGTCGCGAGAACCGTTCGAAGCGTGGGCGCGCCCTGCAGGGCCTCTTCGAGCCCGAACACCGAGGGGGCCCGATGGTCGCTCGATCGTCCCTCAGCGTCGGTTGCCTGTACCGCTCCTTCGATCAGGCACTCGACGTGCTCGACCGACGCACCCGCGACGTGGAGCGCGTGACCTGCGGGATGACGACTCTCAAGCCCCAGGCTCGTAATCCGAAAGAGCTCGTCCACCGATACGAATCCGAACAACGGAATCTGGCTCAACCGGTCCACCACATCCACCGCGGGCAGCGAGTGCACGGCACCGCTCGACTGCGCCCCTCGTGGCCGCGCAAGGCGAGTGCCCACGATGCCGCCTCCACGGCCGCGCTATCCGCGTGAGCGATGCGTGCGGACGAACTCGAGATCGTCGGCCAGGGTCCACAGCGGCACGGCCGACGACGAAATGGACGGCTGCCGCCGCGAGCACCGGATCGTCGTCGTGAACCAGCTGCGCCAGCGTGTCCTCGATGTCGCGCGGGCGGCTCTTCAGGACCAGGTTCGCGTGACCGCGCCTTTTCGGCGATCGGCGTGTCCTCGAGGATCGGCAGCACCCGTTTGCGAACCACGCCTCCCAGCAGGTTGTCGAGGTACTCGACCGCCGCCGCGCGGCGCGTGCTTCTCGCCCTGCTCGATCGTGTACCGCGCGGCGGCCACATCGTCGATGTTGTAGAGCAGGCCGACGCAGCCGGTAGATGCGATCGAGCGTGCGCGCGAGCTTGTCGTCGAGCGCGCGGTCGAGCAGCGATCCGGCGGCCGGCGTCGTGCCGCGACAGGTTGTGCTGCAGCGTCAGGTAGTTGTAGTACTGCGACGCTTCGCGCACGACCAGCGTCTCGATCGACCGCGCGTGGAAACACGATGTCGGGATAGTCGCGGCGGAGCCGTTCGATGGCCGCGATCGCCTTGTACCTGCAGAAAACCGTCGGCGATCCTCGAGACACGCCGACCAGCGCGTCCATCGACGCCTGCGTGGGCATCCGCGCCAGCGTGGCGGGAACGTGGCGGCGGATCCAGACGTGCTCGCGCTGATCGCTCAGCGCGTGCGCCAGCGCCGGCGACGATCGCCTCGCCGTATCCGACGAGCGCGTCTCGCGCGGCTCGGCCTTGAGCACGCGATGGCCAAGCAGCGAGATCAGGCCGGGCAGGAACAGGCCGTCGGACGCCCCCATGCTCCGGGCGCTGCTGATGGCGTCGCGCACGACCCGGTGTCGTGGTCGTAGAGCAGCGGCACGAGGAGCGGCCGGAATCGCGGGTCGGCGATGTGCGCCGAGCGCCGCGGCCACCTCCCGTCGGCCGGGCACGCCCGCGTCGCGCGTGTCGTCGGCGAGCCGCTTCAGGGTGGCTCGGCCGCGTCTCTGTCGGTCTCGACCGGCGAGCGCGCCAGGGCGGTTGCCGCCGCGACGGCGACGCGCGGCTCGGGATCGCCGAGATGACGCCGCAGCAGTTCCGACGGCATCCTCCTGCGACAGGGCCGCCAGCGCGCGCAGCGCGCCGGCCCGCACGTCGACGTCATCGTCGTGGATCAGCCGCTCGATCGCGCCGGCCCACCGCGCGGCAACGCGCGACCGGGCCGTGGCGAGCGAATGCAGCGCCCGCGCGCGCACGCGCGGCGACTCGTGATGCAGCAGAAGCGGCGTAATCAGGTTGCGGCTTGTCGAGCGCCTCCAGCATGTCGATGGCGTACAGCACGGCCTCTTCATCCGGGTTCGAGAGCTCCTCGACCAGCGTCTCGATCGTGGCCGCATCGTCCACGTCGATCCGGATCGAGTCGGCGCGATCGCGCGTTCGCCGATGCCGGCGCGAAACGAGTCCAGGTAGTCCTTGACGCGCGACCAGCGCCATCGCGATCCAGAGCACCGGTCATCGAGATGCTGGCGTAGCTCAGGCGACGCCAGTCGAGGCCGAGCCCCCATGGCTTGATCAGCACGAGCACCAGGAGCGCCGCCATCGCCCTTGGCGAACCGGTCCATCGTCACGTCGATGAACGGCTTCGCGCGGTACTTCAGGTCCGCGGCAGCGGCAGGAACAGCAGTTCGCGCGTCGTCTTGTCGACCGTGTAGCGCAGCGTGGAGTCGAGGACTCGCGCGACGGCCGGTGCCCAGAACGCGCCGGTCACCAGGATGACGAACGCCGTGGAGCCGAGGCCGACCGGCAGCAGCAGCAGCGCGAACGCCAGCCCCAGCGACCGGTGGATCCGGCTCGTCAGGCGCGACCTGCACGATGAATCCCGACGATGGACATCAGACGCGTTGACCTGCGCGAGGAACGCGGCGATCGCGTCGTCGCCCTCACGGCCCTTGCGCTTCGGCCGCCATGTTCAGCTGCTGCTCGATGATCGTGGCGCCGGCGGCGGCGAAGCCGACCACGAGGGCGATGATCCGGAGGTGCCGCGAGGCAGCGGAGCAGCGGGATCGCCTCGCGTCCGCCGACGCCGCGCTCCTCGACGACGAAGTCGGTGGCTGCGCCGATCGCGTGGCGGGCGCTGATGGCCCGGACGATGGCGACGCAGACGCCGAGAGTGGCCGCCGCTCACCAGCAAGAGGTTGTCGATGCCGACTTGCTGGACGACGGTAGCCGTGACGCTGCGACCCCAAGGCGCCGCCCAGGCTGGCGCCGGCGCCGATGAAGCCGAACAGCCGCTTGGCCTGCCGGGCGTCGTAGACGTCGTTGGCCAGCGTCCAGAACTGGCTGATGAGCAGGATCGCCGAGGATCAGGCCGAACGAAGTAGAAGCCGACCGTGACCCACACGGCGCCGGTCCGCAGCAGAAACGAGAAGACGACGAGCAGGGCGATGATGCCGGCCTGCGTGACGGGAATCACGAGCCGGCGCGGGAGTCGCCGGATGGCGCCTGTGTAGAAGTGCATCAGCACGCCGATGAGGACGCCGGCCGCCAACTGCACGTACGGGAGATTGTCGGCGCCCAGCGCGTCGATGAACTTCGACCGGGTCAGCGGGCTCGCAGGATGTTGTAGGCGGACATCGCCAGGAACGAGTAGGCGAACATCAGCAGCGCGCCCGACATCTCGCCGCTGCGCAGCGGGAGCAAGTCTGCTGAGAATCCGTTCCGTCAGGTGAGGCGTCGGCGCGCCGCGCGGGCTGATCGCTGGGGCCCGCCGGCGGCGGAGGTGGCTGTCGTCACATGCTGTAGAGAACGGCCGCTTCGCCCCGCGTGGCGATGCGGTCCTCGAAGTGCTTGATGATGACGTCGCGCCGCGTCAGCACGGCCTGGATCTCGTCCTTCCTCATGAACTCGCCCATCACCTCCGTGACGCGTTCGAGCGTCAGAGCGCGCATACCCTCGAGGAGGGATCGCTCGCAGCGGTTCAGCTGATCCGGCTTCAGCAACTCCTTCCCCAGGCGGAAGGCGCGCGTGTGGTCGATCATCCAGAGCGTCCAGTCTTTGGTCCACAGGATGTTGCCCTGGTTGCGATCGCGATTCTGGATCAGCTCGTCGAAGACTCGCATCACCTGCACCTGCTTCGTCGTGCGCTCCGGATTCGGGCCGAGGATGCTTTTCTCCTTCAACCGGCCCTTCTCGTCGAACTGCACGTCGTCGATCCACCACGTCCTCGCGCCCGGCTTGCCGTCGACCCTTCGCTCCACCGACATCGGCACGTTCTGCAGGCCAAGCAGGCGCGCGAGCCGGTAGGCGGCGATGTTGAACCGGTAGGTGTCCTTGAAATTGACCTCGGATGCCTTGCCGGCCTGGAACACCGTTTGCGCGATGTCCACCGTCTGAATCGAGGCGTCGTGGGTGATGCGCCCGTCCGACAGCGTGGCTTGGATCGTATCCGTCACCCCGGTGCTGACACCTTTGCGACCAACGATCTTGGCGTTGAGGAGAAACGCTTCAGTCTCCTCGAGCGAGAGGCTGGCTGGCGGTGCGGTCGGGCAGGGCCGCCTGGCCGCCGAGGAGCGCGACGAAGCCGGCGACGCAAAGGCCAGCGACGAAAGCACGGCGGGCAGTCTCCATGGAGCACCTCGCAAGCCCGTGAGTGAAACCTGGGCCGCACGATTCTATAGGAAGTGGCTTTCGCCGCTGATACCCTTCTTTGGCGGTGAGAACCCTCGGGGTCAGCCTGCTTCTCGCGGCCACGGTCAGCGCTCAGCGAGGCAGCGAGGACGTCCCGCAGTGGCGCGGTCTCCAGCGTGACGGCGCGGCGAGCGCCTTCGTGGAGCCCGCCACGTGGCCGGACGCGCTCACTCGCCGGTGGCGCGTGGAGGTCGGGGAGGGCTACGCATCCCCGCTCATCGTCGGCCCGACGGTGTTCGTCTTCTCCCGTCAGAACGGACGCGAAGTGCTGCGGGCGCTCGACGCCGCGACCGGGACCGAGCGCTGGCAGTCCGGCTACGCGCTCGACTACACCCCCAGCCCCCCAACGGCTGCCCACGGCGCGGGCCCCAAGGCCACGCCGCTCGCGCACGAAGGCAAGGTGTTCACGAACGGCATCAGCGGCATCGTGGCCGCCTTCGACGCACAAACCGGCAGGCTGCTGTGGCGGACGGACGCACCCGCGGAACCGCCCTACTTCAGCGCGGCGTCCTCGCCGCTCGGTCTGCCGGGACTGGTGGTCGTGCACCCGGGCAACTACGACGCCTTGACCGCGTTCGACGCATCCACCGGCACGGTCAAGTGGAGGACCGGGGCCGGCGGGTCCTTCATGTCGCCTGTCCTCGCGACGCTCCAGGGCGTGCCGCAGGTGCTGTCGGTGACACAGGCCGGCGTCATGAGCGTCTCGGCGTCCGACGGCCGCATGCTGTGGGAGTACGCCTGGCCCGGCGCCAGGCAGGGCGGCATCATGCCGACCGTTCACGGCAACGAGGTTGTCGTGAGCGCCGCGGGGTCCGGCGTGTTGGCCGTCCGTCCCACCATGCGCAACGGCGCGTGGACGGTGGAGAAGGTGTGGGAGACCGCCGAAGCGGAGATGTACCTCAGCCACCCGGTTGTGGTGGGTGAGACGCTGTACGGGTTCTCGACCAAGGCCCGCGGACAGCTCTTCGCGTTGGATCTGCGCGACGGGCACATGCGCTGGCTCGGGCCGCCCCGGCAAGCGACCAACGTCGCGGTGACGAAGGCCGGCAACTTCCTGCTGCTGCTGGAAGATGACGGCGAGCTGATCGTCGCCTGGGCCGATAACAACGCGTTCGACCCCGTGAAGCGCTACCGCGTGGGGGAGAGCGCCACCTGGGCGCAGCCGGTCGTCTCGGGCCGGCGGATCTTGATTCGCGACGGAAACGCATTGACGATGTGGACGTTGGATTGAGCCCTGGAGCCTGGAGCCCGGAGCCTGGAGCCTGAAAGATGAATCGCAGTCACTACCTCGCGCTGGCCTTCGCGGGCCTTGGGCTCTTTGCGTCGCCCGCTTCCGGACAGCGAGGCGCCATCCAGGTCCCGCAGTTCGCCGTCGATCCGTTCTGGCCGAAGCCGCTGCCGAACAACTGGCTGCTGGGGCAAGTGTCCGGCGTGGCCGTGGACAAGCGCGGGCACGTCTGGGTGGTGCAGCGGCCGCGATCGCTATCCGACCGCGAGCTGGGCGCGCAGCAGAAGCCGCCGTACAGCAAGTGCTGCGTTGCGGCGCCGCCCGTGCTGGTCTTCGACGCGGCAGGCACGGTGGTGCGCTCCTGGGGCGGCCCCGGGCCGGGCTACGAGTGGCCGGACAGCGAGCACGGCATCTACGTGGACGACGACGACAACGTGTGGCTGGCCGGCAACGGCGAGAAGGATGCGCAGCTGCTGAAGTTCACGCTCGAGGGCAAGTTCCTGCTGCAGATTGGGCGCAGCGGGCAGTCGAAGGGCAGCAACGACACCGCGAACCTGGGCAGCCCGGCCGACATCCGCGTGGACACAGCGGCACGGGAAGTGTTCGTGGCCGACGGCTACCGGAACCGCCGCATCGTCGTCTTCGATTCGCAGACCGGCGCCTACAAGCGCCATTGGGGCGCGTACGGCAAGCCCCCGAGCGACGACAAGACGCCGCCCTACGATCCGGCGCGGCCGCCGTCACCGCAGTTCGGCAACCCGGTGCACTGCGTCCGGTTCTCCAACGACGGCCTGGTGCACGTGTGCGACCGCACCAACAACCGCGTGCAGGTATTCCGGAAGAACGGCACGTTCGTATCGGAGGCCGTCTTCGAGAAGGACACCAGGCTGAACGGCTCCGTGTCGGAGCTGGTGTTCTCGCCCGACGCGGCGCAGCGGTTCGTCTACATGGTGGACGGCGTGAACAACGAGCTTCGCATCATCGATCGGGCCAGCAACGCCGTGCTGGGCCGGCTGGGCCGGCCCGGCCGCTACGCGGGCCAGTTCCACGTGGTCCACAACGTGGCCGTGGATCGCGACGGAAACCTCTACACCACCGAGGTGAACACCGGGCAGCGCGTGCAGAAGTTCCGGCGGATCGACGCCCGCTGACCGGGGCCGATCCATGGCGCGGCCGATCTATACTGCCGGTCGCTGGAGGAAACCATGAGCATGCGGCTTCTCGCGATTGCGGCGCTGCTGCTGGCGCTCCCGGTGATGGCCCCGATTGCGGCGCACCACTCGGTGCCCGGCCAGTTCGACGTGTCGAAGCCGATGAACCTTACCGGCACGATTTCCAAGGTGGATTGGATCAACCCGCACATCTACGTCCATCTGGACGTCAAGGACGGCAAGGGTGCGGTGAACGCGTGGGCCCTGGCCACGCTGCCGACCGCCATGATGCGCCGCTCCAAGATCACGAGGGCGTCGCTCACGGGCAAGCCGGGCGAGGTGGTGACGATCCGCGCGGTGCCGGCCCGCGACGGCACGAAGAACCTCGGCTGGATCAACAAGATCACGTACGCGGACGGGCGCTACCTGCAGTTGGGCGGGCAGTAGGAGGAGGTGCCAGCCATGCGCAATCCATTCGTGTCCCTGTTGAGCACGGCCGCCGCCGCGGTGTTGGCTGTCGCCTGCGGGTCGGCGCAGCCACGCGAAGAGGCATCGGCACCAGCCGCTTCGGCCGCCGCACCCGGTGAGCGCGGCTCTCCTGAACAGCTGAAGGCACTGGCGTCGCGGCCCACGCCGCACCTGCCCGATGGCCGTCCCGATCTGAACGCCACGTGGGATCACCTGGGCGGGATCGAGTTCGTGCGGATCCGCGAGCAGGCCGGGGAAAACGAGTCGGTGTGCATCTTCGGCTGCGCGCCGCCCCCGGGCCAGGCAGGCGCCGCCCCGACCGGTCCGCCGCCCCAGGGCCCCCCGGGTCCCGGTTTCCCCAAGTACAAGCCCGAGTTCGCCGCCAAGGTGAAGGACCTGAAGGATCGCCAGGTGCAGGTGGACACCCTGCTTCAATGCGCGCCTCCGGGCGTGCCCCGCATCGGCCCGCCCGCGAAGATCGTCCAAACGGCGCGCGAGGTGGTGTTCCTGTACGACGACGTGAACGGCCCGTATTTCCGCACCATTCCGACCGACGGCCGGCCGCATCGCACCGATCTCGAGCCGAGCTATCTCGGTGATGCCATCGGCCGCTACGAGGGCGACACGTTGATCGTCGAGACGCGGAATCTGAACGACGAGACGTGGCTGACCGACGACGGCGCGTTCCACACCACGAACCTCAAGGTCGTGGAGCGGCTGCAGCGGGTCGGCGACACGATCATCTACGAAGCCGTGGCGGAGGATCCGGAGGTGCTGGCCGAGCCTTTCGCCATGAAGCCGATGACGCTGTGGGTCGGCACCGAGGAACTCGCCGAGCCGGCGAGATGTGACGATCGCGATCTCGCCCACATGGTGGACGGGTCGTATCACAGTAACCCGAGGTAGTGGGAAGCAAGGCTAAAGGCTAAAGGCCAAAGGCTAAAGGGAGGAGACGGTGTTCAGGTTGATTTCCCGTACGTCGCGGGCGGCGGCGGTTGCCGCGCTCGTGGTGGTGGGCACGTCGTCGCTGGCCGCGCAGCTGGCGAGCCGGCCTGCCGACGAGTGGGTCAAGACCCTCGAAGCGCCTGAACGCGTCTCCGGTCTGAAGATCGACCAGGTGGTGGCGGCGATGCGGCTGCGCCCCACCGACGTCGTGGCCGACCTGGGCGCTGGTACCGGGCTCTTCGAGGTGGCGCTGGCCAGGGCCGTGCCGTCGGGCCGCGTCTACGCCGTGGAACTCGATGAGAAGTTCTTCCCGCACATCCAGGCCAAGGTGAAGGCGGCGGGCGTGAGCAACGTCCGCATGGTCACGGGCCAGTTCACCGACCCGTCGCTGCCGGCACGTGATGTGGACGTCGCGCTGTTCCACGACGTGCTGCATCACGTGGAGAACCGCGCGGCATACTTGAAGAGCCTGGCCGGCTACCTGAAGCCGGGCGCCCGCATCGTGACCGTGGAGTTCAACGCGGCCGACAGCCCGCACAAGGATCAGCCGGCCCTTGTCGTCAGCAAGGAAGAAGGCAACCGGCTTCTCGCCGGGATCGGCTTCACGCCGTCCGAGGATCACGCGCTCTTCCCGGACAAATGGTTCGTGGCCTACACGCGCCGCTGACGCTCGCCGTCGCGGCGCTGCTGGCGCTCCCCGCCAGTCGCACCGCCGCGCAGGGCCCGCCCGCAATCGTCGCCTACGAGAACCTGCGCCTCATCCCCGGTGACGGCCAACCGGCCATGGAGCAGGCGACGCTGCTGGTCGAGAAGGGGCGCGTGCGTCAGGTTGGTGCGACCTTCGAGGTCCGCGTGCCTGCGGGGGCCGCGCGCGTGGACTTGCGCGGCAAGACCGTGGTGCCCACGTTCGTCAACGCGCACACGCACCCCGGGTTCCAGCGCGGCGCCTGGTACTCGCGCGACAACTACACGCGCGACCAGATCCTCCAGGACCTCGACCGCGCGCTCTACTTCGGCGTGGCCGCGGTGTTTTCGCAAGGGATCGACCCTGGTGAGGTGGCGTTTCAGATTCGCGCGGACCAGGCCGCGGGCCGGGTGGGCGGTGCGCGGCTACGGCTTGCCGGCATCGGCATCGGCTCGCCGAACGCGGGCCCGGGCGCGGCAGCCTACCAGGGCATCGCCTACGAGCTGACGACGCCGGACGAAGGGCGCAAGGCCGTGGCGGAGCAGGCGGCGCGGAAGGTGGACGCCATCAAGATCTGGGTGGACGACCGCAACGGCCGCGCCCCGAGGCTGACGCAGCCAGCCTACGCCGCCATCATCGACGAGGCCCACAAACGCGGGCTGAAGGTGAACGCCCACGTGTTCTATCTCGCCGATCTCAAGGGGCTCGTGAACGCGGGCGTGGACGGGCTGGCGCACCTGGCGCGCGATCTGGAACTGGACGACGAGGCGGTGGCGGCCATCGTCAAGCGCGGCGTCGTGGTGATGCCGACGCTGGCGACGCCGGAGCGCACCACGCACACCGCCGTGCCCCCTTCGCTGGCTGCGTGGCTCGACGGGCCAGGCGGCGCGGCTCTGGGCGCCGCCGCCGTCGATGGTGTGAAGGCGACCTTCGGAGGCCGTACCCCCGCGGCCGCGGCGGCCGCACGTGAGCGGTATCAGATCCTGCAGCGCAGCGTCGCTCGGCTGGCCAAGGCCGGCGCGAAACTGCTGCTCGGCAGCGACACCGGCATCCAGGATCTCCCCTTCGGTTACACCGAGCACCGCGAGCTCGAGATGCTGGTTGGAGCCGGCGTCACGCCGATGCAGGCGATTGTCGCGGCAACAAGCCGGCCGGCCGAGTACATGGGGCTTCGCGACCTTGGGTCGCTTTCGCCAGGCAGGGCCGCGAGCTTCATCGTGCTCGACGCGAACCCGCTCGAGGACATCACCAACACGCGCCGCATCGCCGATGTCTACATCGACGGCCGCCGCGTGGACCGGCAGGCGCTGCTCGCGCGGCTCTCCGCCGCTCGCTGAGGACCGTTGCATTGGTCCTCGGTGACCCTCGGCTACATCTCGTATCTGGCGCTGGTGTCGTGCGTCCGGCCCATCTTTCATCCGGCGCGTCCCCGGGCGTTGCTGGCCGCCGGCGTGGCCTGGGTCGCATACGCCGCAGCCCGGATCAGCGGCGCTGATCTCGAGGCACTGACGGCACCGCCGCAGATCATCCTGCCTGCGTTGATCCTGCTGCTCGGCTACTGGCTGTCCGGCCTGTTCTTCGTGCGTCCAGAGCCCGCGATCGAGCGACGGCTGCTGCGGCTCGATCACGCGGTTCTGCCGCGTATGAGCGCCGTACGATGGATGCAAGGCGCGCCGCGCCTGCTGCTCGAGTACCTGGAGCTGAGCTACCTGCTGGTGTACGGGCTGCTGCCCGCCGGAGCGGTCGTCGTCGCGTTTGCCGGCGAGGTATCGGACGTGGCCCGCTTCTGGACGGTGGTGCTGCTGGCCGAGTTCGCCTGCTATGCGGTGCTGCCATGGATCCAGACGCGCCCGCCGAGGATCCTCGAGGACGCGGCGCTGGCGCCACCGCCGATCGGTATCCGCCGCTTCAACCTCGCGATCGCGTCGCGTGCCAGCATCCAGGCCAATACGCTGCCGAGCGGTCACGCGGCTGGCGCAGTGGCCGCGGCGCTGTGCGTCGGCGACATCTGGCCGGCGGCCGGGGCGGTGTTCATGGTGATGGCGGCGAGCATCCTGGTGGCGACCGTCGTCGGCCGCTACCACTACGCCGTGGATTCAGTCCTCGGCGCGCTGGTCGCCGTTGTCGCGTGGAAGATCGCCGGCTGATACGACAGTCAGGGCACGCGGGCGAGCGCCCACACGTTCATCTGGAGGTAGTCGGCGCGTCCATCCGCGCCGCGGCCGAAGGTGATTGTCTCCGTGCCGCCCCGCGGCAAGTCCGTTGCGAACCTGTCGGGGCCCACCTGAAGAAGAGGGAAGTCGCGGCCGAAGCGGCGCAGCACAAGGCTGTCGCTCTTGCGCACGACCTCGACGGTGAACCGTCGCGGGTTGCGATAGGTGCCAACGTATCCCTGCGGATCCGAGAGAGTTCCGCCAGCGGCAATCGGCAACGGCGGTGCCGCTGACGCGGCGACGCCCGCCGCGCGAAACAGCGTCTGGACGATCGGCGTCAGCGCCGCGTTGTCGCCGTTGCTCAGCACCACGACGCCCACGCCGGCCACGTGATCGATCGTGACCTGCGCCGTGTAGCCGGTCATCGTCCCGCCGTGGCCGAACGTCCGCTCCGTCAGGAACTGGCCGAGGCCGTAGCGTTCACCGGTCGTGGGAATGGAGGCGACCGCAGTGCGGAAGGTCGAGGCAAGACCGGCAGGCAGCGCCTGGTTTCCGTCCACCCTGCCGTCGTTGAGCAGCGCGACGACGAACCTGGCCATCTCCCGCGCGCTCGAGTAGACCGTGCCCGCCGGCCACAGCCGCGCGTCGTTGGGGAGGGGACGGACCGCGGAAAACACGCCGGCGTTGTCGCGGCGATGGCCGACGGCAAGGGGCCACGTCATGGCCTCGGTGGGCCGGAACGTGGTGCGCGCCATCCCGAGCGGATCGAACACGCGCGCCCGCATCACGTCCGCGAAGGGCTTCTTGTCCGCTTCCTGCAGCGCCAGGCCGGCCAGCGCGAAGCCCGAGTTCGAGTAGGAGAACGCGCGTCCGGGCGGCAGCAGGCAGTACTCCGCCGTCCACGTGCGGGGATATGCCGCCAGTCCCTCTTCGCCCTGCGGCCCGAACTCGTCGGGCTCGTCCATCAGCCCGCCGGTGTGCGAGAGCAGCTGCCGGAGCGTCGGCGCCCCCACGCAGGGCTGCAGGCCGCTGACATAGCGGCTGACCGGCGCGTCCACGTCGATGCTCTTCGACGCGTGCGCAGACATCAGCGCCGCGGCGGTCAGCATCTTGGTGGCCGAGCCGATCTGGAACAGAGTGTCCGGTGTGACGGCCGCCTTGGTCTCCGCGCTGGCCACGCCGAAGCCCTGCGCGTAGATCACGCGATCGCCCCGCACCACCGCCACCGCCACGCCGGGAGCTCCCGCCCGCGAAAGCTCCTCCCGCACCTGAGCTTCTGCCGCGGACAACTCAGGTGATGTCTCTTGAGCACCCGCGACAGCCATCAATCCGAGCACCAACAGAAAGCGGGCCATGAACTCAGTATTCTGCATTCCGAGTTGTGAGTTGTGAATTGTGAATTGTGCATTGTGACTTGCTCTTCAGCTACTATCCCCGCGATGCTGAGCCCGCGATGCCTCGTGCTCTTCGGATTGCTTGCGGGCGCCGCGGGGTGGCCGGTGCCTGTCGAAGCGCAAATCGATCTCTCAGGCGAATGGGGCGGCACCTTCCACGAAGACCTGCCGCACCGCGGCGGCATGCGGCTTGGCGACTACACCGGCCTGCCGCTGAACGAGGCCGGGTTCCGCAAGGCGGCCAGCTGGGACGAGTCCGCGCGCTCGACCAGCGAGCGCCAGTGCATCCCGCACGTTGCCACGTACGCGCTCCGCGGTCCTGCCACGATTCGCTTGTCGAAGGTCGTGGATCCAGACTCCGGCCAGCTCATCGCTTACAGCCTGATGGGCAGCTACGGGCGGCCGCGCACCATCTGGATGGACGGGCGCGCGCATCCCAACGATCTCGCGCCTCACACATGGGCGGGATTCTCCACCGGCCGGTGGAACCGCAACACGCTCGTCGTCACCACCACGCACATCAAGACGGGCTGGCTCCAGCGCAACGGCGCACCAACGAGCGACCTCGCGACCATGACGGAGCACTTCATCCGCCACGGCAGCCACCTGATGGTGATGAGCTTCGTGAAGGATCCCGTCTTCCTGTCCGAGCCGATGGTGCGCACCACCAACTTCGTGGCGAGTCCCCTGGCCAACGCGAACGCGTGGGGCGCCTGCGGGCCCGCGCAGGTGGTGGACGAGATCCCCGGCAGCCCACGCGGCCGCGTGCCGCACTACCTGCCGGAGCAGACCGGGCACATCGAGGAGTTCCTGCGCGACGCCGGCGTGCCGGTGGAGGGCGTGCGCGACGGAGCCGCAACGCTCTATCCGGAATACGCCGCTCGCGTGCGCTCGATCCCGGCTGGCGCGCCACGGGTCACGCTGCCGCCACCCACCACGCCGTCGCCCATCCGCACGCTGCCACCGTCTTCGGGGGAGGTGCGCGTCACGCGCGTGCAAGGCAACGTGTACCTGCTGGCCGGCGCCGGCGGCCACATCGCGGCGCAAGTGGGAGACGACGGCGTGCTGCTGGTGGACACCGGGCCGGGAGCGCTCACCGACAAAGTGCTTGCCGCGGTGCGGCAACTGTCCGACAAGCCGATTCGCGTCATCGTCAACACCCACGCGCATCCGGACCGTGTAGGCGGCAATGAAACGCTGGCCAAGGCCGGCGTGCGCCTCGGCGGCGGCCTGGTGGTGGCAGGTCCGGCGGGCACCGGCGCGTCCATCGTCGCTCACGAGAACGTGCTCGCCAGCGTCAGCGCGCCCACGGGCACCGCGTCCCCGATACCGGTGGCTGCCTGGCCCACCGACGCGTACCCCGGCGAATCCAAGGACATGTTCGTCAACGGCGAGGCGATCCAGCTGCTGCACCAGCCCGCCGCGCACACCCGAGGCGACAGCGTGGTGTTCTTCCGTCGCTCCGACGTCGTCGTGACAGGCGACCTGGTGGACCTGACCAGCTATCCGACGATCGACGTGAAGGCTGGCGGCACGTTCGCCGGTCTGCTGGCGGCCGTGAACCGCATCATCGACATCACCATCCCGCGCGACTGGCAGGAGGGCGGCACGATGGTGATTCCAGGTCGCGGCCGCATCGCCGACGAGGCCGACGTCGTCGAGTATCGCGACATGCTGACCATCGTCGGCGATCGCATTGCGGCGCTGGTGAAACAGGGCCGGACGCTCGAACAGGTGAAGGCGGCGCGCCCCACGTTCGAGTACGACGGCCGGTACGGCGTGACCAGCGGCGACTGGACCACGGAGATGTTCGTCGAGGCGATCTATCGCGAGAAGGCGGCACGGTGAGCATGCGCTGGCGCGCACGCAGGTGGGCATGCGCCATCGTCCTGGCCGCCGCCTGCGCCGGCTCGCCCGCGGCCCAGGCGCCTCAGGCGCCGGCGCCCCGAGTGCCGGCCACGCCGCGCGCCGCGGCGCCCATCGACCTCACGGGGCAATGGGTATCCGTGGTCAGCGAGGACTGGCGCTGGCGAATGCTCGTCCCGAAGAAGGGCGACTACGCGAGCGTGCCCCTCAACGCCGAAGGGCGCAAGGCGGCCGACGCGTGGGATCCCGCCAGGATGGACGCCGACGGGTGCCGGCCCTACGGGGCGGCTGGCGTGATGCGCGTGCCAGGACGCATTCGCGTCTCGTGGGAGAACGACACGACACTCAAGATCGACACCGATGCGGGCCTGCAGACCCGGCGGCTCCGGTTCGGCGCGGCCCCACCCACACCAGCAACCCGTTCCTGGCAGGGGCAGTCCGCCGCGGAGTGGGAGCAGATACTCCAGCCCGGAGGGCTGGGCGTGAGCCTGCAGACGGCGCCGCCTCGCGTGGGATCGCTCAAGGTCACCACCACGCTCATGCGTCCGGGATACCTGCGGCGCAATGGCGTGCCGTATAGCGAAGGCGCCGTCATGACGGAATACCTGGACCGCGTGTCACAGGACGGCGTCGAGTGGCTGACGGTTTACACGGTGCTGGAAGACGCGAGGTATCTCTCGCAGCCGTTCATTACCAGCACGCACTTCAAGCGCGACACCGCACCGACCGCGTGGATGCCCACGCCGTGCGAGCCCGCCGCGAGCCGCTGACCGCCCAGCGCCGCGCTGCCCCGCCGCCCTCGCGGCAGCATTGACTTCGGAGCGTTTTCCGTCAGACTTGGGGCCTCTGTTCCAGGGACAACCGAGGATGGCGAGCCGGACCGCGTGCGTAATCGTGTGTGGCGCGCTCGTTGCCGCAAGCGGATACCCTCGCGCCCAGTCAGCCCCGCCGCCGGCGCCAACGCGCAGCGTGGTGCCTGGGCAATCGGCTCCCGACCTGCAGCGGCTTCTCGGGCAGTACTGCGTGACCTGCCACAACGCCCGGCTGAAGACCGCCGGGCTGGCGCTGGATCAGCTGGACCTGGCGCGACCGGATCAGGATGCAGAGGCCTGGGAGAAGGTCGTCCGCAAGCTGCGAACCCATGAAATGCCGCCACCCGGCACGCCTCGCCCCGACAAGGCGGCCTACGAGCACGCGGCCTCCGCGCTCGAGGGGGCGCTCGACGCGGCTGCCGCCGTGCGGCCACGCCCGGGGCGCGTGGCCGTGCACCGCCTGAATCGCACCGAGTACGCGAACGCCGTTCGCGACCTGTTGGCGCTCGAGGTGGACGTGAAGGCGCTGCTGCCGGCCGACGAGCCCGATCAGCAAGGCTTCGACAACGTGGCCAGCGTGCTGTCGGTGTCGCCGCGGCTGCTCGAGAACTATCTCTCGGCAGCGGCTGTGGTCAGCCGTCTCGCGATCGGAGACGCGGCAGCGGGCGTTTCGGAGGACATTGTCCGTGTGCCGACTGCCATGGTCCAGGACGAGCGTGCCAGCGACGATCTGCCGTTCGGCTCCCGCGGCGGCACGTCGATCCGGTATCAGTTCCCCGTTGACGGCGAGTACCGCATCAAGGTGCTGCTGCGCCGGCAGCTGTACCTGTATCTCATTGGCATGGGGGAGCCCCAACAGATCGATATCCGGCTGGATGGCGCGCTGGTGCAGCGGTTCTCCGTGGGTGGAGAAGGGAAGGGAGCCACCGCGCCCGAAAGCTTTGCGGGCAACACGCAAGGCGACCCGGAGTGGGAGGTGTACATGCACACGGCCGACGACGGCCTGGCGGTCCGTGTGCCTGTGAAGGCCGGCACGCACCGCGTCGGCGTGTCGTTCGTCCGGCGTGTGTGGGAACCGGAAGGGGTACTGCAGCCGCCGCAGCGCGGGTTCGCGCGCACGACCAACGAGCTGTACTTCGGCGACGCGGCCGTGGAAAGCGTGGCGATCGCCGGCCCGTATCAGCCAGCAGTGCGCGACGATACCGCCAGCCGCCGCGCGGTGTTCACCTGCCGGCCTGCGGCGTCCCGTCGAAGCTCGCCGGCGATCCAGGCGAGCGAAGACGGATGCGCACGGAGCATCCTCTCCCGATTGGCCCGGCGCGCGTACCGGCGGCCCGTGTCCGATGCGGATCTCGAGCCGCTGATGGCGTTCTACAGGGCGGGGCGCGATGCGGAGGGCTTTGACGAGGGCATCAGGCGTGGTCTCCGCCGTCTCCTGTCCTCGCCCAGCTTCCTGTTCCGCGTCGAGCAGGATCCGAAGCGTGTGCCACCCGGCCAGGTGTATCGGGTTGCCGACATCGATCTCGCCTCTCGCCTCTCCTTCTTTCTGTGGAGCAGCGTTCCCGACGACGAGTTGCTGGACGTCGCTGTTCGCGGCGGGCTGTCGGCGCGAACGGGGCTCGAAGGCCAGATCCGGCGCATGCTGGCCGACGCGCGCGCGCAGGCGTTGGTGGACAACTTCGCCAGCCAGTGGCTGTCGCTCGGCAAGCTGGCCGGCCTCGTGCCAGATGCCGACGCCTACCCCGAGTTCGACGAGAACCTTCGCGAGGCGTTCGGGCGCGAGACGCACCTCTTCGTCACCGACCAGTTCCGGCGCGACCGAGGCGTGCCCGAACTGGTGACGGCCAACCACAGCTTCGTCAACGAACGACTGGCGCGCCACTACGGGATCCCCCACGTGTACGGCAGCCACTTTCGGGCAGTCACGTTCTCCGACGGCGTCCGCGGCGGGTTGCTGGGTCAGGGCAGCCTGCTGGCGGTGACGTCGTACCCCAACCGCACCTCGCCCGTGGTTCGTGGGCGGTGGATCCTGGAAAACGTGCTGGGGTCGCCGCCACCGGCACCGCCTCCCGACGTTCCGTCGCTGCAGGACGATGCGGCGGGCCGTCCCCGCTCGATCCGTGACCAGATGGAGGCCCACCGCCGGAACCCGGCGTGCGCAGCTTGCCACGTCCGCATGGACCCGCTCGGGTTCTCGCTCGAACACTTCGACGCCCTCGGGAAGTGGCGAACCGAGAGTGACGGGAGCCCCGTTGATGCGTCGGCGCGTCTACCCGACGGAACGACGTTTCACGGCGCCGCCGGACTGCGTCAGCTTGTCGCGGCACACGAGGCGGAGTTCGTGCAGACGTTCACTCAGAAGCTCCTGGCCTACGCGCTCGGGCGTGGTCTGGGCCCCGAGGATCAGCCGGCTGTTCGCAAGGTGGTGCGCGAAGCCGCGCGCGACGGCTATCGCTGGTCCGCGGTGATTCGAGGCGTGGCCACCAGCGTTCCCTTCACGGAGTCGGTCCGATGATGATCACGAGAAAAGCGATCCCGCGGCGGACGATGCTTCGAGGGCTCGGCGTGACGCTGGCCTTGCCCCTCCTCGACGGCATGGTGCCGGCGCTCACGGCGCTGCGCCAGACCGCTGCGCGTCCGGTGACGCGGTTCGGAGTCATGTACGTGCCCAACGGCATGATCATGGACCAGTGGACGCCGGCTGCCGAGGGCGCGGGCTACGATCTGACGCCGACGCTCAGCCCGCTGGCGCCGCACAAGGATCACATCCTCGTGCTCAGCCACATGGCCTGTGTTCCGACGCCTGGACGGCCCGGCGGCGCGCACGCCAAGGCCAGCACGCGCTTCTTGACCGACGTCTCGCCGCCCACGAGCGAGACCTGGCTCGACGCCGGCATCTCCGTGGATCAGATCCTGGCGAAGCAGATCGGTGCGTCAACCCAGGTCGCGTCGCTCGAACTGGCGGTCGAGTCGTCGGAAACGGCGGGTGCCTGCGACGTCGGGTTCGCCTGCGCCTACACCAACACGCTCTCTTGGCTGGGGCCGGCCACGCCGCTGCCAACGGAAAACAACCCCCGGGTGTTGTTCGAGCGGCTTTTCGGCGACAGCCGGACCACCGATCCCCGGGCACGTGCCGCGCGCCTGCGCGAGGATCGCAGCGTGCTCGACTCCGTGAAAGGCGAGCTGGCAACGCTCCAGGGCACGATCGGCCCCGGCGATCGGGCGAAGCTGTCCGAATACCTCGAGTCGGTGCGCGACGTCGAGCGCCGCATCCAGGCGGCCGAGTTGCGCGGTGTTTCCGAGGTGACGGTTCTCGAGCGGCCCGCGGGGATCCCCGCGTCCTACGACGATCACGTCAAGCTGATGTGCGACCTGCAAGTCCTCGCCTATCAGACCGATCTGACCCGGGTCGCCACGTTCATGCTTGGGCGGGAGTTCAGCGGCGTCACGTATCCGCAGATCGGAGTCCCCGACGCACACCACCCGATCACCCACCACCAGCAGGAAGCCGAGAAGATCGCCAAGGTGGTGAAGATCAACCACTACCACGTCACGCAGTTCGCCTATCTGCTGGACAAGATGCGATCGACGCCCGACGGCGACGGTTCGCTGCTCGATCACTCGATGCTGATGTACGGCGCCGGCATCGGCGAGTGCAACGCGCACGATCCGCGCCACATCCCCCTCCTCCTGGCAGGCGGCGCGTCGGGCCATCTGAAAGGCGGCCGCCACATCCGCTATCCCAAGGAAACGCCGCTGGCAAACCTGCACCTGACGCTGCTCGACATGCTGGGTGTGCGGCTGGAGCGCATCGGCGACAGCACCGGGCGGTTGGACGATAAGGTGCTAGCGGGGTTGGGATAGCAGGTCGCAAAGTTTGTAATTGTGAATTGTGAATTGTGAATTGACACGCTTCGCCGAGGCCTTTTGCGCCGTGATCGCCCTGGGCGCAGCGCCTGCCGGCGCGCGCCGGGAGAGCTCCCGCTGATTGACGCGGTGCGCGCGCGCGATCTCGGGCGGGCACGTGCTTTGGTGACGCGGGGCGCCGACGTCAACGCGCCGCAGGGCGACGGCGCGACGGCGCTGCACTGGGCGGTGCACCTCGACGATTCCGCGGCGGTCACCTGCTCCTGGAGTGCCGGCGCTCGTGCCGGCGCCGCCGACGACACGGGCGCGACACCGCTGTTTCTGGCGTGTGTGAACCGGAGCGGCGGGATGGTGGAGCGCCTGCTGAACGCGGGCGCCGACGCCAACGCCGCGTTGCTCAGCGGGGAAACCGTGCTGATGACCTGTGCTCGAACTGGCGACGCCCGTGGCGTGCGCGCACTGCTCGGGCGCGGTGCCCAGGTGAATGCGAGGGAGCCGGCCCACAGCCAGACGGCGCTGATGTGGGCCGCGGCGCGGGGCCATGCCGAGGCCGTTCAGGCGCTCTTGGTGGCGGGCGCGGACCTGCGTGCCCGGTCGCGCGCCTACACGCAGACGGTCACGAGCGAAGTGACGCAGCGTGCGGGCCGCGAAGAGCTGAACTACGGCATCATCCGCGGCGGCAGCACGCCGCTGATCTTTGCCGCGCGGTCGGGTGACGTCGCGTCGGCACGCCTGCTGCTGGCGGCCGGCGCCGACGCGAACGATTCGACGCCAGAGGGCGCCAGTGCGCTGGTCGTGGCGGCGCACAGCGGACACACGGGCGTGGCGACGTTGCTCCTGGAGCGCGACGCAAGCCCAGACGCCGCGGCAATCGGCTATTCGGCGCTGCACGCTGCCGTGCTCCGAGGCGATCTGGCGCTCGTGAAGGCTCTCATCGCGCATCGTGCCAACCTGAATGCGGTCCTCACGAAGGGCACACCGATGCGCCGCAACAGCCAGGACTTCGAGCTGCCACGCGTGCTGCTGGGTGCCACGCCGTACTTGCTCGCCGCCAGGTTCCTGGAGCCCGGGATCATGCGCGCTCTGGCGGCCGCGGGGGCCGACACGCGGAAGACGATGGCCGACGGCGCCACCCCCCTGATGGCAGCAGCAGGCATGGGCATCGCTCCGCCCGCGGTGGGCGAGCGGCGCGGCAACGATCGGCGAGGGCTCTCGATTCTCGACGGGGGAAGGGTCGAGCCGGATGACCGCGTGGTCGAGACTGTCAGAACGGCGCTCGACCTGGGAAGCGACATCGACGCCATCAATCCCACCGGCGAGACCGCGCTCCACGTCGCCGCCGCGCAGGGCCGGGACGCCGTGACACAGTTGCTGGTCGAGGCGGGCGCGTCGCTCGGGATCCGCAACCGCCGTGGCCAGACGCCCCTCGGAGTGCTGCTTGCTCGTCCGGCCCCGGAGGCCACCAGCCGGACGGCGCTCGCGGGCCTGATGCGCCAGCGCGGCGCCGTTGATTGAGCGCTACAATCGGTCCCGCCATATCGGAGGCGTAGATGACACGACTATGTGGAACGGCTGTCGCGCTGATAGCAGCGGCGACCGCCCTGGTACAGACCCAAGCGGCCACGCCGGCCTTCAAGCTGGGCACATTCGAACGGCAGGGTCGCCCGTTCGTGGGCATCGTGCTGCGTGAGTCGGTGGTCGTGGACTTGGCCGCCGCGCACGCCGCCATCAAAACGGGCGCCACGGCCACGGCTGCGCCCACCGACATGAAGGACCTGATCGCGCGATACGACACCGGCGTGCGCGCGCGCATCGTGGAGATCGTGCGCTCGGTAGGCGACAGCCGCCCGTCCTACGTCTACGACGTGAAGGCGCTGAAGATCCTGCCGCCCATCATGTACCCGACCACGATGCTCAACGTGGCCGTGAACTACCGCGAGCACGACATCGAGATGGCGCGTAACCGTGCCGCCGGCACACCGCCGCCCACAGCCGGCAACGCGCCGGCCGGCACGGTGAGCGCGCCGGGGATCTGGGAGCGCGCGGCGGGCGACATGCGCTGGAACCCGTTCATGTTCATCAAGACGGCCGGCGCGATCGTCGCCGAAGGCGAGAACGTGCGCCTGCCGATGGGGCGGACGCAGATCGAGTGGGAGTGCGAGCTGGGCGTGGTGATCGGCAAGCCGGCGGGCCGCGTGCCGCAGGCGCAGGCGATGGACTACGTGTTCGGCTACACGCTGGAGAACGACATGTCCGACCGCGGCGGGCGCGGCGACACCCGCTTCGGGTCCGATTGGCTCATCACCAAGAACCACGACACGTTTGCACCCATGGGCCCGTACATCACGCCCAAGGAGTTCATCAAGGACGTCGGCAACATGGGGATGAAGTTCTCGCTGAACGGGCAGCTGCTGCAGGAAGGCACCACGGCGCAGATGATCCACACCGTGCCCGAGCAGATCGTCTACGCCAGCAACATCATCACCTTGCGCCCCGGCGACGTGATCGCCACAGGCACGCCCCCCGGCGTGGGATCGGCGCGCAACCCGCCGATTCTGCTCAAGGCCGGGGATCGCATGACGTGCACCTATGACGGCGTGGGGACGCTGACCAATCCGGTTGTGGCAACGCAGGCCGCGAGCCGATAGGCTACGGCCGCGCGACTACGGCCGGCGCGGAGGTGTTCGGGGATTCACAGGAGGAACGCCATGCGGTTGATTCCGGCGGCCTTGATCGTCGCACTCTCGGCGCCCGCGTTCGCGCAGGACTGGGCCCCCATGACCAGCACGGAGGACGGCTTCCGCGCGAACTATCCCGGCCAGCCCAAGGTCGAGCAGACGACCTACAACACGGAGTTCCGGATGCCGTTGCCGGCCCGCGTGTACCGGGCGTCGGACGCCCTGGGCCGCTATACGACGACGGTCGTGGACTACCGCGAGATCGAACGTCTGCACACCGAGCGCGCCGCGAAATGCCTGGCCGCCAAGGGCGCCGACCTCAAGGACGGCGACGCCTGCCAGAACGACTTCCGCATCGACGTGGCGGGGGCCATGGATCACGCCGCGTGGAATTTCCTGAAGCGCGACGGCGTGAAGATCACGCAGTACGGGCTCTACTTCGTGGAGATGGTGACCGGCCGGCTGCTGCAGATGACCAATCCGGACCGGTCGCGCACCTATGCCGCGTTCCACCAGCACGCGGGGCGCCTGTACATCCACGAGGCCACCGTGCCGGCGGGGATGCCTGAGCCGATCCTGTTCATGCAGTCGTTGGCGTGGGTGAACGACAAGGGGTTGGCGATTCGCTATCGGACCCTGTACACCGAGGGGTACGGCGACTGGCGGTATCCGCATCCGCAGCCGCCGCACACGCTTCGGGATCTCGACGCGTCGGTCGATCGGCCCGCCAGGCCGCAGTGAGGCGATCATGCGCAACAGAATCTTCGCCGCCGCATTCGTGTGCGTCGCGGGCTGTGCCGTGTCCCTGACGGCGCACCACTCGCACGCCAACTACGACATCTCGAAGTGGACGCTGATGGAAGGCACGGTCAAGCAAGTCATCTGGATCGCCCCGCATTCCCTCGTCTATCTCGACGTGAAGGGGGAGAAGGGCGAAACCGTGACCTGGGCGCTCGAGGCCACCAATCCCATCGGCATCATGGGCAACGGCGTCAAGCGCGAGGACCTGCGCGCCGGCGACACGATCAAGGTGCGGTGCCACGTGCTGCGGGACGGCGCGAGGGGGTGCCTCCTCGGCTTCGTGACGCCGACGCACGGCGACAAGGCCAGGGGCCACGGCGTCGAGCGCGAGTGGGATTAGCGGCCTGAGCGGCCCCGCTCCTCCGCACGCGCGCCGCTGAGGATGTTCCGCATCGCGTAGTTGCCCTCGTGGCACGCGTACTCGAAGATCTGCGTCTGTTCTTTGTCCAGCTTGAACGGCACGCCGAGGGTCCACGGCCTGGTGAACGTGGCCGGATCGTCGATGGTGACCTCGTAGGCGATCGCGTCCGCGGCCACGCGCGTGAAGCGCTCCGTGAGGCGGAGCGTCTCGCGCGATCCCCGAAAGTCCGTCTTGTTCGAGAAGTTCGTGACATCGACCACCAGCGTGTTGCCGTCCCACCGGCCGCGCGCGTCGCCCAGGTATTGGCGCAGCCCCTGCGGGATGTGCGAGCGCCCGTCAACGGGGATGACGCGTGTCTCGTGGATCATCTCGTGGACGATCACCACGTATCCCGGGCTCTGGTGGATCTGGATGATGTTGCCGTAGCTGCCCGGGTTCACCAGCACGTGCGGCCAGCCACCGCGCGACACGATGCACCGGTCGCCCAGGCTGCGATCCTCCCAGGAGTCGGACGGGCCTCGCCCACGCCGTGCTTCGGCGCGCGCCGCCTCGCGTTTCTGGGCCGCGGGCGTCAACGCCGGCACCCTGCCGTCCGGCGGGTCGATCACGCGCGACGTGCGGGCGGACTTCGCGTTCCAGAATTCGTACCAGTGCACGGGCCCCGCGCCCGTCTCGCCCCCAATGGTGGGCGCCCGCTCGACGTTCCGCCGCGCTCGCGCCTCCAGCAGCTCCGCCAGCTCCTCGTCCCCGACGACCGGCTTGCCCGCAAGCTCGCCGGGCCGCTCGAACGGCGTGTTGACGTCGTCGTTGTACGACCAGATGCCCTGCAGGTCGGGGTCGCCCCACGCTGTGTGTGCGGGGGTCCATTTGCTCTGACCCGACAGCGTCGCCACCGCGAGCAACGCCACGCTCGGTACTGCGATTGCCGCCGACCTCATTTCCCGTCCACTGAGAACGCCAGCAGCACGTTGCCCGGGATCCCGTTCTGCACGTAGCCCGAGTTGACGATCACGGTGCCGCCGCTGATGGCGGGGCCCGCCACGTTGAGCGATCCGCCGCGTGCCTCCACGCCGTTCACGGTCTTGTGCGCACCAACGGTATCGACGTCCCACAGGATGGCGCCGGTGGACGTGGAGTAGGCGCGCAGGTGCCCGTCGACCGAGCCTGAGAAGACCACACCGGGCATCGCGCTCACGGGCGCCGACTGCGCGGGGCTGCAGCGCGGCCTCCGGCAAGGCGTAGCCGGCGTGTTCCACACTTGCCGGCCGTCCTCGAGGCGCAGCGCGAACATTCCGCCGCCGGTTTCCGGATCCGGGAGCGTGGCCTGGCTGTTGGGCACCGGAATGCGGCCGATGTCCGACAGCGCCACGTAGACGTTGGAGCGATCGGCGGCCGAGCCCCACTGCACGCCGCCGTTGATGCCGCCCTTGCCCACGCGCTGCTGCCACAGGATCTGCCCCTCGCGGTCGGGATCCAACGCGTGCACGACGCCCGACTTCTGCCCCGAGACGAGCGCCCGGCGCCCGTTGGGCAGCGCCACCAGGATCGGCGGGGACGCGAAGTCGAAGTCGGGAGCGTCGCGCTCGGTGCAGTTGATCTGGTCGGGCAGGCGGCACGACGTGTTCCAGGCATCTCCCGCCAGCATCTGGCGCGACCAGAGGATCTTGCCGCTGTCCATGTCGAAGGCCACGAAGGCGTCGCTGGTCGTGGTGGCCGGGGCGCTGTAGTTGTTGCCGGTGGTGACGTAGATGGCCTTGCGCTGCGTGTCGATCGCCGGGCTGGACCAGATGGGCGCGCCGGACGGGCCCCACAGCTGCGTACCGATCTTGTTCTTCGTGGTCGGCCTCGGCTCGGGCAGCGTGTAGGTCTTCCAGACCTGCCGCCCCGTGGCCGCATTCAGCGCCACCAGGCTCCCGCGGAATTTGCAGCACTCGTAATCGGCCACCGCGCCCGCTGTTTCCTCGCCGGATGCCACGCCGACGTAGAGCCGGCCGTCGTGGAAGGTCGGGGAGCCCGTGACGCGCGCGAAGGGGAAGTCGTCCACCTTCGTCTTCCACATCTGCGCGCCGTTGGCCGCGTCGATCGCGTAGACGGTGCCCGAGCGATCGCCGACGAACGCCGCGAAACGCGGGCCGGACGCGGCGTCGATGCGGGCGACTGTCACCGCCGCGCGCACGGCGGCGTCGGCGCGAAACACCCAGTGGACGCAGCCGGTGGCCGCGCTCAGCGCGTAGACCGTGCCGCTCTGCGTGCCGACGAAGACGCGGCCCCCAACGATGGTGGGCTGCGCGTCGGCGCTGAGCTCGCCGGGGAAGCCGAAGGCCCATTTCGGCTTCAGGCGCGCCACGTCGGCCGCGGTGAACCCGGCCTGCTCACCGTCCTGATAGCGCGTGTTCGCCGTGTCCACGCCCCAGCCGTTCCAGCGGGGCCCCGCCAGCGGGTTCGCGAAATCCCCTGGGGTCGCGCGGCACATCGCCTGCGCGGAAGGCGTGGTGTTGAGCGGCTGCGAGAAGGACTTGCCGGTGACGAATTCCGCGATCGCCCGCCGCTCGACGCCCGTGCGGCCTGCCGCCATCGACAGCATGGCGCCCTGCTCGAGCGCCGCGAGCACGCGCTCGGGCGTCATCGCGCGCAGCGCGTCGCGGGCCGGAGCGCGGTCGGTGCCGGCCTCGTGGCAGGACGCGCACAGCTGCTTGTAGAGCGTGGGCCCGTCCTCCGCCAGGAGCGGAGCGGCGGTGGACACCAGGAGCACCAGGGAACAGGCCGCGAGACAGGCTGGGCGCCAACGGTTTCGCATCGAGAGATCCTCCTTCGAGCGACCCAGACGATACGCCCTATCGGCGGAGGGCACAACCTGCGAGAGGTGATACTGGCTGGGGACTTGACCGATATGACTAGTTATGACTAGTATATGGTCATCATGAAGGGTGTCGGCATCGCGGACTTGAAGGCACGCCTGAGCGAACACCTGCGCCTGGTTCGGAAAGGACGGACGCTGACGGTGCTCGATCGAGACACGCCGATCGCACAGATCGTGCCCTATCAGTCCGAGGTGCTCGAGGTGCGTAGGGCAACTCGCCGGCCGGGCGATGTCGAGCTTCCGGCCCGTGCGTCGGGGCAGACCGACAGCCTGGCCATCCTCCTCAGCGACCGCGGACGCCGTTGAACGTCTACGTCGATACGTCTGCCCTGCTGCGGTTGGTTCTCCGAGAGGCGAACGCGCTCGAGGAATTGCGTTCCACCGACCGGCTGGTTTCCAGTGAGCTCCTGGCTGTGGAAGGGCGGCGCACCATCGACCGGTTGCGATTGATGGGTTCGTTGACACAGGACGAAACAGCAGAACGGCTCCGCGCGTTTGGTGAGTGGTTGGAAGCCATCGACCTGGTGCTCCTTCGTCAACCGGTGCTCGCGCGGGCGGCCGAGCCAATGCCCGTTCCACTCGGAACGCTCGACGCCCTGCATCTCGCTACGGCTCTGACCTGGCGCGATCGCACGGGTGAGTCGCTCGTCGTGTCAACACACGATTCCGCTCTCGGCTCCGCGGCACGAGTGTTCGGATTCAACGTCAGAGGCGTCTGAGGCCCTCAGAGCGTCTTCAAGTACTCGAGCAGCGCCCCGGCCGGCGACTGCTGGATCCGCTTCTGGATTTCGGCGGAATCCCGCGTCGGATCGAGACCCGACATGTCCGGGCACAGCGCCGAGCCGAACGTGTGACCGCTATTGGCCTTGCCGGGGACCGTCGTGTCGTACTCCTTGGCCAGCAGGACGTCGTCCGGGCTGTAGCGGGCCGCCGGCCGCCGGCTCCATTCGAAGCCGACCAGCCCTTCGTCGTAGTGCAGGTTGCCGCGCACGAACCGCGGCGGGCGCGTGGCGGAGCACAGGAGATGGCCCAGCGTGGGCACCGAGCCGTTGTGCAGGTACGGCGCCTGGGCCCACACGCCGTGCAGCATGTCAGCCTTGTAGCCGGCGGTGCTCTCTACGACACGCCGCGGCGTGTCACGGAAGTACTCGTCCAGCCGTGCCTGCCAGTCGCCTTGCGGGACGCACCAGTCCGCCCCGGGCTGGCCCTTGTGGTTCAAGCCGTAGATCTGGCACGCCTCGGTGACGAGCGCCGCCAGCCCGTAGCGCGACACGCTCGTGTTCACCCGCGTGCGGTTCGCATCGACGCCCAGGTCCGCGACCTTGTAGATGGCCTCGTTCCTCGGCTTGTGGCACGACGCGCAGTTCTCCCGGAACAGCGCCTTGCCCTCACGCGCCTTTGCCAGGTCCACGCTCCGGAACGGATAGGGCGGTGGCGGCAGGTTGTCGATGAACGGGTTGAACGGCTCGTGAATGCGGACGTTGACCATGCGCGGATCGCCCGTCGCGGAGGCGCCAGAGGCGAGCGTCCTCGACGAGGCGCCCTGATTGCCGTCCCAGTTGGCGTGAAAGCGATCGACCGCCCAGTTGACGCTCTTGACGTCGATGGGCGCCGGCAGCGGCGGCGCCCACGCCGGGATGTTCTTGAAGATGCGGTCCGCCGCCGCCTTCGGATCGGTGACCGCGCCGGTCATGCCTGGCACGTCGGCCGGCATGCCGTTGGCCGTGGAGAAGCCTGTGAAAAACGGGCTCTGCGGGTTGTCGCGGCGCACGAACTCCAGGAAGCTGTTGTCGGGCCGCCGTGAGTGGATCGCCACCAGTCCCGACGCGATGCCGAACGCGTCCATCTGTCCCGGGCGGTCCTCGAGGACGTCGGGAAGGGGTTGCTTGTAGGCGTTGCTCTTCGCCACGACGTAGTAGATGAAGTGGGTCTTCACCCCCACGGCGATGAGATCCTGCATCACACTGGGGAACTGGTCGGCGATGGCCAGCGTCTGGATCTTGGCGCGGGCGATGTCGGCGGGCGCCGATCCGTACAACGTCTCGGGCCGCTGCCGCGCTTTGTCCAGCATCTCCGTATACAGCGCGCGGATCGCGCCCGTGTCCGGCTTGATGTTCGCGGGGTTCACCGGCGTGGTGGATTGCGGGTCGAACCCGGATTCGACCAGCGCCGCGCCCGTCAGCATCAGGAGCTTCGAGAAGTACTGCGCCTCGATTTCGGTGTTCGGCATGCCGGGGAGGAACTTCATCTTCCCGTCCACCACGACGCGTCCCACGTGGCACGCGGCGCACGAGAAGAACACGCGATCCATGCTGCCCGGGGTGCCGAATCCCTGACGGTCGCTCTCCCAGTTGTCCTCGTGCTCGGTGGCGCGCACCTTGGCCAGCAGCAGGCTGGTGTTCTGGAACACGCGCCGCGCCAGCAGCCGCCCGTCGTAGACCGTGGCCTCGGCCGCCGACAGCGGTTCGAAGGAGCGCGGGTTCTCGAACGCGAACCCGAAGGGCAGCGGCGAGCGGCGCTCGGGGGCGGGACGTGCCACGCCGTCGGTGTAGTCGGACATGGTCGGACCGATGCCGATGTGATCGAGCGTCCAGCGCGTAGCCGCAGGCCCCGTCCCGGCCGGCAATTCGGACTCGCGCTTCCAGATGCGCGCAAGCCGGCGCAGGGTTGCGTTCTCGTGATCGGGATCGAGGTCGAGAATCGTCTTGAACAGCACGAACGGCACCCCGTTGAAGCCGACCGGGTTCTCGACGAACCAGTTCCAGGCCAGCCGTGGATGCTGCCCGCTGCGGAATCCGTATTTGGCGGCCCGGCCGGCGTCGTCGTCGTTCAGGTATCCCTGGATCGCGCGCTCCCGCCTGGCGATCTCTGCCGGCCAGTCCGTCACCGCCTGCCCGTCCACCCACGATCGGATGTCGTCGCCCGAATCGTCGGCAAGCGGCGCCACCAGCCCCGCCTCGGCCCGTTGCGCGGCGGCCGTGTTATCGGGCGCGGCGCTGCGGTTGGCATCGCCGCAGCCCCAGGCGATCAGCAGCGCCAGCGCGCTGCCGCAGACTTTTCCCGTGTGCAGGATCCGCATGTCACCTCACCTCGGCCGCGGCCAGCGGCCAGAACTGGTGCGTCGTGCCCGAATCGGCGTATTCGACCTCGAGCGAGGTCGCGTAGAGATTCTGATCGTCGAGCTGCAGCCGGCCGCGGCGCCGCTCCAACGGAAACGACGGTTCGCCCGGCCGGGCCGCCGCCCGTGACAGGTCCTGCAGGCCCAGCAGCGCAATCATCGTCTCGACGACGATGACGGGGGACACGTGCTGTCCCAGACACACGTGCCGGCCCCAGCCGTACTGCAGGTAGTGCTCACGCGGGCGGCCGAGGATGAACGCGTCGGCGTCTGGCACATCGTGCATCGCCGATCCGTGCGACGCGAAGACCAGCGTGCCGGCGGCAATCGGCCGGCTGTCGCCGATGCGAACGCCGTCGCGCGCGCACTTGCGCAGCAGCACCTCACCCTGGGGTTGCAGCCGCAGGGCCTCCTGGAAGTAGCCGTACAGCGCCGCACGGCTCGCGGCCACATCCTTGCCGTTGAGGACGTTGAGGGCCAGCGTTCTCGCCTCGTCAAAGCTGCCGTAGCGGTTTCCGGCCGGTCCGGACGTCCGCCATTCACCGTCCCGCAGCCGCAGCAGCGAGTCGATCACGCGGCCGGTGGCTTCCTCCTGCCCGGCCACGGCGCCGACGATGGTGCCCATGACGTTCTCGGCGATGCGGAGGTCGCTGACGAGGCGCGGATCGAGATCGGTGGGCCGTTCGGCGGCCGGCGTCGACTGGCCCAGCTGAAAGCGGAGCAGCCGCGTGAGCATCGTGTCGGCGACCGCTTCGCCGTCGAGGATGCGCCGGCGCTGCAGGCCGATTTCGTGCAGCAGGTAGGCCAGCAGCAGGCGGCAGGCACGGAAGCCCTGCTTCTGCACCTCGCGATCCTTCTGGACGTTGTTGAAGAAGTGCTGGAACGCCGCCTTGATCCACGCGTACATCTGCGTCTCGTCCGGGATCACGCCGTCTTCCCGGCCCAGGGCGGTCTCCGGCTGGCCGTCGATCGGTTCGCCGTAGTAGGTCAGCATCTCGTCGGTGAGCGAGAACGAGCCGGGACGTTCCGCAACGGGCACACCGAGGTATTGGTGACCGAGCGTCACCGGCACGTAGCGGGCGACGTTCTGCACGACGTCGAGGCGCGGCGCGCCCGCGACACGCGCGGCGCGCACGGCCGCTCCCACGCGACGCATGCAGTCGCGGTGAAGCAGTCCGGTGACGCGCTCCGCATCCATCCGGTTGCAGACGAGCGACAGCAGCCGCTTGTCCGGCTCGTAGACGGCGTTGTCGTCGGTGCTCAGGACGAATGTGCTGAAGCCGCCGTTGTGCCGCGGCGACATCACCTTGACCATCTCCGCGCCGTACGGGTCCACCGTGAACTCCTGGTCGCGTTCGAGCACGCTGCGCACGGTGTCGCCGTCCACGACCAGGATGGGGCCGAAGAGCGGCTGGAACAGCTTGGCGCGCGCGCGGACTTCCGCGAGCATCGGATAGGGCTTGAGCTTCAGAAAGAACCCGATCACCGCACCGATGGCGCGCCCCTGGCGCAACGCCTGCAGCTTGAGCCGCTGCAGCTCGGCCGATTCATCGTCGGTCAGCGGTGACCCGCGCGCCTTGCCGCCCAGCTCCTGCAGCCGGCTCAGCTCCACGGGATTTGCCGCGACGACCCGATCGATCGTCGAGAAAAAGGACTGCAGCGCCGCGCCCGGGTCCTGCGTCAACACGCCGAGATCGGGTGCGGCTGGATCGGCGGAGGGGGTGGGTGCCGTCGATGCGGCAGGTGTGGGTGTCTCGGAAACCGATAGGCGCATGCGTTAGGGGCCCTTAGGTCCTGATGAGGCGCGCGCCGACCTCAGCCGTTTCCACGGACCAGACTCCGGGGACGACAAAGGCGGCGCGAGCATCTTCGCCGCTTCGGGCGATGCGGGCAAGCGGCGATACTCTGCCCTTATGCAGACAGCCCTTGTCACCGGTGCCAGCAGTTTCCTCGGGTATCACGTCGTCAAGCATCTGAACGCCTCGGGCGTGCGCCCGCGGGTGCTCGAACGGCGCGATGCCCAGACCGATGTCCTCGACTCGCTCGACGTGGAACGCGCACCCGGTCATCTCGAAGACGCCGGTGCGGTGCGCCAGGCCTGCGCGGGCATCGATTGCCTGCTCCACCTGGCGTTCAAGGTCAGCGTCGGCGGCGGCCCGTCACTGATATCCGAGATGCGGAAGGTCAATGTCGACGGAACGGTCGAGCTACTGCAATCAGCCGCCAGCGCGGGCGTGCGTAAGGCGGTGGTGGTCGGCAGCGCGCTCGCCGTGGGTGTCAACCGCCAGCCGGTGCCGCTCGATGAGCGCGCGAGCTGGACGCAGCACGCCTTCGATCTGCCGTACGCCACGATCCGCCGCGAGGCCGAGATCGCCGCCCTGGCCACGTCGCGGGCAGGCTTCGACGTCGCGTGCGTGTGCCCAGCCTTTACGTTCGGTCCCGACGATCCCACGGGCGCGCCCGCCAACAAGCTCCTCCAGTCGCTGCTGTCCGGCAAGCTGCGGTTCTCTCTCCCCGTCGGGTTCAGCTGCACCGACGTGCGGGATTTTGCGGACGGTGTGGTGCGCGCCGCCGAGCGGGGGCGCGCCGGTGAGCGCTATCTGCTGACGGGAGAGAATGTCACGGCCGACGAGCTGCTGCGGCGGGCGGGCGTTATCGCGGGCGTGCGCGCGCCGCGGTGGAAGCCGCCGCTGGTGCTGTTGCGGGGCGTGGTGGACGTGATCGGACTCGTGAGCCGCGTGCGGAGGCGGCCGCCGCCGGTCACGCGAGACGTGCTGCAGGTGATCGGCAGATACGCGTGGTACGACGCGGCCAAGGCACGCACCGAGCTGGGCTGGACACCGCGGCCGCTGGACCAGACCCTCACGGACACGATCGCGTGGCTGCGCTCACCCGCGGGGGGCGCTTGATCTGACAGGGTCGGACCACTACGCCACGCGATCGCCGGGCTCGCGCCCGGCGAAAAACGCGTCGAGGTTGTCGAGCGCACGGAACCCCATCGCATCGCGCGTCTCGCGCGTGGCGCTGCCGATATGCGGCATGAGGAACGTATTGGGCAGCGCCACGATCCGCGGATCGACGTTGGGCTCGTTGTTGTAGGCGTCGATCCCGGCCGCCCGCAGCCTGCCCGATCGCAGCGCCTCCACGAGCGCGTCATCCTCGATCAACGCACCACGTGCCGCGTTGACTAGGATGGCGCCGTCCGGCAATAGCGCGAATCGCGCCGCGTTCATCACGCCGCGCGTGGCCGGCGTGACGTTGCAGTGAAGGCTGAGGAAGTCACACTGCGGCAGCATGTCCTCGAGCGTCTCGTGGAACACGCCCTCGTCCGCCGGCAGCGGACGCAGGTCGTGGTAGTGGACCTTCATATCGAAACCGCGCGCCCGGCGGGCGACGACGCGGCCCACCCGGCCCATGCCGAGGATGCCGAGCCGCTTGCCCGTGACCTGGGTGCCCACCATGAACGCGGGGCTCCAGTCCTTCCACTGCCGCTCGCGCACGAGCTTCTCGCCCTCGCCGGCCCGCCGGGCGGCGCCGATCATCAGCATCATCGTCAGCTCGGCCGTCGCATCGGACAGCACGTCGGGTGTGTTGGTCACGGCGATGCCCCGCCGGCGGGCCGCCTCCACGTCCACGTGGTCGTAGCCGACGGAGAAGTTGGCGATGATTCGAATCTCGGCTGGCAGCCGCTCGATGACGTCGGCCCTGAGGTGCTCGGTGTGGCACGGCAAGATGGCCTGGGCGCCGCGCGCCCGCTCGATGAGCTCGTCGCGCGTGTAGAGCCGATCGTCGGGGTTGAGCCGCGCGTCGTAATCGCGCTGCAAACGGGCCTCCACGGCGCTGGGCAGCTTCCGGGTCACAAGAACGGTCTGTTTCGGGCTCATCTCGGGCTAGAGTCTACGCGAGCTGGCGCAGCGGGATCGAAACGACAAGGACGGCCACAGCATGAGGATCTACCGGTTCATCAATCGTGTCCCCGGCGGGTTGATGGTGGTGCCGCTCTTCATCGGGATGGCCCTCAACACCTTCTTCCCCACCTTGCTGCAGATTGGCGGCTTCACCCAGGCCCTGAGCGGCGCTGGCTATCCCACCATCCTGGGGATGTACCTCTTCACGGTCGGCACCAAGATGACGATGCGTGCCGCGCCCAGGATGCTGCTGCGCGGGACGGGCCTGCTCACAGCGAAGGTCGGCACGGCGACGCTTTTCGCCCTGGCGGTGGCGAACTGGTTCGGCGGCGACGTGCTGGGACTGAGCACGCTGGCCGTGATGGTGGCCATGAGCGATACCAACGGCGGGATGTTCCTGGCGTTGACCGGCGTGATGGGCGACAAGGAGGATTCCGGGACCTACGTCGTGCAGAGCATCGAGACCGGCCCGTTCCTGACCATGCTCATCTTCGTCGGCACAGGGCTTGCCGTGATTCCGTGGCTGACGATGGTCTCGGTGATCGCGCCCCTCGCCGCCGGCGCCATCCTCGGCAACCTCGACGACGAGCTGAAGGAGTTCTTCGCCTCCCACGAGCCGATCATCGTCCCGTTCATGGCGTTCACGCTGGGGCAGACGATCAATTTGAAATCGGTGGTCACGGCGGGTCTGCCGGGCATCTTGCTCGGCCTGACGGTCGTAACCGTCACCGGCATCGTGTGCATTGCGGTGGATCGGCTGCTGGGCGGCTCGGGCATCGCCGGTGCCGCCGCGTCGAGCACCGCCGGCAATTCGGCCGCGGTGCCGCAGGCGGTCGCGTTGGCAGACCCCTCGTTCGCGGCAGTCGCACCGGCGGCAACGGTACAGGTCACGGCGTCGGTGATCGTGACGGCGATTCTGACGCCCCTCCTCACCGCGTGGTGGTCGCGGCGGACAGCCCGTTCGCGAGCGGATACTCCCAATGGTCGCGGCGGCGCCGCCTGCGGCGCCAGGAAAGGCGGCGTTCGATGCGTCGATTCAGTGAGATTGCCGGCCTTGCCCTCGTATCGGCACTGGTCGTCTCGACCGCGGCCATGGCACAGGCCCCCCTGCACGGCACGCAGTACGCCGAGGCAGACATCGCCTATGGCGCAACGGTCTACGCGGCGCGCTGCGTCAACTGCCACGGCGCCCAGGGCGACGCGATCGGCGGCGTGAACCTGCGGAGCGGCCGGTTTCGCAACGCCGTGGTCGATCGGGACCTGGATCGTTTCATCCGCGCCGGCTCGCCAGCCGGCATGCCGGCCTTCGCGCTCGACAACGCCGAGATGGCGGGCATCATCGCCTACCTCAGAAACATGAACACGGTTGACGCCGCGAGCGTCACGGTCGGCGACGCCGCTCGCGGCCGCGCCGTCTACGACGGCAAAGGCGCATGTGCGAGCTGCCACCGTGTGAGCGGAACCGGGTCGCACGTGGCCCCGAATCTCAGCGACGTCGGCGCCATCCGCAGCCCGGCTTCGCTGGAGCGGTCGCTCCTCGACCCGACCAGCCAGATGATGCCAATCAACCGCCCGGTGCGGGTGGTCACCAAGGATGGCACTGTCATCACCGGCCGGCGCCTCAACGAGGACACCTACGGGCTGCAGCTCATGGACGATCGCGAGCGTCTGCACTCGCTGGTCAAATCCGACCTGCGTGAATACACCATCGGGAAGACGTCGCCGATGCCGCCCTTCAAGGACAAACTCACGAAGGGCGAGTTCGCGGATCTCGTCGCCTACCTGCTTTCGCTGAAGGGACTGTAGCAATGACCACACGTCTCTGGCTCTCCGGCTGGTGCATCGTCGCGGCCGCGACGGTGCTGCCGCTTCGCATCGACGCCCAGGTCACGTCGCAACGCCTGGCCGCGGCGGCCAGCGAACCGCAGAACTGGCTGACCTACTCGGGCAACTACGCCAGTACGCGGTTCACTCCGCTGGCCCAGATCACGCCGGCCAACGTCAGGAACCTGAAGCTGCAGTGGGTGTACCAGTCGCCCGTGGCAGGCAACTGGCAGACGACGCCGCTGGTCGTGGACGGCATCATGTACCTCACGCAGCGGTTGAATGACGTGGTGGCGCTGGACGCGGCCACCGGCCGCGCGTTCTGGATCTATCGCTACACACCGGCCGCGGACCGCATCGTCTGCTGCGGCGCGAACAACCGCGGCCTCGCCATCCTCGGCAACACGTTGTTCATGGCCACGTTGGACGCGCAACTGATTGCAATCGACGCCAAGAGCGGCCGGAAGCTCTGGCAGACCGAAGTCGCCAGCACCAAGGCCGGCTACTCGATGACGCTCGCGCCGCTGGTGGTGAAGGACAAGGTGATTGTCGGCGTCGGCGGCGGCGAGTACGGCATCCGCGGTTTCGTCGCCGCCTACGACGCGACCACAGGCAAGGAGGCGTGGCGCTTCTACACGATTCCGGCGCCCGGGGAGCCGGGCTCGGAGACCTGGGAGCGGTGCCCTGTCAGCACGACCAGCTTCTGCGATCCGGAGGCGTGGAAGCACGGGGGCGGGTCGATCTGGCTGACCGGCTCCTACGATCCACAGCTGAACCTGACCTACTGGGGCGTCGGCAACGTCGGGCCCGACTACAACGGCGCGCAGCGCCCCGGCGACAACCTCTACACCGATTCGGTGGTCGCGCTCGACGCCGACACCGGCAGGCTGCGGTGGCACTACCAATTCACGCCGCACGACGTCTACGACTACGACTCCGTTCAGATTGCGGTGCTGGCCGACAACTGGGCCAACACCGGCATCAACGTCATGCTCTGGGCGAACCGCAACGGCAACTACTACGTGCTCGACCGGGCCACTGGCCGCTTCCTGCTCGGAAAACCGTTCGTGAAAGTGAACTGGATGAGCGAGTTCAACGAGCGCGGCCGGCCGACGCAGACGCCGCAGGCGGAGGGCCAGCCGACCTACCCGGGCAATCAGGGCGGTACGAACTGGTATTCGCCGTCCTACAGCCCGCGGACGCGAATGTTCTACATCCCGGCGTGGGAGGACTACGCCAGCATCTTCGCCGGCGCGGCCCAGCCGTTCAAGGAAGGGAGCACCTTCGTCGGCGGAGCTCCACGGAACTTCGGGCCCGTCCCCAACGCGCCCGGCCTCGGCCGCTCGGCGATCAACACGTGGACCGAATCGGCCGGCCACGGCGCGGTGATCGCGCTCGATTCGGCGACGGGCGAGCAGAAGTGGAAGTTCACGATGACCGACGTCACCGATAGCGGGATTCTGACGACAGCCTCGGACCTGCTGTTCACGGGCGGCCGCGAGGGCCACTTCCAGGCGCTCGACGCGCGCACCGGCGCGCTGCTCTGGAAGATCAACCTCGGCGCGGCGATCAACAGCGGCCCGATGTCCTACCGCGTCGGCAACAAGCAATACGTGTCGATCGTGTCGGGTCTCTCGCTTTCGGTGTTCGCGCTCGACGAGTAGCGAAGACCTCTCTACGGCGCCTTCACGCCCCTCGGGAATTCGAAAGTCACCACGGAGAGCTCGGGGCTGAAGGCTGTGACCTGGTGTGGCACGCCTTCAGGGATGAGCAAGAAGTCACCCTTCGACACCTTGTGCACCGTACCTCCCTGGATTCTGCGCTCCACCGTGTCGCCCTTCCTGATCTCGACAATCGTGCCGCCGGTCGTGCTCTCTCCGTTTCCGTCGACGATTGCCCAGAGCTCGCCTTCGTTCGCGTGCGCCGCGGCCCGCTGTGGCGGTCTGCGACGGTCCACGGCCATGCGATAGGCAACGCCGCTGGACGTGGTGGCGTCGGTGCGCTCGACGACCGTTATGTTGGCGTAGGCGACGTCCTGCAGCTTGGCTCTGTGGGCGGCCACGCTCGCCGCGGAGAGGAAATACGCCCCGCCAGAAACTACAATCCGCATAGATGCTTTCTCCGAAGACTGCGATCTTAGTCGGACTAACCTTTCCTGCTCGAAGTTAATGGCTCCTCCCCACGAGCTCGCGGAGCATCGAAGAGGAACGGGATGACGGCAGCTCGAAGACCTGGAACGAAAGGCGGCGACGAAGCCGTGAGTGGGGACCTGCTCGACCGCGATCTTGCCTCGCTGATCCACCCGCTCCACGATGCGGCGGCCCATCGCGCCGGCCATGTCTGGATCCGCGGCGACGGGGTGACGCTGATCGACGCGAGCGGCAGGCGCTACATCGACGGCCTTGCCGGCCTGTGGAACGTGGCGCTCGGCCATGGGCGTCGCGAGCTGGCCGAGGCCGCGCGCGTGCAGATGGAGACGCTGGCCTACGCCTCCGGCTACTGCGGCAGCTCGAACGAGCGCGCGATCGAACTGGGCGAGCGCCTGGCCAGGCTGACCTACCGCGGCATCAACCGCTTCTTCTTCACCTCCGGCGGCGCCGAAGCGAACGAAAGCGCCATCAAGGTGGCGCGTGCCTACTGGAAGCTGCGTGGGCGCCCCGACAAGACCAAAGTGATCGCGCGCGAGTTCGGCTACCACGGCCTGACGCTGGCGGCCATGAGCGCCACCGGCATCGCGCCCTATTGGCCGCTGTTCGAGCCCCGGATGCCAGGCTTCACGCACATCCCGGCGCCCTACCCCTATCGCCCGCGGCTCACCGAGCCGGCCGGCGACTCGTCCTATGGCGTGGCGGCAGCCAACGAGCTGGAGAAGGCCATCCTGCGGGAAGGCGCCGACACGGTGGCGATGTTCCTCGTCGAGCCCGTGCCTGGCGTGGGCGGCGTGATCGTGCCGCCCGACGACTATTTCCGCCGCGTCCGCGAGATCTGCGATGCCCACGACGTGCTGTTCGCGTCCGACGAGGTAATCACCGGCTTCGGCCGCACTGGCAAGTGGTTCGCGCTGGAGCATTGGGACGTGGCTCCCGACATCGTGCAGTTCGCCAAGGCGATCACGTCTGGCTACTTCCCGATGGGCGGGATTGGCGTCAGCAACGAGATCGCGCGCGCCATCGACGAGGCGCCCGTGCCGTGGATGCACGCCCACACCTACAGCGCCCATCCGGTCGGCTGTGCCGTGGCGCTGGAGACACTACGGATACTCGAGGACGAGAACCTGGTGGCCGAGGCCGCCCGGCGCGGGGCGTACCTTCTGGACGGCCTGCGGGCGCGGCTCGCGGGCCATCCCCACGTCGGCGAGATCCGCGGCAAGGGGCTGATGTGTGCCGTGGAGTTCGTGAAGGACGTGGAGACGCGCGCGGCCTTCGCCGCCGACGAGCGCGTCGGCGCGCGCATTCACGACGAAGCGCAGGCGCGCGGGCTGTTCAGCCGCGTGCGCGGCGACGTCTTCCTGCTCGCGCCGCCCTTCGTCACACCCGACGACGTGCTCGACCGCATCGCCGACATCCTGGCAGAGGCAGCCAGGGCGGTGCTCGGCGCTACGGAACGATGAAGCTGGTGCGGTCCACCTTCTTGAATTCACCCACCATCAGCTCGTGGGCGTAGTTGGCCTGCTGGCACTGATACTCGAAGAGCTCGGTGCCGGCTTCCCACCGCAGGTTCATCGCTCCGGTGAAGGCCTTGGTGTAGGCCCCCGGGTCGTCAACGGTGTACTCGTAGCGCATCGTGTTGAAGGCGGTGCGCGTGAACTTCTCCACCGTGTGCAGGGCGTCGGTGTGGGGCAGGCGGCCGCGGTCCATCCAGAAGGCTTCGTTGTAGCCCACCGTGTCCACGACCAGCGAATCGCCGTCCCACCAGCCGATCGAATGGCCGTAATAGGTCGGCGTCGGGTTCTTGGGATGCGAGCGGCCGTCCATGTAGATGGTGCGGAAGGTGTGCGGGCCGCCGATGTCGAAGATGAACGCGCGCTGCATTTCGGGCAGCTCGAGGATCTCGACGCCGTACGGCGTCAGGAACTGACGCAGGGCGCCTGACGCCTTGCACCGCGTGTGCGGTTCCAGCTCGTTGGCGTCACGGTCCGCGGCCATCGCACGCGCCCACGGCTGGTAGGGGATGTTGTCGACGCCCAGGGGGTTGCCCACCACGGGGCCCGGCTGCCACACGCCCTTTTCCGTCGGCGTAGCGCCGCCGAGCATCACGCGCCCGCTGGCGTAGCGCGGCACGGGCCCCGCCGGTCCAGTTTCACGCGCGCCGAAACCACGCGCCGGGCCTCCACGGCCGCGGCCCTCGGGCACACCCACCTGAACGCTCGGGCGCGCGGGCTGCGCGGGCGCTTGATCCTGTCCGAGCATGGGCTGCACCAGCCAGGGCGACATGAACGCCGCGGCGGCGAGCAGGCACGACGTGAAATGGAAGCGGGAAGGCGTCTGCATCGTGGAATCCTACTGCGAGGACGTGGTTGGCGAAGGAAGAACGGCTTTGCCGCCCAATTCGAGGACCAGCAGCTTCGGGCTGAAGGGCGTCGGCTGGTTCCCGGGCCCGGCGTTGCCGCCGGCCGCGGGCTGACCCACGCCGCCCATCAGCGCGATGTACTGCTTGCCGTCCAGCTTGTACGTGATCGGCGGGCCCATGCCGCTGCGCAGGCCCGTCTGCAGCTCCAGCAGCTTCTCGCCCTTGTCGGCGCTGTAGGCCATCAGCCGGCCGTCGGCCAGCACCTGGAAGACGAGATTCCCCGCCGTCGTCATGGCCCCGCCGCCGATGCCGCCGCCGCCAGGCATGCGCCACTTCATCGTCTGCGCCACCGGATCCCACGCCACCAGCGCGCCTCGGTTGCCCGTGCCCTCGATGGGCGGTGGGCCGATCGCCGGGGGCGGAGGCAGCTTCGGCTCCGGCGCCGGCCGCACGGTGCCGGTCATCAGGCCGGGCCGCGGGTTCGAACTTCGGTTCGGCGGCGTACACGAAGCTGTTGTTCGTGGACGTCGGGATGTAGGTCAGGCCGGCGATCGGATTGAATGCCATCGGCGCCCAGTTGTGCGCGCCGCCGCCGCCGGGAGAGATGCGGATCGGCTCGGTGCCGTAGAAGGCCTCGGGATTCACCATCGGGCGTCCGGTCTTCTGGTCGATGCCCTTCGCCCAGGTCACATGACCGAAGGGCTGCGCCGAGATGAACTGGCCGTTCAGGCGATCGATCACGTAGTAGAAACCGTTCTTGTTCGCCTGCATGATCACCTTGCGGTCGCGCCCGTTGATGCGCAGGGTGGCGAGCGTCAGGTGCTGCACGCTGTCGAAGTCCCAGTTGTCGCCGGGGACGACCTGGTAGTGCCACTTCAGCTCGCCGGTGTTCACGTCCACGGCGAGGATGGCGCACGCGTACAGGTTGTCCATCTCCTTGGACGAGCGCAGGTGGAACGTCCACGGCTCGGCGTTGCCCGTGCCCACATACACCAGCTCCGCGTCGGCGTCGTAGGCCATGCCGTCCCACACCGCGCCGCCGCCGCCGTTCTTCCACCATTCCTGATCCCAGGTGGCCGCCGCCTTCTTCATCGCCGCGTTTTCGAAGCCCTTCGCCGGATCGCCGGGCACGGTGTAGAAGCGCCAGGCACGGCGGCCCGTCATCGCGTCATACGCGTCGAAGAAACCGCGGGTCGGGCGGTCGCCGCCGCTGGCGCCGATGATCACCTTGCCCTTGGCGATGCGCGGGGCCATGGTGACGGTGTAGAAGTCCTGCGGATACCCGACGCGCGCTTCCCACACCACCTTGCCGGTTTCGGCGTCGAGCGCCTGTAGCCGGCCGTCGATGATCGGCGCGTAGATCATCCCCTTGTAAATCGCGAGGCCACGATTGACGACGCCGCAGCAGATCGCGGGCCGCGTGGCTTCCTGGTTCACCCACGGATCCCAGCGCCACTTCTCCTTGCCCGTGCGCGCGTCCACCGCGAACACGATGCTCCAGTTGGTGATGCCGTAGATGACGCCGTTGGCCACGATCGGCGTGGCTTCCTGGCCGCCGCCCCCGCGGCCGACGTCGTAGGCCCACGACAGGCCCAGCTCCTTGACGTTGCCGGCGTTGATGTCGGTGAGCGGACTGAAGCGCGTCTCGGACTGGTCCAGTCCGTAGGTGAGCCAGTTGTCGCCTGCGGGCGCCTTTTTCAGTAACGCGTCGTCGATCTGCGCCGGTTGCTGGGCCTGCATCGCGGCCGCCGCGAGCACGAACGCCGCCGCGCCGGCGGCGCGGACCCAGGTCTTCGTCTTCATGCGCGGAGTCTATCAAAGGGGCCGCGTGTCCTGAATTGTGGAATTGGGGTCGGGCCTAATTCGGAGCACCGGCGAGAATTAGGCCCGACCCCAATTCCACAATTCAGGACACGCGGCCCTGAGTACACTGCCGCTCACCTCATGCGGCTCAACCCGTTCGTCCTGCTGGTTTCGTTCGTCCTGTTCGCAGCCGCGCTCACATGGGTGCTTCCCGCCGGCCAGTACGAGCGCCGAGAGGACGCGGCGACGGGGCGCAGCGTGGTGGTGCCCGGCTCCTTTCACAGCGTGCCCCCGGCCCCGGTCGGGCCCTTCCAGGCCGTCGTCGCCCTCCCCAAGGGCATGGTGGCCGGGGCCTCGCTCCTGTTTCTCATCATCATCGCCGGCGGCGCGTTCACGATCGTGGACCGCACGGGCGCGCTCCGACACGGCGTGGAGTGGCTGGCCGACCGCCTCGCAGAACCGCGAGCGCCTGATTGTGCCCATCTCGTGCACGGTTTTCGCGACGGGCGGTGTGGTCGAAGGGATGTGGGAGGAGATCGTCGCCCTGGTGCCCGTGCTGCTGGTGCTGACCCGCCGCGTGGGATTCGACGCCATCACGGCCGTCGGCATGAGCCTTGGAGCAGCGGGCGTCGGGGGCGCGTTCAGCCCGATGAACCCGTTTGGCGTCGGCATCGCCCAGAAGCTCGCGGAGCTGCCGCTGATGTCGGGCTGGCAGTTTCGCGTCGCCGTGCTGGTGCCGGCGGTCGCGCTCTGGACCTGGGGGACGATGCGCCATGCGATGCGCACCCGCACGACACCGGAACCGGGCGGCGAGGCCGCTCACCGCGCGCGCATCAGCGGGCGACACGCGTTCGCGCTGCTGTCGATCATCGGTTTGTTTCCGGTGCTTGCGGTGGGCGTGCTGTTCTACGGCTGGGATCTCGAGCAGATGGCGGCCGCCTTCTTCCTGATGGGCGTCGTCGTGGGGCTGACCGCGGGCCTCGGGGTGCAGGGCACGAGCGACGCGTTTTTCGACGGCTGTCGAGGAATCGTTTACGCGGCGTTGGTGATTGGCGTGGCCCGAAGCGTGTTCGTGGTCCTGGATGAAGGCCGCATCCTGGACACGATCGTGAACGCGCTCGTGACGCCATTGATGGGGTACCCGACAGCCGTGTTCGCCGGCGGCGTCTCTGTTGTGCAGTCGCTGCTGGCCTTGCCGGTGCCAAGCACCTCCGGCCGCGTGGCGCTGACGATGCCCATCCTCGTTCCGGCGGCGGATCTGCTGGGGCTGTCGCGCCAGGTGCTCGTCACGGCCACGCAGTACTGGCCCGGCATGTTGAACCAGTTCCTGCCGACCGATGGCGCCCTGATGGCCATCCTGGTGCTGGCCGGGATCCCCTACCGGCAGTGGCTGCGGTTCTGCCTGCCGCTGTGCGGCGCGATGATGCTGTTGGGGTTGGTAGCGCTGGGCATTGCCGTGCGCTTGAACCTCCAATAAACGCCGTTTCTCGGCTAAACTCTGCGCATGTGGAGGGAATCCTCCAGGCGGGATTTCTGTCGCCTGCTGATGACGGGCGCCGCCGGGGCGGCGGCGGCCCCGCACGCCTTCGCGCAGACGCGTACCACTTTGCCGCGAACCACGGCGCCGACGGTCCCCGCGGCCGGCGCGTCGCCGGCTCTCGAGGTCACGCGCCTTTCGGACACCCTGCTCGTCGTGTCGGGGGCCGGCGGAAACGTGACCCTGGCGCTCGGTCCCGATAGCGCGCTCCTCGTCAACAGCGGCAGCGCCGCCCAGACGCCCGCGCTCGTCGCCAAGGTCACCGAGCTGGCGGCGGGGAAGCCGGTGCGGACGTTGTTCAACACCGATTGGCATGCCGACCACACGGGCGGCAACGACGCCTTCGCCAAGGCCGGTGCGACGATCGTCGCGCACGAGTTCACCAAGCAGTACCTCGGCTCCGAGATGCGCCTCGACTGGCAGGGCGGCGCCACCTTCAAGCCGCGCGCGCCGCAGGCGCTGCCGAAAAAGACCTTCTTCACCACCGGCTCGATGATGCTGGGCGACGAGAAGGTGGACTACGGCCACCTGGGCCAGGCGCACACCGACGGCGACATCTACGTGTTCTTCCGCAACGCCAACGTGCTGGTGGTGGGCGACCTGTTGAGCGTCGGCGCATACCCGATCGCCGACTACAACTCCGGCGGCTGGCTGGGCGGCATGGCCACGGCCAACAAGGCGCTGCTGGATCTCAGCAAGCCCGATACGCGTTACGTGCCGGGTTTCGGCGCAGTGCAAACGCGCGCCGGCATGCAGGCGCACGCCGACATGCTGGTGGCGGTGCGCGACCGCATGCACCAGGCGATGCGCAAGGGGATGGGCGCCGAAGACATGCTGGCCTCCGGTCTCACCAAGGATCTCGACGCCACGTGGGGCAGCCCCGAACAGTTCCTGTCGATCTCGTACCGCGGGATGTGGCTGCACATCCGCGAGCTGGGTGGAGTGGTCTAGGGCATGCAGACACCCGGGGTTCGTGCCTTCGTCGTCGTCGTGGCCGTCACGGCTGCCGCAGCGTTGGGCGTGCATGTCGGCGCGGATCAGTCGCCCAGGCCCGCCGCGCCGCCGGTCACGGCGGCAGCCGCGCCCGCGGACGCCTACCGCGGGATGCTGAACCGGTACTGCGTCGCCTGTCACAACCAGCGCGTGAAGACGGCGGACGTGACGTTCGACAACGTGGACCTGGCGCAGGTGGGCGAGCACGCCGAGCTGTGGGAGAAGGCGATTCGCAAGCTGAAGGCCGGCATGATGCCGCCGCCCGGTGCGCGCCGGCCCGAGAAGGCCACCTCCGATGCGTTCGCGGCGTGGCTCGAACAGTCGCTCGATGCTGCCGCGGCCGCGCACCCCGATCCGGGCCGCGTCGCGGTGCACCGCCTGAACCGCACGGAGTATGCAAGCGCCATCGACGATCTGCTGTCGCTGAAGATCGATCCGGCGGCGATGCTGCCCAAGGACGACGAAGCCGACGGCTTCGACAACATCGCCACGTCGCTGGCGGTGTCGCCTTCGTTCCTGGATCAGTACATCAGCGCCGCGCGCGTCGTCACCAACCGCGCGCTGGGCGTGCCCGGCACCAAGGCCACGAGCGTCACTTACCGGCCGGCGCGCGGCACGGATCAGGCCGTACGCGTTGATGGCCTGCCGCTCGGCACGCGCGGTGGCCTGGTCGTCGAGCACAACTTCCCGGCCGATGGCGACTACAAGCTGAACATCAACGGCCTGCCCATCGCCGGCTACCTGCGCGGCATGGAGTACCAGCACACGGTGGTGGTGCTGCTGGACGGCGTCAAGATCTTCGAGAACACGATCGGTGGTCCCGAGGACCTGAAGAACATCGACCAGCAGCAGGCGGCGGCGGTCACGGCCGTCAACAACCGGTTCCAGAACATCCCGGTGAAGACCACGGCAGGCCCGCACACGCTGGGCGTGACGTTCGTGGCCCGCACGCTGGCTGAATCCGACGACGTGCTGTTCAACTTCCGTCCCGGCACCGGGGAAGAGCGCATTCCCAAGATCGGCAGCGTGGACGTGCTGGGGCCGTTCACGGTGGAAAGCCTGGGCAACTCGCCCAGCCGCCAGCGCGTGCTCGTCTGCAAGCCGACGGGACCGGCTGATGAAAGCGCGTGCGCGAAACAGATCCTCACGCAGCTTGCGCGGCGCGCGTATCGCCGGCCGGTCACGGAGCAGGACCTCGCCGCGCCGATGGCGTTCTACGCGCGCGGCCGCGAGGGCGCGGACTTCGAGGCGGGCCTGCGCGAGGCGCTGCCGACAATCCTCGCCAGCCCCAAGTTCCTCTATCGCGCCGAGCGCACGCCGGCAGGCGTGGCGCCAGGAGCCGTGCACCGCATCACGACGCTGGATCTGGCGTCGCGCCTCTCGTTCTTCCTCACCGGGCGCGGACCGGACGAAGAGTTGCTGCGGCTGGCCGAGCGCGGCACGCTGGCCGAGTCCGGCGGTGCTCGACGCGCAGGTGAAGCGTCTGCTTACGGCGCCAACGTCGCATTCGCTGGTCAACACGTTCGCGTTCCAGTGGCTGAAGATGCGGTCGCTGGACGAGATCGAGCCGGACGCGGTGATCTTCCCCAACTTCGACGAAAGCCTGCGGGACGCGTTCAAGAGCGAGCTGGCGCTTTTCATCGGCAGCATCATCCAGGAGGACCGCAGCGTCCTGGACTTCATGACCGCCAACCACACGTACGTGAACGAACGGCTGGCGCTGCATTACGGCATCCCCTACATCCGCGGCGAGCGGATGCGGCGGGTGACGCTGACCGACGCGAACCGGTTCGGGCTGCTGGGCAAGGGCGCCGTGCTGCTGGCCACGTCCTACGCCAACCGCACCGCGCCCGTGATCCGCGGCGCGTGGATCCTGGAGAACCTGCTCGGCACGCCGCCGGCCGCGCCGCCGCCCGACGTGGAGGCGTTCAGGGAGAACAAGGACGGCGAGAAGCAGCTGTCCATCCGCGCCATCATGGAGGAGCACCGCGCCAAGCCGTCGTGCAACTCCTGCCACGGCGTGATGGACCCGCTGGGCTTCGCGCTCGAGAACTTCGACGCCGTGGGTGAGTGGCGAGGCAAGGACCGCTACGCCGGCGACGTGATCGACGCCTCGGGCACGCTGATCGACGGCACGCCCGTGCGCGGGCCGGCGGACCTGCGAGCGGCGCTCGTCAAGCAGCCGCAGCAGTTCGTCCAGACGATTACCGAGAAGCTGATGACCTACGCGCTTGGCCGGGCGGTTGAGGCGCACGACATGCCCGCCGTCCGGAAGATCGTCCGCGACACGGCGAAGGACAACTACCGGTTCTCGTCGATCGTGAAGGGCATCGTCACGAGCATGCCGTTCCAGATGCGGAAGGCGGCTGGTGCCGAGAACAGTACGGCGGACTAGTTCGTGGTTCGTGGTTCGTAGTTCGTGGTTGGTTAACAGTCTCGGGGAGAGGCCATGATTAGCACGAAAAAGCACCTGTCTCGGCGAACGTTCCTCCGCGGCGCTGGCGTGGCCGTGGGCCTGCCGTTCCTCGATGCCATGGTGCCGGCATGGACCGCGCTGGCGCAGACTGCGGCGGCGGGGAAGCCTCGCATGGGCTTCATGTACCTGCCGCACGGCGCCATCATGGAGCACTGGACGCCGGAGGCGGTGGGCACCACCTTCGAGCTGCCCGCGATTCTCAAGCCGCTGGCGCCGTTCCAGAAGCAGCTCACGATCGTGAGCGGCCTGGAGAACAAGCCGACCATCGCCCCGCCGGTGCACGCGCTGAACCCGGGCACGTGGCTGAGCTGCGTGACGCCGCGCGCGACGGCGGATCCCTACGGCGGTGTGACGGTGGACCAGATTGCGGCCGCGCACATCGGCCAGGACACCCCGCTCCCGTCGATCGAGATCGCGACCGAAGGTCGCGGCGGCGGCGGCGCCTGCGACCGGATGTACGGCTGCTCCTACGGCAACACGATCTCGTTCCGCACGCCCACGACGCCGCTGCCGATGGAAGCCGATCCGCGGAAGCTGTTCCAGCGGCTGTTCGGTCAGGGCGATTCGGAGGCCGAGCGCAAGGCCATCTCCAAGCAGTACTCGAGCATTCTGGATCTCGTGTCGCAGGAGGCCGCGGAGCTGCGGCGCACCCTGGACGGGCCGGACAAGGCGCGGCTGGGCGACTACCTGGAGAGCGTGCGCGAGATCGAGCGCCGGGTCCAGAAGATGGAAGCGCAGGACTTCTCGGGTCTCGACCTGCCCGACGTGCCGGTGACCACCAACTTCGACCAGCGCCTGAACCTGATGTTCGACATGATCGCGCTGGCGTATCAGGCCAACCTGACCCGCGTGTTCTCGTTCATGATGGCGGGCGAGGGCAGCAACACGCCCTACAACCACATCGGCGTGCCCGATGCGTTCCACCCGCTGTCGCACCATCAGAACGACAAGGTGCGGAAGGAGAAGCTGGTCAAGATCCAGAACTACCACACGCAGGCGTTTGCCAAGTTCCTGACCAAGCTGTCGAAGATGCCCGACGGCGAGCGGTCGGTGCTGGACAACTCGATCATGCTCTACGGCAGCAACATGTCGAACAGCAACGCGCACGACGAGTTCCCGCTGCCGACGCTGGTGGTGGGCGGCGGCGCAGGGCGCCTCAAGGGCGGCCAGCATCTCAAGTACGAAGACCGGACGCCGCTGGCCAACCTGCTATTGACGCTGCTGGATCGCGCCGGCGTGCCGGAAAAGACGCTCGGCAACAGCACGCAGATCTTCGCGGAGGTCTAGGGTCCCATGCTGAGTGCAGCTGCGCTGGCATTAGCGCTCGCAGCGGGCGCGGTGTCGCCGCTCGTGGACGCGGTGAAATCGGGCGACGTCACCACGGCACGTGCGCTCGTGGCCAAGGGCGCGGACGTGAACGCGCCCGAGCCGGATGGCACCACGGCGCTGCACTGGGCCGTGCAGCGCAACGACGTCGATCTGGTGTCGCGGCTGCTGCGCGCCGGCGCCAAGGTGAACGTCAAGAACTCGTTCGGCGTGTCGCCGATGTCCGAGGCGGCGCTCACGGCCAACCCGGTCTTGCTCGACCGGCTGCTCGCAGCAGGCGCTGACGTGGAGTCTCCGAACCAGGACGGCCAGACGGCCCTGATGGTGGTGGCGCGCACGGGTCAGGTGGAGGCGGCGCGCGTGCTGCTGAAGAAGGGCGCCAAGGTCAACGCGGTGGAGAAGTGGCGCGGGCAGACACCGCTGATGTGGGCGGTGGCGCAGGGCCACAGCGCGATGGTCAAGGAGCTGATCGCGAACGGCGCCGACGTGAACGTGCGCTCGACGGTCAACGACTGGGATCGCCAGGTCACGGGCGAGCCGCGCGCGGTCTATCGCCCGGCAGGTGGGCTGACGCCGCTGCTGTTCGCGGCGCGCGAGGGCTGCGCGGACTGCGTGGACCTGCTGGTCAACGCCGGCGCCGACATCAACTACGCGGACCCGGAAGCGATCACGCCGCTCCTGATGGCGGTGATGAACATGCAGTTCGACACGGCGGCGGCACTGATTCGCCGCGGCGCGAACCCGAACAAATGGGACCTGTGGGGTCGCGGGCCGCTGTATTCGGCGACGGACGTCAACACGCTGCCGCGCGGCGGGCGCCCGGACCTGCCCTCGCTGGACAAGACCACGCAGCCAGCAGGTGATCGGCATGCTGCTGGAGGCGGGCGCCTATCCGAACCAGCAACTGAAGATGCCGCCGCCGTTCCGCAACGTCGGCAACGACCGCGGTCTGGACGGCATGCTGACCACGGGGTCCACGCCGCTGCTGCGGGCGGCCAAGGCGCTGGATGCGCCGGCGGTGAAGGCGCTGCTCGAAAAGAACGCGGACATCACGCTGACCAACTCGCGCGGCGTCACGCCCACGATGGCGGCTGCCGGCCTCGGCTCCACCGATGCCGACACGCGCGGCTTCTACACGTCGGAGGACGTGCAGCAGCGCTCGATCGAAACGTTGAAGCTGCTCATCGCGGCCGGCGGCGACATCAATGCCAAGGACAACCGCGGGCTGACGCCGCTGCACGAGGCGGCGCGCTGGGGCTGGAACGACGTGGTCACGTTCCTGGTCTCGCAGGGCGCGAACCTCGACGCCAAGGACAACCGCGGCATGACGCCGGTCGATTCCGCGATGGGCCGCGCGGGCGGCAACAGCCGCGGCGGCGCGCGCATCGACATCCACGAAGACACCGCGGAACTGCTGAAGAAGCTGATCGCTGCGAAGGCGACGGCGCCTAAGTAAGGCGCCGTCGGGTAGGCGTGGCGGGCCGGCGGCCGTGGCGGCTTTGCAGGAGCAGATCGTCCCGACGCCCTCTCCCGCTGAGCATCGTGGTGGGGAGACCGCTCACGTAGGCTTCACATGCCAACCCGTTCCATCGCCTTTGTCGTGGTCGCGGCCTTAATCGCCCTTCCCTCTGTTGCGTACGCCCAGCGCGCCGTCCTGCTGGTTCGGCATGCTGACAGGCTCGATGACTCAGAGGATTCGCCGTTGTCGGCGGCCGGGAAAGAGCGGGCGCAACGGTTGGCTGCCCTGTTGAAAGACGTTGGGATCACGGCGATCTACACCAGCCAATTCCAGCGGACGATGCAGACGGCGGAGCCGGTGGCTCGCGCCCTGAAGATATCCCCGGTCAGCCTGCCTACCGCGGACCAGGAGGGGCTGATCAAGCGCATTCGGGCCGAGCATCGTCAGGGTGTTGTCCTGATCGTGGGCCACCAGATGTCCGTCCCAGCCCTGCTCAAGCTGTTGGGTCACACCGAAGTCATCACGCTTGCTGCCACTGAATACGACAACCTGTTCACGGTCGTACCGACAGGCGGTGGCCGACCAACCGTGCTTCGCCTGCGGTATCGAAAGCCGGACGACCGGGGCATGCTGTGCCAATCGCCGTCGGAGTGATCCTTGCCCTGGCTGTCGGGTTGCTGATGACGGCCCTCGGGTTCGACCGGGACCGTTCGTTCTATCCAACTGTCACCATTGTGATCGCGTTCATCTACGCGCTGTTCGCGGTCATGGGAGGATCCACGAGCGCGCTGCTGCTCGAGTCCGTGGTTGGCGTCGGCTTCCTCGTGGTGGCAGTGCTTGGATTCAAGACATCCCTTTGGCTGGTTGCGCTCGCATTGGCGGCTCACGGGGTGTTCGATGCGGTCCACGGCCGGATCATTACGAATCCAGGCGTCCCGGCGTTCTGGCCGGGATTCTGTGCGGCGTACGACGTGACGGCCGGCGCCTATCTGGCGTGGTTGCTCAAGACGCAACGCGTTCGGGCGAGGTAGCATCGCCGCGGCTAAGCGCTGACCAGGAGTCTTCGGGCGACCGGCAACCTTTCGGGAGGTCTTATGCGGCATGAACAGTTCGCGAAGCGATACCTGTCCAGGGTCTTGTTGACGGCCGGGGTGGCCGCCATGCTTGCCGCAAGCGCGCTGGCCTGGGAGAACCCGCTGAAGGGGCGGTATCTGAGTGGAGGCCCGCTGACCATCTGCGATCAGGGTTCTTTCTTCGTCGGTGGTGTGCCGAAGGTCACGCGATATGCCAGCTCCGCGGCCGTTCGGGAAGGTGGCGCGCCGCAGCAGATCACGATCGGCCAGATGTATGTCCAGTTCCAGATCCCGGAGCAGCGTAGGCAGTGGCCGCTCGTCATGATCCATGGGTCGACGCATACGGGAGCGGCGCTGGATTCGACACCCGGCGGTGGTGAAGGCTGGCTCTCTTATGCAGTCCGAAACAAACTTGCCACTTTCGTGGTCGATCAGCCGGGGCGCGGCAGGTCTGGCTTTGACCAGTCGGTCATCCTCGAGGCCAAGGCGACGGGCAACTGGAATCTGGTCCCCTCCAGCTTCGGCAGGATCACCGACGACGGCGCCTGGACGGCCTGGTTTGGCCACATCGTGCCGGCCGGTACGGACATCACCACTGGAAAGATGATTCGCCACGGCGACCCCGGCGATCCCGACCCTGTTGAGAATCCGGCAGAGCCGTCGCCGGCGCACGGCGTTTATCCGCCGGCGTTCCCGATACCGCCTGCGCCCAATGCCGCCAATCCGCGTCTGGTTGCACGCGCGGGCGCTCTAGGAGCAGCGCCCAATCCGTCCAACAACACCTATCTGGGTCTGGAGTACTACAAGCAGCTTGTGCCCAATGGCGAAGTCACGTTGCCTGGCTCCGTTTGTCCGAGCTGTACTCCGAACAACCTCAATGCAATCGACACCTGGCTTCCGCTCGCTCTTGCCGAACTGCTCGAAGGCATCGGCGGCGGCATCCTGTCACCCCATTCGCAATCGACGTCCTCGGTGTTCCATACGGTCCGCATCCTGAAGGAGCGCGGGAAACTGAATCTGTTGAAGGGAATCATCATCCCCGAGGGGGCAGGGACCGATCTCGCAGCCGCCGGGCTCGTTGGGTCGGACTTCGACACGATTCCCTTCCTGATGGTGAATGGTGATTATCGTCCGCTGGCCACACGGAAGGGGAATTACACCGCCGTGGCGGCGATGAATGCGAGCCGCACACGCAAAGTCGGACCTGCACTCTCCCTCAATGTGGAAGACCCGATCTTCAAAGGCAAACTCAACGGCCACACACACATGGGCATGCTGGGTGCGACCGCCCTGGCGGAGTTCGACTTCTTCCTGGACTGGGCCGGCAAGAATATCGACAATCCGCTCCTGCAGAAGCGGATGTGCTGTCAGAACGGACAAGAAGTAAGACAGTCAGTCAAGGTTCACGCGCGAGCGCGGAACGTTACGCATGATACGACCGACGATCTCCGCCATCTCACCGTTCTTTATCGTTGCGCACGTCCCGGCAACACTCTCGTTCTACCGGGATATGCTGGGTTTCGAAGTCACGTTTCGGGGCCCGACTCCTGACGACGAATTCTTCGGGATTGTGCGCCGCGATGGGGCAACGATCATGTTCAAGGCGCTTGGTGAGGTCTTGGACGGCACAGAGGTCCTCGTGGAACCGGTCCCTAACTACAAGCGCAAGCCAGCATTCAGTTGGGATGCCTATCTTGAGGTTTCTGATCCGGACAAGTTGGCGGCAGAGTTCGCGTCGCGTGGCATTCGTTTCGCAGTGCCTCTAGGGGACGAGGATGATGATGGTCTCAGAGGCTTCGTGATCGAAGATATCGACGGCTACGGTCTGTTTTTCGGCCATGTCCGCGCACGAGCAACCGTGTGAGTGCGCGTCCGGGCGGACAAGAAGCTCGGCGTCAGGAGATGTGATTTGCGCAAGACTTGGTACGTCCTTCGCGCCGGCCTAGTCATTGGCATCACTGTTAGCGGCGCCCTTGCCGCGCCGCAGTCGAACCCTGTTGCGCCGGTCGCCAGTGGCCCGATCAGCATCGACGCCCTTCCTGTGCCGCTGAATCCCCAGAATCCGTCGGAGATGGCGATCGGCGATTTTCACTACGCCGGCGGCTTGGTCCTGACCTCCAGCCAGACGGACCAGTTGCACGGCCTGTCGGACATCGAGATCACCGGTACGGACAGGCTCACGGCCGTTGGGGATTTGGGTATTTTCGTCGACGCACGGCTCGTCTTGGATAGCGCGGGGCGGCTGGTGGGTCTCGCAGATGCCCGCCTCACGCTGCTGACGGGCGAAGACGGGAAGCCATTGCCCGACAAGGCAGACGCAGACGCGGAGGGTCTCGCGCTGTTGCCAAACGGCGACCGTCTCGTGAGCTTCGAGCGGCGTGATCGTATCTGGCTGTATCCAGCGGCGGGAGGTCCACCGCGCCCGGTGCCGATGCCCGAGGTCTCTTTTCCACCCAACGGGGGCATGGAGGCACTCGCGCCGGACCCGGAGGCAGGAGCGGATGCATATGTCGTCGGTGCTGAGGCCAGTGGCGACACCTGGACCTGCCACCTGTCGACGCCGTGCGTCAAGGGTCCAACTGCCGACAAGCCTGCGGAATTCGGCCTGGTCGCCATCAGGCGCTTGCCCGGGATGCAGACCGTCTATCTGCTGCGCGCGTTCGACGCTGCGCGGGGAAGCCGCAATTCGTTGCAGATACTTCGCTCGACCAAGATGGTCGCCCGGATGGACATGGCGCCGCCGATGACGGTCGACAACTTCGAGGGACTCGCGGCCGTGCCACGGCCCGCCGGCGGGGCACGGTTCTATCTGCTTTCTGATGACAACGCTCCCGCCAGTCAGCGCACGCTCCTGCTCGCCTTCGACTGGCGGCCCCGATAAGTTGAATTCGCAAAGCTGAGGCGGTGCCATGTTCGATGTTGATGTTCGGTACTTTGAACGCCCCGATGAGGTTCGTACTTTCGAAAAGGGCCGTTTCGAGCTGGTCAGAATCGGCGGCCTGACCATCGGACGCGCTATCTACCAGCCCGGTTGGAAATGGTCAGTGCACGTTGCGCCCGCGGCCGGAACGAACCTGTGTCCCCTGGAGCATGTGGGGATGGTGTTGTCCGGAACCGCGACAGTGGCATTCGAGAACGGTCGGGTGATCGAGCTGCGATCTCTATGACATTGCGAGCGCTCCCATCCGTGCCAATCCAGCAGTAACGCTCTCGGTGTCGAGGCCTCAGGATATCTTCGGGTTGCATATGAAGGTCACGCTCGTGGCTTCCTTGTTCTTTTCGTCACCGTTGATTCTCACGCAGGCCTGGTTGTTCATCTCGCCAGGGCTGTATCGCCACGAGCGTCGGTACGCCATCCCATTCGTCGTGTCGGCATCATTGCTGTTTGTCACGGGCGGAGCGTTCGGCTACTACGTCGCCTTTCCTACCGCGCTGCGATTCCTCCTCGACTGGATCGTGGCTTCGAACCTCACGCCTATCATTGACGCCGTTGAGTACTTCGATCTGTTCTTCAGCATCATGGTGGCCCTTGGTATCGTTTTTCAGATTCCTGCAGTCATCTTTGTCTTGAGTCGCATCGGCCTACTCACCGCCGGTATGTTGGTGCGGTACTTCAGGCATGCCGTGGTGGGTTGCGTAGTGATCGCGGCCATCATCACGCCCACCACCGACTTCGGAAACATGCTTATCATTGCGGGCCCAATGATCGTCCTGTACGGCGTGGGTATCGCTGTCGCGTGGGCCTTTGGGAGGCGCCGCGCTGTCGAGGGAACTTCAACTTAGAGGAATGCATCGTGCCAAAGGCAAACGCTGGTGGGTGGAAAACCTGCAGCCGCGGCCACAAATTCCGCGGTCCGAGCCCTTGTCCTATCTGCTATCCAGGTTCGCGGCGAACGTCAGCCAAGTCGCGCCGGCGCAAGTGACATATCGTCGAATGTGCTGAAGGGCCAAGCCGGTCAGGGAAGATACAATCTCGACCTCGACACGATGTCACTGACCTCGGGCACGCGGCTCGGCCCCTACGAGATCCTTGACCTCCTCGGCACCGGTGGCATGGGGGAAGTGTGGAAAGCGCGCGACACGCGGCTCAATCGCGTCGTCGCGGTGAAGCGACTGACGGGACAGCACGGCCGGTTCGAGCAGGAAGCGCGCGCGATTGCGGCGCTCAATCACCCCCACATCTGCCAAATCTATGACGTTGGCCCGGACTATCTGGTGCTGGAGTACGTCGAGGGGCAGACGCTGGCAGCTCGACTCCGCAGCGGACGTGGACCTGGCTTACCGCTGGAAGAGGCCCTTCGCATCGCGCGGCAGATTGTCGAAGGCCTCGAAGAGGCACACCGATCAGGCATTCTTCACCGCGACTTGAAGCCAAGCAATGTCATGGTCACCACGAAGGGCGTGGCGAAGCTGCTCGATTTCGGCCTGGCCACGCTCGTCAGCGACGATGCCGACGTTACGCGGACGCAGGACGGCACGGTGCTGGGCACGGCGGCCTACATGTCGCCGGAGCAGGCCGAAGGCAGACCGGTCGATGTCGAGGTCGGACGTCTTCAGCTTCGGTGTCGTCCTGTACGAAATGCTCTCCGGGAATCGTGCGTTTGGCGGGACGACCGCGCTTCAGATCATGAATGCCGTCGTTCGCGACGAACCACCCCCTCTGCAGACCTCGCCCGCGATGGATCGGATCGTCAGGCGGTGTCTGCAGAAATCGCCCAGCCAGCGTTTTCAAACGATGGGCGAACTGCGGGCCGTGCTCGAACAACCGGCGACGGAGCCGTCGGCACCGGTCGAGCGCGTGCCGTCCATCGCCGTTCTGCCCTTCGCCAACGTGAGCGCCGAGAAGGAGAACGAGTATTTCAGCGACGGGTTGACCGAGGAGATCATCAACGTGCTCGCCAAAGTGCCTGGCCTGAAAGTCGCTGGCCGCACGTCGTCGTTCTTTTTCCGCGGAAAGGATGTCGAGTTCGGAGAGATCGGCAAGAGGCTCAACGTCGACCACATTCTGGAGGGGAGCGTTCGCAGGGCGGGCAGCCGTATCCGTGTCACGGCGCAGCTCGTCAAGGTCGCGGACGGTTTTGATCTTTGGTCGGAACGCTACGATCGGGAGACGACGGACGTCTTCGCGATCCAGGACGAGATCGCAAATGCCATTTCAACGGCGCTGAAGTTGAAGCTTTCCGCGGAGCCCGCGCCGTTGCCGCGTCGCACTCCGAACCTGCGCGCGTACGAGGCGTATCTCAAGGCTCTGGATCAATGGTCGAAAGCGACGCCGGAATCGCTGGTGCTGGTCAAGGAGTTGCTGGACAGAGCCGTCGCAGTCGATCCTGATTTCGCGCCCGCGCACAACTCCCTGGGCCTGTACTACACGATGCTCGCGAGCATCGGCGAGAGGCCGACCCGCGAGGTCATCCCCCTGGCCCGCGCCGCGGTAGACGAGGCGCTGCGCATCGAGCCCTCGTTGCCTGAAGCGCATGCCCTCCGTGGGGTATGGCTTCCGGGTACGACAGCTATGACTGGCACGAGTCGGAACGGCACTGGCGTGTGGCCCTGGCGCGCGAACCGGTCGCATCCCACGTTCGCCTTTGGTACGGGAACCATTACCTGGCGCCAATCGGCCGGTTCCAGGAGGCGCTGGATGCCATTGCGAAGGGAGTCGAAGCGGACCCGCTCAACCTGCTGTACCGCTACATTTTTGCCTCCGGTCTCAGAAACGCCGGCCGGATCGACCAGGCCGAAGACGAATTGCGCAGGGTCTTGGAGCTCGACGAAAACTTCCCGCTGGCCGTCGGCACGCTCGGTGCCGTCTGCGCGCAGCAGGGGAAATTAGGGGAAGCCCTCGCATTGAGCGAAAAGGCGTATGGCTTGACGCCCTGGTCCAATCCGATCGTCGGACAACTCGCGGCGCTCCTCGTCCGCACCGGAGCCGCGAGCCGCGCAGAGACGCTGCTCGAAGGGCTCAGGCCGGGCACAGCATGGGGAGCTCCGGCCGGGCTGGCCGTGTTTCATGCGATGTGCGGCGAATTCGATCGGGCGGCAGAATGGGCCGAACGAGCGATCGAGAGCCGGTTTCCTGGACTCATCCCGATCCTCCGACCGCTCCTGGGGCAGAGCCCTGAGTGGCGCGCCCTGGCGAGGATGATGAACTTACCGGAAGCCGTGTAGAGGCGACATGCGTTCGACTCAGGACGTTCTCGACCACCACATCAAATGCTTCTTCGAGTTCGATCTCGAGGGCATCTTGTCTGACTATGCGCCAGAGTGCAGTCCTGTTCACGCCGGACGGACCGCTCAGAGGGGCCGACGCCATCAGGCCGTTGTTCCAGGCGATGCTCGCGGAGTTTGGAAAACCTGGCTCGACGTTCAACATGAAGCACCAGTCCGTCGAGGGCGACTATGCGTACGTTCTGTGGACCGCCGAGACTGCGGACAACGTGTACGAGCTGGGCACGGACACGTTAGTCGTCCGGGACGGCAAGATCGCCGCCCAGTCATTCGCCGGCAAGATCTCGCCCAAGGGCTGAAAATACTCCTCGGTTCTCTTGAGTGCGGCGCCGCTCAGTGCTAGTTTCATGGCTGGGCGTACAGGGCGCCTCCCGTCCGCGGATAGGACAGAGTCCACCTGAGCAGGCCGTTCAGACGTTCGGACGTGATCTGAACCTCCTTTGCCCGACGCCAGCGGACCACGGGCTTATTCGAGGAGGCTCGTCATGCCCGTCTGCCGTTTGCCGGTCCGTCCCAACCTGAAGCAGCTTCACCGTCAGGCCAAGGAACTCCTCCGCGCCATCCACGCCGGAGATGCGAATGCGATCGCCGAAGTGCGCGAGCATCATCCCGAACCGATTGACCCCTCTGTCGCGAAGTTGGCCGATGCGCAGCTTGTGCTCGCACGAAGCTACCGCGCATCGAGCTGGACGAGACTCGTCCACGCGGTGACGGCTCGCGGAGGCGATTTGGGGCGATGACCTCGACGCGGTCCAGACGCTCATAACGCGGAATCCGGCGCTCATAAAAGAAGACGTCCTGATTCGCACCGACAGCAACTGGGGACCGCCAATGACGTTCGCGGCGAACCTTGGCCGCGACCGCATCATCCGTCTCCTGCACTCCCACGGCGCCAGGGACTTCGAGTCGGCGGCCGGACGCGCCGCACTCCAAGGCAAGATCGAAACCGTGCATCTGGTTTATGACCTCGCGGGGCGACCGTCGCTCGACAAGTTATCTCTTGCCGGTCCCGCGTACACGCTGAGCGTGGAAGGCACCGCCGCGCTCTTCGCGCTCGGTGTCCGCTTGATGGGTCCCAGCGGGCCGGACACGAACACGATGGAGCACCTCCTCGGCACCGACAGCCGAAAACCGGCAGCCAAGCACCGCATCCTGGAGATGTACGTCGAGCACGGCTTCGAGCCTCCCGACACGCCGGTGATGGCGCTGCATCGTGGTCGCATCGACCTCCTCGAGGCGCACCTCGCGCGCGACCCGGATCTGCTCACGCGCACATTCGACATCGCCGACGTCTTCCCGCTTGCCCCTGCCTGCGCCCTGGAGCCGTACACCGCTCAGGGGACGCCGGTGCACGGGACGACGCTCCTTCACATAGCCGCGTACTTCGACGAACTGGAAATCGCGGAGTGGTTACTCGACCGGGGTATGGATCCGAACGCGCGGGCTGCGATCGACGCCGACGGCTTCGGTGGCTACACGGCGCTCTTCTCGACGGTTGTCTCCCAGCGGAACTTCTGGGTCAACTACGGGAAGGGACAGCCGGACGAAGCACGCTTCACGCGCCTTTTGTTGGACCGCGGTGGCGACCCGAACATCCGTGCGTCCCTCCGGGCACGCCTCGAGGAGGGACATGGAGGCGGACCGCTTCGCGAGTATCGCGACGTGACGCCGCTCGGCTGGGGTGAACGGTACGACGCGAAGGTCTTCGTGAGCCAAGAGACGCTGCGGCTGATCCAGGCGAGGGGGGGCGGTCGCTGAACCTGTGGACCGGTGGTCCAGTAGAATCGCCCCGGGGAAGGAGGGACGATGGGTGTCACCTTTCAGGCGCTGCGGCCGATGCTGCGAACCAATGACATGGATGGAACGGTGCAATTCTGGACGGATCGACTGGGATTTACTTGTGACGGGCTGAGCGAGGAAGACGGTTGGGCGTCACTCAGCCGCGACGGCATCGGACTGATGATCGCGACGCCGAACGCCCATCTCCCATTCAAGACGCCCGGTTTCACGGGATCGTTCTACTTCAACGTGGACGATGTGGCGGCGCTCTGGGCCGACCTGAAGGACCGCGTGAAAATCGTCTACCCGATGGAAGAGTTCCATTACGGCATGCGCGAGTTCGCGATCTACGACAACAACGGCTACATGCTGCAGTTCGGAACTCCGTTACGTTCGTGACGTGGCCCGAACGTCAGCTGCACTGATCGAACCTCACGGACAGCAGCGCGCATAAACGCATGGACGCAGACCTTCGCCAGCGGATGCTCGCCTACTACGACGAGCGCGCTCCCGAGTATGACGAGGCGTACACGCTGGGAACGGGAACGGCCTCGATGCCCGACCCCGAAGTGTTCAAGGCAGAAGCTCGGGTGCTGTCAGGCATCGTCGGCCGGATCGCGCGCGGTCGCATCATGGACCTTGCGTGCGGAACAGCGTACTGGCTGTCTCACTACGCCCCGAACTGTTCCCGCATCACTCTGTTCGACCAATCGGAAAGGATGCTTGCCGAGAGCCGGGCAAAGGCGGATCGCCTCGGAATTCTCGACCGCTGTGTCTTCATCCAGGGTGATTTTTTCGAACAAGAGTTCGAGTCGAACGTCTACGACACCGTCCTGATCGGCTTCTTCTTGAGCCATCTCACCGAGGCTCAGGAGCCTCTCCTGTTCGATACCGTTCGGACACTGCTCGACTCTTCCGGCCGCTTTCTCATTCTCGATTCAGCGTGGAGCACGGAACGGGCGAGATTCAACGCCAGGGAAGAGCGGCAGCCAAGGCGGTTGAACGATGGAACGGCGTTCGAGGTCTACAAGCGGTACTGCGATTGAGGCGACATCTCCCGTTGGACTCGAACATACGGCGTCAGGCTAAACATCGAGCACTTCGGACCAGCTTTTTACGCGGTGTCTGGTGTGTTCGACTGAATCACCGACGCTTGGAACTATGCTTCAAGTTAAGCGGGAGGAAACATGATCAAGGTGAGTGTGTTCTATCCGAACACGGCCGGCAGCACATTCGACATGCCGTACTACTTGAACAACCACATGCCGATGGTTGGGCAGAAACTTGGCACTGCGCTCAAGGGAATGTCGGTAGAGCAGGGGCTTGCTGGCGGACAGCCGGGATCGCCGGCAGCGTACGTGGCGATGGGCCACCTGCTCTTTGACTCGGTCGAAGCGTTCCAACAAGCCTGGGGACCACACGCCGAGGCGATCGTTGGTGATGTTCCGAACTACACGAACACTCAACCAACAATCCAAGTGAGTGAAGTGAAGATGTAGCTGGCAGATGCTCTACCGGCTGCTGGCCGATGCGGTCGTCGTACTGCACCTCGGATTCGTGGGTTTTGTGGTGCTCGGGGGTCTGCTGGCCCTCCGGTGGCCGCGCGCGGCCTGGGTGCACCTGCCCGCCGCGCTGTGGGGTGTGTGGATCGAGTTCACCGGGCGCATTTGCCCGCTCACGCCGTTGGAGAACTGGCTCCGCCGCCAAGGCGGAGATGCCGGCTACTCGGCGAGCTTCGTTGAGCACTACGTGATACCCGTCCTTTATCCTGCCGCGTTGACGCGCGAGCTCCAGTGGGCGCTCGGTGGCATCATCATCGTGGTCAACGCCGCCGCATATGTCGTAGTACCGTTGGCCCGCCGTTCAAGATCTGTTTCGTGATTACAGAGGGGCGCACATGGCGACTCAAGGCACGCACCTGGCCCTGGTGACGGGTACAACGTCCGGAATTGGCGAGGCCATCGCGCGCCTCCTGCTCGAGCATGGCTGGCGTGTGGTCGGTCTCGCCAGGCGCGCTGCTTCTATCCAGAATCCCAACTACGCTCACGTATCTGTCGACCTCGGCGACGCTGCGGCGCTGCGCGCCGCGTTTGCCACTGCGATTGCACCGTTAGCGCAGGCTGCCGGCCTGCAGCGCCTCGCGCTCGTGAACAACGCCGCCGACGTGGCGCTGTATGGGCAGCTGTCGGACGTGGACGACGCAGACATGCTGCGGGCCTTTGCCGTGAACAGTGTCGCCCCGGTTCTACTCATGGGGTTGGTCGCGCGGCATGTCGCGGCGTCCACTGCTGTCCGGATTGTGAACGTGTCAACCGGTGCTGTTCGAGCGGCTTATCCAGGGCTCGGCACTTATGCGATGACCAAGGCTGCCTTGCGGCTCGCGGGCATGGTGATGGCGGAGGAACTTCAGCTTGGTGCGGCCCCCGGCGACCGCCGTGACATCTCTATCCTTTCCTACGAGCCCGGACTGGTGGATACCCCCATGCAGCTCACGGCCCGTAGCGCTTCGCCATCTCGCCTGCCAATCGTGGACGTCTTCAACGGATTCAAGGCGAACGGGGACCTGGTCGCGCCCGAACTCCCTGCGAGCAACGTCGTGTCCTATATCGAGTCGGACGGACACCCGTCCTTCAGTGAGGGCGAGTTATCCGCCGGTGGATAAAACCGTCGCCGGATCTTCGCGAGGGGCAACGAATCGCACCGCGATGGAGGGCTGAAGATCCCGAGCGCACCGGAAGCCGTGAAAGTAACTGCGCTGCTCGGGAGCGAAGTAGCTGCGCTCGGAGACGCGCAAGACCAGCGGTTCGTCGCCCCAGGATGAGCCGCGCACCACGCGTGCCCGGCCTGACGCCGGCCCGCGCGGGTCCACGGTCGCAGAGGAGCCATAGGCCGTTGGCGCGTACCAGTCGGCCGTCCATTCCCACACGTTTCCGGCCATATCGAACAACCCGAACGCGTTGGCGGCAAACGACCCGGCTGGGGCGGTCCAGGAAAAGCCATCGCGATAGTCGGGGAACACGGCCCACCACGGAAAGTGCGGCCGCACCGAGTCATCGGCGACATTGGCCGCCTGGGGAGCCCTGATACCGTCGGCGGCGTCTCCCCAGACGAAACGGGCGTCCGCTACGCCCCCACGCGCCGCATACTCCCACTCGGCCTCGGAAGGCAGTCGACCGCCCGCCCACCCGCAATACGCCAGGGCGTCGTCCCACGAGACCTGCACGACCGGATGGTCGTCTTCCTGGAAGAAGCCGGGCGCGCTCCAGGAGAGACCGTCCTGCCGGCTGTACCCGGCGCGATCGAAGGCAAATCCCCAGCCCTCGCGCTCCGCCAGCGTGCGGTACATCATCGTGCGAGCGAACGTTTGAAATTGTCCCCGCGTCACTTCCGTGGCCAGCAAGGCGTAGGCGCGCGTCAGTGCCACCTGATGACGCGGCTTCTCGTGAGACTGGCATGCGCTGTCCCCTGGCACGCATCCCATCTGGAATTCGGCGCGCCAGGAAAGGCCCGGCGCCTGGTTGCCGGGAATCGATACCCACGGCAGACCGTCCGGCGTCTGTTGCGCGGACGGCTCTGCCGCGGCAAGCCAGATGACGGTCAGAGTCAGTGGGAGGAGAATAAGCGAGGCGAAAGGGATGGCAGGCAACGTCCGACTACGATCGCCGAGTATATGCGGGCTGCGGCTTATCCGAACCTTTGCAGACACAGGCGAGGTACCACATGACTTCTAAGGTTGAAACAGGTCGCTGGCTGATCGTCGCCGTGATTGTGAGTGTCCTGGCCTTGTCTGTCCTCAGCGCCGCTGCGTTCAACGTTGCAGATGGCACAGATCGACAGCCGCAGCAGGTAGTCCGTTTCGTGTTGACGGCCTGGCTTTGCATCTTTCTCTATCGGCGCGCGACCTGGGCGCGCTGGGTTTCAGGCGTCCTTTTCTCGCTGGCTGGCGCAGCGTTTCTGTTCGTGGGGTTGGCCTCTGATCTCGGCGATTTCTTGCTCGTGACGATGGGGATGGTTTATGCGGCAGCCGCGGCCGTTCTCCTGTTTGTCCCTGCGGTTCGCGCTTACTTTCGTTCCACTCGAAAGATCGTGCCCACGAAATCGCCGCTCTCCGTGATTGAAGCGGTCCGGAAGTGACCGCGAGAGGCTCGCGATGATTGATGTAGACGTGCGGGTACTTTGAGCGCCCCGACGAGACTCGAACGTTTGAGGAATATGTGTCGTTGCACTTCCTTGAGCCCAATCGCTATGCAAAGTGAAGGTCATCGAACGAACATGAGATTGCATCACGCTCTTTTCGCGCTACTCATCGCGCCCGCACTCGTCACTGCGCAGGTGAATCTCGGTACCTACGAAGACCGCATCTTGGTCGAGGACGTGATGGCGCGTTATGTGTGGGCGGTGGACTCCCTCGATCCAGAGGGCTACGTGGCCGTGTTCACCGAAGACGCCGTCATCGATTCGAACGGGAGCATCAGCAAAGGACACGAGGAGATTCGCAAGATCGTCACAAACCTCATCCAGCGGCGCGACGACAACAAGGCGAAGGGGCTGCCGCCTTCGAATCTGTACCACGTGATCAGCAGCGTGCGCATCACGTTCCCGAAACCTGGCGAGGCGTTGCACCAGTCGGTACCTGGCAGACGGTGCGTCGCGACAAGGACGGCAGGATGATCGCGGCCGCGATGGGCCGCTCCGAGGACCGGCTCGTCAAGCGCAATGGCACGTGGTTGATTCAGTGGCGCAAGCTGACCGTCTTCACCGACTGATCTGCTGATGAGCAGTCACGCGCCGCTGACCGGAAAGGTGGCGGTGGTCACCGGTGCGACGAGACGGGCTGGTATCGGTGCGGCGATAGCTCGGGAACTTGTCGTGGCGGGTGCCGCCGTCTTCATAGCGCACTTTCGGGGTTACGACCAGCAGAAGCCGTGGGGGATTGCTCCTGAGGAGCCAGAGTCGATCCTCGCGACTCTTGGAGCGAGCGCGGCTGGAGCTGAAATCGATCTCAGCGAACCGTCGGCGGCAGTCCAGCTGTTCGATCGCGCGATTTCACGCTTCGGACATGTGGACATTCTCGTCAACAATGCGGCGTATTGGGAGGGCGGCGGGATCACCGAAGTCACTGCCGCGCAGCTCGATCGGCACTATGCCGTGAACATTCGGGCCGCCGTGCTCCTGTGCGGGGAATTCGTGCGGCGCAGGGGACCTGGAGCCGGCGGTCGGATCATCAACATCACGTCGGGGCAGGGGCTGAGCCCGATGCCTGGTGACGTGGCGTACGCGGTCACCAAGGCGGGTCTGGACGCACTGACCTTGAGCCTGTCGGCAGGACTCGCGGAATCAGGCGTGGCGGTGAATGCCGTCGATCCGGGCCCAACAGATACAGGATGGATTTCTGATGATCTCCGGGCCAGACTCGTTGCAGCGTCGGCGGAGGGAAGGATCGGCACGGCTGAGGACGTTGCGGCCGTGGTGCGACTCTTGGCTGGAGACGCCGCGGCACATGTGACAGGCCGGATCATCCGGCTTCAATCCAGTGGCGTGGTCGAGAACTTGATCAGCGAACTGGTTTAACCAGCGGCTGCGCGGAGGTCGATGATGCATCGGCGTGTCTTTCTTTCCCTCGTCTCGGTGCTGCTTGTGGTGGCGCTTGCTTCGGGGCAGCGGCAGGATGGCGGCGACATGGTGGCGCGGGTCAAGGCGGAGGGGTTGCAGCGCTCCCGCGCGTTGATCTTGTACCGCACGCTCACCGACGAGATCGGTGCGCGGCTCACAGGTTCACCGGCCCACATGCAGGCGGCGCGGTGGGCGGCAGACCGCTTCAAGGAATGGGGCCTCGCCAACCCGCGCCTCGAGCCGTTCGAGTTCGGCCGCGGCTGGCAGTTGGAGCGGGTGTCGGTGGAAATGACCGAACCGCGCTACATGCCCTTCATCGCCTATGGTGAAGCCTGGTCTCCGTCCACGTCTGGCGTATTGAGCGGACGGGCTGTCTACGTCGGCGATAAGACTGCCGCGCAAGTCCAGGCGATGGCCGCCCAGTTGAAGGGCGCAATCGTGTTGACCCACCTTCCGCAGGCCGAGTTCGTCGCTGGCGACCGGCCGCAGCCCGGTCTCGACGATCGTCCAGTGGCCACCGGAAACCCTTCACTGGCGCAGGCACGCAGCACGGTTCCGGCCACTGCGCTGATGATGCTGCTCAAGGAAGCGGGCGTGGCTGTGGCTGTGCGGCCGAGCGCCTACCGGGATGGCACAGTGGGCGTGACCGGAAATCGTCTCACTCCTCCGGACGCGGTGCCCTCGGTCGTTGTCGCCGGCGAACAGTACAACGTCCTCGTGCGTCTGGCCGCCCAGGGACGTCCGATATCGCTCCGCGTCGAACTGCGGACCCGCTATTTCGAGGATGACCGCAACAGCTACAACGTCATTGCGGAGATCCCGGGACAGGATCCGGCGCTACGCGATCAGGTGGTTCTCGTTGGCGCGCACCTCGACTCGTGGCACACGGCCAGCGGTGCCACCGACAACGCGGATGGCGTCGTGGCCGTCATGGAGGCGATGCGCATCCTCCGCGCGCTCGGCGCCGCGCCGCGGCGCACGATTCGGGTGGCCCTGTGGAGCGGCGAGGAACAGGGGTTGCTCGGCGCCCGCGCGTACGTGGCGCAGCACTTCAACACGCCTGCCGCACGCGATCAGTTGGCCGTCTATCTGAACGACGATCCCGGCAGCGGCAAGACGCTCGGCTTCTACATGGAAGGGAATCGCGCCGCCAAGACGATCTTCGATGGCTGGCTGGAGCCACTGAAGGATCTGGGCGCGACGCGAAACGTCATCGAGACGATTGGCTCTACCGACCATGTGCCCTTCAACGAGGCCGGGCTGCCCGGCTTCAACGTCATCAAGGACTTCGACGCCTACGACGAACGCACGCGCCATACAAACGCCGACCACCCCGAGCGCATGAGCGAGGACGAATTGAAACAGTCGGCGATCTTCATGGCGGCGTTCGCGTGGCAGGCGGCCATGGCGGACCAAAAGATTCCACGAACCGCGGCCAAGTGACGCAGGCGACGCGTTCAATCAGGCGGTCGAGTCGTTCCTGACCAACCGCTGACTGACTTGAGGAGCTTTTCATGAGCACAAACGCAGACCGGTCACGGCGTTGGTACAAGGAAGTGTGGAACGAGAAGGGCGAGCCCACGGTTCACGAGTTGATGGCGGACCGGCTCGAGGGCTACATGGAGGGCGTGGACGTCCGAACGCGCGAGGAGTTTCTCGCCCAGCGGAGGCTCCTCCTCGACGCCTTTCCGGACCTCGAGATTGTCGTGGACGACGTCATCGAGGAAGGGACGAAGACGGTCACCCGCTGGCATGTCACGGCCACACACAAAGGCGCGAGCCTCGGGTTCCCCGCCACCAACAAGCGTGTGGCGTTTCGAGGGATGACCTGGCTGGAGTTCAAGGACGGTCAGATCGTTCGCGGATGGGATAGCTGGAACCTTGGTGGGCTGCTGCAGTCCCTGGGGGCGCCCAGCGCCTGACCCAGCCCATCCTTGAGGCGCCGGGGACTTTCGTTGCTTCCTCGCCGGTCTGGGAGTACATTCGCGCATCTCTCCACCCCCCGAGCGACGTCCCAAGGAGGGCATATGCTGCGATTCGTTGTGTGCATCCCATCGGTGATGATCGTGCTCAGCCTCGTGGTTGGTGCCCAGGGCACTGTGACGACGCCAGAGGAGCACGCCAAGGTCATGAAGGCCAATGCGGGAGCGGCCGGCCCGATGAATAAAGCGATTGCCTCAGGCGCGTTTGCTGACGCGAGGACGCAGGTCGCGACGCTCCGGCAGAACTTCACGGCACTTCAGGGGTTCTGGGCGGGCAAGAAGAAGGACGACGCGGTGGCCATTCTCAAGGACGGCCTGACGCGTCTGGACGCGTTGGACAAGATACTGGCGGCCCCGGCCCCGGATCAGATGGCCGCGCAGGCCGCCGCCAAGGAGTTCGCCGGCAACACGTGCGGCGCGTGTCACAAGTTGTATCGGGAAGGTGACGCGACGGCGGGATACAAATTCAAGGAAGGCGTGCTGTAAGGCTCGTCGAGTCGCTCGAGGGCGCCCCAACGCGTGTTAACCACGCGTTGGGGTTTAGACGCCCCAACGCGTTGAAAAACACGCGTTGGGGGTTTTAGCCCGGGATGAAGTACCTGATCGACCCGGTGGACGCGCCGCCGCCGCAGGCGTTGTTGGCCTGCACGCGCGCGTACTGCTTGCCGTCCTTTGACGTGAACCTGACCGAGGTACCCGTGGTGTCGTTGAAAAACGTATCGGTCCCGCCCGGGGTGCCGCCAACCATCACCGTGTAGCTGGTCGCGCCGGCAACCGCATTCCAACTGAGCTCGACGGCCAGTTTCACCTGTGACGTCACGCGCAGATTCGTCGGTGCGGTGGGCCTGGTGCAGCCCGCCGGTGGTGTTGTCGCCTGCGTCGAGGCCGTCGACCCGCTCTCGGATACGGCACTGGGGCCAGTGGTCGTCGACTCGGTTCCGCCCGAGCAAGCGGAAACCACAGCCGCCAAGGAGGCGCAGGCCACACAAGAAAGCAGTCGTTGAGTCATCTCAGCTCCAAATCGACGCAATCCTCGTGCCTAAGCGCTAGAGGTGGATTCCCGCTCGGCACAGGGTTTTCTGGTACGAAGCTGGGCGGTCAGCCAACCGGTATTGTGATTCTCATGTCACAGCCTGAACAGCTCAGCCGTTCAGCGTTGCACGGCACGACGGAGATCGTCTAACGTCGCCCGGCCATCTGGAATCGAGGTACGCCATGAATCTGATCGTCGGAGCGACCGGAATCCTGGGCAGCGAGATCTGTCGCTTGCTCGCCACACAAGGAGAAGCTGTCAGAGGCCTCGTTCGCGCCACATCCGATCCGGAGAAGGTCGCGCGGCTGAAAAATTTCGGAGTCGATGCCGTCGTCGGCGATCTGAAGGACCGTGGTTCACTTGACGCCGCCTGCCGGGGTGCAAAGACGGTGACGTCTACGGCGTCATCGACGCTCTCGCGACAGGACGGCGACTCGATCGAAAGCGTTGATCTGCAAGGACAGTTGAATCTCATCGACGCGGCCGAGGCCGGCGGAGTCCACCACTTCGTCCTGATCTCGTTTCCGAACATCGATGTGGACTTCCCCCTGCAGCGGGCGAAGCGTTCGGTGGAGGACCGCCTCCGACGAAGCCGGATGACCTACACGATTCTCCAACCCACGTGCTTCGCAGAGGTATGGCTCAGCCCTGCCCTCGGATTCGATCCAGAAAACGCCAAGGCGACGGTTTACGGCGCGGGCCACAACAAGATGAGTTGGATTTCGGTGCAGGACGTAGCCCGGTTTGCCGTGGCTGCGTTGGACGAGCGGCGAGCTCCGAATGCCACGATCAAACTTGGTGGTCCGGACGACTTGAGCCCCCTCGAGGCCGTTCGGTTGGCGGAGGAGACACTGGGCAAGTCGATTGACGTTCAGTACGTGCCGGAGGAGGCGCTCCGTGCCCAACATGCGGCCGCCACGGACTCCATGCAGCAATCGTTTGCCGGGTTGATGCTCTACTACGCGCGAGGAGACGTCATCGACACGGCGAATGCGATTCGAGTGCTTCCGGTCGGTCCACTGCGGTCCGTTCGGGAGTACTTCCAGGGCATGGTCGCCGCGCGGTAGCCGATTCGCCCGCGCGCGCGGTCAGTCCACGTCGTCGGGGGGCACGAACGCCTTGATGCGGCCTTCGTAGAACGCCCGGTTGTTCTCCATGCACGCATACTCGAGCAGCTTCGTGTCCGGCTCGAGCGCCCACGTATCGTGCACCGTCCAGGGACTCGTGTAGGTCTTGGGATCGGTCAGCGTGAACGTGTGCTCGATGGTGCCGGCGTTCACGCGCTTGAACGTCTGCGTGAAGCGCGCCCGAGCGCTCATCGGGTGGCCGATCGTATCCACACGCGTGTAGCCGTTCACGTTGACCGTCTCGACCACCAGCGTGTCGCCGTCCCATCGGCCCACGGATTCGCCGAACCACGACGGCGGCAGGTCCTTGGTGAACGGGCGGCCGTCGGTCGGCACGATGTGGAACATCGAGTTCTGTTCGAACAGCATCACCAGGTGATCGTTGTCGTGGATGATCTGCAGCGGGTGCGGGCCATAGATCGATCGCGACATGCCAAACGGGAGGCAATTGCCCACGTAGTCCCCGTTGGTCTGCATGAAGTTGTCGTAGCCCTCCCACTTGGCCTTGCCCCAGGCCGTGTAGGGCAGCTCCTTGACGAACCCAGGAATCGCCTTGTTGGTGACGTCCGCACGGCGCGTGTTGTCCCACACGCCCGCCATGCTCGGCTTCCCGTTCGGCAGACGTGGCGCCGGTCCTTTCAGGTCAGGGCCCTTCGTGGCCGCGGCGCCCCGGCCCTGCGACGTCACGAGTGCCGGCGTCAGGCTCAACGCCAGGATTGCCGCCGCGCTCGCGGCCAGGATGGTCCTCACTGGCCACCCGCCGAGGAGCCGGCGAACACGCGCCGGCCGTCTGGCAGCGTCACGCGGTTGGCATTGGCGCGCTGCGACCCGTCGCGGCCCCTGAAGCCCTCCACTGTCACGATGTCGCCCACCTTCAAGGAGTCCTTGCGCCAGCCGTTCCTGAAGAGCGCATTCGGCGCGCCGCCCTCCACGCCCCAGTTCGACACCTTGCCGGTGTCGTCCTTCACGTCCATGAAGACCCAGATGTGCGGGTTGCCCCAATCCACCCGCGTCACCGCACCCTTCAGCGTGACGGGTTTGCTGCGATCGAACTCGGCATCGAAGGAGTGATGCGCGGTCACGGTGCAGGGCAACAGGAGCGCGACACCGAGGACGGCGATCCTGGAGACGACGCTCGTGGATCGCAAGGACGCTGTTCGCTTCATACGACACTCCCTTCGTGGGGCCCCCGGCTTCCGGCTTCCGGCTTCCGGCTTCCGGCTCCAGAGTATATATACACGCAGGTGACCGCCGCATTCGAGCCCATTCCGCCCCAGGAGCGTCTGCGGACGCTGGACGTGCTGCGCGGCGCGGCCCTGCTCGGCATCCTGCTGATGAACATCCTGGTCTTCGGCCTGCCAGCCGCCGCGTACCACAATCTCAGGGTCTGGGGCGGCAACGACGCCATCAACCTGTGGACGCTGGCGATCCACTGGGTGCTCTTCGAGGGCAAGATGCGCGCGTTGTTTTCGATCATGTTCGGCGCGGGCATCGTGATCTTCATGGAACGGGCGCTCGCACGCGAGAACAGCGTGACCGCCGCGGATCTGTACGTCCGGCGGATGCTCTGGCTGATGGCGTTCGGCGCCGCGCACGGCTGGTTGATCTGGCACGGCGACATCCTCTATTCGTACGCCCTGTGCGGGCTGCTGATCTTCCCGCTGCGCAATACGTCCCCGAAGGCGCTCTTCGTGACCGCAGGGCTGGCCCTGGTGTCTGATGCAGGCTTTCTTCACCGTGCCCGTGTTCGAACGCCGATCCACGCGAAACGCCGCGGTGGCTGCGCGTGCCGCGCAGGCGCAGGGGCGGACGCTCACGCAGGAACAGCGCGACGCAATCCGGGACTGGGACAGGATCTACAACGCGTCTCTGCCTCCCCGCGAGGAGGTGCAGAAAGAGATCGACGATTACCGAGGGGGATACGTCAGGACGTATCAGCAGCGCGTGAAGGTGCTTCGCGCCTGGAACTTCCTGCCGGCGTACTTCCCGGCATTCATCGACATGTGGGCCATGATGCTCATCGGGATGGGCCTCTTCAGGCTCGGCGTGCTGCAGGGTGCCCGGCCGATGGGCTTCTACGCACGCGTGGCGCTTGTGGGCTACGGGATCGGTTTACCCCTGAACGCGCTGAGCGTGTACGGCATGATCGGCTCCAACTTCGAGCCGGTGGCGTACGGGTTCTGGAACGTTCCACATCACGCCGGTCGCCTGGCCGTGGCGCTGGCACATGCGGCCGTGATCGTGATGGTGGTCAAACGTGGGGCGTTTCGCTGGCTGACGGACAGGCTGGCGGCCGTGGGTCAGACCGCGCTCTCGAACTACATCGCCACGTCGGTACTCTGCGCGCTCCTGTTCTACACGCCAGGGCTCGGGCTGATGGGACAGTTGCAGCGATACCAGCTGTACGGCGTCGTTGTCGGAATCTGGATTCTGAACCTGGCGTGGAGCCCCTGGTGGCTGCGCCGATTCCGTTTCGGCCCGCTGGAGTGGTGCTGGCGATCGCTCACTTACTGGAGGCGCCAGCCGTGGCGCGTTCGATCGCCAGCAGGCCCTGCTCCACTTCCTGACGGCGTCCTTCGATATCCTTGATCACCCGCGCCTGTCTGGCGGCGGCCCGTTCCTTCGCGGATTCAGTGCCCGGTCCGCTCAGGATCTTCTCGATCGCCTGGCGACGGAGCGTGAGCGACAGGTCGTAGCACTGGCGCGCCTGCACGAGCGCCGCCGTGGCTTCCGGCAGCCTGGCGCGCTCGGCTCGCACGATGCCCATGTAGTGCGCCGCCTCGCACTGGCCGAAGTCCATCGTCAGCGCGCTCTGGAATTCGTCCTCGGCCGTCTCCAGCCGCCGCAGCCGCCAGTCGATCATCCCCGACAGCACGAACATCGAGGCGTTGGCGACGAGCGTGCGCGCCCGGTCGGCGTCGGCGCGCGCGGCCATGAGCTGCCCGAGCTGAAGCTCGTTCCAGGCGCGCCAGTAGAGCGCCTCCCCGACGAACCATCGGCCGGCCTCGATGAGGCGCGTCGCCGTTGCGATCGCGTCCTCCCTGCGGCCGAGTTGCGACAGGCTGATCGTCCGCCCCATCGAGGCATCGACGTGGCCGGGCGACGTCGCCAGCGCGGCGTCGAACGTCTCGAGCGCCTGTGGCCACTCCTCGCGCGCCTGATACAGCTGGCCCAGCGTCGTGGCGATGGCCGGCGAGTCGGGGAAGGCGCCGGCGGCCGACTGCAGGCGCCGTAGCGCTTCGTCCTGGTCGGCATTGGCGGCGTCCTCCAGCGCGTAGCGGCCCAGGAAGAAGTCCGCGTCCACGAAGTCGGGATCACCGGTTCGCATCGCGGCGAGCCCCTTGCCATAGGCGCTGGCGCAGATGCCGACGCGGTACTGGACCAGCGGGGCCTGGGGCCACTGAGCCGCTGCCAGGCTCGTGTCGCGCGCGGGCGCGCCTTGATACGCGCAGATGAGCGACACGTCCAGATACGCGCGGAATGGAGCAGAGGCCTGAGCCGTCTGCAATTCCTTCTGCCACGCGGGCATCGATGCCCGGGCCTTGAAACGTCCACCGACATCCAGGGACGCCTCGCGGTCCGTCAACGGATCCACCGGAGCCGCTTCGATGATGGCGAGGACCAAAGCCGCCGAGCCGTCGGCAGGCGCCAGCGCCCGTGCGCGTTCCAGCCAGGGCTCGTACCGGCGTGCCGAGCTCCTTGGAACGAAGCACCAGCAGGGCGGCGGCCTCGAACGCCAGCGATCGCACGCCTCGAGCCTGCGCGACGTCGTAGGCCTGCTCGAGGCACCGGTAGCAGCCGTGGGCGATGGCCGCCTCGATGTCCACCACGACTGGCGGAGGCGGCGCGAGCGCGACTGGTTGACGCGCCGCACATCCTGCGAGAAACACAAACAGGACGAATCCAAATGTTCGATTCATGGCCACCCGAGAACTTGGCCGGCCAGTCTGGTCACGGACAAGTTCTCCCGCCCCGCGAAGCGGGGCAAAAAGGCATAGTTTCAGTTCTAGCCCAGCGAAGTTGGCTAGAACTGAAAGTTCATTCCGATGTCCACTTTCCTCGGGTTGGCGACTCTCGTCGGTCCGCCGAAGAACAGGCGACGTCAAGACGCCGCTGTAGCCGATGTAGTTCGCGCGGTTCGTCACGTTCTGGGCCTGGACGAAGAACTGCAGGCGATACCGCCAATCGGTCGTGATCTGCTGGACCGTCGGCGCCTGGTTTCCCACCACCGAGATCAGGAAGCCCGGGGGCGGAGGCGTGGTGCGTCTCCCGAACGGCAGGGCATAGCTGGCGCTCAGCGTTCAGCGACCACTGGGCCGCGGCGCGTTCCGTGTTGCGCTCCGACTCCAGCAGGCCGATCGTTGAACACCAGGTCGCCGTTTTCGTCCAAGCCGGTGCGCAGCGTGTACGGTGTGCCGCTGGACGCGTTCAGGTTGACGCTGGTCGTCAGGTTCCGGAGGATCTGGTCGTTCAGGCCGGCGTTCAAGCGGTGACGCACGTCCTGGGGCGCGAAGCCCCACTCGTGCTTCCAGCGCTACCGGGTGGCAGGCTGAAGTCGCCGTCGGTGTCGTTGCGCGACCAGCCCAGGGTGTAGTTGGTGAAGAACCGGAGGCGCTTCCAGTCCACGAGCGGCGCCGCGTTCGACAGGAACGGCGACGTCGGCGGCGACAGGCCGCCGTCCATGTTCACGGTGATGGTGTCCAGGCGCGACTGCGCATCGGAGGTCACCTGCACAACATTCACGAACGCCGGATCGGGGCGGACTCCGTTTACGGGCGCGTTCAGGTTGAGCCCGCGCTGCAGGCTCGTGCCGCGCGTGTGGGCGTAGGTGACGCCTACGCGCAGCAGCGGCGTCACGGCCTGATCGATGCCGCCGCTGAAGCGGAGGTTGCGGGACATCCTGACCGCGTCGCTCAGCAGGTACCGATTGGCCGGCGGGATGACGCCCTCGAAGTCGCCCGGATCGGGATACGACGGGTCCGCGATCGTCAGCTCGCGCTGGCGGAAGCCGTCGACCCGCAGCGTCTGTTCGTAGGTGTTGGCGGTCAGCCAGTCGTAGAAGATGCCGGCGCTGGCCCTGATCGACGTGCGGCCGCTCCGGAACGGCGACCACGTGACGCCGAATCGCGGCCCGAGGTTGTTGAAGTCGCGCACGTGGGTCTGTATCTCGTAGCGCAGGCCGGGGCTGAGCGTCAGCCCGGTTCGCACGCGGATGTCGTCCTGCACGTACAGCGCGCCCTGCAGGTTGAAGTAGTCGATGTTCGGGTCGCCGATGCGCCGCGTGTAGCTCAAGGCGCGGCCCGCCTCGAACGCCTCCAGGCTGTCGAACGTGTAGGTGCCGAGGTAGTTGGAGAAGGAGTCGACCGCGAACCAGCCGGCTTCGGTGTTGATCCCCATGCGCACCGAATGGATGCCGCGCACGTAGTCGAGGTCGGAGGCAAGCGTCGGCGTTGCGCGACCGGCGGCCGCCCGACAGCTGCTGGCCCCCGCGCGTGAACGCGTCGTTGACGCGGATGGTCGGCGCCTCGACCAGCGGACGCTCGAGACCGAATCGCTCCAGGCCACGAAGAGCCGCGTGTTCATGAAGAACCGGCGGCCCAGCGGGCCGGCTTCCTGCATCCGGAACTGGTGGTTCGTCGTCTCGGTGGAGAACGCGCGCTCCACCAAGTCGTAGAGGCCGATGCCCTGGTTGCTCGAACACGTTCGTGTTGCGGTTGAACCCGATGCGCAGCACCTGGTCCTTGGTCAGCGCGTAGTCCACGTTGGCGTTGACGTTCGATGAACTCGCGCGGCATCCGGACGCGCAGCGCTTCGGAGCGAATGCCGTTGGGCAGCGCCGCGTTGATGTTGGGCGTTTCGAAGGCGGTGGTGCCGTTCAGGTTCAGGTTGTAGCCCAGCCGGTCGCGGATGAGCGCGCCTCCGAGGAAGAACTGGTAGTCCTGCGTGCGCTCGGGCCCTCGCCTCGGCGTGAACGGGCTGCGCCCGCTCATCGAGCCGTCCCGCAGCCGCATCTGCGTGCCGCCGCGCAGCGAGCCCTGGCCCGGCTGCGTGATGATGTCGATGAAGATGCCGCCCGCCGCGTGGAACTCCGCGGCGAAGGCATCGCGTGAGACGCGAATCGACCGGATCTGGGACTTGGGCGGCAGCTGCGCGCCTTCGAAGCTGTCGACGCGGATCACGGCGTCGCCGCCCACCATCTCGGCCAGCTGGCGGCGCATCTCCTGCGGATCGTCCGACAGCGCCTCGATCTGCTCACGCGTCAGCGCGGACCCGAACCGGCCGCGCGGGTCGGCGGCAGCGGCCTGCGCGTCCTGCCGCACCGTGACCGTGTCTTCCTGCTTCTGCAGGGCCAGCACGACCGACTGGCGGTTCTCGCCTTGCCGGACGCGCACGTCTCGTGTGACGCCTTTCTCGAACCCGGGGAACTCGACCTCGACGGTATAACGCCCCTCGGGCAGGTTGGTGAACACGGCCACGCCCTGATCCGACGAGACCACCGGGGGGATTTCCGGTTGTCCAGGCTGCGCGTCCTGGCGGACCAGGCGCACGTTGGCGGTCGGCAGGATGGCGCCCGTTTGATCCGCGACGGTGATGGACAAACGTCCGCTGCGTGGGCCCTGCGCGAGGCCGTCGGCCGGGGCCAGCAACACGGCAAACGCAACCAGCGTCGACGCGGGGCGGCTCACCATGGCTTCGTTTGAGCCATTAGACGCCGCTCGCGCGAAAACGGTTCGTCCCGCCGAAGGCGGGCAATTAGACACTGTCTAGCGAGGCGGAGCCTCGATGGTTAAGGCGGAGCCTCGCTAGTGGAGGAGGAGGCTGAATTCGTCGGCGGCCAGCGGCGGCTTGTAGTAGTAGCCCTGCATCGCGTCGCAGCCGCGGATTTGCAGGAACTCCACCTGCTCGCGGCTTTCAACGCCCTCTGCGATCACACGCTGGCGCAAGCTCTTGGCCATGCTGATGATGGCCGACGTGATCGCGGCGGCGTCGTCTTCGCCCGCGTCCAGGTCCCTCATGAAGGACTGGTCGATCTTCAGCGTGTCGATGGGGAAGCGCCGCAAGTGGCTGAGACTGGAATAGCCGGTACCGAAGTCGTCGATCGAGATGCGGACGCCCAAGTCCTTGAGGCTGCGAAGCACGCTCACCGTTCCCGCCGCATCCCCCATCACGATGCTCTCGGTGAGCTCGAGATCGAGGTAGCGAGGGTCGAGTCCCGAGACGTCGAGCGCGCTCGTCACCGACTCCAGGAAGTCCTTGCGCTTGAACTGGGCGCCGCTCAGGTTCACGGCCACCGGCACCGCCCGCAGCCCGGCGTCCTGCCACTCCTGACCTTGCCGGCACGCCTCCCGCAGCGCCCACTGGCTGATCGGGACGATCAGCGAGCTGTCTTCCATCAGCGGAAGGAACTCCGCCGGCCGCAGCAGGCCCCGGCCCGGCTCCTGCCAGCGCAGCAGCGCTTCGCATCCCACCACGGCCTTGGTGGCCAGGTGCAGGATGGGCTGGTAGTGCAGGATGAACTCGTTGCGCTGCAGCGCTCGCCTCAGCTGGTTCTCGAGGGCCAGCCGCTCGCGCGCCCGCGCGTTCATGTCGGGCGTGTAGAACTGGAAGTTGTTCCGGCCGATGGCCTTCGCGTGGTACATCGCCGCGTCGGCGTTGCGCGTCAGCGCGTCCACGTCGATGCCGTCGTCCGGGAACAGGCTGATGCCGATGCTGGCGCCCACGTGCACGTCCTGCCCGTCGATGGTGTACCGCCGCCGGCATGCCTCGAGCAGCTTCTCGGCGATGTGGGCCACCTCGTTGATGCCGGGCGCCTCCGGCAGCAGCACCACGAACTCGTCGCCGCCTTGCCGGCACACGGTGTCGGCGGCCCGGACACAGGCGTTCAGGCGTCCCGCGATCTCCTTGAGCAGGCGATCGCCTGCTTCGTGCCCCAGCGAGTCGTTGACGTGCTTGAAGCGATCCAGATCGACAAAGAGCAGCGCCACATGCTTGCAGCTCCGGCGTGCCTGCGCCACGGCCTGGCCCACGCGGTCGAGCAGCAGCACGCGATTGGGGAGCCCGGTCAGGAAGTCGAGCTGCGCGTAGCGCTCGGCCTTGAGCGCGTCACTGACGTCGCGAAAGACCAGCACGGCGCCAATCACGTCGCCCGTCTGCCCGTGCAGCGGCGTGGCCGACGTTTCGACATCGCACTCGCCCCCATGGCGGCCGACGAGCGTGGCCGCCGGAGTCACATCCACGCGGCGGTTCTCGCTGACCACGGTCGGAATCGGATTCGGCACCGCCTTCCGGGTGGCGCCGTTCACGAGGCGGAACACCTGTCCGATCGGACGTCCGGTGGCCTGGGCAATACGCCACCCCGTCATGGCCTCGGCCACCGGATTGAGGAACGCCACGCGCCCCAGCGCATCGGTGGTGATGATCGCGTCACCCACCGAGGCCATCAGGACGTCGGTCAGCTCTCCTTCACGGATCGATTTTTCGACGGACGTACGTGGTTCTCCTGCCGCGCCGGCATCCGCTGCAATCGTCGTGTTCTTGCGTGCGGTCATGGACGTCCTCAACAGCGCGCATATCACTCCAGCGTGGCTCGCTACAACGCCGACAGGGGGGGACCCATATTCTTGCCACAGTGACCCCTCGAATGCTGCTCGCACTTGCACGGAGTTTCCAGACAATTTGGGCAGAAACCCGTGGAACGGCCAACGGATGAGTCGGTTTTTATCCGGCCATGCGCATCGGGGCGGCCGTTCGAGTCTCGCGGCAGTCGTTGACCCTTCCGGCCCGCGCTCCAATAATGGGCTGTCCATGGATCGTGATCGACTAGCCAGGAGAATGACGATGGTGCGAAAGGTCCTCTGTGTTGCGGCGGTGATTGGGGTTCTGTCGGGAATGGTCGAGCTTACCGCGGACACGACGTTGAGATCCGCGCTGCACGACTACCGCCTTGTGACCGTGGCAGACGCGTTGGTGCAGCCGTGGTCGATCGCGTTCCTGCCGGGCGGCGACATGTTGATCACGGAGCGTCCGGGCCGGCTGCGGATTGTCCGCCAGGGGAAGCTCCTGCCGCAGGCCGTCGAGGGTGTGCCGCCGGTGTTCCACTCGGGGCAGGGGGGGCTGCTCGAGGTGATACCGCACCCCAACTTCGCGTCGAATCGTCTCCTCTACATCAGCTACTCGAAGCCTGGTGCCGACGACACGCTCTCCAGAACGGCGCTCATCCGCGCCCGCTTCGAGAACGACAAGCTGACCAACGTCGAGCAGCTGTTCGAGGCCGTTTCGAAGGGCCGCGGTCACTACAGCGGCAAGATTGCCTTCGACGGCAAGGGGTTCCTGTTCCTGTCGCTCGGCGATCGGCAGGTGCCGCCCGAGGGTAACCTCGAGGCGCACCCCGCGCAGGATCTGACGAACCATCACGGCAAGATCGTCCGTCTGCACGACGACGGCCGTGTGCCAACCGACAATCCGTTCGTGAGCCGCGCCGGTGCACGGCCGGAAATCTGGAGCTACGGCCACCGCAACGTGCAAGGCCTGGCGATTCATCCCGAGACCGGCGACCTCTGGGCCGACGAGCACGGCCCGCAGGGCGGCGACGAGGTGAACCGCATCCTGCCTGGACGCAACTACGGGTGGCCGGTGATCGGATTCGGGGTGAACTACACGAGCGGGTTGGCGATCCACTCCGGCACGCACCGGCAGGGGATGGAGCAGCCGCTCCAGGTGTGGATCCCCTCGATTGGGATCTCGGGAATGATGTTCTACACCGGCGATCGCTTCCCGCTGTGGAAGGGCAACATGTTCGTGGGCGGGATGGCCGGTGCGCAGATAGGCCGGCTGACGCTCGACGGTCCGCGGATTACCAGCCGCGAGGTGCTGATGCCGCAGGCGGGTCGCGTCCGCGACATCCGGCAGGGGCCGGACGGCAATATCTATCTGGTCACCGACGATCGCGACGGCAAGCCGACGCCGGTGGTGCGCATGGAGCCCGTGGAGCGCAGCCCAGTGAAATAGGGCTCCGGGCTCCGTGGCTCCAGGCTCCAGGCTCCAGGCCAACAAGAAAGGGCGCCCGCTCGCGCGGGCGCCCTTTTTCTTCGACTAACTACGAACTACGAACTACGAACTACGAACCTGAGCGACGGCCGCTTAGTTCGTAGCCGCGGCCGCCTGGAAGTCTGCCTTCGTCAGCGGCTTGTCGGGGTTAGGCGGATGGGCCGGGATGTACGAGTTGTAATCGAGGTTCAACTTCGTCAGCGCCGCCGCCGCCGATTTCACCACGCCCAGCTGTGCAGGGTTGGGGTTCACGATGGTGATGTCCGCGGTGTACAGCACCTTTTCCGCCGGCAGGTACACGGCCACCATGCCATCGCTGTGCTCGTTCGGGATGTGGTGTATCTCGACCACCTTGCCGTTGGTGCCCTTGCGCACGTCGCGGTCGCCGATACCTTCGACGACGTTCGTGCGGCGGTTCGTCACCTTGGACATGCTGTCGGCCGGCAGGGTGCGCGGCCCCGAAAGCAGCCGTTCGACCACCGGTTCGTTGTTGCGATGGGTGAGGATCGTCGCGCCTTCCGCCACGGCCGCGGCCAGGCCGCTGGCGTGATCGAAGTGCGGGTGCGAGTTCACCACGAACCGGATCGGCTTGCCGGGGATCGCCTGCTTGGCAGCGGCCATCACGGCCATGCCGCGCGCGTCGCTCTGACCGCTTTCGACGACCAGCACGTGGTCGCCCATGTCCACGGCAAGCGAGGTGTAGTTGCCGCCGATCTTGAACACGCCTTCACCGAGCTTTTCCGGGGCAGGTCCGGCAGCGGCCTGCTGCGGCGGGGGTCCGCCTCCCGGGGGTCCACCGCGGCCCGCAGGCGGCGGCGGTGGCGTCAACAGCTCGGCGAGGTTCGGAGGATTCGCCGTGGCGGCGCTTGATGTTGGCGTCGAACGTCGCCATCCCCGCCTGTTTCTGCACGATGCGGGTCGGCACCTGCACGCCGTTCATGTTCTGGTAGTTCGAGTACCTCGAACTCGACCAGCAGGTCGCCGACGATCGCGTGTTCGACGCGCGTTTCGACCTTGCTCACCAGGTTCTGGTTGTTGATGTAACCAGTCACCGAGTAGGCCTGGCCCGAGGGCGCCTTGAGGTTGGGAGGAGAGAACGACACAACCTGCTGGCCCCCCTGCTGCCGCACGGTGGCGTTGTTGGCCGCCGCACCCTTCAGGAAGCCCCACGGGGTCGTCCAGATGTTGAGCGCCTGATTCCAGTTGCTGTCGGCCTGCATGCCGGTGATGTTCTGGTTGAAGACGCCCGGCATCGGGGCTGGCACGCCCGGGACGGTGGGCGGCTGCGTCGGGCCCGTGGCACGAGACACCAGCGCCGTGGGGGCTGCGGGCGGCGCGAAGGTGATCGTGCGGGTGTAACTCGTGATCTGCGTCACGTTCAGCGGACCCATCGGCTCGCCGATGGCCTTGCTTTGACCGAACTGCCCGTTGCGCGCGGTTCCGGAGAAGGTGATCGACGTCAAGTTGTCCACGCCCATCGCCTTCGATGCCGCGGCCACGACCGCGCTGGCGTTCTGGGCCGCCACCCCCACCCACAGCGCGCTCACGAGGAGGGCGGCCCCCGCCACCACTCTCAAAGAAACTGCTCTGACCATACGTGCCTCCAAACTCGCTCCGAGTTTCGAACCTACCTCTTGCCTGCGGTCATATACCCGCGTTCCGCACCGGACGTTTACCCGCGAGGCGACTCGGCCGTGGTGGACCGGCGCGGGCCGAGCCCAGGGACCAGCATCGGCACGCGGCGCCGATATGCCGCGTATTCGGGGTGTGCGCGGCTCAGATCGCGCTCCTCCAGCTGGATTCCGACCAGGATGTAGGCCGTCGAAGCCATGGTCAGGACCAGGTGTGTAACCGACATCGTTGGCGCCGACCAGAACGCCACCAGGAAACCGAGATACAGGGGGTGGCGGACGATGCGGTAGAAGCCCGGCGTCACGAAGGGCGCCGGAGCGGGCGCCACACCGCGCCAATGTGCCAGCACTTGTCGAACCCCGATCAGTTCGAGGCCGTCGATGAGCAGGGCCGACGCGAGCACGATCAGCCAGCCCGCGGCGCTGATGACGTGAAGCAGCGCCCGCGCCCAACCATCCTGAATCTCCCACACGATGCCGCCCAGTGGCCTCCACTGCCACATCACCAGGGCCAGCGCGATGATCGAAGCCAGCACGTACACGGCGCGCTCGAGAAAGGGAGGAATGACGCGCGTCCACAACCGCTTGAATGCGGGCCGCGCCATCACGGAATGCTGGATCGCGAACAGGGCCAGCAGCGCCCCGTCGACGGCGAGCGCGCGCACGAACGCCGCGTCGATCACGGAGGCGATCGTCTAACGCTGGCCGGATGCAGGGGCCGGTCGCGAGCCGCTCGACACTTCCTGCTGCCCGGCCGCCAGTACGTGCGTCCTCGACTTGAAGCGCCAACCCTGGGGTGTGCGCACGTACTCATCCTGGTAGTAGCCCTGGGCCTCGACCTTGCCTGGGACGCCGTCCAGGCCGATGGCGATGAGATAGACCTTCCCGGTGGCTCCACCGGGTGATGGCTCGATCACGTGATTCGCCATCACGTGGACGATGCCCGCCCACGGCACGCCCTTGCAGTCAGGCATGCCTCCTCGCGCGGCTTCCGCCAGGCGCTCACGCCCGGCAAAGGTGTTCAGCACCTTGCCGCCTCTCGACGTGCGGAAGACTCCGTCCGGCGTGTACAGGTCGGCGTAGTCGTAGCCTTTGTTGGTGCACTCGTCGATCGCGTAGGCATACTTCGAGACCAGCTGCCCGATGGCGAGGTGGTCTTGCGGCGTCAGCGTCGTCTGTTGCTGCGCGCCGAAAAGGACCGTGGTCGCCATGAGGGTCCACGCGGCGGCCGTACCGATGCGTCGTCTCATCTGCTCCTCCGGAACGCTACTCCTACGGACGCGGCGGGCTCGGCGGCTCCACCGGCGGCGGCTCGATGCGGCGGTGCTCCATGGTCTTGTCGTGCGCGTCGCACGCCACTTCCATCAGCTCGGTGTCGGGCTGAAAGTCGAGCGGCGTCGTGATCGTCCAGGGTTTCAGGTACGCCTTCGGATCGTCGATGGTGACCGTCAGCTCCAGGCGGCCGAAATCCACGCGGCGGAAACGCTCGATGACACGCAGCGCGTCGCTGTGCGGGCGTGCCTTCCGCGTGTCGAGCCAGCCCGCGTCGCGGAAGCCGGTGGTCTCGATCACGAAGGTGTCGCCATCCCACCGGCCCACCGAATACCCGAGCCAACTCGGCATCGTGGTCTCGGGCAGCGTGCGGCCGTCGGTGAACACCTGCCTGAACGTCAGGCTCGCCAGCGTCTCGTACAAGAGCGCTGTCATCTGCGGCGTCTGCACGATGCGAAATGGCCCGCCGGCAAAGTTGATACGCGGCGTGCCCGGCGGCATGCAGTAGCCATAGGGGTCGTCCACGTGATCGCGCGACTCTCGCTGTTTCTGGATCGCCGCGGCCCACGGCGTGGGCTGCACGTCTTCGGGTTTCAGGCCACGCGCGAGATCAAAGAACAGGCTCCCCGGCGCGAAGCAGGCGTCGCGGCCGTAGATGCCGCACGGCGCTGCCCATATGCCCGACAGGTCCGGCTTGCCCTCGGCCGTGCGCGGCGCCGGGGCGCGCAGGTCGGGCCGTCCGTCTGGAAGCTTCGGCATTCCTGGAGTCGGAACCTTCAGCCACTGTGCCCCGGCAGGCCGTGCCATCGGCAAGGTGCACAGGATGGCGACGAGGACGGTAGCCACCGGCTTCATAGGCCGGGAGCATAACAGCCAAGGGCTCTCTCGATATACCCGTTCGCCCTTGGCTGTATCCAGTGTCTTTTTGGCGCGCTTCGCGCGCGGGGCTCGACGAGGCTTGACGGAGGCTTGACCGGGAGCCCGGATCGAATCGCTGTAGACTTCGCCAGGGAGCCAGGCTATGCGGATTCTTTTCTTCGTCGCCGTGCTGCTGACCGCCCACACGGCGGCGGCGCAGATCGACATCTCCGGCATCTGGGTCAGCAGCCAGGAGAACTACCGTCCACGCGGCAACGCCGGCATCGGCGACTACACCGGCCTGCCGCTGAACGACGCCGGCCGCTTGCGCGCCGACACGTGGGATGCCTCCGTGCTCTCGCAGCGCGAGCGGCAGGCGCAGCCGCACCCGACGCAGTACCTACCAGTTCCGCTCCGCGGCGCGAATCGAGAAGGTGCTCGATCCCGTCACCAAGCAGGTCGTGGCCTACAACTTGTGCTGCGAGTTCGGCAACGCCGACCGCACCATCTGGCTGGACGGCCGGCCGCACCCGCCCGAGTACGCCGAACGGACCTGGCAGGGGTTCTCCACGGGCGCCTGGGTGGGCAACACGTTGACGGTCACGACCACGCATCTGCGGACGGGATACCTCGAGCGCAACGGCGCGCCCTCCAGCCTCAAGGCCACCGTCATGGAACATTTCATCCGCCACGGCGATCAGTTGACGCTGGTGCAGTTCGTGACGGACCCCGCATACCTCGAGATGCCAATCATCCGGACCATGGATTTCGTGCTGAACCCCGTGGTGACGCCCCGGCCGGCCGCAACGCGATTCGAGATCGTGGACGAGATTCCGGACCTGCAGAAAGGGTACGTGGCCAGCTACGCGCTGGGAACCAGACACACCGACTGGCCGCGTTTCGTCGGCCTGCCCTGGGAAGCCTCGCGCGGCGGGAAGGACACGCTCTTCCCGGACTACCTGCCCACTCTGAGACAGATGGTGAAGGACTATCAGGCGGCGCAGGCTCGCCGGATCCCGTCTCGAACCGACGGCTCCCGCTGATGCGTTCCCGACGGTTCTTCGCGGCGGCCCTGCTGGCCGCGCTGGCGCTGACTGGTACCAGCGGTCAGGGACAGGCCCCGGAGATTCGCGTGCTGCCGGTGCAAGGCTTCGACAGCACGAAGGTCTACATGCTGGTCGGCGCCGGCGCCAACATCGTGGTGCAGATCGGCGACGAAGGCGTGGTGATGGTGGACACGGGCGTGGCCCAGGCCACCGACGCCGTGCTGCGCGCCATCAGGACGCTGACCGACAAGCCGATTCGCTACGTGATCAACACCCACCATCACGCCGATCACGTCGGGGGCAACGAGGCCATCGTCAAGGCGTCCGGCGGCCAGCGCACCGACGCGGGCGGCGGTGCCGGCGGTCAGCTGCAGCAGAACCAGAACGGCGTGATGGTGTTCGCTCACCAGAACACCGTGGACGCGATGTTGTTTCCGCCGGCCGGACTCAAGCCGTATCCCGAGCCTGCGGTGGCCCGCTCCTCGTTCATCACCAGCGACAAGCAGCTCCACTTCAACGGCGAGGCGATCGAGCTGTGGTGGCATCCGAGCGCGCACACCAATGGCGACGTGATCGTCTACTTCCCGCGATCCGACGTGATCGTCGCGGGCGATCTGCTGCAGATGGGGACGTTTCCGCAGTTCGACGTCGAGGCTGGCGGACGGCTGCAGGGCATGTTGAACGGGCTGAACCAGATCATCGAGCTGGCCGTGCCCCGCTTCAACCAGATCGGCGGCACCCGCATCGTCCCCGGGCACGGGTGGCTGTGCACGGAGTCGGACGTCGTCGAGGTGCGCGACATGGCCACGATCGTCCGCGACCGGGTGCAGCATCTGATTCAAAAGGGCACGACGCTGGCGCAGGTCAAGGCCGCCCGGCCGCTCGCCGATTACGATCCGGTCTATGGCGTGACGTCCGCGGGAACGTGGACGTCGGACCGCTTTCTCGAGGCCGTGTACGCCGACGTGAAGAAGCCCTGGGACGGCCCGGGTCCGGTGGCCAAATCGGGCCTCAACTTCATCGACGGCGGAAAATGATCCCCCTGGGCGCGCGTCGCACGTGCTGGACCGCCGCTGCCATCGCGCTGGCGATCGCCCTCGACGCCGGCGCCCAGCAGCCGACCGCGCCTGCAGAACAGGCGGCGCCCGCACCTGGCTCGGCGCGAGCCACGGCGCCGTTCGATGTCACCGGCGTGTGGGTGTCGGTGGTCACCGAAGACTGGCGCTGGCGGATGACCACGCCCGCGCGCGGCGATGTGCTCGGCATCCCGGTGAACCCGCAAGGCCAGAAGGCCGCCGAGGCGTGGGACTACGCGCGCGACATGGCGGCCGGCAACCAGTGCAAGGCCTATGGCGCGGGCGGCATCATGCGGATGCCCACCCGCCTGCGCATCGGCTGGCAGGACGACAACACGCTGAAGATCGAAGCGGACGCCGGCCAGCAGACGAAGCTGCTGCACTTCGATCGCGCCGTGGCCGCGGGCCCGCGGACGCTGCAGGGCCACTCGACGGCCGAGTGGGCGGACGTCTTCGGGGCAGGCCGGGCGGGTGGCCGGGGCGGGGGAGGCGGCCGCGGAGCCGCGCCGGCGTATGGCACGGGCGCCATGCGGGTCGTGACCACCAACCTTCGCGACGGGTACCTGCGCAAGAACGGCATCCCCTATAGCCAGAACGCCGTGGTCACGGAGTACTTCGACCGCGTGCCCGGGCCCGACGCCGCGGAGTGGCTGGTCGTCAAGACCACGGTTGAGGACCCGGCGTACCTCGCGCAGCCTTACCTTTCGAGCGCGCACTTCATGCGCGAGCCGGACGCGTCGAAGTGGCGTCCGTCACCTTGCGAGGTCGAGCCGCCGCTCGTCCCCACGAAGTCCGATGTGAGGTAGCCATGCGCACGCAGTGCCTGGCGGTCGTTCTCCTGCTCGCAGTCGCGCACGTCGCGGCGGCCGCCGTGCCTCCAGTGCCGGCCGTGTCCGCGGTGGTCGGAGGGCCAGGGGCGATGTACCCCAACCCGCCGATCAACGTCGTATCGGGCGCCACCAGGGTCGAAGACTTCCCCTATGTGACGGAGGAATTCTTCGTGTCCGGCACCGCCCAGGGCGCGCCCTACACCACGCGCCTCATCGTCCGGCGTCCCAGTGATCCGGCGACGTTCAGCGGTGTCGTGGTGGCCGAAGCCCTGCACGCGGGTGGACGCTCCCTCGTCTTCGAGTGGTCGCGCGTGTCCATCCTGGCGCGGCGGCACATGTTCGTCGAAATCGTCCACAGCCCGGCGAACATCGGCCTGTTGAAGACGTTCAACGCGGACCGCTACGCCGCGCTCGGCATCACGATGGGGCAGACCAACGAGATCATCGCCCAGGCCGGCATGCTGATGAAGAGCGGCACCGGCCCGTTTGCGGCGTATCGCGTCCAGCGAATCACGTTGATGGGTACGTCGGCGTCGAGCGGCACCGTGCGCAACTACCTGGCCGATCATGCCGCCTTGCGGATGGCAAGCGGCGGTCCGATCTACGACGGGTTCCTGCTGACGAGCACCAACGGCAACATACCGCTGCCCATCGTGGACGTGCCGATGATCCAGATGCCCACGCAGACCGAGGTGGTGACGTGGGCGGAGATGGGCATCGCCTACCGCCGGCCCGACAGCGACGAGCCCGGCAACCGCTTCAGGCTTTACGAAGTCGCGGGGATGCCCCACAACAACTCGCGCGACAGCCCGGCGTTTGCCAACGATCCGTGCACGCTGCCCGTGACCGACTTCCCGGCGGGCGCGTTCACCGCGCTCGCGCTGAACCACCTGGTCGAGTGGATCACGAGGGGCAAGGTGCCGCCGCGCGCGCCGCCGATAGCCGTGGACCAGAACACGGCGGGCGACGGATCGCACCTGGCACTCGACGAGCACGGCAACGCCACCGGCGGCATCCGCAACGTGTGGGTGGACGTGCCGATTGCCGCGTACGGTGTATTCGGCAAGGGCAAGACGACGGCTACCGATCGACTGTGCCTGTTGGCCGGCACGGAAGTGCCGTTTTCGGACGCCACGCTTCGCAAGCTGTATCCGACCAAGGCTGGATACGCCGAGGCCGTGAATCGGCGCCTCCAGGAGCTGGTCGCGCAAGGCTGGTTCCTGCCGGAGTACGTGGAGATGGTCCGCACGGATGCGGCGGCGGTCTCGGTGCCGTAGACCGTCGCCAGCGGCTAGTCCAGGATGCCCAACTCCAACGCGGAGTACCACACCGCCAGCAACACCGCCGACACCGCGGTCAGGTAGACGACGGACACCGCCAGCGCGCGCAACGTGGACGCGAGCCAGCCGCCGCCATAGACGGTACGAAAGGCGGCCGGCACGTACCAGACGATGAACGCCAGTTGCCCGACCATGGCGGCCAGGCTCAGCAGCCCGATGCCAGTCGAGTAGATCAGCGACGCCATCGCGTCTGCGGCGAAGTAGGCGGCATGGAGGTGCAGCGCGAAATAGAAGTGCTGGGGGTAGTGCAGACCGGCCCGCGGCACCACCATCCACACCACGAGCGCGGCGATCGGAAGGAGGAAGAACATCACGCGCGGCACCCACTCGCGCTGTGCCGTCTCCAACCGCACGCGGATCTGGTCGGGCGTCAACTCGCTGGCCGATGCCGGCAACGACGCCCGCGATTCCACTATGTCTTGATCCGAGGCTAATCCACCTTCCTTGGTGCTGTTGTAGAACGCCCCCGCGGCGAAAAACGCGACACTGAACACCAGGTAGAGGCGAATCGGCACGACGTACCGAGCCCGTCGGCCGGCCAGGTGCTCCCGGGTCAGGAAGCCGGGCCGTGTCAGCAGCAGCCGCACGGTCCGGAAGATTCGTCCGTCGACGTCCAGCAGCTCGAGCGCGGCCTCGCGGGCCAGGCCTCGTAGCGTTGGATTGAGCGGCGCGGCCTTTTGGCCGCACCGCGCACAGAACGGGCCGTCCAGAGGGGCGCTGCAGTTGCGGCAGATCGCCGGACCAGGTGGCACGTCGCTCACGGGGCCACAGCCTACTTCAGCCGCCGATCCGGTCGAACACGATCGCACTGTCGGGCGTGGAGAGCGTCATCGTCCGGCCGTCCGAGTCCACTTGGTAGTCCACGTGGCCCCTGCCCTCGCCGTCCTTCGTCAGCGCGGCCTGCAGATGGCGAGGCGTGATCCACCGGGCCGTGACAGCGTACCCGTACTGCTGCTCGTGGGCCCGCCCGTCCACGACCAGCGTGTTCGAGTTGCTGTCTGTCCGGCCGGATTCGTCTACGACAGCGTCCGCGATGGTCACGGCGTTGCCCTGCACGCTGAACCGCAGCGTGGCGTCACGGAACAGATTCGCCGCCGACTGCTTGGACCTTGACAGGTTCACCTGCCAGGTGCCGGCCAACGCGCGTCCTGGCGCTTCGGTGACATGTGCCTTCAGAGCGGCCCAGGTCGTGAATCCGTACTCACGTGCCAGCAGACGCTGAGCGTCCGCCAGCTGGACGTCGGGCTGTTCGCGCGACAGCTCCGCCCGCAGTTCCTTCGCCTGCTTCTTGAGATAGTCGAAATTGGCCTTGGGTGGCAATTGACGAGACATCACTCCTCCTGCATGCCCGTTGTCCGCGCGCGGGCGCAAGAAGACCGATGCTCGATCTTCGATTCATACACAGGTGGGATCGTCCCTTTCCGCGGACGGGCTGCAGCCTGCACTGCCACCCCGATATTAGCACGCGCTCCGCGCCGTCAGTAGCCGGCCTTGGGTTCCCACAGCTCGATCCGGTTGCCCTCGGGATCGGTGGCCCACGCGAAGCGGCCGTTGAACTCGGAGACGATTTCGGGCTCCACCCGAACACCGCCGGCCTTGAGCTGCGCCAGCATTCGATCCAGGTTGCGGACTCGATAGTTCAGCATGAAAGTCGATCCGCCCGGCCCGAAGTACTTCGTGTCGCGCGGGAAGAGCGACCAGACGGTGTTGCCCACCTGCGCCGGATCGTCGCGGTTGCGCCACTGGAAGATCGGGTTGTTTCCCGCGGCAGGTTCGGGCACGAGTCCCAGGTGATCGCGGTACCAGACGCCAAGGGTCCGGGGATCCTTGGCCTTGAAGAACACGCCGCCGATGCCGGTGACGCGCTCGGCCGGTTGTTCCAATCGCGCCGGCGCCTGCGAGGCCGCCGCATAGCCGATCGCGATGCCGAACGCCACCAGGGTCAGACCGCCAGCGATACGCATTCCAGCCCCCTTGTGATCGAGCGTCAGAGTAGCATTCCGGGTGGAGGTGCCATGAGCCGTCTCGCCGCGATGCTGCTGATCTTGTTGTTTCTGCCGTCTCTCACCGACGCCCAGACCTCCGACGGTTTCTTCGGCGAACAGCTGTCGCCGTCGATGGCGGCCACGGCCAAGGCGCTGCACGCGACAATTCGCCGCAATCTTGCCGAAGCGGCCGCCGCTATGACCGCCGAAGACTATACGTTTCAGCCGACGCCCCAGGTGCGCACCTTCGCGCGGCTCGTCGGGCACGTGGTGAGCGCGAACTTTCTCTTCTGCTCGATAGCCAAGGGCGAACCGCCGCCGAACACGACGAACTACGAGCAGGTGACCGACCGCGCCGCACTTCTCAAAGCGCTCACCGAGGCGTTGGCCTACTGCGACGACGTCTACACGTCCACGACCGACGCAAACTACAACACTCTGGTCTCCGTGCCGAAAGGGACACAGACGGCCCGCGGGTCGGTGCTGGTGTTCAACACCACGCACAACAACGAGCACTACGGCAACGTGGTGCTGTACATGCGGCTGAAGGGGCGCACGCCTCCGTCCACGGCACGCGTCGGGCGCCCGTAAGACTAGCGAGGCTCCGCCTGGGACCGACGAATATGTGGCTCCGCCTCGCTAGTGCAGTGTCTAATTGCCCGCCTTCGGCGGGCTAGTGTGGCGGACGTCGAGATCGACGTATCGCTTGTGCGTGCCCTGCTGGCGGACCAGCATCCGGATCTCGCACACCTGACCCTGACCGAGGTGGGCGGCGGCTGGGACAATCGGGTGTTCCGTCTTGGCGACCATTGGCTCGTGCGCGTGCCGCGCCGCGCGCCCTCGGCGCCCTTGCTGGAGCACGAGCAGCGGTGGTTGCCCGAACTGGCGGCCCGGCTCCCGCTTCCAGTGCCCGTGCCCTTGCGCATCGGCCGGCCTGGCCGTGGATACCCATGGTCGTGGTCCGTCGTGCCGTGGCTGGACGGCGAGCCGTTGCTGCACGCTTCACCGGAGCTTCCGGTGCAGGCGGCCATCGAGCTCGAAGCCTTCCTGCGCGCCCTCCACCAGCCGGCGCCGGCTGGCGCGCCATTGAACCCGTGGCGCGGCGTGCCCTTGTCGGCGCGCGCGCCGATCTTGCAGTCGCACCTCGATCAGCTGGGCCCGGCCGTTGACCGCGCGGCCGTGCTGGCGTTCTGGCGCCACGTGGTCGCCACGCCCGTATGGTCGGGACCCGCCGGTGTGGATCCACGGCGACCTGCATCCGGGCAACGTGCTCGTGTCTGAGGGGCGTCTCTCGGCCGTCATCGACTTCGGGGATTTGAGCCTCGGCGATCCCGCGACAGACTTCGCCATTGCCTGGATGCTCACGCCGGCGTTTCGGCGGGCCCTTCGTGAGGCCGCTCGCGATCGTCCGAGCCCGCTCGACGACGACACGTGGGCCCGCGCACGCGGCTGGGCGCTGGCCCTTGGACTCGCCTACATGGCGGGGTCGGCCGACGGCGACCCGATGATCGCGCTGGGCCGCAGGGCGATCGAAGCCGCACTCGGGGACTAGCGCACTGGTTTGAAACGGCGGCCCACGGCTACCAGGGCACTCGAGGCGAGAAGAACGGCATTGGCCAACCATGCGGCGGGGATCGGCTGAAGGACGCCGGCGCCCACGGCGGAAGCGCCAGCCACATACAGGCCTTGATAGACCGCCCCGGCGGCCAGCACCGCGAGGCCCAGCTGCCAGCGCCTTCTGCGCGATCGCACGCCGACCGCCATGGCGAAGCTGGCCAACACTACTGATGCCGCGGGCATCGTCCAGCGCGCGTGATATATGAAGTCGGCCCGGCGAGCATTCGCGGCGCCGGCTTGCCCGAGCTGCTGGTACTCGGCTCTACGCCGCCGCAGGCCTTCCAGCGGCAACTCGTTCTCGCCGCGCGCGAGCGGGCGCTGCATCACCGTCTCCCGAAAGCGCTGGTTCGATTCGGGCGACACCCACTCGGTGTTCGCGAAAAGGGCTGCTCCGCACAGGATCGCAACACCCAAGGCAAGTGCGGCCAGGCGCCGCGACCAAAGGTGGCCGGGCACGGCATAGGCCAGGCCGAAGGCATATGCGGTGGGGACGCTGATGGGCAGCATCGCCGGGACCAGCAGTGTCATCAGCACCGCAAAGTTCGAGACCGAGCGGGCGGGAAGGTCCACGAGGTAGAGAACCTCCAGAGCCAGCGTTGCGAGAATCACCGCTGGGACGAAGATCAGCCTCGCGCGGAGCAGGGCACTACGCTCCTCGACGGTCCACGGTCCAAGCGAGGCGATGATGTCGGTGGCGACAGCGCGGGCGCTCACCGTGATGAGCGCGAGATATCCCGCCACCAGCACGCGACCGTGGTGCCAACCGTTGCCCTGCCGCCGGGCCTCGGCGACCTCGATGCGAAAGTCCCCGACGGCGGGGTCGATCAGGCGATCGACGGTGCGGGCGCTGCAAAGCCAGGTGGCCAGCCGCCGAAAAGTCTCACCCCGGAGGCTCACAGCGCGGGCCTCAGCCGCAGATGTGCCACCGCGGCGTTCCAGGCGCCGTGCACGCGTATCCGAACGGCGTCGCTTCGTACAGGCGGCGGGGCAGTCCGCCGGCTTCCGGCGCTGGCGGCGTCTGGCGAGACGTGACGTAGCCCTTGTCTTCCATCCGGCCAAGCGTCACGTACACCGTGCCGCGCTTCAGCCGGCGGCGCGAGGCCGACACCAGCTGCAGGCCGTACATTTCCCCGCGCTCGATCAGCAAATCGAGCACGAGGGTTTCCTTGGGAGACAAGCGCGGCACCGTTGACCGTCCAGGCACCGGTCAATAATACACATTGTAAGACTGCTGTCAACGATACTCAGGCTCTCACCGAAAGGGCACGCTGATGAAACGCACTTCACTCGGCCTGATCGTCGTCGTCCTGGGGTTTTCGCTGTCGGTGATGCACACGGCGGCGGCGGACTGGAGTCCAAAGCTCGCTGCGCAGTATCTGGACGCCCGCCAGAAGGAGTGGTTCGCCTGGAAGCCGGCGATGTCGGCGAACGGTCCCTGCGTGTCGTGCCACACGGGGATGACGTACCTGCTGGCGCGCCCGGTGCTTCGTCGCGCGTTGAACGAGCCGGAGCCCACCGAGTTCGAGCGCGGCTTGATGGCGCGCCTGCGGACCGATGTCGGCGCCAAGCCCAAGGGCGGACTCCAGGAAGTTGAAACCATCTTCACGGCGCTCTTCCTGGCGGATCGGGATGGCGCGAGTGCTGATGCGCGCAAGGCCTTCGACGGGTTATGGAGCCTGCAGTCGCAGGAAGGCCCGACGGCCGGCGCGTGGCGCTGGTATGCGGCAAATCTCGATCCGTGGGAACACGCCGGCTCGTCGCTCTACGGCGCTGGTCTGGCGGCTCTCGCGCTTGGCACGTCGCCGGCCGAGATTCGCTCCGGCGCCAGTTCCCAGGCGAAGGCGTTGACGACGTACCTCGGCGCATCGCTCACCTCTGACAAGCCGCTGCACGATCGACTGGCTGTGCTGTGGGCGTCGTCGAGGCTCGACGGCGTACTGGCCGCCCCGGCGCGAGCGGCACTCGTGGCCGAGGTGTTCTCGAAGCAGGCGGCCGACGGCGGTTGGACGATCGACTCCCTTGGGCCGTGGGCAGTGCACGCCGACGCGCCGCCTCGAACGGGAAGCGGCAACTACGCCACGGCGTTCACGGTTTACGTCCTGCAGAAGGCCGGCGTTCCCGCGTCCAACGCCGCACTCGTGCGCGCCCGGACATGGCTGAGCGGGCGCCAGGATCCGGCGACGGGAGCGTGGCCGGACGTGTCGATGAACAAGAAGCGTCCCGCCGGCTCGATGGAGGCGCTGTTCATGCAGGATGCCGCTACGGCGTTTGCGTCGATGGCTCTGCTAGAGGGCGCCCGGTAGCCTCGCGCCTCCACCGGTCGCCCGGCTTCCTGACATAGTTCGCCAGCACGTAGCGCCAGGGGATCACAGGGATGAGCACGACCGCAAGCACGCAGTCTCTCACCGTCTCCATTGCGCGAGCGTCGATCGCATTCGCAGACCAGAGCGGTAGCGCGATTGTCGCCAGCCAGATGCTCTTCCAGGCAAGCTCGAAGAGCAGGACTGGCAGCATCTGCAACGGATAGCGGATTCCCACAGCGGCCAAAACAGACATGCCGGCCAGCAGGCTGCAGACCACGCTGTTCATCAGCGGCCACTTCGGTGAGTGGTTGAGAAGAAGCGGCCACATCGTCAGGGCGATCCCCACCGCAATGAGCAGATACACGGCCCGCAGGGCGTACAGACGGAACAGCGATACATCGGCCACGTTGGTCATGCCTCCTCTGGAAGTGTCTTCAATTTGCGCTCGAGCATTGCCCGAGCGGGCGCAGGTGCCGGTGCGGACGCTTCATCGGCCGCGGACGACGCCGCGTAGTCGAGCAGATCCCCAGGCTGACACTGCAGCGCCTCGCAAATCGCTTCGAGGGTCGAGAACCGCACCGCACGTGCCTTGCCTGTCTTCAGGATCGATAGGTTGGCGAGCGTCAGACCGACTCTTTCGGCGAGTTGGGTAAGCGTCATCCTTCGCGCGTGCAGCACGTCGTCCAGCTTCACGAGAATCGGCAAGTCACACCGTGCCTTCGAGGTCGTCGCGCATCCGCGTTCCGTAGTCGAACACGCGCGCGAGCACGAACAGCAGAAGCACCGCGAGCCACCCGGTCACCGAAAAGCTCCAGTCGAGATCGAGCGGCTGCGCATCGGTAGACACGGCAGCGGCAACCGCGCCAACCACCAGATGCAGCAGCTCAAGGCCCAGCAGCGCCCAGGCGGTGGTCTGCAACCGTGCCGCGTTGCCGGCCACAAACGGATCGCCGAGCCGCACGGTCTCGACGATCGCCAGAAGGCGCGTCAGCAGGATGTGCGCAAGGGGCGCCGAGCCGATGCCAATCACCATGATCACGCGCCCGCCGCTGATGAGCCGTCCGTTCGCGGGGTCGATACCAAGTGCCGCGAATACCAGATCCCTCGCAACGAGGCTGGCGACGAAGAGCGCCAGAATCAGCCCCGCGAGCACCAGGTTGACGACGATCAGGCCGCGCACCGCAAGTCGTGAAACCGCCAAAGCCGACGGAAAAGACCCAGGCATTCGATTCAGCCTCATTTATTGTTTAACGATATCTTACATATTGAATATCGTCAAGTATGGAATTGAAAATCGATATGCTTCAGCCCTAGTCCGCGCGACGAACGCTGCTAGCCCGCCTGATGGCGACCATACGTGCTGTTGGAAAGCGCTCTAGGATCGGGACATGCACAGGCTTGGGCTCGCCGCCGCGTTCCTTGTCGCTGCCGCTGCGTGCCGCCCGGCGCCAGACGCATCGCCCGCCGGCACCCAACCGCCGACTCAGGCGCGGGCGTTCGTCGGGAAGACGTGGCTGTCCATGGATCCCGCGGCCCCCCAAGGCACCATTCGCATCTTCCTGGCGGACGGCACGCTGGTGATGGACTCCTGCTTCGAGACCTACCGCCTGGCGCGCTGGGAAGCCCTGGACGAGAAACGGATCGCCTGGCAGGAAGACACCGCGCGCATCGAGGCCGACCTGGACGACTCGACAACTGGGCAGTTGCGCCTTCGGTTGAAGCTGACGCAGGAGATCAAGGACGAGTCGTATCGTGCCGCGCCCACGCCGTTCGTGTGTCCCGACGTGCAGGCGTTGCGGTTCACCATCGTCTCGGCGCGGGGCAACGAGCCGTTCTGGGGGATCGAGGTCGACGGTGACGCGGCCATCGTCCGAACACCCGATGAACTCACCGGCGTCAGGTACGGGAACGGTGTCTGGCGCACGAACGGTCCACGCCGCTGGAGCTACCGCGCCGACAGGAAAGGGACGGGCCAGGCGGTCGATGAAATCGCGCTGGAGCTGGAGGAAACGCCCTGCGCGGACACCATGTCGGGCGAGAAGTTTCCGCTGCGCGCCGTTTTCACACGGAGCGGCCGGCGGATGGACGGATGCGCCCTGGAAGGGCAACGGAGAGAGCTCCAGTAAACTGTCAGTCGATCACCCGGAGGGCTCATGCCTACGCTGAAAACGCTCGCCGCCGTCACGTGCCTTGCAGTGGGAGCTGGCGTCGCCCTGAACGGGCAGATCACCAACCCGCTGCCCTCGACAGTGGAGAAGCGCGGCATCGCGGTGGAGATTCGCGACGTCGCGCGGCTCCCTGACACGCGGGGGCTGCGGCCGGCCGCGCAGGACGTGGCCCCGGCGGCGTGGGCGCGCGTCAGCTACGTGCGCGACCTGCCCGACGGACGCCGGTTCGCGAACGACTCGCGGGGGTTCCTGTACCTGCTGGATCGCAACAACCAGCCATCGGTCTACGCCAACGTGGGCGCTGTGTTTCCCCACGCGATCTACACACGCCTGGAAAGCGGCTTTATCGGGTTCGTCTTCCACCCGGAGTTCGCCAAGAACGGGCTCTTCTACACGGTGCACGGCGAGCGCGCGATGGGCAACCCGGCGACGCCAAACTTCATCCCGCCTGGCTTCGGCCCGGCCGACGTCACGTATCACAACGTCATCACCGAGTGGCGCACCAACAACCCGGCGGCCCCGGCCTTCGACGGCACGCGGCGCGAGCTGCTGCGCGTGGCGCACGTCGTGGCCAATCTGACGCATCCGATGGGCGCCGTGGACTTCAATCCCACCGCCAAGCCGGGGGACCAGGACTACGGCCTGCTGTACACGAGCGGCAGCGACCTGGGGTTCAGCAACGGCGGCGGGCCAAACGCCAGCAATCCGGGCCAGACGCAACGGCTCGACTCGGTGATCACCGCGATCCTCCGCATCGATCCGCGCAGCCCGTCGGTGTCCAAGGGCATCAAAGGCCTCGGCGACTACACGATTCCGCCGTCGAACCGGTTTGCCGCCGACGGCGACCCGAAGACCCTCGGCGAGATCTATGCCTACGGCTTTCGCAACGCGCACCGCCTGTCGTGGGACCAGATGGACGGCACGATGTACGCATCCGACATCGGCATGGACCAGATCGAAGAGGTGAACATCGTCAAGAACGGGGGCAACTACGGCTGGATGAAGCGAGAGGGCTACTTCGAGAACGGCGTCTCGCGGCCAGGCGGCACGCTGGCTCAGTTGTTCCCGCTGCCGGCCGACGTGCTGAGCGGCAAGACGAAAGACGAGTTCATCTACCCCGTGGCGATCTACGACCACCGCGACGGCCAGGCCGTGTCCGGCGGCTTCGCCTACTACGGCGTCATTCCGGCGCTGCGCGGCAAGTTCGTGTTCGGCGACGTGCAGCGCGGGCGCCTCTTCGCCGCCGACGTCGCGGCGATGAAGAAGGCCGACGACGGCATTCCGCAAACCGTGGCGCCGGTGGAGGAGATCCAACTCTTCGTGCGCGATAGCCGGGGCCAGCGCGTCTACGTCTCGCTGCGCGAGCTGATTGAGAAGACGATGGGCTTCCTGGCCCCGCGCGGCGACCTGCACATCAGCCGCAGCCGCGACGGCGAGCTGTTCATCACGTCCCGGCAGGACGGGACGATACGAATGCTCGTGAATGGGGCTGGAAGTTAATTCACAATGCACAATGCACAATTCACAAACTGCAGTTCCGGGCCGGCTTTGTGACTTGTGAATTGTGAATTGTGACTTGTCTTAACCCAGCAGGTGTTCTCTGACCGCTGGGTCCGTGAATCGCCAGATCACGTTGTCGATGAAGTAGTGGTGGATGTTGATGAAGAGCATCGCCGCAATGACAAAGAACGAGAGCCCCAGCGCCGCGGACGTGTCGAGCCACGCGTCGGCGGCACCGGGCAGCAGCTCGAACGCCAGCCATCCAGCGGCCACCACGGCGGCCACGACGGCGACGAGCGCCACCTGACCGGCCCTCGCCGCGCGGCGGCGTGAGTCTTCCACCCGGTAGACGAACGGCAGGTACTGCACGGCGTGGAACAGCGGGGCCATGAAGAAGTAGAACTCTTCCTGCCGCGTGAACGGCAGCCACCAGATGTACAAAGCCGCCATCGGCACCAGGAAATTCACGCTCGGCAGCCGTCCGGTGGCCGCGTAGTTGGCGTACACCACGCGATAGGCGGCGAGCCCCAGACCGGCCGCGACCACGACGCCGGCAACCGGCGCCGCGATGTCGGGCAGGTCGAACGACGAGTAGCTGAACGTCAGGTGCGCGCGCCAGGTTCCGCTGCGATTGTTGTCCACGAAGACCAGCGCCCACATGGCCAGCAGCGCCCAGCGCGTCACCCGCCGCTGCGCCGGCGTCAGCGGGTATTCGTCGAAGTGGGCGTAGACCATCATGCAGCCGAACACCTGCTTCGTGTAGTGCCACCCGATGGTCAGGATCATCAGGTTGAACGCCATTCCGAGCAGCAGATCGCCGACGCGCGGCCCGGCCACCACCTGGGCGTTCAGACCGAACGGACTCAGCGCCTCGGTGGTGGCCGTCGCCCAGGGCAGGTTCGCGACGGGAACCTGATAGAACGCGTACGCGAGGATCAACAGCCCGGCGAGCCCCAGCGGCACGGCGACAAGCTGCCACCAATGCGCCATCACAAAGGCCCGGCCTCGCGTGTACGCCAGCTTGTACGAGAAGAGGAAGTGCGGGTAGTTGACGACGAGCGAGAGCGAGAGCGCCAGCACCGCGGCCCGGCCGAGCCCCTGATCCACGGCAGGGCGGCTCCTGAAGGCTTCCGAGACCATCATGGCCAGCCACACGGCGATGCTGGCCCCGCCGAGCAGCCAGAAGTCGAGCGCACGGCTCGTCAGCGCGCGTCGTGTGACGGATGCGGGCCGCGGCGCCTGCACCGCGGACGACATCACCGGCAGGTATCGGTGCCCGAGTCGGTGAAGGTCGAACCGGGAACGGGCACGAACTGCCAGGAGTAGTTCTCGGATCGAAGCGTCAGCTTCAGGACGCCCCATGCCGCGCCCCGGACCTCGCTGTTGGGACGGATCACCTGCGGTCCGTTGAGCGCGGATCCTCCCGTGCCGGCGTTGATGAGCCTCATGCCGTTCGGCCGCGGATTACCTTGGTGATCCTGCTTCGCGAACCGCTCGTACATGTGGTCGTGCGCGGCCAGCACCAGATCGACCCCGTTGTTCTCCAGCAGCCACCAGATCTGCTCCATCTCGCGCGAGTTGCCGTTGGGGCCAGAGCTGAACCGCGTGTGATGCCACATGGCGAGCGTGCATCGCGACGGATTGGCCGCCAGGTCCGCTGCCACCCACCCGAATTGCGCCGACACGGTCCCCGCGGGCACGTTGCTGTTGAGCGCCAGGATGTGCCACGCCCCCAGGTTGAAGCTGTAGTAGCCGAGCCGCGAGCCGGCGGCGGCCCCGAAGTAGTCGAAGTAGGGCGTGGCGTTCGCCTCACCCCAATCATGGTTGCCGGGAACAGGGTGCGTTCGGCCGCCGTGGCGGCCCCACGTGGTGTGATAGCACGTGGCGAAGAGCTCGGCGTTCCCGAACGGATACACGTTGTCTCCCAGCGTGAAGACCTCGCCCGGAATGCCATCGAGGAGTCGCGCCGTTGCCTGGGCGCCTTGCGTCGAGCAGTCCGCGATGTCGCCCGCGCCGACGAACGTGACGTCCGGTGCGAACGCCGTCGATCCAGACGCGGCGACCACGACCGCTGCTTCAACGACGTCCGTGATGCGCGTGCGCCCGTCGCGGTCGCGTCCCGTGGCCCGGACGCGAACACGCAGCGGCTCCCGGCCGGCCGGCAGCGAGAAGCTCTCGGGCAGCGCGTGCGTGACCGTGCCGCCCTCAGGCACCGTAATGTCGATGGCGACCGTGTGCCGCTCGGGCACGCCGGCGGCGTCCAGTACTTCGATTTCCAGATTGGTCAACTGCAGGCCGGCGCCACCGTGGTCCTGAAAGATCACCGCGCCGCGAAGCTCGAAGATGATGCGCGTCGGGTCCGCGCCGCCCATACGACGCACCGTGGGCGAGGACGGAGTGAAGATGGCGCTGATGCCGGCGGGGATCCCTGTCGGCGTGGGACTGACAGGGGAGGATCCGCCCCCGCACGCGCTGAAGTGGGCGGCGAGCACGAGGGCCAGCACCATCGCGAACCGTGGCGCGAACGTGCGTGAGGCGCCGGGACGAGTGGGGGCTGCGTCGTTCAACGGAAATGAATCCTACTGTCCGGTTCCTATTGTGGCAATGCCGGGGTAGGCGTGGGTGAAGGCGGGAACCGGGCAGTTTCGGCCAAATCCGCCAGTCGCTGTGAAGTCGGCGCTCTGGCACAACAAATATCCCGGGCGGGAGCGCGCTAAATCGACGAGCCGTGCCACGTCCACCACGAACGCGTCGTATTTGTAGAGCGCCAGTCGATCCTCGATCACCGACGTCGCAATCTTGCTCGACAGCCGATCGATCTCCCGTTCCAGCCAGCCCCGTGCGTCCCCGGGCGCCGGTTGTTGGAGGATCATCGCGCACTCGGTGGCTGCCGCCACGTAGGTCTGCGCGAGTACCTGGAACCTGCATCAGGCGTCTGGTCAGCTCGTTGGTGGAAAGGCTGTAGCCAAGCGGCATGTCGGGGCTCGACAGCGCGTTGTCGGAGTCCCATGGAATCAGCACCGGAGCCCGTCCGTCGCGAAATCGGTACACATAGAAGTTGTTGGCCCCGGAGTAGCCCGCGAAGCCATCGAGCTCCGCCATGCAATTCTGGACGCCCAGGAACCGCGCCACCTGCGGCAGGTCCAGCAATCGCCCGACCTCCGTGGCAAATGCGCCGCCCGAGGTTTCGTTCACGGTCCGAATCAACCGCTCGATGGGCGCGTACAGGTTGGACATCGAGTCGGTGTCGTGCGTCTGCGCTCTGAACATCGCGGCATAGGGCTCGAGCGACGGGCCGGCGTATTTGAAGAAGTACTCGTCGAGCCACCGGTACTGGTACAGGAAGCCCCCCGATTCCGGCGCGGCCTCCGCTTCACCGTACACGCGTGTGATGAACGTCCGGTCCACCGGCTCGACGATCACGTAGACGCCGATGAACGCCTCGTTCACGAACAGGCGTGCGTGGGCCTGCCGGGAGGCCGGCACGCCCATCCGCGTGAAGATCTTCGACGCCAGCGCATCGCGCAGCCTCGACGCGTCCTGGAACACGTTGTCGAGGTTGATGGCCGGAAGCCCGACGAGTCGTTGATTGGACGCATAACGGTTCACGTCCACACGCAGGTTCGGCTTGTCTTGGGTTCGCGAGCCGAACCCCCGCTGTCGCAGCCCGACGTTGCGCACGGTGATGCCGTTCCACACCAGGTCCGCCGGGTAGTAGGTGTCGTCCAGGACATTCTGGCGAAGCGCCGTCCAGTCGTCTTCGTTGATGCGCAGGTGCACGTCGTGCAGGCGCGTGTCGTCGAACAAGTCGTCCTGCGTCTGTGCGGATGCGGGCGATGCCCAGACCGCGCCGGCCAGGGCCACGAGCACCAGACGTCTCACGAGTGCCAGCGTCACATGCACCTCACAGCACGAACTGCAGGTTCACGATGCCGCTGGTGAAGCGGCCGTTGCCGCGGGGCGCCGGGCTGCGCGCGGCGTCGAAGATGGACTCGCGCACCAGGTTGCCCTGCACCTTCACGCGGTTGTGAAGGAACCACGTGACGCCAAGCGTCGAGATCCACTCGCCGTTGCCGACGAGATCCTCGGGGCGCGGACCGTGACTGACCCCGCCCGGGTACACGACGTCGTCGAAGCTCACTCGTTCGAGCCTCGCCGACACCTCGATCGCACCCAGGCCTCCCGCCAGCACGTCCTTCCGCGGCTCGACACGCGCGCGCTTGCGTTCGCCGGTCAGCACCCAGGCGCCCGACACATACCATCCGGTCGCTCCGGTGCCCGGCAGGTCCTCGCCGGCGAGACCCATGCCGTTGCGGGCGTCCCACGTGCGCGCGAATTCGCCCGTCAGCCCGAACGGACCGCGCAACCATTCGGCGTCGGCGCCGAACCGCAGCCGCCGGCCGTTCGTGAACACGCGGTCGAAGAAGACGCCGTCGCCGAACACGGTCTCTCCCCGCAGCGCCAGCGTGGCGTCGAGTTGGCTGCGGACGACCGCGACGCCCACCTCCAGTGGCTCCAGCGGACTGTCTTTGCGGGCGTTGAAGGGCTGCACTTCCAGGCGGCCCGCGACGGCGTGCTCGCCGCCGCGAGTCAACGGCGAGCGCGCGTTGTCGCCGTCGTGCAGGAAGTAGCCGGCGTCGTAGGTCATCGCATCCGACAGCCGCCCATGTGCCATGACCCCGACGTCGCGGCCGGGCGCCAGCTGGCGGCCCAGCGTCGAACGGAACACGAAGTCGAGGTTGGCGCTGCTGGCGAGGGCATCGCGGCCGAACGGCATCTTGAACCGGCCCGCCTGCAACTCGAACGGCCGCGAGAAGCGCATGTTGACGTAGAGGTCGCGTTCCGGCTCGGTGGGATCGCCGAACTCGTGCGACACCTCATACTCCAGGCGCTTGTAGCTGCCTTCTACCTGAACGCGGCGGCGGCGCCAGTCGACGTCCACGCCTTCCTCGACGGGCGAGTCCGTCCGGAAGGCGGTGTCGAACCTGGCCCGGAACACCACTTCCAGGTCGCCGACGCGCAGCGTGGGATGGTCGCCCCTGAGCCTGAACTGCACGCGTCCCGGAGGTGGCGTGGCCGGCTGGTTCTGTGGCTCGGTTGGCTCAGGGGGTCGTGGCACATCCTGCGCGCGGGCCGCCCCGGCCCACGCGCTCAAGGCCGCGCACAGGAGTGCGCGGACTATCGGCCGAACTAAGCGCCTGCTGGCGCTGGATCGACGCCCGCCCACAGGTTCATCGTGCTCAGCTCTTCGCGCCCATTCGCCTTGAGGTACAGGAACAGCTGAGTTCTGTAGGCCGCGCACCCACACAGCACCAGGTTCACGATGAACGCGCCCTTGGTGGTCTTGTTGCCGAACATCTCGATCTCGGTGCGGAAGTCGGCGTCCGACATCGCGCCCACTTCGTCCGCGTAGATGGCGGAATGGCCCTTGATCACCTCGAGCGTCTGCTCGAAATTGCGGGCCTCGGCCGCGGCGGATGACGCCGTCCACGCCGCCATGTCGAAGGAACCCGTCTTCGCGCCCTTCACCAGATTCGGGTCCCATGATGCTCAGGTACCTCAGCAGCTCGAGCGCGCTGCGCTGCTTTGCCGTGGGGCGATAGTCGAGCGTCTTCTGGTCGAGTTTGCTGGCCAGGTGCAGGAGGATGTTGACTTCGTGCTTCAGTGAGCCGATGAGCTCTGCTTTCGTCAGGACCATGATCCCTCGCGAGTGATGTGGCGACAAAGATCGGAGGATACCACGCCATATGGCTGGGCGTCGGGCGCCAGCCGTCGTCGATCGCCCGCCCTTCGGCGCCGCGTCTCGACGCTGTTCGTCTGCACTACTCGTCCCGCCATCTTCTTCGCGCGCCGTTCGTCGCGCGGCTCTCGCGCGTTTAGGCTAGACTGATCCCGACTCCCCCGGCTGGTTCGACGCCCGGAGGTGTCCATGGCAACAAGCGGACCTCGCAAGGGTGTGCCGCTCGACGTGCACGCCACGATCACCGATCGCCCCGACGAGCTCAAGACCGTCGTGGCGTATGCCTTCAGCGGCGGCGGCGCGCTGCTCGACGCGCAACCGCTCGACAAGGAGGGCCGCGCGCGGCTCACCATTCCCGCAAGCAAGGAAGCCCAGCCCGTGCGCGTCGTTCTGGGACCGGAGATCGAAAAGGACGCGCTCGACGTCGGCGAGGCGCTTCGCCGTGGCGGGATCGACCGGCACGTGGCCCTGCGGCCCGACGGCGAAGTGCCGGCCGTGCGCTTCGAAGTGGCGCCGGACATCTGGCGGTGCTGGATCGGCCGGCGATGCGTCGTGAAGGGCACGCTGGTCAAGCGCGTGGTGTCCGGTGGCGTCGTGCTGCACCTGCCTGTGTGCCACGCCACCGTGGACGTCTACGAAGTCGATCCCTGGCCGCGCATCATCGTGGACCTGCCCGACTTCGACCTGGGCCGGCTGCGGGACATTGTGGATGGGCCGTGGCCGCCGATCCGCTGGCCGATACCGCCGCCACCGCCGCCCGACTTCGGCATCGGCGGCCTGATTCCGGATCCGATTGGCCCGGTTGGTCTCAACCCGCAACCGCTTCCGCCCCGCCTCGCCACGCCCGCGGCGATCCGCGGGTTCGATCCGCAGCCGGATCCTCCGGCGCTCTCGCGCCTCGCGGTGTCGCGGAACGTGTCGCCGCTCCCGGCCAGCCTCGTCCTGGCGGCGCGCGCGCCGCGGCCGGCGTTCGAGCGCGCGGTGCTCGACAACCTCGAGCTGCTGCGGCCGCTGCTCTGCTGGCTGTATCCCCGGCGCGTGCGGAAGACGAAGATCCGCACGCTCACGACCGACGAGTGCGGCCACTTCCGCGGCGTCATCTGGCGTTCGTGCAACAACCACGACCAGCCCGATCTGTATTTCACCGCGCGGCAGCGGCTGTTTCCCGCGTTCTGGATCACGATCTACGAGCCCACACCGGTCGGCTGCCACACCTACTGGAACTACGTGTGCGGCACCGAGGTGACGCTCGTCACCACGCATCCGCTGGCGCGGGCGTGTCCGCCGTGCCCGCCGATCGTGGCGCCGAACAACTGGGTGCTGTTCATGGCGATCGGCAACACGTCGGTGTGGCGCATCCACGGCGCCAACACGACCACCAAGGTCGGCGCGGCGGGGCACAATCCTGCGCTGCACGGCCAGCTTGACGGCAGCTCGCCCTGGGGCGGGACGCTGCGCCCGCGGCTCGAGTTCGACAATTCCTTGAGAGCCGACCTGGGCGTCATGCACTACCGTGTGTCGTACAAGCGGCCCACCGACCCCGAGACCGACTGGCAGCACAGCACCGAGGCCGTCAACCGCCACTACACCAGGGAGGTGGGCGGTGATCTGATCCTCGAACAGTTCCCGCTCGGTCCGAATACGGTGGGGACGACGCCGCACCTCTACCTGATTCCGCCGGCGCTGCCGCCGGAGGGGCAGTGGTCGATCCCGAACGCGGTGCTGAATACGCAGAGCGCCGTCATCCCGACCAATGCCGTGGCGCCCGGCGTAGGCTTCGACAGCGCCGGCATGCCGGCCGGACCGGATCAAGGCGGGTTGTGGCAGATTCGCGTCGAGCTGTTCGACGCCGCCGGCAACCTGGTGGATCCCGAGGCGCTCGGCATCACGTGGCGCGTGCCGGAGACCAACGATCTGACCGGCACGATTCAGACGGCCGATGCCGCGACCCTCGGCCTGGTGAGCGCGCCGCTCAACTGCATGATCGTGACCGTGCGCGTGGACAACAACCCGTGCGCCGCGTCGATCGCTGCCCCCACGCTGGACGGCAGCACCGCCGCGGACCAGTGCGGCGTGATGGACTACACGTCGCTCGCGCAGATCGTGGCGATGCCGTTCATGGCGCTCCAGCGCAACCGGTTCGCCACGTATGCGTTCGCGGTTCAGCGAGGCGCGGTCTCGCCGCCGGAGGTCAGTGTGTCGGGTGTGGCGGCGTCCGATGCGCCGAGCATGCCCGCGGCGCCCACCGAAACCGTGGAGAACCTGCTCGATACGTGCAAGACGGCAGGCTTCGCGGAGCATCTGCACGTGTGGCACACGGCCACCGACGGGTGGTCGCAACAGAGTCAGTTGGACGCGTCCGACATTCGCGCGTTCGTGCTGGCCCCGAAGGTGCTCACGCCTCCGTAAGGTCTGGCGAGGCTTCGCCTCGCCAGACCCGCGCTCCTGTATCATTCCCGTTCGGCCCCCGTCTTGGGGGGCCGAACGGCGTTCGGCCCCTCTCGCGAGGGCCCGAACGGGCGACACAAGGAGGCTGTGATGTCGGAAGAGCTGAGCCGCCGTGAAACACTGAAGCGAGGGTTGGCGGTGGCGGGCGCGCTGGCGTTGCCCGAGTGGCTCCTGCCGGCGCTGGCCCAAGGCGAAACGGACGTGCCCTTCACGGACGTTCCCGCCACGTTCAACCCCCGAAACCCCAACGGCAACAACCGCTTCCTTGATTTGCGGACGCTCGACGGCTTCATCACGCCCGCCAACGACTTCTTCTTCATCCAGCACTACAACAAGCCCGAGATCGATGCGGCCGCGTTCCGCCTGAAGGTGTCCGGTCTGGCGAAGAAGCCGGCCGAGCTGTCGCTCGCCGATCTGAGGGCGATGAAGCCCGTGGATATCGTGTGCGGCTACGAGTGCTCCGGCAACAGCCCGCGCGCGATGCAGGGCCTGTCGTCGAACGGCCGGTTCACGGGCGTCCGGCTCCGGGACGTGCTGCGCCGCGTTGGCGTGGACGATCGGGCCCGAGAGGTGGTGTTCTTCGGCGCCGACCGCGGTCCCGAAGAGGTGGTCTTCCGCCAGAACACGTTCAAGATCCAGCAGCAGTTTGCCCGCAGCATCACGTTGGAGAACGCGATGAAGCCGGAGCCGGTTCTCGCCTATGCGCTCAACGGCGAGCCGCTCTCGCGCGATCACGGTTTCCCGCTGCGCGTGGTGATGCCCGGCTGGTACGGCGTGGCCAATGTGAAGTGGCTGGCCGAGGTTCATCTGCAGGAGAACCGCTTTCTCGGCAACTACCAGGCGCGGTGGTATCGGACGCTGCGCGCCGTGGGCGGCACGGGCGAAGACGCCGATCCACAAACCCAGTTCGTCGAAACCGAAGTGACGCGTCTCAACTTGAAGTCCGTGATCGCGCGCGTGCGCAAGACGGCCACCGGCGACCTGCGGGTGCTGGGCTTCGTGCTGAACGACGGCAGCCCGCTCCGATCCGTCGAGGTGAAGGTGGACGACGGCCCATGGCAGCCGGCGCAGTTCGACGCGGCCAACACGCAGGTACTCGTGGAAGCTCTTTACCTACCGCTGGACAGGCGCCACGCCAGGCGAGCACACGCTCGTGTCGCGCGTCACCGACGCGACGGGCGCGGTGCAGCCCACCGCGGCCGAGTTGGCACGCAAGCGGACGTTCCTCGAGGACAACTCGCAGTTTCCGCGGAAGGTGAAGGTCGCATGAGGCAGATCGTTGCGGCACTGGCGCTCGTGATGGGCCCATTGGCCCGGGCGCGGTGACGCTGCTCACGAGTCCCCTGTTCTCCGGGCCCTTTCCCGTGCCGTACAGCGTGACGGTCGGCCTCGACCTGGACTTCGATGGGATCGGCGCGCAGTTCTTCGAGTTCGGCCTGCCTGCGACGGCAACCGCGACGGGCGTGGCGTCGGGCGTGGGCGGCGCGCTGGTGATCCCGATTCAGCCGTTCTCGCTGAACTTCAGCTACGACGCCTTCAGCGACCAGTTTCTGGGCTTCGACGTGCCGTCGGCCACGGGCATCGTGCCGACGCCGACGGCTGTCGGCACACGGGCGGGCTTCATCCTCGGTCCGGTGACAGTGGAAAGCGTGTTGCTGACGCAGGTGGGACGGATCATCGCGTCCTCCGGTCCGTTATCCACTGTGCTGTCGTCGACGCTGACCGGTTCGATTCAGGTGACGTACGAGTTCACCCGGGCCGTGGCAGTGCCCGAACCGGCACTCATGGCGCTGTTCGTCGCCGGCGCGGCGTCGGCCGGCTGGCGCCGACTCACTCGGACCCGTTGACCGCGGCGCGGCGCTGGCGCCGTTGCGCGCGCAGGAGCAGCGCGAGGCCGATGCCGGCGACCACCAGGGCCGCCACCGCGTACGCGGCCTCGAACTGCGCGTTCAGGTAGTACAGCTCAGCGCCGGAGGGATCGAAGGCGCGCTCCATCAGCCATTCCCGGTACCACCACGCCGCCAGATAGCCGCGCCACACGGCCACGCCGTCGCCGGCGATCATCAGCACCCACGGCCACGCCGTCGTGGGGTGCGACGGCTGTTCCGTGCTCACCCGCGAGTCCAGGGACTAGAGGTCGGCCGCGACGGTGCGTCGCACCGCGGCCTCGTCGTAGCCATGTATCAAGGCGCGGCGCGTCAGCAAGAACGTGAAGCCCACCACGAAGCCCGACAGCAGCAGCGCGCGTGTGACGTGCGACGGTTGTCCCGTGGACGCCGCCGCGGCTCCCGCGACGAGCAGTAGTCCGCTGAACACGATCACGGCGCTCCAGACCCCGAGGGCCAGACTGCGCAGCCGGCCACGTTGAGCCGGGATGGCGAAGAGCGAACAGAGCGAGAGGAGCGAGAGGTAGGAGAAAAGCTTCGCCGTCTCGGGCGAGAACCACGCATCGGTCATGATCGGCCTCCAGTCTGCGCCGCCCGGTGGGCTTCGAGCAGCTTCTTCCCGGCGCGCTCGGAGATCTCGCCGTCGGCGACGAGCGCGCGAATACGAGCCTGCAGGGGATCGGTGGTCGGCACCGAGTCCACGGCGCGAATCCGCTCGATCAGGCGGTCGAGGCGGATTCGGATGGTGGGATACGACACGTCGTACTCCGCGGCCAGCTCCTTCAGCGAACCCGAGGCCAGGACCAGCCGCTTCACGAACTGGTAATCCTCGTCCTCGAGGTGCGCGAGCCACTGCGGCAGTTCCCGAGCCACGCGCGAAGGTAGCCTTGAATAAAACGAAAGTCAAGTTTCGTTTTAGTGAACCTTGCGAGATGCGCAATCCGCAAGAAAATACGCAGTTGCTTTACTATCTGTCGTGCGCCGGCACGGTTCCCATGTCCGTCGCGAAGGAGCAAGGATGATTCGACGAGTCTTGTGGGCGGTGCTTGCAGCTGTCCTGGTGGTTCCGCTGTCGGCGCAGTCGCCCGCGGGCTGGCGCGTGCACACCGACCCCAGCCAGAACGCACAGGACCCCGACAACACCCCGAACCTGACCTTTGCGGGCATGGGAAAGGGATTCCACGTCGTCAGCGGCCCGGCCGGCACGTTCTGGCACCCCTCGAACACGGCGAGCGGCAGCTATGTCCTGCGCGGAACGTTCCAGCTGATGGAGCCCAGCAACCATACGAACTACTACGGTCTGGTGTTCGGCGGGCGCGATCTCGAGGGGCCCAACCAGAGCTACACCTACTTCGTGGTGGCGCAGGACGGCACGTACCAGGTGCGGAACCGCAACGGCCGGCAGGTCACGACCGTGCACGCCCCGATGGCCAACGCCGCCGTCAGGCGTCCCGGCGCGAACGGGCAGTCGACCAACGCGCTCGAGGTGCGCGTGGCCGGCGACACGATCTCCTACGTCGTCAACGGCACTGTGGTGCAGATGGGCCCGAAAGGCGCCTTGACCACGGACGGCCTGACGGGCGTGCGCATCAACCACGTGCTGAACGTGCACGTGGAGGGGTTCGCGGTAGGCAAGTAGCTAGCGAGGCTCCGCCTCCTAGGGCAGTGTTGATTGCCTTTGCGCGAGAACTCATTGGTTGGAATCGGGCGTCAAGTTTCTAGTGAAATCGAATCGAGGATCACACATGCGTCGGTTGCTCATCGCGTTGTTCTCACTGGTGGCGTTGGCCGGGACCGTCGCCGTGGCCCAGGAAGGCCATCCGCTCAAGGGGTCGTGGATCGGTACGTGGAGCGGGAACACCGTCCACGGTAACGACGTGCTGCTGGTCCTGACCTGGGACGGCAAGACCATCACAGGCACCATCAACCCCGGCACCGACAACATGGCGATCAAGAACGCGTCGCTCAATCCCGAGGGTTGGGTGGTGCATCTCGAGGCCGACGCCAAGGACAAGGCGGGTGCCGTGGTGACCTATGTGCTCGACGGCAAGATCGAGAACCTGGCGATGCACAACCGCGCCATCATCGGGACGTGGAAGAGCCAGCGTGGCAGCGGCCAGCTGAAGATCAGCCGCCAGTGACCGAAGCGACGAGAGGATCTGCGATGAGCCTGCGGCCTGCTGGGGCGCTGATCGTGGCCGTGGTGAGCGTGATCGCGCTGGCCACCGACCGGGGTGCCGCGCACCATGCGATCTCGGCGAAGTTCGACGGCACCAAGCCCGTCACCCTCAACGGCATCGTGACGCTGGTGGACTGGTCCAACCCGCACGTGCACGTCTACGTGAACGTGAAGGACCCCAAGAACCAGGTGCTCAACTGGGCGGTGGAGCTCGAAAGCCCGATCGACCTGCAGCAGAGCGGGTGGAACAAGGACACGCTCGTGCCCGGCGACGCGGTGACCGTTCAGGGCATCCTGGCCCGTAACGGCAGCCGGCAGGCGTGGGGAAGCTCCGTCGTCATGAACGCCACGGGCCGCCAGGTGCTCAACGCGAAGCCGATGGCGCCGCCCCAGCCGCTGCAGGCGCGGCCGACGCCGCTCTGGCCCGACGGGCAGCCCCGACTGGGCGCCGTGCCCGGGTCCGACGGGTATGGGGATTCCCGAGTTCGACGGTCATGATGGAAAACGGCGTCAAGGTGGATGCCGACGAGTACGGTCTGCTGAAGAACGTGGCCGACGCGTCCAAGATGGCGCCGATGCAGCCGTGGGCGCTGGGGCTGTATCAAAACCGGCAACGGCGCTTCCTCGAGGACGATCCGACGTTCGTCAACTGCAAGCCGCCCGGCGGACCGAGACAGTTCCAGCAGCGCTTCGGCATCCAGTTCATGGAAGACCGCGCGCGCCAGCGTATCTTCGTGCTGATCGGCGGCGGCAACCGCAACTTCCGGATCATCTACACCGACGGACGCAGCCACGTGGGCCAGGTGAGCGGCGACGACGACAACCCGCTGTACTACGGCCGAGCCGTGGGCAAGTGGGAGGGCAGCGCGCTTGTGGTCGATACGCGCGGCTTCAACGAGGATTTCTGGTTCACCAACGGGGGCCTGCCGCACACGGACCAGCTGCGGCTGGTGGAGCGGTTCACCAGGGTTGACCTGGATACGTTGCGCTACGAGGTAACCGTCGAGGATCCAGGAGCTTACACGCGCCCCTGGACCTCAGGCTGGACCATGCGATGGGTGGGCGGCGAGACACTTCCCGTGCACTTTTGCCAAGACAATCGGCCCTAGACGCGAGATAGTTGATAGACGGAGACTGGAACATCGGCAGGAGGCAGGACATGAGAGCGTACATGCTTGGCGGTTTGGTGGCGGTGGCGCTGTTTCTCGCCGCGGGCACTCTGCGGGCGCACCACTCCTTCGCGGCGGAGTTCGACGCCAACAAGCCCATCACGTTGAAGGGGATCGTCACCAAGATCGAGTGGACGAACCCGCACGTGTGGTTCTACGTGAACGTCAAGGACGAGAAGACCGGCGAGGTGACCAACTGGGGCGCCGAGATGGGCCCGCCGCACGGGTTGCAGCGCCGCGGCTGGCGCCGTGACACGCTGAAGATCGGCGAGGAAGTGACTGTCGCCGGCTCGCTGGCCAAGAACGGCAGCAAGCGCATGAACGCGCGCCAGGTCACGATGACCAGCACGGGCGGGCGTCCGGGCGAGACACTTGACGCCGTCTCGAGCGGCGGCGCGAATTCCGCCGACAACTAGCTTCGCGAGTTGTCGTTTGTTTTCTGGCCCCGCTTCGCGGGGCTGACATCTTCCAAGGCCCAGGGAGCCACGGGGGGACCGTCCAGCGACAGTGGCCTTGAAGATGTCGATACCGGAGGAGTCTCGATCGCATGACGCCACAGTCGCGCCTGGTCGCGGTGTCCGTTGCCGCCTGCCTTGCGTTCGCTTCACCGTTCCTCGTCGAGCGTCTGCAGGGGCAGGCGCCAGCCAGTCAGCCGCCCGCCGGACAGGCACCGGCGGCACAGGGCGGCCAGGGGCGGGGCGGCACGCAGGACGTGGTTGGCGGCGGCACGCTTCAGCAGGGCCGCGCCGGCGGCGGCCGCGGACGTCAAGGGGCGCCGCCGCGCACACCGCCGCGGAACTCCAGCGGCCGTGTGGTACTGATGGGCGCGACGCCGTCGGAAAAGGGCGTGTGGCTGCCGACCATCGGCATCACCGCGCCCATCTTCGAACGCTCGAAGATCGACGAGGTGCCGTGGCAGCCGTGGGCTCGCGCGCTCTTCGTCGAGCGCGAGAAGCACGAGCTGGAGCCGCACACCCGTTGCAAGGCCTCGGGGATGGCGCGTCAGTTCGAGACGCCCTACGGCGTCGAGTTCCTGGAGATGACCGACGAGCAGCGCCTGTACATCTTCGACATCGGCGGCCCCCACACGTTCCGCACCGTGTACATGGACGGGCGCTCGCATCCCGTCAACCCCATTCCCAGCTACTACGGGCACTCGGTGGGGTGGTGGGAAGGCGACACACTGGTGATCGACACGGTGGGCTACAACGAGCGGTTCTGGATGGATCGGCGCGGCGTTCCGCACACCGACCGGCTGCACACCATCGAGCGCTTCACCCGCAACGACTACAACGCCATCCGGTACCAGTACACCGTGGACGATCCCGGCGCCTACACCGCGCCGTGGAAGGGCACCTTCAACTTGCGCTGGGAGGCGGGCCAGGAGCTGTTCGAGTACGTGTGCCAGCAGGCCAACTACGCGCACGAGCTGATGGTCGGCACCTTCAGCGAAGTGGACCGCACGAGTCCGATTGTTCCGTAGTTCGTGGTTCGTGGTTCGTAGTTCGTAGTCGTGGTTGGTCGTCTGCCGATGAAGTTGGCGGCAGTCGCGGCCCTCGCCTATCTGGCCCTCTGCGGCCTCCTCGCGCTGTTCCAGCGTTCGTTCATCTACTTTCCACAGCCTCGTACCAACCGCGACCACCCGACGCTCACGCTGGCGGTGCCCGACGCGCGTATCGAAGTGACGACGCGGCAGTCGCAGCAGGCGGGGGCGCTGCTGTACTTCGGCGGCAACGCCGAGGACGTGTCATGGAGCGCTGGCGAACTGGAGGCGGCGTTTCCCGATCGCGATCTCTACCTGATGCACTACCGCGGCTACGGCGGCAGTTCAGGACGGCCGACCGAGGCCGCGTTATTCGCGGACGCTGTCGCGCTCTTCGATCTGGTCCGTGCGAATCACAACCACATCGTCGTCGTCGGCCGCAGCCTCGGCGGCGGCGTTGCCGTGTACCTGGCGAGCAAGCGGCCTGTTTCACGTCTCGTCCTGGTTACGCCGTTCGACAGCGTTCTGGCTCTGGCCGCCCGGTCGTTCTGGTTCGTGCCGTTGCGTTGGCTGCTGCGCGACAAGTTCGAATCGGTGAAGTACGCGCCCGACATCACGGCGCCGACGACGATCATCGCCGCCGAGCACGACGTCGAGATTCCGCGGCGGCACACCGACGCGCTGCTGCGGCGTTTTCAGCCGGGCGTCGCGGTCTTGAAGATCGTCCGTGGCGCCGGTCACAACAGCATCGCCGGCAGCCCGGAATACGTGCCCCTTTTGCGAAACCAGCCGTAGGGCTCCGCGCCGCTTCCAGGCGGGGCGGCCCGCAGACAAGTCCGTCATCTCCATAACGTTAGTGTCACCGGCCATGGGGGCGCCCTTCGCTCCACAGCGCGTTGGCTGCTGCGGCTCACTGGCTGGGTGATTGCACTCCGGCTGATTACGTTTTTCGCGAGGAACGCGGAGAGCGCAGCCGGAGGATACCCGTGCGTTCGAACAAGGCACTCATCGTCCTCGTTCTCGTCGCGGCGGCATTGACCGTTCGCTCCTCCGCGCAGACGGTCGGCGGGACGCGGTTCGTGGCCGGTGAGATCCTGGTGAAGTTCAAGCCAGGCGCCAACGCCGATGCCAGAGCCGATGCGCACAGGGTGGCCGGCGGGGCGGCGGTCGCCGAGATCCAGCGCACGGGCCTTCACCGTATTCGCGTGCCGGCCCGCAGCGAGGCTGCCGCGATTGCGCGCTACCGGCGAAATCCGAACGTCCTCTACGCCGAACCGAACTTCGTTCGCAGCATCCCCATGCCCACGGCACACGGCGGGGGCGGCGAAGTCGTGCCTGGCGACTACCACTTCACCGAGCAGTGGGCCCTGGACAATACCGGGCAGGGGTTCTTCTGCTTCCCCTGGTTCGGCGGCGAGTTCTGCCTCTACAACGGCACGCCGGACGCCGATATCGACGCGCCCGAAGCGTGGTCGATCCTCACTGGCAGTTCCGCCGTTACCGTGGCGGTGATTGACTCCGGCGTCGACTATACCCACCCCGACCTGGCGCCCAACTACGTTGGCGGCTACGACTTCGTCAATCTCGATAGCGACCCGATGGACGACCACGGCCACGGGACGCATGTCGCGGGAACGATCGCTGCTGCCATCGACAACCACAGCGGCAGCCCGGCCGAAGCGGAAGGTGTGGTCGGCGTGGCGCCCCACGCGCGCATTCTGGGTTACAAGGTTTGTCGTTCGGACGGCACCTGCGACGACTTTGCGATTCAACAGGCGATCGCACGAGCAGTGACGGACGGCGCCAGGGTCATCAACATGAGCCTGGGACAGACGGAGTATTCCCAGTCGCTCGACGAGGCGGTGCAGGACGCCTGGGACGCGGGCCTGGTCATCGTCGCCGGGGCCGGCAACGACGGCACGACTGTTCCTTTTTACCCGGCTGCGTTCGACAACGTGATCTCGGTCGCCGCCTTCGACGAAGACCACCGCCGGCCGTCGTTCTCCAACTACGGCAGCTGGGTGGACATCTCGGCTCCCGGCAACGCGATCATGTCCTCGTATCCATTGGCGTCGTGCCCGGCCTCGACCACCCCAGGCGATACGGGCTGCTACTCGTGGAATACCGGGACGTCGATGGCGTCCCCTCATGTCGCGGGCGCCGCGGCGCTGGTCTGGTCACGAAGCGACGTGACCTCGAACGTTCAAGTAGTGGACATCCTGCTCAACAGTGCCGACGGCCAGGGCGTGTCGCCGGTGCGGCTGGACTCCTGGACCATTCACGGCGGCCTCAACCTCCACGACGCCGTCAGCTACGGCCTGACCAATCTGCCTCCTCTCGCCGACGCAGGGCCCGATCAGACCGTCGCGGACTCAGGATCGCGACGGCGCGGAGCTGGTGACGCTCGACGGCAGCGCGTCTTCCGATCGGGACGGCAGCATCGCCACCTACGAATGGCGCGAGGGCGACACGTCCATCGGGTCCGGCGTCGCGCCCGTCGTCTCGCTTGCCGTCGGAACTCACACGCTCACTCTTGAGGTCATCGACGACGGAGGTGAGACCGCCACCGATACCGTGGTCGTCACCGTCACTCCAGCCAATCAGGTCAGCGTGACGGCATCGGGCCCCCAGGCCGCCGAAGCCGGGCCAGCCAACGGTGGTTTCACCGTCAGCCGTACCGGCGATACCAGCGCACCGCTGACGGTGCAGTACACCGTCGCCGGAACCGCGATCGCCGGCACTGACTACGTGTCACTCTCGGGGGCGGTGACTATCGAGGTGGGGTCATCGTCGGCGCTCATCGTGGTAACGCCCACCGACGATACGGCGTTCGAGAGCGACGAGACGGTGGTCCTGACACTCACGGCCGACGCTGCCTATGGCCTGGGCTCGCCGAACGCCGGCACCGTCACGATCGCCAGCGACGATCTGCCGCCGGACCTGGTCGTGTCGTCCATGTCGGCGCCGTCCACGGCGGGACCCGACGCAGACATCGTGGTGACCGATACCACCCGGAACCAGGGCACGGGCAGCTCGCCCCAGTCGAACACCGGCTTCTATCTGTCAACCGACGCGACGTGGGATGCCGCGGACGTCTGGCTCGGCAGCCGGCAGGTGGCCGCGCTGGGCCCGGGTGCGAACAACGTCCTGCCGACCACCCTCCACGTGCCGCCGTCAACAGTGACTGGCTCGTACCGCGTGCTCGCAAAGGCGGACTGGGACGGCGTCGTGACCGAAGGCAACGAGGCCAACAACGTTCGAGCGAGCAGCACCGTCAAGATCGGTCCTGACCTGATCATCACTGCGGTCGCGGCTCCGTCGAGTGCCGCCGCCGGAGGCACCATCGAGGTTTCGGAAACCACCAAGAACCAGGGAGGCGGTCAGGCGCCCGGTTCGACGACCCGCTTCTACTGGTCGGTCAATTCGTCGGTCGACGCCTCCGACCAGGTCATCGGCGTCCGGTCCGTGCCTGTGCTCGCGCCGGGGGCGTCGTCGAGTCTCACGACGACGCTCACGATTCCGGCTGGAGCGGCCGTCGGGATGTACCACGTCATTGCCCAGGCCGACGCCGCCGGCGACGTGCTGGAAACGACGGAGAACAACAACGCCAAAGCGAGTGCGGCAGTGAATGTCGGCCCCGATCTGACCGTGAGCGCGATTTCCATCCCCGCCACAGGGGGTGCGGGCGCGATGATCACCGTGACCGAGACGACGAAGAATCAGGGAGCGGGCGGGGCGGCGGCGTCGTCAACCGGGTTCTACCTGTCCCTGAATTCGAGCCTCGGGGCTGGCGACGAGTTCATCGGCAGCCGCCCGGTCGGTCAGCTTGTGGCTGGCGGCGCCGTGACCGCCTCGACCATGCTGCAGATCCCGGCCCACATTGTGTCCGGCTCCTATTACGTCATCGCCGTGGCCGACTGGAACAGCGCCGTCCCCGAGACCTCGGAGACCAACAACGACCGCGGCGATGGGCTGATCAGAATCGGCGGCGATCTGGTGGTGCCCACGCTGTCGGTACCCTCAACGGCGACCGTGAACGGTCCAATCACGGTCACGGACAGCACCAGGAATCAGGGTCTTGGGGCGGTACCCGAGTCGAGAACGGCCTTCTATCTGTCGACCAATATCGGCTATGACGCGTCCGATCGTTTGATCGGCGATCGGATCGTGGCCGCACTCGGACCCTCGGCCAGCGAGAGTGCCTCAACCACCTTTGCGATGCCACCAGGAACGACGGCTGGCAGCTATTTCGTGATCGCCGTGGCCGATGCCACCGGCGCGGTGAGCGAGAGCCTCGAGACCAACAACACCCGCTCGAGCGCTGTCGTTCGAGTCGGGCCGGACTTCACCGTGACTGCCCTCACCGCATCCTCGTCTGCCGTCGCGGGAACCAGCGTCAGCGCCAGCGAGACCACGAAGAATCAGGGGGTTGATCCCGTGCCCGCGTCGGTGACGCACTTCTATTTGTCGTCCAACGCGGGCTTCGACGCTGGCGATCTGTTCCTGGCTGCCCGCGTCGTGTCGTCGCTCGGGCCAGGGCTGAGCGAGGCGGGATCGACGATGCTGCCGATTCCGGTCTCCACGCCCGCGGGCAACTACTACATCATCGCCAAAGGCGACGGCTCCGACGCAATTGCGGAGGCGATCGAGAACAACAACACCCGCGCCAGGAGCATCTCGATCACTGCGCCATCGCCTTAGCGGTGGTTCGGCGCGAGATAGGACGTCAGGGCGGAGATCTCCCCCGGCCGTAGATCGAGGTCCGGCATCTCGATCTGCCGAACGCCGGGATCGGCCAGCAGCATCTTCACGTAGCTCGCCGCGAGCCGCTTTCGCGTGACGTCCCGGTCGCTGCCTGGAGCATGGCAGCTCACGCAGCCCTTGGTGACCATCAGGCTCGCACCGCGTTCGGCGTCCGAGAACAGCACCAGCGGCGCCGAGCTGGTGCGAATGACGCGCAGCGGCGGGAGCGCGAGCGAGTTGTATCCCCGCCCCTTGTCCTCCGGATTGAAGCCGCCGTCGATCACGATGGACCAATCGCCGATGGCGTCCAGCAGCAGTGACGCCGAATACTCGCCTGGATTGGACGTCGGCTTCGCGTGCACCACCAGGGCAGACCCGCCCGCCACCGACGCGTGGATCGACGGCTTCAGGCCGCTGACCAGGTTGTTGCCGTGCTGGCGCACCGAGAAGGTCAGCGTCAGCGGCTTCCCGGCCATCGCATAGTCGGGAAAGTCGGCAAGTGTGATCACGGACCATCCTCCAGCCGACAGTTCGATGGCCGAAGCGACGATCAGCGCGGCGAGGACGAGCGACCGGCAGGATGCGGCGTGCATGGTTCCCTCCATCGACCATGGTAGGCAGCTGGGGATCACAACAAATAGTTGTTAATTGTTGAATTCATAACCTTCATCGATGTATGTACGGCCATGGCGGCTCTGCCGCACCTCAGCACCGATCAGGTAGCGGCCTTTGTGGAGCTGGCCCGCGAGGGGCAGATTCGGGCCGCGGCGAGCGCCCTTGCCATCACGGAACAGGGCGTTCGCAACAGGCTCGTGGCGCTGGAGGCGCAGCTCGGTGTCGAGCTGTACCGGAAGGCCCGGGGACCGCGCCGGGCGGCCATCCTGACCCCGCAGGGGCAGCGGTTCCTGCCGCACGCGCTGGCGTTCCTGGACCGCGCGCGCGAGCTGTGCCAGGCCTGCGATCTCGAAACAGGGCAGCAGGACGTCCGGATCGTCGCCAGCCAATACCTGACGCGCTACGTACTGATCGATGTCCTGAGAGCCTTTCGAGGCGTGGCGCCGGCCATCCACGTCCGCGTCAGCACGATGAACGAGTCCGACGCCGTGGACGCGCTGCTGGGAAACTCGGACGTGGCCTTCGGGCTGGCCGCGCCCTACGAGTCGTCGCCGAGCCTGCACTACTCGGAGCTCTTCGCCATGAGCTGGAGCCTGATCACGCCTCGCCAGCACCGCCTGGCGGCGTCACGGAGGGTCAGCCTGACCCAGATCGCGCGGCACGCCCTCATCCTGTACGAGAAAGGATCGACGGGACGGCAGCACGTGCTCGACGCGTTTCACGAGCGCGGACTGACGCCCTCCGTCGCGCTGGAGACCACCAGCACCGAGACCGTGGTCAGCATGGTCGAGGCCGGGTTGGGCGTCGCGATTGTTCCGTTGATGTCCAACGGCGCCGTGACGCGGAACCGGCGCGTCGACGTGCGCGTCATCACCGACGCGATCCGGCCGATTCACTCCGGCGTGTTGCTGCGTCGCGGCGAGGCGCCGTCGCCGCCGGCGGAGCGGCTGCTGGCGTTCCTCCGATCGACCTTCTTGTCGGAGGCTACAGCGGGCCCGACTCGTGCACGACCCGGCCGTCCACGACGGTCAGCAGCGATCGCACCTTCTTGATGTCGGCGTCCGGCACGGTGAAGTAGTCGCGATCGAGCACCGCCAGGTCGGCCAGCTTGCCGACCTCGATCGACCCGATCTTGTCCTCCATCCGCATGAACCAGGCGTTGCTCCTGGTGAACGTCCGCAGCGCCTCGGCGCGCGTGAGCTGCTGGTTGCCGTTGACGGGCGCGCCGAACGAATTCACGCCCGTGACGGCGTAGTAGATGTGCGGCCATGGGTTCAGCGGCGCGATGTGCGCCCCGTCGCCGTGGATGCCCACCTGAATACCGTGGTCGTGGATCGTGCGGAACGGCGGGCCGACGACGACCTTCGGGTCGCTGGACGTCACCCAGCGGTAGGCGCCCATCTGCACGCCGCAGCCGAGCGCCTTGAGCCGCGACAGCAGGTCCGCCGTCACTTCCGGCACGTGGTGGACGCACCAGCGCTGGCGGGTGATGTCGAACTCCTTGTTCACGGCTTCGTACGCGTCCACCACCTGCGTCAGCGCCGCCAGGTTCTGGACGCTGTTCTCGTTGCGCCATCCGGCCTGCGCCACCAGACGCTGCGCCTCCCGCCACACCGCGCCGGCGCCCAGCGGAGCCGCCCACTCGCCGATGGAGCCTGTCATCAGCATGTCGTCGCCGAAGAACTGGAACTGGTTCCGCAGCCGCTCCTTCAGCTCGGGCAGCGCCGGGTCGTTCTGGTTGTGCAGGAAGTTCATCTGCATCCGGACCAGCGTGCGGCCCTCCCGGTGCAGTGAAAACCACGAGTCGTACATCCGGTAGTGGTCCAGGTTCGACAGGATCTGGTTTGGATCCAGCGGTCCCGGGGTGGGGAAGAGCACCTGGTCCAGGTGCGCGGTGAGGCCCAACGACGCGGAATAGGCCATCGCGTCCATCGTGCTGCGCCGCTTGTCCTCGAAGGTCTGGAGGCGCCGCAGCAGGAACAGCGCGCTGGCCGACGGGCCGCCTTTCCCGCCGGCGCCCGCGATGGCGCCGTTTTCGGAGACGTTGATCTTCTGGTAGTTCGGGTGCGGTGGTGCGCCGGCGTCGGCGGCGTCGAAGAACCGCTTGCCGAGCGTGTTGGTCGCGCACGGCCCCGTGAACCGCTCGTAGAGCAGCACGGGCCGGTCGGGCACGGCTTCGTCCAGCTCCTTCAATGTCGGATGACGGTGCTCGGCCCACTGGTTGGTGTGCCAGCCGCCCATCGACGTAATCCACTGGCCCTCGGGAACGGCCTTCCGGCGCGCCGCCAGCGTTTCCTGAATCTCGCGAATCGACGCCGTGTTCTCGAGAGGCGTGTGGTAACCCGGACGGTTGGCCAGGCTGACCATGTGCACGTGCGGTTCGATGAGCCCGGGTACCACCGTGCGGCCCCGCAGGTCGATCCGCCGGCCCACCGCGCCCGACGGCGGCGCGTTCCCGGCGGCCACGATGCGCCCGCCGCGGATGGTCACGCTGCGCACCACGGACGAGCGCGCATCCATCGTGTGGATGCGGCCGTTGACCAGCACCAGGTCGTTCGACGCCTGACCTGGCGCCGCTGCGGGCTGCTGCTGAGCCCCGGCCAGCTGCGCCGAGGGGCCCAGCGCCAGCGCCGCGCCGGCGCGAGGCGGTCGTCGTGATGAAGCGGCGTCGCGAGGGCACCCGCGTCCCCGCTACTTCGTCTCGTCGAAGACGATCTGCACGTTGGACTTCAGCCGCACGGCCGCCGGGGCCGCATAGCCCTGGTACTTCGCCGGGATCGTCCAGGAGGTCGCCACCTCGTCCACCGTCCGTCCGGCCTTCTTGGCCGCCTGCACCGCCGCGGCGAAGTCCTTGTTGAACTGCGAGTACTCACGCAGGTCGGCCGGCGTCATCACCGTGCTGTGGCCCGTGATGATGCCTTCGACTCCGCTCAGGCCGTCGGCGGCCTTGGCGAGCGTGTCGCCAATCAGCAGGCCGCTGCCGCCGTTCACGGCGTCGAGCAGCGGGATGTTCTTGCCCGAGAAGATGTCGCCGGCGTGCGCGATCTTGAGCGCCGGGAACACCACCCACGCGTCGCCGTTGGTGTGGCCGCGCCCGAAGTAGTGCAGCTCGATGCGGTCGTTGCCGTTGCCCAGCGTCATGCGGTCCTTGAACGAGCGCTTGGCCATGCCGCGGCCGCCGTTGTCCTTGAAGATGTTGGCGGGCGTGCCCGGCGCCGGCGTGATGCCCGACGGAATGCGCATGTGCTCCATGTTGGCCTTGGTGTTCTCGTGCGTCACCACCTCCACGGTGGCCGGGAACTCCACGTTGCCGCTCACGTGGTCGCCGTGCGTGTGGGTGTTGATGATCGTCGTGACCGGCTTGTCGGTGACCGACTTGATCTTGTCGAGCAGCGGCTGACCCCAACCCGGATTCTTCGTATCGACCACCACCACGCCGTTGGCGGTGATGAACACGGCGCTGTTGCCACCGCCGCCCTTCATCAGATACAGGTTGTCGCGCAGTTTCTCCACCTCGACCACGCGTGGAGCGGGCTGCCCTCCGGCCGGCTGCTGCGCCGCGTGTATCGAGATCGAGACCACACCGACCGCCACCAACACTCCGAGCACGACACTTCGATTCATAGGTCCTCCCACGCGGTCCGGATCATAGCCCGGCTTGGGGTACATTGGAGCCCGACGATGCGCCGCAGACGGATCAGCGCGGTATGCGTGATGGCGGCGTGGCTGGCCGTTCCGCCGGCGCTCGCGCAGAACACGGCTCCGGGCGAGGGCTCGCAGCCGGCGCCTCCACCGCCGTCGCCGCCCCAGTTCAACGCAACCGTGACGGTCGTCGGCGTGACGCCGCTGCCGGGCTTGGGCGTTCCGCTCAACCGCGTTCCTGGCAACGTCCAGATCGCGTCGGGCGCCGAGCTGGCGCGCACGACTGGCATCCATGTGGGTGCGCAGCTGAGCGACGCGCTCGCCAGCGTGCACGTGAACGAGGCGCAGTCGAGCACCTTCCAGCCGGATATACAGTTTCGGGGCTTTGCGTCGTCCCCGCTCCTGGGCTTGCCCCAGGGGCTGGCCGTGTACCAGGACGGCGTGCGGGTGAACGAGCCCTTTGGCGATACGGTGAATTGGGACGCGCTGCCCACGAACGCCGTGGCCGGCGTGGTGCTGATGCCGGGGTCGAATCCGCTCTTCGGCCTCAACGCGCTCGGCGGCGCGCTGTCGCTCCAGACCAAGACCGGTTTCTCGCACGCGGGACACGCGGCGCGCGTCTCCGCCGGCTCGTTCGGGCGGCAGTGGGCGGAGCTGGAAAGCGGAGGGCGTCTCGGCGGCAGCGTGGCCTACTTCGCGGCGGCCCGGTGGCTCCAGGAGGACGGGTGGCGCGACTTCTCGCCGTCGCGCGTCACGCAGGTGTTCGGGAACCTGTCGTGGCAATCCGATCGATCACGCGTCGCGGCCACCGTCACCGTCAGCACCAACCGGCTGGTCGGCAACGGCCCTGCCCCGGTCCAGCTGCTGCTCGAGGACCGGCGCCAGATCTTCACGCACCCCGACGAGACCACGACCGACATCGGGCTGTTCTCGATGAATGCGCGCCGGCAGGTGCGGCCCGGCTTCGATCTCGAAGCCGTCGCCTATTTCCGGCCGGCGACGGTCGGCACCTTCAACGGCGACGACACGCCATACGACGAATGCGAGTCGCGCGCGTTCCGTGAGCTCTTGTGCCAGGACGACGGCGAGGGCCCGCCGGTGCTCGACCGCGACGGCCATCCGATTGCCCACGACGACGGCAATCCCATGAACGCGACGAACAATTCCTCCAGCACCCGCTCACGCGGCTGGGGGGCGACGGCGCAAGCCACGGTCACTCGGCAACTAGGCAGCCGCGACAACCATTTTGTCGGCGGCGCCAGCGTGGACGGCGCAGAATCGCGCTATGCCTCGCAGACCGAGCTGGCGTTCCTGACTGATACGCGCGGCACGGTGGGCGCGGGCGCGTTCGACAGCGAGGCCGACGTCGGGCTGCGCTCTACGGTCAGCCACGTGGCGGCGTTCGTGGGTGATTTCTTCTCCCTCACGCCGCGAGTGACGCTTTCGGGCTCGACCCGTCTGACGCACAGCACGATCCAGCTGCGCGACCAGATTGGCACCGACCTGAACGGCGATCACGAGTTCACCGCGCTCAACGCCGCCGGCGGAGCCACCTTCGAGATCGTCCCCGGCACTTTCACGCTGTTTGGCGGTCTGAGCCGGTCCTCGCGGGCGCCAACGCCGTCCGAGTTGAGCTGCGCCGATCCCGACGACCCGTGCCGGCTGCCGAACGCCTTTCTCTCCGATCCGCCGCTGGAGATGGTGATGGCGCATACATGGGAGGGCGGAGGGCGCGGCCGCTGGCGCGCCACATCCTGGGCGGCCGCGGTGTTTGCCACCCGGAATCGCGACGACATCATCTTCGTGAGCAGCGGACCGCTGACCAACCACGGCCACTTCGAGAACGTAGGCACCACCAGCCGGAAGGGCCTGGAATTGACGGCGGCCGGCACCACCGGGCGCGCCGGCATCCAGTGGCGCGGTGCGTATACCTACTTGCGCGCCACGTTCGCGTCGCCGCTCGTGCTCGGGAGTCCCAACCATCCCGATGCCGTGGATGGCGAGATTGTCGTGGAGGCGGGGGATTCGATTCCGACCGTGCCACGCCACGTCGCCAAGGCCGACCTGCTTGTGCCCGTGGGGCGTGTGGACCTGGCGGCCAGCGTGTCGCGGATGTCGTCGCAGTTCCTGAGAGGCGACGAGGCCAATCAGCTCCAGCCGATCGATCCCGCCACCACGGTCAACCTGATGGCCGGCTATCGTCTGGGCCGGGGAGTGACGCTCACGGCACGCGTGACCAACGTGTTCAATACGCATCCAGCCTCGTTCGGCGTGCTGGGTGAAGCCGACGACGTGCTGGGCGACGACTACGACGATCCCCGGTTCATGAGCCCGTCGGCCCCGCGGGCCGCCTGGATCGGTATCGAGCTGCGCTCGCGCTGACCGACTTCGTGGGCGCTTCCAGTTTTCCCCTCCCGTTCGACGCATATCCCGCCGCAGCCACGCTGTGGGGCACCATCGCCGCGCGCGTCGCGCACGAGCCGTTCGTCGTGGTTGCGACCGCCATCTTCTTCCTGGCCATCCTCCACACGTTCGCCGCCGCCAGGTTCACGGCGTGGTCGCATCGCATCCAGCACCGGCACGACGAGACGGCCCGGGCGACGGGCCGGGTTCCGATGCCGAGCGTAGCCGCCGATATCCTGCACTTCTTCGGTGAGGTCGAGGTGGTCTTCGGGTTGTGGGCCGTCGTTCTGGCAGTGGCCCTGACCGTTCGCTTTGGCTGGGATGTCACCACCACGTATCTCAACGAAACGGTGAACTACACCGAAGCGCTCTTTGTCGTCGTGGTGATGGCGCTGGCGTCCACGCGCCCGATCGTGCTGCTGGCGGAGGGCGCCCTTGGTCGCGTGGCCGCCGCCGGCGGAGGAAGCCCCGCCGCGTGGTGGTTCACGATTCTTGTCCTGGCGCCGCTGCTCGGATCGTTCATCACCGAGCCCGCGGCCATGACCATTGCGGCGCTGCTGCTGGGCCGTCAGTTCTACGACCTGCGCCCATCGCCGGGGCTGTCCTATGCCACCCTGGGCCTGCTGTTCGTGAGCGTGTCAATCGGGGGCACGCTGACGCACTTCGCGGCTCCGCCGGTGCTGATGGTGTCGCGCCCCTGGGGCTGGGACACGCCGTTCATGCTGACGCACTTCGGCTGGCGGGCCGCGGTGGCGATTGGGGTTTCGACGGCCGTCTACTTCGCGGTCTTCCGAGCGGAGCTCCGGGCGCTGGTGGCGCGGCCGGCCGTCGTCGACGTGGACCGTCCCGACGACGAGGCCAAGGGGCCACTGCTGCCCGTGCCGGCCTGGGTCACGCTGGTGCACGTGCTGTTCCTGGTCTGGACGGTCGTCAACGTGCACCACCCGGCGCTCTTCATCGGCGGCTTCCTGTTCTTCCTGGGCTTCGCGCGCGCCACCGCGATCTACCAGAGCAGCCTGGAGTTGCGCACGCCGCTGCTTGTCGGCTTCTTCCTGGCCGGCCTGGTGATTCACGGAGGCCTGCAGGGGTGGTGGATTGGGCCGGTGCTCTCGAGCCTGTCCGAAGAGGGGCTGTTTGCCGGCGCCACGCTGCTCACGGCCTTCAACGACAACGCGCTCATCACATACCTGGCGACGCTCGTGCCGAATCTGAGTGGCAGCCTGAAGGCCGCCGTCGTGCAAGGCGCCGTGACGGGAGGTGGGCTGACCGTGATCGCCAATGCACCGAACCCGGCGGGCCAGGCGCTGCTGGCCCGCTACTTCGACGGCGCCGTGTCGCCGCTCTGGCTGTGCGCCGGGGCTCTGCCGCCGACACTGGTCGCGGCCGCGGCGTTTCGTTTGCTCTAGGTCGCGCGGGGCCTACTTGAGCGCCTCGGTTAACTGTCGCCGCCGCCGGCTTCGACTGCTCCGTCAAGCGACTTTCGATCGAACCCAAGCTCGAGGTGCATGAACTGGTTGAAGGGGCTCTTCTCGTACTCGCCGAATACCGGGCCGTCGGTAAAGCCGCGCGTGCGATAGAGCGCGAGCGCCGGTTCGAAAGCCGGACCTGAGCCAGTCTCGAGCAAGAGGCGCGTGTAGCCCCGCTCCCGGGCCTCGGCGATGATGTGATCGAGAAGCGCCGCGGCGACGCCTCTTCTCAGATGCGCATCGGCCGTCCGCATGGACTTGATCTCGCCGGAGCGTGGGTCGAGCTCCTTCAACGCGCCGATGCCCAACAGCTCGCCGCCCTCCCACAAGGCATAAAAGCTGATCTCCGGCTGCTGCAGTCCCGACCAGTCGAGCGCGAAGACATGGCCCGGTGGGGAGCTGGCGTGCATGCCTTCCAGGTGCCGCGTCAGCAGCGCCTTTACTCGATCGTCGTCGAAGTCCCCGGCCTCGATGACCCACATCGTTTCGATGATCTCACACGCGCGCGGCGGCTCCCCAGAATCCGGCGACGCTGCGGATGTCGCCGGCGGGGCCGAACACGAACACGTTGGTGCCGCGGCCGCGCTCCTGTCCGTCGGCGCCGCGCGCCACCCAGTCGGCCAGCACTGTGCCCTGGCAGTGCCGTACCCCGCCCTCGCGTGTGATGCGCATCCCGGGCATGAATTTGTGCACCGCCGCCAGGTGCGGCCGCAGATCATCCATGCCGTGGATCAGGCTGAACTGATCGCGGAACTGCACATCTCCCGCTGCGATGCGACTCAGAACCGACTCGCGCGCCGCCGTGTCCGGTTCCGACCAGGCGCCGAACCACGCGTCCACCGCCTCGCTGGCGTTGCCCCGCGCCTCGTTGACCGTCACGTTGCCGAAGACCGACAGCTGGTAACGCCAGCCTTGGACGTGCTCGTCGCGCATGGACGCTTCCGCGAACGCGTGCGAGAGGTTCAGCTCCGTGCCCTCCGCGTGCTCGTCCAGGCGGATCGTCACGAGCGAGCCGCCTTCGGGAATCGGCGTGCCTGAACGGTAACCGTAGGTGAAGACGATCTTCTCGGGCGGATCGATCTCCACTACACGTCCGCCCATCTCGACTCCGTTCGCGTGAACGATGTTGACCGGGCCTTCGGGCCGGGGATCGATGGTGGATCCCTTGCCCCACCATCGCGCCCAGCGCTCGCTGTCGGTGAAGTAGCGGAACACCAGGTCGCGGGGCGCGGCAATCACCACGCGGCGGTCCATGCTGTAGGGCAGTGTTGTCTCGGTCATGACGGACGGCTCTCCTTGCGGCGCCGTGGACGCGGTCCGCGGCGGGTGGCTTCGAATTCTGCGTGCAGTTTCAGCTTCCACAGCGCGTCGGCCCACATGGATTCGAGCACCCGGCCCACGTCCCCCAGGCGCTCGCGCTTCACCTTGTAGATGCGCTGGCGGCCCTCCGCGCGCACGGTCACCAGGCCCGCGTCGCTCAGCACCTTCAGCTGCAGCGACACGGCGCCGAACGTGACGTCGGGCATGGCGTCGCGGATCGCGCCCGCCGACTGTTCGTGGTCCCACAGCAGCCGCAGAATCTCGCGGCGGCGGGGCGATGCGATGGCTGCCAGGACGGCCGGGTCCTGTGTCATGCAGGATAGTTTAGTTGAAACTAAAATGATGTCAAGGGCAATCGTGCTGGCCGAATCCGTTTGACCCTGGGCGAACCCGCAACGTACAAGAGAAGGTCGTGCCCGCGTCTGCGACCCTGCCCCTCTACAAGCTGTACATCGCGGGGGAGCACACCGAACCTGCCAGCGGCGACTACTTCGAGAGCGACAACCCGTACCTGGGCAAACCCTGGGCGCTGATACCCCGCGGCACGGCCGAGGACGTGGACCGCGCCGTGCGTGCCGCGCACCGCGCGTTCACGACGGGGGACTGGCCGCGCATGACCGCCACGAAACGGGGCATGCTGCTGCGGCGGCTGGGCGAGCTGGTCACGGAGCACGCCGCGCGTCTGGCCGAGGTGGACGTGCGCGACAACGGCAAGCTGTACGCCGAGATGATCGCGCACACGTCCTACATGGCGCAGTGGTACCACTACTACGGCGGCCTGGCCGACAAGATCGAAGGCGCGGTGGTGCCCGCCGACAAGCCCGACATCTTCAACTACACGCGGTGGGAGCCGCTCGGCGTCGTAGCCGCCATCGTGCCGTGGAACTCGCCGCTGCTGCTCACGGCGTGGAAGCTGGCGCCGGCGCTCGCGGCCGGCAACACCGTCGTCGTCAAGCCGTCCGAGTACACGTCGGCGTCGGCGCTCGAGCTGATGGCGCTCGTCGAGGAGGCCGGCTTTCCGCCCGGTGTCGTGAACGTCGTGACCGGGTTCGGCCACGAAGTCGGCCTGCCGCTGGTCGAGCATCCCCTCGTGGCCAAAGTGGCCTTCACGGGATCCGACGCCACCGGCCAGCGCGTGTACGAAGCGGCGGCCCGCGGGCTCAAGCGCGTATCCATGGAGCTCGGCGGCAAGTCGCCGAACATCGTCTTCGACGACGCCAACCTGGATCATGCCGTGAAGGGCGTGATCGCCGGGATCTTCGCCGCGACCGGGCAGACCTGCATCGCCGGCTCACGCCTGCTGGTGCAGGAGTCCATTCACGACCAGTTCCTGGAGTCGCTGATCGCGTTCGCCAAGACGGCCCGGATGGGCGACCCGATGGCGCGCGAGACGCAGATAGGGCCCATCACGAACAAGCCGCAACTGGCCAAGGTGCTCGACTACATCGAGGTCGCCAAGGCGGAGGGGGCCACGCCGGTGCTGGGCGGAGGGCGCGCGTCGAGACCCGAGTGCGGCGACGGCTGGTTCGTGGAGCCCACGATCTTCACCGGCGTCACCAACCGGATGCGGATTGCCCAGGAGGAAGTATTTGGCCCGGTCCTGTCCGTGATCCCGTTCAAGGACGAGGAAGAAGCCGTCGCCGTCGGCAACGACGTCGTCTACGGGCTGGCCGCTGGCGTGTGGACGCAGAACATGCGCCGGGCGCTGCTGATGGCGGAGCGGCTGCAGGCCGGCACCGTCTGGGTGAATACGTACCGGGCCGTGAGTTACCTGTCGCCCTTCGGCGGCTACAAGCGCTCGGGGATCGGGCGTGAGAACGGCCAGGAAGCGATCAGGGAGTATCTGCAGCTGAAGAGCGTGTGGATATCCACCGCCACCGAAGTGCCAAACCCCTTCATTCAGCGGTAACGCACTGCGGAACCACCAACCACCAACAACGAACCACGAACCACGAACTACCAACAATCGCAATGAGCACAGTACCTCTCGGTTTCATAGGCGTCGGCCGCATGGGCGGACCGATGGCCTCGCGGCTACTCGACGCCGGGCACTCGCTCGTCGTCTTCGACACCAACGCGGCGGCCACGGCCCCACTGGCGGCGCGCGGCGCCGTGGTGGCGGCATCGGCTGAGGACGTGGCCTCGAAGGCCGAAGTCGTCTTCATCAGCCTGCCCACGCCGCCCATCGTGCAAGCCGTGACGACGGGGGAGGGTGGCGTCCTGAAGGGCTCGAAGGTCCAGGTACTCGTGGACCTGTCCACCACCGGCCCGAGTGTGGCCGCGGTGGCGGCCAAGGCGTGTGCGGCGCGAAACGTGGCATGGGTGGATTCGCCCGTGAGCGGCGGCATCGGCGGCGCCACCAAGGGCACGCTGGCCGTGATGGTCTCGTGCAGCAAGCCGACGTTCGAGCGCATGGACCCGATCCTGAAAGTGTTCGGCCGGACGTTCTTCGTGGGCGAAAAGCCGGGGCTCGCCCAGATAGCCAAGCTCGGCAACAATCTGCTGGCAGCGGCCGCCATCGTGCTGTCGTCCGAGGCGGTGGTGATGGGCGTGAAGGCGGGCATCGACCCCAAAGTGCTGATCGACATCATCAACGCCGGCAGCGGACGCAACAGCGCCACGCAGGACAAGTTCCCGCGCGCCATCCTGCCGCGCACCTTCGATTTCGGCTTTGCCACCGGCCTGTCGTACAAAGACGTGCGCCTGTGTCTGGACGAGGCCGAGGCGCTGGGCGTGCCGATGGTGGCTGGGGCCGCCGTGCGGCAGATGCTGGCGATCACGCAGGCGAAGTTCGGCCCCGACTCCGACTTCACTTGCATCGCGAAAGTCGTGGAAGAGTGGGCAGGAGTGGAAATCAAAGGCTAAAGGCTAAAGGCTAAAGGCGAAGGAAGAACATGGATAAAGCAACGTTCGAGAAGGGCCGCGCGATTCGAAGCAAGGTACTCGGCAAGGAGTTCGTGGACGCGGCGTTCAAGGCGGCCGACGACTTCAACATGCCGATGCAGGAGCTGGTCACGGAGTACTGCTGGGGCGCCGTCTGGGGGCGTGAAGGCCTCGACCACAAGACGCGCAGCATGCTGAACCTTGCCATGATCAGCTGCCTGAACCGCCCGCACGAGCTGCGTCTCCACATCGGCGGTGCGCTGAAGAACGGCGTGACCCGCGAAGAGATCCGCGAGATCTTCATGCAGGTCGCCATCTACGCAGGCGTACCCGCAGGAGTGGACTCGTTTCGCACCGCCAAGGAAGTGTTCGAGAAGATCGACGCGAAGTGAGGCGAGCGCCTAGAGCCCAGAGCCTAGAGCCCAGAGCCAAAGGCTAGAAGGGAAGCGAGAATGGGAGCAACACGATTCGGGTCGCTCGGTCGGGCAGCGATGGTCATGGCAGCCGTGTTGATGCTGCCGTGGGGTCGGGGCCGATGCTCGAGGCGCAGCGCGGGCAGCCTATCGGCGTGCCGCGCCAACCCATCGGTGACGGACCCTGGATCGTCGACACGGCCGAGCAGCACAAGGTCCGCGTGTCGGTGGTGGCCAAGGGCCTGGTCAACCCCTGGAGCCTGGCGTTCCTTCCCGACGGCTCGATGCTGGTGACCGAGCGTCCGGGCCGCTTGCGAGTGATTCGCGACGGCGTGCTGGATCCCACGCCAATCACCGGCCTCCCGGCTGTGAAGGCACAGCGCCTGAGCGGCCTGATGGACGTCGCGCTCCACCCCCGCTTCGCCGAGAACAAGGTCATCTACCTCACGTTCAACAAGCCTCGGGAAGACGGCATGCTGGCCACGGCATTGGCCCGCGCGAGGTACGACGGCAAGGGGCTGACCGAGGTGAAGGAGATCTTCGTCGCCGAGCCCTGGTGGAACGGTGCCGGCGGTTCGGCCTCGCGCATCGTATTCGGCCGCGACGGCATGCTGTACATGTCCACCGGCTCCTCTGGTCAGGTCGTGACGGAAGGGCAGGACACGACCATTCACAAGGGCAAGGTTCTGCGCCTGCGTGACGACGGGTCAGTGCCGCCCGACAATCCGTTCGTCGGCAAGGCCGGCTTCAAACCCGAGATCTACTCCTACGGACACCGGAACTCGCTCGGCCTCATCGTGCACCCGGTGACCGGCGCGCTCTGGAACACCGAGAACGGGCCCAACGGCGGCGACGAGATCAACATCGTCCACGCCGGCAAGAACTACGGCTGGCCCACGGTGAGCATGGGACGGTCCTATGAAGGACCGTGGCAGGGCAAGTTCGCCCAGGAAGGCATGGAGGCGCCGCTCGTCTATTGGATGCCGTCGATTGCCGCCTCGGGCCTCCTGATTTACACAGGCGACAAGTTTCCGTCATGGAAAGGCAACGCATTCGTGGGAGCCATGCGTGTGGGCGAAATCCCCAACACCGGTCACATGCAGCGCATCGTGTTCAACGACAAGGGCGAGGAGATGCGCCGCGAGAGCCTGCTGATCGAACTGCGTCAGCGCATCCGCGACATCCGGCAGGGCCCCGACGGCCTGATCTATCTCCTCACCGACGAAAACCCCGGCCAGGTGTGGAAACTGGAACCAAGCTCTTAACGCAACCACGAACTACGAACTACGAACCACGAACTACCAGCCATGTCCGCCACGCGCGCACTCGCCTCTTACGTCGTGACAGGTCGTTGGGAGGAAATCCCCAACGACGTACAGCACGAGGCGCGTCGCGCGCTGGTGAATTACGTGGGTTGCGCCCTGGGCGGCGCGCGCGACGAGGCGGTGGACATCGCCCTGCGCGCGCTGGCGCCTTTCTCGGGCCCCCCGACAGCCGCGGTACTGGGCCGCGACGAGAAGCTCGATCCCCTCCATGCCTCCCTCATGAACGGGATCAGCTCGCACGTCTACGACTACGACGACACGACGCCCAAGAACTACTCGCACCCCAGCTCACCGGTGGCGTCCGCGCTCTTCGCATACGCCAGCGCGAACCCGGTCAGCGGACGGCGGTTCGTCGAAGCATTCGTGCTGGGCTTCGAAGCTGAGTCGCGCGTGGCCAACGCCGTGTACCCCGCGCACTATGACGCCGGCTGGCACATTACGGGCACGTCCGGTGTATTCGGCGCGGCGGCCGCCATTGGCAAGCTGCTCAACCTCGACGAGCAACAGATGGTCTGGGCGCTCGGCCTCGCCGCTACCCAGGCGGCCGGGCTGCGCGAGATGTTCGGCTCCATGGCCAAGGCGTTCCACCCCGGCCGATCGGCGCAGAACGGCTATGCGGCGGCGCTCCTGGCACAGGCAGGCTTCACGGCCGGCGAGCGCGGCATCGAAGGGGCCCGCGGGTTCGCGGCCGTGACCGCGTCCGCGTTCGACCTTTCGAAGATCACAGCCGGCCTCGGCGTGGACTTCGACCTGCGAGCCAACACCTACAAGCCGTTCCCGTGTGGCATCGTCAACCATCCGACCATCGACGCGTGCATTCAGTTGCACGACGCGCATCGCATTCCCGCCGCCGATATCGCCTCGGTGCAGCTGCGCGTGGCCCCCCTGGTCCTGGACCTCTGCAACCAGACCGGCATCACCAAGGGTCTGCAGGGGAAGTTTTCTGTCTACCATGGCGCGGCGGTCGGGCTCGTGCGGGGAAAGGCCGGCATTCAGGAGTACACGGACGCGGCCGTGAACGATCCCGCCGTCAAGCGCGTGCGAGAGCTGGCGCGCGCCACAGGCGACGCCGCGATTACCGAGGACCAGGCGCACGTGGTCGTGGAGACGAGCGACGGTCGGCGCGTCGAGGCGTTCGTCGCGGAGTCGTTGGGCAACTTGCGGCGCCCGCTGAGCGACGCGCAGCTCGAGGACAAATTTCGCGATCAGGCCGCCGTCAACCTGCCCGCAGACGTCGTCGATGCGCTGATCGAACACTGCTGGCGAATCGACCAGGTGGACGACGTGGACGTGCTGGTCGAGGCATCGCGCGTGCAGCCGGTTCGTGGAACGGCGGGAATGGGGGGTCGTGCAGGTTCTAATCGCTGAAGACGATCGCGATATCGGGGAGCTGATCGCGCGTTACGTCCAGCGCAACGGCTGGAGCGCCCGGCTCGTGACCTCTGGCACCGACGCCCTGTCGCACGCCAGGGAGCACTCGATCGACCTGCTGATCCTCGACCTCATGCTGCCCGGCCTTTCCGGTCTCGACGTGTGCCGCACGCTCCGCGCGGACCCCAAGACGGCCGCCATCCCGATCATCATGGTGACGGCCAAGGCCGACGAAGGCGATCGCATCTCCGGCCTGGAACTCGGCGCCGACGACTACGTGTCGAAGCCGTTCAGCCCGAACGAGCTGATGGCCCGGATCCGTGCGTTGTTCCGGCGGATGCAGCGCACCGAATCCGACACCCAGGAGCTGCGCTACGGCCCCATCACCATGGAGCTGGCGACACACGTGGTGTCGGTCGACGGGGGCGAGGTGAAGCTCACGGCGAAGGAGTTCCTGCTCCTGCGATATCTGCTGCAACACCGCGGCCGCGTCCTGTCGCGCGACCTGCTGCTGGCCGACGTGTGGGGCTATTCCTACGCGGGCGGCGCCCGAACGGTGGATGTTCACATCCGGCGGCTGCGCGAAAAAATCCCTCCTCTTGTGCAGTCCCTGGTCACGGTGAAGCAGTTCGGCTACAAGCTGGTCTAGCCGAATCCCGCGACGAAATACAAACGTAACACCTGCGATCTCGAGCCGAAACTCTACGGTCTGTAGCGTAGTCACACGGCGCGCTTCGCAAGCGCGATGCGCGGCCGAGAAGGGCGGCAGCGTGAGCGACGGAACGGCCGGGTGGTGGTGGCGATTCATCGGGTGGGGCGTGGCGGCGTGGTTGAGCGCGGTCGCACCCGCCGCCGCGCAGGTGCACGCGCCGACGGCCTCCGTCGCGTCGGTCGACCTCTCAACCGGTCACGCCGACGATGGAACGCCGGCTCCCTCCCTCGACGCAGTGCCAGTCTCGGCGCAGGCGGCCAGCGGTCGGACACCCGAGCCATCGACGTACGACAAGATCTGGGCGAACTTCACGCAACTGTACAAGAACGATGGCAATCCAGTCGTTCAGCAGGTGTTGTTCAGTGGTCGCTTTCAGCACGAGTTCGCAGCCATCGACGCAGACCAGGGCGACCTGGACGAATGGAATGTCCGTCGGATGCGATTTGGTCCGCGTGTCACGTTATTCCGCACATTCACGCTTCACGCAGAAGTCGAAGCAAACCCGCAGGAGCGGAATCCGTTCTACATGCGCTTGACGGACGCGTACCTGCAGTGGAACAAGAGCAGCCGCGCTCGTGATGACGTTCGGAAAGCAAGGCGTGCCGTTCACCAACGATGGTGCGACATCATCGAAGGAGCTCCTCACCATCGACCGGAGCAACATCGCCAACAACATCTGGTTTCCCCAGGAGTACATGCCCGGGGTCAGCGTCTCCGGCCGCATCGCGCCATGGGTGTATCGGGGCGGCGTCTATACGTCCGGAGCCATGAACCGAGAGTTCGGCGAGTTCAGCGGCGACTACTTCACGCTGGCCCTCGTCGGCTACGACTTCGCGAAGCGCTCGGCGCAAAAGAGGCCGTGCTCACCGGCAATTACCTCTACCAGCATCCTGACCGCGGACAACACGTTCACGCGGCAGCTCGAACACATCATTTCCGTCCATTTCAAGCTCGAGGCGACCGATGGGGCCTGCGAACCGACCTGTCGGACGCCACCGGATACCTGGGACAGAGCAACCTGTGGGCGCTCATGGCCATGCCGTTCTTCAACGTGACTGAGAAGCTCCAGGCGGTCGGGCGCTACACTTACGTCGACAGTGCGGAACCGAACGGCATCCGGTTCGGCACCTACGAAAGTCGAGTCGTCTCTGGCCGTGGGGACGAATACAACGAGCTATATCTCGGCGCGAACTACTATTTCTACGGTCACAAGCTGAAGATGCAGACGGGCCTGCAGTGGGCCGATATGAACGACCGCGCCAACGACGGCGGCGCATACTCGGGCATCGCCTGGACGACGGGCCTGCGCGTTGGCTGGTAGTCGTTCGATGCCTCACAGGCGCTCGTCGACGAGACCGACGGCTTGTAACACACACGAAACATGGCGAGGCCGGCGATCTGGTAGCGTACGAGCATCTGTGGCCGTGATGAGCCCGTGTGTCGACCGACCGCGCGCGCTTCGTCACAGCATCGTCATCAGGCCCGATCAAAAGTAACCAGGAGGATCTCCCGAATGTCACTGGGTACGAGCCGTGCTGTCGCTTATCGTCGTGGCTGAGCTGCGGCCTGCGGGGGCGGTGGCGCCCCGGCAGGTGAGTCGGGCACGGCGGGATCCGCGCCCGCGGGTGGCGTGGTCATCCGGCTCACGGGATCCGACACGATGGTGAACCTCGACCAGGCATGGGCTGAGAACTACAGGAAAGTGAAGCCGGATGTTTCGGTGCAGATTGCCGGTGGCGGGTCGGGCGTGGGCATCGCCGGGCTGATCGACGGCATCCTGGACGTCGCCGCCTCCAGCCGCAAGATGGAGCCGGCCGAGATCGAGCGGGCCACCAAGGAGGCGGGCAGCCCGCCCCAGGAGTTCGTGGTCGGCCTCGATGCCTTGGCCGTCTACATCCACGACAGCAACCCGTTGAAGGAGATTGCCCTCGACGAGCTGGCCGAGATCTACGGGGACGAAGGCAAGCTGACCAAGTGGTCGCAGCTGGGGATCAAGAACGCCGCGTGCTCCTCTGACGAGATCCTGCGTATCGGCCGGCAGAACAACTCCGGTACCTATGCCTACTTTCGCGAGGCGGTGCTGGGCCGCACCCGGGAGTTCAAGCTGGGATCGGTGGACCAGAGCGGATCGAAGGACGTGGTGGCGCTGATCTCTCGAACGCCGTGCGCAATCGGCTACAGCGGCATGGCCTACGGCGCCCCCGGCGCTCGTGCGGTAGCAGTCGCGAAGAAGAAAGGCGAGAAGGCCTTTACGCCGACGCTCGAGACGGCCCTCGACGGCACCTACCCGATCTCCCGGCCGCTGTACTTCTACTCCCACGGCACGCCGACGGCGCCGGTGAAGGAATTCATCGATTGGACGCTCAGCGACGCCGGGCAGAAGATCCTCTATGACATCGGCTACGTGCCGGCTCCCAAGAAGTAGGGCACGGGGGAACCGATGGCGATGCGGGGCACGCTCACGACGCGGTTCGGGTCCATCACCGAGCCGCTCATCGAGGGGATGATCCGGCTGTGCGGCTGGAGCGCCATTTTTTTCGTCTTCGCCATCTTCTTCTTCGTCTTTCGTGAAGGTGCGCCGTTTCTTTTCGGGAAACTCGACCTCTGGGAGTTCTTCACCAGCATCAACTGGCGGCCTGATTCCCGCGTCCGGGCCCAATACGGTGCGCTGGCGCTCATCGCCGGGACGGCCTCGGTGACGCTGCTGGCGGCGGTATCGGCGGTGCCCGCCGGTCTCGGAGCGGCGGTATTCGTCTCGGAGTTCTGCGCGCCCCGCCTGCGAGAGTCCTTGAAGATCGTCATCGAGCTCCTGGCCGCGATTCCGTCGGTCGTGTGGGGGTTCATCGGCTACATGGTGTTGAACCCGCTGCTCATCTGGGCCACCGGGGCGCCGATCGGGATCAACATCCTGAACGGCGGCGTGATCCTGGCCCTCATGAGCGTCCCGATCATCATGTCGGTGGGGGAGGACGCCCTCCGCGCGGTGCCGGACACCTACCGCGAGGCCGCCCTTGCGCTCGGCGCCAGCCGCTGGCAGCTGGTGTACAAGGTGCTGGTGCCAGCCGCCAAGAACGGCCTGTTGGCGGCGGC